>CAVQVM010000001.1:0-66535 GCA_963717085.1 uncultured bacterium
TGAACGCCTCGCGGGCGTCGGCGAGCGGGTAAACCGCGCCGACCTGCGGGCGGAGCTGGCCGCTATCGACCAGGCGAGCCAGCTCGACGAGTTGGGCGCCGCTGGGCTCGCGGACGAAGTGGAGCGCCCGGATGTCCTGGCGGTCGGTGGGGGGAGGGGCGCAGACCGACACCAGGGTGCCGCCCGGCCTGACGATCGCCGCCGATCGGGCGAGCACGTCGCCGCCGATCGTGTCGAGGACGACGTCGGCCTGCCCGATGGCATCCTCCCAGCCGTCCTGCTCGAGGTCCACGAAGCTGTCCGCGCCGGCCTCCATCGCGCGCGTCCGGGCGCCGCCGCGACCCGTGCCGATCACGTGGGCACCGGCGGAGCGGGCGAGCTGCACGGCGACGGCCCCGACGGCGCCGCCGGCCCCGTGGATCACGGCGGTCTGCCCGGCGGCCAGCTGCCCGTGATCGAACAGCGCCTGCCAGGACGTGAGCCCGGCTTGGGGGATGGCCGCGGCGTGCACGTGATCGATGGTCGTCGGCTTCGGCGCTATGTCGCGGGCCTCGATGGCGATGAACTCGGCAGCGGCCCCGTCGCGGTACCCGTCGATGAGGCCGTAGACCTCGTCCCCCACCGCCACGCCGGCGGTGCCGTAGCCGAGGGCGGCGACCACGCCCGAGAACTCGTGAGCCGGGATGATCGGCGCCCGATCGCGGCCCGCCCGGTCGGTCCAGAGCGGCCACTGCAACTCCGTGGGGGTGAATCCGGCGGCGTGAACCTCGACGAGGACGTCGCCGACGGCCGGCACCGGATCGGGTGCGTCCTCGTAGACGATCCCGTCGATCCCTTCGAGGCCGATGGGCTCATGGACTCTGGCGGCCTTCATCGTGAACTCTCCATCGCGTGTGCTCCTCTGTCACATCGGCGGTGTTCCGCCGGTCACTGCTATGACACGGAGTGACGAGGGAATGTGACCGATGGACGGGAACGACTGGCTGACAGAACGGTTCGAGGAACACCGGGCGCACCTGCGGGCGGTGGCCTACCGCATGCTGGGGTCGCTCAGCGAGGCCGACGACGCCGTCCAGGAGACCTGGCTGAGGCTGAACCGCGCCGACACCAGCGACGTCGAGAACCTGGGCGGCTGGCTCACGACCGTCGTCTCGCGCGTGTGCCTGAACCGGCTGCGCTCCCGCTCGTCCCGGCGCGAGGAGCCGCTGGACGTGTACGTGCCCGATCCGATCGTGCGGCGCGAGGACGACCTCGATCCCGAGCACCAGGCGGAGCTGGTCGACTCGGTCGGCCTCGCGCTGCTGGTGGTGCTCGAGACGCTCGCACCCGCGGAGCGCCTGGCGTTCGTCCTGCACGACATGTTCGCAGTGCCCTTCGAGGAGATCGCGACCATCGTGGGACGCTCCCCGGCCGCGGCACGGCAGCTCGCCAGCCGGGCGCGTCACCGGGTCCAGGGCGCGGCCACACCCGACGTGGACATGGCGCGCCAGCGGGAGGTGGTGGACGCGTTCTTCGCCGCCGCCCGCGGCGGTGACTTCGACGCGCTCGTCGCCGTGCTCGACCCGGACGTCGTGCTGCGGTCCGACGGCGGCTTGTCGCGTCCGAGCGTCTCGGTCGTGGTCCAGGGTGCAGAGACCGTGGCCAGCCGTGCGCTCATGTTCACGCAGTTGTCACCGTTCGTGCGGCCGGCCGTGATCAACGGTGCCGCTGGGGTCGTCGTGGCCCCCGCTGGCCGTCCGGTCTCGATCATGGCCTTCACCGTCAGGGGCGGCCGGATCGTCGAGATCTACGCGATCGCCGACCCCGAGCGTCTGCGCCAGCTCGACCTGCCGGTGCTGGACGACTGAGGGTCGATTCCGCGGATCATGCAGGTCACCGCAATAGCGATGGTTCGAGCGGCGAGCGCTCGGCGGAATCGACCCTCACTGAGGGTCGTTCAGTCGTCGTCGAACACGCCCAGGAACGTCGACGTCGTTCGGCGCAGGTGCCGGGAGTCGAGTGTGTAGCGTCGCTCCCTGCCGGCCTTCTCCACATGGACCAGCCCCGCGGCCTCGAGCCGCTGGAGGTGCCGGGTCGTGGTCGACCACGAGTGGCTGAAGCGATCGGCCAGCTCACCCGCGGTCATCGCCCCGCCCCGCGCGTGCAGCGTGACCAGGATGTGGCGGCGATGCTCGTTGGCGAGGGCCCCGAAGACGGCCTCCAGCTCGTCGAGCTCGCGTAGGCCCCGCGGCCGGCGGCTCAGAGGGTCTCCTTCACGGCGAAGTGCGGGAACGCCATCCCCGGTCCCATCGCGCGGTCCTCGACGAGGGTGGCCATCCGTTCCCACAGCGCTGCGATCCGCGGGTGCTGGTGGGCGCGGCCGGGTGCCTCCGCGTCGACCCACTGGAAGATCGCGACGATGAGCGGCCCGGCGCCGTCCTGGTCCTCGCCGATGTACACCTCCTCGGGACGGCCGGTCGCCAGGCCGAGCTCGGTGTAGGTGGCGCGGTGCTCCCGGATCAGCCCCATGAGCTCGTCCACCTTGTCCGCCCGCGGTCGGTATTGGCAGATGACGGTGTTGTCGATGCGTTCGCTCATGGCTCAAGAATTTCCTAATTTAGCCAAATATGCAAACGTGTGAGCCGACCTCAGATCTTGAAGATCACGATGTACGTCGCACCGGTGTCGGTCGCGAAGTCTGCGTGGGTCGAGCTCGCGGCCGCGGCGTAGCCGTCCCCCGCGGTCATCTCGCGACCCTGGTTCCTGACCGAGCCCTCGACCAGATAGAAGAACTCGGGATGAGCGTGGACGTGCGGGTCGCCCTCGTAACCCGCGTCCGCTTGGACGTAGGTGACCATGTAGCCATCGGCCGAGCCAAGGATCTTGGCCCTGGCGTTCCCCTGGGTGCCCCATGGCACCCAATCAGCCGATCCTGCCGTCTGGATGTCCCAGCCCTCGAGGGAGATGTCCATGTGTGCCTCCTTTGCTCGATTCCCGTGTGAACGTCGGTCACGACCTCGTTCGTCGTGACCGCTCGTCGCGACGCCGTTAGGCGACCAGCACGGCGGCGCCCGTGAGCCGGTCGTTGGCAAGGTCGGCGAGCGCCCGGTCGGCCGCGTCGAGCGGGTAGGGCGTGGCCGTCACCCGGACGCCGAGGCGAGCGGCCAGCGCCAGGAACTCCTCGCCGTCGGCCCGCGTGTTGGCGGTGACGCTGCGCAGCTGCCGCTCCTGGAACAGGTGGCTCTGGTAGTTCAGCGGCGGCACGTCGCTGAGGTGGATGCCGGCGACGGCCAACGTGCCGCCGCGGTCGAGGGCGGCCATGGCGGCCGGCACCAGTTCCCCGGCGGGCGCGAACAGGATGGCGGAATCGAGCGGCTCGGGGGGCGGGGCGTCGGCGGGTCCTGCGGAGTGTGCGCCCAGGTCGAGTGCGAGCTGGCGGGCGGCCGCCGCCCGGGTCATGACGTGCACGGTGGCACCCTGGGCCAGGGCCACCTGCGCGGCGAGATGCGCCGACGCCCCGAAGCCGTAGATGCCGAGGCGGCCTCCCGGCGGCAACTCGGCCCGCCGCAGGGCCCGGTAGCCGATGATGCCGGCGCACAGCAGCGGCGCCGCGTGCACGTCGTCGAAGCCGTCGGGGAGCTCGTACGCGTACGCCTCGTCGACCACCGCCCACTGGGCGTACCCACCGTCGGCGTCCCAGCCAGTGAAGCGCGGGTCGATGCAGAGGTTCTCCTGGCCCCGCCGGCACCAGCGGCACCGCCCATCCGTGTGGCGCAGCCAGGCGATCCCGGCCCGCTGGCCCAGCCGGAACCGGCCGGCGCCGGGGCCGAGCGCGTCGACGGTGCCGACGACCTCGTGCCCCGGGACGGTCGACGGCCGATGGGGCGGCAGATCGCCCTCGGCCAGGTGGAGGTCGGTCCGGCACACGCCGCACGCGATGACCCGGACTCTGATCTCGCCCGGACCGGGTTCGGGGACGGGACGATCCACGGCCACGAGGGGGCCCGTCGCGATCGGCCCGGGCGACTCGACGACCCACGCCTTCATGGCTCCTCCTGCGCTCGACCCATTCTTCGCTCTGACCTCATTCTGGATGGACCGGGCCACGCCGAAGGAACTAGGAACCGGTCCATGGTGACGATCGAGCAGGTGCGGGATCTGGCACTCACGCTCCCCCGGACCCAGGAGGCCCTGGTCCGGGACCGCGTCAAGTTCCGGATCGGGCAGATCGTCTACCTGGCGTTCTCCCGAGACGAGACCCTCATGGGATTCGCATTCCCCAAGGAGGAGCGTCAGGCGCTGATCGACTCCGAGCCCCACAAGTTCCTGATGCCGAAGCGTTCGGATCAGCGGTACAACTGGGTGGTCGTCCGGCTCGAGGCGATCGACGACATGGAGATGCGGGAGATCGTGCTCGACGCGTGGCGCATGGTCGTACCCAAGCGGGTTGCCGCCGAGCACCTGGGTGCCTGAGCCCGACCGAACGGAGGGCCCGGCCTGAGCGGCCGTGGAGCGGGAAGCACGCGTCGAAGCCCGAGCGGCCCGGCGCGAAGCGCCAAGAGCGGGAAGCAACTGAGCCCGAGCCCCAATCGATAAGCGGGTCGTGGCCCGTGGCCGATCCAGGCACAATCCTCGGGTGATGGATGCTCAGGTCCTGACCGATGCCGGCGTGTCGACCCGCGAGGCCGACGTGCTCTCGGGCGTCGCCGAGCACCTCACCAACGCCGAGATCGCCGCTCGGCTGTTCATATCCGTGCGGACGGTCGAGAGCCACGTGTCCTCGCTGCTCCGCAAGCTCGGCGTCGCCGACCGCCGCGAGCTCGCCAGCTACGCCGCCGCGCTCGCCGCCCAGCCGGCGGGCTCCGAGGGGCCCGGCCGCCCGGCCGGAGCGACCGTGGCCACGTCCCTGCCGCTGGCGCCGGCGATCCCGACGCCGCTCACGTCCTTCGTGGGCCGGGCGGCCGAGCGGCAGGCACTGGCCGCGGCCATCGCCGGGCACCGGCTCGTGACCGCCGTCGGCCCCGGGGGCGTGGGCAAGACCCGGCTCGCAATCGCGGTCGCCGCCGAGACGGTCCAGGTCGCCGACGCGGTCTGGTTCGTGGACCTGGTCCCGATCTCCGATCCCGGGATGGTGGCGGCCGCCGTGGCCGCGGTCCTGGGCGTGGCGGAGCGTCCGGGCGGCACCATCGAAGACGCGGTCCTCGCCCGCCTCGGCAGGTCGGAAGCGCTGATCGTGCTCGACAACTGCGAGCACCTGGTCGACGGCGTCGCCGTCTTCGTCGAGCGCCTCCTGGCCACGTGCCCGCAGGCCCGCGTGCTGGCCACCAGCCGCACTCGCCTCATGCTGCCGTTCGAGCACGTCTTCCCGGTGCCAGGCCTTTCGTTGCAACCCGACGATGACGCGGCCGCCGACGCGGTGGCGCTGTTCCTCGAGCGGGCCCGCGCGGCCGCCGGGTTCGAGCCGGGCCCGGGCGACGTGCCCCGCATCGCCAGCGTGTGCCGCTCGCTCGACGGCATGGCGCTCGCCATCGAGCTGGCCGCCGCTCGGCTCGCCACGCTGGGGCTCGACGGCGTGGAGTCGGGGCTGGCCGACGCGCTCCGGATGCTGTCCGGCGGCTCACGGCTCGACGAGCGGCACAGCTCCCTCCGCTCCACGATCGATTGGAGCTATGCCCTGCTCGATCCCGCCGAGCAGGCCCTGCTCCGGCGGGTGTCGGTCTTCGCGGCGCCGTTCACGGTCGAGGCCGCCACCCAGGTGGCCGGGTTCCTGCCGGTCGACGCGGGCTTGGCCGACGGGCTCGCCCGGCTGGCCGACAACAGCCTCGCCGTCGCCCGACCCGGCTCGGAGACCCGCTACCGGGTGCTCGAGACGATTCGCCAATACGGCGTCGACCAGCTGGAGCAGGTCGGCGAGCTCGAGGAGGTCCGGGCCCGCCAGGTGCAGTGGTGTCTGGCCACGGCCGAGGAGCTGGTCGAGCGGGCCGACGATGGCGTCGAGGACTACGTCCAGGGCCGGGGTGGCGACGGCGCCTGGCGCGGCGCATTCGATCTGGTCGCCGACGACCTGCGTGCGGGCTTCGCCTGGGCCGTCAGCCGGCCGGAGCTCCGCGCTGATGCACACCGGCTGGCGTTGCTGCTGGCGTCGCTGACGTTCCTGCGGGGCCTGCCCGCGGAGGCGCAGCGTCGGTTCGAGGAGGCGGCGACCCTCACCGACGACCCCGCGGCCCGGGTCACGGCGCTCAACGATGCCGCCGGCGCGGCGATGTGTCGCCACGTCGGCAACGACACCTTCCGGCTGTGGCGGCGGGCCGCCGACATCGCAGCCGAGTCCGGGGACGGGGTCACCGCGGCGCACAACCTCGCCCTCGCTGCGACACTGATCAACCGCGGCCCGGGCATCATGGCCGAGGTCCCGCCCCCCGAGGTCGTCGAGGAGCTGATCCAGGAGGCGGTGGCGGTGGCGGGCGGTTCGCCCCTCGCCGAGCCGTCGATCCTCACCGCGCAGGCGTTCAACGGCGACGAGCTCGACCCGGTCACGGAGGAGCTGGCCGAGCGGGCGGTCACGCTGGCCCGGCGAGTCGGCGACGCCTACGACGAGAGTGCAGCGCTCGACGAGCTGTCGGCCGTTCACCTGGCGGGGGGCGACGTCCCTGCGGCGGTGGCCACCGTGCGTGCCCGGATCGAGGTCCTGGGACGCATCCCGCTCCGACCGGACAACGGCATGGAGTTCTCCGACTGCTACGCCATGGCGTCCGAGATCAGCCTGACCGCCGGCGACTTCGCCGCCGCCCGGGCGTATGCGGACCGCCTGGCGTCACTGCCGTTCGTCACCGAGCTCGACCACATCGCCAGCGCCCGCCGCATCAAGGTCGACGCCATGGCTGGTGACCTCGATGCCGTGGTGGCGGCCGCCGAGCGGTTCCGCCGCGGTTGGGAACAGGCGGGGCGACCGGTGGCGAGCAACCTGGCCGGCGCCACGCTGGCGGTGACGATGGTCCACGGCCTGCGCGGCGACGAGGAGCAGCGCGCGGAATGGCGGGACCGCAGCATCGCAATCGGCATGACCGCCGAACGCCTGGAGAGCCCGCTGAGCGGCTACGGCCCGACGTTCGACGCCATCGTCGAGCTGCACGTGGGCGACATCGACGCCGCCGTCGCCCGGCTGGCGGTCGATCCCGATCGGCTGCGCACCTGGTTCAGCGGTGAGTGGCGTCCCTGGTACGCCGCCCTCTGGGCCGAGGCCGCCGTGCTCGCCGGGCGCGCCGACGCCGCCGAGCGCATCGAGCGGGCCTGGCTGTCCGTTGCCGCCAACCCAGTGGCGCTGGCGATGGTCGAGCGCGCCGCGGCGTTCGCCGAAGGCGACACCGACCGGCTGGTCGCGGCCGCAGCGGCTCTGGAGCCCACGGGCTGCCGCTACCAGTGGGCCCGCACCATGGTGATGGCGGGTGGCGAGCACCGGGAGGCCGGAGAAGCGGCATTGGAGCGCATGGGCGCCACCCCGATGGGTATGCCGCGATGGTGAGCGGCTCAACTGCGTGGCGCGCCGTGCGCGGCGCCGGCCTGGGTGGCCGGCGGGGGAGTGACGACGAGGACGGTGACGACTGAATGAGCGAGCCGCTGGAGCTCGGTCCCGTGCTGCACATCGGCGACGCGGAGGTGCGGGTGGGCACCTGCTCGTGGACCGACAGGACCCTGCTGAAGGGCACCGACTGGTACCCGAAGCGCTCGATGAGCGCGGCCGAGCGGCTGGCCTTCTACAGCGCCCGCTTCCCCGTGGTCGAGGCCGACAGCACCTACTACGGACCGCCGTCGCGCCAGCTGGCCGAGGGCTGGGCCGAGCGCACGCCGGATGGCTTCCGCATGAACGTCAAGGCCTACTCGATGATGACGGGCCACCCGACCAAGCCCGAGACACTGTGGCGCGACATCGCCGAGTCGCTCGAGCCGGAGGCCGCCACCAAGCGCAACGTGTACCCCCACCATCTTCCCGCCGACGCCGTGGACGAGGTATGGACGCGGTTCGCCGACGCCCTCGAGCCCCTGCGGGCGAGTGGGCGGCTGGGATCGGTCCTGCTGCAATATCCGCCCTGGTTCACGCCCAAGCGCGCCAATCGTGACGAGCTGGCCCGGGCGCGTGAGCGGCTGGGTGGCCTGCCCGCATGCGTGGAGCTGCGGTCGCCGCTGTGGTTCGGCAAGGACGACCTCGACCGGACGCTGGGTTGGCTGGCGGACCACGAGCTGACGCTGGTGAACGTGGATGCCCCCAAGGTCAGCAAGCTGCCGCGCCTGGCGGTGGCGACGGCGGACCTCGCGGTCGTGCGGTTCCACGGCCGGGCCGACGACACCTGGTCAGGACGGGCGACGTCCGCGGCCGAGCGCTTCCGCTACCTCTACGACAAGCGTGAGCTGCGTCCGTGGGTCAAGCGCGTGCAGGAGCTGGCCGGCGAATCCCGCGAGGTCCACGTGCTGATGAACAACTGCTACGAGGACTACGGCGTCCGCAACGCCGCGGACATGATCGACCTCCTGGCATCGGTCGTCGACTGACCTTCCTGACGTTTGGTTGTCAGTAGTGTTTGCCAGGCGCCGGCCCGGCGCGCAGGAAGGAAGCCGTGGTCAACGAGGTAGGAACGACGGCGACGCAGCCGGCGACGAGGCGACCACCCCGCAGGGCCGGCGAGCGCAGGCGCAGGGGGACCAACCACGAGGACCGGTGGACCGACATCGTCGAGCGCGCCGGCGCGATCTTCTACCGGAAGGGCTACGAGGCGACGAGCCTCCAGGACATCGCCGACGCCGTCGGCCTGCTCAAGGGCAGCATCTGATGAAGACCAGCCATCTGTGGCATCGCCCGTCCGGGTCGCTGTCCATGGCCGAGCTCGGCGACTGGTACGCCACGTTCGCGATCCGCGGCCTTGGCGGACCCCGCTGGCGTGACCGGAAGCTCGGCTGACGCCGATCCGATGGACGCCTCGCTCACCGACAACCGCGAGCTGCGCAGTCGCCTGCTCGAGGCCGGCAACGCGGTGTTCAGCGAGGTCGGCTACACGGGGGCCACGGTCGACGACCTGATCGAGCACGCCTCGACATCGCGCGCCACCTTCTACCGTTACTTCCGCAACAAGGACGAGCTGTTCGACGAGCTCAGCCGCGCTTGCTTCCAGGACATGAAGGCGATCGTCGAGGAGCTGGGTCGGGTGCGGGCGGGCGAGATCGACACGGACGAGATCGAGGAGATCCTGCGCCACTACCGCGATCTGCACGCCCGCCACGCCGGGGTGTTCCGGGCATGGTGGGACCGGGTGGCCCGCCTCGATCCCGAGGTGCCGGCGGAGGAAGGCCACGTCTTCAACCGCCTGGTCGAGAGCCTCACCCGGTCCGTGAGCGACGCCCGGGTGGAGTCGCTCGTCGCACCCGAGGTGCAGGCGGCCCTGCTCTACCTGCTCATCGAGGCCTCGTACTCGGCCGTGACGTCGCGGTGGTCGCGCATCGACCCCGACACGCTGGCGCCCACGCTCGCACGGATGGTGCAACGGACCTACCTCGGAGGCGATGCGCCGCGCCGCGCCAGCCGCCTGCGGCTCGTCTGAGACAGGAAACCCCCTGCGGCCGGGCCGCGCCGATCAGGTCGGCTGCGGAGCCGCGCTGCGCTCGTCCGACCCGAAGACCGAGCGATGGACGAGCTCGGTCAGGCCGTCGACCAGCTCGTCGAACGTGATGACGAGCTGCCCCCGATGCTTCGATCGCGTGGCGCGGTCGATCACGTTGTAGATGCACACGGCCGCCAGGTAGGGATCGATGTCGGTGGCGCCAGCGGCCCGGATGCGATCCGCGAGCGCCGTCGTCCAGCGTTGCTGCGCCCGCAGGCCCTGCGTGGTGATGCGGGGGTCGGCGTCCTCGACGATGGCGTCGAGCAGCGCGGCGTGGATCGCCGAGTGCTCCAGGAAGAGGCCGCACACCTCCGACAGCCAGGCGCGCAGCGTGGCGAAGCCGGCGGGGCCCGCCTCGAAATCCGGAATCCGGGCGAGCAGGTCGTCCATCGCGGCGACGATGTCCTCCTGCATGGCGAGCAGCAGGTCGTCCTTGCCGTCGAAGTAGACGTAGAAGGTGCCGTGCGACGTGCGGGCCCGCTTGGCGACCCGGGCCACTCGCGCGCCGTGGTAGCTGTACGCCGAGAACTCCTCCACGGCGGCGTCGAGCAGGCGGGTCAGCGTGCGGCGACCCCGCTCCCGGCTCGTGCGAGCGTCGAGCACGTTGCGCCATCGCTCGGCCGAGCCCCCCACGCTGTGCGACACAGGTGTCAAGTTAGTTGCGGGCCCATCCGATCGGGCTATGACCCGCGGAACGTGGGCTTGCGCTTGGCGACGAACGCGGCCGCGGCCTCGCGGTGGTCGTCGCTGACGAACGTGGCGCCCTCGAGCAGCAACCCGGTGTCCATGAGCAGGCTCATGCGGTCGCGCACGATGCGGTTCAGCGTCGCCTTGGTTCCCTGGACCGCCAGCGGCGCCCCGTCGGCCAGGCGCCGAGCGAGAGCATTCGCCTCGTCGAGGAGCTGGTCGCCGGGCACGGCCTTCAGGACCATGCCGAGGCGAGCGGCCTCGGTGCCGCTGATCGGATCGCCGGTGAGCAGGTACCACTTGGCGGCGCCGAACGGCATGATCAGCGGCCACATCACCGCACCTCCGTCGCCGGCCACGAGTGCCACGCTGACGTGGGTGTCCGCGAACTGTGCGTCCTCGGCGGCCACCACGACGTCGCAGAACAGGGCGATCGTGGCCCCCAGGCCCCTGGCGTGGCCGTGCACCGCGGCGACGATGGGTTGGGGCACGCCGAGGATGGCCTCGAGGAGCTCGGTGGCGTGGAGCGTGTGCAGCACCGTGTGGGCGGGGCGCGCCGGCGTGGCGCCCGAGGCGCGCTCGTCGAAGCCCTTGACGTCGCCCCCCACGCAGAAGGCCCGTCCTTCGCCCCGCAGCAGGATGGCGCCCACGGAGTCGTCCCGTCCGGCGCGACCGAGGATCTCGATGAGCTCCTCGTGGAACCCGCCCCCCACTGCGTTCAGCCGATCGGGGCGATTGAACGACACCGTCAGAAGGCGTCCGTCCTGGTGCACCAGCATCGTGGTGTACCCGCCCCAGCCCTCCCCCCGAGTGGTCATGAACGCCGGCTACCGCGTGATGCCGTACCGCTCGAGGCCGAAGGCGCGGATCGCGTTGCCGCGCAGGAGCATGTAGGTCTCGTCGTCGTCGAGCCCCGCCTTGCGGCAGATCTGCTCGGCGACCGCCTCCGAGTGGGGGAACGTGCTGTCGGCATGCGGGTAGTCGGTCTCGAAGCAGATCGTGTCCATGCCGATGCGGTCGCGGTTGGCCAGGCCGGTCTCGTCGTCGAAGATGCACCCGTAGACCCGGCCGCGGATGTAGCTGGTCGGTGGGTCGGGGAGGTTGGTGCCGAACGAGTTGTCCGACCGCTCCTCCCAGAGCTTGTCCATCCGTTCGAGCAGGTAGGGCATCCAGCCGACCTGGCCCTCGGAGTAGGCGACGACCAGCTGGGGGAACCGCGCCAACGTGCCCGAGAATACGAAGTCGAGCAGCGAGCCCATGGCGTTCTGGAACGTGAGCGTCGAGCTGACGATGAACGGCGCGTCAGGGGTCGTGCCCGGCATCTTCGAGGACGAGCCGATGTGCATGCACAGCACGGTCTCCGTCTCCACGCAGGCGGCGAACAGCGGGTCCCACTCACCCGAATGGATCGACGGAAGGCCCAGGGGATACGGGTTCTCCGAGAACGTGATGGCGTGGCATCCCCGTGCGGCGCAGCGGCGCACCTCGTCGGCCGCCAGATGCGGGTCCCACAGCGGCACCATGGCGAGCGGGATGAGCCGTCCCTTGCCGTCACCCTCGCACCACTCGTCGATCATCCAGTCGTTGTAGGCCCGCACGCACAGCAGCGCGAGCTCCTTGTCGTCCCGCTCGGCGAAGGTCTGCCCGCAGAAGCGTGGGAGCGTGTTGGGGAAGCAGATGGATGCGTCCATGTGGTTCGCGTCCATGTCGGTGAGCCGTTCCTTCTGCTGCCAGCAGCCGGGCCGGATCTGATCGAAGGTGACGGCCCCGAAGCCCAGTTCGTCGAACCCGGCAGCCGCCGACAGCTTCATCAGCGGCGAGACCATCCCGTCGTAGTGCCACACGTCGGCCCACTCGCCGTCGTCGTGAGCGCCCCACACGAGGCCGGTCTTGGCGACGTCGTACGAACCCCTCTCCCGCACGATGCGGGGCCCGCGTTCGTCGTACCGGGCGGGAAGCCGGCTCGACCAGAGATCCGGCGGCTCGACCACGTGGTCGTCGACCGAGATGATCCGGGGGATCTGCGTCATGCGGTGCCCTCCCTCACGCGGCTTCTCCCGTATTTCACCTCGGATTCCCCGGAAACCGGAACTGTCGGTCACCCTATCCGTATATGACAACACCGTCTAACAAGCGCGCGGTCATCCCCGTGACGCGGCCAGCGGCGCGAGCTCGGTGCGGTTGATGACGCCGAGCTTCGCGTAGATGTGCGACAGGTGGGTCTTGACGGTGTCGCGGCTGAGGAAGAGCCTGACGGCGATCTCGGCCTGCTCAGGAGGTGGCGGGCTTCTCGTACACCGAGACGTGCTTCTGGCTGTCGTCGTCGAACGGCTCGTGGTTCCAGCCTCCCCACCGGTGCCGCAGGCGAAGGCCGGCGAGCCGGGCCATGAGGTCGAGCTCCGACGGCCAGGCGTAGCGGAGGGCCACGGGCACGAGGCGCACGCCGGCGCCGTTGATCACGACGTGCTGGGCGTCGACCCGCTGCTCGACCCGCCGGTGCAGCGACACGTCCAGCCGCACCCGATCGACGTCCAGATTCATCACGTGCACCCGTTGGCCCCGATCGAAGCGAGCCACGTCGGGGACGAAGCCCTCGAGCGAGAAGCAGCCGCTGGGTTCCAGCCGCCGGGCGACGTTGGCGAAGCACCGCACCTGGTCGTCCTGCGTGAGCAGCGCGAAGAACGTGTTGAACACGATGAAGATCAGCGAGAACGAGCGGTCGACGGGGACGTCGGCCAGGTGGCCGAACGTCACCCCGATGTCGCCACCGCCGGGCTTGGCCCGCATCTGCTCGACCATCGCCGGGGACGCATCGACGCCGTGGACCTCGAGTCCCCGCGCCGCCAGAGGGATGGCGACCCGACCGGTCCCGATGCCGAGCTCGAGCACCGGACCACTGCCCGCCACGGAGGCGAGCACCTCTACCGTCGCCGCCGGGTCCATGCCGGCGGTCCACTCGTCGTAGACGTCCGCTATCCGCTCGCCGTAGGTCTCGGGCCCGTAGCGGTCCATGCATCTTCCCCTCGTCCGACGGTACGCGAGGCCCGGCCGCGCCGGTCAACGGGTTTCGACCGTTGCCTCTATCCGCCCGCAGCGCACCGCTTCGAGCAGCTCGGCATGATCATGCTCGTTCTGGTCGGCATAGACCTGTGCGAACCGGCTGATTGCCCGGTCGAGCTTGGGGCTCCTGCCCATGTAGCCGCTGATCATGGCCGCGTCGGACGAGCGGGCGTGGGCCCGGGCGAGGCACGTGCCGCAGAGCCCGGCGTATTCGGCGAGCTCGATCGGGCTCAGGGACTCGACGTCGTAGGCACCCTTGTTGTCCCACAGCTGGCGCCAGTAGTAGTGCCCGCCCTCGAGACCGGTCGCCCAGCCCAGCAGGGCGTCGCTCGCGGACTGGAGGATGCGCTGCCCGCAGACGACCCGCTCGCCCTGGTGGCCCCCGTGGGCCCGTCCGACGAACGGCTCGAGGACCGATGTCTGCGCCTCCTTCCCCTGCATCAGCAGGGGGTGGCCGTTGGCGCCCTGGAGGAGGGCGACGAAGCAGCGCGTCCCGACGCTGCCGGTGCCCACGACCTTCAGGGCGACGTCGACGACCCGATAGTGCTCCATGAGGATCCGGTGATCCACGCGCAGGGTCTCCAGGTAGCTGTCACGCTGGTGGTCGATCGCCTCCCCCAGCGACACAACCCCAGGGGGAAGGAACTCCTCGACGCGGACGATCAGCGGGGGACGGTCCTTGAGCCTCGGCTCCCCGTCGACGATCTCGGTCAGCTTGGAGAACGCGTGAACGTTATCCCGGCTGGCGGCCCGGTTCGACGCCTGCTTGGTCGCACGCCTGAGCGTTCGATCGCGGGCTGCGGCGGCCGCCTCGATGCAGAGGTACCAGCCATCGAGCACGCTCATGGACGCCAGCCGGGCCATCGTCTCCCGGTAGCGGCGCACGGCCTCCTCCGCCGCGACCCCACCCTCGGCGGGAAGGTGTCCGGCGGATCGGGCCGCGACCACGACACTCGCCGCCAGCCGCTTCAGGTCCCACTCCCAGGGGCCGGCGATCGTCTCGTCGAAGTCGTTGAGGTCGAACATGAGCGTCCGCTCGGGCGAGGCGTACAGGCCGAAGTTCAGGAGGTGGGCGTCGCCGCTGGTCTGGACCTCGATGCCGGTCACCGCCGATGTGGCCAGGTCGGCGGCCATCACGGCGGCGGCTCCTCGATAGAAGGCGAGCGACGAGGCGGCCATGCGGGCCCAGCGGAGCGGGACGAGCGTGGCGATGCGACTACGACTCTGCTCCTCGAGCAGCTGGAGCGGGTTCCGTTCGGGGCCGGGTGACCACTCGGCGTGGGAGGCACGCGGGGCTCGGGCGCGCATGGCGCGGCCCATCGCTCGCCGTTCATCCGGCGAGACCGCTGCCTCCCGCCAGGGTGCCTCCGGGGCCGAGGTACTCACGCCCTGGCGAACGTACCAGCCGGGCCGATCCGACTACAGGGGGCGCGCAGGAAACGCCCTGAGTGCCCGGCCGTCAGGCGTAGCTACAGGTCGGGGCGGAGGTCGTGATCGATCTGCATCAGCTCGACCGGTGCGCCGTTGACGGCGATGAAGGCGACGGTCACACCGGCGCTCGGACTGTTGGGTTCGATGATCACTCGGTGCCCCGCAAGCGCCGCTTCCAGGTCGTCGACCTCGAACGCCACGTGGGGAACCGTCTTCACCAGGTCCGGGTAGGGGGCGTCGTCCCAGTAACGCTGCCACTGGATGCCGAACGGATTGTCCTGGTGGTCGCTGACCGTCATCTTCAGGTGCGGCAGCGGGATCTCACCCTCGAAGCGGTGCGTCGTCGGAATGCCGATGTGGTTGAACCTCATGGGCTGACCCCTGGCGTCGGCTCGCCGTCGACGACGTTCGGCACCCGGCCAGTCTGTCCACGACCGTCGGGCATCCGCTCCTCCATTTCGGGCGCCGGCATCCCAGGCGCCGACGGTCCGACCGCCCCGGCGGTGGTGGTTCGTGCTCGACTGGGTGCGCCTGTCGGATCCGGGCAGCCGCCGATCGTCGTACCGACGACACCTCGACAACCGGGAGGACCCGTGAAGTACATGATGTTCGTCGTCGCCGATCCTGTTGCGGCCGCAGAGGCCGAGCCATCCGAGAACGACCTGACCATCGACGAGTGGCTCGCCGAGGTCGAGGGCAAGCGGATCACCGGTGACGCGCTGTGCCCGGTCGATGACGCCACCACCGTGCGGGTGAGCGGGGGCGAGGTGCTGGTCAGCGACGGCCCGTTCACCGAGTCGAAGGAGTGGATCGCCGGCTTCGACATCCTCGAGTGCGAGAACCTCGACGAGGCAATCGCGATCGCGGCACGGCACCCTCAGGCCAATGGCGGCAAGCTCGAGCTGCGTCCCTTCTGGACGCGCCACGAGTGACCGACGACCAGCGGGCGAACGACGCGTGACCGGCGACCAACGGGCGACGGACGAGACGATCCGCTCGGTTGTCGCCGCGGAACGGGCCACGCTCGTGGCGACGCTGATCCGGCTCACGGGGGATTGGGACCTTGCGGAGGACTGCGTGCAGGACGCGGTCGAGCGCGCGCTCGCCCGCTGGCCGCGCGACGGCGTCCCGCGCACGCCGGGGGCGTGGCTGACGACCGTGGCCCGGCGTCGTGCGCTCGACGTGCTGCGTCGACGCCAGACGGAGCGGGCGAAGGTCCAGGAGGCCGCGATCATGGACGCTCCCCTCCGGGACCCGCCGGATCCCCTGACGGACGACCTGCTCCGGCTGATCTTCACCTGCTGTCATCCGGCTCTCCCCCTCGAGAGCCAGGTGGCGTTGACGCTGAAGACTGTCGCCGGCCTGTCGACCGCGGAAATCGCTCGGGCGTTCCTCGTGTCCGAGGCGACCCTGTCGCAGCGGCTGCTCCGCACGAAGCGCAAGATCGCGCGCGCCGGCATCCCCTACCGCGTGCCGCCGGACCAGTTGCTCGCCGAGCGCACGAGCGGAGTGCTGGCCGTGCTCTACCTGATCTTCAACGAGGGCTACGGCCGCTCGGACGGGCGCCTGTCCGCCGAGGCCATCCGGCTGACCCGGCTCCTGGTCGACCTGATGCCCCACGAGGACGAAGCCCGCGGGCTGCTCGCACTGATGCTCCTACAGGAGGCTCGCCGCTCGACGCGGTTCGACGCCGCCGGCGAACTGGTGCCGATGGAGGAGCAGGATCGCAGCCGCTGGGATCGCGCCGTGATCGAGGAGGGCTGCCGCCAGCTGCGCCGAGCGGTCACGTCCGGGCGACCGCTCGGGGCCTACCGGCTGCAGGCGGAGATCGCGGCGTGCCACGCCACCGCCCACGATGCCGGGTCGACGCCGTGGGGCAGGATCGTCCGCCTGTTCGATGCCCTGCTCCTGGTCCGGCCGTCCCCGGTGATCGCGCTCAACCGGGCGATCGCGGTGGGGTTCCGCGACGGCTACGACGCCGGCCTCGGGGAGCTGGCGGTGCTCGACGGCCTGGACGCCTACCCCCTGCTGCCCGCGGCGCGCGGCGACTTCCTGCGGCGGCTGGGTCGTCACCAGGAGGCCGGGCGCGCCTACCGCGACGCGCTCGGCCTCACGCGAGAGGGCACGCCAGAACGGCGACTGCTCGAGCGCCGCCTGGTCGAAGTCGGCGGGTGACGTGTGTCATCGGCCGCACCGCCAGCCGCCCGGACCACCAGCTGCGCAGCGCCACTCTTGGCGTGAGGACTACTGCGCCTCGGACGGGATCTGTGTGGTCAGGCAGAACGGGTGACCAGCAGGATCGAACAACACCCGCCACCGCTCGGGATCAGGCTGCTCCGGCGCCGGGCGTGCCCCGAGTCGTTCCGCTTCGGCCATGGCGGCGTCGAGGTCCGTCACTCCGAGATCGAAGTGCATCTGCTTCGGGATGTCGCCGGCCGGCCACGACGGAGGCTGGTAGTCGGGAACGTGCATCGCGGCCAGCCAGACGCTGTCGGCGCGCACGCCTACGGCGGTGGCATTCGTGAACATCACCTGTCCGCCCAACATGGCCGCCCAGAACTCGGCGAGCGGGGCGGGCTCGGCACAATCCAGCGAGATGAACACTCGCTTGGCGACTCCCATGAGCCACTCCGCTCCCCGGCGGTTTCGCCGGACAACTAGACGTCGTCACGACCTACCGTGGGACCCAACGCGGGCTCCACGACGAGAGACAGTAGGTTCCCATGACGACCCTGCCTGACCGGCCGAACACCGCGCTGCTCGTCATCGACGTCCAGAACGGGGTCGTGGCCGACACGCACAATCGCGACGGCGTGATCGCGAACATCAACACCGTGGTCGACAGGGCCCACGCGGAGGACGCGCCGGTGATCTGGGTGCAGCATTCCGACGACCATGTGGCGTGGGGCAGTGAGGGCTGGCAATACGTGCCCGAGCTCGTCCGCCGGGATTCGGAGCCCCTGGTCCACAAGACCTACGGCGACTCGTTCGAGGGCACCGACCTGGAGGCGCTGCTCGCCGAGCGCGGGGTGGGCCGGCTCATCGTCACGGGCGCCCAGACCGATGCGTGCGTCCGCGCGACCCTCCACGGTGCCTTCGTTCGTGGGTACGACGTCACGCTGGTCGGCGACGCCCACACGACCGAGGACCTCAGCGAGTACGGCGCGCCGCCTCCGGACCAGGTGATCGCGCACACCAACCTCTACTGGCAGGACGAGAGCGCCCCGGGGCGCACCGCGGGGACCGTCGCCTCGGCGGAGGTCAGCTTCGCGGCGGGCGACGCGGGCTGAACCGTCCACGGGGTTGTCAGGCCGGCTCGGCGGTCACGGCGTTGGGTCGCCGCGGTACTCGGCGTCGGTGACGTGCTCGCCCCAGTTGGCGTCACCCCCGGCGACGGAGAGGTGGGTCATGAAGTGGTCGGGGGCGCCGCCGTGCCAGTGCCACTCGTTGGCGGGTGTCTGGACGATGTCGCCGGAGCGGATGGTGACGATGGGCTCGCCGCGCGACTGGACGAGTCCTTCGCCCTCGGTGATGTAGAGGGTCTGTCCGAGGCTGTGGGAGTGCCAGGCGGTGCGGGCGCCGGGTGTGAAGTGCACCGCGCTGACCGTCACGCGCGACGGCGCTTGGCTTTGGGCGATCGGGTCGATCCAGACGTCGCCGGTGAACAGTTCGGCAGGGCCCTTGGTGGACGGCTTCCTCGGCTGGACTTCCATGGCTGCTCCTTGCTGTTGCCGGCCGCCCCTCACGCATTCGCGTCATTCCCTCAGCGGTAGGGATGGTCGGAGTGCCGGTGGGTCGCTGGTGTGGACCTGGCCCTGTGGGTCGGTGATCTCGAGGGTGGCGTCGGGGAGGAGTTTGGCGTGCCAGCCGGGCGAGTGGAGGAGGTGGTGGTGGCGGCTGCAGAGGAGCACGAGGTTGTCGAGGGCGGTTCGTCCGCCGTGGGTGACCCAGCGGATGTGGTGGGCTTCGGTCCAGTCGGGGGGCCGATCACAGCCGGGGTAGCGGCAGTGGCGGTCGCGGATGACCAGGGCGTTGAACAGGGGCGCGGGGACGGTGCGGGTGGTGGTGCCGTAGTCCAAGATGGCGGAGCGCCCGTCGGTGACGACCCGGTGCACGCCGGCGTCGCAGGCCAGGCGCCCCACGGTGGCGGGGTCGAGGATGGTGCCGTCCACCAGCCGGCCGGGGCCCTGTCGTTGGAGGTCGTCGAGGGTGGTGATGACGTTGAGGTGGGGGCGGTGGCGGCCGCCGCGGCGCTGCTGTTGGTGGTCCAAGAACCGGCGGCACACGTCGACGAGGGCGTCGGCGCGCCGCTGGGCGGGGCCACGGGCGGGTTCGCCCTCGACGTCGCCGGTGGCGGCCAATCGCAGGGCGGTGGCGATGACGGCGCCGCCTTCGGGGTCGAAGCTGCCGGAGAGTTCGCGGCGGCCGTCGAGGATCCGGGACAGGTGCAGCGACCGTTCCGGCAACACCGGTTCGGGGTCGTCGCCCACCACGGCGTGGGCCCGTCGGGCCCAGTCCTGCATCGCGACCGAAGTGTCGTGCACTGACAGTCGGGCCAGCTCGGGGACCAGTTGGGTCTCGTGGTGGGCGAACAGGCCGACGGTGCGGTCCGTGAGGTTGGCCACGATGGCTTGGACCTGCCCGCCCGACAGGACACCGTCGCGGTAGGCGCCGGCGGTGACCGGCAGCCGCCGGAGCCGGCGGGCGGTCTTGGCACAGCCGGCGGCCTGACGGCCGGACTGGCGGGTGTGGTGGCGTAGCCAGGCGGTCATGGAGGTGGCGCCGTCGTTGCGCCACAACTCGGCGGCGTCGTGCTCACCCACAGCGGCCAATAGCTTGGCATTGAGCCGATCCACCAACGCGAAAGCTTCGGTCAACACGACACTGTCGACGGGCAGATCGAGCCGGTCGATGGCGTCGGCGAGTGGTTCGAGGATGCTGCTGACCTGCCCGGACATGACCGATAGCGTACTAGTGTTCGTATATCTAGTCAAATTGAGTTGACAAATAACCGGTCTCCACTAACTGCAAATAACCTGCCGGGCCCGGCCCTTGACACCGACCCGACGCCATGGCAAGCAGGGCGGATGGGCAAGATCTTCGCGAGCTTCTCCATTTCGTTGGACGGCTTCGTCGCTAGGCCCGACGACGGCCCCGAGTATCCGCTCGGTCGAGGCGGCGATCGCCTCTTCTCCTGGATGAACGCCGGCCCGGAATCGAACCGCGTCGACGAGTTCCTCGCTCCGCCGGACGCCAGCAAGCCGGTGATCGAGGCGTGGCAGGCCGAGTGTGGCGCCATCGTCAGCGGTCGGCGCACGTTCGACATCGCGGGCGGCTGGAAGAACGGCCACCCGATCGACGTGCCGATCTTCGTCGTGACCCACGACCCGCCGACGCAGGGGAGTGGAGCCCGAGGGTCTCGTTCGTGGCCGGGGGCCTCGGGCGTGCGCTGGACCTGGCCCAGGACGTGGCCGGCGAGCTGGCGGTGAGCGTGTGTGCCGCGGACCCGGTCCAGCATTTGCTGCGGGCGGGCCACCTTCGCTTCCGGGTGCTGCACGCCTGAGCTGGCCGTCCGTCCGGGGCTAGCCACTACGGTCGTCCCGGCGTGACGTCGGCGCTAGCAGAGGGATCGCATGCCACTGCCCGACTTGGACTACGAACCGACGATTCCGGCAGTGGTCCGTCGTGCCGCGACGACATTCGGGGACAACGACTTCATCGTGATGCCCGATCGCCGCATGACCTACGCCGAGGCGGAGGTGGCCTCCCGCCGCGTGGGCAAGCAGCTGCTGGCGGCGGGGGTGGGGAAGGGCACGCGCATCGGGTTCATGTTCCCCTACGGCACGGATTGGGTGGTGGCGTGGCTGGCCATTGCGCGGATCGGCGCAGTCGGGATGCCGTTCAGCACGTCGTACAAGCCGGCCGAGCTGCGCAAGGCGCTCCGCTTCGGCGACGTCGACACGCTGCTCGTGCCGTCGACCATGTTCGGTCAGGATCACCTCGCCTACATCGAATCCGCAGTGCCCGGGCTCGCCGAGGCGGGGCCCGAGCCGCTGCGGATCCCCGCATTGCCGTACCTCCGGCACGTGTGCGTGAGCGGGCCGAGCGATCGACTCTGGGCGAAGGCCCTGCCCCTCGACTTCCGGCTCGGCGCCACCGCCGGCGCCGACCCCGCCACCGCCGACCCCGCCACCGCCGATCCGGGCGGCGGCAACGGCCCCGACGCCGGCACCGAGGGCGAGGACATCAGCGACGAGTTCTTCGAGGCCGTCGAGGCCGAGGTCACGCCCTCCGACCTCATGATGACGATCTTCACGTCGGGCACGACCAGCGAGCCCAAGGGCGTCGTCCACACGCACGGCAACTTCCTGCGCCACGGCGCCAACCTCGCCCGCTTCGCCGGGCTGACGTCCGAGTCACGCCGGCTGTGCGCCATGCCGTTCTTCTGGATCGGGGGAGTGGGCCTGGCGCTCAACTTCGCGCTGTCGGTCGGCAGCGCCATCCTGTGCGTCGAGAGGTTCGAGCCCGACGCCGTCCTCGACCTCATGGAGGCCGAAGGCGCGACCGAGCTGGCGGTCTGGCCCCAGCTCGGCCAGCGGATGCAGCGCTACATCGTCGAGACCGGCCGGGACGTCAGCATGATCCCCGCATTCGTGCCCCGGCCGACGACCGACTACGGGCTGCTCCACAACTCGCTGGGCATGACCGAGACCATGGGACCCCACTCGGCACCCGGCCCCGAGGCCGAGCGGATCCTCCCCGAGGAGATGCGGGGATCGTTCGGACTGCTCGTGCCCTGCGTCGAGCACCGCATTGCCGACCCCGAGACCAACGCCACCCTGGACGAGGGCGAGGTGGGGGAGATCTGCATCCGCGGCTACAGCCTGATGAACGGGCTGTACAAGTGGGAGCGCCACGAGACCTTCGACGACGACGGCTGGTATCACACCGGCGACAAGGGATTCATCCGGGACGGCTACCTGTATTTCCTGGGCCGCCTGAGCGAGATGGTCAAGACCTCCGGTTCCAACGTGGCCCCCCGGGAGGTCGAGCTGCTGCTCGAGTCGTTCCCCGAGGTGGGCCTGGCCGTGGTCGTCGGCCTCCCGGATGCCGAGCGGGGCGAGGTCGTCGCGGCGGCATTGGTGCCGGCGGCCGGCACCGCCATCGATCCCGCCGAGACGCTCCGGCGAGCCGGGGACGAGCTGTCGAACTACAAGGTGCCGCGGCGTGTGCTCGTGCTCGGCGAGGGCGAGATGCCCTACCTGGCCAACGGCAAGCCCGATCGGCTCACGGTGCGGGAGCTGCTCGCCGATCGTGCGACCGAGGTGCAATGGCGCTGACGGCGCCCCCATGACGCGCCGGCGATCGAAATGCGGCCCCACCTCGTCTGGACATCCGAAGCCGCGCTTGGCCACGAAGACCAGGCGTACGAGCGAAGAAAGGAAAGGGGCGCGTGATGAGCACGCACATCTTTGGACTCACCGTGGCGACGCTGGCCGACGCGTCCCGCGCCGCACGCACGGTCGACCATGCCGTGACCCTCGTGGACGAGGTGTCGCAGGTGGTGGTCGTCGTCGACCAGCGGGGTCGGGTGTTCATGCGGCCCCAGGAGCGCCAGGCAGTCGCCTGAGCCGGCATCGTCCGTCACCGCAGGTTACATACAGGCTTGACTGTATGTAACCGAGGATGGATAGTGACGGCATGCCCCCGGTCGCGGCGGAGCCGCAGCGCCCCCGCACCAACGCCGAGCGCAGCGCCGCCACCCGTGTCCGGCTCCTCGACGCCACCATCGACTGCCTGATCGAGCTGGGGTGGTCCGGTACCAGCACCACCGAGGTGGTGCGGCGGGCGGGCGTGTCCCGGGGTGCCCAGGTGCACCACTACCCCACCAAGGAGGACCTCGTGCTCGCGGCGGTGGAGCATCTCTGCACCCGCCGCATGGGCGAGTACCGGGAGGCCATCCAGAGGCTGCCCGCGGACGAGCGGACGCCGGCCGCCTCCATCGACCTGCTGTGGTCCGTCTGGTCGGGCCCGACGCTGGAGGCGTGGCTCGAAATCGTCCTCGCGTGCCGGGCCCAGCCGGCGCTGCGCGCCCGCTTCGTGGAGTTCGAGCACCGGTTCTTCGACGCCGCGCTGAGCCTGTTCCAGGAGACGCAGCCGGAGATGACGGCCGACCCGGAGTTCTCCCGTCTGGCGCTGCGGTTCACGTTCTGCCTCCTCGATGGCCTGGCGGTCGCACGCCTCGGTGGGATCGAGCGGCCGGAGCTGGACGCGGTCGTCGAAGGGTTCAAGGTCCTGACCACCCTCGTGTCTCCCACCGACCTAGGAGCGATCCAATGACCGCTACCGCCCTCGACGGCCAGCCCCTCGACGAGGAGCAGCAGGACTACCGCTTCACCGAGCTCCTGCGGCGCCTCAGCCACCAGTCGGTGGTCAAGCATTTCGACGCCTACGCCGATGTCGATTGGGACCATCCCGACTATGCCATTGATCCCCGCGACCCCCGCTGGGAGCTGGATTCGGGCAGTGGTCTGGCGGGCACCGACTGGTACCGCTCGCTGCCGGCCGAGACCCGGGCCCGCATCGGGCTGCACGGGATCACGAGCAACATGAAGGCCGGGCTCCAGTTCGAGAACGTGCTCAAGCGAGGACTCCTGGAGTACGCGTTCCGCCTGCCGGATGGCTCGCCCGAGTTCAGGTACGTGTACCACGAGGTCATCGAGGAGGCGCAGCACTCGCTGATGTTCCAGGAGTTCGTCAACCGGACCGGCCTCGAGACCCCTGGCCTTCCCTGGGAGCTGCGCCTCGGGAGCCGCAACGTCGTCGGCCTGGCCCGGCGGTTCCCTGCCTTGTTCTTCGTGTTCGTCCTCGGCGGGGAGGATCCGATCGATCACGTGCAGCGCACCGTCCTCCGCAGCGACAAGGAGATCCATCCCCTACTCGAGCGGATCATGCGCATCCACGTGACCGAGGAGGCGCGGCACCTGTCGTTCGCCCGCAGCTACCTGCGGACCAACGTGCCGAAGCTGCCGGCCTGGCGGCGGCGCGTCATGGCCATGCAGGCACCCGTGATCCTGGCCACCGAGGCGAGCGTCATGCTGCGCCCGCCCCGCCACCTCGTCCGCACCTACGGCGTCCCCGATGCCGTGCTGCGCGAGGCCTATGGTCCCGGATCCCAGAACCGGCAGGACGCCAAGGATTCCCTCCGCAAGGTGCGCAACCTCCTGGTCGAGCTCGGCCTGGTCATGCCGGCGGCGAAGCACCTGTGGCAGCGCCTGGGGATCTGGGACGACGCCTGACACCCGCGCCCCGCCCCGGGCGGTCATGCGGGCTCGGGCTGGCGCCCCTCGGTCGTCACCTTGCGATAGGTGAACCGCCAACGGCCGTCGCGCTCCTCGTACTCGTCGAGGTACCGTCCCCAGTGGTCGAGGCCGTGGGCGCGGATCACGAAGAAGTAGCAGCGGCCGCTTGCGTGCTGCCGATCCCGGAGGTCGATCTGGTGGGTGGCGATGCAGTGGCGCACATACCCGGGCTGGGTGCGCCGGTCGGCCTCCGCCCGAAACGTCTCGATCGCACCGGTGAAGATCGTCTCGATCTCGTCGATGCCCCGATACGTCCGGGTTTCGCCGCCCTCGTCGGCGATCTCCATCGTTGCGTCGGGAGCGAACAGCTCGAGGACCTGCGCGATCCGGCCGCTGTCGCCGTTCGCGTTGTAGCGCGCCACGAGGTCCCGGATGCTCTCGCGGGCCAGCAGCTCCCACGACTTCATCGGCGTGCTCACCTCCCGAGTGTGCGCGGCGCCGCGCTAGTCGATGGTGGCCGTCGCTTCGCCGGTGAACACCTCGACCCCGTCCTGGTTGGTGGTCGTGATCCGGAGCTCGACGACGCCGGCGCCGTCGTCATCGCTGCGGATGTCGACGATTTCGGCCCGCGCCGTCAGGGTGTCGCCCGGCCACACCTGTGCCCGGAAGCGTCCGCCGAACGAGCGCAGCCGGCCATCGCCGACGTAGTTGGTGACCATCTTGCCGGTCAGCCCCATCGTCAGCATGCCGTGGGCGAAGATGCCGGGGAACCCGGCGACCTGCGTCGCGAAGATCTCGTCGCTGTGCAGCGGGTTGTAGTCACCCGATGCCCCCGAGTACTGGACGATCTGTGTCCGGGTGAGGTCGTCGACCACGACCTCCGTATGCTCGTCGCCGACCTGCAGCTCACTGGCCTGGAGCGTCACTGCGACTCCTCCGGTCCTGCGCCGGCCGCCGCCTCCGGCGCCCGCTCGGTGCGGACCCCGACGCTGCGGGCCGTGATGACGAGCTCGTCGTCCTGGTCCCGGTACTCGGTGATCATCTCGCTGAAGACGAGCTTGCCGGCACGACGGCCCTCCTTCTCCCACGTCTTGCCGGGTCGGGTCTCGGCCCGCAGCACGTCGCCCGGCCGCAGGTGGCGGTGGTACTCGAAGTGCTGCTCGGCGTGGAGGCCCCGCGCCATCCCCCCTCCTCCTCCACCGCCGCCACCGTCCGCCGGTCGCGGCGTGCCCGTGGGATTGCGCCCCGAGCCGAACCACGGTTCGCCGATCTTGGGCCGCAGCGGCCAGTCGGGATCGAACTGCGCTCCCGCCTGAACGAACGTCGGTGGTGCGATGACGTGGCCGACCTCGCTGCCGGCGGCGTACTCCTCGTCGGAATAGATCGGGTTCGGGTCGCCGACGCTGCGGGCGAACATCATGATGTGCCCGAGCTCGATCGGGAAACGTTGGACTGCCATGGCCCGCGATCATGTCAGGCCGAGTCGGCCCGGAGCGGGCCGGTTTCCTGACAACGTAGTCTCGTCATCCAAAACGGAAGGGGATCCGTGACCGACTCGTCGTCCCTGCTCGGCTTCACGATGCAGCTGCCCGTGCAGGCCCAATCCACCCTCGTCGCGCAGCCCTGGGAGCGGACGGCCGGGCCCGCAGAGCTGGCGGCGGTGGCGCGAGCCTGCGACGTCAACGGCTTCTACTCGGTGTCCGTGTGCGACCACGTCGCCATCCCCCGGGAGCGGGCGCCCACGATGACGACCACGTGGTACGACACGGTCGCCACGCTGGGGTGGCTGGCCGGGTTCACGGGGAAGGTGCGGCTCCTGTCGCACGTCTACGTCGTCGCCTACCGCCACCCGCTGCAGACGGCCAAGGCGTTCGCCACGCTCGACGCCCTGTCCGGCGGCCGGTCGATCCTCGGCGTGGGGGCCGGGCACGTCGAGGGCGAGTTCGACGCGCTGGGCGTGCCGTTCTCCCAGCGCGGCCGAATGACGGACGACGCCGTCGTGGCCATCCGCGCCGCCCTGTCCGACGAATGGGGCGGCGGCGAGGTCGGCCAGCAGCCGCGTCCCGTTCAGCCCGGCGGCCCGCCCATCTGGGTGGGCGGATCGTCGACGGCGGCCCTGCGGAGGGCTGCACGGCTGGGCGACGGCTGGCTGCCGCAAGGACCGCCCGAGGGCGGCATGGCCACGGCCATCGCCACCCTGCGGCGGCAGCGCCAGGACGCTGGCCGCGACGGGCCGTTCGCCATCGGTGGCGGCGTCAACCTCTACATCGGCGAGCCCTCGTTCGACGTGCCGCGGTGGACCGTCACCGGCGAACCCGAGAGGATCGCCGAGGTGGTGCGCGACCTGGTGGCGCTCGGCGTCAACCACATCGCACTCCGGATCCCGTCACGCAGCTGCGAGGAGCACATCGACCAGATCGCCGCGTTCGGCCGCGACGTGGCCCCGCTGGTCGAGGGCGACGGGTAATCGAGGGTCGCCAAGCCGCCAGCCACCGGCACCCGAGTCGAAACACAGGTGTCAGGTCGTGTGCCATGCTGCTCGTGCGGCCGGCTGACGCACACAGGGGAGCGGACCGGGTGGCACAGACCCGAGCAGTCAATGCGACGACCACCCAGGAGCGCTACTCCCTGTGGATCGGCGGCGACCGCGTCGACGGTTCGAACGGCACCTACGAGGTCGTCAACCCGGCCACCGAGGAGGTGGTGGGCCTCGCCCCCGAGGCGACGGCCGAGGACGCCCGCCGGGCCGCGACCGCGGCTGCCGAGGCCTTCCCGGACTGGTCGCAGACCACGCCCGACGAGCGTGCTCGGCTCCTCGACCGGGCCGCCGACCTCCTCCAGCAGCGGATCCCGGAGCTCATCCCGCTGGTGCAGGCCGAGACCGGCTCCACCGTCCAGATGGCGCAGACGGCGCAAGTCGCGGTGGCGGTGGCCCGCCTGCGCCGCTATGCCCGCGGCGCCCTCGAGGCCCGGGAGATCCCGCTCCCCCCGGCGCCGAACCCCGGCAGTGGGCCGTCATCCGGCGGTGGCGGGCTCGTCAATGCCATGGCCGTCCGGCTGCCGGTCGGCGTCGTGATCTGCATCACGTCCTACAACGTGCCGATGACGAACGTCATGGGGAAGATCGGCCCCGCCCTGGCCATGGGTAACACGGTGGTCATCAAGCCGGCGCCCCAGGATCCGCTGGGGGTCATCCGGATGGTCGAGGCGTTCCACGAGGCCGGCTTCCCTCCGGGGGTCGTCAACCTGGTGGTCGGCTCCACGCCCGAGTCGGCCGAGGCGCTCGTGGCCGCACCGCAGACCGACATGGTCAGCTTCACCGGCAGCACCGCGATCGGGCTGAAGATCGGCGAGGCGGCCGCCCGCGACATGAAGCGCGTCCTGTTCGAGCTCGGCGGCAAGGGCGCCAGCCTCGTGTTCGACGACGCCGACATCGACGCCGCCGCGCAGGGCACCGCCAGCACGTTCGCCTTCCACGCGGGCCAGATCTGCACGGCGCCCACCCGGCTGATCGCCCAGCGCCAGGTCTACGACCAGGTGGTGGAGAAGCTGGCGCGGATCGCCACCGTGCTCAAGGTGGGCGACCCGCTCGATCCCGACACCATGGTCGGCCCCGTCATCAGCGCCGCGCAGCGCGACCGCATCGAGGGCTACGTGCGATCCGGTGTCGACGAGGGCGGCACGCTGGTCGCCGGCGGCACCCGCCCGGACACCGGCCACGGGTTCTACTGGCCCCCCACCCTCATCGCCGGGTGCCACAACGGCATGACGGCGGCCCGCGAGGAGATATTCGGGCCCGTGGTCGTGGCCATCCCCTTCGACGACGAGGAGGAGGGCATCGCCGTCGCCAACGAAAGCGACTACGGCCTGTACGACTACGTGTGGACCCGCGACACGGCCAGGGGCCTGCGGGTTGCGCAGCGCCTGCGGGCCGGCAACGTCGGCCTCAACACGCTGGCCCGCAACCCGGAGACACCGTTCGGCGGGTTCCGCAAGAGCGGCATCGGACGCGACGGTGGGTCGTTCGCCTTGCATGCCTACAGCGAGCTGCAGAGCATCGTCTGGCCCGGCTGAAGGAGACTGGAGTGCGAGTGAAGCGAGCGCTACAGGCCGACGGCGCGAGCGCCAGCTCGCCCGCCGGTGATGGGTGTGGGGCGCAGCCCCACTGGAGACGCGGAGTGCGAGTGAAGCGAGCGCTACAGGCCGACGACGCGGGCGCCAGCTCGCCCGGCGGCGATGGGTGTGGGGCGCAGCCCCACCGGAGACGCCGATGAGAGCCATCGTCTGGACCGGCGAGCTCGAGGTACGGGACGACGTCGAGGTTCGGGAGCCCGGCCTGCGCGAGGTCAAGGTGCGGATCCACCGCGCCGGGCTCTGCCACAGCGACGTCTCGGTCATCAACGGGACCATCCCCATGCCGCCGCCGATCGTCCTCGGCCACGAGGGCGCCGGCGTCGTGGAGGAGGTCGGCGCCGCGGTCACCGGCGTGAAGCCCGGTGACCACGTCGTGCTGGTCACGCTGGGCAACTGCGGGCAGTGCGACGCCTGCGATCGCGGCCTTCCGACGCACTGCCGCAGGCCCTTCGGCTGGTCCGACACCCGGTTCACCACCGGCGGCCGGGAGGTGCCGGCGTTCGCCAACCTCGGCGTGTTCTCGGAATACACCGTCGTGCACGAGCACCAGGCCGTGGTCATCGACCCGGCGGTTCCGCTCGACGCCGCCAGCCTGATCGGCTGCGCCGTCGTCACCGGCGCCGGTGCCGTGCTCAACCGCGCCAAGGTCCAGCCGGGCGAGACAGTCGCGGTCATCGGGGCCGGCGGGATCGGTCAGTCGGTCATCCAGGGCGCCCGGCTGGCGTCGGCCGGGCGGATCGTCGCCGTCGACGCCAACCCGCGCAAGGAGGCCGTGGCCCTGCAGTTCGGCGCCACCGACTTCATCGACGCCTCGGCGGTCGAAGACACGGTCGCCGCCGCCAAGCACCTCGTGCCCGCGGGGTTCGACTACGCATTCGAGTGCGTGGGACACCCGTCGCTGATCCGCCAGGCGATCGACATGCTCGGCATCGGTGGCTCGTGCGTGCTGCTGGGCGTGCCCAAGCTCGGCACCGAGGCCAGCTTCGTGGTCGGCAACCTCTACAACGACAAGTCGATCCTGGGGTGCCGCTACGGCCAGACCCGGCCGCACCACGACGTGCCGCTCATCACGCGCTTCTACCTGGACGGACGCTTCATGCTCGACGAGATGGTGAGCCAGACATACGACCTCGGCGACATCGAGCGAGCCCTCGCCGACCTCGAGGCGGGCACGCTCAATCGCGGCGTCCTGACCCTGATCTGACCCCCAACGGAGAGTGTGATCCATGGAGTTCGGCATCTTCATCCAGGGATTCGTCCCGAGCTACCGGCGCGAGGCAGATCCGGATGCCGAGCACACGGCCCTGATGCACGACATCGAGTGCGTCATCGCCGCCGACAAGGCGGGGTTCAAGTACGTGTGGGCCACCGAGCACCACTTCCTGGACGAGTACTCCCACATGTCGGCGAACGACGTCGCCCTCGCCTACCTCGCCCGGGCGACCGAGCGCATCCACCTCGGCTCGGGCATCTTCAACCCCCTGCCCCAGGTCAACCACCCCGCCAAGGTGGCGGAGAAGGTGGCCATGCTCGATCACCTGTCGGGCGGCCGCTTCGAGTTCGGCACCGGGCGCGGCGCCGGCAGCCACGAGATCCTCGCGTTCCTGCCCGGGATGACCGACCTGGGCAAGACCCGGGAGATCTGGGAGGACGTCATCGCCGAGTTCCCCAAGATGTGGCTCCAGGACGAGTACGAGGGCTACGAGGGCAAGTACTGGTCGTTGCCGCCGCGCAAGGTCCTGCCGAAGCCATGGCGCAAGCCGCACCCGGCCATGTGGTACGCCGCGGGCAACGTCAGCAGCTACGAGATGGCGGCGCGGCGCGGGCTGGGGGTGCTCGGCTTCTCGGTGGGCTCGATCCAGGAGCTCGACCCGGTGATGAAGGCGTACAAGAAGGCGATCAGGGAGCCCGAGCCCGTCGGCGCGTTCGTCAACGACAACATCATGGTGACGACCGGCGCCTTCGTCGCCGAGGACGACCACACGGCGGTCGAGGCGGCCACCCGGCCGCACAACAGCTACCTGGCCAGCAACGTGTACCGCTACCACGACACCTTCCCGCACCCGCCGGAGATCCCGGTGTGGCCCGACCTGATGGCCGATGCCACGGCCGAGGACATCCCGGTCGCCCGCGAGCGAGGCGGCATCTGCGGTGACCCCGACCACACGTTGGAGCAGTGCCGGCGGTGGGAGGACGCGGGCTGCGATCAGCTGGTCTTCGGGACCGGTTCGGCGCGCCACGAGGACACGCTCGAGATGATCCGGCTCATGGGCGAGCACGTGATCCCCAAGATCGACACGGATCCCGTGCATCGGACCACGCGCTTTCGCGAGGCCGCGGCGCGACGGTGACGGGCGGCGTCCTCGGCGGCCAGGTGGCCGTGATCACGGGTGCCGGCCGCGGTCTGGGGCGCGCCTACGCCCTGGCCTACGCGAGCGAGGGCGCGCGTGTGGTCGTCAACGATGTCGACGCGGCGTCGGCGGCTTCGGTCGCGGACGAGATCGCTGCGCTGGGCGGCGAGGCGGTCGCGAACGACGACACGGTCGCCGAGCCGTCCGGCGCCCACGGGATCGTCGCGACCGGGGTCGAGCGCTTCGGGCGCATTGACGTGATGATCACCAACGCCGGCGCCGATCGGCGGGGCCCGGCATTGGACCTGGACCCCGCCGACTGGGAGTTCACGCTGCGGACCCACCTGTTCGGGTCGATCCACTGCTCGGTCGCGGCCGGGCGGGCCATGCGGGAGCCAGGGTGGCGGTGGCGTGATCGTGAACGTCTGCTCGGCGGCGTTCTACGTCGGGACCGCGACGCTCGCCCCGTACGGGGTGGCCAAGGGCGGGATCTACGGCCTGATGCGCTCGCTGGCGGGCGAGCTGGCGCCGCTCGGCATCAGCGTGAACGCGGTGGCGCCCCCGCTGACCGCCACCGCCCCGGCCCTGGCCTTCGTGGACAGCCTCGCGGCCATGGGGCTCACCGCCGAGCAGGTCGAGGCGATGCGGTCGTCCATGCCGCAGCCGGAGGACGTCGCCCTCATCACGGTGTTCCTGGCGACGCCCGAGGGCCGGCGGCTGTCGGGACAGCTGCTGACGATGACGAAGGACGAGGTGGTCGTCATCCGGCCCCCTGACGGTGGGCGGGTTTTGCGCGGACCGGGCGAACGGTGGACCCTGGAAGGTCTGGGAGCGGCGGTGGGGGAGTTGGTGGGTCGCTAGCTCGGCGCCGACGGCCGGTTGGCGGGTGCCACGGCCCGGAGCCAGCGTCAAGGCCAAGCCCTTCGGGCGGCCTGCGGCCGGCCTTGACCCCGCCTCCGGGCCGTGGGTTTGGCGGGGCAGGAAGCGACGCCGGGGCGTCGCTTCCGGGAAGCGCGAAGGCGTTGGCATGTCGGGTCGTTATTTGGTGATTGTTGCGCCATCAATTAGCGGAATTAGATTTGACTAGATATACGAACACTAGTACGCTATCGGTTATGTCCAGGCAGCTCAATGGCATCCTCGAACCTCTTGCCGAGGCGATCGACCACCTCGAACTGCCCATCGACAACGTGGTGTTGACCGAGGCGTTTGCTTTGTTCGATCGGCTAAATGCCAAACTGCTTGCCGTCGTGGGTGAGCACGACGCCGCAGAGCTCTGGCGCAATGACGGCGCCACCTCGATGACCGCGTGGCTACGCCACCGCACGCGCAAGTCAGGGCGTGACGCCGCCGCCTGCGCCCGGACCGCCCGCCGTCTCCGTGAGCTCCCCGTCACCGCTGCTGCCTACCGCGACGGTGTGTTGTCGGGTGGCCACGTGCAGGCGATAGTCACCAACCTCAACGACCGCACCGTCGACCTGTTCACCCACCACGAATCCGAACTCGTTCCCGAACTGGCCAGGCTGTCGGTCGGCGAGACCGCCACCGCGATGCAATCGTGGGCGCGGCACGCCGACGCAGTGTTGGGTGACAAGGACAAGCCGCAGCCGGCGCGGTCGCTGCACCTGTCGCGGATCCTGGATGGGCGCCGCGAGCTGTCGGGCAGCTTCGATCCCGAAGGCGGCACCGTCATCGCCACCGCCCTGCGCCTCGCCGCCACCCGCGATATCGACGGCGAACCCGCCCGCAGCCCGGCCCAGCGCCGAGGCGATGCCCTTGTCGACGTGTGCCGCTGGTTCCTCGACCATCAACAGGACCGCCGGGGCGGCCGCCATCGGCCGCATCTCAACGTCGTCACCACCATCGACGACCTCGAGCGCCGCGGTCAGGGCCGGCTGCTCGACGGGTCGATCCTCGACGGCACGACCGTGCAGCGACTGTTCTGTGACGCCGGCGTGCACCGCGTGTTCGTGACCGGCAGGTCCAGCATCCTGGACTACGGGACCACCACCCGCACCGTCCCCGCCAACCTGTTCAACGCCCTGGTGATCCGCGACCAGCAATGCCGGTTCCCCGGCTGTGATCGTCCGCCGGAATGGTGCGAGGCGCATCATGTCCGTTGGGTGCTCGACGGTGGGCCGACCTCGCTCGACAACCTCACCTTGCAATGCTCCCGCCACCATCACCTGCTCCACGCGCCAGGCTGGCACGCCAAGCTCCTGCCCGACGCCACCGTGGTCGTGACCACGCCCGACGGCCGAACGCTCGAAAGCCGGCCTCCCGGTCGGCCGCCACCTCGGCCACCGCGGGAATGAAGCGCGCGGCGAACCGGGAAGTTACCGGCAGCCACGGAGGCGACGTAGGCCTACCCGCCGGGGATGGTGATGAGTTTCTCTATGGACATCAAGGAAACGCTAGAAGGCAACCACGGGGAAGTCCGGTGGAACCCCGAGGCACACTTGCCCGAAGGTCCCATAGCGTTGCTCAGAGGCGAACACATGATGTCTCATCGTCTGGACATCCCGGAAGCAACGTTCCAATGGGCTGGTGGCTCGAAACGCCGTCGTTCCCGCGATGCTGCATGCGAGCTCCACCGCCTGGACGGCGCTGCTCATCGCGTGGGCCATCGCGAGCAGGATGTCTGCCTTCTGCTCTAGCGAGTGGGTCTCGCCGTCGGTGCATCTCTGCCACGCTCCGCTCAACGTGTCGAGCAGCAACAAGCGCCCTGCGCGCAGTATCGCTTCCGCTCGGCCTAGCTGGGCTTGGGCCGATGCGCGCTCCTTCAGCAGACCGCTCGATGCCACCGGAGTCTTGGTCCGGGCGAGTTTGGTCACCTCGTCGAGAGCTCGTCGCGCCACCCCCAGCATCGGGGTCGGGATACCGGATGCTGCCGCGCCCACGACCGGGAGTCGATACAACGGGCCGCGGTAGTGGGATCCGGGCTCGAAGTCCGGTTTCATCGGGAAGGTCCTGGACTTGGGCACGTACACGTCGGTCACGGAGATGTCGTTGCTGCCCGTGCCCCGCATCCCCATGACGTCCCACGTATCGATGATTTCGCACTCCTCGCTGGGGAAGTAGACCATGCGCATCTCGGGCTCGTCCCCGGCGGATTCGTCGTCGTCCACGAGGACCGTCGACGAGATCCAGTCGGCGTCATAGCAGTTGCTGACGAACGGGGCTCGACCAGAGAGGCGGTATCCGCCGTTGGTCGACGTCGCGTTCAGAGGGCGGCCGAACTGGGCGGCGATGAGGATGTCCGCTCCGCGGCTGTAGATCTCCTCGGCTCCTTCGTCGGGGAGACGGCAACAGAAGAACGCCCAGTCCAGAGGGTTCTCCAAAGTCCACGCCGCAGCAGAGTCGTGGCGACCGATCTCTTCACCGACGAGGGCGCGGGTGACGGGGTCGGTCTCCAACCCCCCGAGCGAACGGGGAGTTGTCATTCGCAGCAGGCCGCTCTCGCGCAGTGCCTTCAAGACGGGCTGGGACAGGCGTCGTTCCCGCTCTGCTTCCTCGCTGTGCTCCCGGATCATCGGAGCGATCTGGCGTGCGGCGTCGAGCAGCGATGTGTCGGGATCCCAAGGCATTTCGCTTGTTCCTTGCGTCGACAGGAGTCCGGTCATCACGCTCACCTCCCGTTCGCCGGAGCGATGTTCTGGTTGACGTGGAAGAGGTTGTCCGGGTCATAGGCCGCCTTCACTGCCGAGAGGCGCTCGTAGTTGGCGCCGTAGTTCTCAGCGGCACGGTGATCGTCGTCGTCGGACATGAAGTTGACGTAGCCCCCTTCGCTGCCCGAGTGGGGATGAATGGCTGCGTAGTAGTCCCTCACCCACTTGGTGTTGACCTCGTTGTCGGCAGGGTCGGGCCAGATCCCGACGATCACCGGCGCAAAGCTCTTGTCCCGGTGTCCAAAGGCGGTCTCGTCGGTGCCGACACGCTGCGCCGCGCCGTTGATCGGGTGGAGATGCATGGACGAGCTCACGTTCGGTGTCCTCTTGCCGTGTTCGACGTGAGCAGCGATCGCCTCGTCGGTGAGCTCGAGGGCAAAGTCCGCCTTCCAGTAGTTCTGCATGCCCTTCGGGACGAAATCGTCGAAGGCGCTCTGCAGGGCGGGGAACGGCATCACCTCGACGACCTCAGCCTTCACCTCGGCGACATCGCGGAGTGGCCGGAGCACCCGCTCGGCCTCCTCATGGGGTCCGTTCCAGCACGTGACCAGCACGCAGAACAGATCCCCGATCCGGTCCTCGGGGATGAACGGCAGCGGAGGCGCGATCTGCCAGCCGAAGAAGCAGCCCAGCTGCTCGGGCGCCTCGTCGATGAAGGAGCGGTAGCACTCCAGCACCGCCGTGGCATCGTCGAAGTCGTAGAACAGGGGGCCGCCCACGACGTCGCCCACCTCGTGGAGCTGGAACTCGAAGCTGGTGACGACGCCGAAGTTGCCGCCGCCGCCGCGCAGTGCCCAGAACAGATCTTCGTTCTGATAGTCGCTGGCCGTGACCTGGCGGCCATCGGCAAGCACGACATCGGCCGAGAGCAGGTTGTCGATGGAGAGCCCCACGCTGCGGGTGAGGTAACCGATGCCGCCACCCAGCGTGAGGCCCGCCACCCCGGTCGTGGAGACGATCCCGCCGGGCGCGGCCAGGCCGAACGGGTAGGTCGCGTGGTCGAGATCCCCCGAGGTCGCGCCGCCCCCGACCCGGGCGACCTTCTTGGCCGGGTCGACCCGCACGCCCTTCATCGGCGAGAGGTCGATGACCAGCCCGTCGTCGACCGTACCGAATCCGGGAACGCTGTGGCCGCCGCCCCGGATGGCCAGGTCGACGCCACTGTCGCGAGCAGCGGCAATCACGGCCATCACGTCGGCCGAATCCGTGCACTGGACGACGGCGTGGGGCCTGCGGTCGTGCATGGCGTTGTAGACGCCGCGGGCTTCGTCGTAGTCGGGATCCGAGGCAATGATGACGCGACCCCGCACCGTCTCGGTCAATGCCTTGATGGCGTCGCTCATGGCGTGCTCCTCTGCTCGATTGAGCTGAGGATGCGCGCGCCGGCGTTACGTAAGCGTTCCCTCTCAGCTGGAGTCGTTCAGAAGACCGGTCGCCGCCCGGAACGCAGGGAGATCGTGGCCCGAAGGAATGGTCTCGAGGAGGTCCCCGAGTTGCTCCCGCAGCGCCCGATCGGGGTATCGACTGGCCAAGGAGTGGAGGGCCCGAAGCTCCAACCAGTCTGCCCCTTGCGCCTCGGCCATCTCGACAGCGCTCCGCAGCGACGCCGCGGCTTCGGATTCTCCGCTGCGATACGCCAGCTCACCGTCGACACGCCACAGCTCGGCCTCGAGATAGCGCTGGTTGTGGCGGTGTGACAACGAGAGCCCCTCGCGTGTCGCGGCTCGTCCTTCGCTGAGTTCGCCGGCCACGCCACGAGCTCGAGCGAGAAGCAGGAGCGTGTAGGTCAGGTGGAGGCTCTCCCCCTCGGTGCGCGAGCGCTCGACTGATCGCACGATCCGCTCGATGCCCCCGGGTGAGCCCTCGCAGATGTCCAGCCAGCCCCGCAGGGCCTCTCCGACGATCATGAGGTAGCGCATCGGAAGGCGCCCGCCCAGGAGCTCAGCATCCCCGAGCAGCTCGGCAAGGCGGACGTGATCCTCGGATTCGGCCGCGATGATCGCCGCGTAGGTGAGGACGTACCACAGCGTCATGAGATGGTCGAGATCGACGGCCAGCTCGAGAGCAGATCGGGCCCCTTCATCGGCCCGGCCGGCGTCTCCCGCCCAAAGGTCGACCCAGGCCAGGCGTACGAGACAGACTGCCTTCGGGTCCTGGGCGTACAACGCCAGATGCTCGTCACGATGGGACACGTCATAGGCGTCGATGGCGCCGTCCAGGTACTGACGGGCCCTCGCCAGGTCACCCCGCCAGAAGGCGCTCACGCCGAGGAGATACCGTCCCTCAGTCCGAGCGATCGGATCATGGCTCTCGTGGTCGACGAGAGCCTGGCCGAGCTCGCTGCACTCGTCGAAGCGGCAGCCCTGTAGCCGGGCAAGGCCGAGACCGCGGAGAATCGGGGGGTCCACGGCTCGGTGGAGCTTGCGGCAGAGCGAAAGGGCTCGCTCGTAGAGTTGGTGCGCTCCGCGGGAGCCATAGCCTTCGAGGGCCACCAGGGGTGAGCCGAGGGCGATCTGGATGTCGAGTTCGAGCGCATCACGCCCGGGTGACGGTGGCAACTCCGCGAGCAGTGAGAGTGCTCGCCGGAACATGGTGACCGCTTCGTCGAGGGCCGACACCGCCACCGCTCGGGCTCCGGCCACGCGATAGGCATCGATGGCCGGTTCGATCATGCCGGCCTGGTCGTACTGTGCGGCCAGCAGCGGGCTGGCCGCGTCAACGTCGTTGTGGAACTCGACCGCGATCGCCTCGGCGACGGCCCGATGGAGTTGACGTCGACGAGCTGGAGTGAGCATCTCCAGAGCAACCGCCCGAAGCTTGTCGTGGCTGAAGTCGTACGTGAGCCCCTGATCTCGGATGATCCGTCGGCGCCAGAGATCGTCGAGATGGTCGACGAGCTCTGGCTCACCGATCCCGGTGGCCGAGACCAGCAGACCGACAGAGAAGGGCCGACCGATGACGGCGGCCACCTCGGCAAGGCGCCGAGCACCGTCAGGGAGTTGGCCCAGTCGGGCACCCAGCACTGCCCGCATTGTGGGAGTGAGCGCCGCCTGGCTTCGATCAGGGGAGACCCCGGCCCGAAGCACTTCGATGACGAAGAGCGGGTTGCCTTCGGTCTCCGCCCAGAGTCGTGCCGCCAGTTCCGGATCGATCGTGTCGGCATTGCGGAGCCGAGCAGCGAACGTCGCCGTCGTGGCTTCGTCAAGCGGCTCGAGTGGCACGGTGGTCACGGACTTGTCGTGGCCCAAGGCGTCGACCAGTCCGACGAGGGGATGATGCTCTGGGATCTCCTCGGAGCGGACGGTACCCACGATGAGGACCGGTGCCGTCTGTCCGGAACGGACGACGAAGCCGATCAGTTCGATGGTCTCGGCGTCGCACCACTGCAGATCGTCAACGATCAGCAGACGCGGGCGGTCACCGACGATGGCCCGGCTCACGGCATCGAACAACCGATGGCGCTGAGCCAGGTCGCCCGACCGGCTCGGTGCGGGTGGCGGGGACGCCTCGAGGAGCTCCGGGAGGAGACGAGCGAGCTCGGCCCTCAAGACCGTGCCCAGCGTGTCGATGTGGCTCCGGAGAGCATCCGATCGGAGGAGGTCGACGACTGGGCCCCATGGCAGTCTGCCCGCCGCCCCGTACGCCCGAGCCGAGGCCACTACGTGTCCCTCGGCGCGAACGCGCCGTCCCAGCTCCAGGGCGAGGCGGGACTTCCCGATCCCCGGTTCGCCGGCCACCAGCACGAGATGTGCCCTCCCCTCCCGCGCCGTGTTCCATGCCCGGTTGAGCTGGCCCAGCTCGAGGTCGCGGCCCACGAACGGCACCTCGGCTACGGGTGCCACGTCCTCGCAATGCAGTGCCTCGCGGTTGGGTGTGTTGGCGCGGAGCTGTCGGTACATCGCCCCGATGGCCTCGCCCGGTTCCACCGCGAGGTCGCGTTCGAGCACCTCCGCGTACCGGTGGTAGGACCGCAGCGCCGCGCTTCTGTCGCCGAGCGCGAGATGTGCTTCCATCTGGATCCGAACGGCAGCGTCGTCGGTCGGCTCCAGGTCGATGATGCATTGGGCATGTCTGATCGTCGCTTCGTGGTCGTCGCGCCCGGCAGCGTCGTCTGCCAGTCGCACGAGGACCCCGTACGCCTCGGCCCGAAGCTTCGCCCGCTCGTCGATGACCCAGTCGTCGTAGCAAGCGGGAAGGAGGTCGCCCGAATACAGGCGCGCGGCGAGCTCGAGATTGCCAGCAGCTATGGCATCGCGGAACCTCAGCACGTCGACCTCGCTCGGCCCCGTCGGAATCCACCGCACGATCTCGTTGTCGATCTGGGCGAACTCGCCGGTGTCGGGAAGGGAGTGGCGGAAGTCGTGCAGCAGCTTTCTGAGGTTGGTCCGCGCCTGACGTTCGTCGGAGTCGGGCCAGAGCTCGAACGCGAGTCGTGAGCGGTGCTGCAGGTCTCTTCGCAACGCGATCGCCGCCAGGAACCGCTGCAAGCGAAGAGAGTTGAAGGCGCGAAGACGGCGGCCGTCCAGGATGACTTCGACTGCACCGAGCAGTCGGACCTCTAGCCGTGCCGGCGATTCGCTACTGACCCTGCTCCTGTCACTCGGCATATGGTTCCTCCGGTCCACCCTGGCCCGTGTCGATGACAAGCCAGCCGTCCCGGCAGATCGAACCCAGAATTTAGGGCCATGTCGGTGGCCTGTCCGCTGCGTGCGCCAGCACCGGCTCCAACGCACACATGTCCGACACGTGCAGATAGCGCCCCCGAGGCCGCTGGCATCTGGGTCGCGTCGCTGGCGCTCAGCCGATGAGCGTCCGCTTCGGTCGGAGGACACAGAACTCGTTGCCCTCCGGATCGGCCAGCACCGTCCAGGACTCGTCGCCCGTCTGCCCGACGTCCACATGCCGGGCACCCAGGGCGAGGATGCGGCTGATCTCGGCCTCCCGGTCGTCCGGCCCTGCGTCGCCACCCGGGTTGAGGTCGAGGTGGACACGGTTCTTCACCGACTTCTCGTCGCCTGCGGGCATCAGGCAGATCCCGACCGAGGCGTCCACGTCGGTGCCGATGACCACCTCTCCCTCGCGTTCGGAGAGGATCTTCCAGCCGAGGACCTGACTCCAGAATCGAGCCAACCTGGGCAAGTCGTGGGCGTCGATGACGATGTGATGCAGCGACACGATCATGGGAGAAGTGTGGCGTCGATCGTGCGGCCGGCAACCCCCGGCCGGGGCGCGACGCGTCACTTGACGACGATCGGGTTGACCGGGGACCCGAGGCCGTTGACGAAGGGTTCGGCCGAGCCCTCGAAGAGGAACTCGTACACGCCGTCCTCGGCACAGTCATGGGCCAGGGCCTCGAGGTCGAAGTTCTGGCCCTGCGTGAGCCCCATCTCGACCAGGTGCAGCAGGTGCACCACGAGCAGCAGCTCGGGGTGCCGGTCCATGTCCAGGTACTCGAAGGTGATGTTGTCGGTGGCGACCGCAGCGACGTCGTTATCGCGGAACCACTCGACCGACCAGAACGACGGGCCGGTCCCGCCGTGGTAGCCCTGCTTGTCGCCGGCCTTGAGCAACCGCATCATTCCGGTCCGCACCAGGACCACGTCGCCGGGCCGGGCCGTCAGCTTGCCCAGCTCGCAGGCGGCATCCAGGTCCTCGCCGGTGATGGCGTAGGGGACGTCGAGCCGCTCGACCCCCTTGGCCCGGGCCACGTCGAGGAGGATGCCGCGGCTGACCAGCCGCCCGGCGTTGGCGATGCCGCACTTGGCGGCGCCCGCCTCGGTGAGGCTCTCGATCGGATGGCCGTTGTAGATGCGCCCGAGGTAGGACGCATGCGCCAGGGCGTCCCAGTGTGTCGCCGCCTGCAGGCCCATGACCACGATGTCGTCGCTGGTGCAGAACCCTTCGGGGTCGAAGACCGGGTGGTTCACCGTGAGCATGGTCCGCAACGGGTTCAGCCGGCCCGGGATGGCGCCGGTCTGCGGGCCGTCGGGGCCCAGCGGCAGGGCCAGGGAGAAGACCTTTCCCTGCCGGACCAGCGCCGCCGCTCCGCGCACCACTTCGGGGGTGATGAGGTTCAGCGTGCCCAGCTCGTCGTCCGCGCCCCACCTGCCCCAGTTGTTGACCTTGCGGGCCAGTTCGTGGAACTCGTCGGGCAGGGCCATCAGCCCGCGTCGCGCTCGGCGACGAGGACGGCGCGGTTGAGCTTGCCCGCCTCGCTACGGGGGAGGGCGTCGACCAGCTCGATCGACTTCGGCACCTTGTAGGGCGACAGCCGCGCCCGGCACCAGGCGATCAGCTCGTCGACCGGCACCGGTCCAGGCGAATCCATGGGTTGCACGATCGCGTGGACGCGCCGCCCCCACTCCTCGTCGGCGAGCCCGATCACCACGACGTCGCTCACGCCCGGGTGCTCGCTGAGCGCGCTCTCGACCTCGGCCGGGAACACGTTGGCGCCCCCCGTCACGATCATGTCGACCCGCCGGTCGGCGAGGTAGAGGTAGCCGTCGGCGTCGACGAAGCCGAGGTCGCCAACGGTGGCGAAGCCGTCGCGGGTCACGGGGATCGGCGCCACGTCGCCGACGTAGGTGGACATCACGCCCTGGGGCTGGCGCATGTAGATGCCGCCGACCTCGCCGGTGGGCAGCTCGGTGCCGTCGTCGCCGAGGATGCGCAGCTCGGTGCCGATCGCGCCCCTGCCCACGGTCCCGGGATGATCGAGGTACTCGTCGCCCCGGGCGAACGTCGCGCCCGCGCCCTCGCTCGAGCCGTAGCACACGAAGAAGTGCGTGGGCCCGACGAGGTCGATCCACGACCGGGCCAGCCATTCGGGTAGGGGTGCGGCCCCGTGCATGACCCACTCGATGCTCGACAGGTCGCGCTCGCCGGCGCCGGGCTCGCGGGCAATGCGCTGCAGCATGATCGTCGTGGCCACGAAGCCGGTCACGCGGTGCCGCTCGATGGCGTCGAGGAGCCCCGCGGCGTTGAACCGCTGGAGCAGCAGCAGCCGGTCGCCGGCCAGGAGGTTGGCGGTGTGCATGAAGCCGTTGTTGTGGTACAGCGGCGCCGGCACGAGGACGAGCTGGGGATCCGACAGCGGCCCGTAGGCCTCGAGCAGGGCGTTGGGCGAGCCCTCGGGGTTGTAGACGCCCGGGCTCTTGCGGAGGATGACCTTGGGGGTGCCCGTCGAACCCGAGCTGAGGATGCCCGACGCGTGCGGCGGGGTGACCGCCGGCAGCGGATCGGTCGACGCCGCCAGGCTGACCTCCAGCAGCTCGGTGTCGTCGGGCTCGACCACGAGCTTGGGGTCCAGCACGGCTCGGACCCGCTCGAGCTCCCAGGCGGGCAGGTCCCAGCGGACCGGCACCACCACGGCCCCGAGCTTCCAGCCGGCGAAGGTGGTGAAGATGTGCTCGGGGCAGTTGTGCAGCTTGATCCCCAGGCGGTCGCCCTCACCGAGCCCCCGGGCGGCCAGCGCCCGGGCTATCTGGGTCGAGCGGGCGTCGAGCTCCGACCACGGGACGAGGCGGTCGGCGCCGTGCTCGGGGACGAAGACGATGGCGGTCTCATCCGGACGGTCCTCGCCCAGCTGCCGGATGCGTGACCCATAGGGGATGGGTTCGGTGGTCATGTCCCCCTCGCCGGCCGGCGACCCCTCAGAGCGTGCGCGGATAGGCACGCCGTCTCGGCTCACGGTGGCCAGCGTTGCCGGGAGGCCGAGCCGTGTCGCTGGGGCCTTCGCTGCAAATTCCGTACTGTTCGGTGCCCACTTGCATTCCTGTCCGCTCGGCCTCTCAGGCGGCCACCCTGTCCTCGACGCCCAGCAGGCCCATCATGTTGCCACCCATGATCTTGCGCAGGTCCTCCTCGGGCAGCCCGTCGAGCTCGTCGAGGTAGGAGAGCGGATCGGCCAGGCCCTCGACGTGGGGGAAGTCCGACCCGAAGATCACGTGCTCGGCGCCCAGGAGCTCCACCAGCCGGCGCGGGTCCTCCTCGTGGAACGGATGCATCCAGATGTTCCGCTTGAACGTGTCCGACGGCATCGCCTCGTACGCCTGCGGCATCTGCCGGTAGGAGTGGTCCAGGTGCTCCAGCAGGTTCGGCACCCAGCCGGCGCCGTTCTCGATGAGCGCGACCCGGACGTCGGGGAACCGCCACAGCGTCCCGTGGCAGATGAGCGAGGTGACCGCGTCCTCGATGTCGCGGTGACGCGTCTGCACGGTGTGCGCGAACGGCGACGGCTGGGCGAACGCCTGCGTCTCCGTGTGCACCCCCTCCCACTCGTTGGCGTAGCGCACGTAGCCGGTGTCGGAGGCGTGGAGCACGACCAGCGTGCCGGTCTCCTGGATCCGCTCCCAGTACGGATCGAACTCGGGCAGGGCGAACGACCGCGGTCCCTGGTAGCCCCACGCGGGCGCCGGGCGCATCAGGACCACGCGGGCACCCCGGTCGAGGAGCCACTCGAGCTCGTCGAGGGCCCGGTCGAGGAGGCCGGGAGTGATGATCGGCGTGGAGAAGATGCGGCCCTCGAACACGAACGGCCACGCCTCGGTCATCCACTGGTTGAGCGCGTGGATGGCGTCGGCGCAGAGGTCGGGGTCGTCCTTCATGCGCTCCTCGACGAGGCTGGCGAGCGTGGGCAGCATCAGCGCGTAGTCGACACCCTGCTCGTCCATGATCGCGAGCCGCGCCGGGGCCTCACGGAACCCGGGCGGGCAGTCGATCCCCCGCCCGATGATCTCGCGCTGTGACCTTCCGTCCGGGTTGCCCCCCTTGAAGTACTCCTCCTGGGCCCCGGGCCGACCGACGCGGTCGAACGTGGGGTTGGGGATGTAGTCGCTGATCTGGCCCCGCACGACGATCTTCGTCCGGCCGTGGACGTCGACGTAGTCGATGGCGCCCCTCTGCGACTCCGGGAGGTGCTTCGTGAGCGCGTCCCGGGTCTCGTAGAGGTGGTTGTCGGAGTCGAAGATGGGGAAGTTCACCCTGCGGGAGGTCACCGCTCCTCCTTGGCTGGATCTGACGGGCTGCGGTCGCCTGGGGGGTGCCCGTCAGCAGCGTAACTGTCAAACGGTTGGCAGGCGGAAGGGCCCTGCCTTGCCGCGTCGGCCCGCGCGACGATGGTGTCATGCACGACCTGGTCGTCAGGGCAGGAACGGTCGTCGACGGGCGTGGGGGCGAGCCGTTCTCGGCCGACGTCGCGGTCGACGGGGGCGTGATCACCGAGATCGGTCGGGTCGGCGCCCGGGCGGCACGGGAGGTCGACGCCGACGGCGCGCTGGTCACGCCCGGGTTCGTCGACGTTCACGCCCACTACGACGGACAGGCGACGTGGGACAGCCGGCTCGCGCCATCGTCGTGGCATGGCGTGACGACCGTCGTCATGGGCAACTGCGGCGTCGGCTTCGCCCCGGTCCGGGCGGTGGACCACGAACGACTGATCCAGTTGATGGAGGGCGTCGAGGACATCCCGGGCGCGGCCCTGCACGAGGGCATCACCTGGGAGTGGGAGAGCTTCGACGAGTACCTGGGCGCGCTCGACCGGCGCCCACGCGACGTCGACGTCTGCGCCCTCGTGCCCCACGGCGCCGTGCGGCTCTTCGTCATGGGTGAGCGGGGAGCGGCCCGTGAGGCGGCCACGGCCGAGGAGATCGGGGAGATGGGACGCCTCGTCCGCGACGGCGTCGCCGCGGGGGCGTTCGGCTTCTCGACATCGAGGACGCTGAACCATCGCACCAGCAGCGGCGACCGGACGCCGACGTTCGGCGCCGCCGGTGCGGAGCTGATCGGGATCGCCCGGGCGATGCGCGAGACCGGCCGGGGGGCGTTCGAGGTCGTCTCCGACTTCGAGGATCTCGACGAGGAGTTCGACGTCTTCGCCCGGGTGGCGGCCGAGACCGGCACGCGGACCTTCATCTCGCTCAACCAGAACAAGCGGGGCGGGTACCGCAAGGTGCTCGACCGCATCGCCGAGGCGGCCGGCAGCGGGCTGCCCGTCCAGGCCCAGGTCGCGGTGCGCCCGATCGGCGTCCTGTTCGGCCTCGACACAACGATCGATCCCTTCATCCTCAATCCCGTGTGGGTGCCCTATCGGAGCGGCGACCGGGCGGCGCGGCTGGCGGCGCTCACGGATCCCGACGTGCGCCGCCGCCTGATCGAGGCGGCGGGCGAGCCCCGCCACGTGCTCGGTGGCTACGCGCGCTTCTACCCGCTCGGCGACCCTCCGGAGTACGAGCCGCCACCCGAGGCGAGCGTCGCCGCCATCGCCGAGCGGCAGGGGCGGCATCCGGTCGAGGTGCTGTGCGACCTGATGGCCGCCGACGGCGGCACCGGCTTCGTCTACTTCCCGATCTTCAACTACGACGCCGGCGACCTGGAGGCGCAGCGCGAGCTGCTGACCCACCCGAACACGATCATCGGGCTGGCCGACGGGGGTGCCCACGTCGGCACGATCTGCGACGGCAGCTTTCCCACCACCCTGCTCGCCCACTGGGGCCGCGATCGCGTCCGCGGCCCGCGCCTGGAGCTGCCGTGGCTGGTCAAGGCGCAGACGGCGGACACCGCGGACGCCTACGGCCTCCACGACCGTGGCCGGCTGCAGGTGGGCCTGCGCGCCGACCTGAACGTCATCGACTTCGAGCGCCTGCGGCTACGCACGCCGGAGGTGGTCCACGACCTGCCCGCCGGGGGCAGGCGACTGGTGCAGCGGGCGGAGGGCTACGTCGCCACGGTCGCAGCCGGCGAGGTCACGTACAGCAGCGGAGAGCCCACGGGCGCGCTGCCGGGCCGGCTGGTCCGCAGTGGGAGCGGGGGCGTCCGGACTTAGGGCCGACCCGGAAGTTTCACCGGCTCGGCGCCGGGTAGGGGACACGTACGAGGATGCCGATCTGGGGAGGTGCCTCATGCGTTGGTTGCACGGCCGTGATGCGGGGACTGCGGACGCCGCCCGTCCCCACCACCTGCGGAGACGGACGGCCCGGGAGTCCGAATTCCTGGCCGCCCTCCCCACCCGCGGTGACACGCCGGGCCCGGAGGCGTTCGAGGAACCACTGACGCTCGAGCGCTGGGACCGCGTCGAGAGCCGCTGGAACCTCGGCAGTGTGGTGGCGCTGCTGGCGGGTGCCGGGCTGGCGGTCCTGGGTGCCGTGGCGCTTGCCCGCACGGGCGTCAACCAGACCTGGTTCCGCCCCGTCCAGGAGGTGGCGGGCATCCGCCACACCCCGTTGCTGGCGGCGATCGAGGCCGGTGTCGGGTTGCTGCTGGTGGTCGCGGGCCTCGCCGGTGCGCCCGGCCTGGCTGCGTTCGTCTGCATCTCCGCGGCGATGGCTGCGGGAGTGGCGGCCGTCGAACCCGGACTCGTCGCCGAGCAGTTGGCTGCCGAGCGGTGGTGGCTCGTCGCGGTGGCGGTCGCCGGCGCCGGCCTGGCCGTGCTGTCGATGGTGCCGTGGCCGCGCTTCGTCGAACGGCACTACACCAGCGAGGACGCGAGCAGGGCCGCCCCCACACGCCGGCGGTCGACGGCGAGGCCCGGCCTCGTCAGCTGACGATCAGGCCGGCGGCGTCCGCGGGCGAGTCGCCAGGATCCGCTCGGACCGGGACGTTCGCCCGCGGTAGGTCCACGGTGGCCGCCGGGGGTGCGCAGTCCTCGATGGCGCCGACGAGCAGGTCGCGGAGCGTCGCGTCGGGGTCCGGGATGCACGCATGCGCGATGCCCACCACGGCGTGGCGGACGGTGTTGGGTGCGCCGTGCCGGTGGAACCCCTTGGCCGTCGTGCGCATGTCGCGGTGGAAGCTCCGGGCCCACTGCGCGGCTTGTGGGACCTGCGCCAGGGCCCTGCGGCTCGGCTCGCTCAGCTCGACGACCGGTCGCCCGTCGAGGTCGCACCGCACCTGTTCGGCGGCGAGCACGGCCACCGCCAGCACCCGTTGGCGCTCCTCGGACACGACCGGCAACGCCGTGATGGCCGCCCGCAGGGCGATCCGCACGTCCACGTGCGGATCGGTGCTGGTCAGGCCGATCACCGACGGCGCCAGCTCCACCAGGTTCCCCCGCCCGGCGTCGGAGGTGTGGTCGTTGACCAGGCGGGCCAGCGCGGCGAGAAGCGGGTGGGTGCAGGCCGGGTGATCGCTCCAGCTCTCTCCGGCCAGGTACGACACCATCTCCATGAAGCACGCGCCCTTGCGCGGGTTCCGGTGCTTGCCGCGGGACAGCTCGGGGATCAGCTCTGGGACTCGAGGGCCGGAACGAAACATGAGACGCTCCCAAGGGCTTGCCAGGCCTCTGCCACTCCAGTCTGCGCCTTCCGCTGCGGCCTGACCAGCCCGTTGTGCGAGCGGGGTGTGCGGTCGACCACCCACCCGTGGATCGCCCGGAACTTGGGCGTCGTCCAAGATCTGTGGTATCCAAACGCAGGCGGACACAGAGACACGGTTGTCAAGTACGTCGGGCGATGCGACTGCCAGCGAGACCAGCGCGAGAGGGGGTGATGTCGGCGGCCCGCACGACCCACGAGACGCCGCCGGTCGAGCGCAGACCGGAGTTCCACATCTTCCTGCCGCAGATGCGCATGGGCCCCGACGTGTTGGTCGACAAGGCTCGGGCGGCCGAGGCCGCCGGCTTCGGCGGCATCGCGCTCATGGATCACCTGGCGCCGCCGATGGCCGAGGACCAGCCGATGCACGAGGCGATGATCACCGCCGCGTGGCTGGCCGCCCACACTGAGCGGCTCGCCGTCGGCCACCTGGTCCTGTGCGACTCCCTGCGCCATCCCGCGGTGCTCGCGAAGCAGGCGGTGACGATCGACCACGCGTCCCGCGGCCGCTTCGAGCTCGGCATCGGCTGGGGTTCGGTGCCCGACGAGCTCGAGGCGTACGGGGTCGGCGACACGGCCCCGAGCGCCCGCGTGCGGCGGCTTGCGGAAAGCCTCGAGGTCATGACGGCGCTCTGGAGCGGCGAGACCGTCGACTTCGAGGGCGAGTTCCACCGCGTGAAGGGCGCCCGGCAGCTACCCGCACCCCTGGCGAGGATCCCGCTCCTCATCGGCGGCGCGGGCCGGAGGACGCTGGCGCTGGTGGCCCGGTACGCAGACTGGTGGAACCTGCCGATCTACGCCCTGGAGCGCCTGGAGGAGCTGCGGCCGGCGGCAGGCGGCGCCCGGGTGTCGATCCAGCAGCTGGTGGCATTCGTGCCCGACGAGGCGGAGCGCGACCGGGTGACGGAGCTGGCTCAGCGGCGCTTCGGCATCTACGGGGACGGGCTGGTCATCGGCGACGCCGCCCAACTGGTCGATCACTTCACGGCGCTGCATGATCGTGGTGTCGAACGCTTCTACACCTGGTTCTCGGACTTCGCCGACCCGGAGACGCTGGCCGCCTTCGGCGCCGACGTGATCGAGACCCTGGCGCCCCGCGGAGGGCCGAGACCTTGGACCTGACGCTCAACCCGGACCAGAGCTTCTTCCAGGAGACGACCCGGCGGTTCCTGGAGGGCGAGGCGCCGTTGACCAGGGTGCGCGAGCTGGCCGACGACCCTGCCGGCTTCGATCGTGGCTGGTGGCGCCGGGGCGCGGAGCTGGGCTGGACGGCGTTCCTGGTGCCCGAGGAGCACGGCGGCGGCACGTTGTCGGGCGGGGGCCTCGCCGACCTGGCGATCGTCGCCGAGGAGTTCGGGCGCATGGTGTCGCCGGGGCCGCTGCACCCCGCCAACGTCGTCGCGGGAGCCCTGGCCGCGTCGGGGACGCCCGAGCAGCAGGCCGAGGTGCTGCCCGGCATCGTGAGCGGCGACCTGGTCGCCACCTGGTGCTTCACCGAGCCCGGCCGCGGTTGGCGACCGAGCGACGTCGAGCTCGCGGCGCGGCCGAGCGGCGACGGGTTCGTGCTCGCGGGGGCCAAGGCGATGGTCGAGGCCGCCGGTGAGGCCGAGTGGTTCCTGGTCAGCGCCCGGTCGAACGGTGGCGGCGACGGGCTCGTCCAGTTCCTCGTGCCGCGCGACACTCCCGGGATCACCGTGACCCCCATGCAGGGCCTCGACCTGGTGCGGCGTTTCGGGCAGGTCCGGTTCGACGACGTGGCCGTGCCGAGCACCGCGCGGGTCGGCGTCGGCGATGCGACGGCCGACATCGAGCGCCAGCTGCAGGTCGGAGCCACCCTCGAATGTGCGCAGATGGCGGGCGCCGCCGACCGGGTCCTGGAGTTCACCGTCGAGTACGCCCTCGACCGCTACTCGTTCGGCCGCCAGCTGGCGTCGTACCAGGCACTGAAGCATCGCTTCGCCGACATGAAGCTGTGGCTCGAGGCCACGCACGCCACGGTCGCAGGGGCGGCCCGGGCGGTCGACGGCGCGGCCGGCGGGGCGAACGGCACCGGCGCCGACGGCCTCCTCGGCGGCGCCGACCGGCTGGTCAGCGCCGCCAAGGTGTACGTCGGCGATCGGGTCCCCGAGCTCGTCCAGGACTGTGTGCAGATCCACGGGGGAATCGGACTGACCTGGGAGCACGACATCCACCTGTACCTGCGGCGGGTGACGCTCGGCCGGGCCCTCTACGGCACGCCCGACGACCACCGCGAGCGCTTGGCCGTCGCGGCTGGGCTGTAGGACGAGGACGAGGAGGTCCGATGGTCGACACCGCTGCCGCCACCGCCACCGGAGGGCGTGAGGACCTCGACGCCTACCGCCAGCGCCTGCGGGCATGGCTCGCCGACAACATGCCCAAGCTGGACCCGGACGTGGACTGGGACCCGCTGCATGACGACGACGATCGCGCCAGCCGGGCACGCGAACTTCAGCGTCGCCTGTACGACGGCGGGTTCGCCGGCATCTGCTATCCGAAGGAGTACGGCGGCCAAGGCCTGTCCATCGAGTACCAGCGGGTGTTCGACCAGGAGTCGGTGGGCTACGAGCTGCCCGCGCTGTTCAGCGTGCCCACGCTGTCGATCTGCGGCCCCACGCTCCTCGAGTTCGGGACCGAGGCGCAGAAGCAGCGCTACGTCCCGGCGTTCATCCGCGGCGACGAGCTGTGGGTCCAGTTCATGTCCGAGCCCTCGGGCGGGTCCGACATGGCCGGCGCGCTCACCCGGGCGACCCGCGACGGCGACGTCTTCCTGCTCAACGGGTCGAAGATCTGGAGCACCTACGCGTACCGCTCCGACTTCGCGCTGTGCCTGGCCCGCACCAATCTGGACGTGCCCAAGCACCGCGGCCTGACGATGTTCATCGTCCCGATCCACCACCCCGGCATCACGGTCAACCAGATCAAGATGGTCGACGGCACCGAGGAGTTCTGCGAGGAGTTCTTCGACGACGCCGCCCTCCCCGCCGAGAACGTGCTCGGCCAGGTCGACGACGGGTGGACGGTGGCGACGCGCCTGCTCTTCCACGAGCGGGCCGCGGTGGGTGGTGCCTCGCCCTACACGAGCGGCAGGTCGGCGGGGCGCGGCGAGGCCGCGGGCGACGAGCTCGTCGAGCTGGCCAAGGCCCGCGGGAAGGCCAACGATCCGGTGGTCCGCCGCTTGATCGGCCAGGTCGAGGCGCTCTCGATCGTGCATGGCCAGCTCGCCCAACGCGTGCGCACGGGTCTGGAGACGGGCTACTTCCCGGCTCCCGCAGGCTCGTTGGTTCGGCTCTACGCGGGGACCGCGACCGTCGAGCGCACGAACATCGCGCTGGAGATCGCCGGCGACGAGGCGGTCGTCTGGGACGGAGACGCAGACGGCCGCTTCGGCGTCGCCTTCATCAAGCGTCAGTCGTCCTGTCTCGGAGGGGGCAGCACGGAGATGGCACGCAACATCATCAGCGAGCGCATCCTGGGCATGCCCCGCGAATACGCCGCCGATCGCGACGTGGCGTTCCGCGAGGTCCGCCGCAACACCATGCCGTCCTCGAGGCCGACCACCGAACGTTCCAACGAGGGGAGTGGGTGATGGATCACTTGGAGCTGCGCCCCGGGTCCCGGCTGCACAGCGCCGTCGACGCCACCGAGGTGGTCGTGGTGAAGCCCCCCGCAGGACCCGTCGATCTGCGCTGCGGGGGCCATCCGATGCTGCCCCTGGGCTCCGACGGTGATGCCGGGGCGGCGCCGTCGCCCGATCACGCCGGTGGCACCCTGCTGGGCAAGCGCTACGTCGATGCCGACCAGACCCTGGAGGTGCTGTGCACCAAGCCCGGCGACGGATCGCTGTCTGTCGGCGACGAGCCCCTGCAGGTCAAGGAAGCCAAGCCCCTACCGGCGTCGGACTGAGGGTCGATTCCGCGGATCGTGAAAGAGCATCGATGGGGCCGACGAGACGCCTACCACCCGGCGGAGTCGACCTCACTGACGGCCTAGGGTCCCTAATGCCGGCGGTGGTGCCAATTCAGCCCTGACCAGGAGGTGATGCCCATGCTCGCCATCGATTCCGGGCCCATGGACGTGCCCATCCTCGACGAGACAATCGGCACCAACCTTGCCCGGACGGTGGCCGTGCACGGGGCGAACGAGGCGCTCGTCTCGGCGCACCAGCAGATCCGCTGGACCTACGCCGAGCTGGCCGAGCGGGTCGAGAGCCTGGCGTGTGGGCTGCTCGGACTGGGCCTGGAGAAGGGCGACCGGCTCGGGCTGTGGAGTCCCAACCATGCCGAGTGGACGCTGCTCCAGTACGCCACGGCCGAGATCGGCGTGATCCTCGTGAACGTCAACCCGGCCTACCGGTCCTACGAGCTGGCCTACGTACTCGACCAGTCCGGCTGCCGGGTTCTCGTCGCGGCTCCCGGGTTCAAGACCAGCGACTACCGGGCGATGGTGGACGAGGTGCGCGCCGCGCGGGCCGCTCTCGAGCGGGCGATCTTCCTGTGGTCGCCCGATTGGGAGAACCTCGTCGTCAACGCCGCCGGCGTCACGACCAGCGCGCTCGACGAGCGGCGGGCCGGGCTGGGCGCCGACGACCCGATCAACATCCAGTACACGTCCGGGACGACCGGCTTCCCCAAGGGCGCCACCCTCACCCACCGCAACATCCTCAACAACGGCTACTTCGTAGCCGAGCTGCAGCAGTTCACGGCGGACGACCGCCTCTGCATCCCCGTGCCCTTCTACCACTGCTTCGGCATGGTCATGGGCAACCTCGGCTGCACCACCCACGGCGCCACGATGGTGATCCCCGCCGATGCCTTCGAGCCGGGGGCGGTCCTGGCGGCGGTTGAGGCCGAGCGCTGCACCGCCCTCTACGGCGTTCCGACGATGTTCGTCGCCGAGCTCGGCCACCCGGACTTCGACGCCTTCGACCTCACGTCGCTGCGCACGGGGGTGATGGCCGGCTCGCCGTGCCCGGTCGAGGTCATGAAGGCGTGCATCGACCGCATGCACATGGGCGAGGTGACCATCTGCTACGGCATGACCGAGACCTCGCCGGTGTCCACCCAGACTCTCCCGGACGACTCGCTGCACCACCGCACGGCGACTGTCGGACGGGTCCATCCCCACGTCGAGGTGCGGGTCGTCGCCGTCGACGAACCCGACGCGACGGTCGAGCGGGGCGAGACCGGGGAGCTGTGCACGCGGGGCTACTCGGTGATGACGGGCTACTGGAACGACGCTGAGCGCACGGCCGAGGCCATCGACGGTGACGGCTGGATGCACACGGGCGACCTGGCGGTGATGGACGAGGACGGCTACATCAACATCGTCGGCCGGTCCAAGGACATGGTGATCCGCGGCGGCGAGAACATCTACCCCCGCGAGATCGAGGAGTTCCTCTACACCCACCCGGCGGTGCTCGATGTCCAAGTGGTCGGCGTGCCCGACGCGAAGTACGGCGAGCAGCTCCTCGCCGCTGTCCGCCTGCAGCCGGGCGCCTCCGTGACCGAGGACGAGATCCGGGAGTTCTGCCGGGACACGATCGCCCACTACAAGGTGCCTGCGTACGTGCGGTTCGTCGACGAGTTCCCGATGACGGTCACCGGCAAGGTCCAGAAGTACAAGCTGCGCGAGCAGGCGATCGAGGACCTCGGGCTCCAGTCGGCTGCCGCTATCGACACGGCCTAGACCGCGTTGGACATCTCCGCTGACCCCGTCGCCGTTGCGTGGCGGGCCGGATCAGCTCATCGGTGTCCAGCCACCGCCCTGCAGGTGGTTGCCGGCGTCGACGTCGATCACGACCCCGGTGATCGACGCCGCCTCGTCGGAAAGCAGGAAGACGCAGGCGTTGGCGATGTCGTCGGCGGTCGTGAGGCGCCCCAGCACGAGGTTGCGGGCGGCGGCGGCGCCGTCGTCGGCCTCCCACATCGATCGGGTTCCCGAGGTCTTGGTCAGCCCGGGCGCCACTGCGTTCACCCGCACCCCCAACGGACCGAGGTCACGGGCGAGGGTGCGGGTCACGGCGTTGAGCGCCGCCTTGGCGGCGGCGTAGGCGATCATCGACGGGGTCGTCTTGTTGACGGTGCCACTCGACACGTTGACGACCGCGCCGCCCTCGTCCGCCAGCCCGCCGCGCAACGCCTCCTGGACCAGCGCGATGGTGCCCCACGTGTTCAGCTCGACCGTCTTCAGGTACGCGGCCCGGTCGATCTCCCGGGGCGATCCCTGGAACCGCGTCCCGCCCACCGTGTTCACGACGGCGTCGAGGCGCCCGTAGCGGTCGACGGCGGCGTCGACCAACCGGGCGGGCGTGGCGTCGTCCTGCAGCGACCCGGCGACGGCGGCGACCTCGAAGCCGGCGTCGCGCAGCTCGCGCTCCGCGGTGCGGAGCGGCTCGTCGGAACGGCCGTTGATGATCACCGACGCGCCCTCGCGCACCAGGCGCGTGGCGGTGGATCGGCCGATGCTGGGGTCGCGCGACGAGCCGGTGACGATGGCCACCCTGCCCCCGAAGCGGCCACCCGCAGCGTCCGTGTCCATCCGCCGAACGATACAAACAGTCGAACCGATGACGAGGAGTGCCCGTGGACGACTATCCGGTCAAGGTCGGCAGCATGCTGTTCACGATGGTGGACCCCCATCGTGGTCACGAGCTGGCGTACAACCGCTGGTACGAGCGGGACCACTTCTACGCCGGCTGCATGATCGGTCCCTGGTTGTTCGCCGGCGGCCGCTGGGTCGCGACGCGGGCGCTGAAGGACCTGCGATTCCCCGCCGACAGTCCGTTCGCCGACCCCGTCGACGCCGGCTCGTACCTGTCCATCTACTGGGTCCACGAGGGGCACGAGGGCGAGCACTTCGCATGGGCGACCAAGCAGGTGCGGTGGCTGTACGGCAACGGGCGGGGCTTCGACGAGCGGACGCACGCCCACACGGCGCTGTACTCCCTGGTCGCCCGCCACGACCGCAACGCCGACGGCGTGCCGCTCGAGCTCGCGCTCGACCACGGCTACGACGGGCTGGGCGTCGTGGCGGTCGAGCCCTCCGCCGGGGTGACCCGGGACGAGCTGGTGGCCCGCCTGTCGGCGGACGCGATCCCGGCGCTGTTCGAGGGCGACGGGGACGGCGGCGTGGCCCTGGGTTCGACCTGGCGGGTCATGCCGATGGGCGGCCAGTCGGAGGGCGCCCCGCCGGCGCCCATGGCGCTCGGCACCGACGGGGGCAGCCCCGAACGCGTGGTGCAGCTGCTCTTCCTGGAGGGCGACCCGGCGTCGTCCTGGGAGCGGATCCGTGCCTATGCCGATCGCGTCGACGGCGGCGGAGCCGGGCGGGTGACGTTCGCGGCCCCGTTCCTGGCCACGGTGGTCGGCACCGACACATACACCGACCAGCTCTGGTGAGGCCGGGCGGCGCGGACCCTAGGCCCTCGGGTGCGCGCTGTTGATCGCCCGCCAGATCCGCTCGGGCGTGAGCGGGAGGTCGATGTGGCGCACACCGAGGTGGGCCAGGGCGTCGATCACCGCGTTCTGCACGGCCGCCGGCGCCCCCACCGTGCCCGACTCGGCGATGCCCTTGGCGCCTAGGGGGTTGTTGGGGGAGGCGGTCTCGACCAGCCGGCATTCGAACGACGGCAGCTCGACGGCCGAGGGAAACGCGTAGTCGGCGAAGTTCGTCGTCAGCGGGTTGCCGTCGGCGTCGTAGGTGAACTCCTCGAACAGCGCCTGGCCGACGCCCTGCCCGAGACCGCCGTGGACCTGCCCCAGCGCCAGCAGTGGGTTGATGATCGTGCCGGCGTCGTCGACGGTCACCAGCCGGCCCAGCTCCACGGCGCCGGTCTCGCGGTCGACCTCGACCACGGCCGCGTACGCGCCGAAGGGCACGGTCGGCCCGTCGCCGTCGAAGTCGGCCTCGCACTGCAGCGCCCGGACCTGGCCGCAATGGGCGGCGAGCTCGGTCCAGTCCACGGTGCGGGCCGCGGGTGCTCCCGCAACGTGGAACCGGCCGGTATCGGTGTCGAGGACCACGTCGGCGGCCGTTGCCTCCAGCATCTCCGACGCCGACAGCCGGGCCTCGTCGACGAGGGCGGCGGTGGCCTCGGCCACGGCCGCGCCCGCCTTCTGGGCCGACCGTGAGCCTCCGGTGAGACCGCCTCGGGGCACGACGTCGGTGTCGCCGTGCACCACCTCGATGCGATCGAGCGGCACCCCCGTTCGATCGGCGACGAGCATCGCCCATGCCGTGTGGTGGCCCTGACCGAACGGCGTCGACCCGGTGACGACCCGCATCGTGCCGTCGGGCCGCAGCTCGACAGCGCCGTACTCCGTTCCGGGCACGCCGGCGGTCCGATCCACGAAGGTCGCCACGCCGACACCGAGCAGGCGGCCCTCGTCGCCCGCCGCCCGCCGGCGGGCCTGCTCCGCACGCAGGCCGTCGTAGCCGACCGCCGCCAGGGTGAGGTCCAACGCCGCGTGGTAGTCACCGCTGTCGTGGCGCATGCCGGTCTGGCTGTCGTAGGGGAAGTCGCCGGCTCCCACCAGGTTGTGGCGCCGGACCTCGACGGGATCGCGGCCGAGCTCGGCGGCGAACAGGTCGACCGCCCGTTCGATGAGCGTCGCAGCCTCGGGCCGTCCCGCGCCGCGGTAGGCGACGATGGGCGTCGTGTTGGTCACGAACGCCCGGGTCGACCACTGCACCTCGGGGATGCGGTAGGCGCCCGCGCACATCACCGCCGAGTTGGCGACGAGCAGCGGTCCCACCATCGGGTACGAGCCGGCGTCGCCGTCGATGCGGACACGCAGGGCGCGGATCGTGCCGTCGTGGTCGCCGCCGATCTCGACCTGCTGGCGCTGCGCGCGGGAGTGGCCCAGGCCGACCATGTCGGTCGAGCGAGGCGGCACCCAGCGCACCGGCCGGCCCGAACGGCGGGCGAGCCAGGGGAGCAGGATCTCCTCGGGATGCGGGCGGGCCTTGGCGCCGAAGCTGCCACCGGTGTCCGGGGCGATGACGCGAATCTCGTCGGGCGACAGCCCGTACACCTGCGCCATCACCGACCGCACCGGGTGCGCGCCCTGGCACGACGACCAGTGGACCAGCCGCCCGTCCTCGCCCCACAGCGATGCCCCCGCCCGGCCTTCGAGCGGGCAGGGGGCCAGGCGCTGATTGACCAGCGCGGCGGACACGACGACGTCGCAGCGAGCCAGCGTGTCGCCGACCGTGTCCGAGCCGCCGGCCCGGGTCGTCACCACATTGGTGCCGGCCTCCGGGAACAGCAGCACCTCGCCACGCTCTGCGGCGTCGAGGCTGACGACGGCCGGGAGGGGGTCGTAGTCGATCTCGACCAGCTCGGCCGCGTCCTCGCCCTGCGCGTCGGTCTCGGTCACGATGGCCACCACCGCCTCGCCCACGAACCGCACGCGTCCGTCGGCCAGCAGCGGGCGGGCCATGGCGGACGGATAGGCGGGGCTGACCTGCGGCTGCGGGCCGATGTCGAGGTCGGCCGCGCTCACGACGTCGACCACCCCCGGGGCTGATCGGGCGGCGCGGAGGTCGATCGACCGCATGACGGCGTGCGCCACCGGGGAGGTCACGTACGTGACGCTCAGGCATCCGGGCAGGTCGAGATCGCCGATGAACCGGGCATCCCCCGTGAGCAGGCGATGGTCCTCGCGCCGAGCCACGGGCGTTCCCACGAGCGGCATCGGGCCGACGCTACCGGCGTCGACCAGGGAACGGCGCAGTAGCATCCGCCGACGACCAACCGGTTGGTCAGGGAAGGCTGTCGATGCCCGACGACATTCGCGACGCTCCGGTCGGCGAGTACTGGGACCGCTTCGAACGGCGCTGGACCGGGCTGCTCAGCTACCGCTACCTGGGCAGGACCAGCGCCGCGCTGGACCGGGGCGGGGGCGAGACGATGCGGCTGCGCCACGACATGCGCAACCCGTCCGGTGGGGTCATGGCGGCGCCGCTCTGCATCGCCTCGCCGGAATCGGGGGGCATGGCCGACGATGCGTACGTGCCGAATCCCGTCATCGCCTCGCTGCACATCCTCGACGATGCCCGTGACGTCGGGGAGATCGAGGTGCGCCGCGAGGTGATCCGGATCGGTCGCCGGATGGGATTCAGCCGCTCGCAGATCGTCGACGCCGCCAATCCCGAGCGGGTGATCGCCCTGTCCGAGGGGATGGGGGTGAGCCTCGGCGAGCCGCCCCCCGGATTCGAGCCGGTCGACAATCCTCCGATCGCCATGGAGGACTCTGCGGACCTGCCGCCGCTCCACGTCGTGTTCGGCGCCCGCCGCCGCCCCGACGGCGCCTGGGAGCTCCCGGAGCTCGACGACGAGCTGTCCTCGCCCGACGCCGCACTGCACCTCGGTCCGATCCACGTCGTGCTCGAAGCCGCTGCCATGGAGCTCTCGGCCCGGGAGGCAGCCACCGACGCGCTCCAGATCGAGGACTGGCACGTCATGTTCGTGGCGCGCGGCAAGGTCGGTCCGTTCCGCGTCGCCGGCGAAGCGATCTGCGGCCAGCAAGGGCGCGTCGCCTGTCGCCTGTCGCTGCACGACGTGGGCAACGGCGATCGCGTGGTCACGACCGCATCGGCGGCGTTCCGGCCTGCGTCCTGACCCACCACATCGTTCCGCAGCGACGGGGTGCCGTAGTGGGCGCTCGGGGGAGTTCCGTGGATGTATCGCCGTGTCAGATTCGTCGCTGGCGAGGACGCAGGAGGAAGGCGCAGCCGTAGCTGCGGCGACGACGGGGACGATGTCCAGCGGCGGATCTGGCGGGCGAGACGCCACGATGACTTCCGCGAGGGCCCACTAGGTTGACACCATGCGCTTCGGCAACGTCGGTGGGCGGATGCAACTGGTCGTCGGTGACGGGCTGGTCGACGTGGAGGAGGCATCCGCTGGGCGCTTACCCGCCGGCCCGGTGGCGGCGCTCGACGACTGGGACGCACTCGTCGAATGGGCGCGGCCCGTGGACGGGGCCTCGGCGGCGTCGGCCCCGCTGGCAGGCGCGGCCCTACAGGCCCCCGTGCCGCGGCCGCGCCAGGTGTTCGGCGTGGGACTGAACTACCGCCTGCACGTGGCCGAGGGCGGCCGCAACGTGCCCGAGGAGCCGGCCGTGTTCACCAAGTTCCCCAGCTGCATCAACGGGCCGACCAGTGAGATCCCGGTCGGCAGCGAGACCGTCGACTGGGAGGTCGAGCTGGTGGTCGCCTTGGGCCGGACCGCCCACCGGGTCGGCGTCGACCGTGCCTGGGACCACGTCGCCGGGCTCATGGTCGGCCAGGACATCTCCGACCGCGCGGTCCAGATGCGGCCCCCGGCGCAATGGTCGCTCGCCAAGTCGTTCACGGGCTTCGGGCCCACGGGCCCGTTCCTGGTGACCGCGGACGACGTCCCCGACCGGGACGACCTCGAGCTGGGCTGCTCCGTCAACGGCGAGGAGGTCCAGAAGGCCCGGACGTCCGACCTGATCTTCCCGGTGCCGGAGCTCGTCAGCCGCCTGTCCCACATCGTCACGCTGTGGCCCGGGGACCTGATCTTCACCGGCACCCCGTCGGGTGTCGGCTACGCCCGAACGCCGCCGCGGTTCCTCCACGTCGGCGACGTGCTGACGAGCTACATCGAGGGCATCGGCGAGCTGCGCAACCCCTGCATCGAGCCCTGACCGGGGTCGGACCCAGGAGGGAGGGCAGATGGCGCTGGTCGAGACGGTACGGGGGCCGGTGGAGACGAGCCGGCTGGGTCCCACCCTCATGCACGAGCACGTGTTCATCCTCGACAGCGAGGTCAACCACAACTACCCGGAGCGCAGCTGGGAGGGGCCCAAGCAGGCCCGGATCACCGAGGCGGCGGAGACGCTTCGCGGCATCGTCGCCCGGGGCATCGACACGATCGTCGACCTGACCGTGCTCGGGCTCGGGCGTTCGATCCCCAACCTCCAGGCCGTGAACGCGGAGGTCGACATCAACATCGTGGTGGCGACGGGCGTCTACACGTACCGCCTGCTGCCCGACTTCATCCACAACCGGCGGCCGAGCCCGGCGCCCGATGCCGACGGCGTCTGAGGCTGGGGCGTGGACTTCGGGGCCCACCTTCCACTGATGGACTTCGGTGGGCACCCCTATTCGCTCGGTCACCTCACCGACTACGTCGACGCCGCCAGGCGACTCGGCTTTGCCGCGGTGTCGGCGAACGATCACATGGTCTTCGCGGTGCCGTGGCTGGACGGGCCGACAGCACTTGCGGTCGCTCTCGGCCACTCCGGCGACATGGCCCTCGCCACGACCGTCGCGCTGCCGGTCGTGCGCGGCCCCATTCCGCTCGCCAAGACGCTGGGCGCGATCGACCGGTTGTCGGGCGGGCGTCTCGTCGTCGCCGTGGGACCCGGCTCGTCGGAGCGCGACTACGCCGGGGTGGGCATCGACTACGCGGAACGTTGGGGGCGCCTCGACGAAGCGATCCAGGCCCTCCGTGCACTCTGGCGGCGGGATGACGAGCCGTTCGTCGGTCGCTTCTACTCCACGGAAGGGATCGACCTGCAACCGGCCCCGGCCCGGCCGGACGGACCGCCGATCTGGATCGGGAGCTGGGGGTCCCGCGCCGGGCTGCGCCGCACCGCGCGGCTCGGCGACGGCTGGCTGGCGTCGGCCTACAACACGACCCCCGACGGCTTCGCCGATGCGTGGTCGCAGCTCCGGGGCTTCCTCGGCGAACGCGGCAGAGACGCGGACGAGTTCCCCAACGCACTCGCGACGATGTGGTGCTACATCACCGAGAGCCGCTCCGAAGCCGACGAGATCGTTCGCACTCGCCTGGTGCCGACGATCAGCCGGCCCGAGGAGGTGCTCCGAGAGCGGCTGCCGGTCGGTCCGGCGGACGCGTTCGCGCAGAAGCTCGCGGCGTTTCGCGATGCCGGCGTGCAGCGAGTGTTCATCTGGCCCGTCCGCGACGAACGACGACAGCTCGAGCTGTTCGCGGAAAAGGTCCGACCGGCGCTGACGATCTGACTCGGGTCGACCCGGAGGCAGCTCCGCCGGTGACTTTCTGGGCCAGTCGGCGCAGAGTTGCGGCCATGACGTTCACGTTTCCGCAGGTCGTTCCATACCTCTACTACCCGGACGCCACGGAGGCGCTGGAGTTCCTGGTGCGGGCGTTCGGCTTCGAGGAGCACGCGGTCACGAGGGATGCCAACGGCGTCGTGTGGAATGCGCAGCTGCGCACCGGGTCGGGGCTGATCATGATCGGCCCGGGTGTCGACGAGTTCGGGACACGACCGGTCCCGGATCCCGCCTGGGCAACGAGTCGCGTGCACGTGCTGGTCGAGGATCTCGAGGCTCATCACGCGCGCGCGGTCGCGGCCGGTGCGGTCATCCGATCGGACGTGGGGGTCCACTTCGGGCGCGTGAGGATCTACGTTGCCGGCGACTGTGGCGGTCAGCAATGGATCTTCGCCGAGCCCGTCGAGGCGTGACGTCGGCCGGTCGCGGTGGGAAGCGTGGGGTTTCTACTGGTCGGTCTTCTCCCAGACCGACACGTGCGACGTGCTCTCCGCGGTGAAGGGTGACCGGTCCCATCCAGCCCAGCGGTCGCGCAGGGACATGCCGGCGAGCCTGGCCATCAGGTCGAGCTCGGACGGCCACACGTACCGGAACGGCGTCCTCGCCTCGCGTACGTCCGAACCCTCGGCGACGAAGTGGTGGGACGTGGCCTGCTGGGCGACCAGGTCCGTGTACCGGTCGTAGCCCACGTAGCCGGGAGCGTGGGAGAACACGCGGGCGTCTTCGCCGGGCGGCAGGCGGCGCAGGTCGGGAACTCCCACCTCGATCACGAAGTAGCCGCCGCGCTCGAGGTGGGCGGCGGCGTTGGCGAAGCAAGCGACTTGCTGGTCCTGAGTCGTCAGGTTTCCGATCGTGTTGAACACGAGGTAGACGAGCCGGAAGCTGCCGTCGACCCGGGTCGTCGCCATGTCGCCGATCGTCACGCCGATGCGTTGCGCATCATCCTTGGCACGCAGCCGCTCGGCCATGGCGGTGGAGAGCTCGATGCCGGCCACGGGTACGCCTCGAGCTGCGAGCGGCAATGCGACCCGGCCCGTGCCGACGGCGAGCTCGAGCGCGGCACCGTCCCCGGCGAGCTCGGCCAGCAGGTCGACCGTGGGGCCAAGCACCTTGGGGTCGAACATCGAGCCAGAGCTCTCGTCGTAGCGGGCCGCGACTTCGTCACCGAAGTGGTCCTCGGGCACCCGCGGAAGATCGCATCGGGCATAACAGGACGCCAGCGAATTTGCTGCGGCGGTGGCCGGGTTTCAGGTGTTGTCGAGGCAGTGGGTCGCCTCTTCGGGCAGTCCTGGCGACTGGTTGTCCTCGCCCGTGGTGAAGTCGTACTCGAACCCGACCCAGGTGCCCGGAAGGCCCTCGCGTGCACGTGGCTCACCGTCGCCGATGAATGCTCGCCAGTCCGGCGAGCCGTAGCCGGTGGTGTCGTAGCGGGCGATGGCGGCGATGCCCTCGACCTCCGGAGAGCGCTTCGCGATCAGCCAGCGCGCTCGGAAGGTTGGATCTGCGACGAGCTCGGCCTTCACGTACCACCACTCCACGAACGGGGGGCGGGGCGCCAGGATCCACGGCACCTCGGGGCTCGTGAAGTGTCGCATGTCGATCACCTGGAAGTCGCCGGTCACACGCATCTGATCCCGCATGACGTCGAGGGGTTCGCGGCGCAGAGCCGTGCCGGGCGCAGGTGTTGTCCATCCCGAAGCGCAACCGGGTGCCGCGTCGCCCTCGAGGTTCGGGGTCGCTGTGGTCGTCGTTGTGGCCGCCGCAGGCGCCGCGACCGACGTTGCGGGTGGGCCAACCGTCGCCGGCCGCTCGGCCGTCGAGGTGGTCCTGGGTGCTGCAGCCTCTTCGCCCGAGCCGCCTCTGCTGCACCCCGTCGCCACCAGAGCGCTTGCGACTGCCACCGCCACAAGCACGCGCCCGAATGTTCGTCTTGTCGTCTCCGCCATGCACAAGAGACGCTCAACCGCCGGGCTGGGTTGACACGCCACATATCGGCATCGGCGTGTCCGCCGGCCGGGTCGTCATTCCCTGAGCGGTAGGGGTGGGGCGCGGCGGGTGGCGGGTGGGTGGCTGGTGCGGACGTGTCCTATGGGGTCGGTGACCTCGAGGGTGTCGTCGGGGAGGAGCTTGGCGTGCCAGCCGGGATGGTGGAGGAGGTGGTGATGGCGGCTGCACAGGAGCAGCAGATTCCCTAACTGCGTCGGGCCGCCGACCTGCCATGGCCGGATGTGGTGGCCTTCGCACCAGGCGACGGGGCGGTCACAGCCGGGGAACCGGCAGTGACGGTCACGCAGGACCAGGGCGTTGAACAGCGGGGCGGGGATGGTGCGGGTGGCGGTGCCGTAGTCCAAGATGGCGGACCGCCCGTGGCTGAGCACCCGGTGTAGGGCGGCGTCGCACAGCAGCCGGTCGGTGCTGGTGCGGTCGAGGCGGGTGCCGTCGACGCTGGCGGCGCCGGCGGTGTGCAGGGCCCGGTAGCGGTCGATGTCCAACATGAGGTTGAGGTGGGGGCGGTGGCGGCCCCCGCGGTGGGGGTGTTGGTGGTCCAGGAAGTGTCGGCAGATGTCGGCGAGGGCGTCGCCGCGGCGGGTGGCGACCGTGCGGGCGGGTTCGCCGTCGGTGTCGGGGGTCTGGGCGAGGCGTAGGGCGGTGGCGAGCAGTTCACCGGTTTCGGGGCCGAGGTTGGCGTCGAGCCGCCAGCGGCCGGCCAGGGTGCGGGACAGGTACAAGCCCTGAGGCGGTTCGGGTTTGGGGTCGCGGTGGACGCTGGCGCATTCGCGCCAGGCGGCCATGGCGGTGGCGACGTCACGCACCGACAACTCGACCAGGGTGGGCACCATGACCGTCTCGTGGTCGGCGAACACCGCCACGGTGTCGGGGTCGAGGTTGGCGGCGATCGCCTCGACCTGGCCACTGGAGAGCACCCCGTCACGCCACGCCCCCGCGGTGACGGGGAGGTGGGCGAGCTTGCGGGCCCGGCTGGCTGTGGCGGCGGCGCGGGCTCGGGGCATGGCCGCCCGGTCCGCCAACCAGGCGGTCATCGAGGTGGCGCCGTCGAGCTCCCACAGCCCGGTGTGGTCGTGGGCGGCGACGGCGTCGCTGATGCGAGCGTCGAGCCGATCCCGCAACCCCAAGACAGCGGCCAGGGCGGCGCCGTCGGCGGGGATGTCGAGCTCGTCGATGGCGGTCCCCAGCTCCTCGAACATACCCCAATCGTACACCTGTTCGTATACACGGATCAAGCTGGTTTCCCTGCTCAGAGCCCATTTTCGCCGGTCGAGGCCATCCCCCGAGCGGCCGTCGAGCCGGGGTCAAGGGCGGCCGCAAGGCCGGCGCAGCGAACCCTTGACGCCGGCGCACCCAAACCCCCCCACAGCCCCCACAATCACCCAGGCCCCGGCCCCCGGCCGGGGCCTACCTGCCATCGTTGACCGACACCAAAGCGCGAGGGAGCGAACCAAGTGCCCTTCACCATCGACCTGGCAGGACGGCGAGCCCTAGTGACCGGCGGCGGCCAGGGAATCGGTCGGGCGACGGTGCACGCGCTGGCCGAGGCCGGCGCGTCGGTCGTCGTGAACGACGTCGTGGCCGACCGCGCCGACGGGGTCGCCGCCGAGATCCGCGACGCGGGCGGCGAGGCGGATGCCGCCGCCTTCGACGTGACCCACCGGCGGGCGGTCCAGACGGCGTTCGAGGAGCTCGGCGGCGTCGACATCCTTGTCAACAACGCCGGCAACGCCGGGACCGAGGGGTTCGGCCCCATGGTGCCCTTCGCCGACACCGATCCCGACACCTGGGACCGCTACCTCAGGATCAATCTGTACGGCGTCATGTACTGCACCCACGCTGCGCTGCCGGCGATGATCGCCAGGCGCGAGGGGCGGATCGTCACCGTCGTGTCCGACGCCGGCCGCTTCGGCGACGCCTACCTGGCCCCGTACGCCGCCGCCAAGGCGGGCGCCGCCGGGTTCTGCCGCTCGGTCGCCCGCGAGGTCGGCCGCCACGGCATCACGGTGAACTGCGTCTCGCTGGGCACCGTGCAGACGCCCGCCGGCACCGCCGGCACCGAGCCCGAACCACTCGACCACCACGAAGACCCCGCCGACGCCGCCGACGAGGCGATGCGCCGGCGCCTGAGCCGGTACATCATCCGGCGGCCCGGCGAGCCGGCCGACGTCGCCGCCATGGTCACGTACCTGGCCAGCCCGCTGGCGTCGTGGATCACCGGCCAGACCTATCCGGTGAACGGCGGCTACACGCTGTCTCTGTGAGGACACGCGGCACCCCGGTGTCACGGCCGGGAGATGCGGCCCCCGCCGGCCACCACAGGTACATTCGCCAAACGATCGGTAGGTCGCGACGGAGGGTCTGATGCTCGATCACGCCATCACCGGAGGGACGGTCGTCGACGGCTCGCCCACCTCTCGGGAGCGTCGTGCAGACGTCGGCATCAAGGACGGGCGCATCGTCGCCGTCGCCGAGCCCGGCCAGCTCGACGAGCAGGCGGCACGGACGACCGACGCCACCGACCTGGTGGTGACGCCGGGGTTCGTCGACCCCCACACCCACTACGACGCCCAGCTCTACTGGGATCCGCTGGCCACGCCGTCGAGTTGGCACGGTGTCACCAGCATCATCGGTGGCAACTGCGGTTTCACCCTGGCGCCGCTGCGAGAGAGGGACGCCGATTACACCCGCCGCATGATGGCGCAGGTCGAGGGGATGCCCCTGGTGGCCCTCGAGCAGGGGCTGCCGTGGAAGTGGGAGGCCTTCGGCGAGTACCTCGCAGGACTGGACGGCTCGGTGGCCGTGAACGCCGGCTTCATGGTCGGCCACTGCGCACTTCGCCGGTACGTGCTGGGCGACGACTTCGGGCGGGAGTCCACGCCCGCGGAGCTGGACCAGATCCGCGGGCTCCTGCGGGAGTCGTTGGCGGCCGGCGGGCTGGGCCTGTCCACCACCCGGTCGACCACCCACGTCGACGGCGACGGCGAACCGGTGCCGAGCCGCCACGCGTCGGAGGACGAGGTCCTGGACCTGTGCGCGGTCGTCGCCGACTTCGAGGGCACGTCGCTGGAGGCCATCGTGCAGGGCTGCCTCAGCCGGTTCAGCGACGAGGAGATCGAGCTGCTCGCCCGCATGAGCGGGGCGGCGCGTCGGCCGCTCAACTGGAACGTCCTGACGGTGGCCGCCGACGATCCCGGCAAGATCGACCGCCAGCTCCGGGCCTCGACCCGCGCGAACGAGCTGGGTGGCCGGGTCGTGGCTCTGACGATGCCGATCTTCGCCGACAACAACATGAGCTTCCTGACGTTCTGCGCGCTCTGGCTCCTTCCCGGCTGGCGCGACGTGCTGGCCGTCGACGTGCCCGAGAAGATCCGGCGCCTCCAGGACCCGGCGGTGCGGGCCGAGATGATGGACAAGGCGGCAGCGTCGCCGCTGCGCCGGCTCGCCGACTTCGCCAACTACCTGATCGGCGACGTGTACTCCGAAGCCAACGAGCCGTACCGCGACCGCAGGGTGGGCGACATCGCCGAGGAGCGGGGCCAGGATCCGTTCGCCACCATCGTCGACATCGTGGTCAACGACGAGCTGAAGACGATCCTGTGGCCCATCCCGGCGGGAGACGGCGACGCCGACTGGGAGTTGCGGCGCACGGTGTGGGAGCACGACGACGTGCTCCTCGGCGGCTCCGACGCCGGCGCCCACCTCGACCGGATGCTGGGATCGCCCTACCCGACGCGCTTCATCGGCGACTGCCTCCGCGGCCGCCAGCTGGTGCCTCTCGAGCGGGCGGTGCACCTGATGACCGATGCGCCGGCCCAGCTGTTCGGCCTGCGCGACCGCGGGCGGTTGGAACCCGGCTACCGCGCCGACGTCGTCGTGCTCGACCCGGCCACCGTGGACGCCACGCCCGCCCGGATCGCGTTCGACCTGCCGGGCGAGAGCAAGCGCCTGCTCGCCGATCCCCTCGGGGTGGTGCGGGTGCTCGTCAACGGCCGGGAGACGATCGTGGACGGCAAGCCCACCGGCGCCCTGCCCGGCACCGTGCTGCGCTCGGGCCGCGACACGGCCGGAACCGAGACCTCGGCCACCACCTGACCGCTCAGAGCGAGCGCAGACAGGCCCGTCGTCTCGAATCCCGGTGGTCAGCGCTGCCGGGAGGCCGAGCCGTGTGGCCTGGGCTGACGCTGCAAATCCCGTACAGTTCCGTACCCACTTGCGGGCCTATCCGCTCGGCCTCTCAGGCGATCGCGCCCTGCTCCTGGTAGCGCGCGATGTCGTCCCAGTCGTAGCCGATCTCGAGGAGCACCTCCTCGGTGTGGGCGCCGAGCTCGGGCGCGGTGCCAACCGAGGTGAGGGCCTCGTCGAACTGGATCGGCGCCGCGGACGACGGTGATCCTGCGGCCGCCGGGGTGATCGACCTCGGTGACGTAGCCGTTGTCCCGGGCTTGGGGATCGTCCAGCACTTCGAGCTGGTTCTGCACCACCTCCCACGGGGCCCGCAGCGTCGCCAACCGCCGTCGCCACTCGTCGAGGGACGCGGACGCGAAGGTGTCCGCCAGCTCCTCCGCACAGGCGGCGCTCTGGTCGGTGCGGGCCTGGGCGTCGACGAAGCGCGGATCCGCCAGCAGGTCCTCGCGGCCCAGGTGGTGACACAGGTCCGGCCACCAGCGGTCCGACTCCAACATGGTGAGGCCGATCCAGCGGCCGTCGGCAGTCTGGTAGGTGCCGGCGATCGGGTTGGTGTTGCGGCGCTGCCGGCGGGGGAAGTCCGCGCCGATGGCGGCGGAGTAGGCGATCGAGCTGGAGTTCGCCCAGATCGCGGAGCCGAGCAGCGACACGTCGACCACCGACGGCTCGCCGGTGCGCTCCCGC
>CAVQVM010000002.1:0-747366 GCA_963717085.1 uncultured bacterium
GATCCTGATCCTGTTCGCACTCCTGGCCCTCGCGTGGCTTAACGGTTGTGAGTCGATCGACAGCAACGGCGACTTCGACTTCGGCGTGAGCGACGAGGCGACCGCCAGCGACGGCACGACCACGAGCGACGGCACGAGCACGAGCAGCGGTCTACCGACGTGCGACGGCGTGGTCGTCATCAGCGTGGACTCCGAGTCCGTGCGGGTGCCCGGCGACACGGGCATCCTCGCGTCGGCATCCGCGGCGTGCGGCATGTCGGAAGGGCGGGGTGACGAGGACGCGGTGGTCGTGTTGCAGGACGCGCTGACGTGCTGCAATCGCGAGGAGGTGGCCGCCGACGGCGAGTACGGCCCCCAGACCGCCGCGGCCGTGGCGGACGTCCAGCGGCGGGCCGGGATCACGGCGGACGGCGAGTACGGCCCGGCGACGCTCGAGGCGATGCGCTGGCCCACGACGTCGGGCACCGACTGCGTCGCGGGCCCGTCGTCGGGGACGACTGGCGGCGGCTCCTCGTCGGGGACGACCGGCGGCGGCTCCTCGTCGTTGCCCCCGACGGACTGACGCGGATCCGGCAATGATGGTGGGAAATGCGACGTGAGGAGAGGCGGCTGAGGCGCGGCGGTCGAGTCAGGACCGCGATCGCCGCCGTGGCCGCCGTGGGCGTCGCCGCCCTGGGCATCGGCTACTGCTCGAACCAGTTCGGGTTCAACGAGTCCGAGGAGGGTCGGGGCGTGAGCAGCCGCCTGGTGTTCCCGGCTTCCGAGCTCGAGACGACCCTCGGGCTGATGGCCGTGCAGAACAACGTCGAGCTCAGGGTCACGCACGACATCGAGATCCTCGGCCGGACCCAGGACATCTACACCGACATCTTCCCCGCCCAGGTGCCCGGCCTGCTGGAGTTCCGCGTCGAGGACCTGCCCGACATCGAGGTGTCGAGCGACAACGAAGTGAAGGTGACGATCCCCAGGGCCAACGTCTTCGTGCAGGAACGGGTGGAGCAGCTGCGCGAGCCGGTGACGTTCACGGTCGAGGACGGACGCATTGCCGATGCCGGCGGCCTCCCCATAGAGAAGGGGACACGCGTGTTCCTCGAGGACGGGACGTACTCGACGGGGGAGTTCGTCTTCGATCCCGAGGAGTCGGAGAGCATCCTGACCAAGGCGGTCGACGGCATGACCCTCGGCCTCACCAACCTCAACTCCGGAACCGCCGAGAACGTCCTCAAGATCGGGCAGCTGGCCACGCTCAACCCGGCCTGCATCAGGCTGGCCGCCGAGCGGATCGGCCTCGAGGAGCTGTTGGCGGCCGGCATCCGCGACCATCTGCTGCGGAAGGGGTTCAGCGCTCAGAACATCGACATCGAGTTCACGGGCGACTTCCCCGCCTACGACCAGTTCCCCGACGAGACCGGCGCGACCTTCGAGGAAGCCCGACAAAGCGTCGAGGCGGGGCTGGCCGGCGACAACCAGAAGACGATCCAGTTCTCGACCGACTGCGACTCCGACTCGATCGCGGAGCCCGACAGCACCGTCTCCCTCACGTCGGCCGCCGCCTCCTGACGGGAATCAGATTCAGCACCCCGGAGACCGAGCCGTACCATGGCCCGGTGCCGGCCACGCCCCCTGCGACATCGATCGCGGCGACCGACGAGCAGCTGGCGCGGGTCCGCTACGACGCCGACGGGCTGGTGCCTGCCATCGTGCAGGACCACGCGTCCGGGCAGGTGCTGATGCTGGCGTGGATGACCGCCGAGACGCTCCGGCTCACGCTGGCCGAGGGCCGCACCGTGTTCTGGAGCCGCAGCCGCCAGGAGGTCTGGCGCAAGGGCGAGACCTCGGGCGACGTCCAATACGTGCGGTCGGCCCACTACGACTGCGACGGCGACGTCCTGCTGTTCGTCGTGGATCAGCAGGGCGCCGGCGCCTGCCACACGGGCGAGCGCTCCTGCTTCTTCCGGGCGTTCGGATCCGGTTCCGGTGCGGCGGCCGTTCGGCAGGCGACCGACCCGGTCGCCGGAATCGGCCGAGCGTCGTGATCAACCCGTCGCGCGACCAGTTCCGGGTGCTGGCCCGCGTCCACACGGTCATCCCGGTCTGGCGCGAGCTGCTGGCCGATCTCACCACGCCGGTGGCCGCTTACGCCCGACTCGTCGGCCAGGGGACCGGCTTCCTGCTGGAGTCGGTGGAGCACGGCGAGGCCCGCTGGAGCCGCTGGTCGTTCATCGGGCGCAACCCGCTGGCGACGCTGACTGCCCGGGGCCGCATGGTGGACGTGGTGGGCTGGGTGCCGCCCTCGGTCCCCCGCGACCGGGGGATCCTGGCGGCGCTCGAGGAGCTGCTTCGGGTGTGGCGGGCGCCGTCGTTCCCCGACCTGCCGCCCCTCCACGGTGGCGTCCTCGGCTATCTCGGCTACGACGTCGTGCGCGAGGTCGAGCGCCTGCCCGACGTACCGCCCGACGACCTGGGCCACGCCGATGCCGTCGTCTCGGTCATCGGCCAGCTGGCCGCCTACGACCACTGGCGCCAGCGGGTGGTGCTGATCGACAACGTGGTCGTGCCCGACGACGCGACCGAGGGCCAGCTCGATGCGCTTTACGACGGCGCCGCTGCCCGCCTCGACGAGCTGGCTGCCGACGGTGCGCGGCCGCTCGACGAGCCCCTCGTCGAGCCGCCGGCCGACGACGACCCCCTGCCCGACGTGCGGTCCACGATGGGCACCGACCTGTTCGCCCGGGCGGTAGAGGTCGCCCGCGAGCACATCCTGGCCGGCGACATCTTCCAGGTGGTGCTGTCGCAGCGCTATGACTTCGACCTCGACGCCGACGCGTTCGACGTCTACCGGGTGCTGCGCCAGGTCAACCCCAGCCCGTACATGTACTTCGTGCGCCAGCCCGGCCGTGGGAGTGGGTCGCCCGGCCCGAGCGGCCGTGGGAGCGGGTCGCCCGGCTCGAGCGGCCGTGGGAGTGGGTCGCCCGGCTCGAGCGGCCGTGGGAGCGGGTCACGCGGTTTGACGCTGGTGGGGGCGTCGCCCGAGCCCATGGTGCGACTGACCGATGCGCGTGTGATCTCCCGGCCCATCGCCGGCACGCGTCGCCGAGGGACGACCGACGAGGACGATGCGCGCCTGGCCGCCGAGCTGCGTGAGCATCCCAAGGAGATCGCCGAGCACGTGATGCTCGTCGACCTGGCCCGCAACGACGTCGGGCGGGTGGTGCGCTTCGGCACCGAGCGGGTCGACGAGTACCTGACGCTCGAGCGCTACAGCCACGTCATGCACCTGACGTCGCAGGTGTCGGGCGAGCTGGCCGACGGCCGCAGCGCCATCGACGTGCTGCGGGCCACCCTGCCCGCCGGCACGGTGTCGGGCGCCCCCAAGGTGCGGGCGATGGAGATCATCGACGCGCTCGAGCCCACCAAGCGGGGCCCGTACGCCGGCGTGGTCGGGTACCTCGACTTCTCGGGCAACATCGACACCGCGATTGCCATCCGCACGATGGTCGTCGACGACGACGGCCGGGCGTCGGTCCAGGCCGGCGCCGGCATCGTGGCCGACTCGGTGCCCGAGCACGAGGACCTCGAGTGTCGCAACAAGGCCCGGGCGCTGCTCGCGGCCGTGCCCGCGGCGCGCCGCATGACCGCCGCCCGGCGTGGCCGGTCGACGTCGCCGACGACGGTCCCGACCGGCGACTGAGCCTTCCCACGGTCCTGCCGGACGCCCGGAACGGCACCGGGCCCCGCGGTGCCAGACTGGCCGCATGCCCGCCGACGGCCCGATCGACCTCCGCACCGTCCTGGGGTGGTTCCCCGAGGACCGGGACGTGGTCAGAGTGGCCGGGCCGGATGCGGTCGCCTACCTGCAGGGCCAGATCAGCCAGGACATCGACGCCCTCGCGATCGGGTCCAGCGCCCGCTCGTTCGTGCTGCAGCCGACGGGCAAGGTGGACGCCTGGGCCCGGGCGACCCGCATCGCCGCCGACGAGGTGGTCCTGGACGTCGACGGGGGACACGGCGACGCCCTGGCCGCCCGCCTGCGGCGGTTCCTGCTCCGCACGAAGGCCGACGTCGACGCCCTCGACTGGCGGGCCGTCGCAATCCGGGGCCCCCGGGCCGCCGAAGCCATCCCCGCCGGTGCGGGGGACGACGCGCTGGTGACACCGGCGGGGTGGCCGGGCGTCGACGGCGTCGATCTGCTCGGCCCAGCCGTCGATCCGCCCCCCGGCGTACCCGAGGTCGACGCATCGGCGTACGAGAGCCTGCGGATTCGGTCGGGCGTGCCACGCATGGGCGCCGAGCTGACCGGCGCCACCATTCCGGCCGAAACCGGCCGGTGGGTCGTCGACGCCTCGGTCAGCTTCACCAAGGGCTGCTTCACCGGCCAGGAGCTGGTCGCCCGCATCGACAGTCGCGGCGGCCACGTCCCCCGACACCTCCGCGGGCTGGTCGCCGACGCCGGGGAGCTACCGCCCGTGGGCGCGCCCGTGGTGGTCGACGGCGCGGAGGTCGGCAGAGTGACCTCGGCGGCCCCGGCGCCGGGCACCGGTCGTGCCCTGGCGCTGGCCTACGTCGGCCGAGCCGTGACGCCGCCCGCCGCCGCCGAGGTGAGCGGCGGCGGCCCAGGGTTGCCCGTCACCGTCGTCGACCTGCCGATGGATTGACGGTGGCGACGCCCAGCCACTACGAGGTGCTCGGCGTATCGGCCAGCGCCACACAGGCCGAGGTGCGGGCCGCGTACAGGGCTGCGGCGCGTGACCACCATCCCGACGCCGGCGGCGACGCCGCCCACATGCGGGCGCTCAACGTGGCGTGGGCGGTGCTCGGCGACCCGGTCCGCCGCGCGGCCTACGACCGGGCCCTCGCCGGAGGCGCCCTCGACACGGGGTTCGTGGCGTCGGACACGGTGCCGCCGAGCTACGCAGCGTGGGAGACCGACGGCGACCGCTGGCCGATCGATCCCGACGCTCGCCTGACGGCGGACGAGTGGGCCGACCTGGCCGACGGCAGGCCGATCGCCCAGACGCGCGCGCTCCAGGGCTGGTGGGCGATCCTGCCGCCGGCCATGCTCCTGGCGGCTATGAGCCTGTTCGTGGCGGGGATCTTCTTCACCTCCCCGCCCCTGATGGCCTTCGCCGCGGGTGCCTTCATCGTGGCGGCCGGGCTGTTCGTCCTCGCGCCCCTGCGGGCCATGGCCCGCGGGCCGCGACGGTGATCTCGGCGTGTGATCTCGGAACTCGAGCGGATCGTTGCGTTCTCTCGGCTTACCGTGGCCGGCGAGACGCCAGGGTGACTTCCGCGAGGGTCCACTAGGGTTCGCGCCCATGTCCGAAGTCGCCTACATCGCCAAGCTCACCGCGGCCGACGGCAAGCGCGACGAGGCCATCGCCGCCCTCGGTCGCCTCGTGGACGCCGCCGAGTCGGAGCCGGGGACCCTGCACTACGTCCTCTACGCCGACACGAGCGACCCGGCGACCATCTGGTTCACCGAGCTCTACGCCGATGAGGCGTCCTTGGAGACCCACATGTCGAGCCCGGCGATGGCCGAGGTTGTCGGCTCCCTGGCTGGCCTGATGGGCGGGCCCCCGGACCTGCGCCGCGTCGAGATCGTCAAGCGCAAGGGCGACGCCGTCACCGGATGACCGCGGTGGGCGATGGCTGACCCGCGGGTGGCGACCTACCTCGATCGCATTGTCGCCGCCCACCGGGAGGCAGCGCGCGCCGACACGCGCCGGCTCGACTGGCTGATCGCGAAGGCGCACGACGTGCCGCCGGCCCGGGGGTTCGCCGCCGCCGTCCGCTCGGTCGCCGGGCTGGGGGTGATCGCCGAGGTCAAGCGGCGATCACCCGCGAAGGGCGAGCTCGATGCCCGCCTCGATCCGGCCGAGCTCGCCCGCACCTACGAGCGGGGCGGGGCCGCCTGCCTCTCCGTGCTGACCGACCGGGAGTTCTTCGGCGGCTCACCCGATGACCTCCGCGACGCCCGCAGGAGCGCGGCGCTACCGGTGCTGCGCAAGGACTTCACCGTGGCGGCGGCCGATGTGTGCGACGCGCGGATCATGGGTGCCGACGCCGTGCTCCTCATCGTCGCCGCCCTCGACGACGCCGAGCTACGCGACTTTCACGCCCTGGCCGGCGAGCTGGGCGTCGACGCGCTGGTCGAGGTGCACGACGAGGCCGAGCTCGACCGGGCCCTGGCCGCGGGCGCCCGCCTGGTGGGCGTCAACCAGCGCGACCTCGTGACCTTCGAGGTCGACGCGACCCGGGCGGTGCGCGTCGGCCAGGCGCTGGCCACGCGCGGCGGCGACGTCGTCCGAGTGGCCGAGTCCGGCATCCGAGGCCCGGAGGACGCCGCCGCCCTGGCCGGCGCCGGGTTCGACGCGGTCCTCGTGGGGGAGTCGCTGGTGACCTCCGGCGACCCGGCCGCCGCCGTCCGCGCGCTACGGGCCGCCGGGTCCGGCTAGCCGCGCCGGCCGGCGGATCCCGCTTCGGGCGCGGCCGGCCCGCTGGGTAGCCTGCCAGCGTGTTCGTCAAGATCTGCGGCGTCACCAGCGAGGAGGACGCTCTCCTGGCTGTGGCCATGGGGGCGGATGCGGTCGGCTTCATCTTCGCCCCCTCACCGCGCCAGATCGCCCCGCAGAAGGCGACCGACATCGCCAAGCGGCTGCCCACCGAGATCGTCACGGTGGGGGTGTTCCGGGACGAGTCGCGCCAGCGGGTGGTCGACACGATCCACCACACGAGGTTGCGGGCGGTGCAGCTCCACGGCCGGGAGACACCCGCCGACTCGCACTGGATCCGCCAGCGCGTCCGGCTGGTCATCAAGGCGTTCGCCGCGGGTGACCCCGAGCTCGACGCCGCCGACGAGTACGGGGCCGACGCCATCCTCATCGACTCGGCCACCCCCGGCTCGGGCGACGTCTTCGACTGGTCGCTGGCCGAGGGCGCACCGTCCAATCGTCGGGTGATCCTCGCCGGCGGGCTCACCCCGGCCAACGTGGCCGACGCCGTGCGCGCCGCTCGGCCGTGGGGTGTCGATGTCGCCAGCGGCGTCGAGTCGGCGCCGGGCCGGAAGGACGCCACCAAGATGCGGGCGTTCGTGGCCGCGGCCAAGGCGGCCGAGCCGCCGGAGGCGCTGCCCCAGGGCGACCGCCTCGACCGGCCCTTCGACTGGATGGTCGACGAGCACCGGTGAGCCCGCCGAGCGCGACGTTGATGGGCGACCCCGGGACCAGGGGGCGGTTCGGCGACTTCGGTGGCCTCTTCGTCCCCGAGACGCTGGTCCCGGCGTGCCAGGAGCTCGAGCGGGCCTTCCGCGAGGCGTGGGCGGACCCGGGCTTCCGCGGCGAGCTCGATCGCCTGCTGCGCGACTATGCGGGAAGGCCGTCGCTCCTCACCGACTGCGCCAACCTGTCGGCCGAGCTGGGCGTCCGGGTGCTGCTCAAGCGCGAGGACCTCAACCACACCGGATCCCACAAGATCAACAACGTTCTCGGCCAGGCGCTGCTGGCCCGGCGCATGGGCAAGACCCGGCTGGTGGCCGAGACCGGGGCCGGGCAGCACGGCGTGGCGACGGCCACGGCGGCCGCGCTGCTGGGACTCGACTGCACCGTCTACATGGGCGACGTCGACATGGAGCGTCAGGCCCTCAACGTCTTCCGCATGCGGCTCCTGGGCGCCGAGGTGCGGCCGGCGTCGGCCGGCAGCCGAACCCTCAAGGACGCCATCAACGAGGCCCTGCGGGACTGGGTGGCCACCGTCGAGTCCACGCACTACTGCCTGGGCTCAGCGATGGGCCCCCACCCCTACCCATTCCTGGTGCGTGAGCTGCAGCGGGTGATCGGCGACGAGGCCCGCGACCAGTGCCGGGCGCTGCTGGCTCGGGACCCCGACGTCGTCGTGGCCTGTGTGGGCGGCGGGTCCAACGCCATCGGCATCTTCTCGGCGTTCGTGGACCTGCCCGGCGTGGAGCTGGTGGGCGCCGAGCCGGCCGGTGGTGCGGCCGTCGGCCGGGGCGTCCCGGGCGTCGTCCACGGCTCCAAGTCGCTGCTGCTCCAGGACGAGGAGGGTCAGGTGCTGGAGGCCGAGTCGGTGTCCGCGGGCCTCGACTACCCGGGCGTCGGGCCCGAGCACGCCTACCTGGCCACGATCGGTCGGGCCCGCTACATCGCGGTGACCGACCCCGAGGTGCTCGATGCCTTCGCCCTGCTGGCGCGCACCGAGGGCATCATCCCCGCCCTGGAATCTGCCCATGCGCTGGCGTGGATCAGCCGCGAGCGGGGGAGGCTGGCCGGCAAGGCCGTGCTGGTCAACATGTCGGGACGCGGGGACAAGGACGTGGAACAGGTCGCCAGACTCATGGGCGACGCCGGCGGGACCGGCGCTGCGGGCGGTCCCCGCGGATGACGACCGAGGTGGGGCTGACCGGAGCCCTCGAGTCGCGCCTGCGGGGCGTTCGCGACGCCGGCCGCAAGTTGCTGGTTCCGTACGTGACCGGGGGACTGCCGGGGTGGGAGCGGGTGGTCGAGGCCGTCGCCGACGCCGGCGCCGACGCCATCGAGGTGGGCATCCCCTTCTCAGACCCGGTCATGGACGGGCCCACGATCCAGGCAGCCTCGGAGCGGGCGCTGGCGGGCGGCGCCACGCCCCACGCGATCGTCGATGCCCTGGAGCGGCTCGATGCGGGGGGTGTTCCGCCGGTCGTGATGACCTACTACAACACGGTCCACCGCGCCGGCCACGAGCGGTTTGCGTCCTGGTTGGCGGCGGCGGGCGTGGCGGGGGCCATCGTGCCGGACCTGCCGCTCGAGGAGGTGGGGGAATGGGCGGAGGCCGCCGACGCCGCCGGGGTGGAGACCGTCCTGCTGGCGGCGCCCACCGCGTCGGCGGAACGGCTAGCGCGGATCTGTGCCCGCAGCCGCGGCTGGGTCTACGGCGTCGGCCTGCTCGGCGTCACGGGCGAGCGTGACCGGCTGCAGCGCAGTGCGCTCGACATCGCCGCGCGGCTCAAGGCCGTGACCGACAAGCCAGTCCTGGTGGGGGTGGGCGTGTCCAATCCCGCGCAGGCCGCCCAGGTGGCGGCGGTGGCCGACGGTGTGATCGTCGGGTCCGCACTCGTCCGGCGGTTGCTCGACGGCGGAGGGCCCGACGAGGCGGCCGCGTTCGTCCGCGAGCTCCGCATCGGCCTGGACGATGTCGTGTGAGTGAACGCGTCCCGCCGCCTCCACCCCCGGCGCTGCCACCACCTCCGCCTCCGGCGTTCCCGCCGCGCCCGCCCCGTTGGGCTCCACAACCGCCGCTTCCGCCGCCACCGCCGCCACCGCCGAGCCCCAGACGGCGCCCACGGCTGCTGACGACCGTCGCCGTCGTCGCGTGTCTCGGCGTGACCGGCGTGGCGATCTACCTCGTCACCGACGACCGGGGAGTGGGGTATCCCGATGAGTGGGACGAGCGTGTGGTTGACCTGGTCGCCTTCGTCGAGGACGAGCGGGGGCTGAGCTTCGACCATCCCGTGGCCGTGGACTTCCTCACGCCTGCCCAGTACTCGGAGCGGACCCGCATCGACGAGTCGGAGCTCAGTCGAGAGGACCGGCGGCTGATCGAGGATGGAACCGCGCCGCTGCGGGCGCTCGGGCTGGTGCCCGTCGGCTTCGATGCGCTCCAGTCGGCGAACGAGCTGTCGGACACGGCCACGCTCGCCTACTACGACCCCCTCCGGGAACGCATCACCGTGCGTGGCACCGAGATGACCACCGACCTGCGGGTCACGCTTGCGCACGAGCTCGTCCACGTGCTCCAGGATCAGCACTTCGATCTCGACGCCATGCTGGACGACGGTGATCCCACGGCCGATCGGCTTTCCGGGTACCTGGCGCTCATCGAGGGCGACGCCACCCGCATCCAGGAGGCGTACGTCGGTTCGCTGTCCGACGACGACCGTGAGAGCTATCTGAACGCGATCGGCCAGGCGTCCGGCGAGGCGGAGGAACAGCTCGGGGCCATCCCGGGAGTGCTCGTGGCCATGCAGGGCGCGCCGTACGCGCTCGGGCCCTCGCTCGTCGAGCTGATCGCCGCCGAGGGGGGCAACGACGCCGTCGACGATGCCTTCGAGGACCCGCCGGCCTCGACCGAGCACATGGTCGATCCGCGGTCGTACTTCGCCGGCGACTCGGCGGACGAGGTGGCCGCCCCGGTCGTGCCGACGGGAGGCGACCAGATCGGCGAGCCCGACCGGCTCGGGGCACTGTCGCTCTTCCTGTTGCTCAGCGCGCGGATCGATCCCCTGGTGGCGCTGTCGGCGGCCGACGGCTGGGGCGGTGACGCCTACGTGGTCTACGACCGTGGGGGGACGGCCTGCATGGACCTCGCGGTCCACGGTGACTCGGCCCGAGACGGCGAGGAGTTGCTGCATGCGTTCGAGGCATGGGTGGCCGCAAGCCCACCTGGCGCCTCCGAGGTGCGCGCCGCCGGCGACCTGGCACTGGTCACCGCGTGCGACCCCGGTGACCGAGGCGACCCGTCGGGCGTGGCGGTCGACGCCCTGACGCTGCCGACGACTCGGGCGCAGGTCATGCTGGCCGCCGGCGGGACGGCCGGCGACGTCGACGAGGCGTTCGACGCCGCCGACTGCTTCGTGCGGACCGTGCCGCTCGATCAGCTCGTGGAGGCCAATGAGTCGCCGGAGCCGCCGGCCCCGGTCATAACCGCTATCGACCGGGCGGTCGCCGAGTGCCGGGTGCGCTGAACCGGCTCGTGAGGTGGTTGCGGAAGAACGCCAGCGTGCGATCCCAGGCGAGCTCGGCCGCGGTCTCGTCGTAGGCCGGCTGGTCCGACTCGAAGAACCAGTGGCCGGTCCCCGGGTACCGGTGGAACGTGACGTCCTTGTCGAGGACGTGCAGCTCCGACTCGAGCAGCATCAGCTCGTCAGCCGCGACCCACGGGTCGGTCTCGGCGAAATGGCCCAGGAACGCCGAGCGGGCCCGCGCCATGTCGATGGACTGCGATCCGTAGAAGACGGTGGTCGCGTCGACCAACTCGGGCATCCGCCCGGCCAGCCACAGGGCCCAGGATGCGCCCATGGAGAACCCGAGCACGCCCACCGGTGCGTCGGGGGTCGCGGGCATGCCCCGGAGCGTGAGGAGGCTCGACCGCACGAGGTCGAGGGTGGCATCCATGTCGGCGTTGGCGAGCAGGGCCTTGGCAACTTCGGGATCGCGGGTGGTCTTGCCGCCGTTGAGGTCCGGGGCCAGCGCAACGAAGCCGTTGTCGGCCAGCCGGTCGCAGAGCGCCTTGAAGAACGGAGTGAGTCCCCACCAGGCGTGGAGCACGAGGATGCCGGGCCCCGATCCCTCGTCCGGGACGATGACGTAGCCCGTGCCGACGGATCGCGAGCCCATCGGTCCGACGGTAGCGAGGCCGACGCGCCGCCCCAACCGTCGGGGTGGGGGATTCGGGGGCGCCGGGACCCAGCCGGGAGCGCGTGAGGCGCCCCCTTCCGGCCCCTGTACGCTCGACCGCCGTGCCCCCCGGCGAGCGACACGACGGCTGCCTGCTGTGCGCGGCCGAGCGCATCACCCCCTGGTACCACGAGGACGAGGTGTGCTGGATCGCAGACTGCGAGATCTGCGCGACTCCCATGGTCGTCTGGCGTTGGCACGGGCTCGATCCATCGGCCGCCGACCTCGAGCACATGCTGGGCAGGCTGGCCGACGTCGCCGACCGAGTGTTCGACGGTCACTACGTCGACGACAACATGCGCAAGATCCCGGACCACTTCCACGCCCACGCCCGTCCCCGGGGCGGGTTCTTCGGGCACGGGTTCCGCCGCGACCGCAGCGAGGAGGCCTCGTGAGCGAGCACGAAGTGCGAGCGAACCATGAGCACAGTGCGGTACCCGGCCCGAAGGGCCGATCGCTCATTGGCGTGCCGAAGGCACGCCAATGAGCGAGGCCGAGGCCCCTGGCGAGGCATCGGTCCTGAACGTCTACGAGGCGCTGGGCGGCCAACCGTTCTTCGACGACCTCGTGGACCGCTTCTACCGGCGAGTGGCGATGGACCCCCTGCTGCGGCCGCTGTATCCCGACGACCTCGCCGGTCCGCGGCGCCACCTGGCCCTCTTCCTCGGCCAGTACTGGGGCGGCCCCACCACCTACTCCGACGAGCGGGGCCACCCCCGTCTGCGCATGCGCCACGCGCCGTTCGTGATCGGGGAGCCCGAGCGCGATGCCTGGCTGCGCCACATGGGGGCCGCCCTCGACAGCTTGGTGCTCGAACACGGCGTCCACCCGGTCGTCGAGGCCCGGCTGCTCGACTACTTCGCCATGACCGCCGACGCGATGGTCAACGCTCGCTGAGGACCTGAGCGGATAGGCACGTCGTCATGACCCACCGTGGTCAGCGCTGCCGGAGGCCGAGCTGTGCGGCTTCGGCTCACGCTGCAAATCCCGTGCTGTTCGGTGCCCACATGCGGGCCTATCCGCTCGGCCTCTGAGGCCCGGGCCTCGTCAGATCGGGCGCCGCTCCGGGCGGGGGACCGCCCAGTCGGCGGCACGCCGGCGGGAACGCGGGCTGGGTCGACGGATCGACAGCGCCAACGACGACACCTTGCCGATCAGCACTCGCCGCGTCCGCAGGCGGGCCGGTCGCGTCGACCGGTCGTTCTCCGCTTCGGCCGTCAGCGCCTCACGGCGCTCCCGGCCCATGACTTCGATGGCGTCGAAGGGCATCATCGCTCCGCCTCCTTGCTGCTCGACTTGCCGCCTTGGTTGCCGCTCGATCATCGGGAATCCCACGGCGACGTTGATCGTCAGCTGACACCGAACCGGTGTGTCATCCGGCGCACGCCCGGGACCGCGCCCCGGCCCGGCCACGGCCGGATCCGTAGGCTCTCGGCACGCATCCCGAACGTGTGATGGGTCCGGGGGTCACGGCACCTCACCAGCGCGCGTTCGACGCCAGCGAGCGCGTCATTCGGCGAGAGGGGACGGGAACAGTGGGTCCAGGCGAGTTCAGAGGCAGGATCGGCCGGTACCACTGGGAGTCCGAGCCGTGGTGGCCGACCGAGCCTGCGCCTCCTCCGGGGGCACCCAACGTGCTGGTGGTGCTCCTCGACGATGTCGGGTTCGCCCAGTTCGGCTGCTTCGGCTCCGACATCGCCACCCCCACCTTCGATCGCCTGGCCGCCGGGGGGCTGCGCTACGCCAACTTCCACACGACGGCCCTGTGCAGCCCGACACGCGCCTGCGTCCTCACGGGCCGGAACCACCACACGTGTGGGATGGGCCGGATCATGGAGCTCGCCAGCGGATTCCCCGGCTACGACGCCCGCATCCCGCGCTCGTGCGGGTTCCTGCCAGAGATGCTGACCCCCCACGGCTATGCCGCCTATGCCGTCGGCAAATGGCACCTCACGCCGGAGGAGGAGCTCCACCTCGGCGCCCGCCGCGATCGCTGGCCGCTGGGCCGGGGCTTCGAGCGCTTCTACGGGTTCTTCGGGGGCGAGACCCACCAGTTCGTGCCGGCGCTGGTCCACGACAGCCACTTCGTCGAGCCGCCGCGCACCTACGACGACGGCTACCACCTCACCGAGGACCTCGTCGACCGCGCTATCGAGTACCTGGAGGACCTGCGGCACGTCGACGTGGACAAGCCCTGGCTGCTGTACCTCGCGACCGGCGCCTGCCATTCGCCCCACCAGGCGCCCCGGGAGTGGATCGACCGCTACCGCGGCCAGTTCGATGCGGGCTGGGACCAGTGGCGGGAAGCCGCACTGCGTCGCCAGATCGCCGGCGGGGTCCTGCCGGCCCACACGGCGCTGTCGCCGCGGCCCGAGTGGGTGCCGGCCTGGGACGCCCTCACGTCGGAGGAGCGCCGCGTCTACGCCCGCTACATGGAGGCCTTCGCGGGCATGCTGTCCCACACGGACGACCAGGTCGGCCGCCTGGTGGGATGGCTCGAGCGGACGGGTGAGATGGACCGCACGCTGGTGCTGGTCCTGTCCGACAACGGGGCGTCGTCGGAGGGCGGTCCCGTGGGTTCGCTCAACGACGCCCGCGCCTGGAACATGGTTCCCCGCACCGTGGAGGAGGCGGCGGAGCGCCTCGAGGAGATCGGCGGCCCCCGCATCCACAACAACTACCCCTGGGGCTGGACCGTGGCCGGCAACACCCCGTTCCGGCGCTGGAAGCGCGAGACCCACGAAGGGGGTGTGGCCGATCCGCTCATCGTGAGCTGGCCGGGCGGGATCGGCGCCCGCGGCGAGGTGCGCACCCAGTACGTGCACGCCACCGACATCGTTCCCACCATCCTCGACGTGGCTGGGATCGATCCTCCGGCGACGATCGGCGGCGTCGAGCAGAAGCCGATCGAGGGGACCAGCTTCGCGTACTCGTTCGCCGACGCCGCCGCCTCCGAGCGTCACGCGACCCAGTACTACGAGATGTTCGGGTGCCGCGCGCTCTACCACGAGGGCTGGAAGGCGGTCACCTATCACCCGATCCAGTCAGACGCCCCGGGCCTCGACCACACCGCCTGGGAGCTGTACGACCTGCGGGCCGACCCGTCGGAGTGCAACGACCTCGCCACCGAGCACCCCGACCAGCTGCAGGCGCTCGTGGAACGGTGGTGGATCGAGGCGGCCCGCCACCAGGTCCTGCCGCTCGACAACCGGCCCTTCTCGGAGCTGGTCTTCGGCCGGCCGCCGGCGGTCCCGCCCCGGGGAAGGTACGTATACCGGCCCGATCGCGCCCCCGTGCCGGAGAACGTGGCGGCCCATGTGAAGAACCGGCCCCACTCGGTCACGGCGTACGTGGAGGTCGACGGGCGGAGTCCGGTCGCCGGCGCGCTGGCCGTGCAGGGCTCGGTGCTCGGGGGCTGGTCGTTCCACCTCCTGGCCGACGGACGCCTGTGCTACGTCCACAACCTGGCGGGCTGGCGTTCGTACCGCATCGAGGGTCCGGTCGGCGAGCGGCTGGGGCCCGGCGCCCACGCGCTGTCGTTCCGTTTCCTCCCCGGCTCCGACGGCGTCGCCCACCGAGGGGTGCTGCTGGTGGACGGGGAGGAGATCGCCACCGGCACGATCGAGCGTGCGACCTGGAGCAAGTTCTCGCTGACGGGCGCCGGGCTCACGGTGGGCTGGGCGAGGGACTTCTCCCCGGCCGACGGCGACTACCGGGGTGCGTTCCCCTTCACGGGCCGGCTCGACCGTGTCGAGATCGACGTCGACGGCGATGCCTTCCTCGACGCCGACGTGGAGGCGGCCGACGCCCTCAGGGCCCAGTGAGCCGGCGCCTGTCCGCGAGGGGCACGCGTGTCTGACATCGTGTGGCCCATGGACGGGTCGTCGGGGAGTTGGCCGGACACGATCGTGATCGAGGCACCCGCGCCCGGAGTGGAGCGGTCGCCCTCGGATCTGCTGCGGCTCGTCGTCGCCATCGTGCTCCTCGCGAGCCTGCTGGTCGTCCAGGCGCTGTTCGGCGACGCCCTGGTCTCCTTCGCGGGCGACCTGCTGGGGGGCCTGGAGGCATTACCCCACTGGATCGTTTACACCTTGGTGGTCGGGACCCGCGTGCTGGCGATCGTCGTCATCGGCGGAGGTCTGGTGGTCACGCTCTGGCACGCACGGCTGCGGATGCTGGTCACCGTCGCGGCGGCCGGGCTCATCGCCCTGGGTCTGGCCGTCCTGCTCGACACCTTTGCGCCGGGTTCCGGCGCGGAGGTCGTGAACGTCGACAACGACCTGGTCGGACCCTTGACCGCCGCCGGCTTCCCGTCCTCCTCGGGGGTGGCGGTCGTGACCGCCGTCCTGACGGCTGCGGCACCCTGGCTGAGCCGGCGCTGGCGGCGCTTCGGATGGCTGCTGGTCATCGGCGTCATCCTGACCCGGTTCCTGTCGTCGCCCGTGTCGTTCGACTCGCTGCGCAACGCGTTGGTCGGCTGGGTCGCCGGCGCGGGGGTGCTCGTCCTACTAGGGGGACCGCGACGGCGCCCGTCCGGCGAGGCACTGGCCGACGGGCTGGCGGCCGTCAGCGTGCCGCTCGCGCGGCTGGAGCAAGCGAGCGTCGACGCCCGGGGCTCCACGCCCTACTTCGGCACGGGCGCCGACGGGCGGCCCCTGTTCGTGAAGGCGCTCGGCGAGGACCAGCGCAGCGCCGACCTGCTGTTCCGCGTCTATCGCTGGCTCAACCGCCGCGACCTCGGTGACGAACGCCCCTTCTCGTCACTCCGGCGCGGCGTCGAGCACGAGGCGCTGGTGGCGCTGGCGGCGCGCGACGTCGGCATCCGCACCCCCCGACTGGTGGCGTTCGCCACCGCCGACCCGCACGCGTTCGTCCTCGCGTACGAGGCCATCGAGGGCCGCAGCCTCGATCGGCTGGAGCCCGACGAGGTCACGGACGCCGTGCTCGCGGCGATCTGGGAGCAGGTGGGCCGCCTGCGGGAGCACCGCATCGCGCATCGCGACCTGCGCCTGGCCAACGTCTTCCTGGCGTCCGACGGTGCGGTGTGGCTGATCGACTTCGGGTTCAGCGAGCTGGCGGCGTCCTCGCTCCTCCTCGCCACCGACGTCGCCGAGCTGCTGGCCTCGTCCACGCTCCAGGTCGGGCCGGGGCGGGCCGTGGCGGTCGCCGGGGAGGCCGTCGGGCCGGAGGTGCTGGGCGATGCCCTGGAGCGCCTCCAGCCGTGGGCGCTCAGCGGCGCGACGCGCACCGGGATGAAGCAACGCCGCGGGCTGCTCGACGACCTCCGCCGCCAGGTGGGCGCGGCCGCCGCGACAGGCGGGGCCGGCCAGCCGGACGAGGCGGCGACCACGGGGCGACGATCGAGCGCCCCGATCGTGTGACGTAGGGTCGGCCGACATGCTGACACAACTCGCCCTCGCCCCCGGCCTCACGCCGGTGCCGGCCCGGAGTGTCGTTCGTGGCTGAGCTCCTACTCCTTCATCACGCGCAGGGCCTGACGGCCGGCTGCCTCGCCTTCGCCGACGAGCTGCGCGCCGCCGGGCACGTGGTTCACGCCCCGGACCTCTACGACGGCAAGACGTTCGCCGAGCTCGACGATGGCATCGGCTATGCCCGGGAGGTCGGCTTCGACACCATGCAGGAGCGCGGTGTGCGCGCGGCCGACGGCCTGCCCAACGAGATCGTCTACGCCGGGTTCTCGCTCGGGGTCATGCCGGCGCAGATGCTGGCCCAGACACGTCCTGGTGCGAAGGGTGCGGTGCTGCTTCATGCCAGCGCCCCGCCCTCCGAGTTCGGCGGCCCCTGGCCGCAGGGCGTCCCGCTCCAGATCCACACGATGGAGGACGACGAGTTGGGCGACGTCGACGTCGCCCGTGAGCTCGCGGAGACGGTCGAGGGTGCGCAGGTGTTCCTGTACCCCGGCGATCGACACCTGTTCACCGACAGCAGCCTGCCCGCCTACGACGAGGCCGCCGCGACGCTCGTCACGCAACGCGTGCTCGCGTTCCTGGACGACGTCGACTAGCTGCACGCACAGATAGCGCCGCTCGTGGAACGAGTCGACGTCGACGGCCTCGCGATCGCGTACGAGCGCGCAGGGACCGGTGCGCCGATCGTGCTGCTGCACGGATACGTCGGCGACGGGCCGTCGGTGTGGCGACATCAGATCGATGCCCTGTCCGACGAGTACACGGTCGTGGCGTGGGACGCGCCAGGCGCGGGTGGGTCGTCGGACCCGCCAGAGACCGTTGGCATCGACGGCTATGCGGATTGCCTGGCGCGGTTCATCGAGGCTCTGCAGCTCGGGCCGGCGCACATCGTCGGTCTCTCGTTTGGCGGCGCGCTCGGGATCGCGCTGCAACGTCGTCATCGATCGCTGACGACGTCACTCGTGCTTGCTTCGGCCTATGCCGGGTGGCGTGGGTCGTTGGACCGCGAGGTCGCTGAGCAGCGACTCACGCAGGCCTACCGGCTGTCCGAGCGGTCTCCTGTAGGGATGGTCGAGGCGCTGCTACCGACGATGTTCGCCTTGCAGGTACCGGAAGCCGATGTGAACGCATTTCGCGCGGCCGTGGAGGCGGTCCATCCGGCGGGGTTCCGAGCCATGGCGTCGGCTTCGGCGGAGGACCTCCGCGACGTGCCCCCGACCATCGATGTGCCGACGCTACTGATCTACGGCGAAAACGACGAGCGGGCGCCCATGCACGTCGCGCGACAACTACACGCGACGATCGCCGGATCGCGGCTCGTCATGCTCAGCGGCGCCGGCCACGTCTGCAACGTCGAGCTGCCTGAGCGATTCAACGATGAGGTGCGCCAGTTCTTGGCCGAGGTCGGGTGAGCCCGGTGGCGTCCGGGCCTAGGGTTGATCCATGCCGCTCAAGCCAGGAGACAAGGCCCCCGCATTCACGCTGCTCGACCAGGACGGCAACAGCGTCAAGCTCTCGGATCTGAAGGGCCGGAAGGTGCTCGTGTACTTCTACCCCAAGGCCGACACGCCGGGCTGCACCACGCAGGCGTGCGGGCTGCGCGACGTGCTGGGCGACATCGGCGACACCGCGGTGCTGGGCATCAGCCCCGACAAGCCCGATAAGCAGAAGCGTTTCGACCACAAGTACGGGCTGGGCTTCCCGCTGCTGTCGGACCAGGACCACGCCGTCGCCGACGCCTACGGCGCCTGGGGAGAGCGATCGATGTACGGGCGCAAGTTCATGGGGATCGTCCGGTCGGCGTTCCTGGTGGATGAGCAGGGCAACCTGGCGGAGGTATGGCCCAAGATCAGCCCCAAGGACACGCCGACCAAGCTGCTCGCCGCCCTCGAGGGGTAGGCGTCACGCCGGGCCGCGGGCCGGGCCGCCGGGCGGCATCTCACGGCGGGCGCCGCCGGGGCGTTGACATACCGGTGACGCTTCCACCGTTCCAGTTGCTGCTCGACGCCCACGCACCGGACCTCCACCGGTTCCTGGTCGCCGCCGTGGGTCGCCACGACGGCGACGATCTCTTCCAGGAGACGGTGATCTCGGCGCTGCGGTCGTACCCGGGCCTGCGCCACGCGGACAACCTGCGTGGCTGGCTCTTCACGATCGCGCACCGCAAGGTCATCGACCAGGCACGCCGCCGGGTCCGGCAGCCGGTGCCGGCCGCCGATCCCCCGGAGGTCCCGCAGCTCGACGCCGACATGCTCGTCGACGCCGAGCTGTGGGATGCCGTGCGGCGGCTGCCGCCCAAGCAGCGATCCGCGGTGGTGCAGCGTTACATCCTCGACCGACCGTACGCGGAGATCGCCGCGGTCATCGGGTCGAGCGAGGACGCCGCCCGCCAGAACGTGCGGGCCGGCCTGCAACGCCTACGTCAGGAGGTGACGCGATGAACGCCACGAACCCCACCAACGAGCTTCATGGTCGGTCCGACCGTCGGGGGTCCGGCGGTGCCGACGGGGACGACCTGCGCGAGCGGCTCCGCCGGGCCGACACCACCGACGTCGGCGCGCTGGTCGACGCCGCCCTGCGGCGGGCGGACGCCGAGGGGCTGGTGGACGTCGGCTGGGTCGTCGAGGACACGCCGGTGGGTCCCCTCACGCTGGCGGCCACCTCCGCCGGCGTGGTGCGCATCGGGTTCGGTCACGAGGAGCGGGTGCTGGACGAGCTGGCGAGCGACGTGTCGCCCCGGGTCGTCCACCTGCCGGGCCGCCTTGACGAGGTGCGCCGCGAGCTCGAGGAGTACTTCGCCGGGCGGCGCCGCAGCTTCGACGTGCCGGTCGACCGGCGCTTGTCGCGGGGCTACCGGCGCACCGTGCTCGAGGCGCTGTCCCGGGCGGTGCCGTACGGCCAGACGGTGAGCTACAAGGAGCTGGCCGAGCGGACCGGCAACCCCAAGGCCAGCCGCGCCGTCGGTTCCGCCATGGCTACCAACCCGATCCCCATCGTGGTGCCGTGCCACCGGGTCCTGCGCACCGGCGGGGCGCTCGGCGGCTACGGCGGAGGGCTCGACACCAAGGTGTGGCTCCTCCGCCACGAGGGAGCGCTGCTGGGCTGACGGCTTAGGTCAGCCCGGGGCGCTGCCGCCTGAGTTGTCGCCGACGCCGAGCGTCTGTTCCCACCGGTCGATCGTCCGCCGCCGGTACACGACCAGGCCAACGATCGCGACCGTGGCCACCAGGAGGAGCAGTCTGCGCACAGGCACAGGCTAGGCTCGTCGGTTCGTCCGCGGGCGTAGCCCAACTGGCAGGAGGCACGGGCCTCAAAATCCCGACAGTGTGGGTTCGAATCCCACCGCCCGCACTGATCCGATCGTCGTGAAACCGTGGCTGGAAGTGGTTGGGATCCAACCATTTCCAGCCACAGAACCGACTGGGTGCGCTGCAAACGGGCTTCCATCGTGTCGAGCGGCGCGCCCGGGGGAAGAATGAGTGCGTATGGCGCTGGTGTTCGCGGATCGCGTCGACGCCGGCCAAAGGCTGGCCGGGGAACTGGCCGACCTCGCCGGCCCGGACACCGTGGTGCTGGGGCTGCCGCGCGGGGGCGTGCCGGTGGCCGCCGAGGTGGCGCGGGCGCTGGGAGCGGCGCTCGACGTGCTCGTCGTCGGCAAGATCGGCGTGCCGGGGCACGAGGAGCTGGCGCTGGCCGCCGTCGCCGACGACGGCCAGGTCGCCTACAACCCCGGCGTCATGGCGGCCGTGGGCATGACCGACGTCGACGTCGACGTCCTCGCCCGCCGGAACGCGGCCGCGCTCGCCCATCGGGCCGAGCAGTTCCGGGACGGGGCGCCGGCCGTTCCGGTCGAGGACCGGACGGCGATCCTGGTCGACGACGGCATGGCCACGGGAGCGACCATGCGCGTGGCGGTGGATGTCGTCCGGGGGCGGCGGCCGAAGGAGCTGGTGGTGGCCGTGCCGGTGGGCTCACCGGAAGCCTGCGCCACCGTGGCCGAGACCGCGGACCGCGTGGTGTGCCTCGCGGCGCCGGCCCACTTCCGAGCCGTCGGCACCTGGTACGACGACTTCTCCCAGGTACAGGACGCAACGGTCCGCGAGATCCTGGCCGAAGCTCGATCCCACGACGCGGGCCGGAGCGGCCGCTAGCGCCGCAGGGCCGCGGCCACCCGTGCCACCAGCGGGTCGTCCAGCGCGTCCTCAAGGGGAAGCGGCAGCCCCAGCGACCAGTTGGGACGTTCGGTGGTCGTGCCGGGCAGGTTCGGCCGCCGACGGAGCGCCATGGCGTCTTCGAGCGTGGCGCCCACGAGCGCGCACGGCGCCGTCGCCAGCATCTGGTGCACCTTGACGATCACCTCGTCCACCGGTGCGTCGCCGTGCAGCCCACTCAACGCCACGAGCTTGCCGCGCAGCCTCCCGAGCGCAGCCTCGTCAGGTTCGACGCCCGCCGCCCGCTGGTCGCCCGCGTCGTCGCCGGACCACACGCCGGCGATCGTCGGGAGGTCGTGGGTGGTGACCGCCGCCAGGGCCTGGGCCGGATAGTGCTCGGGCGCGGCCTCCTCGAACCAGACCAGCCGGTACGACAGGAGCCCGGCGGCGTGCAGCCGGTCCCGCACGCCGTCCTCGACCGTGCCCAGGTCCTCGCCGACCACGACCGCACCCGCACGCACGCTCTCGATCGCCAGGACCGCCAGCAGCTCGTCGGCGGGGTAGCGCACGTACGCGCCATCGGTGGGCGAACCGCCGGGCGGCAGCCAGAACAGCCGGAACAGGCCCATCACGTGGTCGATGCGCAGCCCGCCGCCGTGTCCCAGCGCCGCCCGCCACAGGGAGGCGAGCGGCTCGTACGCCACCGCCCGCAGGGCGTGGGGCACGAACGGTGGCAGCCCCCAGTCCTGGCCGGCCCGGTTGAACTCGTCGGGCGGCGCCCCCACCCGCACGTCGAGCGCCAGCAGGTCCTGCAGGCACCAGGCGTCGGCCCCGTCGGGGTCCACGCCGACCGCCAGGTCCGTGAGCAGGGCCAGGGGCTCCTCGGCGCGCCGGATCTGTTCGTCGACCAGGAACTGCACCCACGCCCAGAACGCCACCCGGTCGGCGTGGTCGGCGGCGAAGGACGCCACGCCAGCCGCGGACGGGTGCCGATGCTCGGCCGGCCAGGTGCGCCATCCCGATCCGTGATGCTCGGCCAGGGCGCAGAACTGCGCGTATGTCTCCAGCTCGCCGCCCATCTCCTCCCGCCACCGCTCGAAGCGCAGGTCGGCACCGAGCGCGCCCCAGAGATGGTCGAGCGCGCGCCGCTTGAGCGCCCAGACCGCGTCCCGGTCCACGAGGGGTGCGTCGTTCAACACCCGCGCCTTGGCGCCGAGCGCCTCGACCGTGGGGGTGCCGGCGCCGGGCAGCTCCTCGATGCGTAGCAGCAGGGGGTTGAACCACCGGCGGCTCGACGGGGAGTAGGGGCTGGCCTCCACCCGGCCGACCGGCCGGGGTGCGTGCATGGGGCTGACCCCGAGCATGCCGGCGCCCCGCTCGGCGGACCAGGCACCGATGGATCGCAGGTCGGCGAGGTCGCCGATGCCCCAGCTGGCGGCGGACCGGCAGCTGGGAAGCTGAACCGTGAGCAGCCAGGTGCGCAGGTCGCCCGGCAAGTGGCAGCGGCCAGGCGTGATGATCAGGCGGGTCGCAGGTGCCCCGTCGAGGGGACGGAGCTCGTGGTAGCCGATCGGCAGATCGTGGGGAAGCTCACCCTCGACCCGGACCTCGCTGTCGTCCTCCAGAGCCAGCTCGCACGGAGCGAGCAGGGGCTCGGCCCGGCCGGCGTGCACGACCCACACGGCGGGACCGTCCGGAGGCCTGTCGGTCATGTCGCCGGCACCCATCGCCTCGCGCAGCGCGGCGACGGTTTCGGGGGAGGTGGCGTGCCACCGTCCCGAGGCGTCCCAGTAGCCGTCGTCGATGCCCCAGGGGTCCGTGGCCATGCCCGGCGCACGGTACCGGCGTCCGCCGCCCGGGTTTCAGGGGCCGACGACGCTCGGTTCCGGCACGCGTGCGCGCGGCTTGGAGCTGACGGCGGCGATCCCGGCGACCGTCAGCGCGCCGCCGACGAGCAGCCGCGCCTCGAACGGCTCGTCCAGCACGAGGATGCCGACGACCACGGCCACCACCGGGATGATGTAGGTGACGAGCGACGCCTTGGTGGCGCCGAGGTCGGCGATGATCCGGTAGTTGAGGACGTACGCGACGCCGGTGCCCAGGACGCCGAGCAGCAGGATCGAGGCCACCCGGGTGGGGGTCAGCGACACGCCGCCGGCGACCGACGTGGCCATCGCCACCGGGAACAGGAGCACGGTCCCGGTGGCCAGCTGGCCCGTGGCCGCCACGATCGGCGGGTAGGACATCAGGTGGCGCCGCATGTAGACGAAGGCGACGCCGTAGCCGGCGCCCGCGAAGATCGCCGCCAGCGCCCCGGCCGTCGACGATCCTTCGAGGTCCGAGGCGCCCACGCCGGCCGCCACCGCCACGCCGACGATCCCCAGGCCCAGACCGGCGATCTGTACCGGCCGTAGCCGTTCACCCAGCCCGATGGCGGCGAAGAGGGCGGTGAACAACGGCGTGGAGGCGTTGAGCACCGCCGTCAGCGCCGAGGTGATGTGCTGCTCGCCCCAGGCCAGCAACGTGAAGGGCACGATGTTGCCGGCGAGCGTGACTACCGCGTAGTGCCGCAGCGACACCCGGTCGAGCGGCACGCGGCGTTGCTGGCCGCGCAGCACGACGTAGAGCACCGCCGCGCCCAGGGCGATCCGCGCCCAGGCCACCATCGTCGGGGTCAGGCCCTCGCCTGCGACCTTGATGAACAGGAACGACCAACCCCAGATGAAGGCCAGGACGAACAGCCGGCGCACCCACCGGAGTCAATCAGGCCCGTCGCGTGATTCCGCCCGGATTACGCCACGTACCGTGCGCACCGCGACCCGCGCGGGGGTCACGACGCCAACACGTAGACTCGCAATCATGCCCAAGTCGTTGGTCGAGAGGCGCCTGAGCCAGGTCTCGGGGCGCCTGCAGCAGCTGCGCACCGAGCTCGAAGTCTCGGGTGAACAGCTGGCGCATCTTGCCGATGCCGCCGACGACGCCCGGCTGCGGGCCCTGGTGTCCGAGACTCCCGTCGCCGACGTCGACCACCGGCAGGCCGAGCGGCATGCCGAGGCCATGCGCCGACACCGCGCCGCCGTGCTCGACGAGATCGCCAAGTTGGAGCGCGACCAGGACGAGCTGCTCGATCGGCTGCTCGCGCAATCCCGGTCGCGCTAGAACACACCGGATCGAAAGAAGGAACGAGCTTGGCTACCCGCGTCGTCATCGCTGAGGACGAGGCCATCATCCGCCTCGACCTGAAGGAGACCCTCGAGGAGGAGGGTTACGAGGTGGTCGGCGAGACCGGCCGCGGCGACGAGGCGGTCAAGCTGGTCCGTGAGCTCGAGCCCGACCTGGCCATCCTCGACATCAAGATGCCGGGCCTCGACGGCCTGGCCGCCGCCCGCGAGATAGCCGGCGAGCGCCGGGCGGCGGTTCTCATCCTCACGGCGTTCAGCCAGCGCGACCTCATCGAGCAGGCCCGAGACGCCGGCGCCCTGGCCTACCTCGTCAAGCCGTTCGAGCGCAGCGAGCTGGTGCCGGCGGTCGAGGTGGCGCTCGGGCGGTTCCGGGAGATCCGGGCGCTGGCCGACCAGACCGCCAGCCTCGAGGAGCAGCTCGAGACCCGCAAGGTCGTCGACCGCGCCAAGGGCAAGCTGATGGACGAGGCAGGCATGGGGGAGAGCGAGGCGTTCGGTTTCATCCAGCGGCGGGCCATGTCGGAGCGGGTCACCATGCGGGCCATCGCCCAGCGCATCATCGACGGCGACATCAAACCGGGGTCGTGACGGCCCCCGGGGAGCGATGACGCCAGAGGTGTACTACTAGGGACGTGGCCGACGATCCCCTCATCCTCATCGACGGGAACTCCCTGACCTACCGGGCCTTCTTCGCGCTGCCCACTGACCTGTCCACCGCGTCGGGCCAGGTCACCAACGCGGTCTACGGGTTCACGTCGATGCTGATCAACCTGATGCGCGACCACGGCCACCGGCGCATGGCGGTGGCGTTCGACCGCCCCGAGCCCACGTTCCGCCACAAGCAGGTCGAGACCTACAAGGCCAACCGCCAGGCGGCGCCTGACATCCTGCGTCAGCAGATCGGGCTGGTGCGCCAGGTGGTCGAGACCCTGGGCATCCGCGTGCTCGAGCTGCCGGGCTACGAGGCCGACGACATCATCGCCACGCTCGCCACCCAGGGCCGCGATGCCGGGCTCGATGTCATCGTCGTGACGGGCGACCGAGACGTGTACCAGCTCGTCGAGGACCCGCACGTCAAGGTGCTCTACAACCGGCGCGGGGTGTCGGACTACGTCCTCTACGACGAGGCCGGCATCGAGGAGCGGACGGGCGTGGCGCCGGCGATGTACCTGCAGTATGCGGCGCTGCGCGGCGACACGTCCGACAACCTGCCGGGGGTGCCGGGGGTGGGGGAGAAGACCGCCGCCAAGCTGGTCACCACCTACGGCGGGATCGACGGCATCTTCGAGCACCTCGACGAGCAGACCCCCAAGCTCCGGAACAGCCTGAGCGACCACGAGGGCCAGGTCCGCCAGAACGCTGAGCTCATGAAGCTGATCTGCGACGCGCCCGTCGGCGTGACCGTCGACGAGCTCGATCGTCGCCCGCCGGACGTCGACGAGGTGCGGCACCTGTTCGACTTCCTCGAGTTCCACAGTCTCGGTGAGCGCCTGACCGAGGCGCTGGGCGAGGACCTCGGCGTGGGCCGGCCCCCGGCCGAGGTGCTGGAGGCCGACGTGACAGTCATCGCGTCACCGGCGGACGCGTCGGCGCTGCTGGTCCGGCTGCGCGAGAGCGCGGCGGGCGCCCCCCTGGCCCTCGCGGCCGCCTGGGAGGGCGGCGAGGGCCGCACGCCCCTGGAGGGCCTCGCGATCGTGACCGATTCGGCGCCGGGCGCGGTCGTGTGGATCCCGATCGGGCTCCTGGTCGACGATGCCGTCCGCGTCGAGCTGGCGCGGCTCGTGGCCCAGCCGGGCGAGGGCGGGCGGCCGGTCGCCGCCCATCAGGCAAAGGCGATCATGCGGTCCCTGCTCGACGTCGGCGTCGACGTGCGCTGCCTGGCCATCGACACCGCCATCGCCGCCTACCTGCTCGATCCCGCCGAGTCGCGCTACCTGCTCGACGAGGTGCTGCGCCGCTACGCATCGGCCGAGCTACCTGCGGACGGCAGCGCCCCCGAGGGGCAGCTCGACCTCGACGGCTCGACGGTGTCGGCCGCCCAGCGCACGGGTCGCTACGCCCTCGCGGTCGACCGCCTGATCGAGCCGCTGACGCAGGCGCTCGATCACCAGGCGCTCCGGGCGCTCAACGACGAGATCGAGGTCCCGCTGGTGCGGGTGCTGGCGCACATGGAGCACGCGGGCGTGGGTGTCGACGCCGAGGAGCTGCAGGGCCTGCGGGATCGGCTGAACGCCGAGGTCGATGACCTGCGCCAGCGCGTCTACGACGAGGCCGGCACCGAGTTCAACGTGAACTCGACCCCGCAGCTGCGAGAGATCCTGTTCGACAAGCTGGGACTGACGCCGCAGAAGCGCACCAAGACCGGCTTCTCGACCGACGCGTCGTCGCTGGAGAAGCTGGCCGGTCAGCACCCGATCGTCGAGCACCTGCTGGCCTACCGGGAGGTCGAGAAGCTGCGCTCGACCTACGGCGACGGCCTGCTCGCCGAGGTGGCCGCCGACGGACGGATCCATGCCACGTTCAACCAGACCGTTGCCCGTACCGGCCGGCTGTCGTCGGACCAGCCCAACCTCCACAACATCCCCGTGCGCAGCGAGATCGGGCGGGAGTTCCGCAAGGCGTTCGTCCCGGCGCCGGGTTGCGAGCTCCTCGTCGCCGACTACAACCAGATCGAGCTGCGCTGCATCGCCCACCTGGCCCAGGACCCGGGGCTCATCGAGAGCTTCCGCTCGGGCCGCGACATCCACACCGAGACGGCCTCGCGCATCTTCGGCGTCGAGCCGAGCGCGGTGACGATCGAGCAGCGGTCCAAGGCCAAGATGGTGTCGTACGGGCTGGCGTACGGCATGGAGGCCTACGGGCTGGGCCAGCGGCTCAACATCCCCACCGAGGAGGCGGCGCTCATCCTCGCGGCCTACTTCGAGGCGTTCCCCTCGGTGAAGGAGTACATGGAACGCACCGTGGCCGAGGCCCGGGAGCGCGGCTACACCGAGACGCTGTTCGGCCGGCGGCGCCAGATCCCCGAGCTGTCGTCGCCCAACTACCGGATCCGCCAGGCGGGCGAGCGGCAGGCGATGAACGCCGGGATCCAGGGGCTGGCCGCCGACATCTTCAAGGTCGCGCTCGTGCGGCTCACGGCGGCGCTGGAAGACTCTCAGATGGACAGCCAGCTCATCCTCCAGGTGCACGACGAGGTGTTGCTCGACGTGCCCCCGGCCGAGCACGACCGGGCCGCCAAGGTGGTCGTCGACACGATGACCGGCGCGGTGGACCTCAGCGTGCCGCTGGAGGTCAACCTGGCATTCGGCCCCAGCTGGGCGGACGCCAAGGGGTGAGTGGTCGCCGGGCCGACCCGATCCACTCTTTGAAGAAAATGCGGGCCACAGGCCCGGAAGATCTTCAAAGACCGGAGGGGCACTGGTTCGAGCAAGTTGCGGATCACCTGGGCGCCGCCTATCTCCGCTACTCCTTCACCAAGGGCACGGCGCACGAGGTCGAGTTCATCGTGGGCGCCCTCGACCTGCGGCCCGGCCAGCGGGTGCTCGACGTCGGCTGTGGTCCCGGACGGCACGCGTACGCCCTCGCCGAACGGGGGATGGAGGTCGTGGGCGTCGACATCAGCCAGCGGTTCGTGGACATCGCCACTGCCGACGCGCCATCGGGAGCCAGCTTCGTGCGCGCCGATGCCCGGGACCTTCGATACGACGCCGAGTTCGACGCCGCCATCTCGCTGTGCCAGGGCGCCTTCGGCCTCGCCGGAGGCCCGGCTGCGCCGCTGGACGCCGACGGCGACGTGCTCGCCGGCATCGCCCGTGCGCTCCGGCCCGGCGGCGTCGCCGCCGTGTCGGCGTTCTCCGCCTACTTCCAGGTCCGCTGGCTCGAGGGCGGCGACAGCTTCGACGCCGACGCGGGCGTCAACCACGAGCACACCGAGATCCGCGACGAGGACGGGGCGTCCACGCCGGCCGACCTGTGGACCACGTGCTTCACGCCGCGCGAGCTCCGGCTGTTGGCGGCGCGCTCCGGGCTCGAGGTGCGGGCCATCTGGTCGGTCGCCCCAGGGGCATATGCCGCCGATCGGCCGACCATCGACTCTCCCGAGTTCCTGCTCGTCGCTGCGCGTTCGTAGCGGTCCGCCAGGGGCGGCTGCTACCCTCGCCCGAACGCGGCCTGCTGCGCGCCCTCGTGGCTGTCCCGTCGCCGGCGGGACCCGCAATCCGCCGATCCCGACCCCGAAGAAAGCCGACCCGTTCGTGTCCGACGCCCAAACGACCGATCCCACCGCCCCTGCGACCGCCGCCGACGGCGACGTGAGCGCAGAGTCGGGGTATACCCCGCGCCAGATCGTCGACGACGACCTCAGCGGCAGCTTCGCCGACGCCGTCGATGCCACCCTCGTGTCCGTCGAGGATGGCGCCATGGTCACCGGCACGGTGGTGCGCGTCGACCGCGACGAGGTCCTGCTCGACATCGGCTACAAGTCCGAGGGCGTGATCCCCAGCCGCGAGCTGTCGATCCGCAACGACGTCGACCCCAACGAGGTCGTCAAGGTGGGCGACCAGGTCGAGGCCCTGGTGCTCACCAAGGAGGACAAGGACGGCCGCCTGGTGCTGTCCAAGAAGCGGGCACAGTACGAGCGCGCCTGGGGCGACATCGAGCGCGTCAAGGAGGAGGACGGGGTCGTGTCCGGCCCGGTCATCGAGGTCGTCAAGGGCGGCCTGATCCTCGACATCGGGCTGCGTGGCTTCCTGCCCGCCTCTCTCGTCGAGCTGCGCCGGGTTCGTGACCTGCAGCCGTACGTCGGCAAGTCGCTCGAGGCCAAGATCATCGAGCTCGACAAGAACCGCAACAACGTCGTGCTGTCCCGCCGGGCCTGGCTCGAGGAGACGCAGCGCGAGCAGCGCGAGGACTTCCTCGCCAACCTCAAGCCCGGCGAGGTGCGCAAGGGCGTCGTGTCGAGCGTCGTGAACTTCGGTGCCTTCGTCGACCTCGGCGGCATGGACGGCCTCATCCACGTGTCCGAGCTGTCGTGGAAGCACGTCGACCACCCCGGCTCCGTCGTATCGGTGGGCGACGAGGTCGAGGTGCAGGTGCTCGACGTCGACCTCTCCCGCGAGCGCATCAGCCTCTCGCTCAAGGCCACACAGCAGGACCCGTGGCAGGAGTTCGCCACCAGCCACCGCGTCGGCGAGCTGGTCTACGGCCGGGTCACCAAGCTGGTGCCCTTCGGCGCGTTCGTGCAGGTGGGCGACGGCATCGAGGGCCTGGTGCACATCTCCGAGATGTCGGCCCACCACGTCGACCTGCCGGAGCAGGTGGTCACGCCCGGCGAGGAGCTCTGGGTCAAGATCATCGACCTCGACCTCCAGCGACGCCGCATCAGCTTGTCGATCAAGCAGGCCGCCGAAGGCGGTGTGGTGGCCGCCGAGTACCAGGAGCACTTCGGCGAGCACGCCTACGACGATCAGGGCAACTACATCGGCCCGTCGGTCGAGCACTCGCCCGAGGCCGATGAGGCCTGGGCCGAGTACTACGAGCAGAACCCCGAGGGGGCCGACGCGGCGGCCGCCGACGGCGGGGCCGGCGCCAGCGAGCCCACCCCCGGTGCGGACGTCGCCGGTGCGGACGTCGCTGGTGCGGACGTCGCTGGTGGCGGACGTCGCGGTGCGGACGTCGCCGACGCCGAGCCCGCGCAGGCCGAGCCCGCCACCGAGCCCGCGGCCGACGAGGGCGAAGCCGAGGCACCGCAGGCCTGACCCGCCGGCCAGCGTCCGCCACCGTGCTCGTCGTAGGGCTCACCGGGGGCATCGGGTCCGGGAAGTCGACGGTGTCGGCTCTGTTGGCCGCGAAGGGTGCGGTGGTCGTCGACGCCGACGAGGTGGTCCGGGACCAGCAGCGGCCCGGCACGACGGTGTTCGACGCGATGGTCGAGCGGTTCGGGTCGGGGATCGTCGCCGCGGATGGAACGCTCGATCGAGCGGCGGTCGCGGACATCGTCTTCGCCGACCCGGCGGCGCTGGCGGACCTCAACACCATCGTCCACCCGGCGGTGGGGGCCGAGATCGCCCGCCGGATGGAGGAGCTCTCGGGCACCGACGCCGTCGTCGTGCTCGACGTGCCCCTTCTGGTCGAGGTGAGCCGGGGCTATCCCCTGGCGGGGCTGATCGTCGTGGACGTCGACCCCGACATCGCCGTGGAGCGGCTGGTCATGCAGCGCGGCATGAGCGAGGAGGACGCCCGGTCCCGCATGTCACGGCAGGCGAGCAGGGAGGAGCGCCGGGCGCGCGCCGACGTGGTGATCGACAACCGCGGCACGATCGGTGACCTCGCCCGCCAGGTCGACGCCATCTGGGATTGGATCGAGCGCCTCCGCGCCGGCGCGGCCTGACACCGGGGCGCCACTGCCGTTCGCTCGGCGATCCCCGGCGCGACACCGGGGCCTCACTGGGTGTTCACGGTCGCTCGTTACCTTCCGCGCAGCGATGTCTGACTGGACGCGTTGCCTCGCCGGCCCGACGCTCCACGAGCGGCGGCGCGCTCTCCCGCCAGGTCGTGCGCAGGTAGCTGCCGTCATGGCGGGTGTCCTCGATGAGGACACGGCGCCTGAACGCCGGTTGATCCCCCATGGTTCGAGTGTGCATGCCGGCCCGGTGTCGAGCGGCGTCGAGCGGCCACCCCTCGAGCGGCCGCCGCGCCGCCCCCGCCGGCCATCGTGCCCTCACGGGGACGCGCCGCACCGGCCGGGGGTAGCCCACCGTGTATCCCGACCGGTACGGCCGGGACCGGTCCACCTACCGGCTCGGGAGGCGACAGCTTCCTCCCGGGCGAGCGCCGAACCGCTCCCGCGCCACGGCCCATGGTCCGGCATCCGGGGGCGGTGGTCGTCGTCAGACGACACAGTTCGCGTGTGCCCGGGGTCACACATCGGGGAGTTGATCGGATCAGCCGGCGAAGCTGCGCAAGCCGTCTGCGTCGAGGATGGTGACGGACCGCCGCCCGGTGGTCACCAGCCCGCGGCGGCGCAGCTCGGCCATACCCCGCGCCACCGACTCCCGCGAGGCGCCGATGAGCCCCGACAGCTCGTGCTGCGAGAGCGCGAGCCCGAGCTGCACGCCCGCGGCGCCGCCGTCGCGCCGTCCCCGGTGGGCGGGCGCTCCGGCGGCGGCCTCGTCGACGGCCTCGATGAGCACGCGGGCCAGCCGGCGGGTGGCGTCGTAGGGCCCGAACTCCGTCCGGCGACGGTCGGCACCCCGCAGCCGGCCGATGACCAGCCGCAACAGCGCCAACGTCGAGCGCGGATGCGCCTCGAGGAACGCCTGCAGCTCCCGCGCGGCGATGACCCGGCAGCGCACCGGCTCGAGGGCGATGACGTTGGCCGAGCGGCGACCACCCGGATCGAGGGCGCCCATCTCGCCGATGAGGTCACCCGGGCCGCGCACGCACAGCGTGACCTCGTTGCCTTCGGGCGTGCCCGTGAACACCCGCACCCGTCCCTCGAGGACGAGGTACGTGGTGTCATTCTGGTCGCCCTCCAGGATCATCCTCTCGCCCCGCCGGTAGGACCGGGCGTGCCCGATCTCCCCCAGCGCCGTCCGTTCGTCGGCCGCCAGCGAGCCCAGAAAGCTGCCGACGGCAGGAAGCTCCGCCACGGACCTGCACGTTAACCGGCCTGACCAGGACGTTCCGGTTTCGCCCCGGGGTACGCCACGGCGGCGATGGTGTCGACCCGGGGCCGACGCTGTCACAGCTCACCGGTAGATTCCAACAGCGATGGCCACGCGCACGTCACCGTTCCGCATGGTGTCCGAATTCGCCCCGGCCGGCGACCAGCCGGGCGCCGTTGCCGCGCTCAGCGAGGGGATCGGCAACGGTGAGCGCTATCAGACCCTTCTCGGCATCACCGGGTCCGGCAAGAGCGCCACCATCGCGTGGACCATCGAGCAGGTCCAGAAGCCCACCCTGGTCATCGCCCCCAACAAGTCGCTGGCGGCCCAGCTCGCGAACGAGTTCCGCGAGTTCTTCCCCGACAACCGGGTCGAGTACTTCGTCAGCTACTACGACTACTACCAACCCGAGGCCTACATCGCCTCGAGCGACACCTACATCGAGAAGGACTCGTCGATCAACGACGAGATCGACCGGCTGCGACACTCGGCCACGGCCGCCCTCCTCACCCGGCGCGACGTCATCGTGGTGGCCTCCGTGTCGTGCATCTACGGCCTGGGCTCGCCCGAGGAGTACCGCGAGAACGTGATGTTCCACCTGGTCGGAGACCACATCGACCAGCGCGACTTCCTCCGCAAGCTCGTCGACATGCAGTACGACCGCAACGACGCCAACCTGACCCGTGGGCGGTTCCGGGTACGGGGCGACACGATCGAGGTCCATCCCGCGTACGAGGAGACGATCCTCCGCATCGAGCTGTTCGGCGACGAGATCGAGCGGATCACGGTCGTCGACCCGGTCACGGGCGAGCAGATCCGCACCCTCGAGGACCTCTGGATCTACCCCGCCACCCACTACGTCGCCGGGGCCGAGCGCATGCAGAAGGCCATCGTGCGCATCGAGGCCGAGCTGGCCGAGCGCCTCGCGTGGTTCGAGAAGCGGGGCAAGCTGCTCGAGGCCCAGCGCCTCCGCATGCGCACCCAGTACGACCTCGAGATGATGCAGGAGGTCGGCTACTGCAGCGGCATCGAGAACTACTCGGCGCCCATCGACGGGCGGGGCCCGGGCGAGACGCCCAACACGCTGCTCGACTTCTTCCCCGACGACTACCTGTGCGTCATCGACGAGAGCCACGTCGCGGTGCCCCAGCTGCACGGCCAGTACGAGGGCGACCGGTCGCGCAAGCTGGAGCTGATCGAGCACGGGTTCCGCTTGCCGTCGGCGGCCGACAACCGCCCGCTCCACTTCGACGAGTTCATCGACCGCGTCAACCAGGTGGTCTTCCTCTCGGCCACGCCGGGGCCCTACGAGCTCGACGTGTCGTCCCAGATCGTGGAGCAGATCGTGCGCCCCACCGGCCTGGTCGACCCCGAGGTGATCGTGAAGCCCACCAAGGGCCAGATCGACGACCTCATGGCCGAGATCAGCGGCCGCATCGAGCGTGACCAGCGGGTCCTGGTCACCACGCTCACCAAGAAGATGGCCGAGGACCTCAGCGACTACCTGCTCGAGCAGGGGCTGCGCGTGCGGTACCTGCACTCCAACATCGACACCATCGAGCGCATCGAGATCCTCCGGGCGCTCCGCCTGGGCGAGTTCGACGTGCTGGTGGGCATCAACCTGCTGCGGGAGGGTCTCGACCTGCCCGAGGTGTCGCTGGTGGCGATCCTCGACGCCGACAAGGAGGGCTTCCTCCGCAGCGACACCTCGTTGATCCAGACCATCGGCAGGGCGGCCCGCAACGTCGACGGCCAGGTGATCATGTATGCCGACGCCGTCACCGACTCGATGCGCCGGGCCATCGGCGAGACACAGCGCCGCCGACAACTGCAGATCGCCTACAACGCCGAGCACGGGATAGAGCCCCAGAGCATCCGCAAGGCGGTCAACGACATCCTCGCCCACCTCCGGCCCGAGCAGGGTGCGCCGGTACCCGGCCAGGGGCGGCGGCGGGGGCGGCCAGGGGCGGCCGAGAGGTTGCGTACCGAGCTGGCCGACCTGCCGCCTACGGAGCTGGGGCGCCTGATCCAGACGCTCGAGGAGGAGATGCACGAGGCGGCCGCCGACCTGCGCTTCGAGTACGCCGCCCGGCTGCGCGACGAGGTCGGCGAGCTCAAGCGCGAGCTGCGGGAGGCCGGGGTGTGAGCCCCGGCGAGCGGCGCGGGCCGGATCGCGACGGCCCGAACGTGGCACGATGGTGGATTCCAGGTGTCCATCACATGGATGCCGGGTTACACCACCGACCACGGGGGAGGAAGCGTGAGCCACGTCGCGTACGACGAGGTGGGCAGAGACTTCGACGCGGTGCGGGACCGCCAGCCAGAGGCACAGCGAGTCTGGTGCGACCGGGTGCGCTGTTACCTATCGGACCCACCGCCGTTCGCGATGGTCGATGTCGGCTCGGGAACGGGCATCTGGTCGAAGGTCCTGGCCGACTGCTTCGGCAGCCGGATTCACGCGGTCGAGCCGTCCGACGGCATGCGGGCCCGCGCCTCGGTCGCGCACCCGCACCCGCGTGTCGAGTACGTGGCCGGCCACGCCGGGGCCCTGCCGCTCCCGGACGAGTCGGTCGGCGCCGCCTGGCTGTCGACGGTCATCCATCAGTTCCCGGATCTCTCGCTGGCGGCCTGCGAGCTGCGCAGGGTCATCGAGCCCGGAGGCCGGGTCCTGATCCGCAGCGGCTACCCGGGCCGGCAGGACGAGATCGAGCTCTTCCAGCTGTTCCCCGGGGCCCTGCGGGTGGCGGAGTCGTGGCCGCGCCTCGGGAGGGTCATCAGTGCCTTCGAGGACGCCGGGTTCGTGTTCGAGGCAATCGAGCGCGTCCGCGAGCCGACCTTCGACAGCTACGAGGAGGTGCTGGCGTTGCTGCCGCTGATGCGGCGCAGCGACAGCGCCCTGGTCGACCTCGACGACGAGGAGTGGGACAAGGGTATCGCCGCCATCGAGAGGGCAATGGCGGCCGGAGAGCGACCCTGGCCGCTCGGCATGGACCTGTTGGTCCTCCGCTAGCTACAGGGCGCCGGCTGGCGCCATCGAACATGCGTTCCTCACGCGTGCCGGGGCGATAGCCTCTGACTTCGTGGCTGATTCGCTCGTCGTCCGGGGTGCGCGGGAGCACAATCTCCGCAACATCAGCCTCGAGCTGCCCCGCGAGCGGCTGATCGTCTTCACGGGCCTGTCCGGGTCGGGGAAGTCCTCGCTCGCCTTCGACACGATCTATGCCGAGGGCCAGCGCCGCTACGTCGAGTCGCTGTCGGCCTATGCCCGCCAGTTCCTCGGGCAGATGGACAAGCCCGATGTCGACTTCATCGAGGGCCTGTCGCCCGCCATCTCGATCGACCAGAAGAGCGCCTCCCGCAACCCGCGCTCCACCGTGGGCACCATCACCGAGGTCTACGACTACCTGCGCCTGCTCTTCGCCCGCATCGGCGTGGTCCACTGCCCCACGTGCGGCGCGGAGGTCACCCGGCAGACCCCCCAGCAGATCGTTGACCGGATCATGGAGCTGCCCGAGGGCACCCGGTTCCAGGTGCTGGCCCCCGTGGTGCGGGGCCGCAAGGGCACGTACGAGACGCTGCTGGCGGACCTGTCGGCACAGGGCTTCGCCCGGGCGCGTGTCGACGGCGAGCTCCACGAGACGTCCGAGCGCATCGAGCTGGCGCGCTACGAGCAGCACACCATCGAGGTCGTCGTCGACCGCCTGGTACGGCGCGAGGGCATCGCCCGGCGCCTCACCGAGTCCCTGGAGACGGCGCTCAAGCTCGCCGATGGGGTGGCCGAGGTCGAGATCGTGCCCCGCGCCGGTGGTGCCGCCCCCGAGAGCGAGTCACCCTCCAGCGGGGATGCCCCGCTGGAGGGTGAGACGCTCACGTTCTCGCAGCACCTGGCCTGCCCCAACGGGCATGGCTCGTTCGAGGAGCTGGCGCCCCGCAACTTCTCGTTCAACTCGCCCTACGGCGCTTGTGAGACGTGCGACGGGCTTGGCACCCGCTTCGAGGTCGACCCCGAGATGGTGGTGCCCGACCCCAGCCTCAGCCTGGAGGACGGCGCCATCTCGCCCTGGGCGGGCGGGCACCAGCGCTACTTCCAGCGGCTGATCGTGGCCGTGGCCGACGAGCTCGGCGTGGACATGGACGCGCCGTTCGAGAAGCTCATGGCCAAGCAGCGCCAGGCGGTGCTGTACGGCAAGGGCGTCGACAAGGTGTGGGTGCGGTTCAAGAACCGCTACGGGCGCGAGCGCACCTATCACGCCCACTACGAGGGCGTGGTGCCGTACCTGCAGCGGCGGCACGCCGAGGCCGAGTCCGACAGTGCCCGCGAGCAGGTCGAGGGCTACATGCGCCAGGTGCCGTGCCCGGCCTGCGGCGGGGCCCGGCTCAAGCCGCTGACGCTGGGGGTGACCGTCGACGGCTACACGATCGCCGACGTCTGCGATATGTCGATCGGCGAGTCGGCCAAGACGCTGGCCGCCCTCGAGCTGTCCGAGCGCGACCGGCTGATCGCCGAACGGGTGGTCAAGGAGATCAACGCCCGCATGGGGTTCCTGCTCGACGTTGGGCTCGACTACCTCACCCTGTCGCGCTCGGCGGGCACCCTTGCCGGCGGCGAGGCGCAGCGCATCCGGCTGGCGTCGCAGATCGGATCGGGGCTGGTCGGCGTGCTGTACGTGCTCGACGAGCCGTCGATCGGCTTGCACCAGCGCGACAACCGCCGGCTCATCGACACCCTCATGCGCCTGCGCGACCTGGGCAACACGGTGCTGGTGGTCGAGCACGACGAGGAGACGATCAAAGTCGCCGACCACGTGGTCGACATCGGTCCCGGGGCGGGGGAGCACGGGGGAGAGATCGTCCACACCGGCACGGTCACCCAGCTGCTCCGCAACCGGCGCTCGATCACCGGCCAGTACCTCACGGGCAAGCGCTCGATCCCGGTTCCGGCCCGGCGGCGCCAGCCCAGCGACCTCTGGCTCAAGGTCCGCGGCGCCCGGCAGAACAACCTCAAGAACATCGACGTCGAGTTCCCGCTCGGCTGCTTCGTGGCGATCACCGGCGTGTCAGGATCGGGCAAGTCGACGCTGGTCAACGACATCCTCTACCGGGCGCTGATGCAGAAGGTGTACCGGTCCAAGATGCCGCCCGGCCTGCACAGCGGGGTCGACGGCGTCGAGCACCTCGACAAGGTCATCGACATCGACCAGTCGCCCATCGGCCGCACGCCCCGGTCCAACCCGGCCACGTACACCGGCGTGTTCGACCACGTCCGCAGGCTCTTCGCTCAGACCCACGAGGCCAAGGTGCGGGGCTACCAGCCGGGCCGTTTCAGCTTCAACGTCAGCGGCGGGCGCTGCGAGGCGTGCGCCGGCGACGGCACCATCAAGATCGAGATGCACTTCCTGCCCGACGTCTACGTGCCCTGCGAGGTGTGCAAGGGCGCCCGCTACAACCGTGACACGCTCGACATCACGTTCAAGGACCACAACATCGCCGACGTGCTGGCCATGAGCTGTGAGGAGGCGCTCGACTTCTTCGCCAACCAGCCGGCCATCGCCAGGCACATGCGCACGCTGGTCGACGTGGGCCTGGGCTACGTTCGCCTGGGGCAGCCGGCCACCACGCTGTCGGGTGGCGAGGCGCAGCGGGTGAAGCTGTCGAGCGAGCTGGCCAAGCGCTCGACCGGCCACACGATCTACATCCTCGACGAGCCCACGACGGGCTTGCACTTCGAGGACATCCGCAAGCTGCTCGCCGTGCTGTCGCGACTGGTCGACCAGGGCAACACCGTGCTGGTGATCGAGCACAACCTCGACGTGATCAAGACGGCCGACTGGATCATCGACCTGGGTCCCGAGGGCGGCAACGGCGGCGGCACCGTGGTCGCCGCCGGCACGCCCGAGGCGGTCGCCACCGAGCCCGCCAGCTGGACAGGCCAGTACCTCGCACCGTTGCTGTCGACACCCGGTTCGGGGTAAGAGACAGCCGAATGTTGGGCCTTCCGCCCGAGGTAACCGCCTGCCTGTTCGACCTCGACGGCGTGCTGACGCGCACGGCCTCCGTCCACGCAGCGGCGTGGAAGCAGATGTTCGACGCGTTCCTCCAAGAGTGGGCGACCCGTACCGGCCAGGAGTTCGTGCCCTTCGACGCCGGCGCCGACTACGACAACTACGTCGACGGCCGGCCCCGCCTCGAGGGAACGCGCGGCTTCCTGCAGTCCCGCGGCATCGACCTGCCCGAGGGCTCGCCCGACGATCCCCCTGGGTCTCTGACGGTGCACGGCCTGAGCAACCAGAAGAACGACCTGGTGCTGCGCATGCTGCGCGAGGGCGGCGTCGAGGTGTACGAGGGCTCGGTGCGCTACGTGCAGGCCGTGCGCAACGCCGGTCTCCGCACGGCCGTGGTCTCGTCCAGCGCCAACACCGCCGAGGTGCTCGACGCCGCAGGGATCAGCCACCAGTTCGACGCGCGCATCGATGGCATCGTCGCCGCCGAGCGTCACCTCGCCGGCAAGCCCGCACCCGACACGTTCCTGGCCGGCGCCGCGGCGGTGGGGGTGGGGCCCGAGAGCGCCGCGGTGTTCGAGGACGCGCTCGTCGGGGTCGAGGCCGGCCGCGCCGGTGGCTTCGCGCTGGTGGTGGGGGTCGACCGGGTCGGGCAGGCCGACGAACTGCGGCGGCACGGCGCCGACGTCGTGGTCTCCGATCTCAGCGAGCTCCTGGAGGATGGGTGACCCACGGGTACCTGGTCGAGCCCTGGTGCGTGACCGAGCGGGGCATCGATCTCGACATGCTTGCCCGCAGCGAGTCGGTGTTCGCCCTGTCCAACGGGCACATCGGGCTGCGCGGCAACCTCGACGAGGGCGACCCGCACGGCCTGCCGGGCACCTACCTGAACTCCGTCTACGAGCTGCGCCCGTTGCCGTACGCCGAGGCGGGCTATGGCTATCCGGAGTCGGGACAGACGGTCATCAACGTCACCAACGGCAAGCTGATCCGCCTGCTGGTCGACGACGAGCCGTTCGACATCCGCTACGGCTGCCTCGACAGCCACGAGCGGGTCCTCGACCTGCGGGCCGGCACCCTGAGCCGTCGGGTCGAGTGGACGTCGCCGGCGCACGACACGGTGCGCGTCTCGTCGGTCCGGCTCGTGTCGCTCACCCAGCGGGCGATCGTGGCCATCGTGTACGAGGTGGAACCGGTCGACGACAAGCCGCTGCGCATTGTCTTGCAGTCGGAGCTGGTGGCGAACGAGGCGCTCCCCCCGCAGAGCAAGGACCCGCGCGCCGCGGCGGCGCTCGAGAACCCGCTGGTGAGCGAGGAGCACGCCGCGCGCAACCACCAGGCCGTGCTCGTGCATCGCACCCGGCAGAGCGGGTTGCGGGTGGCCGCCGGGATCGATCACATCGTCGAGGGGCCCGAGCAGTCCAGCGACGAGATGACGAGCTCGCCCGACGTCTGCCGGCTCACGATCGCGACGGTGCTGCGGCCGGGCGATCGGCTGCGCGTCGTGAAGTTCGTCGCCTACGGCTGGTCGAGCCAGCGGACCCGCCCTGCGCTGCACGATCAGGTCGTCGCCGCGCTCGCGGGGCGCGGCTCAGCGGCTGGGACGGGCTTCTGGCCGAGCAGCGTGCCTACCTCGACGAGTACTGGGCCGGTGCCGACGTCGAGATCGACGGCGACGCCGAGGTGCAGCAGGCCGTGCGCTTCGGGCTCTTCCACATCCTGCAGGCGGGCGCCCGGGCCGAGCAGCGCCCGATACCGGCCAAGGGCCTCACCGGTCCCGGCTACGACGGCCATACCTTCTGGGACACCGAGACGTTCGTGCTGCCGGTGCTGACGTACACGCACCCCGCCTCCGCCGCGGATGCCCTGCGGTGGCGGCAGCTCACCCTCCCCATCGCCAAGGAGCGCGCCGGCGAGCTGGGCCTGGATGGCGCCGCGTTCCCGTGGCGCACGCTGCGGGGCTGGGAATCGTCGGGCTACTGGCCGGCGGGCACCGCCGCCTTCCACATCAACGCCGACATCGCCGACGCCGTGGTGCGGTACGTCGACGCCACACAGGACGAGGACTTCGAGCGCGACGTGGGCGTGGAGCTGCTCGTCGAAACCGCCCGGCTGTGGCGCAGCGTCGGCCACCACGACATGGACGGTCGGTTCCGCATCGACGGCGTGACCGGGCCCGACGAGTACAGCGCCGTGGCCGACAACAACGTCTTCACCAACCTCATGGCGCAGCAGAACCTGCGGGCTGCCGCCGAGGCGGCAGCGCGGCACAACAACGTCGCCACCCGCCTGGGCGTCACCCCCGAGGAGGCCGCCTCGTGGCGGGACGCAGCGGCCGCAGTCGTCGTCCCCTACGACGAGCGGCTCGGCGTCCATCCGCAGAGCGAGGGATTCACCGACCACGCCCGCTGGGACTTCGAGGGCACCCGCCCCGACCAGTACCCGCTGCTCCTGCACTTCCCGTACTTCGACCTCTATCGCAAGCAGGTCGTGAAGCAGGCCGACCTGGTGTTGGCGCTGCACCTGCGGGGCGAAGCGTTCACCACGGAGGAGAAGCAGCGGGACTTCGCGTACTACGAGGCGCTGACTGTCCGAGACTCGTCACTGTCTGCCTGCACGCAGGCGGTGATGGCCGCCGAGATCGGCCACCTCGAGCTGGCGTACGACTACCTGGGCGAGGCCGCGCTCGTGGATCTCGCCGACCTGGCACACAACACCGGCGACGGCCTCCACATGGCGTCGCTCGCCGGCGCCTGGACCGGGCTGGTCGAGGGTTTCGGGGGGATGCGGTGCGGCGATGGTCGCTTGCGATTCGCGCCGCGGCTGCCGAGCGCCATCAGCCGCCTCGAGTTCCGGATCCGCTACCGGGGCCGACGGGTCGCGGTCACCGTCGATCACGAGCAGGCCACCTACGACCTGCGCGACGGCGACCCGATCACCATCGAGCACCACTCCAAGGCCTTCGAGCTGGGTGACAAGCCCCAGCGCCGGTCCATCCCCAGTCCACCCCGGTTGCCTCGCCCCGAGCAACCACCGGGGCGGGCGCCCGTGCCCCGGGTCGTTTCCCCGGAGCACGCGGCGCGGGCCTGAGGATCCCGGCGCGAATGCCGGTCAGTTGCACCCCGCTCTTGGCGCTCCGCGCCAGGCCGCTCGGGCTTCGGCGTGTGCCTCCCGCTCCCACGGCCGCTCGGGCCGGCCCTCCCGTCCGGTCGGGCTCAGGTGATATCGAGCATGCGCTGGAGCGCCACCCGCGCCCACTCGGCCGTGTTGGCGTCGACCCGGATGGGGTTGACCACCCGGCCTGCGACCAGCTCGTCGAGCACCCAGGCCAGGTGGGGCTCGTCGATGCGGTTCATGGTCGAGCACGGGCAGACGATGGGGTCGAGCGAGACCACGGTCTTGTCCGGATGCTCGTGGGCCAGCCGGTTGGTCAGGTGGACCTCGGTGCCCACGGCGATCGTGGACCCCGCGGGCACGTCGGCCAGCGCCCGGATGATGTAGTCGGTCGATCCCACCTGGTCGGCCAACGCCACGGTCTCGTGGGGGCACTCGGGGTGCACGACCACGATGCCGTCGGGGTGCTCGGCCCGGAAGGCCTCGATGTGCTCGGGGCGGAACCGCTGGTGGATCGAGCAGTGGCCCCGCCACAGCAGGAACGTCGACTCCTTGCACTCCAGCTCGGTGAGGCCGCCCAGGTCGCGCCGCGGATCCCAGACCCGCATGTGGTCGAGCCCGTATCCCATGGCGATGCCGGTGTTGCGGCCGAGGTGCTGGTCCGGGAAGAACAGCACCTGGTCACCCCGGCCGGTGCCGCGGCCGCAGGCGTCGGGGCCCCCCAGAGACCACTCCAGCACCGCACGGGCGTTGGTGGACGTGCACACGGCACCGCCGTGGCGGCCGACGAAGGCCTTGATGGCCGCCGAGCTGTTCATGTACGTGATCGGCACCACCCGCTCGAGGTCGACGATGCCGGACAGCGCCTCCCAGGCCTCCTCCACCTCGTCGATGTCGGCCATGTCGGCCATCGAACAGCCGGCGTTGAGGTCGGGAAGGATCACCGTCTGGTGGTCGGCCGTCAGGATGTCGGCCGACTCCGCCATGAAGTGGACGCCGCAGAAAACGATGTAGGTGGCCTGCGGACGCTGCTGGGCCAGCACGGACAGCCGGTAGGAGTCGCCCCGGGCGTCGGCCCAGCGGATGACCTCGTCGCGCTGGTAGTGATGTCCGAGGATGAAGAGTCGGTCGCCCAGGGCGGCCTTGGCCGCGTCAATCCTGCTGGCGAGCTCGTCCGGTGGCGCCGCCGTGTACCGCTCGTCGAGCGGAGTCTGGAGCCGAAGCATGTGATGGAACCTCCGTCGAGGTGACTCCGGTTGGCGGACGGTGGGGACAGCCCGGTCGCCTCACCCACGGGGATGTCGTCCCCGGAGTCGATATGCAGCCGGAATTCCGGGCCGGCTTGAACGGCAGTTTACGAGCTGGTGGCCCGATCCGGCGTGCACGGGTTGCGGATTCCGGCGGTTTCGAACACCGGTACCCCTGGTCGTCCCCGCCATCGGCCGGGAACGGCTCTACCCTCGGTCGGGTGGTGCAGCGTCCGCCCGCCGGCACGATCCCCGATGCCCCCGGGTCCTACCAGTTCAAGGACCGGGAGGGGCGCGTCATCTACGTCGGCAAGGCGCGCTCGCTCCGTTCCCGGCTGTCGAACTACTTCGGCGACCCCCGCAGCCTGCCGCCGCGGACCGCCGCGATGGTGGCCAGCGCGGAGACCGTCGAGTGGATCCAGGTCCGCAACGAGGTCGACGCGCTCCTGCTCGAGAACAGCCTCATCAAGCAGCACCGCCCGCGCTTCAACATCAGGCTGCGCGACGACAAGAGCTACCCGTTCCTGGCGGTGACGGTCTCCGACGAGTGGCCCCGGCCCACCGTGATGCGGGGCCACAAGCGCAAGGGCGTGCGGTACTTCGGCCCCTACGGCCACGCCTACGCCATCCGCGAGACGCTCGACCTGCTGCTCCGCACCTTCCCGCTGCGCACCTGCAGCGACAACAAGTTCAACCGCCACCACCGGCTCGGCCGGCCGTGCCTGCTGTTCCACATCGAGAAGTGCAGCGGACCCTGCGTGGGCGAGGTGGACCACGAGACGTACGACCGCTTGGTGGGCGAGCTGCTCGACTTCCTCGACGGCGAGACCGACACGATCGTGCGGCGGCTCGAGGACCAGATGCGGTCCGCAGCGGACAACCTCGAGTACGAGCGAGCCGCGCGGGTGCGGGACCGGCTGGCGAGCGTCCGCAAGGCCATCGAGCGCCAGCAGATGGTGGCCGAGCGGAACGAGGACCTCGACGTGATCGGTATCGCCGAGGACGATCTCGAGGCGGCGGTCCAGGCGTTCTTCGTCCGGCGGGGACGGGTGGTGGGGCGCAAGGGCTTCGTGCTCGACAAGGTCGAGGACGTCAGCCCCGGGGAGATGGTGGGCGACATCCTCGCCCACCTCTACGACGACCCGCCCCTGGGGGTGCCGAGGGCCGTGCTGGTGCCCACTGCGCCCGACGATCCCCAGCTCTACGAGGACTGGTTGACGCAGCTCCGGGGCTCACGGGTCGACGTGCGCGTGCCGCAGCGGGGCGCCAAGCGGGAACTGCAGGCGACCGTCACCCGCAATGCCGCCGAGGAGTTCACCCGCCATCGCCTGCGCCGGGCCAGCGACCACAACGCCCGCGCCCGGGCGCTGAACGAGCTGCAGGATGCACTCGGGCTGCCCGATGCCCCCCTCCGCATCGAGTGCTACGACATGAGCCACATCCAGGGCACCGACTACGTCGGCTCGATGGTGGTGATGGAGGACGGGCTACCGAAGAAGTCGGACTACCGGCGCTTCCGCGTGCGCACCGTGCCCGGCAACGACGACTTCGCCGCCATGGAGGAGGTGCTCACGCGCCGCCTGTCCGCCTACATCGACGAGCGGGCGCTCCCGGTGAACGAGCGCACCGGCAAGTTCAGCTACCCGCCACAGCTGCTGCTGGTCGACGGGGGCAAGGGCCAGCTCAACGTGGCGGTGCGCGTCCTCGAGGACCTGGGCCTCGACGAGGAGATCCCGGCGGCGGCGCTGGCCAAGCGCTTCGAGGAGGTCTACCTGCCGGGCTCCCCGGACGCCGTGCGGGTGCCGCGGGGTTCCGAGGCGCTGTACCTGCTCCAGCGCATCCGAGACGAGGCCCACCGCTTCGCGATCACCTACCACCGCCAGCTCCGGGGCAAGCGGATGACGCGCTCGGTCCTCGACGACATCAAGGGTCTCGGCCCCGCCCGCCGCAAGCGGCTGACCAGGGAGCTGGGTGGCGTCAACGCCGTGAAACGGGCGTCGCGTGAGGACCTGCGGGCCCTGTCCTGGCTGCCCGACCACGTGGCCGACGCCGTCTACGACAAGATCCACCGGACGTCCGGTCGGGCCCCCGCCCGTCTTTGAAGGAAAAACGGGCCATGACCCCGAAAAGCCTTCAAAGACCGGGAGGAGGAGGAGGAGGAGGGCATCGCCCACGTCTGGGAGCGCCACGCCGGCTGGTGGCAGCGCGAGTTCACCAACGGCGCCGACGTCGAGTACGTCGAGCAGATCCTGCCGCTGGCGGCCGAGCACCTGGCCGGCGCCGACCGGGTGCTCGACCTCGGCTGCGGCGAGGGCCAAGTCGCGCGGCTGGCGGTGGCTGGTGGCGCCTGCCGGGTCGTGGGCCTCGACCCGGCGGCCGCCCAGCTCGCCGAGGCCGTCCGGCGGGGCGGGGGAGTGGCCTACGCCCGCGGGGTGGGCGGCGCGCTGCCGTTCGGGTCGGGTGCGTTCGATGCCGTGGTCGTCTGCCTGGTGCTGGAGCACGTGGTCGACCTGGACTCGACGTTCGACGAGATCGGCCGCGTTCTGCGCCCGGGTGGGCGGCTGCTGCTGTTCCTCAACCACCCGCTGTTCCAGACGCCCGGCAGCGGCTGGATCGACGACCGCGTGCTCGAGCCGCCCGAGCAGTACTGGCGCGTGGGCCCCTACCTGGACGAGGACGAATCGCTGGAGGAGGTCGAGGCCGGCGTCCGGCTGCCCTTCGTCCACCGACCGCTCAGCCGCTACGTGAACGGACTGGCCGACCGCGGCCTGCTGGTGACCCACATGGAGGAGCCGGCGCCACCGCCCGGGTTCGTCGCCCTCGCACCCGAGTACGCAGGCGCTGCCACCATCCCCCGCCTCCTGCTGCTGCGAGCGGAGCGCCGCCGGGCCGATTCCACCTAGAACGCGGTCGCCGCCAGCCACCGGTCGAGCAGGGCATGGTGACCGCGGGCCGCGAGGTCGGGGACGGGCCGGCCGACCATGAGCAGCAGCAGGTCGACGGCCCCGGCCTCGGCCACGACGTCGCCGCCGTCCGACCCTCGGTCCCACCACCAGCCGTCCGGCTCCAGGCGCACGCGCCAGGACGCGTCGGCGTCGGTGGCGCTGAAACCGAGCGTCTCGCCCGCTCCGCGCAGCCTGCCCACCTCGCCGTTCCAGCGGGCCACGAAGGGCAGGTTCTCGAGCTGCTCGTCGATGCCCTCGACCGCGACGCCAACCGGCAGGTCCGGTGCCCGTCCCAGGGTCAGATCGAGATCGATCCGGTGGATGGCGGTCTCGAACAGCATGCGGCGCGGCCAGAAGCGGGCGTGCTGGTCGGCACCCCACGCCCACACGGGTGCGGCCGGGTCCGCGGCGGCGAATGTCCGGCACGCGTCGCCGGCCCCGGTCGTCAGCCACTGGCGCCAAGCCTCCGGGGGCTCGGCGCCGTCGGGGTAGTCGAGCGGCAGCGACGACCGCCAGGTCTCGGCCAGGATGCCGCTCGCCACCAGCTCCCTCGACCAGCGGTACAGCCCGCCGACGTGCGACACGAGGTCGCGCACCGTCCAGTCCGGGCACGTGACCACGGTTGCGCCCAGGTCGGCGCCGGCCAGCGAAGAGGCGAACCGGTCGGCCTCGGCGCCGAGGAGCTCGATGTGGTCGGCCGTGGCGAGCGTGCTGGGGGGCATGGGCGCATGCTGGCAGGCCGGGGATGCGGCGGCACGCGCCAATATCCTTCAGTTCCGGAATGAGTGAGTTCGTCGTGATCACCGGAATGTCGGGCGCCGGTCGGAGCCTCGCGGCCGACGCCATCGAGGATCTCGGCTGGTTCGTGATCGACAACCTTCCGCCACAGCTCGCGCCCAAGGTCGCCGAGCTGGTGCAGGCGCCCGGGTCGCAGGTGCAGCGGATCGCGCTGGTGGTCGTCACCGGCGCGTACCAGGACGACGTGCTGCCCATGCTGGCCTGGCTCCGGTCGGCCGGCGCCCGGGTGCGCATCCTGTTCCTCGACGCCGCCACCGACACGCTGGTGCGCCGCTACGAGAGCACCCGGCGCCGCCATCCCCTCTCGGGCGGTGGGACCCAGGAGCACATGGTGGCGGCCATCGAGCGCGAGCGCGAGCTGCTCGACCCCGTCCGGGCCGAGGCCGACGTGGTGGTCGACACCAGCGAACTCAACGTGCACGAGCTGCGCCGCCGGATGCAGGGACTCTTCTCCGCCGAGGCCGCCGAGCCCACCATGCAGACCACCGTGCTGTCCTTCGGCTACAAGCACGGACTGCCGCTCGACGCCGACATGGTGATCGATTGCCGGTTCCTGCCCAACCCCCACTGGGTGGACGAGCTACGGCCGCTAACCGGACTCGACGAGCGGGTGCGCGACTACGTCTTGGGGCAGCCGCCCGCCCAGGAGTTCCTGGAGAACCTGGAGGGCATGCTGGTGCAGCTGCTGCCGGCGTACGTGGCCGAGGGCAAGGCGTACCTGACCATCGCCCTGGGGTGCACCGGCGGTCGCCACCGGTCGGTGACCATCGCCGAGGAGGTGGCGCGCCTGTTGCGCAAGCACGGCATGCCGGCGGGCGTCCTGCATCGTGACATCGGCAAGTAGGGGACGATGCTGAAGCCGCACGTCGTGGCCGTGGGAGGCGGGCACGGCCTGGCGGCGACGATCCGGGCGGTGCGTCGCTACGCCGGGCGCACCACCGCCGTGGTGGCCACGGCCGATGACGGCGGGTCCACCGGGAGGCTGCGCGACGCCATGGCGCTGCCGGCGCCGGGCGACGTGCGGCACTGCCTGGTGGCCATGGCCGGCGACGATACGGAAAGCGGATCGAGCCCCCTCATCGACGCCCTCGAGTTCCGCTTCGAGGGCACCGACGTGGCGGGCCATGCCCTGGGCAACCTGCTGCTGGCCGGGCTAGCGGCCGTGACCGGCGACTTCGTCGCCGCCGTGGACGAGGCGTCGCGCCTCGTTGGCCTCGACCCCGACGTGGCGCGGGTGTTGCCCGCGACCGTCGAGCCGGTCGTGCTGCGCGCCACCGTCGCCGGCGTTCCCGGCGGCGAGCTCGCGGGGCAGGTGGCGATATCGCGGGCCGGCGGCATCGACCGGGTCGCCGTCGAACCGGCCCGGGCTCGCGCCCCGGTGGCCGCGGTCGAGGCGCTGGTGGACGCCGACCAGATCGTGCTCGGGCCCGGGTCGCTGTACACGTCCGTGCTGGCGGCGGCGGTGGTCGACGAGGTGCGCCTCGGCATCGCCGACAGCCGGGGCCGTGTGGTCTATGTGTGCAACCTGCGGGCCGAGGGGACCGAGACCTTCGGCTACGACGTGGCCGATCACGTGGCGGCGCTGCGGCGCCACGGCATCGCTCCGGATGTCGTGGTGACCCAGGCGGGCGGCCTGCCGCTGGGCGGTCTCGCAGAGCTCGGCGCGGGCGTCGAGGTGGTGCGGGCCGACGTTGCCCGGCCCCCGGGCATGGCCCACGACGGCGCCAAGCTGGCCGGCGTCCTGGCCGAGCTGGTGCCCTAGCCACGTCGCCAATCGTCTCCGCGACCCTCTAGGGTCGAAGCTGACGACGGCAACGACAGAAGACGAGAAAGGTCCAGTCCCGATGTCCATCCGAGTGGGGATCAACGGCTTTGGCCGCATCGGCCGCAACTTCTTCCGGGCGGCCCGGAACGTGGGCGCCGACATCGACATCGTCGCCGTCAACGACATCGGCTCGGTCGACACGATGGCCCACCTGCTCCGGTACGACTCCGTGTTCGGGCGGATCGACGACGACGTCCAGGTGGCGGACGACGGCATCAAGATCGGCGGCGACAGCTTCAAGGTGCTGGCCGAGCGCGACCCCAAGGAACTGCCGTGGGGGGATCTCGGCGTCGACGTCGTCGTCGAGTCGACCGGCATCTTCTCGAGCCGCGAGCAGGCGGCGATGCACCTCGACGCGGGGGCGCCCTTCGTCATCGTCTCCGCCCCTTCCAAGGGCGCCGACGCCACGTTCGTGCCGGGGGTCAACGAGGACACGTTCGATCCCGCCAAGCACAAGGTCGTGTCCAACGCCTCGTGCACCACCAACTGCTTCGTGCCGATGGTCAAGGTGCTGGACGACGCCTTCGGGGTCGAGAGGGGCCTGATGACCACGGTCCACGCCTACACCGGCGATCAGATGCTGGTGGACGGGCCCCATCACGACCTGCGCCGCGCCCGCGCCGCCGCCATCAACATCGTGCCCACCAGCACGGGTGCCGCCCGGGCGACCGGGCTGGTGCTCGAGGCCATGCAGGGTCGCCTCGACGGCCAGTCCCTCCGGGTGCCGGTGCCGGACGGTTCTCTCACCGACTTCACCGGCGTGTTGGCCCGCGAGGCGTCCGTCGACGAGGTCAACGAGGCGTTCAGGGCCGCCTCCACGACGGGCCGGCTGGCCGCGGTGATGGACTACTCCGATGCGCCGCTGGTGTCGACCGACATCGTCGGCTCCCCCGCGAGCTGCACCTTCGACAGCCTGCTGACCCAGGTCATCGGCAACCTGGTCAAGGTGTTCGGCTGGTACGACAACGAGTGGGGCTACTCCCACCGCCTGGTCGATCTCGCCCTGATCGTCGGCGCCGCCAACCAGAACTAGAAGTCGCCGCGTGGCCGGCGTTCCCACGCTGGAGGCCCTGCCCGACCTCGAGGGTCGGCGCGTGCTGTTGCGGGCCGACTTCAACGTGCCGATCCGCGACGGCGAGATCGCCGACGACCTACGGATCCGCGCCGCCCTGCCGACCATCGAGTGGCTCCGGGCGCGCGGTGCCCAAGTGGTCGCCTGCACCCACCTCGGGCGGCCCAAGGGCAAGCCCGACCCCCGGTATTCGGTCGAGCCGGTGCGTCGGAGGCTGGCCGAGCTGGCGCCCGGTGTCGACCTGCTCGACAACCTCCGGTTCGATCCCGGCGAGGAGGCCAACGATCCTGCGTTCGTGGCCAAGCTGATCGACGGGTTCGATGCCTACGTCAACGACGCCTTCGGCGCCTCGCACCGGGCGCACGCCTCGATCGTGGGTCCGCCGCTGTTCCTGCCGTCGGCGGCCGGACGCCTTCTGGCCAGGGAAGTGGACGTCCTGCTCGGCCTACGCACCGACCCTCGCCGGCCGTTCGTCGCGGTCCTCGGCGGGTCCAAGGTGAGCGACAAGCTCTCGGTCGTCGAGGCCCTGCTGGGCGTGGCGGACACGCTGCTGATCGGTGGTGGCATGTGCTTCACCTTCCTAGCGGCGCAGGGCAACCCGATCGGCGCCAGCCTGTTCGAGGACGAGATGGTCGGCGATTGCCGGCGACTGCTCGAGCGGCACGGCGACCGGCTGGTACTGCCGACCGACATCACCGCGTTGGGGCCGGGGGGCGAGCTCATGAACCCCGACGCCGGCGGCGAGGTGCGCCAACTCGGCACGCGCCTGCCGGACGGGTGGATGGGTGTCGACATCGGGCCGGGGACCGCCGCCGACTTCGGCGACCGGATCGCCGAGGCCCGCACGGTGTTCTGGAACGGGCCGATGGGCGTCTTCGAGGACCCGCGCTTCGAGGCCGGCACTCGGGCGGTTGCGCAGGCGATGGCCGACGCCGAAGGGTTCACAGTCGTCGGCGGGGGAGACAGCGCCGCAGCGGTGGCGCAGTTCGGGCTGGCCGACGCCGTCGACCACGTCTCGACCGGCGGCGGTGCCTCGCTGGAGCTGCTCGAGGAGGGTGACTTGCCCGGCCTGGCGGCGCTCCGCGGCGAGTGGAAGGGCTGATTCCACCGGCCGACCCGAGGCAATGACTGGCGTTCCGCCGAGCTGGAGGCAATGGCTTACGGTTTCGGTTCGCCATTGCCTCGACCTGCCGTCCACGTTCGTCATTGCCTCACGTCGGAGGACCCCTTGCCTGACACCGGCCGCAAACCGCTCATCAGCGGCAACTGGAAGATGTTCCTCAACCACTTCGAGGCGACGGCGCTGGTGCAGAAGCTGGTCTACGAGCTCACGCCCGAGGACTACGCCGCCGTCGACGTGTCGGTCCACCCGTCGTTCACCAACCTGCGAACGGTGCAGACCTACTTCCTGGCCGAGAAGGACCCGGTGCCCATCGCCATCGGCGCCCAGAACTGCCACTGGGAGGAGAAGGGCCCGTTCACCGGCGAGGTCTCGCCCGCGGCCCTGCGCAAGCTCGACGTGGCCTACGTGATCGCGGGACACTCCGAGCGCCGCGAGCTGTTCGGCGAGACCGACGACGTCGTCAACCGCAAGGTGCGGGCGATCTTCCAGTGGGACATGACGCCCATCCTGTGCGTGGGCGAGACGCTCGACGAGCGCGAGGCCGGAACCACCGAGGCCAAGGTGACGGCCCAGGTCGAGGCCGGCCTGTCCGGCCTGTCCGCCGAGCAGGTGGCGGGGCTGGTGATCGCCTACGAGCCCATCTGGGCCATCGGCACCGGACGTACGGCGACACCCGAGGACGCACAGGCGGTGTGCGCGACCATCCGGCACAGGGTGCGTGGCATCAGCGGCGCCGCCACGGGGGCGGCGTTGCGCATCCAGTACGGCGGCTCGGTCAAGCCCGAGAACGCCGCCGACCTCATGGCCTGCCCCGACGTCGACGGTGCCCTGGTCGGCGGGGCCAGCCTCGAGAGCGAGGCGTTCGCGGCGATCGTCCGCTACCGCGACCGGGCCTGATTCCGCACAGGATGGTGTGACAACCGCCACGGAGTGCTACACAGCAGGGAGTGCGGAGCTACGGCAGCGCTCCGGCCGAAGTGCAGGTTGTGTGACGATGTCGCGACACGCTGACGCAAATGTCCATCTGGGTACGTCTCGGTCGCCCACCCCGCTCACCGAATCGGCAGTTCGGCAGGCGATTCTGCTAAGTTCTGTCGGACCACCGGCGGTGCCGTTAGACCACCTCCGGTGCGCCCAACCCGAGGGGGAGTCGCCGTGATCTCGTCCATCGCACAGGCGGTCGGGGTTCCTGTCGTCTCTCCCCGGCGGTTAACCATGACCATCTGAGGAGGTCCTCCAAAGTGAGACGACAGCGCAGGGGCCTCAAGCTCCTTGCTCTCATCCTGGGGCTCTCGCTCGTGGCCGCTGCATGCGGTGGCGACGACGACGACGGCGGCGGGGGTCAAGAAGCCGCGCCATCGGAAGAGCCCCAACAGGGTGGCGAATTCATCGACCTCGGCACCTTCGTGGGCGACCCGCCCGAGCACATCGACCCGGCCCTGAACACAACGCTCGATGCCTACCAGGTCGTCAACGCGGTCTACGACGGCCTGACCGACATCGACGCCAGCGATCCGGACAACCCGCAGATCGTGCCGCAGGTGGCCGAGTCCTTCGAACCGAACGACGACGCGACGGAGTGGACCTTCACCATCCGCGAGGGGCTCACCTTCGCCGACGGTGAGGAGATCCTGCCGAGCACGTTCCAGCGGTCGTGGGAGCGCGCCAGCAACCCCGATTTCGCCGGTGACTACTCGTACCTGTTCAACTTCATCGAGGGCGGCGCCGAGAAGCTCGACGGGTCCGCCGACACCATTTCCGGGGTCGAGGCCGACGACGAGAACATGACCCTCACGGTCACCCTCGCCGCCCCCTACTCGAACTTCGATGCAGTCGCCGGGTTCCAGCTGTTCATGCCGGTGCCCGAAGCCGCCGGTACCGATCCGGCATCGGCCGCCGAGTGGGAGAACGGCGAGATGTTCGGCAACGGCCCCTTCAAGCTCGAGGCGCCGCGCAGCGACACCGAGATCGTCCTCGTGCCCAACACCGAGTGGGACGGCACAGTGTACGACGAGGCGTTGGACCTTCCCGAGGCGCCGCATCTCGACCGGATCACCTTCCGTGTCTCGGCCGATCCCGACACGTCGTACAACTCGTTCGAGGCCGGTGAGGGCCAGGACGGCCAGATGCCGCCCGGGCGGTTCCAGGAGGCGGCCGACACCTATGCCAACACGCTCGACGTGCAGATCCTCGGCAGCTACCACTTCGACGTCAACCTGCGCGACCCCGTGCTGGGCGGCGAGGAGAACAAGCCGCTGCGCAAGGCCATCTCGCAGGCGATCGACCGCGACGAGATCAACGAAGCCGTCTACGAGAACAGCCGGACCGTCTCCGACGGGGTGACCCCTCCGGGCATCCCCGGCTTCGGTGAGGATCTCTGCGACGACTGCACGTACGACCCCGAGGCCGCGCAAGCGAGCTTCGATGAATGGAAGGCCGCGGGCAACGAGCTCACGGAGCCGATCCGCATCCAGTACAACCTGGGCGCCGGCCACGAGAACGTCGTTGCGATCATGATCGACAACCTGGCCGCGATCGGCATCGACGCGGTCGAGGAGGGCATCGACACCGAGACCTACTTCACGCAGTTGGCCGACGGTGCCTGCACCATCTGCCGGGCCGGTTGGTTCGCCGACTACCCGACGTACGACAACTTCATGTACGACCTGTTCAGCACCGACTCGCTCGGTGGGAACAACTACGGGTACAGCAACCCCGAGTTCGACGAGCTCGTCGACGAGGCCAAGCAGACGGTCGACCCCGACGAGCAGGCTTCGCTGTTCCAGGAAGCTGAGTCGATCCTGCTCGACGACGTCGGGGTCATCCCGATCGTGTGGTACCGGGGTGACTACGTCTTCAACGAGGACGAGGTCGGCGGCTTCACGCAGACCAACTTCGGTCTGATCAACTTCGAGAAGGTATTCCGCAAGAGCTGAACCAAGGTCCCTGACCCAGGGTCCTGACATGTGGTGGTCGGGGGGCGCAGCGAGCGCCCCCCGGCTGCCCGCTTTAGCACGACAATCCCCATGTCCAGCTACATCTTTCGCCGCTTGCTGCTCATCCTTCCGACGGTGTTCCTGGCACTGTCCTTCCTGTTCTTCCTGTTCTTCACCCTTCCCGGCGACCCGGCACGGCTCATTGCAGGCGGCGCCAACCGCAACATCGACTCGGGTGTGATCGACCGCGTCAGCGACCGCTATGGCCTCGACGACCCCCTGCTGGTCCAGTTCAAGGACTACTGGTCGCGCACCATCCACTGGGACCTGGGCGAATCCTTCCTGACCCGGCGCAGCGTCAACAGCATCCTCGGCGAGAAGGCGCTCGCCAGCATCCGGCTCGCGATCTGGGCGATCATCATCGAGATCGTCGTCGGCATCCCACTGGGGATACTCTCCGCCATACGGCGCTATTCGATCGGCGATCGCGTCACCACGATCCTGACCGCCGCCGCCTCCGCGATACCCGTCTTCGTCCTGGGTTTCGTGCTCCAATGGTTGTTCGCGGTCCAGCCCAACAAGTTGGGCTGGCCCGAGTGGGCACGTCTCCGCACGCAGGGCATCGGGCCCGACTCGTGGGCGCTGTTCTTCATTCCCACGGGGGATCAGTGGCGCTACCTGATCCTGCCGGCCATCACCCTGGCCTGCGTGTCCACGGCGCTGGCGGCGCGGATGATGCGCGGGTCGATGCTCGAGGTGCAGCGTGCCGACTACATGCGCACGGCCCGGGCGAAGGGGCTGAGAGAACGCGATGTCATCGTCAGACATGGCCTCCGCAATGCGATGCTGCCCGTTGTCACGCTCATCGGGATCGACTTCGGGACGGTGATCGGCGCCGCGGTCCTCACCGAGACCACGTTTTCCTGGCCCGGGCTCGGGTCGGAGATCGCGAACTCGGTCACCCAGCGTGACCTGCCGGTGGTCCTCGGGCTCACGCTCGTCGTCGTCCTCGCCTTCGCGCTCATCAACCTTTTGGTGGACGTCTCGTACGCCTGGTTCGACCCCCGCATAAGGCTCGGGAAGGGAGGGCACTCATGACGCTCGTCGAGCCCGGGACCCCGACCACGGCCACTGGGGTCCCCCAGGTCGCAGCGGCGCCCGAGGAGATCGCCGAGGCCCGCCCCCTGCGCGCCGACGTCTGGAGGCGATACAAGCGCAATCACCTCGCCCTAGTGGGTCTCGGGTTCCTGATCTTCCTGGGGCTCATCGCCGTTTTCGCCCCGCTCATCGCGCCCTACGGGATCACCGAGCGCGCCTCGGGCGAGTTCCGCCAGCCGCCGTCGGCCGACCACTGGTTCGGCACCGACGCCATCGGGCGCGACATGTTCAGCCGCATCGTGTACGGCGCCCGGGTGTCGTTGCGCATCGGCTTTGCCGCCACGGCCATCTCGGTCATCATCGGCCTGCTGTTCGGGGCGTTGGCCGGCTTCTTCGGCGGCGCAACCGACACGGTGATCACCCGCGTGATCGACGTGTTCCTCGCCATCCCCTACATCGTGCTGGCGGTGGCCATCGCGTCCGTGTTCGGGCGCAGCGAGAACGCGATCATCATCGTGCTGGGGGTCACGGGGTGGCTGGCCATCGCCCGCATCGTGCGGGCGAGCTTCCTGTCGCTGAGACGCCTCGAATACGTCGAGGCAGCCACGGCGCTCGGCTTCTCGCGCTCGCGCATCATGTTCAGGCACATCCTGCCCAACGCCCTCCAGCCGATCATCGTCATCGGCACGATCACGGTCGGCTACGTGATCCTCGCAGAGGCCGCCCTGTCGTTCCTCGGCGTCGGTCCGCAGGAGCCCACGCCGGCGTGGGGTCTGATGGTGGCGGCCGGTAAGGGCTCGCTCACCAACGCACCCCACCTGCTGTTCTTCCCAGCAGGCGCCATCGTCCTAACCGTGCTGGCGTTCGTGTTCGTGGGCGACGGCCTGCGCGACGCCCTCGACCCCAAGCTGAAGTAGACGCATGACCAACGTGATCGACGCCGCCGCCGGGCGATCAGTGGCGCCCGGCAAGGAAGTGCTGCTGTCGCTGCGGGACCTGCGGGCCGGCTTCAACACCGACGACGGCAGGGTGCAGGCGATCGATGGCGTGTCGTTCGACGTGGCGCGCGGCGAGGTGTTCGCCATCGTGGGCGAATCGGGTTCGGGCAAGTCGGTGACGGCGATGTCGATCCTCGGGCTGCAACCGACGCTCGACATCACCGGGGGTGAGATCGTCTGGAAGGGCCGTGACCTCCTCACGCTGCCCGAGGACGAGCGTCGCCAGATACGGGGCAAGGAGATCGCCATGATCTTCCAAGACCCCCTCACGGCACTCAACCCGGTCCACACCGTCGGCGCGCAAATCGGCGAGATGGCCCGGATCCACGAGGGCGCCAGCAAGAAGCAGGGCTTCGAGCGGTCCGTGGAGCTTCTCGACCTGGTCGGCATCCCCGAGCCCCGGAAACGGGCCAAGATGTACCCGCACGAGTTCTCCGGGGGGATGCGGCAGCGGGCCATGATCGCCATGGCCATCACGTGCAACCCCGACCTGCTCATCGCCGACGAGCCGACCACGGCACTCGACGTGACGGTCCAGGCTCAGGTGCTCGAGGTCCTGGTCGAGATCAAGGACGAGATCGACTCGGCCATCATCCTCATCACCCACGACCTGGGCGTGGTGGCGGGACTGGCCCACCGGATCATGGTGATGTACGCCGGCCATGCCGTCGAGCTCGGCACCACCCGCGAGGTCTTCTATGAGCCCCGGCACCCCTACACCCTGGGCCTCCTCGCCAGTCTGCCCCGCCTCGACGATGTCGGTGACGAGCCACTGGTGCCCATCGTCGGTTCGCCCCCGTCGCTGATCCGCAAGCCGTCCGGCTGCCCTTTTCATCCGCGTTGCCGCTTCGCGCGAGTGCCGGGTCTGTGCGACACCGAGACCCCCGCCTTGCGGCTGGTGGCCGGCGATGCCCACATGTCGGCCTGTCACTACGCCGAGGAGCTGGCCGAGGTCTCCATCGATTCGCTGCGAGAGTCGGTCGACGAGGCCGAGCTGCTCGACGCGGGAGTCGCGGCGCCCGGGCCCGACGGTGAAGAGGAGCTCGACGCGGAGGCCACCGACGTGATCATCGAGGAGGGGGTGGCCCACATGGGCGTTGTGGAGCGGAGCCTCGAGGGCGAGCGCCCGTACCCCGGCGCCAGCCACCGCGAGCGGGGGGAGCCGCTGTGACCGACACGGCGGTGGCGGCGACAGCCACCGAGCCGCCCGCCGACGAGCCCCTGCTCGTTGCCCGCGACCTTGTCAAGGACTTTCCCATCCGGGGCGGGGTGTTCAGCCGCACGGTCGGGTTGGTGTCGGCTGTCGCCGGTGTCAACCTGTCGGTCGCCCGAGGCGAGACCCTGGGGCTCGTGGGCGAGTCCGGGTGCGGCAAGTCGACGACCGGTCGCCTGCTCCTCAACTTGATCACGCCCACGTCGGGATCCGTCGTGTTCGAAGGCGAGGAGATCAGCCGCATGAAGGGCAAGCGGCTATCCCAGATGCGCCGTCGGTTCCAGATCGTGTTCCAGGACCCGTACGCATGCCTCAATCCGCGCATGACGATCGGTGCTGCTCTGGGAGAGCCGCTCAAGGTCCACTTCGATTGGCCCAAGGAGCGGATCGAGGCCCGCGTGCGTGAGCTGCTGCGCACGGTTGGGCTGTCGCCCGAGCACACCAACCGGTTCCCCCATGAGTTCTCGGGCGGTCAACGCCAGCGGGTTGGTATAGCCCGGGCGCTCGCCCTCGAGCCCGAGATAATCGTGCTCGACGAGCCGGTTTCCGCGCTCGACGTGTCGATCCAGGCCGGCGTGGTCAACCTCTTGCACCGGCTGCAGGACGAGCTGGGTCTGGCCTACGTGTTCATCGCCCACGACCTATCGGTGGTGCGGCACATCTCGAACCGAGTCGCAGTGATGTACCTGGGCAAGATCGTGGAGCTCGGGGAACGCAAGCAGATCTACGAGAATCCCGGGCACCCCTACACCCAGGCGTTGCTGTCCGCCATCCCGCTGCCCGATCCCGACCGCGAGATCGCCCGCAAGCGCATCATCCTCAGCGGCGACGTTCCCAGCCCGGCCGATCCGCCCTCGGGGTGCCGCTTTCGCACGCGATGCTGGGTCAAGCGCCAGCTCGAGGACAGCGGTGTCGACACGTCGGTGTGCGCCGACCAGGAGCCGTTGCTCGAGGTCCGACCGTCCAGTGGGGTCGACCATCCGGTCGCCTGCCACTTCACGCGCCAGCGCGAGGTTGTCTAGGCGCAGGTGCCCCGACCGCCGTCGGGGCCAACTTTCTGGAGGCTGAGCGAAGGCGAAGCCGTGGCCCGAGCGGCCCGCCGCCGAAGGCGGCAAGAGCGGGAAACAACGGCGCGTTTCAGCGCTGATTGCCGGGTCCTCTAACCTGGGTGATCGGTCCGCAACCCCAGGAGACCGCCTCCGTGATCACCGCTATCACCGCCGCGTTGGCCATCCTCTCGTCGCTGATACTGATCGTGCTGGTGCTATTGCACAGCGGGAAGGGCGGCGGCCTCTCCGACATGTTCGGCGGCGGCATGGGCTCCAGCGCCATGGGGTCGACCGTCATGGAGCGCAACCTCGACCGCCTGACGGTGATCCTGGCACTCGTGTGGGGGTTCACGGTGATGGGCCTCTCGCTGATGCGCGGCTGAGACTCGGCATGTAGCGGGGAGGGGGCTGATGGGCATCCTCGGCAGCCGGGTGCTGCGGGTGGAGGATCCGCGCCTGCTGACCCAAGGCGGCACGTATTGCGCCGACCTCGGGGATCGCCGCCTCGCCGGTGCCGTCCACGCCACCTACGTGCGGTCGACCGTGGCCCACGCGCGGCTGCTGGCCGTGGACGTCGACGCCGCCCGCGCCCGCCCCGGCGTCGTGGACGCGGTCGCCGGCGGCGACGTCGACCTGGCACCAATCCCGGGGTGGTTCAACCCCGCCATGGTCCGGACCCACCTCGCAGGCGAGCGGGTGCGCTTCGTCGGCGAGCCCCTGGCGGTGGTGCTCACCGAGCGTCCCGACCAGGGCGAGGACGCGGCCGAGGCCGTCGCCGTCGAGTACGAGCCGTTGCCGGCTTTGGTCGATCCGATGGCCGCGCTCACCAGCGAGGTCCGGTTGTTCCCGGAGGTCGGGACCAACCTGGTGTGCGAGTTCGGCGCCCCTCCCGGCGACAGGCCCGACGCGCTGGACGACTGCGAGATCGTGGTCCGCCAGCGCCTGGTCAACCAGCGGGTGGCCGCCTGCCCGCTGGAGGTGCGGTCGTCGGCGGCGGCGTGGGTCGACGGGCGCCTGCACATGTGGTGCTCGACGCAGAACCCCCACGGTGTCCGGGGTGCGTTGGCGGGCCTCTACGGCATCGACGAGGCCGACGTGGCGGTGGTGGCGCCCGACGTGGGTGGCGGGTTCGGCGCCAAGATCGACCTCCATCCCGAAGACCTGTTGCTGCCGTGGTTGGCCCGCCGCTGCGGCCGGCCCGTCCGGTGGCTCGAGACCCGCAGCGAGAACCTGCAGTCGATGGTGCAGGGGCGCGCCCAAGTGCACGACGTGGCCATCGGCGGCCGGCGGGACGGCACGATCGAGGCGTACCGGCTGTCGATCGTCCAGGACGCGGGTGCCTACCCGACCACGGGCGCCTACCTGCCGATGATGACCCGGTCGATGGCGGCCGGCACCTACGCCATCCCCGTCGTCGAGGCCGACGCTCGGGTGGTCGTCACCACCACGCCGCCGATCGGTGCCTATCGGGGGGCAGGCCGCCCGGAGGCCACCGCCGCCATCGAGCGCGCGGTCGACCTGTTCGCGGCCGAGGTGGGCATGGACCCGGCCGAGGTGCGCCGGCGCAACCTGCTGCCCCGGTTCGACGAGCCGCTCACCACGCCCACCGGGGAGACCTACGACTGCGGTGATTACCCCGCGGCGTTGGAACGGGCGCTGGTGGCCGCCGGCTACGACGACCTCCGTGCGGAGCAGCGGCGCCGGCGCGGACGGGGCGACCATGTCGCACTCGGCATCGGCGTCGCCGCCTACGTGGAGGTGACCGCCGGTCCGTCGGGCGGGAGCGAGTTCGCGCGGGTGGAGGTGCGGCCCCGGCCAGACGCCGCCGGCGGCCCCGACGGTGTCGACGTGGTCGTCGCCACCGGCAGCTCACCCCACGGGCAAGGGCTGGACACGGCCTTCGCCATGGTGGTTGCGGACGGGCTGGGGGTCCCGATCGAGCGCATCGAGGTGCGTCACGGCGACACCGATGCCATCCCGAGGGGCGGCGGCACGATGGGGTCGCGGTCGCTCCAGCTGGGCGGGTCGGCCGTGCGCGGCGCCGCCGTCGACGTGGTCGAGCAGGCCCGAAGGGTCGCCGCCGAGCTGTTGGAGGCGGCAGTGGACGACGTCGAGCACGACGCCGTCGCCGGGACGTTCCGCGTGGTCGGCACGCCCGCGGTGACGCGCACGTGGGCCGACGTGGTCGCAGCGGCGGACCGCCAGGGGACGCCCCTGGCCGCCGACCACGACTTCCAGGTGGCCCATCCGACGTACCCATTCGGGGTGCACGTGGCCGTGGTGGAGGTCGATATCGAGACCGGCGACGTGCGGCTGATGCGGCTGGTGGCCTGCGACGACGCCGGCCGCATCCTCAACCCGCTGCTCGCACACGGTCAGCGTCACGGCGGCCTCGCCCAGGGCGCAGCCCAGGCGCTGTACGAGCACGTCGCCTTCGACGCCCACGGCAACCCGTTGACCGCCACCTTCGTCGACTACCCGATCGTCTCCGCCGCCGAGCTGCCGTCGTTCGAGCTCGTCGACCTAGAGACGCCGACATGGGTCAACGCGCTCGGCGCCAAGGGGATCGGCGAGTCGGGCACGATCGGATCCACCCCCGCCGTCCACAACGCCGTGTGCGACGCGCTGGCCCACCTCGGGGTCCGGCACGTCGACATGCCGTGCACACCGGCGGCGGTGTGGCGAGCCATCCAGGAAACGGGCAGGATGAGCACCAGCAGGCCGTGACGAAGGGTCACGGCCTGACAGGAGGGGACCGCCGCTGTGAACATCACCCTTTCGGTCAACGGGGAGGAGCGCTCGGCCGACGTGGAACCTCGCCGGCTCCTCGTGCACCTCTTGAGGGACGACCTCGGCTTGACCGGTACCAACGTCGGCTGCGACACGTCGTCGTGCGGGGCCTGCACTGTGCTGATGGATGGGGAGTCGGTGAAGTCGTGCACCGTGCTCGCGGTCCAGGCCGACGGCCACGAGGTCACCACGATCGAGGGCCTCGCCGCGCTCGCGCCGGCCCGAGCGGCCGTCGGAGCGGGCGAAACGTTCGGTGACGGCGACGCCACCGCCCTGCACCCGATGCAGCAAGCCTTTCACGAGCAGCACGGCCTGCAGTGTGGGTTCTGCACCCCGGGCATGGTGCTGGCCGCGGTGTCGCTGCTGGCCGAGAACCCGCATCCGACGGAGGCCGACGTGCGGCTGGGCCTGGAGGGCAACCTCTGCCGCTGCACCGGGTACCACAACATCGTGCGGTCAGTGCTGGCCGCCGCCGGCGAGCTACCCGAGTCGGAGGAGGTGCCGGCATGACCGCGACCGAGGTCGGCCAGGAGAAGGTCGCCCGGGGGATGGGTGCCCGGGTGCTCCGCAAGGAGGACGCCCGCCTGCTCACGGGCGAGGCCCGCTTCGTCGATGACCTGTCCATCCCCGGCGCGCTGTGGCTGGGCATGGTCCGCAGCCCGTTCGCCCACGCCCGCATCGGCAACGTCGACGCCAGTGCGGCGCTGGCAGTCCCCGGCGTGCGCCACGTGTTCACGGGGGCCGACCTGCGGGACAGCTGGGCGGCGGCCATGCCGTGCGCCTGGCCGGTCACCGAGGACATGAAGGCGCCCGACCACTGGCCGATCGCCGTCGACAAGGCCTGCTACGTGGGCGACATCGTGGCGGTGGTGGTGGCGGACAGCCGCTACGCCGCCGTTGACGGCGTCGACGCCGTGGAGGTCGACTACGACCCGCTGGAGGCGGTGGTGGACCTCGAGGACGCCGCCAGCGATCGGGTGGTGGTCCACGAGGGCCTCGGCACCAACCGCAGCTACACGTGGTCGCTGGTACCCGATCCCGACGCCGTGGACCGCGCCTTCGCGGATGCCGCTCACGTGGTGCGCGAGCGCTACCTGCAGCAGCGGCTGATCCCGGTGGCGATCGAGCCTCGCGGCGTGGCGGCGATCCCGGGCGTCTACGGGGGCGACCTGACCGTCTACTCGGCCACCCAGATACCCCACATCCTCAAGGTGATGATCACCGCTACCTGTGGCGTACCCGAGTCCAAGGTGCGGGTCATCGCCCCCTCCGTCGGGGGCGCATTCGGTTCCAAGCTGAACGTGTACGCCGAGGAGCTCATCGCCGTGGCACTCGCCCGGCGCCTGGGCGTGCCCACCCGCTGGACCGAGGGCCGCAGCGAGAACGCGGTGGCCACGATCCAGGGTCGCGGGCAGGTACAGGACATCGAGCTGGCGGCTGATGCCGACGGCAAGGTGACGGCCGTCCGGGTCAAGCTCTTGGCCGACATGGGCGCGTACATGCAACTGGTCACGCCCGGCATCCCGCTCCTGGGCGCCTTCCTGTACGGCGGCGTGTACGACATTCCCGCGTACTCGTTCGAGTGCACGGGCGTGTTCACCACCAAGACCCCGACCGACGCCTACCGGGGCGCGGGCCGACCCGAGGCGACCTACGCCATCGAGCGGGCGATCGAGGCCCTGGCCAGCGAGGTCGGCGTCGATTCCACCGAGATCCGCCGGCGCAATTACATCCCGGCCGACCGCTTCCCGTACGACGCGTCGTCCGGGTTGACCTTCGACTCCGGCAACTACGAGCCGACGCTCGATCGGGCGCTCGAGCTCGTGGACCACGACGGGCGGCGAGCCGAGCAGCGACGGCGCCGCGAGGCCGGCGACACCAAGCACCTGGGCATCGGCATCGCCACCTACGTGGAGATGTGCGGCCTGGCGCCGAGCCGGGTGCTGGCGTCGCTGAACTACGCCGCCGGGGGCTGGGAGGCCGCGACCGTGCGGGTGCTGCCGACCGGCACGGTCCAGGTAGTGAGCGGCACGACCCCCCACGGGCAGGGCCACGAGACCTGTTGGTCGCAGATCGTGGCCGAGAAGCTGGGAGTCGACCCCGACGACGTGGAGGTGCTGCACTCCGACACCGCCATCAGCCCGGTCGGCATGGACAGCTACGGCAGCCGCTCGCTGCCGGTCGGCGGGGTGGCCGTGGGCATGGCATCGGACCGGGTGCTCGACAAGGCCCGCAAGATCGCCGCCCACCAGCTGGAGTGCGCGGAGGACGACCTGGAGCTCGTCGACGGCGAGCTGCGGGTCAAGGGCACGCCCACCAAGGCGATGACGCTCCAGGGCATCGCCTTCGAGGCATTCAGCGCCCACGACCTGCCCGACGGCATGGAGCCCAACCTGGTGGGCGAGGTCACCTTCGACCCGCCCAACTTCGTGTTCCCGTTCGGGACCCACGTGGCGGTGGTCGAGGTCGACGAGGAGACCGGTGGCGTCGACCTGGTCGACTATGCGGCCGTCGACGACTGCGGCGTCCAGGTCAATCCCATGATCGTCGAGGGCCAGCTCCACGGGGGCATCGTGCAGGGCGCCGCCCAGGCGCTGTGGGAGGAGGCCGTCTACGACGACGACGGCCTGCTGCGCAACCCCACGCTGACCGACTACTGCGTGCCCTCGGCCGCCGAGGTACCGAGCATCAGGCTCGACCACACCGTCACCCCGAGCCCCACCAACCCACTCGGGGTGAAGGGGATCGGCGAGGCCGGCACGATCGGGTCGACGCCGACCGTCGTCAACGCCATCGTCGACGCCCTGGCACCGCTGGGGATCACCGACATCGCCATGCCGGCCACGCCCGAACGGGTGTGGGCGGTCATTCGGGAGGCTCGGGAGGGACAGTCATGATCCCCGCAGCGTTCGACTACCAACGCGCGTCCACCGTCGATGAAGCGGTGGAGCTCCTCGGCGAGCACGGTGACGACGCCAAGCTGCTGGCGGGCGGCCACTCGCTGCTGCCGCTCATGCGGTTGCGGCTGGCCGCCCCGGGGGTGCTCATCGACATCGGCCGCCTCGCCGACCTGTCCTACGTCCGCAGCGACGGCGGCCAGGTACGCATCGGCGCTCTCACCCGCCACCACGACCTGGCCACCTCCGACGAACTGCGCGAGCAGGTGCCGATGCTGGCCCACATCGCGGGCCAGATCGGCGACCCGCAGGTGCGCCACCGCGGGACGATCGGCGGCGCGATCGCCCACGGCGACCCGGCGTCCGACCTGCCGGCGGCGGTGCTGGCGCTGCGGGGGACCCTTGTGGCCCGAGGCCCCGGTGGGGAACGGGAGATTCCCGCGGACGAGATGTTCACGGGCTTCCTGGAGACGGCGCTGGCGCCCGACGAGGTCCTGACCGAGATCCGGGTCCCGGCGATGGGTGGCGCGCCGTGGGGCTTCCAGAAGTTCGTCCGGCGCGCCCAGGACTGGGCGATCGTGGGATGTGCGGCGGTCCTCGGCAACGGCACGTCCGGTGGGCCCGGCGTGGGGCTGGTCCACATGGGTGCGACGCCGCTGCGGGCTCCCGGCGTGGAGGAGGCACTACGGAGCGGAGCGTCGCCGAGCGAGGCGGCCGCCAGGGCCGACGAGGGCACCGAACCCCCCGACGACCTCAACGCGTCCGCCGAGTTCCGCCGGCATCTCGCCCAGGTGCTGGTCCGCCGGGCCCTGGAGTCCGCCCAGGCATAGCTGGCGTCGGTCCCTGCGCTACTCGAGGCAATAGCGAACGCCGTCCGTAGCCCGAGGCAAGGGCGAACGGTTTGCGTTCGCCATCGCCTCGAGTGCCAGTGATCGTTCGCCATTGCCTCGGCCCGACAGGCGCGAACGGGCCGAGAGAGGGACCCCGGCCGTAGGCTGGTCGGCATGTCCGCCGCATCCGCCGGCCGTGCCGGCCCCGTCGCTGGCGCCGGTCGCGCCATCGGAACCGTCGTCGCCGAGTCCGTCGACGACGTCGTCGCGGGCCTGGCCGCGCATGACTACCTCGCCGACGAGGGGCTGGCCACCGCCGTCCTGCTGGCGCTGCGCCTGGAGCGGCCGCTGTTTCTCGAGGGTGACGCGGGGGTGGGCAAGACCGAGGTGGCCAAGGCCCTGAGCGCATGGACCGGGGGCCGGCTGGTGCGCTTGCAGTGCTACGAGGGCATCGACGCCTCCCAGGCTCTGTACGAGTGGGACCACGCCCGTCAGTTGCTGCACCTACGGGCGGCCGAGGCCGCCGGGCGGGCCAGCGCCGCGGGCGTGGAGGCGCTCGAGGACGAGCTCTACGACGACCGATTCCTCGTCCGCCGGCCGTTGCTTCAGGCGCTCGACGGGGCGGACGACGGTAGCGCGCCACCAGTGCTGCTCATCGACGAGATCGACCGGGCTGACGACGAGTTCGAGGCGTTCCTACTGGAGCTGCTGTCCGACTGGGCCGTGACCATCCCCGAGCTGGGCACGGTGTGCGCGACCGTCCCTCCGGTCACGGTGCTCACCTCCAACCGCACGCGCGACGTCCACGACGCCCTCAAGCGCCGCTGCCTCTATCACTGGGTCAACCAGCCCGAGATCGAGCGCGAGGTCGCGATCGTGCGGCTCCGAGCGCCCGAGGTGCCGGCGACCCTGGCGCGGGACGTGGCGATGGCCGTCGCCGAGGTGCGGACCTTCGGGCTCTACAAGCCTCCCGGGATCGCCGAGACCATCGACTGGGCCCGTGCCCTGTCGACACTGGGCCAAACCACCCTCGACCCCAAGGCGGCGTCGGCCACTCTGGGGTCGGTGGTCAAGTACCGCGAGGACGAGCAGCGGGTGCACGACCACGGGATCGACGAGCTCGTGCGGCATGCGGTTGGCGATGGCGCCTGACGACCGAGGCTCGGGTGGCACGCGACCCGAGCGCATGGTGGTCGACTTCGTGGATCGGGTGCGCAGCGAGGGCCTGGGAGTGCCGCCGGGATCGGCGGTCGAGTACGGGCGGGCACTGGGCGCCCTGCAGTCCACGCGGCTCTCCTCGCTCTACTGGGCAGGTCGCGCCACGCTCGTGCGCCGTCCGGACGACATCCCCCCGTACGACCGCGCATTCGCGGCGTTCTTCGCCGGCGCCGACGATGCGCCGGTGAAGCGGCTGTCGGTCCCGGTCCAGCTTCATGTCGACACCCCCGAGGATCCCGGCGCCGACGATCCGCAGCAGAACTGCGACGAGGACGAGTCGCCGGCGGGCGAGGTGCGCGCGTTGCGGTGGAGCGCCACCGAGCTGCTCCGCCACAAGGACCTGTCCGAGTGCACGGCGGACGAGCTCGCCGAGGCCCACCGGCTGATGGCCGACCTGCGCGTGCACGCCGCCCTACGGCGCAGCCGGCGTTGGAAGAAGTCGACGTCGCGGCATCGCGGCCACCCCGACCTACGACGTACGGTCGCCCGGTCGCTGCGGACCGGCGGCGAGGTGGTGCGCCCGGCGGCCAGTGAACGGGGCGAGCGGCCCCGTCGGCTGGTCCTGTTGCTCGACGTCAGCGGATCGATGGAGCCGTACGCCCGGGCGCTGGCCCGCTTCGCCCACGCGGCCGTGGCGGCCCGCAAGCGCGGCCAGGTGGAGGTGTTCGCCCTCGGGACCCGTGTCACGCGCATCTCCCACGAGCTGGCCACCCACGATCCCGATGCCGCGCTGCGGCAGGCCGCCGACGCGGTCGCGGACTGGGCGGGCGGCACCCGCCTGGGCGAGGGCTTGCGCACTTTCAACGACCGCTGGGGTGTGCGGGGCTTGGCGCGGGGGGCGGTGGTGGTGGTCCTTTCCGACGGCTGGGACCGGGGCGATCCCACCCTGCTGGGATCCGAGCTGGCGCGGCTGCGGCGGGTCGCCTACCGGCTGGTGTGGGTGAACCCGCTGAAGGCCTCACCGGGCTTCGCACCGCTGGCTCAGGGCATGGCTGCGGCCCTGCCGCATGTGGACGAGTTCGTGGAGGGCCACTCGGTCGCCTCGCTGGAGGCCCTGGCCGAGCTGGTGGCGCGATGACACCCCAGGCGGAAGCCGAAAGGATGGTTCCATGAGAGATCTGCTCGACGAGCTGGACCGCTGGCGCGCCGAGGGCGTGCCGGTCGCCCTCGCCCGGGTGGTGGACCTCGACGGTTCGGGCCCGCGGGCGCCGGGTGCCGCCATGGCCGTGAACGAGCGGGGCGAAGTGATCGGCTCGGTGTCGGGCGGCTGTGTGGAGGGCGCCGTCGTGACCGAGGCGCTGGACGTGCTGCGCACCGGCGAGCGGAAGGTGGTGACGTTCGGCTATAGCGACGACGAGGCGTTCGCGGTCGGCCTGACCTGTGGCGGCACCATCCACCTGTTCCTGGAGCCGTTGGACTGGTGACGGGCGTGGGGTCCGACGGCTCCGACCGGCTGTACGAGGAGTTGGCGGCGGCCATCCGCGCCGAGGAGGCCGTGGCACTGGCCACGGTGATCGCCGGCCCGGGCCAGGGCGGGAAGCTCCTGGTCGGTCCTGGGCGCACTCCCGTCGGCTCGTTGGGGAACGCCGACCTCGATCGGGTCGTCGTCCGCGACGCCCTGGGCGAGCTGGCCGCAGGCACGACGGTCGTCCGCCACTACGGCGAGCACGGCGAGGCGCGGGAGACGGTCGTCGCCGTGTTCGTGGAGAGCTTCGCCCCGCCGCCGCAGATGCTGGTCTTCGGCGCGGTCGACTTCACGGCGGCCCTGGTGCGGGTGGCCAAGGTGCTCGGCTACCGGGTGACCGTGTGCGACGCCCGTGAGGTGTTCGCCACGCGAGTGCGGTTCCCCCAGGCCGACGAGGTGGTGGTCGACTGGCCCGACCGCTTGCTGCGCCGCGTCGGTGGCGGGCTCACGGCGCGCGACGCTGTCTGCGTGCTCACCCACGACGCCAAGTTCGACGTTCCCGCCCTCGTGGCGGCGCTGGCCACCGACGTGGGCTACGTCGGCGCGATGGGCAGTCGGCGGACCCACGCCGAGCGGATCGTGCGCCTCGAGGAGGCGGGGGTCGACGCCGCATCGCTCCTCAGGATCCGGGCCCCCATCGGCCTCGACATCGGCGCCCGCACGCCGGAGGAGACCGCGGTGTCCATCTGTTCCGAGATCATCGCCCAGCGCACCGGTCGCCACGACGCCCGCCCCCTCAGCGCCACCGAGGGCCCGATCCACGGCGGTGACACCGAGCCGCTCGTCGGCGGCTGACGCCGTGACCGTCGCGGCGATCGTGCTGGCGGCGGGCGGGGGATCACGATTCACGGCATCCGGCGGGGACGGCCACAAGCTGTTGGCCCCGTTCCAAGGCCGCGCGGTGGTGGAGTGGGCCATCGACAGCGCAGCTGCCGCCGGGCTGGACGCGGTCTACGTGGTCCGCGGTGCCATCGACCTGCCGGTCCCGCCGCTGGCGGCCGACGCCGTGCGGTTCGTGGCCAACGACCGGTGGCGGGAGGGCATGGCGACGTCGCTGCGGGCAGGGTTGACCAGAGCCCGCCACGACGGCCACCACGCCGCGGTGGTCGGCCTCGGGGACCAGCCGCTGGTGCTCGCGGAGTCGTGGCAGCGGGTGGCGGGGGCGAAGACCAAGCCGATCGGCGTGGCGACGTACAACGGGATGCGAGGGAACCCGGTACGCCTGTCGTCGCTCGTCTGGCCACTGTTGCCGGTGGCGGGCGACCAGGGGGCTCGCGTCGTGATGCGCCGCCGGCCCGACCTTGTTATGGAAGTACCGTGTCCGGGAGGTGCGGCAGACATCGATACCGTCGACGATCTGAGGGAATGGAGCTGATGCCGTGGACCTGACCAACGAGTTCCGGGTAGGCGTCCCGGTTGAGCGGGCGTGGGAGGTGCTCACCGACGTCGAGCGCATCGCGCCCTGCATGCCGGGGGCGCAGCTCCAGGAGATCGAGGGCGACGAGTACCGCGGGATCGTGAAGGTCAAGGTGGGGCCGATCACGGCGCAATACAAGGGCGCCGCGCGTTTCGTCGAGCAGGACGAGGCCGGGCGTCGGGCCGTCCTGCGGGCCGAGGGGCGGGAGACCAGGGGCCAGGGCAACGCCCACGCCACGATCACCGCGCAGCTCGAGCCCGACGGCGACGGCACCAAGATCTCGGTCGTCACCGACCTCACCATCACCGGCCGAGTGGCCCAGTTCGGCCGGGGTGTGCTGGCCGACGTGTCGACCAAGCTGTTGGGCCAGTTCGCCAACTGCCTCGAGACGAAGCTCCTGGTGGGGGAGGAGAGCGGCGGCGCAGCAGCGGGGGGTGATGGTGGCGGTGCGATCGGCGGCAGTGGTGGCGGCGGTGGCGGCGGTGGCGGCTCGGCGACCGCCAGCGGCTCGTCCGCGTCGGGCCCGTCGGCGTCGGCGGCTGGCGGCCCGCGGGACATCGCGTCGGAGGGAGCGGCGGCGACCCTGCAAGACGTGCCCCAGGGTGCAACCTGGCCCGGTCAGACGGCATCCTCCGGGCCCACGGCCAAGACGGCCGAAGCCGGCACAGCGTCTGCCGGCGACGCCGACCGCTCCCGGGCCAACGGCACGTCCGGCCCGGCGATCCGGGTCGTCGACTCACCGGAACCCGAGCCCGTCGACCTCCTCGAGGCCGCCGGCGCCCCGGTCGCCAAGCGGCTGGCGCCCGCCATCATCGGGCTTACGGTCCTGTGGCTGCTGAGCATCTTCCTGCGCCGCCGGCGCCGCCGCTGAGTGCCTGACGAGCGACCGCGACCGATTGGGAGCCCAAGGGCGCTGGGCTAGAGTATCCCTCCTGCCCGGAGTCCCGGACGGCCACGTCGGAGTGGCGGAATTGGCAGACGCGCCAGGTTGAGGGCCTGGTGCCCGATAAGGGCGTGGGGGTTCAAGTCCCCCCTCCGACACGACTAAATACACGGCCCAGGTCAGCTGTCGCGACGAGGGTGTGCTGGTCGGGGTGGTACAGGAGGTGGAGCCCGAGGCCCTGGTAGATGGCGGCCTTCTCGGGTGGGGTGGCGTCGGAGAGGACGTTGCCGAGACCGCCGAGTTCGTTCAGCAGAGCGTCGATATCTGCTGGGCTGAGCCGATCGGGTGCATCCAGGTTCACAAGTTGGCGCGCGAGCAAGTCTCGTTCGGCCCGGAGATGTGCCAGCCGCGGGTTGACCACAGCGGGGTCGGTGCCGGTCTCGATCGCAGCGACGAGGTTACCCGTCGCCTTCTCGATCTCAGCGAGGCGAGTGCGGAGGCTCGCCTGTCGTGCGTCCACCTCCACATGGGACTCTTGAGTAGAAGCCAGCCACTCGGCGTCGGCGAGAGTCGGTAGCCAGGCGTCGACCGCGCTGACAATGGCGTCCTCACGGACGTAGACAGATCTCGGATGGTCCGCGAGATAGTCGGGCAGCGCTCGCGTCTTGGGTGACATGCACCGGTAGCGGTGGGCGCCGTGGGCCCTTGTGCCCACCATCTTGCGTTCGCAGACCCCGCAGTAGACGAGGCCCCGGAGCAGGTAGGGCGTGGTTGTGGTCCTAGGCGAGCGGCTGGCGCGCTGCCGCTGATGGCTCCGCACGGCGATGCGTGCCTGAACGGCGTCCCACAGGCTCTGCTCGACGAGCGCAGGATGGGCGCCGTCAGGCCCGTAGACCCACCGGCTGGCGTCGGTCCAGCGCTGGCGGGTGACGTAGCCGGCCGCGACGTCGTCGACGTCGAAGAGCTCCTCGACGCGGGCCTGCTTACCCCACACCGAGCGACCTAGATACTTCTCGTTGAGCAAGATGACGCGGATCGCTGTGTGCGCCCAGCCGCGTGGGTCACGGTGGCGGTTCCGGTCAGGATCGTGTGCCGAAGGCGAGGGGACTTTCTCGGCAGTGAAAGTGTTCGCGATCGCCTTGATGCCGTGCCCGGCGGCGAACATCTCGAAGATGCGGCGCACGATGGGAGCCGTGACAGGGTCGGGCTCGAGGCCGTGGAGCCTCTGGCCGAGCGCACGCTTCCTTGGGTTCGGGTGCTGACCGGCGTCGGAGAGTCGGTAGCCATACGGCGGGCGGCCGCCCAGGTGACGGGTGCCTTCTTTGGCCAGCACCCCCATGCCGTCGCGGACCCGCGTGCGAATCAGGTCCCGCTCCTGCTTGGCGGTGCCGCCGAGCATCCCGAGCAGCATCTCGGTCGTGGCCGAGCTGTAGTCGACACGCCCTCCGATCTCAGGAAGCCACAGGTCGACGCCGAAGTGCTGGAGCAGCGGGTAGATCGTCGAGTATTGGATCGGGGCGCCGAACGCCCGAGCGAACTCGCCGATGACGATGGCGGTCCAATGGTTGGTGCCGGCGCGGAGCTCAGCGAGGATCCGGGCGGTCTCGGGACGACGGGGCCAAGGCACGGATCGGCTGTCACCAATGTCGAAATACTCGGCCGTGATCTGGGCTCCGGGTGGCAGGATGCTCCGAGCTTTGGCGAGCTGGCGAGCACGAGAAGATTCGGGCTCTTGGTTGTCCTCGGTCGACACTCGACCGACGAAGGCGAACAGCAGCTTGCTCACCGCCTGACCTCCACAGCGACCCGTCGCACGGTCGGGCCACGATACGCGATGCCACCAATCGCAATGATGTCCCCTGTCGGGGCGGCGTCCCTCCGGAGGGACTCCCGGCGCGCCTTCACGGCGAGCATCACTCGCAGGATCGCCCGACCGGCGGCGGCGGGCGGTGCCCACCCGGCGGGGGGCGGGTCGAACTCCAGGCAGCGGGGGGCCGCCGCGGGGCCGGGCTCGTCGGCGACCTTGTCAGCCGTCACATCGTTGCCTGTCCGGTCGTTCGTGGCGCTGGCCTCTGGCACGGTCCTCTAGGCCCGTCACGGTCCGAATGCTTCCCGGCAGTTGACGTGACATCAGTCACGACGTGGCCAGCGCGGCTCCTTGCCGCTGTCGGTGTAGTAGTGCGCCGGCCCGGCCCTGCCGTCCCCTCGGGGCCGCCTGCGCCGGGCGTGCGGGGTTGGCCGGTGCGGGGTTGGAGATAGCGACCATGGCGTCGACGATCCTGCCCACGGCTCGGCCGGCGCCCAGCGGGGTGATGGTGAACCTCACCGGGTCACGCTCGGGGGAAGCTCCGCAGGTTTCCCGGAGGGAAACCTGCAAGGGTGTGCGCGCTGGGTCTGTCGGTGGGGGACGACGGTGGGGGACCCGCGGGGCGAGGGCCGGGCGGCGTCGGGGGACCGGGGGGACGGTCATGGTTGGAGGCCGAGGCCGCGGGTGATGGCGGGGCGGCGGTGCTGGAGGTGGTCGAGGCGGGCGGTGATGCGGGCGGTGTCGAGGGACTGGTCGGGGTCGAGGGTCCGGTCGGTGTGGGCGAGGGTGAGCCGGTCGAGGGGCGTGCCGAGCAGCCGGTCGTGGACCTGGCGGGTCCACTCGGGCAGCCGTGCGAGCTGGCGAGCGCTGAGCGGCGCCACCTCGGTGTGCACGCCGAGCTCGCCGCCCGGCAGCAAGTGGGTGCCGAAGCCGATGAGGCGTTCGATGGTGCGCCACGTGCGTGCGAGCGACGGGCCCAGGCCGAGGGACTGGCTGAGCTCGCGACGGGTGGGAGGCGCCGGCGGGCCTAGTGGTGCATCGAACCGCCACGACGAGGTGAACGCCGGGGGGAGCGGTCAACGATTCACCCGGTCTTTGGGGGGCGGAGAGGTGAACGAACAGGTGACCGTTCATGCATCGGGTGCCTGTTCGGGGAACTGAGAGGTGAACACTCGGGTGAACGGCGGGGCGCATCCTTCGTGCCGTGCGCCGACCAGCGGACAGCCCGAGTCATGGGGGTTCCGATCTGGCCTGGACCGCGTCCTTGTCGCCGCTGGTGGCGGACGGCGAGGCGAACGCCCGGGGGTCGGCGTTGCCGGCACGATCCCGTTGGGGACAGCTAGAGGGATGCCTGCGAGAACGCTGGCGTGAACACCGGTCGGGACGCTCCTCGTGCCCACATGTGATGAGGAGGCCCGCCATGTCCCACACCCTGATGAGCCTGGACACCGAGTGGCGCCGACTCGCCCGAGCCAGCCGCGCACACCGGGCGCTGAAGCAGTGGTCTATCGCCCCACCCCGCCCTGCGCGGGCTGGCGGATCTGGACGCGCTGAACCTCGGTGCGGGTTTCGGCGCACGTCTTCAAACGGCAGATGACATCGACCGGCGGTTGAGGGGTGCTCCGCCGGTACCGCGGGTGCGAGGGTGACCCCAACGGCGGCCCAGGCGGTAGACCTTCGAGAGATGACCCTCCCGGCACCAACCCCGTATCACCGGTGGCTCGGCTGGCATGCGACGGCGCTGCGGCGCCTGGCGGCGGCGACCGGGATCGGGATTGCCGCCGGACTGATCCTCGGCGCCATCGTGCCGTGGCATGTCGCGCTCCTGGGGGCCTGGAACGCGCTGGCACTCACGTTCCTCGCCTCGGTGGCGCCGATCATCCTCCGAAGCGACAGCGCCACCACCGAACACCTCGCCGTGCGCGAGGACGTCAACCGCGACGTCGCCGGCTTGCTGCTGCTGACCGCCAGCACCACCAGCATTGTGGCGGTCAGCATCGTGCTCCACTTCGCCCGCAACGAGGCGGGAGCCGACCGGACGCTGCTCGTGGCCATGGCCGCCATCACGCTCGTCGTCTCGTGGACGGTGCTCAACACGCAGTTCACGCTGCGCTACGCCCACCTCTACTACATAGAGACAGCCGACGGCGTGGACTTCGGTGGCGCCGTGGCCGGGCCGCCGGACTATCGCGACTTCGCCTATCTGGCCTTTACCATCGGCATGACGTACCAGGTGTCCGACACGAGCCTGCGCGGTCGTCGGATCCGGCACGATGTGCTCCTCCAGGCGCTCTTCTCGTACATCTATGGCGTGGCGATCGTGGCCGCCGGCGTCAACATCGTGGCCGGGCTCGTGTGAGCGACGTATGTCGAGTTCCTATATCGCCAGAGCTTCGTTACCGGCGGGCTTCAGCTAGGCCGCCCGATGCAGTCGATGCCTACGACATCGTTGGCCTCGCCGGCGACCTCCTCGGGCCGCTCGGACCTCGGCGACGAACGCGCCGGCTTGGCGGGCGCCCAACTGGTCTTGCTGCAGCTTCCTCCGTTCATGTCTCGTACGGGCCAAGATCGTGCTGCGAAGCCGGCACGTTCGGGCGATGCGACGCGAGCCAGGAGGTGGCCGATGAGCACCGAGACGCTGATGCGGCGGCGCGCCGCGGCGTTGCCGGCGGATCCCTCCTCAACAGTGGACGGCGTTCAGTGCGACGGAGCGGGGGCGTTGGGCCCTGATGGCCTCTCCATTGGGGTCGAGTCGCGGGAGCAGCTGGCGGGTTCGCGCTTGCAGGCGCTGGTGTCCTACGACGACGACCTGACGAGACATATCAACCTGCGGTCGCTGCAGGACTCCAACGGCAACCACGATCGTCACGGGTCGCTCGACGCCGGGATCGAGGAGCGAGACCAACCGATCACGTGCGACGGCGATGGCGGGCACGTCGGGCGGCGTGAAGTCGACCACGAGGCGCGGGCCGGAGGAAGGATCGGGTGTCCGCCCACCCGTCGGCGCTGCGGCGCTGGAGCCGCGCCGGGCGTTCCGGGCCATCAGGGCGTCACGGAGTATCCCGGCATCACTCGTGCCTTCCGCTCCACGCAAAGCGTGTGCAGTACCACAGTATGCGGCACCTGAGTAACATAGGTGTTCACCGCATCCGAGTGAGAGGAGTTCCCGGCAGCCGGCACCTCGGCCGTCGGGGATGCCGGCAGGCGATACCGGCTCCCGCCCGCGGTCTCTACGCGGCTCCCTCCGCAACGGATCGTGTCGTCCCGCCGGCCGGGAGGCCTCGAGCGAATCACCCGCCAAGGATGACGGCAGGCGACCGGGCGGTCGGCACAACTGTCCGGGCCGGCGCCGGAGGAGGCCGACATGAGCTATCCCGCCATCGCAGACCACGGAATGATCGGGGATCTGCAGAGCGTCGCTCTCGTCGCGACCGACGGGACAATCGACTGGTTCTGTTGCCCCCGGTTCGACTCGCCAAGCGTCTTTGCGTCGCTACTGGACGACCGCCGGGGTGGCCGCTTCGCGTTGGCGCCGGTGGCGCCGGCCCGTTCGACGAAGCAGATGTACATGCCTGACACGGCGATCCTGGTGACGCGGTTCCTCTCGGAGTCGGGGATCGCCGAAGTCATCGATTTCATGCCGGTCGACCGGCCCCGGGTGGTATCGGACCGACGCCGAATCGTGCGAGTGGTGCGGGGCATCCGTGGCGAGGCCGAGTTCGAGGCGAGGGTCGAGCCGCGGTTCGACTACGGACGCCAGCCGCACAAGCTGCACATCAATGACACGACCGCGGTCTTCGAGTCCAACGGGCAGCGCCTCTGCCTCACCAGCCTCTCGCCGCTCGAGCGCGACGGGGACGATGTCCGATCGAGGTTCACGGTGCGCGCGGGCGAGACCGGCGGGATGGTGCTCGAATCCGGTGGATCAGGGACACCGCAGCAGATTGGTGATGGCCAGATCATCGAGCTTTACCTCGACACGGAGGCGTACTGGGAGCGTTGGATCGGGCAGAGCACGTACCGCGGGCGCTGGCGGGAGGCGGTCGAGCGATCGGCCATCGCACTCAAGCTGATGACCTACGCGCCGTCGGGCGGCCTCGTGGCCGCACCGACCGCCGGGCTGCCCGAGCAGGTGGGTGGTTCCCGCAACTGGGACTACCGGTTCACGTGGGTGCGCGACGGCTCGCTCTCCGTGTACGCGCTGCTGGGTTTGGGCTTCACCGAGGAGGCCGCCGCTTTCGGCGACTGGTTGCGCGCCCGGGTGGAGGAGCGCGCTGGGGACGGCTCCGGTCCGCTCAAGATCATGTACCGGGTCGACGGCAGCTCGGATCTCACCGAGGAGACGCTCGATCACCTCGACGGATACATGGGTTCCCGTCCCGTGCGGGTGGGCAACGGCGCCGCGGACCAGCTGCAGCTCGACATCTATGGCGAAGCGATGAACTCGCTCTACGCCCTGGACACCAGCGGGCTCGGCGAATGGGGCATCGGCCACGACGGCTGGAACCACATCGTCGGCATCGTCGACTGGCTCTGCGAGCACTGGCAGGACCCGGATGAGGGCATCTGGGAGACGCGCGGTGGCCGGCGTCGCTTTACGTACGGGCAGGTCATGTCCTGGGTGGCGTTGGACCGTGCCGTCCGCATGGCCACCAACCGGGGCCGTCCCGCCGACCTGGGCCGTTGGCTCCGAGAGCGCGACCGCATCCACACACAGGTGATGACCAAGGGCTGGAACGACCGGCTCGGCGCCTTCGTCCAGTACGAGGGCGGTGACGTGCTCGACGCCTCCCTCGTGTTCATGCCGCTGACGGGCTTTGTCGTCCCCAACGACCCGAGGTGGCAGTCGACGATGTCGGCGATGGACAGGACGCTCGTCGACGACAGCCTCGTGTACCGGTACGACCCGAAGGCCTCACCCGACGGCCTCCAGGGCTCGGAGGGCACCTTCTCGCTGTGCACGTTCCTCTATGTCGATGCGCTCGCGGCGCGGGCCGGCTCGACGACGCGCGCCTGACGTTCACGAAGATGCTGACCTACGGGAACCACCTCGGCCTCTATGCGGAGGAGATCGACCCCACCGGGCAACAGGTCGGCAACTTCCCGCAGGCCTTCACCCACCTCGCCCTCATCGCGGCGGTCGTGAACCTCGACAAGAGGCTGGACACCCAAAGGGCAGAAATGATGCGACGACTGGGAACGGCGGCGGGCCTGATCGCATGACAGGAGCCATCAGCACGCAGCAGAGGGAGGAGCCGCCCCGGGGGGCCGACAGCGAACTCCCACTCAGCGGCGGAGCCGTCGCATCCGGAGCCGGAATCGCAGCGCTCGTCGTGTTCATGGTGCAGAACACCAAGGACGTACGGCTCAGCTTCCTCGTGTAGGACTCCACCCTGTCCATAGGGTTGCTCACGTTGGCATCGGCGCTCGTTGGTGCCCTGATCTCGTTCGGCCTCGGCGTGTTGCGGCGACGCCGGCGCCGGAAGGAACGCCGTCAACAGCCGGGTGCGCCCGCCCGCGATGCGGCTCGTGTTCGGCAATGTGGCGACCACCATCGTCCGCCACAGCCCTGTACCCGTGCTCGTGGTGCCCCGCCACTGACACCAGGCGACGAGCTGACCGCCGCTCGGCCGTTCGTTGTGGCGTGGGCGTCCGTGAGAAGAAGGATCGGGTGGGGCCGCCACATCGCGGATCCCTAGCTGCGGCGCGACGCAGCTCGCTCCGTCCGCAGGTTCGGGCGTCGACCCGGCCTCCTCGGCGAGCGGCACGCAGTGGCGGAATCGCGCAGCTCGTTCGACCTGACCACCCAGACCCCCCGCCCGGGCGGCAGGCGCCGGACGAACCGGAACCCGCTTTGGATGGAAGAGCCCGGCGACGGCGGAGCTTCGCGTGGCCAAGCGGTGGGGGTGCCGTGCCGACCGAACAGGCAACGCCTCACCGGCGAACCACGCGATCGCGGGGGGCATCCCATCGCCCCAGAGCGGAGGGTAGGTACATGGTCAACTCCCTGGCGCTCGCCTGAGTGACCACTGCGCCCACGCGGCCGAGCCTCCCCCCGTCGGCGGCGTGGGCTCGACCACCAGTGCCACATGACCCATGCCACACCCAAGGAGGAAGCATGGACTACTCCGAGAAATTCGATGACCTCCAGCAGCGCGTCGCCGAGGGCAAGGCGGCAGCACAGGCGGCCGCCACCGAGTCGCGCGACCAACTCAAGCAGCGAATCCACCAGGCACAAGACGACATTGAGGTCGCCGTTGAGGACACCAAGCAGCAGGCCGGCGTGGCCGCCGACGAGGCACGGAGCAAGTGGACTCAGATGAAGGTCGACGCCGCCGCCCATAGGGACGACATCAAGGCGAAGATCGACAAGCGGGATCGACAGCTGGACGCCAAGGCCGCCGCCAGCGAAGCCGGCTGGGCCGAAGACGACGCCTTTGCCGCCCTCGACTACGCCGCCTGGACCGTCACCGACGCGCGACTGGCCGTGCTGGACGCTATCGACGCCCGTGCCTACGCCGACGAGCGAGCCAAGCTGGCGGGCCCGCGATGAGCCCGGGCGACGAGCTCGTGGAAGGTGATCGGGCCCGCGCGGAGCCGCGGACGGCAAGGCAGGCTTCCATGACAAGAGACAAGCGATTCGAGACCCTCCACTGATCTTCCGGGACACCCTCGGGAGAGGGGTGCGGGAGATGTCGGGGATCTGGTGGTTCCCCGGAATCGCATGGATCTGGTATGGCATGTTCGTGCTGTCCTACCAGGTGGGCAGTCTGGTCGCGGTGGCCGCGCTGGTCGGCGTCGCCTTCCTTTTCGGCGGCGTCGGTCAGCTGGTGGTGGCCGGCCGAGTCGAGACCTGGCGCTGGCTGTTCATCGTGACGGAGATCCTCGCCGTGGCCGCAGGGATCATGACCTTCGCCTGGCCAGACATCACCCTGTATGTCGTGTCGATCTTGGTGGCCTGGTACCTGATCGTGTTCGGGATCGTGCATCTGGTCAGCGCCCTGGCCGGGCCCAAGGTGCGGATCAGGGCCTGGACGCCATGTTCGTCCTGCTCGAGATCGGTCAGCTCGTGACCGAACCTGATCCGCCTGGGAGAGAGAGCTCCTCCGCACGCGCCTTCAGCAGCGGCTCGAGTCGAACCTGGGGAAGGTTCATTCTGTCGCCACGGGCTCGGTGGCGCCTGCGGGCGACCCGAAGCTGAACTGGTATTCGTGGCCCAGATGATTCGCCGGTGCCTGTCCAAACAACGTGGTCACCGGCTGTCACTCGGTCATGCCTGACGACGACGGCGAGCTCGGTGGCGGGGGGTCGACGTCTTCGGCACCTACCGCGGCGGCAGCGGCCTCGGTGAGCCCGCGTTCGGTGAGCTGTTGGTGCGAGAGCATGCGCTCGCGCCGAAGCGTGACCTCGACGGCCCGCGCGTCGGGCGTGCCCAGGGCTCGACCAGTCAACGACCGTGGCCACAAGCGCTTCGCGCGTACGACATTCACCTCTGTCGCGACGACGAAGAGCTGCACAATCAGACTGACGTAGGCGAGCAGTCCGATGGTGGTGGCGAACGGCCCGTAAATGCCGGAGGTCCTGGCGACCACGTCTTGCACGTAGATCCCAGCCACGAGATTCAACCCGTAGCCGCCCACCGCCATCAGGATCGCCCCCGGGACGAAATCGCCGGTTGGCGTCGGCTCGGCGATGCTGAGGTGGTACATGGCGATGACGATCAGCGCACCGAGCACGACGTTCGCGATGGCCGCGACCACGAGTCCGGCGGCTGGCACGGTCAACGTGACCGTCAGCCCCGCGACTACGCCGAATGTGACGAGCCCGAGACCGAGCAACCCAAGGATCGCCAGGCCTCGGGCGAGCTTCGGGAAGAATCCCGGTCGACGGTATCTGGCCACGCCCCACACAGTGTTCACCGCGTCCTGCAGGACTCGCACGACGCCCATGCCGCCCCACAGCGCCACGGCGATGGACACGATCATCACCCAGACGTTCGCCTGGAGCGTCTGCACTTCATGCTCAACCGATTCCTGCAGGTCGACGGCGCCAAAGGGAACTCTTGACCAGACCGCCTCGAGGACGCGATGCAACAAATCAGGTCGATCTCCAAGGATCCAGGTCGCCACGGTGACGAAGACGACCAGCAGCGGGAACAGCGAGAAGAAGCCGTAGTAGGAGATGAGTGCGCTGACCCATCCACCGTTGTCCTCGCCGTATCGCTTGAACACGGCGAAAGGGAAGGCGAGCAGCCGACGACGCCGTTGGACGCGATCGATCCGATCGACGACCGTATCGACAAGGGTGGCCACGACGGGATTGTCGCCCACCGCTCATCCTCTGTCCCACATGGACAAGCTCGGCACAGTTTCGTACTTGGACGGAAGGAGGTGGGCCGATTGACCGATGCTTTGCGACACCTCCAGTGCTATTGCTGCTCGATCCGGGCTCGCGCGCCACTGCGCCGTGCTGGACCAAGGCGGTGACGTCGTCATCGAGCCCGCCGGATCAGCGATCCGCAACGCGAACGCAGGGTCTGGTGGCCCAGCTCTGGGAACCCGTGCCCGGTGGCAAGCTCACGGCGACGGCACGGCGCAGGTCAGCGGGGGTTGTCGTGCCGGTGGATTTCGGCCCCCGCCCGGACCGCGCCTTCGCGGGTCGCTTCCGTGCCCGCCGCCCCTCGGCGGCACGTCGTGCCCAGACGGCGGACTACGCGATCGCGGGGGGCAACGCGTCGCGCCAGGCGGAACGCTGGATGCTGGGTCAACTCCGGGGCACGGACCCACCGTCGCCCCGAACCCAAGGAGAATCCATGGACTTCTCTTCGCAGTTCGACCAACTCAACCAGCGCGTCACGGAGGCGAAGGCGGCGGCCCAGGCGGCCGCCGGCTCCCGCGTCGAGCTCAGGGAGCGAATCGATCGCGCCCAGGCCGACCTCGACAAAGCCGCCAGCGACGTCCGCCAGCGCGCCAGCGAAGCCACCTCCGACTCACGGGGCAAGTGGGCACAGATGAAGGCCGACGCCGCGGCCCGGAGGGACGACGTCAAGGCGAAGATCGACAAGCGGAATCGACAGATGGACGCCAAGGCCGCCGCCAGCGACGCCGACTGGGCCGAAGCCGACGCCGTCGATGCCCTCGACTACGCCGCCTGGACCGTCGACAACGCAGAACTGGCCGTGCTCGACGCCATCGACGCTCGCGCCTACGCGGACGACCGCGCCAAGATCGCGAGCCCACGGTGAGGCCCGGCGACGAGCTCGTGGGGCGTGATCGGCCCAACGCGGAGGGGCGGACAGCAAAGGACGTTCCCATGACGAGCGAGACACGTGGAGTGGGCGACTCTCGACCTTCGACCCCCCTCCGTGACATGCTCCGCAAAGACGTGCGCGAGGCGTCCGGCGTCTGGTGGTTGTACCTGATCCTCGGGATCGCGTGGATCTGGTACGGCACATTCGTGCTTTCCTACCGCGTCGGCAGCCTCGCCGCGGTGGCCGGGCTGGTCGGCGTGGCCTTCCTGGTCGGCGGCATCGATCAGCTCATGGCGGCCGGCCGGGTCGAGTCCTGGCGCTGGCTGTTCATCGTGACAGGCATCCTGGCCCTGGCCGCCGGGATCATGACCTTCGTCTGGCCCGACATCACCCTCTATGTCGTGTCGATCTTCGTCGCCTGGTACCTGATCGTGTTCGGCACCGTGCACATCGTCGACGCGCTGGCCGGCCCCAAGGTGCCGTGGTGGTGGACCCAGCTGCTGCTCGGGATCGCCGAGCTGGTCCTGGGGGTGTGGGCCGTCCGCTCCTGGGAGCGGTCGCTGCTGACGTTCGTGACCCTGGTCGGAGTGTGGGCCATCGTCCTCGGCGTCAACGAGATCTTCGCCGCATTCTCCCTACGCGACGCCGGCAAACGGTTGGAACGGGCGATCGATTGACGGCGACCGCCCAACCCGGTCAGCGGGGCGCCCCGCCGGGCGCTCCGTCGGACCGGGAAAGCTGGTCGGAGGAGGTCGACAGACTCGACCTCGCCGTCTACCTGGCCATTGCCGAGACACCCACCCCCCGGCTGGACCGCGTCTTCCGCGGGCTCTCCCGGGCCGCCGACCGCTCGAAGCTCTGGATCGCCACCGCCACGGTCCTGGCAACCGTCGGCGGCGCACGCGGCCGCCGCGCCGCGCTCAACGGCCTGGCCTCGATCGCCGTCACCTCGGCGGTCGTCAACCTGCTGCTCAAGCCGCTCGCCCGCCGGCGCCGGCCGGACCGCGCCACCCACCACGTCCCGGTCACCCGCCAGGTGACGATGCCCCGCACGACCTCGTTCCCGTCGGGCCACGCGGCCTCCGCGTCCGCCTTCGCCACGGGCGTGGCTACTGCGTCACCCGGGGCGGCGATCCCTATCAGTGCCGCCGCGGCGCTCGTCGCCTACTCACGCGTCCACACGGGCGTCCACTACCCCGCCGACGTCATTGCCGGCACCCTTACGGGTGCGTCGCTGGCGCAGATCACCGCCGCCGCGCTCGGGCGGGTGGGCATGCGAGAGAAGCCGAGCTGATCCGTCATGGGCGACGACGAGACGGCTCATCCGGCGCGACGACCGGTGCTGTTCGTCAACCCGACTTCGGGAGGGGGCGGGGCGGTGCACGCCGGCGTTCCCGAGCGGGCCCGCGAACGAGGGATCGACGTGATCGTCCTCAGGCCGGATCACAGCCTGGCGACGCTGGTCCGCCAGGCGGTCGCCGGCGGCGCAGATGCGCTCGGTGTCGCCGGTGGCGACGGATCGCTCGCGGTCGTCGCCACGGCCGCGCAGGCGAACGGGCTTCCCTTCGTGTGCATCCCCGCCGGGACACGCAACCACTTCGCGCTCGACCTCGGGGTCGATCGCCACGACCCGATCGGCGCGCTCGACGCCTTCACCGACTGGCGCGAGCGCCGCATCGACGTCGCCCGGGTCAACGGGCGCCTGTTCCTCAACAACGTCTCGCTCGGGCTCTACGGCGAAGCGGTCCGTCAACCCGCCTACCGGGACGCCAAGCTGCGCACGCTGCTGGAGACCGCAGAGGCGGCGCTCGGTCCCAGCGGGACGGCGCCAGAGCTGCACCTCGTCGACGACCTCGGGCGGGAGCACGACCACCCCGCGGTCGTGCTGGTCTCCAACAATCCCTACGCCCTGGACCCGCCACGGTCGCCCGGCACCCGCCCAACCCTCGACAGCGGCCGGCTCGGGATCGTCGTCCTCGACTCACCGCGCGACACCTCGCGTCCGACAGGACGAGCGTGGAGCGCGATCTCCTTCGAGGTCACTGCCCCCGGGCCCGTACACGCAGGAGTCGATGGCGAGGCCGTCGATCTGCCCCCGCCGCTCGAGTTCGTGATCCAGCCCGGGGCGCTGCGGGTCCGAATCCCCGCCGGCCACGCCGGTCGCCGAGACGTCCGGGACATCCGCCCCTTCCGAGCGGTCCGGCCGTCGCGCGACGATGCCGGGTGAGAAGCGCGAGGTGATGACCACCCTGGCCTGCCTTCCCAGCGCCAGCCCCGAGGGCCGTGAGAGGAGGACAGCATGACCTACCCACTCATTGCGGAGCACGGACTGATCGGGGATCTCCAGACCGGGGCGCCCGTCACCACCGACCATCCGTGCGGCCGGCATGTTGACGTTCACGTGCCGAGGATCGGCCCCGCCCCGAAGCCAGTGAAGCCCGCGAACGTGTAGATCGTGGGCAGTGACGGCAGTGACAAGTATGGGGTCGTGGGAGGGCGCCGAGGAGGAAGGCAGCAATGGACATGGCAGAGCTGGTCGCGATGTAGGGCGAGGCCTGGGCTGCCTACGAGGCGGAGCGGCGCCGGCTGCTCGATGTCGCGTGGCACGAGAACGGCGTGTACTCCGACCCGGTGGATCGGGCCGAGGGGCGGGAGGCGCTCATTTCCCACATCGCGGGGTTCCAGGAGCAGTTCCCCGACCACCGCGTCGTCGTGACGAGCGGCGTCGACGAGCACGACGGCTGCTTCCGGTTCGGCTGGGCGCTGAACGACACCGACGGCAACATCGTCATGAAGGGCGTCGACTTCGGCGAGGTGGCCGACGACGGCCGCATCGCCGGGTTCTTCGACCCCCCTGCCCGAGGTCGACCCCCTCGATCGGATGCGTCGCACCGGCGTTGGCGTCAAGGACGCGAACATCGTGGGCAACCCTGGCCCGACCGGCATCCCCCCAGGCGAGGAGGCCGAGGGCGGGCTGCTCGTCGACGACGCCGAGGGCGCCCGCGAGGCCGAGACCTGACTCCCACCTGCGGAGCAAAGGGCGTGATGACGCCGGCGCCGCGATCGCGTGGCCGATCCCGCCCTCTGCGTGGCTGACGACGACCACCCCGTGAGGTCATGGATGGCCACATGGGTCGAACCTGGCAGGCGGTTCCGTCAGCAAGGATGCGCGCTGCCCGGCCGTGATCGTTGCGCCGACCCGGACGACGACCCCGCGTTGGCGCACCCGGCTCAGCCGGCTGTGGACCGGAGCCTGTCCCCCCGCGATCGCGTGGTTCGTATGCCGCGATGCGCGAAGCGGTCGATACCCATGGCAGGCCCCCGGCGTCGACAGGGTCGTCGACCACCTCGTCGTCGGGGCCGTGAGCGCCTGGCGTAGCGCCTCGCGGTGGACGGAGCGCCGCACGCACCGCTCCCGTCGGACGCCGGCGTTTCCCGTCGTTCGGCGAACGCGCTGGGCTAGGGTTCAGCGCGGTGTTGGTGGGTCGAACGGCTGAGTGCGCCGCCATCGACCAGGTCCTGGCGGGTGCACGCGACGGCTCGAGCGGCGTCATCGTCCTGCGGGGCGCAGCGGGGATCGGCAAGTCCGCCCTGCTCGACTACGCGATGACGAACGCGCGCGACTTCGCCATCGCGCGCGTCACCGGCGTCGAGTCCGAGGTCGGCCTCAGCTTCGCCGCGATCCACCAGCTCGTGCTGCCGTTCTTGGACCACGTGGTCGAGCTGCCCGAACCGCAACGCCACACGTTGGAGTCGGTGTTCGGTCTCGCCGATGGCGCCGCGCCGAGCTCCCTGGTGGTGTTCCTCGCGGTGCTCACGCTCCTCGACCACGCGGCGCGTGAACGACCGATGCTTCTCGTCATTGACGATGCGCAATGGCTCGACGACGAGTCGGCGCGTGTGTTGACGTTCGTCGCCCGCCGGCTGCACGCGGATCCTGTCGCGATGGTGTTCGCCGTGCGTGACACCGGGGCGGGTCTCCCTGACCTGTTCAAACCGCTGCCCCAGCTCGTGGTCCTCGGACTGCCGGAGGACGACGCTCGAACCCTGCTGACGTCCGTCGCCCGCAGCACGATCGACGCCAAGGTCGCCGATCGCCTGGTCGAGGAGACGGAGGGGAACCCGCTCGCGCTGACCGAGGTTGTCGCCGAGCTGACCGCCGAGCAGTTGCGGGGAGACGCACCGCTCCCCGAGCCCGTTCCGGTCGGCCTTTCGCTCCAGGATCAGTTCGCCGCCCGCGCCCGTCTGCTGTCGCCGACGGGTCGGACCGTCTTGCTGCTCGCGTCGGCGGAACGGCTGGGCGATCCGGCGCTCCTTCACCGGGCAGCGGGGCTGTTGGGAGCGCCATGGGAGGAAGCGGTCACGAGCATCGAAGCAACCGGTCTCGTGACGTTCGCTCCCGCAGTGCACTTTCGTCACCCACTGATCCGGTCCGCCGTCTACTACGGCGCGCCGCCGGCAGAGCGCCGTCGAGTTCACCGCGCCCTCGCCGAGGCACTCGACAGCGACGACCTCGACCGGCGGGCCTGGCATCTCGGCGCCGCCGTGACAGCTCCGGACGAGAACGTCGCGCGCGCGCTGGAACTCGCCGGAGAGCGCGTGTTCCACCGGGGCGGGACGCAGGCCGCCGATGAGTTCCTCGTGCGGGCGTCGGAGCTCACGCCCGATCCCGTCCGCAAGGTCGACCGGCTCCTCGCAACTGTACGGCTGCGCGCCGCCGAGGGCGACGCGGCACGTGCGCAGCCGCTGCTCGACGCGGTGCTCACGCGCGTTCACGACGGCCGCCACCGGGCGGAAGCGGAGTGGACGCAGGGCCTGATCTGGCTCGAAGAAGGCCGAGGCCGGGACGCCCTGCATGCGTTGGCGCGCGCGGTCGCCTCGATCGAGGAGTACGACAGCGGCTTCGCCCTCGACGCGCTGATCACCGCCGAGGACGCGGCGATCTACGCGGGCTCGTTGCGTGACGACGCTCTGGTGGACGCGATCGCGTCGACGGCGCTGCGCTTGCTTCCGGAGGGCGACTCCGCGACGCCGGCCGAGCTGTTGGTGGGAGGGATCGCGGTGCGGCTGACGGATGGCTACGCCGCCTCCGCTCCGATGCTGCGAAGCGCGCTCGCCGGACTGCGACAGCAGGTCGAGGAAGCCGGCGTGATCGCGACCCCGAACGCACACGAGCGAGCCAACGTACTGCACCTCCTCGCCGTGAACGCGGCCGTTGCCCTCCTCGACGACGGAGCGCTGGAAGCGGTGACGCGGTCCTGGGTCGACTTCGGCCGCCGCACACGAACGCTGACGACGTTGCCGATCGCGCTCGACACGAGGAGCGTCGTGGAGATCCTCGCCGCGCGCTTCCGGGCCGCGGCGTCGGCGATCGCCGAGGCCGAAGAGATCCTCTCCCTCGTCGGTGCACGCGGCCATATCGGCGACCCGGGGGTAGGCGAGCTGCTCCTCCACGCGTACCGGGGTGACGAGGAGAAGACGTGCGACGCCGCCGAGCGGCGGGCATGGGATGCGCGAGAGCGCGGCAGTGGCGGCGACCTCGATCACTCTCGGTATGCGCTCGCGGTCCTCGACCTGGGCTCCGGGCGCTACGCGACCGCGCTCGAGCATTGCCGCGGGATCACCGATCACTCCGTGCCGTTCTCGACGATCGCACTCCCCGTGCTGATCGAGGCGGCCGTGCGCTGTGACGATCTGGCGACCGCCACGACGGCGCTCGAGCGTTTCTCGGAGCGAGCGATCGCGTCCCGGTCGCACTGGGCCGAGGGCTTGCTTGCGTGCATGCGCGCGCTGCTCGCAGCCGGCGACGAAGCGGAGTCGCAGTACCGGGTGGCGCTCGACCGCCTCACCCGCTGCACCGTCGCGTTCGACCTTGCGCGAGCGCAGCTGCTCTATGGGGAATGGCTGCGGCGCGCCCGCCGGCGCCGGGAAGCCCGCGAGCCCCTACGAGCTGCGCTCGAGTGCTTCGACAGCATCGGAGCCCGGGCGTTCGCCGAGCGCACCCGGCGTGAGCTCGCGGCGACCGGTGAGCACAGCCGGCCGCGATCCGACGCGACGCGCGGCCTGCTCACGGGACAGGAGGCGCAGATCGCGCGACTCGTCGCGGACGGGAGCACAAACGGCGAGATCGCGACGCAGCTCTTCATCAGCCTGCGCACCGTCGAGTACCACCTGAACAAGGTGTACCGAAAGCTCGGGGTGAACACCCGGACGCAGCTCGCCCGTCTGGAACGTGCCGGGTGATGCGACCACTCAGTTGAATGCGTGCCGTGCCGGCGGCGGAGCATCCTGTGTCCGGCTGGTGACGGCCGCCGCGAGCACGACACGCGAGTTGACCCCCAGCTTGCGGAACACCTTGCGCAGGTGGGAGTCCACCGTGTGGTGGGACAGGAACGCCCGTGTCGCGATCTCCCGGTTCGTCAGGCCCTGTGACGCCATCTCCGCGATGGCGCGCTCGGTGTCGGTGAGCCCTTCCCAGCCGAGTCGGTGGGGCCGCGCATCGGTGGACGTCGTGCTCGGCGTGCCGACGTGGGCGAGCGCCGCGACGACGGCACCGTCGGCGTACACCGGCGTGACCGTTGCCGGCACCCGCGTCCTCGCTCGAGTCGGGAGCAGCGCGGGCACGGTGGTGGGCGCGGCCATCGCGCTCGAAGCGGCGGCCCACAGCTGCGGGCGATCCGCCTCGTCGAACAGCCGTGCGGCTCCGGCGTTGCACACCAACGCGTCCTCGCTCACGAGCATGAGAGGACCCCGCGCCCGGCGCCGCGCGGCAGGAACGCCTTCTGGAGTGCACGCTCGCGCACCGACGGGCCGTCGAAAAGGCGCTCCTCGATCTCCCGTGCCGTCTGGCGAACGACGAGTATCAGCAAGGGTGCCCCGTCGCCGACGCGCGCCACGAGCGACACCACGCCGATGAGCTGACCGGTGGCGTGGTCGAAGATCGGTGCCGCCGCGGTGGTGAACCTCTCGAGTTCGGGGCTGGAATGCGCCGCGCCGACGACGACGGCGGGAGCGCGATCGCGCCTCGCGATGCTGGCTGCCGTCCTCCCAGCAGCACCCCTCTCGATGCTGCAGCCCGGGATCAGCATGGCGGCGACGAGGGATCGGCATACGGCATCATCCGGCACCCGGCGGTCGACGACGCGGGCTCGGTCGTCGCTGAGCACAATGGCGACGTCGGCGCGCTCGAGGTCCCGCTCGAGCCGATCCATCACCGGCGTGCTCGCGGCCAGAAGGCGATGCGCTCGGTTCGCGCTCGTGTCGGGCGCGTCGCTTCGTTTCTCCACTTGCTGTGTGACCCGAGCGGGCATGCCAGCACCGTAAGAAGGTGCGCCACCGGTTCGAATCCTAGGAATCCGCAGTCTCAGAGCTGCGGACCTCATGGCGCCTGCGCACGAACCGTGTGGTACGACGCGCGCTCCGCAGCAGGAAAGGGACTAGGTCCTCGGTCGATCGCGCTGGGACTGTGGTCTTCGCAGATGCGAAGCACGTCGGTGGGCCGGCACCATGCTGGCGACGGTCTCGGCCGTGCCGTCGCGGTAGTCAGCCGACCGGACGATCTTCGCGTACACGCCCAACGACGCATTGTTGACGAACACCCGCCCGTCGACGCCGGCGAGGTCGATCCGGCGCTCCGATCCCCGGACGAACGCATCGAGCGCGCCGACGGTCGCGATCCAGACCGATGTCAGCCGCGAAGTGGTTGCCGCCCGGCTGTCGGGCGGCTGGCACCCGCGCCGCTCCGCATGCCGGCGGACCCTGCGCGGTTCGTAGGTACCCGTACGTGCTCGCGGGATGTGCACCCGGTCGTCTTGTCCGCATCATCGAGGGGCGCATGGAGAGGAGAACACCATTAAAGCCGTGCAAGAGCTGAACAAGCCGCTCGAGCTCCACGTGAGAGACACGCTCGACTGGGATCCTCTGGCCGAACTGTGTCCGGGCTCGACCTGATCGCCGTCGAGGTGTGATGTGATCGGCCTCGATGTTGCGTCGTTGACGGGGCCCGGGGCGTTGGAGCGTCGCGTCGCTCTGGTGACCGGCTCCTCGAGCGGGATCGGGGCAGCCATTGCAAGCACGCTCGCCGAGCGGGGTGCCACGGTCGTGGTCAACTCGGCGTCGTGGGCCGAGGCGGGTGAACAACTCGCTGCCCAGCTGCCGGCTGCCAGCTACGCACCGGCGGACGTGAGCGACCCCACCGAAGCGGCGCGCCTCGTGGCGACCACCGTCGAGCGGCACGGACGGCTCGACGTCCTCGCGAACAACACTGGCACAACGGTGATCGCGCCGTGCGACCTCGACTCCGTCACGAACCACGCCTGGGAAGCGGTTTTCCGGGCGACCGTTGTGGGCGCGTGGAATGTGATCCGCGCCGCGGCTCCGCACCTGCGTGCGGCGGGGGAGGGTGTCATCATCAACGTCAGCTCGCCCACGGCAATCACGCGCACGGGGTCGATCCCCTACGCTGTGTGCGAGGTGGCACTCAACCATCTCACCGCTTTGCTCGCTAACGCCCTGGGGCCTGAGATCCGGGTCCGTGCGGCCGTCCCGGTCGCGGACCCCGACACGGGACGGCTGGTCGGGCTCGTCGCCGACTCTGGTGCCGCCAACCAGCCCCACGCCGTGACTCCACTCAGTCGTCACGCCGCCCACGACATCGAAGAGTGGCTGGCGGATGCGTCATCCCCCGCAGCGCCGGGCTCGATCGACGCAGACGACACCCGTCGGCGTGGTGGACGGATTGGCAGGCGCGGCGAGAACGATCCCCGCTTCGGATGGGAGAGCCTCACGGCGGCAGAGTTCCGCGTGGCCGAGGCCGTGGGGACGGGCCTGACCAACGCTCAAGCCGCGCGGCGGCTGTTCGTGTCGCCCTACACCGTCGACTACCACCTGCGGCAGATCTTCCTCAAGCTTGGCATCAGCTCCCGCGTCCAGCTCGCCGCTTTCCTCATGACGCCGCTCGCCGAAGTTCCCCAGGGTTGCTCACTGAAATTCCCCAGTTGAGCCAGCTGCTGATCGTCCGATTGGTGGGCAGGATGATCGAGCCTTTGAGGTAACGGCGGCTCACCACCTGGAACAGCGCGGCGGCGGCCTCAGCGTGCATCGGAAGATACCCGACCTCGTCCACGATGAGCACCGAGGCTGGACGCCAAGGCGGCCACCAAGGAAGCCGACTGGGCCGAATCTGACGCCTTTGCCGCCCTCGACTATGCCGGCTGGACCCTTTCCAGCGCACGGCTGGCCGTTCTGGACGCCATCTACGCCCGCTCCTACGCCGACGAGCGTGCCAAGGCGGCGAGCCAATGAGGCCCGGCGACGAGGTCACCGAAGGTGATGGGCCACACGCCGAGCCGGGGATAGCAGGGGAGCCTGCCATGGCGCAGCGAGCCACGTGAGGCAACCGGTTTGGGGGCCTCGACCGAACTGCGCGAGACCCTCCGGAGAGGCGTGCGGGACGTGTCGGGGATCTGGTGGTGGTATCTGATCCTCGGAATCGCGTGGATCTGGTACGGCATGTTCGTGCTGTCCTACCGGGTGGGCAGGCTGACCGCGGTGGCTGCGCTGGTCGGCGCGGCCCTCCTGTTCGGCGGCTTCGGTCAGCTGCTGGTGGCCGGTCACCCGCCACGTGACGATGCCTCGCCCAACGTCGTTCCCGTCGGGCCACGCGGCGTCCGCGTCCGCCTTCGCCACCGGCGTGGCCACTGCGTGGCCCGAGGCCGGGATCCCCCTCAGCGCCGCGGCACTGCTCGTCGGGTACTCAGGTGTCCACACGGGCGTCCACTACCCGTCGACGTAATAGCGGAGACGTCGTCCGTACCACGCTGGCGCAGCTCACCGCCGCCGCGCGCGGGCGCCGCCGCGGCCGACGGGCCAGCGGTTTGAACGCCACCTGCCATGACGCCCCCCGCCCGAACAGGGCGGTCAGGTAGCGCCGCCGGCGCAGGCGTGTCCCCCTGGCCATGTTTGTGCGCACGCTCTCGTCGAGTCGGATCCCCCCGCACCGTCGAACCGTCGTCCCCGCACGCGATGGGCTCGCTTCGGACGACCGTCCTTGGAGCCAGCCGTCCAACGTCTCTCCTCACCCCGGCGTCGACGCACGGCATCCTCTAGTCATGATCATTGACTGTGCCCATTTCCTGGCCGGGGTTCGCCAGGCCGAGCCCATGAACTTGGGCGATGCCGCGAGGCTGGCCCGTGAGGGGTCGGGGTTCGTGTGGCTGGCATCGAGCGACCCCGGTCCGGATGAACTCGACGAGCTCCGGGCATCCTTTCACCTGCCGGCGCTGGCGGTGGAGGACGCGCGGGCGGGTCACCAGCGTCCCAAGCTGGCGGATTACGGCGATAGCGCCTTCTTGATCCTCAAGACGGTGCACCACGTCGAGGCCCAGGCGCAGATCGAGGTCGGGGAGCTCGACATCTTCCTGGGGGCGCGCGAGCGCGATCGCGATCAGCCGGTCGAATGCCGCCCCTCTGGCAGGTGCACGCGAACGCCTCGATGAGCATCCCGAGGTCGCCAAGCTCGGGCCCATGGCCGCGGCGTGGGCGCTGCTCGACGCGGTGATCGACGACAACGAACGCGTGGCCGACCGGCTCGGTGACCACCTTGAGCAAATCGAGCAGGTCGTGTTCCAGCGTGATCAGGACCAGAGCGAGCCCATCTACCTCGAGCACCGCGACACCGAGCGGTTCGTTCGAGCGGTGCATCCGATGCTGGCGATATTCGACAAGCTCGAGCGTGGCGAGCCCGTGGAGGCGCCGGAGGACCTGCGACCCCTCCTCCGTGACGTCGGTGACCACGCCCGCCGCCTGTCCGAGGAGATCATGCAGCTCAGCGAGGCGCTCGATGGGCTGCTCAACGCCAACCTCGCGCGGGTCACCGTTCGCCAGAACGTGATCATCCAGCAGGTGTCGGGCTGGGCGGCGATCGCCGCCGTACCCACGATCATCACCGGGATCTACGGCATGAACTTCCGCCACATGCCCGAGCTCGACTGGACCTTCGGCTACCCGCTCGCAATCCTGGTCATGGTCGTCGCCGTCCTATTGCTCCGCTGGAACTTCCGGCGCGTGGGCTGGTTGTGACACGCGCCGACGCCGGCAGGGGTCCGCGCCACGTCATCGTCATGAGCTCGGGGCCGAACCGGCCGCTGGACAGCTTGGCGATGTCGGCGATCTCGCCCCGAGGACGAGGGCGGCTCGGGCGCTGATGTTGGCGAGCTTCACGGCGGTGGGCCTGCGGTTGGCTGCGGGCGCAGCTGCTGGTGGCCCCGGGCGCTGACGCGGTGGTGGCGGCGGCTGTCGTCCCAGTCCTCGCCGATCGTCCGGGCGCCGTGGCCGACTTCGACCGCGAAGCCGGCGGGCTGGCCACATAGAAGCTGAACATGCCGTTGCCGGCGATGCCAAGGGGACGGATGCGGCCTTGGCCGGACGGATCCGGTGCGAATGCCGGCACAATCGGGTCGCCGATGACGGCGACGTCCAGCAGGTCGACATTAGGCACCTGCTGGACGGGAAGATCACCAGTCGTCGCCGGATGCCCCTCGAGGAGCGCGCGGATGTTTTCATCCAACGTGTTCCGGCATGCCTGGCCACATGCCGCGCTCAGGGCATCCTTATCCGGTCTCGCGGCTCGCGGCCACCCGGTGGAGCCCTTGGCAGGTTCGGCGAAGTTGCCGCACTCAGGCGCGGCAGTGGCACGAAGGCTGCATCACTGCTCGCCCCCGGTCGGTGCTGGCGTCACAGAATCGTCACCCACCGGGAGCTGGGTCGTGCGGTCGGGCATTGCACGGAGGACCGCCCAGAACAAGACGAGTAGTGCCGTCCCATAGAGGGCGCCACCGAACCCGTACAACTCGAAGCCGATCAGGATACCTGCCAGGATCAGCGCCGGGCCCACGCGCACGGTGCGGTCGGCTCGGGGCCGGACCGCCAAGACCTCTACGGACTGCAGGCCGACCAGCAGTGCGGCAAGGACGAGATAGGTGAGGAGATGCGGCTCGGTCACGGCGACAAGCAGCGGGGCGAGGCCGCCGAGGAGGATGCCCAGGTATGGGATGGCGCTCAACCAGCCGACGAGCAGCCCCAGGACGAACGGTGCCGGGAGGTCGAGCAGGTAGAAGACGACACTGCACACCGCGGTGATCGCGATCACCTGGACCAGGACGATGAGCAGATACGCCCGGGCGGCACGGGACGCCTGATCGACGACGGCTGTCACGGACGCACGCCGGGCCGGGTCAGCAATCTGACGTAGGGCGGCAGAGAGGAACCGCGGTCCGTAGGCGAGAAGGAACAGCATCAGGATGCCGCTTACGAGGTATGCCGAGGCCGTGCCGGCGCCAGCCGCGACCTGGGCGTGAATGCCGAACCGGTCGTCGAGGTCGTTCACGAACACCCTCGTCCGTTCGGCCAGGTGGAAGTCTGCCGCCGCGCGAAACCGCGCTTCGAGGTCGCTGGCCGCAGCGGGCAGGGTCCTCCGCAGCGTGTCCACCTCAGCGGCCAGGGTCGCGCGTACGCCCACCCAGCCGCCGACGGCCACCAGCGCCAATCCGAGCACGGTCACGACCACGGCGAGGCCGCGGGGCACCCAGCGGCCCAAGATGTCCACGACCCCGGACAGCAGCCACGCTGCCACGGACGCCGCCGCTGCCCAAGCCAGGGGCCGGCGTGCCGCGACGAACAGGTTCGCCAAGCCGATCGCCGCGACCACGGCGCCGATGACCAGCAGAGTCGAACCAAGGCTCACGCTGACCCACAGCGACCTGACGGGGGTCCGCCGCGGTCCGTCGCCGCTCACGGACTTAGGGTAGACGTGTGTCCGCGAACAGTGAAGGCGATCACGAGGGTGAGCAACCATCCTCGGTCGAGCTGCGTCTCAATCCGGCAGTCTTCGTCCAGATCGTCGGCGGGCTCCTGGTGGCGTTCGCGGGGTTCGCGCTGCTCCGCTCGGCGCCGAAGGCTCTGACGACGATCGCCGTCGGTTCCGTGTTCGCCCTGGCGCTCGATCCGATCGTCGGTTCCATCCGCCGGAACTGGGGCTGGCCACGCGCGACGTCGGTGCTGTTGGTCGCCGGGAGCGCAATCGTCCTGGTGACGATCGTCGTCGTCGGGATGGGACCGCAGGCGGCAGCCCAGGCCAGGAACGTCACGAGCGACATACCGCAGACCGTCCGGGAGTTCTATGACCTGCCCGTCGTGGGCGGCTGGCTTGATGACAACGACGCGGCGACGAAGGTCGACGAGGCCATCGAGGAGCTCCCCGGCAAGATCAGCGACAGAAGCGTGACGAGGACGGTCGAGGACATGGTAGGGGGCGCTCTCTCGACGGTACTCGTGCTCGCGGTCACAGTCGCGGTGCTGCTCGACGGCGAGTACCTGGTTGCGGCCGTCCACCGCCTGTTGCCGCACCGTTGGGTGAATCGCGCTGACGAGATCGGACACGTCTTCTACATGGCGATCGCCCAGTACTTTGCCGGCTCGCTGGCGGTTGCCGCGCTCATGGGTGTCGTGGTGCTCGCCCTGTGCCTCATCTTCGGCGTTCCGTTGGCTCCGCTGGCCGCCCTATGGGCCATGATCACCGACCTCATCCCGCAGGTCGGCGGATTCCTCGGCGGCGCCCTCCTGGGGGTGCTGGCACTGACCCAAGGCGCGTTTGTCTTCGCCGTCGTCATAGGCCTCTATGTCCTCTACATGACCCTCGAGAACCACGTCATCAGCCCGGCGATCGTCGGACACGCGGTCGACGTCTCACCGCCGACGTCGATGTTCGCCACACTCATCGGCGGTGCCGCCGCAGGGGTACCCGGCGCACTCGTCGCCACCCCCCTCGTCGGTGCCACCAAACAGCTCTACATGCAGCTGCGGTGGGGACAGCAACCCTTCGCCAGTCAGCGCCCACCACTGCGCGATCGGGTCAAGACGGTGTTCCGGACCATGGTCCGCCGCCGCCCGACGCGAGGCGGAGATCGCTGATATAGCCGAACTCCGGCACGCCGGCGCCTGTCAAGGCCGACACGGTACCTGTGGCCGATCCGTTCGCCGCAGCGGCAGTTCGGTCCTCGACGGCGATGTCGAGCGCTTCCTCGAAGAGCTCGTACAACCCCCCGAGCCGCCGGCCGCACCGTGGAGAGCATGGCGCTCTACAACCCCGATCGGTGGTGTGTGACCGCCCGCAATGCGGGTCGTGTTCAGCAGTGTGGCGACCATCATCCGCAACATCCCCGTGCCACTGCTCATGGTGCCCCGCCCCGACCACCAAGCGACGAGCTGACTGCGGTCACGCAAGCGCCGCCTGGCGAACCACGCGATCGCGGGGGGCATAGCCCGTCCCGAGGCCGGACAGTTGGTCCATGGTCAACTGCAGGGCGCGCCCCTCGATGACCTGAGGGCCCACGCCGCCGAATCTTCCCCCGGTCGGCGGCGTGGGCTCCACCACACCACGGCAACACGACCTGAGACACATCGGAGGAAACATGGACTTCTCCTCACAATTCGACGACCTTCAGAACCGCGTTGCGGAGGCCAGGGTGTCGGCACAGGCTGCCGCCACGGAATCGCGCGACCGGCTCGGGCAGCGTATCGACCAGGCCCAGGACGACCTCGACCAGGCCGCCGCGGACACCGAGCAGAAGGCCCGCGAAGCAACCGCTGGCACACAGAGCAAGTGGACGCAGATGATGGCCGACGCCGCCGCCCGGAGGGACGACATCAAGGGGAAGGTCGACAAGCGGACTCGAGACCTGGACGCCAAGGCGGCCGCCAAGGAAGCCGACTGGGCCGAATCCGACGCCTTTGCCGCCCTCGACTATGCCGGCTGGACCCTTTCCAGCGCACGGCTGGCCGTTCTGGACGCCATCTACGCCCGCTCCTACGCCGACGAGCGTGCCAATGACGCGGCGAGCCAATGAGGCCCGGCGACCAGGTCACCGAAGGTGATGGGCCACACGCCGAGCCGGGGATAGCAGGGGAGCCTGCCATGACGGAGCGAGACACGTGAGGCAACCGGTTTGGGGCCTCGACCGAACTGCGCGAGACCCTCCGGAGAGGCGTGCGGGACGTGTCGGGGATCTGGTGGTGGTATCTGATCCTCGGAATCGCGTGGATCTGGTACGGCATGTTCGTGCTGTCCTACCGGGTGGGCAGTCTGACCGCGGTGGCTGCGCTGGTCGGCGTGGCCTTTCTGTTCGGCGGCTTCGGTCAGCTGCTGGTGGCCGGCCGGGTCGAGTCCTGGCGCTGGCTGTTCATCGTGACGGGGATCCTGGGGGTGGCCGCCGGCGTCATGACCTTCGTCTGGCCCGACATCACCCTCTACGTCGTGTCGATCCTGGTCGCCTGGTATCTGATCGTGTTCGGGATCGTGCACCTGGTCGACGCGCTGGCCGGCCCCAAGGTGCCGTGGTGGTGGACCCAGCTGCTGCTCGGGATCGCCGAGCTGGTCCTGGGGGTGTGGGCCGTCCGCTCCTGGGAGCGGTCGCTGCTCACGTTCGTGACCCGGGTCGGGGTGTGGGCCATCTTCACCGGGGTCAACGAGATCTTCGCCGCGTTCTCCATCCGTGAGGCCGGCAAGCAGGCGGAGCGGATGCTCGACTGACAACGGCGGATCCCGGCGCTTCGGGACTGGGAACCAAGCAGCAGATGACGCACCAAGGAGCACAAGTGGGCGCCCGTCCGCGTCCCGCACCGATCGATGCCGCGCTGCCCCGCGCGCCGAGGAACCAAGCGCTCTGCCGGACCGGACAGGCTGGCGGGGGGAGCTCGACAGCCTCGATCTCGCCGTCTATATGGCAATCGCCACCACGCCGACGCCCACGCCGGCTCTCCTGGGCCGCCGACCACTCAAGGCTATGGCTCGCCACTGCCGCAGTCCTGGCGACCGTCGGCGGAGCACGCGGCCGCCGCGCCCCAATCAACGGCCTGGCCCCCCATCGCGGTCACCTCGCCGGTTGTCAACCTGCTGCTCAAGCCGCTCGGCCGCCGGCACCGGCCCCACCGGGCCGCCCACCACGTCCCGATCAGCCGCCACGTGACCGGCTGCTCGGATCGGCTCGGGGGTGCCCGCCCGCAGCCGGTGTCAAGGCTGGCCGGAGGCCACCCGGAGGGCTGTGGCCTTGATACGGGCGAGGACGGCGCAACGCTGCGTGACCTGAGGCGGGTCATGCTGCGGTTCCGGGTCGAGGCTGCGCTCGTACGCGATCGGGGAGATCATGCCGATCGAGGAGTGGCGGTGGTCCCGGTTGTAGTCGTCGATCCATGCCGCCACCCTCCGGCGGGCCCCGGTTGTGGTCGGGTGGTCGACGCGCCGCAGCTCGAACTCGAGGGTGGAGTGCCAGGACTCGATCACCGCGTTGTCAAGCGCCGAGCCCGGCCGGCCCATGGACTGGGTGATGTCGAGCCGGTCGCACGCGGCCCGGAACACCCGGGAGGAGTACTCGCTGCCCTGCTCGGTGTGAAAGCGCACACGCCCACAGCGTCGACCCTCGAGACGACGCATTCTCGGCCTCCAACGACAGCTTGGTGGCGCCCAGGTCGAGATGCCGCCACCCGGGAGGGTCGACCGGTCATAGACGCCGCGGCCCTTCTACCCGCAGGGGCACACGGGCCGGCGCCGCCGGCGCCGCAGCCCCACAATGACACCCTCGGGGGCACCGCCGTACTCGAAGTCGTCGGGATGGGGCACCAGGGAGCCTGCGTCCTGAGCGATTGACACGACTCGTGGGGATGCCACCGGAGGCTCAGGTGTCAGGCCTCGTCGCGTTTCAGGCCGCGGATGATGAGGTCTGCCACGAATCCGGCGTGCTCGGCGACGGCTTCGGGGTCGAGGGGGTCGGCGGGGTCGAAGTGGCGGGCGAGGGGGACGAGCGTGAAGGGCGCGGCGCCGCCGTGGGCGATCAGGAAATGGAAGGCGGACAGCGAGATGGGTCGGATCCTGCCCTGGTCGGCGAGGTGGTGGAGCAGGCGCTCGATGGGGGCGAGCGCGGGCTGGATGTAGGTGTCGTGGATGTAGGTGAGCCGGTCGGTGTCCTGGCGGGCCTCGATGTCCATCAGCCCGAGCAGCTCGGGGTGTTCGGCCGAGTACAGCAGGAATGTGCGGATGGCGATCCGCAGCTGGTCGAGCGGATCGGTAAGCGTCGGATCGAACGCGCTGGCGAGTTTGGTCACGAGCGGCTCGAACGCCCAGTCGACGGTCGCGTACCACAAGGCCTCCTTGGAGCCGAAGCGCCCGTTGATGAGGCTGTGGCTGACGCCGAGTTCGCGGTTGAGTGTTCGCACCGACACTCCCTCGTAGCCGTGGGTCGCGAACGCGCGCAGCGCGGCGCCGAGGATCTCCTCGAGGGGGGCAGGGGACTGTGCTGCCGGGGGCCGCCCGCGCGGTCGTCGTGTTCGCGTGCTCACAGACCCAGCATAGCGAGTCAAATAGACGTCTGACAATGAAAACTTGACAGTCGACAATTTCTTGGTAGGCTGGTGACATGGAGACAGCACCTAAACGAAGGAGAAAACCATGAGCTCGAATGGCAAGACCGGAATGGTGACCAGGTTCGTCACATGGTTGGGCTACCGCTACCAGCGGTGGCTCCAGCTTGAGTCGTAGCGTGACGCGCAAGCGTCACGTCACGGAGACTGACCGCGCCGAGTCCGATGACGGCAGGTCACAAGGAGGAGACATGCAAGGCATGCCGACGATCCTTCGCCACGTCCCCGGCGCTTAAGGCTGCCCCCGTCAGGCTCGCACGTCGGTGTCCCGGCTGGGGACGACGTCGTTAATGTCAAGCGCAACTTCGGTGTCGCCGTAGACGGCGGTGATGCGGAGGCGGCCACCGGTGGCTTCGAGGCCGAATAGCTCGGATCCCAGTGAGCGCCGCCCCGCCGGGATGTGGAAGGCCACTCGGGCTGTCGGCTGTTTGGTCGGCGGGGGCGGTGACGAGCCGTGTCAAGCAACGAGGCGGATCACGGCTGACTTGGGGATGGACCGTGTATGTAATGTCCGTGTCCCCCCTCCGACACGACTAAGGACACGGCCCAGGTCGGCCGTGGCGACCACCGTCTTGTCCGCCGGGTGGTAGACGAGGCGGAGCCCGAGGCGGTGGTAGATGCTCGCCTTCTCAGGCGGCGTCGCCTCGCTGAGGACAGAGCCGAGGCCTCCGAGTTCCTTGAGCTGAAGTCGACCTTTCCCCCCGATCTCGGGGAGCCACAGCTCGATCCCGAAGTGGTGGAGCAGCGGGTAGGTGGTCGAGTATTGGATCGGCGCGCCGAATGCCCGGGTGAACTAGCCGACCACGATGGCGTCCCAGGCATTGGCACCGGAGCGCAACTCTCGGAGGAGTCGGCCGGTCTCGGGTCGACGGGGCCAGGGCAGGGCGCGCGTGCCAAGGTCCAGGCTAGTGGGCGCCCACTAGCCCCGGGGTGAACTCGACCAGCTCGGTGCCGCCGTCTCCGCCGGACGTCTGGACCTCGTGGATCTTGCCGACACCCGGCGCGTAGTACTTGCTCTCCACCGTCTCGGGCTCGAGGGGCGTCCACTCCTGGATCACCACAACGTCGTGGTAGTCGCCGAGGCCGATGGACTGTGTTGCTCCCACCTGCTCGACCCGGGCGAGGTCCTCGGCCCGGCCGGGCTGGTAGGTCTGCCGGTAGGCGTCGCCGACAGTCGGCGTGGCGCGCATGAAGATCCCGGGGAGCGCGCCGTCGACGCCGGCTTGCCACGACCCTTCGGTGGCCTGCAGCACGCCGTTCTCGTACTCCTTGGTGTCCTCGCCCAGGTACCAGACGTTGCCCTCGCGGTCTTGCGCGTACCAGTCGAGCGTCTCCGCGGCCAGCTCGCCGTGGACGTAGTTGGTGTCGCTGACGCCGACCGCCGAGATCCCGAGGATCTCCTTGCGCGTCGTGGTCACCGCCAGCTCGATGCGAGTGTGCTCGCCGTCGACGACCCCCTCGTAGGTCCAGCGGGCACCGGGCCGGAGCGGCAGGTACGGATTGTCGATGGCATGCACGAAGTCGGCGGGATCCAGCGTCGGCCGGTAGTTCCCGCCGTCGCCGGGATCGATCACGGCGTTGTCCGGCGAGCCGCGCCTCGCCCCCGCGGCACTCCCGGCGCTCGCGGAGGCGGGCGCGTTGTTCGACCCGGTGGCGCCGTCGATGCCCGCAAGGGTCTCCCGGAGGGCCTCCGCCTCTTCCTCCCCGGCCGCTGGATCGCCGTCGATCACGGTGTTCCGGAGCTCGATCAGGTGCACGTCGATGGCGATGAGATCTGGCTGGTCGAGCGTGTGCACGAACCGGTCCCGAATGAACTCCAGGGTGGTGACATCACCCCTCATGCCGTCCAGGTCGCCGGCGGCGGCGTCGACGACCAACTGGCGGGCCCACAGCTCGAACCGGGCCCGGTCGATGTCGGCGACCGGGCGGTAGCGGAGCTGGAGATCGGTCGCAGACTGGGCGACGTCGATCGCGGCGGTGCCCGCCTGCGCCCGATCGCGGGCGTCGATCGCCGCGCCCAGGTCGGCGAGCGCCCTGTCCATCTCGGTCGCGAGGTAGGGCGGCACCTCCCCACCGCTGTAGGTGCGCCAGGCGGCGGTGACGAGCTCGAGCGCGGCGGCTGCCGAGTCCCAGTCCCCCGAGCGGACGGCCTCGAACGCCTCGTCGGCACCCGTCGAGAGGGCCTCGAGGTCGGCCGGCACGTCGACGTCGAGAGCGTTCGCCGGCACGGCGAGGGCCAGAGCCTCCACGTCGCCCTCGTGGGCCGAGTAGAACTCCCCGTAGCCGGGCGCGAAGACCTTGTCGCTGTAGGTGCCGTCGAGATGCAGCTCGCGACCGACGAGCGCCCCCGCGACCGGACCGGCAGGCCCATCGACGGTCTTGTCGATGGTCGTGACTTCGACCTCCTCGAACGCCACCGGCGGGACGTTCTCGGCCCGGTGCACGTCGCCGACCTGCGGCTCGCCCGGCATGATCATCGCCGGCGGGCCGTCGACACCGCCAGCCACGCGCCCTCGGTGCTGTCGATGAAGCCGTCCTCGTTGAAATCCCACAACTCCTCGCCGAAGTACCAGACCGAGCCGTCGTCGGCCTGGGCGTAGTAGTCGAGCGCCACCTCCTCGATGCGCCCGTCCAGATAGGCGAAGTACTGCGAGATGCGCGTCTCGACCTGCTCGCCATCGCCCCACTCGACGATCCTCGTCTCGGGCAGGAGCGTGGTCTCGGTGTGGAACGGCTTGCCCTCCACCTCGCCACTGAAGACGACCGAGTGCAGCTCGCTGATCGGGAACAGCGGGTTGGTGATGTTGGTCGGGTCGGAGAATGTCGGCGCCGCGACGTCGACGCGATCGCTCTCAGGTGCCAGCGGCAGCTCGGCGAACCCGGCGGCCGCGAGGTCGGCGTCGGTCGGCTGCGGGATGGTGTCGCCGGATCCCGCCGACGCCCCGCCGGACGAGCTGCCGCCGGCGCACGCCGCGCCGAGGCCGGCGACCACCAGAGCGGCAGCCACCGCGGTCCGCAGCATGCCGGCTGCGGGCCCCCGTGACCCGCCATGGATCGTTGAACGCGTCATTGGTCCACCTCTTGCTCGGACGATCGGGAACGGACGGTCGGCATGGTGCGGGATCCCACCTGAGGACCCACTGAATGCACGGGCCATCAACGAGGCCGGCGGAGATCGCACCCCTGTCGCGGGATACGGCGCGCGGCCGACATTCAGCGGGCGTTCAACCGGGTGGGCCGATGATTACCCCCTGATGCGGATCCTCGTGATCGAAGACGACAAGCACCTCGCCGGCTCGGTGCGGCGCGGCCTGCGGGCCGAGGGCTTCGCCGTCGACATCGCGCTCGACGGCACGGAGGGCTTCTGGAGGGCGTCGGAGTGCGTCTACGACGCCATCGTGTGCGACATCATGCTTCCGGCGATGAGCGGATATCAGCTGTGCAGCGAGCTCCGCGCAAACGGCAACTGGACACCGATCCTGATGCTCACCGCCAAGGACGGCGAGCTCGACGAGGCCGAGGCGCTCGACACCGGCGCCGACGACTTCCTGTCGAAGCCGTTCTCGTACGTGGTGCTCGTGGCCCACCTGCGGGCCCTGCTGCGACGCGGCAGCCGAGAGCGGCCCACCATCCTCACCGCCGGCGACCTCCGCCTCGATCCCGCGGGACACCGGGTCTGGCGGGCGGAAAGCCCGATCGCGCTGTCGGCCCGCCAGTTCTCCTTGCTGGAGTACCTGATGCGGCGGGCGGGCGAGGCCGTGTCGAAGGCCGACATCCTCGATCACGTCTGGGACTTCGCGTTCGACGGCGACCCCAACATCGTCGAGGTCTACATCCGCCAGCTGCGCCGCAAGATCGACGAGCCGTTCGGGCGCCGCGCCATCGAGACGATCCGGCTCGTCGGCTACCGGCTGGACCGCGATGGCGGCTGAGCGTCGGCGACGGCGGGGCACGATGCGCACCCGCACGACCGTGGCCGCAACCCTCATCCTGGGGCTCACGCTCGCCATCGGCGGCGCCGCGATGCTGTCGCTGTTGCGGCGATCGCTGGTCGCCAACATCGACGACATCGCCGACGTCCGCGCCGACGACATCGCCGCGCTGGCTCGCGACGGCCGACTTCCCGACACCCTCGGCCTCGAAGACGATGCGGTCGTGCAGGTTGTCGACGGCACGGGCCGGGTCATCGCCGCCAGCCCTAACGTGAGCAGCGACACGCCAGTCGCTGACCTTCGCCCGCGGGGCACGGCACCCGTCGGCCGAACAGTCGACGACCTCCCCGGTGTCGGCGGCCGGTACCGCCTGCTCGGCGTGAGGGCGCCGTCACCCGACGGGCGCGTGACGATCTACGTCGCCACCAACCTCGAACCCGCCGAGGAGACGCTCACATTCGTGCGGCGCGGCCTGCTCGTGGCCGCCCCGCTCCTGCTCGGGCTCGTCGCCGCGATGACGTGGATCACCGTCGGGCGAGCGCTGCACCCGGTCGAGGCGATACGTGCCCGGGTCGCCCATCTGTCGAGCAACGACCTGGACCAACGGGTCCCCGTTCCACCGACCGGCGACGAGATCGGACGCCTGGCCGCCACGATGAACGCGATGCTGGACCGGCTCGAAACCGCCGCCAACAAGCAGCACCGCTTCGTCGCCGATGCCTCCCACGAGCTGCAGAGCCCCCTGGCAGCCGCACGCGCCGACCTCGAGGTCGCCCTGGCCCATCCCGAAGCGACCGACTGGCCCGACACCGCCCGGGCCCTGCTCGACGAGAACCGGCACATGGAACGGCTCGTCGCCGACCTCCTCTTCGTTGCCCGCGCCGACGGTGTAGCTCCGCAGGCGTCGTCCAGGCCTGTGGATCTGCACGAGGTCGTCTTCGACGAGGTCTCGCGGTTCACCGGCTCCGACCACGTTCCCATCGACACCGCGAACCTCGCCGGGGCGTTCGTCGTCGGCCGCCGCGACGACCTGGCCCGGGCCGTCCGCAACCTGCTCGACAACGCGCAGCACCATGCCACGTCGGCCGTCACGATCGAGCTGAGCAACGGTGACGGCACCGTCTCGCTGGCGGTCGACGACGACGGGCCCGGAGTCCACCCGAACGACCGCGACCGGATCTTCGAACGCTTCGCGCGCCTGGACGGCGCGCGTACCCGTGATGGGGGCGGCACCGGGCTGGGTCTCGCCATCGTCAGGGAGATCGTCGAGCATCACAGTGGCACCGTCGCCGTGCACGACCGCGCCGGCGGCTCGCGTGGGGCGCGCTTCGTAGTCACCTTGCCCTCGGACTGACCGGACCGCGTGCTAGTGGGCGCTCGCGGAGTTCGGTGGATGGATCTGGCCGGCGAGATGTCATCGTCGGCTCGTTCGAGGTCACGCTTCCGGCAACCGACCCGCCCGCGGCCATGACGGTCACGGTTCCGCGCAATTCGTCGCCTCGCTCGACGCTGGCAGGCATGGGTTCGAGGTTCTGGCCATCGACGCCAGCGGGAACCAGACGATCACAGCCGGGTCCTTCACCAAGTAGCTATCCCGATCTCGACTCGAGAGCCGAGACGGCAGAGCCGCTCCATCGGTTCTCCAACCTCTGCTCCACCGCAGGGTTAGCCACGACCGCGCGTAGGCGGGGCGTCTTGGTTCGCGAAAGACCCTCCTGAGCTGGGAGGATGTGTGTTGACCACAGACATCGGTTGCGCCAGTTCGGGAGGGGTCTCGGGAGCGAACCGCCCAGGCTGGTCCGGCGGTGCTCGGTGACGGGCGATGGTCAGGGGGGTTGGTCTCGCATGCCGGGCTGGTGTGGCTTGTGCTGGTGTCCAAACAGTTCAACCCCGGCCGGTCAGCGACGAAGCGGCTGCCTGCTCCGGCAGGAGCAAGGACGCGACGTGGTTCCGAGTTCGCCGTCTCCGGCGCTGCGGCCCCTGTCGAGGGCGGGTGCCGCCCGGGTCAGGGACTCAACGATCCTGGTGTCGTACGGGGAACTCAGTCGTCGTTCTCGCTGTCGTTGGGACCGTCGTCGTCGGCCTCATGGCCGATGACGTTGAAGTTCTTGTCGAGATTGACCTCGACCTGGCTGCCGTCATCGAGGCGGACCTCGACGCTGTAGGTGGCGCCGTCGTCGCCGCCTTCGGTCTCGACGACGGTGCCACCGCCGGTCTCCTCCAAGGCGGCCGCGGTCGCTCTGTCGAGGGTTGAGCCGGTCAGCGGTTGCTCGTCGTCGCCGCTCGTGGCGGCGACAGCGGCGCCGGTGCCAACGCCGATCAGGGCGACGGCGGCCACCGTACCCGTGAGCCATCTGGTCTTGGGCTGCATCGGTATGCCCTTTCGTTGCGCGCATCCGTTCGACACGCATCAGTTCGGTGTCGCGTCCGACCCCACGGTGCCTGTCGAGGCCTGAACCGGTGCTGAACGCCCTGGCGTAGCTCGCTCGAGCAGATATGGCTGGGCCCTCGATGAGGAGCCTTCACGCCGACGGAGTGGAGCACGCCATGGACGCGGCTGCGACCGTCTCGTGGCGCGGCGGCGGCGTCCTCGCCCGTCGCGGTGTCCTCGTCCTCCGCTGAAGTTCTCAGTTGCTCTTGCTGCGTCTCGATGTCAGACGTCGGCCCGGGGCGTGCATGTGCAGTCCAAGCTCGCGCTCCACCGCCGATGCCACGTGATCTGCCGGCCCCGAGCCGATTCGGGGCGCAGAAGGCTTGTCCTCGGTCGTAGCTTCGTCAGCGCTTCTTCAGTCCGTCGAGGATCTCGTTGGCGGTCTCGTGCTACACGAACGGGCGGGGTTGTCGTTCCAAGCGGTGAAACCAGGCCTCGAGGTCGTCGTTGAGCGCCCGGATGGTGCGGTGAGTGGAGCTCGGCGAGCCAGCGCTCGACCAAGTGGAGCAACGACGAACTGGTCGACGTGAAGTGGAACGTGACGCGGGGCTGGCGGAGCAGCCTCGTTGTTGATCTCGGGAGCCCTGTGGGTGTTCTGTGCCGTCGTCACCGGCGAGGACCGACGCCGATCGACACCGGATCGGGCCCGAGGGCATGACCGACTGGTGCGGGTTCACAGCCGCCATGTGCTCGGTCCCCGCCCGGGCAGACCTGATGGCGGAGGCTTGACCGTCGCCACCGCGGAATTCAGCGGGTGGTCAGCGATCGACTGGCATCGTTCCGGGTGATGACCGGTCCCATCGTGGGACCCTGCGGTGGCACGCAACCCCGGTGGCCGCTGCTGTAGCCCGAGCGCGAGGTGGATCACATGGACCACCAGAGAGGTGACCATAGACACCGGATCGGGGGGCTCGCCGTTCGTCGACGATCCTGATCGCAGGCGGCCTGGCAGGGGCGCTCGTGGCGGCGTCGTGCAGCGATTCTGGTGGGTCGGGTTCGGGGGCCTCGGGCTCGACGACGACGGCGGTGGAGACGGTTGCCCCAGTGACACTCGCGACCGTTCCCCGGAGCGAGCGGGTCGACCTCGACACGCCCACGTTCACCGATCCGACCACCGTCGATAACCCGCTGTTCCCGATCAGCAACCAGCACTCGGCCGTCTACCTGGGGAACGATGAAGGCAATGCACTCAAGGTCGAGGTCACGCTCCTGCCCGAGCTCAAGAAGATCGAAGTGGACGGCCAGACGACCGAGGTGCTGGTCTCGCAGTTCGTATCGTTCGTGGGCGGGCGCGTCGACGAGGTCACGTTCGACTGGTATGCGCAGGACGACGAGGGCGTGGTGTGGTTCTTCGGCGAGGACGTGACTCGCTACGAGGACGGCGTCGTCCTCGACCACGAGGGCAGCTGGCTCGCCGGCGATGACGGCCCGCCGGCGATGATCATGCCCGCCCAGCCTCGGCTCGGTGACGTGTTCCGGTCGGAGAACATCCCCGACTTCATCCTCGAGGAGGTCGTGGTGCAGGACCTCGGGGTGACCGTGCCCGGCCCGCGGGGCCCGATCGATGGCGCGATGCTGGGCCAGGAGCTCCACATCTACGAGGGCCTGGCCGAGAACAAGACGTTCGCACCCGGCTACGGCGAGTTCACCTCGGGCATCGGGAGCAACGTCGAGACGATGGCACTTGCCGCTCCCGTCGACGCCCTGCCGGGCCCGCCACCGGCGGAGCTCACCGCCATCTCGAATGGCGCCATCGACATCCTGGATGCCGCCGAGACCGAGAACTGGGCCGGGGTGAGGGCGGCGCTCGGGGCGATGAACGCGCAGTGGGCCACCCATAGGGCGACGGGCAACGTACCGCCGCTGCTCGCCATCCAGATGGACCGCGCACTCGAGGCGGTCGCCGGCGACCCGCTGTCTCCCGCCCTCGACGACCGCAATGTCGAGGGGGTGCGCGAGTCCGCGGTCAATGTGGCTCAGGCCAGCCTCGACCTCCAGTTGCAGTACCGATCGCCGGCCGAGATCGACCTCGCCCGGTTCGGCTTGTGGGCCCGCCAGCTGGTGGTCGACAGCAGCAGCAAGGAGCCAGACCCCGGCCACATCGCCGGCGACGTCACCACATTGGAGCTGATCTGGGATCGCATCGCCCACACCCTGGACGACACCGCGGTCAGCGACATCGAGAGCCGGCTCGCCGACCTCCGCGCCGCAGCCGACACCGAGGACGTCGCCGCCGCGACCGACGCCGCCCCACGATTAGTCGAGACCGTCTCCAGCATCAATCCTCCCGCCTGACGCGACCGCGGACTCCACGTGGCGACCTTCACGGGCGCTCGGCATTCCTCAGCATCCTGCCCGCACACGACAGAATCCATCGTCGGCGACGGGACTGTCCGATCTCCTATGGAGGCGGGCGTGATGGCTTCATGGTCAGGTGGCGGCCTGGATGCGGTAGCCGTAGTGGATGGTGAGTGCGTTGAGGATGGGCTTCCGTCGACTTGCCGGAGCGGGAGGCGTCGGCGGTCGAGGGTGCTCTCGGGCCGCGTGGACGCTGCGCCGGGGTCGTGGGGGCTCCCGGATTGGCGGCCCATCTCTGCCTCGATCAGCCGCTCGGCGGCGACGGTGCCTTCGACACCTTCCACTGCGTGGCGCTCGGCGACGTCATCGAGGGAAGTGGTGTCCGTGGCTACCGGTCGGCCCTGCTCGAAGCGGGCACCGTCATGGGTCGCCTCCACCTTGCGGTCTACGCGCTCGGTCATAGCGCCAGCGGCATCACCTTCTACGACGACGAGGTGTCGGCCTTCCTCGAAACCGAAGCGTCCCCGATGCTGGTCACCACGGTCGGCATAGCCAGCTCCCGGCCCCGTCCCGGTAACCGCCCGGGCCGAGATGGACCGGCTACAGACCCAGCTCACCTGAGCCGGACCCGGCACAAGGCACGCCATACCGCCCACACGTGTGCTGGGAGGCGGCGGCTGCTGCCCCGGATGACCGTTGGCTGAATCCGCGCTGAACAGAGCGACCGCCTTCAGGCTTGGTTCAGCGTGCCAGCGTGAGGATCTCGGCGACCAGGAAGGGGGGACCGATTGAAACGAGTGACCAGCCTGGGTTGCGGCGGTACGCCCTATGTCTATGAAGGCGTGCGGGACGGCCAGCCCAGAACCAGCGAGACCACAAATGTTCGCGACGACCCCGCTCAGCCCCCACGAGCTTGCTCCTCCCACCCGGGAGGCGTCCGAAGCCATCCAACCGAAGGAATGCCACCAATGATGTCCACCCGAACACGCCTCGTATCGCTCGGTCTCGTCGCCCTATTGCCCCTCGGCGCGGCGTGCGGCGACAACCCCGATTCCCCTCAGGCAGCCAGTTCGTCCACCACGACGGCAGGCGAGGCTGCAGTAGGCGACTCGGGACTTCCGCAGGGAGATGAACAGGTCGACCTGGACCCCACCGGCTTCAGCGTTGACATCGACAACAAGTACTGGCCCATGGAATCCGGCGCGCAGTGGACCTACCGCGAGGTCGATGAAGAGGGCAACGAGATGAACGTCGTGGTCACCGCCACCACCGAGACCAAAGAGATCGCCAATGGCGTCACCGCCCGCGTCGTGCGCGACACCGTCACCCAAGATGGCGCCTTGATCGAGGACACCTTCGACTGGTACGCCCAAGACGCCGACGGGAACATCTGGTACCTCGGCGAACAAACCGCTGAGTTCGAGAACGGCGAGATCACCACCACGGCCGGCTCCTTCGAGGCCGGCGTCGACGGCGCCCTGCCCGGCATCATCATGCCCGCCCACCCCCAGGACGGCATGCAGTATCGGCAGGAGTACTACAAGGGCGAAGCCGAGGACAATGGCGAGGTCCTCAGCACCGAAGAGCAAGCCGAGACGGCCTACGACCACTTCGAAGACGCCGTCTTGACCAAGGACACAATCACCATCGAACCCGACGTCCTCGAATACAAGCTCTACGCCCCCGACGTCGGCCCCGTCCTCGTCGTCGGCGTTTCGGGTGGCGGAGGCCGCGAGGAACTCGTCGCATTCGAAACCGTCAGCAACGAGCTCGCCAAGGCTGCTGGCACGACTCCGCTTGGCGAGAGCTACCGGTAGGCCCAACCATTCGGCGCTCCGTCCTGCCGCTCCGCCCAGCGCGATCGGCTGTGGTGCCCCGGCAGGACTCGAACGAATGTCCAAGGCGTCGGTTCCCGTCGCCAGCCTCGAGTTCTCAACCGAGAAGGTCGGTCATCTCGACCTCCAGGCCCGTTTGCAACACCTGGCGCACCAGCGCCGTCAACAAGTCATTGTCACCGGAGGAGCCGGTAGTGGGCGGGTCTCCGCCGCCAGCACCAAGGTGTCATCGGCGGGGTCGTCGTAGCCGTCGATGACGTAGACCACCGCAGGGTGGCCGCTGGCTGAGCAGCGCAGGCGGGCGCGGCGGTCGTTGAGCAGCCGTTCGAGGGCCACGGCCCGGTCGAACAAGTCCAGTTCGTCGCAGCGCATCCTGGCCCAAGTGCCAGGCCGGTGGGAGGGACAGAAGTAGCAAGCGCTGCGCGGGGCACTGCAAGTCCGGCGCGGGCAGTGGGGGCGTCGCAGTGGGACCGGGACAGCTCGAGCTCAGGCAGGTAGTCGGGGGTCTCCCACGGTTGGGCCGTTTTGTGGTTGGCGCGGTGGACTCGTCGGTGGAGAGCCCCGACGGCGACGGTGGCGGGGTTGGTCCGGCTGGGGCCGTGCTGGCGGAGCCAGCGGCCAATGACCCGGATCTTGAAATCCAGCGTGCGGGAGCGGGTGGCGGGGGGCGCCTGTGTCGGGCATCGGCACGGGGATGGGGAGTGACCGGGACCCGGGCTGGACCAGGCGGCCGTGCAGCGTTTCGACGGTGCCGCCGCGCCGAACCTTGTGCAACTCGTGCAGCTCGATGCCGTGGTCGGTGGCATACGGCAGCGCCACATCGCGCACGTAGCGGCGCGTGGCGGGGTTCGCCATGCCCGGCGACACGATCTGAATCGATCGCGATAATGCCTCGCGATGGCTGATCCGCAGGGCGGGCTCACGCTCCTGTTCACCGACATCGAGGGCTCGACCGTGCTCCTGCGCGAGCTCAAAGGGAGCTACGGCCTGCTGCTGCGAGTGCACCAGCGGATGCTCGAGCGATCGTTCGACGACCATCACGGCCGCTCGATGGGCAGCGAAGGCGACAGCCTGTTTTACGTGTTCCCGACCGCGAGGGACGCGGTGGCGGCGGCGGTGACGGCGCAGCAGCGAGTCGAGCACCACAGCTGGCCAGAAGGCGTTCGACTCAGGGTGCGGATCGGCATCCACCGCGGACCGGTGACGATCTCCGGCGGCGAGTACCTCGGCCTGACCGTCCACGAAGTTTCGCGGATCTGCGCCGTCGCCCACGGCGGCCAGATCGTTTGCTCGTGGGCGGTCGTTGACGTCCTCGGCCGCGACCACGCCGGAGCCGAGCTGCGCGACCTTGGCACGTTCGTCCTCCGCGGCTTTCCCGCCGGCACGCGCCTGTTCCAGGTGTGCGCGCCGGGTCTCGACGACGAGTTCCCCCCGCTCCGTGACACCGTCCGGGCGGGGGGCTGCCGGCTGTCGATCTGGTTCCGGCAGTCGGCGTCCACTAGCCCGACGCCACGTACACCGGAGTCGTTGGGGTTCGAGACGGTCACCGGCAGGCCGCTCGGTGCAGGCACGGACGTGGAGATCCTCCCGGCGGCCCCCGAGGCCAGTGGCGCCTTTCGCATTATCGTCACCAGAGACGGCCACGTCGAGGAGGAGTACGACGGCCTGACCATCGGGGGCCCCACCGACGCCGCCACGGTCGTCAACGCCCATTCCCGCCTCATCCGCATCATTCCGTGACGGCCCGCCGTGTTCGCTGTCGTCACCGACGTTGGCGAACAGGAACGTGCGGTAGTCGATGCGCCCTGCGCGGCCAGCACCAGGAGAGCGTTGGACTGAACGCCCCCGCCGGTGGCCCAGTGACCGAAGCCTCTCCGCCGGCGCAGTCCTCGCCGTCGAGGCCGATGCAGTCGTCGCCCTCGGCCTGCCCGGTCGCCAGGTAGCAGGAGCCGTCCTCGTTGGCGCGAATCTGGTCGCGAGTCGCTCCGATCCCGCCCCCGCGGATTCGGCAAGAGGAGACGGTTCCGCCGGGCGGCTTCAAGCGACCATGGGCATGGCGTGCATGGCGGCAAACAGGGATTGCCCTTGGGCCTGCGCGTCGCCTCCGGCTAGCACCAGCGTGCGTGCCTGCTGGTAGCGGCAGCCAGGCCCGAGCGCGGCCGCGATCGCTGGGAGACTGGCCCGGTCGCCGGCGGCTAGAGCCTCGGCCCGGTCGACGATGGCCGCGGCGATCCGGTTGCCGGCACTGATGCCCCGGGCCCGGTCGAGGCGCTCCGCCCGGTCGCCCTCGTCGACATGGTCGTCGAGCACCGCGGCTTCGGCCCATAGCGCGGCGTACCACTGCCGCCACACCCCGGCGTGCCACTCGTCGGGCGTTTCGGGATCGGCAGCGAGGGCCACCACCACCTCGGGGGCCGCGCCGCGGTGCAACGCCAGGACGGCGTCGAAGACCGCCTTGTAGACGACGGGGTCGCTCGCGGGCTTGTTGCGGCGCATGGCCACCGCGACACTCATCCACCCGCGTCGGGCGTCGTCGTTGCCGCGAAGGCCCTCGACCAGAGCGGCGGCCTCGGCAGTGACCGCGAAGCCGCCTAGTGCGGGCCGGCCTGCCCGCTCCCACCCCGCCCTGAAGTGGCCGCCCAGTTCGACGGCCTCGTCGAGATCACCGGCCAGTGCCGCCCGGACTAGCAGCCAGTCGACCGCCAGGTGCGTCTCCTCGCGGTGGAAAGGCAGGTCGTGGCGCTGCTGGGCGTAGAGCAGGGCGGTGGCCAGGTCGCCGGCACCGATGCTGGTCAGCGAAGCCATGTGGAGGGCGTCGGAGTACTCGAACGCAAGGTCTGGCCGGGGCATCTGCGGCGCCAGTAGTTCGATGCGCCGGATCGAGGTGGCCGCGGCCACGCGCACGTCGCCCCGGCGCAGTTGCTGCACGGTCATCTGGTCGAGTGCGGCGCTCTCGAGCCGCACATCACCCACGTGCCGGGCGAGCTCGACGGCCCGATCGGTGTGGGCTCGGGAGTGGGGCCAGAGGCCGCAGGCACCGCTGCCGGCCTCGACCGTCAGAATGGCCGCCTCGACCTGGGCATCCTCGCCGTCCAGAGCGCGAGCCTCGTTCAACAGGTCGAGGATCATGGTCGCATGCGGCAACTCGGCCATGATGCCGGGCGAGCGGTCGAGGAGCTCGGCGGCGCGGGTCAGGTCGAGGGCGGCACCGCGCTTGTCGTCAGCTCGCCGGCCGGCGTCGGCGGCGGCCCGGAACAGCCGGAACGCGTCGTCGCCGGCCAACCGCGACAACGCCACCTCGGCGGCCAGCCTCAGGAGGCCGGCCGCGTCGGCGTCGGCGGCCAAGTCGGCGGCCTGCTCATAGCGGTGCTGTGATTCGTTGGACATCCCGCGGGCGGAGGTCAGCTCGGCCAGCCCGACGGCCAGCTCGCAGGCCTCGGCCCGCCGGGTGGGCTCGGCGGCGGCCCACTGCAGCGCCGCCCGCAGCTCGTCGGCCGATGCCACGAAACCCGCCTCGAACGCCTGGCTGGGCCCTGTGGCGGCGCCGGTCGTAGCGGCTGCCTCGGCGGCCAGGGCGGTTGCCGTTGTCTGGCACCAGCGGAGATGGCGGTCGCGGACACTGCTGTCCTCGCCGACCTCATCGAGGCGTTCAGCGCCGTATTGGCGGATCGTTTCGAGCATGCGGTAGCGGGTGCCGGTCGACGAGGCGACCACGACCAGCAGGCTCTGGTCGGCGAGGTGGGCCAATGACTCCGCGATCGCGCCGACCTCGAGGGGTGCCGGCTCGACCACCACCGCGGCCGCGGCCTCGGCGGTGAACGGCGTCGCGAACGCCGACGTCTGCCGCAGAACCGCCTGGTCGGCTGGCGTGAGCAGCTCGTAGCTCCAGTCCAGCGCCGAACGCAGCGACCGGTGCCGCTCGTCGAGGCGGGGACCACCGGTCAGCAGCCGCAGCCGGTCAGCCAGCGACGCCTCCAGCCCGTCGAGGCCGCGGGTGGCCAGGCGGGCCGCGGCGAGCTCGATGGCCAGGGCGTTGCCGTCGAGGGCGCCGCAAATGGCGGCAATCCGCCGGCAGTCGTCGCCTGACTCGGGCGACCAACCCACCATTGCGGCACGGTCCAGGAACAACGCCACCGCGTCGCCCTGGTCCGCATCGCCGCCCGACCGATCACCGTCAGGCCGATGGGCCGCGTCACCGTCGCTGTTCGTCGCACCCCAAGCGTGCGATAGGCCGGGGACGATGAAGACCCATTCGAACGGCACCCCCAGACGGGCCTGGCTGGTGAGCAGGACCGTCACCCGGGGGCAGCTGGTCAGCAGCCGTTCGACCAGCTCGCCGACGCCGTCGATCAGGTGCTCGCAGTTGTCGAGCACGAGCAGCGCCTCGGCCTCCGCGAGCCGCCCGAGCACGGTCTCGGTTGGCGACCGTCCGAACTGCTCGCCAAACCCGAGCACCTCGGCCACCGCGGCGCCGATCATCGCCGGATCGGTCACCGGGACAAGGTCGACATACCACGCGCCCTGGGTGTAGCGGTCGGTGACATCGGCTGCCACGGCCAGCGCCAGCCGGGTCTTGCCCACGCCACCCGGGCCGACCGCGGTCACCAGGCGATGCTCCACCAGCGCCTCGGCCAGCGCCGTCCGCTCGGCGCTGCGGCCCACGAACGAGGTGAGCGGCGCAGGCAGGGAGTGTGGTTCCGACGCGGCAGCAGGTCGCGGCGAAGGCTCGGGCTCGGCGCTGCCGGGAGGGGACGCCGGCGTCGTCGTCGTCACGGCCGCGAGCGCCCGGCGGTCGGGGGCGTCGAGCTTGCGGAGCAGCGACGAGACATGGCTCTCCACGGTGCGGACCGAGATGAACAGGCGGGCCGCGATCTCGGCGTTGGTCAGATGCTCGCCGACAAGCGCGAGCACCTCAGCCTCGCGCTCGGACACCCCCGCCTCGATCGGCACCTGAGGATCCACGTACAGAGCCTGCCCGCTGGTCGCCGCCGCTCCAACCCCTGCGGCGCGCGGAATTGATCACCGCAGCGGAAGTGTTCTGTCGGCTCGCACAGCTCATCGCGGGCCGACAGACGCGTGGGTGGGATCGCCAGCGGTCTCGTCGATCGTTTCTCGGCGAACAATGTCGGGGTCGACGTTGCGAGGGGTGTGTCCCAGAACGACCGCGCTCGACGGGTCGCACACTCGATGCCGTTGCACACCGATACCGCCCCAGGGCGATTCGCTCGTCGGGGCTCGAACAGTGGAGTCCCACTGCGGCATCGGCGCCCACGTCCCCGAGGGCCTCGACCATCCCGTCGGCGGCCACCAACACCGTGAAGTCGTCGGCCAGACTGGGTCCCAGGATCGGCCCAGGAAGGCGGTTATTGAGCCAGTTGGCTGATGTATCGACGCGCGTGGGGGACGAAGATGGGCAGTCGCCGACGCAGGTGTTCACCTCAGAAGGACCACCGATGACCGAGACCGACGCGCAACCTCCCGCACCCGACCCGGCGCTTCGTCGCCTAGAGCCGCTCGTCGGGGACTGGTCGATGACGGGCAACCTCGTCGGCTCGTCGGAGGACAACATCGTCGGCCGAGCTTCGTTCCGCTGGCTGGAAGGCGGCTTCTTCCTCCAACAGGACATCGAGATCGACTTCGCCGGCCAGTTCCAGGTCAAGAGCCACGAACTGATCGGATACGACCCGGAGACCGGGGCGTTCGCCTCGCACGTCTACTCCAACATGTCACCCACGCCGCTTCCCTACGGGTGGGACCTGCGCGACAACAAGCTCCGCATCTCGGTCTCCCATGGCCCATTGGATGCGACGTTCGAGGGAACGATCTCAGACGACGGCTCCACCTTCTCGGGCGGCTGGCGGCCGAATCCCGGCGCCGACGAGACCATCAACGTCGCCTATGACGTCCGCGGTACCCGCCTGCCGTGAGGCGCCGGCACGGACGACGCTCACACTGGACTGAGCGGGTGGCCCCCACAGCGCGGGTAGATCAACCGACGGCCACCGGACAGCTCAGTTCGCCGCCACCGCGCAGGATCTCACGGCCGCCGACAGGTTGTCGTCAGCGGCACCCTGACGCCGGGCGCGTCGGGATCACTTCGCAGGCCGGGGACAGTGCCTCAGACGTCTCGTGAACGCTTCTATCGTCCCGATGCTAGGGTGCTAGCATCCTTGCATGCGTCGGGACGAGGTGAAGCAGTTCAACGTGTACCTCCCGGTCGACTTGATCCGCGAGGTCAAGCATCACGCCATCGATACGGAGCGGTCGCTGTCGGCGCTGGTGGCCGATGCGTTGCGCGCCTACCTAGACGCCCAGCGACAGTTGACAGAGCAAAGGAGGAGCTGATGGCTACCGAGGGCATTGAAGGCATCTATGTCGAGACGCACAACTGGGGGAGGACCGCCAAGTTCTTCCGGGAGCTCGGCTTCGAGATCGAGTTCGAGACCGATCATGGTTCGGGCATGCTGCGGTGCGGCGACGGACCCTACGTGTTCGTCGAGGAGCTGCCGGCCGACCACCCCCTGGGGCTGCAGGTCCTGGTGCGGGTCAGCGACGCCGCGACCTGCCGTCCGGGGCCACCGGTGGAGGTGGTGAAGCCGTTCGAAGAGACCCACTGGGGTACCCAGGAGATGCATGTGCGGGATCCGGATGGTCGTGTCTGGAGCCTGCAGGCACCCCCAGAGGTGCAGCAGTGACCAACATGGATCGGCTCGAGGAGGTCGTCGCCCGGCTCCCGCAGGCGGAGCGGGTCGATGTCGAGGCGTGGGATGGAGAGCCCACCTTCCGCGTGAATGGCAAGACGTTCATCTTCAGCGCGCCCGACGCGGACAGCATCAGCGTCAAGCTGCCCAAGGAGGAAGCTGCCGCGGTCGTGGCGACCGATCCCAACGCCGCGCCGACGGGCTACGGGTTGGGCCGACACGGCTGGATCTCGGTAACCATCCCGGCCACCACCAGCGGCACGCGGTGGAGCGAGATCGAGGAGTGGATCCGCACCTCCTACACGCTGATCGCACCGAAGACGCTGGCCCGAGCGGTCCTAGAGGAGGACGATCCATAGGGGACTCCTCCTCTTCGTCAGAGGGTTGGCTCTGAGGACCCCGAGTCTGGAACGACTCGGTCCTCACGGGGAGCGGAGGCCCCGCTCCTTCATCACATCAGATATGGCGCGCGGTCAGTCCTCGGGGAGTGCGGCGAAGTTCCGTTTGGCGGCGCGGTACCAGCCCATCCCTGAGATCGGGTGCTTCCAGCGGCCCTTCATCTCTTTGAGGGCGGGGCCGTGCGCGCTGTCACCACCGGCCACCATCTCCTTGAGGTGCCGATCTTGGGCCTTGATGACCTCGTCGGCGGTTTGACCTTGGTGTTGGTGGTCGCATGGCCCACCGAGTTGCTTGCATGTCATCGTTTTCATCAGCTCACTGCCTTCTTCACGAGTTTCGCGATCGTTGATCGAACCGCGCCTGCGCTCTCCGCGACTGCCTGCCTGCTGGTTCCCTGTCATTGGCTATCTCCAGTCAGTCCATCCGTCTCGCGTGCACGCCGGGACGCATCCTTCTCTGTTCCCTGAGGCATCCCAAGGTTGACCGTCGCGGTCACCCGCGAGACCGGGGCCGCTTCCGACACTTGTCTGGCTTATCATTACGGAGCAGTATTGTATTGATGAAACACCAACTTTGGCAACCCCAAGTACGCGTCCGACGAGGATTGGCCCGCGACCCAAGGATCGACGTCCGGGTGCTCGAGACCGCGGTCAGGCACTTCGCCGCCACGGGTGCGAGGCGATGAGCGTCACGGCCGTCGCCTCGGCGGGTACACGAAGGCGCAGGCTGAATGCGACCTGGGCGGCCTATGAGCCGGCGGCTCGCTGCCGCGTGCCAGCTCGGCGGACGCCCCGACCACCCGTGCAGTTCGGCGCGGTCAGCCTTTCGTGCTCCCGGGAGGCTGGACGGACGTCGCGCCTTGCATCGATGGTCGATCGGAGCGGCGGGCTCGCTGCTGCGTCGGTGGGTTGCGTTTGGCCGGAACCTGATTTGGTTGCGGCTCGCTCATCCGGCTCCCGTGACGTGGGGCGCCGCCAACGGCGCGCCAGACCAGTGCCGCTGTGCGCTGTGGCCAGTTCCGGGGGGGTGCCGCGCCGGCGAGGGCGCGGGCATACCAGGATCCGGTGCACATGGTGACGGCGACGTCGAGGTCAGCGTCGGTGTCGATCAGGTCGAGCCGCTGCGCTCGTTCGAGGATGCGTCGGAGGCGACGGCGTCGGGGGGCGATCACCTCGGCCTGGTAGCGGGCACGCACATCGGCTTCAACGCTGTCTTGGAGCATGGTCCCGACGAGGGAGAGCCGGCCTGGTCGTGACACCCCGCGCTGGAAGTCGGTCAGCTCGGCTACCAGATCGGCGAACGGGTCGGCGGTGGGGGTGTCGGTGGCGTGGTCGGCGTAGGCGGCCATCGCGGCGGCGGCGAGCTCGGGCTTTCCCGCCCAGCGCCGGTAGAGGGCCTGGCGGGTAGTGCCGGCCTCCTCGGCGACGGCTGCGACGCTCATCGCCTCGTACCCATGGGCGGCGAGGTGCCTGGCCGCGGTCTCGAGCACCCGGACGTCGATGCTCGGGTCGCGAGCTCGTCCTCGTCCGACGCGTTGTTGTGGCCTGCGTTTGGGCTTCATCAATACGATACTGCTCCGTAGTGGTTGGTAGACCATACCGCGTTGGGTCGCTGAAGGAGGACGAGTCGATGCCGTCGAGGGGACCCGACGGCTACCGCGTTGCAGCGCCCGAGTCAGGGGCAGGGTCGCATGATTGCTGGAGTGTGTGCTGCGATCGCCGACCGGTTTGGGATCAGTCGCACGCTGGTGCGGGCTGTGTTCGTGATCTTCGGCCTGATGGGTCCCGGCGTGCCCGCCTACATCGTCCTTTGGGTCCCATACCGTCGTCCGATCAGTCGCTCCATCGGAACGACGCCGCGGGCCAGGCACGACGACCACCCCGTCCCAGTGCTGAGAGCCAGATTGGCACGGCATCGGATGGCGTCCTGCGGATCGCGCCGGACCGCCTACGGCTCTGCTCGGCTGGCCCAGGCGTCGATCTCGATCCGTAGGGTCGGGGTCGCGAGAGCAGAGATGAAGAGGAGGGTCGTGCACGGCCTGTGGTCCCCGAGCCTGCGAGCGAGCAGCTCGCGTTGGCGGCCGATATCGACGTCGCCCACGAGGTAGAGCGTCACCTTCACCAGGTCGCCGATTTCCATCCCGGCGGCGCGCAGGTTGCGTTCGAGGTTGTCCCATGCGACTTCGAGTTGGTCGATCGGGTCGTCGGGCATCGTGCCGTCGATCGTCACCCCGATCTGCCCGGACAGGACCAGGAGGCGCTCGGCGCCGCTGATTTCGATTTGGTGCACGTACGCCGCCAGCGGCGGGTGGACGTCGTTGGGGTCACGGGCCTGCTTCACAGGCTGCACGCTAATCGTGCATCGGACGTCCCCAAACTGCCCAGATCGACAGGATGTTGCCAATCATCACATTGGTGACGTGGTGCTCACCGCTGGGATGCGGTGGTGGGATGATTCACCTCGGCGTGACCGCCCGTGGCGACCGACGCAGCCGCGTCACACCGAGCAACTGCTCCGTCGCCTTGACCTGCTGGCCTACCGCCTGCTGGGCGACGTGGAGCTCAGCGCGGCGGCGGTGAAGCCACCCGTCTCGGCGACGGCGACGAAGTAGCGCCGCTGGCAAAGGTCAGGTCCCACCACGCCGGCGCGTCCGGCAGGTCCAACTGTGTCGCTGCCCACGCGCATGGTCCACAAGATCGAATTGTTCCGGACAACCCAGATCCTTGTTTGCGTTTCCCGTCGACTGATCTCAGGATCGGACTGCCCGACGATGTCGCGTTCAGCGTCAGGACGACGCCCCCTCGCACGTGGCCGAGGATCGGAGAGGAGCGTATGCGGAGATGAGCCAGCCGCCCCTAGGGCTTGAGCGCTCTCCGGTCATCCGGCTATCGGCACCGCGACATGGACCCACGGGACCCCGAATCTGCCGACTAGTTCGGTCCCCGACCTTCGTCAAAGCAGCTGAGCACCGACCACCCCCGCCCCAGACAGCCCGAAACGTCCGCTCCGAGGGTCTTCGGCCGCTCATGTGGACAGGATGGAGAAACAGATGGATGCCCCGGACCCGCCGGCCAGCCACGCGCCCACGTTGTTCGAGTGGGCCGGCGGGTTTCCGGCGTTGTTGCGCATGACCCGGCTCTTCTACGAGAAGTACGTGCCGGCCGACCCTCTGTTGGCGCCGCTGTTCGCCGACATGGCCCCGGACCATCCCGAGCGGGTCGCCGCCTGGCTGGGCGAGACGTTCGGCGGACCGGACCGCTACACCGAGACGTACGGCGGCTACGACCGGATGGTGTCCCGGCACGTGGGCAAGGCGCTGAGCGAGGAGCAGCGCGCCGCCTGGGCCCGGCTGCTCATCCGCTCGGCGGACGAGGCCGGCCTGCCCACCGACCCCGAGTTCAAGGCGGCGTTCGTGTCCTACATCGAGTGGGGCACCCGCATCGCGGTGGAAAACTCCACTCCCGGTGCCACGCCGCCCCAGCACATGCCCGTGCCGCGCTGGTCGTGGGTGTGCGACGCCACGCCCGGATCCCGCGTGTCGGCCCTCGCGAGCGAACCCTCCGACGCGGAGACGGCGATCCTGGTTCCCGGGCCGGACGAACCGGTCGGCTTCGCCCGCCACGTCAAAGCGCTGTTCCGGCGAACCGATCGGCAATCGATGAGCTTCGCGTTCGATCTGTGGTCCCTCGACGATGTCAGCCGCCACGCGGACGCCATCCTGGACCGGCTCGAGGCGGGCACCATGCCCTGCGACGGCCGGTGGCCGCAGGAACAGATCGACCTGTTCAAGCGCTGGATCACCGCCGGCAAGCCCGGCTGATCCCGGCCTCAGCTTCATGGAGGACCTGCCGTGACCCACAAGAACCTCAACCCCGTCAGCGTCGACAGCCCCAAGCGGGTGGCGATCGTCATCTCCAATCCCGGCGTCTCCACGACCACCGGCTGGCCGGTGGGCTTTTGGTGGTCGGAGCTGACCCATCCGTACTTCATGTTCACCGAAGCTGGCTACGAGGTCGAAGTGTTCAGCCCCAACGGCGGCGCCTGCCCCGCCGACGCCATGAGCGACCCCGAAGACGCCAGCCAGTGGCAGGCCGAGGACGTGATCAGCCGCGGCTACAAGCACGATCCGGAGTTCATGAAGCTGATCGAGAACACCGAAACCATCGACGATCTTGACATCGACCGTTTCGATGCTGTGGTGGTGGCCGGTGGGCAGGGACCGATGTTCACCTTCGAGACGGCGCTGAACCTGCACCGCAGGTTCGTCGAGTTCTACGAGGCCGGCAAGGTCACCGCCGCCCTGTGCCACGGCGTCGCCGTCCTGCGCTACGCGCGGCTCGCCGACGGCCGGCCGCTGGTCGAGGGCCGGACGGTCACCGGATTCGCCAATGTCGAGGAGGACTTCGCCGACCAGTCGGTCTGGGACATGGGCCTGCTGTCCAAGGACACCCACGTCATGCCCTGGCGGATCGAGGACGAGCTCAAGGCCCTCGGCGCCAACTTCATCCAGGCCGGCCTGTGGCGCGGCTTCGCCGTCCGCGATGGCAACCTCATCACCGGCCAGCAGAACTTCAGCGGCGGCGATACCGCCGACCTCATCATCGAATCCCTCGGCCGCTGACGGCCCCCACCGAGCGACCCGATGGGACGCGTCGGGTGGGCTCGCCATCTAGGTGTCGGTGCGTAGGCATGTCGGTCGGTTTGCCGTGATTACCCACCCGTGTCACCGACTTGCTGCGCCATGATCAGTTCTTCCACGTACCTGGGAAGGCGGGTCTCGAAATCAATGATTTTCGCCCAGGTCGGCGTGATGCGAATGAGCACCATCTGCTTGTAGAGACCGCGTGCTTCGGCTTCCCATTCCGGCATGCGCTCAGCTCCAACAAATCTCCGGGCAGCCTCGATGAATTCGTAAGGTACGCCATCGACGGTCTCCAGTGCCGCCTCGCCCCGTACCAGGAGGATGTTCGGCGGAAAGTCGTCAGTGTCGATCGTTAACGCCACCTTCGGATTGGCGGAGAGGGCGTTTACCTTCGGGGCGTTGGGAGGGGAACCCATGACGAAGACGTCGCCGTTCCAGATGTAGCCGATTGGGATGACCCGTGGTGAGCCATCCTTCGCGGTGTAGGCAAGACGGGCGTGAATTGGCGCTTGGATCAGTGTTTGCGCCACCCGATCATTCATGAGCTCACGGATCTCTGCCTGATTCATATGAAGACCTCCTCGTTCCTTACTACGAGCCTGTTGTTTGTACCGACAATTTCGGTGATCTACCCTGAGCATATTCCGCGATCGGCGGCATTGGCGGAGCCCTCGTGAGGAGACCCGCGTGATCGTCAGCGGAACCTCTCTTGGTGCGTAGCCACCCAGTCGGCGAAGGAGCGGGGTTCCCGGCCGAGTTCCTCACGCACGGTCGGCAGCACCGTCGTCTCGTCGATGGTGCCGTCCACGAAGAAGCTGAAGAAGGCGTCCACGTACTCGACCGGCATCGACTCGGTCATTTCTCTGCGCGCGACGTCGTTGGGCACGGCCTCGAATTGCAGATCCCGACCCAGCGCCGTGGCGAGGATGCGTACGCGGTCGGCAGGGCGGAGCGCCTCGGGTCCCGACAGCCGCAGGCTGCAGCCCTCGAGGTCGGCCGAGACCAGAGCCCTCGCCGCGACCGCCGCGACGTCGGCAGGATCAATGGTGGCAACCGCCACATTCGCGAACGGCGCACGTACCAGATCCCCAGTACGGAGCTGGGGGATCCACTGGAACGTGTTGGTCATGAAGCTGTTCGGTTGCAGGAAGGTCCAGGCCACACCGGCATCACGCACAACCTGCTCGGACATGATGTGGTAGCGAGCCACGGCGTTGGACAGGTCCCCGCTCGGCGTAGCGCTGCTCGAGAGCAGGACCACCCGCTCCACTCCTGCGGCTGTCATCTGGGGCACCAGGTCGTCGATGCCGTCGTAGCCGCTCATCATGAACGCAGCGTCGATCCCAGCGAGTGACGGTCGCAGGGTGGCGACGTCGGCGAGGTCGCCCGCGACCGCTTCGACGCCGGCTGGCAGGCTCGCCCGCTCCGGCTGGCGCACGACCGCCCGCACCTCCGACCCAGCTACTGCAAGCTCGCGGACGACCGCGCCGCCGACGTTGCCTGTTGCCCCGAAGACCAGGATCACCGGCCCTCCTCCTGTGCAGTGGCGGTGGGGTCGCATGGTTTGGCGGTCATGGCGCCGGCCTCCGACGCGCGGGGGACATGGTGCCGGTTGGAACCCTCCCGCTCGCTGCCGCGGCCCGCTGGCCGCGGCTCATGCCGTCGGGACGCCAGGGCCGGATGCCGCCGGCCGCGGTCGTTTCCCGGTGACGTCGGTGGTACACCAAGATCGCAGCGCAGCTCATCGAGGTGCAGGGCGAAGACGTCGGGGGCATAGCTGGCGCGGGCAATGAAGCCGAATGCCTCGATCTCGTTTGAGAAATCGGTTGCGGTCGAAGTCGTGCGCCGCGAGCTGCAACGAGCCCTCGGCCAGGGCGCGCAACCTGTGGACGCACTCGTCCCCGAGGCACGGCTCCTCGGCGAAGACCCCGACCCGTCCGGCCGCCGCATGGCCGAGCGGCTGGAGCACCAGGTTGAGCAGCTCCATGTGCTGGACGAGCCGGGGGCGGAGCTTGCGGTCGCGGCGGGCCCGGGCCCCCGCGACCCCATCGGCTCGACGGGTTCGAGCGCGTGGAGGTCGACGTCGAGTCCCAACATGGCTTGGACGATCGCCCTGAACAGCGTCGCCTGAAGGCCCGTGAGCCCGTTCGTCGGGCGCGGCGCGGACGCCACTGCCCGCAGGATGAGTACTGCCTCCTCACCGGGGGGCATCGACCGATCCAGTCGCCATCGGTGGGCTGCGGCGTCGCCATCAGCCTGCGGCCACGTTCGCGGCGGTCACGCTGTCGGGTCCCGTGAGTTCCTCGGCCGTTGCTGGTCGCTGGTCGAGTTCGCGGTAGCGGCGGTCCTGGTAGACGAGGAACGCAGCGGCGAACATGGCACCAACCAGCACGCCGGCGCCGATCGCGACCGGCCGCGGCGCCAGGCGGATGACCCACAACGCGACCCCGACACCAGCGACAACGCTGTTGATGGCCGACACCATGCTCGCCGCAGTGAACAGGGCCAGAAGCCGGCGCCGTCGCAGGCCCATCACCGCCAGCCCGGCGGCGGGGACGTCGCCGCCCATCTCCGGAAAGAACGCCGCCGCTTCCGGCGACAGGGTCCGGTAATGGGCGCGGATGCGGGCTATGCCGGCCAAGACCTGAACGTTCTGGACGCCGGTGTCGACCAGCCGAACCACGGTGAACACGCCGAGGACGACAACAACGGGAAGCACGGTGGCGAGTAGCGGGACGAACGCGTCGGTGCGCGCCGAGAAGCCCATGGCGACCAGTGCGCTCGAAAGGGTGAACATGTAAAGAGAAGCGCGCGACGACGCCTCGCTGACCGTCGTGCTGGCCGCCGCTTGGAGCCCGAAGTGCTCGGTCGTCAGCGCGGTCAGGAACATCTGTTCGCGGGCCGAATGGTCATCGGATGTGCTCATGATCGGCGTTCGAGACGGGCCGATTCCCCCCTCCACAGCGACGTGTGGTCGACGCGGACCTCGCTCGTGAGCACCGCCCGGGCGGCGAACGCGTCTAGGTCATCGAGGGCATGGAACAACGAGGTGAATTCGCCGACGCCGGCCCACTTCTCCGTGGTCACGCGCGAACCTCCTCATCGACCGGCATCGTGGCGACGAGGTGGCGGTCGACGGCCTCGATCGCAAAGCCGACCTGTTCGGGCTGGTCGTAGAAGCAAGTTTGCGTGCCGTCGCCCCACGCCACCTCGACGGGGCCACGCACGCGACGGGCAAGCTCCCGAACCGTGTCGGGAAACACGCACCCATCGGAGTGGACGAACAGGACCGGGGTGCTCACCCGGTCCGCGGCGGCGAGACCGTCGAAGGTCAGCCACTCCCGCCAGCTCATCTCGGCCATGACGCGGCGGCGCCGATGTCGGCGATCTTCGAGGCCGGCGACTCGACGTGGCGTGGCTCGCCGCCGCTGTCGCCCCACCCGGCGAAGTCGAACGTGAGCGCCGTGTACCCGCGCCGGGCCAGCTCGATCGCATAGCGGCCGGCCATCTGCTCCTTCACGTCAACCACGAGCCGGTGACGACGACACCCGGCCGGCGCTCGAACAGATCGCCGGCGCCGTACAGCCGCCCGACGAGCCAGACACCACCCGCTGGGAACACCGCCACGGCGACCGTCACGTCGAGCATGGCCGGAATGGGAACGTGTTCGTTTTCACCGGGTTGATGATCCTCCCCATCCGCGTTGACGGTCCAAGACCTTTTGAGATAACCGTTCGCTATGGATGTGCACCTGCGCGGCCTGCGGTACTTCGTCGCGGTGGCCGAGGAGTTGCACTTCACCCGGGCGGCCGAGCGGCTCAACATGTCCCAGCCGGCGCTGTCGAAGCAGATCCGCCAGCTCGAGCGCCACCTTCGCTGTGACCTTTTCATGCGGCAGCCCCGCGCCGTCTACCTGACCGAGGCCGGCGCCGTGCTCCTGGCGCACGCTCGTGACGTGCTCGAGCGCTGGGACGTCGGCATGGCCGCGGTCAACGACGCCGCCGGGCGGGCCCGGCGGGTCCTGGTCGTGGGCATCCAGACCAGCGTCGGCCGCGATCTGCAACGCCGGACCATGGCCGGCTTCGCCGACCGCCAGCCCGACTGGCGGCTGTCGCTGCGGCTGTACCCGTGGGACGATGCGACCGCCGGCCTGACCGACGAAACATCCGATGTTGCGTTCCTCTGGCTCCCGGTTCCCGCCGGCGCGGACCTGGTCACCAAGGTCCTATACCGCGAAGAACGGTGGGTTGCGCTGCCCGACGATCACCGTCTCGCGGAAGAGGCATCGGTACCATGGTCGGAACTCCTCGACGAGCAGTTCATCGCGCTGCCGAGGGCCGCGGGGAACCTCCGCGACTTCTGGCTCGCCACCGACCAGCGGCCACCCGATCACCCCCCTCGCGTCGCCGCCGAGGCGGCCAACGCCGACGAAGTGTTCGAGCTGATCACTGCCGGCGTGGGCGTCGCGCTGGTATCTGCCGGCAATGCCCGCATCTATCAACGTCCCGGTGCCCGCTCCATCGCCGTGTCCCGTCTCTCGCCCAGCGAGCTCGCCATCGCCAGACGGCGCGACGACCGCCGCCACGCCGTTCTCGATTTCGTCACCGCGGCCGTCGCCGCAAGCACCGCCCCGCGATGAGTCCGGGAGGTGCGCAACGTCGTAATCGTCGTTGAGACCATTCGGATTCCTCCTGTCGTGTGTGTCACCTCTCAGAGGTCACGCTAAGACCTCAACTTCACTTGAGATCAAGACTCGGAGGCGGTCCCGTTGGTCACGCACAGCAGGGGCCGCCGCTCGGGGCCGGGCGAGGCGCTTGCTGACGTCCTCGAATCGCATCAGATCTGAGCGCGGTGTTCCGTCCCCGACTCGCACTTCAGGGATGGCCGGATCGAGCTCGATCAGGAGCACTCATGCCCGAACCGCGCGCCTCGAACGACCCCACCGGGTGGAACACCTCCACGTCCTCGTGCGTCAACTCCGCAGCTCGTCGCGGACTCCGAGGTCAGGTCAGTCGATAGCCTGCGCGGGGTGTCGGATCCGGTACCCGTGGCGAGCAAGTTCATGCTGATCTTCCGCGGCGGTGCTGTCTCCCGCGGTGACCTGTCTCCGATGGAGGTTCAGGCGCACGTGGCGAAGTGGTACACGTGGTCCGACGAGCTGACCCGCCAGGGTCGCCGAATCGTCGGCACGCCGCTCGACAACCCGGGCGTGACCGTGCGTGGGCACGAGCGCATGGTGACCGACGGCCCCTACGCAGAATCGAAGGACCTGGTGACCGGCAGCATGATCATCGAGGCCGCCTCGCTCGAGGACGCCCTCGAGGTGGCCCGCACCTGCCCGACCTACGAGTTCGACGGCTCGGTCGAGGTGCGCCCGGTCCAGGACCACCGACTCTGACGACATGGACGAACCGACTGACCCGTCGTCGGTGGAGTTGGTTGAGGACCTGTTTCGCCGCGAATACGTCCACCTGGTGAGCGCGCTGACCCGAGTCCTGGGCGCCGACAACGTCCAGCTCGCCGAGGACGTCGTACAAGACGCGTTGCTGAGCGCCATGAACGCCTGGCGCTTCGGCCTCCCGCGGGACCCGAAGGCGTGGATCATCCGCGCCGCCCACAATCGGGCCATCGACGTCATCCGCCGGGAGCAGCGGCACGGGACGCTCCTGTCGAAGGTGGCAACCACGACCGAGTTGACCGACACGATCGATGCGGCGCTCGCCCCCGCCGCGGATGCTGCCAACCAGCTGGCCATGATGTTCGCCGTCTGCGACCCGGACCTGTCCGGTGAGACGCACGTCACGTTGATCCTGCGCTGGTTGTGCGGCCTGTCACCGAAGGAGATCGGCCAGGCGTTCCTGGTCGGCACCCAGACGATCGACAAGCGGCTACACCGGGGCCGCATCAGCCTCCGCCAGCTCGGCAGCTTGCCCGATGTCGACGACGTCGGCGACGTCGGTGTCCGCCGGGCATCGGTCCTCCAGGCCCTCTACCTGTTGTTCAACGAGGGCTACCACGGCAGCAACCCGCAGGACCCGATCCGCCCGTTCCTTTGCACGGACGCGCTCCGCCTGACCGAGTTGCTGCTGAAGGCGGAAGTGACGGCGCATGCGGACGTCCACGCCCTCGCCGGCCTGTTCTGCTTCGACCTGGCCCGCCTGGCCACGCGCGTGGATGACCAGGGCGTATTCGTCCCGTTGGAGGACCAGGACCGCAGCCGCTGGGACCGAGCGCTCGTCGAGCGCGGCTTGCAACACCTGGCTCGCTCGGCGACGGGCGACCTCATGTCGCGCTGGCATCTGGAAGCCGGCATCGCCTGCGAGCACACCATCGCGCCGTCCCTCGACGAGACAGACTGGGACCGCATCGTGGACTTCTACGACCTCCTGGTGCAGCGGTCGCAGAGCCCGGTCGTCGCGCTGAACCGGGCGCTGGCCCTGGCCGAGCGGGACGGGGTCGACGTGGGCAGGCGGGAACTGTTGGCACTGGCCGACGACCCCAAGCTGTCCGACTACCCCTTCTACTGGGCGGCCCGAGCCGACCTGGAGCGACGGGCGGCGCATCTGGCCACCGCACGGCTCTGACTACGAGCGCGCCATCGCGCTAGCCCGCAGCCCGGCCGAGCGGGTGTCCTACGAGCGGCGGCTCGACCTACTCGAGGTTTCTTAGCGACCGCGTCCAGATCTGGCTTCGACCGTTCGTCGTTCTCCTGAACCTCACACCCGAGAACAGGAGAACGATCATGAGAAAGCTGAGCGTTTCGACGCTGGTCACGCTCGACGGCGTCGTACAAGACCCCGGCGGCTTCGGCGAGACCAAGGACGGCGGCTGGGCCGGCCCCTACTTTGACGACGAGGCCGGCCGCCTCGCCTATGAGCATCTACTGGCGAGTGACGTGTTCCTGCTCGGACGCGAGACGTACGAGCTGTTCAAGGAGCACTGGACACGGGTCCACGAGGGCGACTACGCGGCGCGGATCAACAGCATGCCCAAGCTGGTCGCCTCCACGACTCTGCACGAGCCACTGGAGTGGAACGCGACGCTGATCGAAGGCGACATCGCCGAGGCGATCACAAAGCTCAAGCGTGAGGACGGCGGCGAGATCCTGATGTACGGCAGCCCGACACTGATGCGCACGCTCGCAGCCCACGACCTCGTCGACGAGTACAAGATCTCGGTCCACCCGGTCGTCCTTGGCAGCGGCAAGCGGCTGTTCGCCGACGGGTTCGACAAGTCCTCGCTGCAGCTCGTCGACGCCCAGACGCTGAGCACCGGGGTGGTCATCCTCACATACCGGCCAACCCGGTCGTAAGCACGCCTCGATCAACAGAACGACGGGTACGACGTCGACGGCTTCGAGGTCAGCCTGGCTCCAGGCGACGTGGCCGGCGGACCGGTGGCCTACGCCGACGTCGAGGATGCCGACGCGACCCTCGCAACCCTGCTCGCGGCTGGTGCGACCGAGCGCCGCGCCCCACGTCAAGTCGCACCCGACGCGCAGGTGTGCGTGCTCGCCGACGCCGACGGCAACCCGATCGGCCTGCGCGGCCGGCAGCCGCCGGGCGGGGGCCTCGTCGATCACCCGGCCCGCCCTGCGATTTGCTCGCGACGAGACGGCGGCGTCGACGGTCCCGCCTTGGTCTCATGCTCTGTACAAGGACGACCCTCATCCCCAACGATTCGTTCGAGCGCGCACGTGACATCGGCGCCTTCGGCCAGCCGAACCACCGCCCTCGTTTCGACGTCGACGGCCCAGGAGTGGCTGGTGGCAGCACAGATTCAGTGATCCCGGACACACAAGTGGGACCGCTCAAGTGGGGTTGGTCGTTCCGCCTGTGGACGGACCTCGAGCGGTGGTCGGGCCGGATCCGTGCCTGCGAGACTGGCCCCGATGCTGAGCGTAGGCGTGGTTGTGTTGGGTGTCGGGGACGTTGATGGAGCCGCAGCCTTCTGGGGCGAGGCCCTCGGCTACGAGATGCGCACTGATGGCTTCGGCGGATGGGAGACGGTGCTCACTCCGCCAGATGGCGGTGCCGGACCCAAGATCGCATTGCAGCGCAGCAAGACACCACCGCGGGACCACCCACGCCTGCATCTGGATCTTCACGTATCCAGCGCTGCCGAGCAGTCCGCCGAGGTAGCTCGGCTCATGGCCATCGGAGCTGAACAAGTCGACTGGGACAGCTATCCCGACGACCCGGACTTCGTCGTGCTTGCGGACCCCGACGGCAATCGCTTCTGCATCGTCGACCTCAGCCACGAGCCCGACTGACCCGTCCCCGCTAGCGGATAGCGAAGTAGCGACGCTGGGTGGCGGACCAGCCGGCGTGACCTCCACGCTGATCGGCGCGCCCGCCGCCTTGACCAGCTCGACGACAACGTGCCCGCGCTCGACATCACGCTCCCAGCCGAGCACGCCGACCGGCTGGAGCGGGTCGGCCGCCCGCCGGTGTTGACCGCTAGGCCTGCACGTCCCGGAGAACATCGGCGCCTCCCTCTCGTCACGCCGCGAGTGGAATCGCTGCCGACCTAGGGATGGACCGTGTCCGTAACGTGCGTGTCGCCCCTCCGACACGACAAAGCCGCAGGCCAAGGTGGGTGCGGCGCACGGCGGGAGGGCCGGCCCTCGGAGGACCAAGCCGACGCGATCGACGCCGTGCGGCGATGCCGGGAGCTGGCCGAACGCATCCGACTCCCCTATGTCGGCGACTGATTCCTACGCGACGGCGGCAGCGAAGGCGGCGTAGAGGTCGCCGGGGAGCGGCACATCGAGTTCCCACGTGATGGCCATGGGCTTCTCACCAACGTGGCCTCGGTAGGTGGCGGGGCCGAGGAACCAGAACGCTCGGTCGTCGGCGCGAAGGCGGGTGAACAGCAGGATGGTGCGGCCGTCGCGCTCGTGGTTCCGGTAGCGAAGGCCTGTGGGGCTGTCCTCGCGGGTGATCGACTGGCTCTCCCAATGGATCAGCGTGCGGCTGATGGCGTAGTCCCGGTAACGGGTGGTGGGGGAGAAGCCGCCGCTGCTCTTGTCGAGCGTGAAGGCGAACAGTTCGGCGTTCGCGGGTTTCGCCTCGTACACACCGCTCTGCCAGGCAGCGATCTTGGTTCGGTCGCCCCCGAGGCCCATGGCGGCGAGGATCTCGATGCGGCTGTAACGGGCATGGATCTGGAGCGGCGCCTCGGGGTGGGTGGCGAGCGCCTGGTGCACGTGGTCGATCCGGCCGTCGAGCACCCCGAACAGCTCGGCCACCTCGCCGGTCACCTGCGGGTGGGACCACACGAGGTCGACCGCGTCCTGGAGAGACGCATCCTTGGCGAGTGCCTGGTCGGCGAGTGCGGCGACAAGCATGTGCACGAGGCGACTCGTCCGTTCTGGCATGGCGCTGACTTGCAGGTGCTCGCTCGTCAGCACCTGTCGGTAGGTGGCGATGCGCTCGGCGTCATCGATGTGCAGGAGCCGCCCGAGGGCCCGGCGAAGAACCCGCTCTTCCGGCCCGGCGGGCAGGACAGTGCCGTCGGCTGCCTCGACCAGATCGGACCAGCTGCGGGAGTTGGCGTAGAGGTCATCGAGGTCGAGGCCGGTCTCGTCCAGGTACTCCTCCAAGCCGACGTCGGGGCGCTCCCGGCGCAACGACCGCAGCTCGTCGACCTTGGCCTTCCACTGGGACGGGATGGCCTCGCGGAGGCTGCGCAGCACGACCTCGGCCGCCTTCTCGTCGAGTTGCATGTTGCAGCCGGCGGGGAGGAAGGGGAACTGCATCTGCACCGCCCGCTCGACGTCGCGGCGGGTGCCGCCGAGCAGCGCGCGGTAGCGGCGGTCGAAGCGGAACTCCTTGCGGTGGGTGCCTACGAAGTCGAGCACCGTGCAGTACGCCTTGTCCTTGGCCTTGCGGAGTCCCCGGCCGAGTTGCTGTAGGAACAGGACGGGGCTGTCGGTGGGGCGCAGCATCAGCACGGTGTCGACGTTGGGGACGTCGACGCCCTCGTTGAACAGGTCGACCGAGAACACGACCTTGACCTTGCCGGCGGCGAGGTCCCGCAGCGCTGTCTCGCGGTCGGATCGGGGGCTGTCGCCCCAGATGGCGACGGACGGGATGCCGTGGTGGTTGAAGTGGCGGGCCATGAAGTGCGCGTGCTCGATGCTCACGCAGAACCCGAGGCCCCGCATCGACCCGACGTCGATGTGGTCGTCGACCTGCTTGACGACGAGGCGGGCCCAGGCGTCGGAGCTCGTGTAGCGGTTGGTGAGGGCCTTGATCTCGTAGCCCCGCCCGCGCCGCCACGGGATGTCGGTGAGGTCGAGGCCGTCGTGGATGCCGAAGTAGAGGAACGGGGCGAGGTGCTGCTGGTCGATGGCGTCCCACAGGCGCAGCTCGGCGGCGATGCGATCGTCGAACCAGTGCAGGATGGGTAGACCGTCACTGCGCTCGGGCGTTGCCGTCAGGCCGAGCAGCTCGACCGGTTCGAGGTGGTCGAGGACCTTCTCGTAGGACGCGGCGGCGGCGTGGTGGAACTCGTCCACGATCACCACGTCGAAATGGTCGGGTGGCAGCGCGTCGAGTCCGGATGCGTTGAGGCTCTGGATCGACGCGAAGACGTGCTCGAACCGAGTCGGTCGTGCGCCGCCCACCCACTTCTCACCGAAGGACGGCTCCCGCAGCGCGTAGCGGAAGGTGGCGAGACTCTGGTCGAGGATCTCCTCGCGGTGGGCGATGACCAGCAGTCGGGATCGGTCGAGCTGGTCGCGGAGGCGGGCGTAGTCGAGTGCGGCCATCACGGTCTTGCCGGTGCCGGTCGCCGACACGAGGAGGTTGCGGTGATGGCCTCGTTGCCGGGACACCTCGACTAACTCGAGGAGCCGGTCCTGGAAGGGGAAGGGTCGCAGCTCGATCGGGCTCAAGATCACGTGCGGGCCGGTGTCGGTGCGACCGGCGCGGCGCTGCTCATCCTCGAACTGCTCGGCCTCGTAGAGGAGGTAGTCGCCGCCGGACCAGTAGCTCTCGAACACGGCGCCGAATTTGGCGATCACATCCGGGTTGCGGGCCGCCGAGGCGCGCACGTTCCACTCGACACCGGTCACCTGAGCCGAGTGCGTGAGGTTCGAGGAGCCGACGTACGCGGTGGAGAAGCCTGAGCGGCGGTGGAAGACCCACGCCTTGGCGTGGAGACGGGTAGTACTCAGGTCGTAGGACACCCGGACGTCGGCGCCGAGGTCGACGAGCTGATCCAGGGCCGCCTTCTCCGTCGAGCCGGTGTAGGTCGTCGTCAGCGCGCGGAGCTGGCAGCCCCGGCTGCAGTGGCGCCGAAGGGCATCGAGCAGGGGGGCGATGCCGCTGCGGCGGATGAAGGCCATGACGACGTCGATGCGGTCGGCCGACTCGATCTCGGACCGCAACTGGTTCCAGAGGTTCGGCTCGCCCGGCGCGTTCGTGAGCAGGGTCGTGTCGAGCAAAGGGATCAAGGGCTGGGTAATGGCCTCGGCGCTGCCATCGGGCCGGCGGCCGAGGATGGCGTGCAGCACCATCGCCGGATCGACCGGCGTCACCGAGGGGTCGACGTCGACCAGGTCGCCGAGCCGGTCGAGGAGCGCACGGGCCACCTCAATGGCGACCCGGGCTCGATCGGCTTCGCCGACATCGGACAGCGCCCGCTCGATCTCTCGACTCAGGTGCCAGGCGATCCGATCGGGGGCCTCAGCGGCGTGGAGCGCCCGTTGCTCGGTTGGCAGGGCATCCGTGAGAGCATCCAGGCGCGCCTTTAACCCCTCGGTGACGAGGACTTCGTACAGCCCCGCCGGCAGCTCCTCCACGGACCGAACGCTACGAGCTCACCCTGGTCGCTGCCGGGGATCACCTCTGCGCCCGCGTTTCTGTCAGAGGTGATTCGTATGGTTGGGGTAGTGCACGCGACGGCGAAGAGTCGCCATGCCGAACCAGGATCTCGTCGTCGAGTTCAAGCGCACCCATGACCAGTGGAACGCGTTCGGGCAGGCGTTCGCTCCGCTGACCGAGCACCTCGCCGTCGAGACCGTGGCCGACGTCCTGCCGGGCGCCACCGTGATCGAGGTCCGCGGCGAGTTCAACGAAGACTGGCTCCGCACCGTTCGCATCCAACGCGTGCTGTCCGCCGCCGGTGAGGTGCTGTTCGATGTCGCCGAGGGTCACGACGACCGCCATGTCGAGGAGGCCATCGACGAGGTGAACTCCGAGTACCTCGACCTCCTGCTTGACCTGACCGGCGATCTCTACATGGGGAACAGCGCGATCGAGCTGGAGCTGAACGCCTCGTAGCCCCCGCTCATGGCGGCCGGTCGAGCTGGATCTCCTCGATGTCGGTGTAGATCGCACGCAGCTCGTACTCGTTGGTGAGCGCACCTCACGTGGCGTCGGCGGCCCACACGAGATTGTCGGGGGCGGGGTGACCGGGCTCGACCTCGAAGGTGACGACGAACCGGTAGGCGCGCTTCTCGAGCATGCCGAGATCATCGCCCGAGACCTGCGCAACGTGAACCTCGCGCGGACAACGCCGTAGGGTCGAAGTCATGCCGACGCCGCCAGGTCAACCTGTCGTCGAATGCACGATCGAGCTGCGCGACGTCGAGTCTCGGGTGTGGCGCCAGCTCCTCGTCCCGGCGAGCGTGCGGCTCGACAAGCTCCACCGCATGCTCCAGGCGGCGATGGGGTGGGAGGACTGCCACCTGCACGCCTTCGAGATCGGCGGCGAACGCTTCGGCATGCAGTTGGACGAGTACCCCGAGGGCGAGCTGGACGAGAAGGCCTTCACGGTCGTCACCGCGATCGGGACAAACGAGCGCTTCACCTACGAGTACGACTTCGGCGATTCGTGGGAGCACGAGATCACGGTGCACCGCGTCTGGCGGATGGCGAAGGGCCTGAAGTTCGCCGTGTGCCTCAACGGCGCCAGCGCGTGTCCTCCCGAGGACGTCGGTGGTTCGTGGGGCTACGAGCACCTGCTGGCCGTGGTCGCTGATCCCTCGCATGAGGAGTACCAGCACCTCAGCGAGTGGGTTGGTCGCCCTGTCGACCCGGCGGAGTTCGACCTGGCGTTGGTGAACGCTCGCCTGCAAGCGGTGCGCTGACCGATACGACGTCGAACATGTTTCGCGTCAGGGCAAACTTGCGGAATTCGGCAGTGTGCCTCGTTGAGTGCCATCGCGTTGTCGGGCTCCGGCGGCTCGGCGAAGTCCTCGCCGCGATGAGCGGCGATGCGTGCGTGGAGCCGGCTCAGGAAGTGATCCCCACGACCTCGGCGAGCAGGGCACGGATCCGCGTGCGCCGCCGAGCCGCTTCCTCTTCGTTGAGCCCGCCGGTGATGACGCGGATCGAAGCGCCTGTCGGTCCCATCTCCCGTTCGAGGATCGGGACGATCTGTCCGAGGGTGGCGTCGTCGCGCAGGACGTCGGCGGTTACGCCGGCTGCATGGGCGATCTCCAGGCAGCGCCACAGGTCCTCGGCGTCGCGGTCCTCGTTGCGGACGACGCGGGCCCAGGCCTTCAGGCCGAGGGTGGCCGCAGGATCCGGAATCACGACCTTGGCAGCGATGGATGAACCGTTGGTCAGCGCGATGTCGACCTGGAGAAGGACTCCGGCGCGGCGAAGCGCCTCGGCCAGGCCAGGGACCTCGGTTGTCACGATGTCCCCGATCCGCACCGTGTCGCGTGCGCGGGAGCGGTACGAGGGAACGAGGAGGTCGACGGCAGCCACGCGCGTGTCGTCGATCTGGCGCTCCCACCGGTTGCCCATCACCTTCCGGTAGCCCCGATCCTCGATCGCCGCGATCAACTCTGGCTCTCGGAGGAGGTACGGAGGCAGCCCGAAGTCGGCATCCGCCGTCGCCCGTAGCGGGAGGTCGATGGCGAGGCGCTGCTGATGGAGGAGCACCGTCACACCACCGATGAGCCGACTGTCCTCGAGCTTGCCGGCACCATCGAGAACAGCGGCGACCTCGGCAATCGCCATGAGGCCGCCGTCCATCGCTGCGGACAAGCTGGCGAGCACGAGGCGGTCGGTCACGCCGCCGCCCGGAGTGACCGGTCGAGGATGCGCTCTGTCAGTCGGCTTGCCGCTTCGATGCGGTCTTCGCCGCCGAGGGCGTGGAGGTCCCACACCTGTTGGACGGGATCGGTGAGCGGGATGCGCTCGACCTGCCGGGGCCATGGCTCGAAGGGGGAGAGCAGCGTGGTGTCGCTGGTGTGGCGAAAGAGCACGGTGGCGTCGACGCGCCCCTCAGCTCGGACTAGCCCCGCCTCGGTGAGATCGACGGGGGCGTCGGTGTAGACGACCGTGAGCGTCGGATGGCGCCACGGTGCAAGGAGATCAGGTCCGAGGTCGGCCGAGACGGCGACGCGCGTCGACGAAGCCCTGGCGAGTTCGCAGATCCTCTCGATCTGCTCACGCATCGGCTGGAGCCCGTACCAAGGCACCTCGTTGCCGACCAGCGTCGGTCGATGGTTGGCGATGTAGAGGTCGAGGAGCTTGCGCGGGCGCCCGACGTAGCCGTCGGCCTTCGAGGTGACCGCCGACTTCTTGGTGAGTTGGGCGAGAACCTGCGAGACGCGAGGCTGCGACACGCCGACGAGCGCTGCCAGCTCGGTCTGGGTCGCCGGCTGGCGAGCGGCGATCAAGGCGCGCACTAGCGCCGAGGTGCCTGGTCCCCAACGCCGGGTCGTCGCCATGGCTCGAGAGTATAAGCCTTCTCTGTCCGAGGCAAGGATCACTTATGGGATGACGAATGTCATCGTCATCAATTCGTCCGCGGAACTCCCGGAAACGTGGTGGTATGGGCGGGTACTGGCGGTCACCTCGCCCCGACGAAAACCGCCCCTGTCCTGCACTGACCGGTACGCAGCAGTACGGACCGGCACGGCCCGATCACGGGTTCACGTCCCCCCTCCGACACGACTGTGATGTCGCGAGACATTGGCAAGGCCCGAACCCCCGGGGTTCGGGCTTATTGCTTGTCGAGGCGGGGTTGGTAGCCGCGGGTGGGGTCGAGGATGAGGTGGCGGAGGGGTTAGCCGGTGGTGGCGTCGATGACGGGGATGTCGAGGTCGTCGAGGAGCAGCAGGACGGCTTTGTTGGTGTGGGCGCGGCCGATGCCGATGTGGTGGAGGCGGCCGGCGCGGCGTAGCGAGATGGCGCCGGTCTTGTCGATGCGGTCGTGGCGGAGCCGGTGCTAGGCGCCGGTGCCTTGGCCAACGGAGGCGTCGTGGTGCTCGCCGATGGCGAACCCCGGGAGCCGGCGGGACGCCAGGTCCAAGACGGTGGCCAGGTACAGCTTGCCCTCGTCGGTGGGGATCTCGGTCAGGTCCCCGCACCACCGCTGGTCGATCGCCTCGGCACTGAACTCTCGCTTGACTAGGTCGGGGATCGGTGGGGCTGCCTTGTCGGAGCGGGTGAGCGATCGGCGCTTGCGTTTCGGGCAGCGCCCCTGCAGACCCTGGCGGGCCATCGAGGCCGCCACCGTCTTCTTCGATACACGCCAGCCGGCCTCGACCAGGTCCTCCCACACCCTGGGCGACCCGTAGGTGCCCGGCGAACCGCCCGAGTCGTCGAAGGACGCCTTCACCGCAGCGTCCAGCTCGGCCCGCCGAGCCTGACGGGGCGTCGGGGGCCGGTCTCGCCACTTGTAGAAGCTGGACTCGAGGCACATCGAGCGCCCGGCAGGACACCGCGTGGGGCACACCAAGGTCGGTCCTCTGGGAAGCGATGAACGACGCCACGGTCATCGCGTGTAGGGGTCGGGCCGGAGCGCCCTGCCCGGCTCTCGCCGGGTGGGTTTCTGCGGCCCGCCCTCCGAACCGGACGTGCGACTTCCACCGCATCCGGCTCTCCACGTGTTCGTGCCGCTGTTCAAGCGGCCGATCCTGTCGTTGGGCTCGACCATGGTGTCGGGATCTTGGTGCCCCGGTAGCGGTAGCGCACAATGGCGACTGCTTCGGGTCGGAACAGTTCGATTCCTTCGTCGCTGACCTTCCAGTTCGGGAAGGTGGCGGCGCACCAGGGTGTGCTTGTTCAATCCGGGGTGTTGTTGGCGGAGCCAGCCGAACACCCGCCAGAAGGCGAAGTAGTCGACGTAGCTGAAGGTCCGTTGCGACACGCCGTGACGGAAGTAGTTGCACCATCCCCGCAGCACCGGGTTCAGGCGGCGCAGCAGGTCGCGAGCGTCCGATGACGCCCTCGTCGGGTGAGCCATCTCACCTTGTCCTTGATGGCGGCGAGCGCCTTCTTCGACGGGTAGGTGTAGACGGCTCGCTTGCCGCTTCGGCCTCGCCTGGGCTCGGCGTTGGATACGCCAGCCGAGAAAGTCGAAGCCCTCATCGATGTGGCAGACCCTCGTCTTTTCCTCCGAGAGGCGCAGGCCCATCGGAGCGAGCACCGAACCGACCTCGTCGCGTAACGCTTCGGCATCGTCGTGGGTGCCGGCGACCATGACCACGAAGTCGTCCGCGTAGCGGACGAGTCTCATGACCGGGACGCCAGCCCGGCGACGTTTGCCTCGCGTTGACTGTGGTCCGAGCGCTTCCCACTTGTGTGCGAAGTGCTCGTCCAGCACGGACAGAGCGATGTTGGCCAGCAGTGGTGAGAGGATCCCTCCTTGGGGTGTGCCAGTGATCGTCTCGCGGTCGAAGCCCTCCTCGGTGAGGATCCCAGCCTCGCAAGAACGCCTTCACCCATCCCAGGACACGCTTGTCTCCGATACGACGTCGCACCCGGCCCATCAGTGCGGTGTGGTCGATCTCGTCGAAGCACGCCTTGATGTCCGCCTCGAGCACCCACTCGTAGTTCCGAGGTGGCGACCCGAGGTAGTGAATCTCGGCGATGGCGTCCTGAGCTCGGCGCTCCGGACGGAAGCCATACGACCATGGCTTGAAGTCCGCCTCGAAGATCGGCTCGAGCACCAGCTTCAACGACGGCTTGAACGATCCGGTCTGCGGTCGTCAGGATCCCCAGCGAACGGACCTTGCCGCCCGCCTTGGGGATCGTCTTCTCCCGCACCCGCTGCGGAACGAACCGGCCGGCCTTGAGATCCTCTCGCAGCCCACCGAGCAGACCCGCAGCACCGAACACGACAGATCGCGGAGCGATGCCGTCGACGCCGGCGGTTCGTGCGCCCTTGTTGCCCCACACCCGGCTCCACGCCACAACGAGGAACGCCGGGTCATAGACAAGGTTGGCAAGGTCATCGAAACGGCGGCCAGGATCGGCCACCGCCCATTGGTGCAGCTTCGTTTGCATCACGAGTACCCGCCGCTCGGCCTCGTCGAGGTCGGGCCACGGAGCGCCGATGTTCACCGACGGCCTCCTCGATCAGCGTCGATGCTGCGAACACGCTGGACCCCTTCGCCATGTGACCGGCTTTCCCGGCCTCGGACTACTACGGGCCCTCCGCCCCACCCCAACGGCATCAACCGGCGACGGGTCTTCCCGCCGACCAGCTGGCCGCTGGCCGGGGAGGGGACCGTCGGGATGGTTCCCACGTTCACTCTCGAACCGTTCGACGGGGTCGGCGCCCAGCTTTGCTCCTGCAGCATCGCCACGGCTACGCCGCAGGCACTTCACTGTGGCCTCCCGGACGGCGAGACGCACCGACCAAGGAGTTCCCCGCCCGACACCATCGTCATGCGGGTGCGCGCTGCAACCCAGCCCCGATCCGTCAGGTTCGAGCTGGTGGGTCTCTTGAGGAGCGTTCGACCGCTGGTTCCTCACGTACACCTTTCCGTCTTGCTTGCCGGACCCGAGACCATCTGACGGTGCTGAGCCACGTCCCGGCGTTGTTAGGGCTGCTTGCCGCCCTTCCTCCCGTCCCGAAGGTCAGGCTGCCCTCAGCTTCAACGAGGTCGCTGCGACGACCCGAAGGCGGTGTCCTTTCACCACCGCACGGTCCGAGAACGCCTCGTGGTGGTGAGCTCGACGCGCAGGTTCACGGTCCGTTCGAGGCCACGCCAGGGTCGGTGGCTGTCGGTGAGCGGAGCGGCCGCCGGGAACCAGGCTCGAAGGCAGCCTCACCCCCAATGCGGTAGCGGGCCAGCAGGCGAGACACGAACGACACCGAAACCCCGTAGCGCCGGGCCGCCTCGGGCCTGGCTCAGACCCTCCAAGACAACAGCGAGGATGACCGCCCGACGTTTCGACATCGGGCCACGTGAGCACTCTCACAAGTTGCCGATGTCCTGACACACCATTGCCGATGTCCTGACCCAGCACACCCCCTCCGACTCAGCCAACACACGGGGCGCCGGACAGTCCAGGACGACGGCTCGCATCTTTGCGATTCCAGGCATGCGCCCCATGTCCGGTCGTGGGCGGGCAGGGTGAACCGAGATGGTCGCTCTGGCCGCTCACCATCGGCTGATCGACCACCCAGAGCGGTCGATCAGCCGTCGGTGCCTAGCAGAGTGACGAACCCGACGGAGGGCCTCCAGCGACGCGGCCGCGCCCCGGGTTCTCGACCGAGGCGGTTCAGGCACCCGCACGGGTGAAGGTCACATGCGTGACTCCGCTGGGCGAGGAGGTGGCCTCGATGTCGTAGTCCTGCTCGAGGCCCTCCAGTCCGTCCCAGAGGCGTACGCCTCGGCCGAGCAGGATCGGGACCACCACGGTGTGCATGTGGTCGACGAGCCCGGCAGCGAGGAAGTCGCGGATCATGGTTGGACCCCCGCCGATGCGTACGTCCTGGCCGCCCGCGGCCTCGCGGGCCGTCTGGAGCGCCTCGGCCGGCGAAGCGTCGATGAAGTGGTAGGTCGTGCCGCCCTCCATCTCGATCGACGGGCGTGGGTGATGGGTGAGGATGAAGGTCGGTGTGTGGAACGGTGGGTTGGGACCCCACCAGCCCTTCCACTCCGGGTCCTCGTGCCATCCGGGCGGGCCGAACTTCCCGGCACCCATGACCTCGGCGCCGATGCCAGGATCGTGCAGCCGCAAGAAGGCGTCGTCGATGCCGCCGCTGCCGCCGGGCTGGCCCTCCCTTTCGTGCCACCACCGGGTGACGAACATCCAGTCGTGCAGCCTCTCGCCGGCGTGGCCGAACGGCGCATCGAGGCTCTGACCATCGCCGGTGGCGAAACCGTCGAGGGAGACGGAGATCTGTTGGACGCGGGCGAGTGACATGGCTGGTGCTCCTTCGGTAATCGGGGGTCAGTGCTCGTAGGTGGCGCGGAAACGGAGGTTGATCGCGGCATTCGGGTCATAGCCGACCCAGGTTCTGCAGCTTGCGCACGGACCACCCGCGACGTCGCACAGGCAAGTGCCGCCGCTGAGGAGGCGCGGCAGGACGTGGAGGTCGCGTCGTCGATTAGGCACCACCGGCGCGATGTGCAGCTCGAGCTGCTCGAGCAGGCCGGCGCCGATGACCTGCCGCAGCAGGGTCCCGCCGCCGGCGACGGCCACGTTCTTGCCGCCGGCCGCCTCGCGAGCCAGTGCGACGGCTTGCTCGATGCCGCCGGTCACGAATGTGAAGGACGTGCCGCCCTCGCGCTGCAGGCTCGCGCGGGGTCGATGGGTCACGACGAAGACCGACGCCCGGAATGGCGGGGTGTCACCCCACGGGATCTCGCCGCCGTCGAACATGCGCTGGCCCATGACGTAAGCGCCAGCGGCCGCGAACGTCTCGTCGATGATGTCGGAGTTGATCGAGCGCTCGCCGCCGGCGTACCCCTGCCGCTCGCGCCAGCCCGTGGCGTCGGTCACCCATCGCGTGACCCGGAAGAACCCGGGCGCCTCCGGGCCCTGCATCCAACCGGCCGCGTCCTGGGGGTCGCGTGGGTCCATCGGCCCGGCGTAGCAACTGTCGAGCGAGATGGACATCTGTGCGGTCACCTTGGTCATGCCCCTGAGTCGGAGCCACCGACGCGTTCTCGACATGCGCGGCGCCATCATCGTCACCCGAGCGCGGACGATCGAGAGCAGCCAGCTGACAAGGCTCATACCCGGCGTTAGGGGATGCTCGTTCCTGGGCTCGTCTGCCGTAGTGCAGCGAGCGTGATCGGGCAGGGCTGGTCGCGCTGAGCGCCACACGCCTCGGTGTCGCAGAGCCGGCACATCGCGGCGTCGGGCCGTGGACCGGGCACGAGACCGGTGAGCAGCTTGTCCACGATGGTCGCCAGCGCCTCGCGCTCGGCCGGGTCCAGTGGTGCAAGCACCTCCTCGAGGAGCACGTGGCGCGCTGTGACCGCGGCACGCGCGGTGCGCCGTCCCTTCGCCGTGAGGGTGACCGCCCGAACCCGCGCGTCGGTGCCCGCTTTGCGAGTGACGAGGCCGTCGCGCTCGAGCACGTCGACCAGGCGCACGCCACCTGATGGTGTGAGCCCGAGCACCCGTCGCAGTGCGTCGACGCTCGGTGGCGCGCCGAACCACCGGTCGAGCACCGAGAGGGCCGTGGCCGCCGACAGCGAACGCACGCCGTCGGCGGTCACGGCCATCTGCATCCGATCGCTCAGCCGGAGCGCCAGCGCTCCGAGCCGGTTGGCGGTGGCACCGAAGCCGGCACTCACGCGAGCTCGTAGTCGAGGGTGTAGGTGTTGTGTCCCTCGCGGTCGGATTCGTTGCGACCCGAGCCGGTCAGCGTCGACAACTGGCCCGTACCCATCCCCTCCACGACCGACCACTCGCTGCGGGCCGTTGTGCCGTCGTAGCCGCCCGACATCCGCAACACGATCGATCCCTTGCTCCCACCGATCGAGCCGACGATGCGCTGGAAGCCCGAGTACTCCGCCGTGCCGTCGGCGAGGTACGAGGTGAGCCACGTGGCCGAGCCCTCGCCCTCGATGTCACCCGAGAACTTCTGCTGGACCGTGGTCGACGTGAGCTTGCGCTCGCCATCGATCTCCTCGTAGGGCTTCTCGTCCCATCCGGCCATCTCGACGGTGCCGTTCGCGTGCGATCCCATGGTGCCTCCTCAATATGTGAGTCACTCACATAAATACCACGGTCGGTCGCATCCGAAACGTGCAGGTGGTGAATGACCGGACTCGGAGGCGTCGAGGATCGGCCGTTGCGAGCGCACTGCGGGCCGCGCAGCGAACGCTCGTCCCGTGCCGGTCGGCGACGGTCTCGCAGCCGGCGTCGTAGGGCAGGCCGCGACGCGGCTTCCACGGTCGGCTCGTGAGCCTCGAGTGGGAGCAGACAATCGTCGATTCACGGGATCCGGGCAGCCTCGGGAGGTGGTGGCGGGAGGCGCTCAGCTGGGTCGTCGTCAACGACGACCCCGACGAGATTGAGATTCGACCCTCTGCGGATCGTCTGCCGGGACTCCTCTTCGTCCCCGTCCCGGAGTCGAAGATGATCAAGAATCGCTTGCACCTCGACTTCCGGCCAGACGACAGAGACGTTGAGGTCGAACGGTTGCTTGCACTGGGCGCGACGCGAGCAGACGTGGGACAAGGCGAGCAGTCGTGGATTGTGCTCGCCGATCCGGAGGGCAATGAGTTCTGCGTACTCGGATCGCGCTCTCTCTGAACCGGCGTTCGGGGGCAGGGCGGCCAGGTGCCATCCCGCGGGTCTGTCGGCCCGACGAGAGGAGTTCGGGCCCGCGACAATGGTCGTCGTGGGACTGATCGATCAGCTCGGCTACCGGATCCCCGAGGCCAACTGCCTCCAGAGGCTCGTCTGGAAGGTGTCGTCGTCGCGGCCGGGGGCGTGGCTATTTGCCAATACCCTCCACCACATCGACCGGCTCGTGCTCCGGCTCAGCCGGGAGCGCGTGACGGTGCCGGGGGTGCTCGCCGGCCTTCCCGTGATCACCCTGGCGTCAACCGGAGCGCGCAGCGGGTAGCGGCGGGAGGTGCCACTTGTCGGCGTGCCGTCCGGCGACCAGATCGCGGTCATCGGCACTCGGTTCGGCCAGCCCCGAACACCCGGCTGGTACTTCAACCTGCGAGCCGACCCCCGGGCCGAGGTCGGCTATCGGGGTCGGACGGTGCCCGTGGTGGCCCGTGAAGCCACGGGCGACGAGCGCGAAGCCGTGTGGGCGCGCGGCTGCGAGATCTACGCCGGCTACCAGGCATATGCCCGCCGGCTCGATCACCGGCAGATCCATGTGATGGTCCTAGAACCACCGCCCGAAGGCTGACGGATCCGGCCCCTGTTGCAGGGCGAGGATCGGTCGAGCCGCGGAGGCCGCGTTCGACACCCTCACCCGGACGGCGCTCGGAGCGACACCGGCCGACGACGGCACCAGCGCGGGTACGAGCACCGACTGTGATCACCGCCGAGGCCTCCCCGACAACGCCCAGCGTGCTCGTCGAGCGATGGCGCTCGCGACCGAGCTTGGATTCTGACCCGGGTCCCGGTCCCGGCGTTGGGGGGATTCCCCCGACTGCTCATGGTCGCGAGGTCGAGCCATGACCAACTGGGCCAACGCGTTGGTTGCCGCGGCCGGGATTCGCCGTGGCAGGCGCGGATGGGAGCGGCGCGAAGCTGCGCTTGCGGCCTTCTGGGTGGTGCGAAGGTTGGTCTGGCCGGCGATGGCGCTTCAGGGTCGCCCGGCGTGGGGCACGGCGACTCGTTGGGTCAGCACAATGCCGTCCGAGGCGCCGCCGCTGGTGTAGTGGTTGGCCACGATGTAGTGCGTGCGACCGTCGTCGCCTCCGAGCATGCACGCGAAGCAACCACGGTCTGCATTGATGGTGTCCAGCACCTCGCCGCCCTCAGCGATGCGCGTGCAGCGCTGTCCCGGAACGCTGGCATACCAGATCGCCCCTTCGGCGTCCGCGCAGATGCCGTCCGGGGCCGAACCCGGCCCGAGGTTGGCCCAGACACGCCGGTCAACCAGCTCACCGGAGTTCGTGACCGTCCAGGCGGTCAGCCGGTCCGCGTGCGACTCGGCGACCATGAGCGTTCCTCGCCGAGGACGATCATCCCGTTCAAGGCGATCCGGGTGGCGCTGTCGGGTATCGCCGACGATGTGGAACTCGGCGAGCTAGCCGCGCTGCTCGCGCCGCAGGAGGCGCTAGCTGCGGTTTCTCGATTGCGCGGCGCAGCCTGCGCAAGACCCGTCCACGGGTCGGCATTAGCGGCCAATGACACGGATCTTGAAATCCAGCGTGCGGGAGCGGGTGGCGGGGGGCGCCTGTGTCGGGCATCGGCACGGGGATGGGGAGTGACCGGGACCCGGGCTGGACCAGGCGGCCGTGCAGCGTTTCGACGGTGCCGCCGCGCCGAACCTTGTGCAACTCGTGCAGCTCGATGCCGTGGTCGGTGGCATACGGCAGCGCCACATCGCGCACGTAGCGGAGCGTGGCGGGGTTCGCCATGCCCGGCGACACGATCTGAATCGATCGCGATAATGCCTCGCGATGGCTGATCCGCAGGGCGGGCTCACGCTCCTGTTCACCGACATCGAGGGCTCGACCGTGCTCCTGCGCGAGCTCAAAGGGAGCTACGGCCTGCTGCTGCGAGTGCACCAGCGGATGCTCGAGCGATCGTTCGACGACCATCACGGCCGCTCGATGGGCAGCGAAGGCGACAGCCTGTTTTACGTGTTCCCGACCGCGAGGGACGCGGTGGCGGCGGCGGTGACGGCGCAGCAGCGAGTCGAGCACCACAGCTGGCCAGAAGGCGTTCGACTCAGGGTGCGGATCGGCATCCACCGCGGACCGGTGACGATCTCCGGCGGCGAGTACCTCGGCCTGACCGTCCACGAAGTTTCGCGGATCTGCGCCGTCGCCCACGGCGGCCAGATCGTTTGCTCGTGGGCGGTCGTTGACGTCCTCGGCCGCGACCACGCCGGAGCCGAGCTGCGCGACCTTGGCACGTTCGTCCTCCGCGGCTTTCCCGCCGGCACGCGCCTGTTCCAGGTGTGCGCGCCGGGTCTCGACGACGAGTTCCCCCCGCTCCGTGACACCGTCCGGGCGGGGGGCTGCCGGCTGTCGATCTGGTTCCGGCAGTCGGCGTCCACTAGCCCGACGCCAGGTACACCGGAGTCGTTGGGGTTCGAGACGGTCACCGGCAGGCCGCTCGGTGCAGGCACGGACGTGGAGATCCTCCCGGCGGCCCCCGAGGCCAGTGGCGCCTTTCGCATTATCGTCACCAGAGACGGCCACGTCGAGGAGGAGTACGACGGCCTGACCATCGGGGGCCCCACCGACGCCGCCACGGTCGTCAACGCCCATTCCCGCCTCATCCGCATCATTCCGTGACGGCCCGCCGTGTTCGCTGTCGTCACCGACGTTGGCGAACAGGAACGTGCGGTAGTCGATGCGCCCTGCGCGGCCAGCACCAGGAGAGCGTTGGACTGGACGCCCCCGCCGTAGGACACGACCCGGGGGACCGGCTATGGGCCTGTCCGATCGGGTGTGTAAGGGCGTGATCTGAGGGTCCCTGATCGTGAGGTCGGGGGCGGAGAGGATCACGTTCGATGACGACGAAGGACAGGGCGGGGGATCTGCCGGGCGCGCGTAGCGTCCGTCCGGTGGGTGAGGAGCCGGGGATGCGGGAGTGGGCGGCCGAGTTGGTTGACTGGGCCCGCGCCGAGATCCTCGGCGACGACGACAAAGACACCGGCTAGTCGGTCAGCGTAGGCGGGCGGCGCGGGCGAGCAGGTGACGTTGCTCGGGCAGGCTCTTCGCCCGCCGAGCTGCGGCTCGATAGGCCTTCCGTGCCTCGTCGTGATCACCGGCCAGCTCCAGGAGGTGCCCGCGCACCGAGTCGAGGTGGTGGGTGCGGTCGACGCGTGCGTCGCCGGCGAGCGACTGGACCACCGCCAAGCCGGCCGCGGGCCCGTCCACCATGGCGAGCGCCACCGCCTTGTTGAGCGTGACGACCGGGCTCGGGTCGAGCCGCTCGAGCACCCGATACAGGGCGAGGATCTGGGGCCAGTCGGTGTCGGCAGCGGTGGGCGCCTCGTCGTGGACAGCGGCGATGGCTGCCTGCAGCTGGTACGGGCCGAGCGGCTTGGACCCCAGGGCCCCGGTCACCAGGGCGACGCCTTCCGCGATGGCGTCGGCATCCCACGACGAGCGGTCCTGCTCGCGGAGCGGCACGAGGGAGCCGTCGACCGCGGTGCGGGCGGCGCGCCGGGCTTCGGTCAGCAGCATCAGGGCGAGGAGCCCGGCAGCCTCGCCGTCGTCGGGCACCAGGCGCAACAGCAGCCGTGTGAGCCGAATGGCCTCGGCCGTCAGCTCGTCCCGCACGAGGTTGGTGCCCGCCGTCGCCGTGTAGCCCTCGTTGAACACCAGGTAGAGCACGTGCAGGACGACCCGCAGGCGCTCTCGCTGCTCGTCGGCGGGCGGCAGGCGGAACGTGGCGCCCGCGGCGCGGATGCGCTCCTTGGCCCGCCCGATGCGCTGGGTCATCGTCGCCTCGGGCACCAGGAACGCCCGGGCGATCTCGGCGGTCGTCAGGCCACCGATCGCCCGCAGGGTCAGCGCCACCTGGGAGGCGGGCGACAGCGCGGGGTGGCAGCACAGGAACAGCAGCGTGAGGGTGTCGTCGCCCACCGGGTCCTGGTCGTCGTGCTCGTGCTCATCCTCGGGTCGACGTGGTGTTCGGGCCTGATCCAGCTCCTCGCGCTGGCGGCGAGCCTCGGCGCTGCGGAGCTCGTCGGTGAGCCGCCGTGAAGCCACCGTGATCAACCAGGCCTTCGGGCTGGCGGGCCACCCCTCTGCCGGCCACTGGCGAGCGGCGGCCAGCAACGCCTCCTGCACGGCGTCCTCGCAGGAGTCGAAGTGGCCGTAGCGCCGGACGAGAGTGCCGAGCACGTCCGGCGCGAGCCGCCGCACCAGCGGCCAGTCGGGGACAGTCACCGGTCGGGAGTCGGTCGTCGTCACATCGGGGCGTCGGCTTCGTGCAGCAACGCACGGACCTCGACCCCGGAGTAGCGCGACGCCGGGTTCATGGCCGCTATCTCCAACGCCCGCTCCTCGCTGTCACAGTCGACGATCGTGAAGCTCCCCAGGTACTCCTTGGCCTCGACGTAGGGGCCGTCGGTGACCGCCGGCGGACCGTCGGTCACCCGGACCACCTTGGCGTCGGCCTGGTCGGCCACGCCGTAGGCGCCGACGAGCTCACCCGACTCGAGCAACGCCTGGTTGAGGGCGTCGGTCTGGCGGATGATCTCGGCGAGCTCGTCGGCCCCGACCGACTCCCACCGCTCCTGATTGCCGTAGATCAACAGCATGTACTTCATGATCTCGCTCCTCTACGAGTCGCCTGCACCCCGTTCCATCTCGCGTTCGGCTACGGCGGCGAAGCGATCGTCGTCGAAGTGGAGCCTGGCACGCCCGTTCACCGCGTAGCGGACATGGGTGACCTCGGGTGCCTCGATCACCCGGGTGGGTGTGAGCTCGATGCCCTCGTCCGGCCCGAGCTCGAGGCTGGCGTCGAGCAGCCGCTGCCCGTCGCCGAGGATCACCGGTGCGATGTGCAGCTCCAGCTCCTCCAGGAGGCCGGCCTGCAGGACCTGGCGCAGCAGCGTCCCCCCGCCGGCGACGGCGACGTCCTTGTCGCCGGAGGCCTTCCGGGCGAGCTCGACAGCCTGCTCGACACCGTCGGTGACGAACGTGAACGACGTGCCGCCCTCCTTCGCCAGCACCTCGCGGGGCCGATGGGTCACCACGAACACCGGCGCCCGGAACGGAGGGTTGTCGCCCCACGGGACCTCGCCGGCGTCGAACATGCGCCGACCCATCACGTAGGCGCCGGCGGCGGCGAAGGTCTCCTCGATGATCGAGCTGTTGACCGACTGCTCGCCCCCGGCGAAGCCCTGGCGCTCCCGCCAGGCCATGGCATCGACCGCCCATCGGGTGACCCGGAAGAACCCCGGCGCCTCGGGGCCGTCGGTCCAGCCCACCATGCTCTCGGGGTTCCTCGGGTCCCGGGGGCCCGTGTAGAAACCGTCCAGCGACACCGACATCTGCGCAGTCACCTTGGTCATCTCCAACCTCCAGTCGTCAGCGGCCCCAACGGCCGCACCACCCCTGAGTCGGAGCCAACCGCCGGTTCCCTACACGCTTCGCGGGGATTCCACGCCCACGGCGGCGGCCCTCCGGTACGCAGGTTTGTACGAAGCCCGGGGCGCACGGTCCTCGTCGTCGAGCAAGGACGAGGAGGTCCGCTGCATGGATCGGGTCAACGCGTTGTCCCGTCTGGAGGACGAGCTGGGTCGCCTCCGGGGCGCCCGGGGCGTCGAGGTCGTGGCCGGCTGGTCGAAGCACTGCCCGGCCCTGGCTGCCACGGAGATAGGAGCACCGGGGGAGGTGCCGGGCTGGGTGTGGCGGACCGAGCGCTCCACCGCCAATCGGGTGCTGCGGTGCCTGGTGGGCCTGGCGCAGTCCGGCGACGAGATCGCCCTGTTGGCGGTGTTGGCGTGTCTCCGACCGGGCCTGTGCGCGCTGGCCGGCCGGATCGGGGTCCCCATCGACGAGGTGGTGTCGGAGGCCACGTTCGTCGTGTTCGAGTTCCCCTACCAGCGGCGCCGCACCGTGGCGGGCCAGCTGCTCTTGGACACCCGCAAGCGGTTCTCTCGCGCGTGGGAACGGGTCCACGAGGTGCCGGTCGGTGACACCCGGCAGCGGTTCGACACGCCCGCTCCGGGTGACCTCGGTGTGGAGGTGCCGGCGGTGGAGCGGCTGTCGCAGCTTGTGGTCCTGGCGTGGCAGGAAGGGCACCTGACCCGCGAGGTGGCCCGCCTGATCATCGAGACGCGGGTGATGGGCATGTCGGTCAAGGAGGCTGCGGCCCTGAGCGGTTGGCACATCGGTGTCGTGGGTGACGCTGGCGACGCGGACATCTCCGATGTCATCAACGGACGTCGTAACCCATCGCAGGTTGGGTAGGTAGTGTTCCTCGAAGCAGGCTTGCAGTTCCTCGACGGTGACCGAGCCGTTGGTCGCGAACTTGTGCAGGCGACCGTAGGTTTCGCCGTAGACGTGATCGGCCGCAAAGGCCGGAGCGGTGCCCGTTTGCATGATGCGATGAAGCCGTGTTGTACGCCCCGTCCTGCAGTGGTTGTCGATGCTGCTCAGTAGGGCATCGGTGTCGACCACGAGGACGAACTTCAGCCACGGGGAGCTGTAGGGGTCGAGCACCACGCGTTCGATCCCCTGGTACGGCAGAGCGGTCACGGCGCCACGGTATGACGAGTCCGGGCGGGGCAAGGGGCAATTCCAGGTCTGCCCTTCCGGACGAGCCGCGGTGTCAGCGAGCGACGGCGAACTCGGTGGTGAACGCGAGGTGAGTGAGACTGTCGTGTCCCCCCTGACACTCGGCACCGCACGGCGGCGGCGTCATACCTGGTCACGGCGCTGCGGCGCTATAGCCGCCATCGCTCGAAGTGAGTGAGCGTGTCGAACTGGCGGTTTGACCTCGAGGCCGGCGATCGGCGGGCGAGACCGTACCCGTCGGGACACCGGACTTTGCCTGGCCTGAGGGAGCGCCGTGGGTGGCGGTAGGTTGCGGTGGTGGAGCGGCGGATCTTCGGGCTCGAGAACGAGTACGGGATCACGTTCACTCTGCGGGGGCAGCGGCGGTTGAGCCCCGACGAGGTGGCGCGCTATGTGTTCCGCCGGGTGGTGTCGTGGGGCCGGTCGAGCAACGTGTTCCTCGCCAACGGGGCTCGCCTGTACCTCGACGTGGGCAGTCACCCCGAGTACGCCACGCCGGAGTGCGACTCGATCCTCGACCTGGTCACCCACGACAAGGCCGGTGAGCGGATCCTCGAGCAGCTCCTGGTCGCGGCGTCGCAGCAGCTGCGCGAGGAGGGCATCCGAGGCAACGTCTACCTGTTCAAGAACAACACCGACTCGGCCGGGAACTCCTACGGCTGCCACGAGAACTACTTGACCTCGCGGCGTGACGACTTCGGCCACTACGCCGAGGTGCTGATCCCGTTCTTCGTGTCCCGGCAGATCTACGCCGGGGCGGGCAAGGTCCTCCAGACCGCCCGAGGTGCGATGTTCTGCATCGCCCAGCGGGCCGAGCACATCTGGGAGAGCGTGTCGTCGGCCACGACCCGCAGCCGGCCGATCATCAACACCCGCGACGAGCCCCTCTCCGACGCCGAGCGCTACCGCCGGCTGCACGTGATCGTCGGGGACTCGAACATGAGCGAGTACGCGACGTTCCTCAAGGTCGGCGCCACGTCGATCCTGCTGCGGATGCTCGAAGACCCGTCGTTCGTGCTGCGGGACATGACCCTGGAGAACCCGATCCGGGCCATCCGCGAGATCAGCCACGATCCGACGATGAAGCGCCTGGTCCGGCTGGCGAACGGGCGGGAGGCCTCCGCGCTCGACATCCAGTCCGAGTACCTGGAGCGGGCGCAGCGCTACGCCGAGACCCGCGACCTCTCACCACTGGAGGTCCAGGCGCTGGGCATGTGGGAGCACTGCCTCACCCGCCTCGCCGACGACCCCCTGTCGCTCGACCGCGAGGTCGACTGGGTGATCAAGCACAAGCTGATCGAGTCCTACAGCGCCCGACACGAGCTGCCGCTGTCGGACCCCCGGGTGGCGTTGATCGACCTCCAGTACCACGACATCGACCGGCGACGCGGCCTCTTCTACGAGATGCAACAGCGCGGGCTGGTCGAGCGCGTGACCACCGACGAAGCGATCGACAAGGCCGTCGAGGTCCCACCCCAGACCACCCGGGCCCGCCTCCGGGGCGAGTTCATCCGCCGGGCCAAGGAACGCAAGCGCGACTACACCGTCGACTGGGTCCACCTGAAGCTCAACGACCAGGCCCAGCGCACCGTCCTCTGCAAGGACCCCTTCCGCTCCCACGACGAACGCGTCGAGCGCCTGATCGCCAGCCTCTAGCCGCTGGACGAGAGGTCGTCACCGCGCGGTCTCGCCCGGACAGCACCTCCGACTGATGGTTGATCGGCCCGCGGGACATGCCCCCGATCGACCCGCCCACGGCGTCAGCGAGCGACGGCGAACTCGGTGGTGAAGGCGAGGTGAGTGAGACTGTCGTGTCCCCCCTCCGACACGACTAAGGACACGGCCCGGGTCGGCGGTGGCGACCACGGCTTTGTCCGCCGGGGGCGTTGGCGTCCGACACTCGACAGCGCCGGCTTCGGCGGCAGCGACGTCGTCCTGAACGCCTTCGCCTATCACCCGAGCCCCGCGGGTGCGATGTTCGAAGAGGCCCGCAGACAGCCGGGCGCCACAGTGCTTCCGGGGGGTGGGCAACATCGACGCCCAGGCGACGGTCGCGCGCAGCCCTGCGCGTCACCGCATACGTCGGCCTCCCGGCGTCGACGACGAAGACCCCGTCATCGAATTAGGTGACTTCGGCGTCAGCGACGGACGACGTCAACCGAATCCCGGACGAAGGCGACGAGGGTAACAACAGCAGGACTTACACGATCTCCATCTCGCCGACGTAGGGGCCGACGTCTCCGGCACCGCCGGGGCCGGACGTACCCATTCGCGTTGCCACGGCGGCCGGCCGGGGCCTAGCATCCCCACGCTCGAGATGACAACGGTCTGCGCCAGTTGGGGGTCGCATGTGGGGGATCCGTTTCGCCGTCCTAGTCGCGTCGTTCGTGGTCGCCGCCCTGCTTCCGGCGCCGCCGGCACGGGCGTTGACGCCCGTGACGTTCACGGGTCCGACCAACTTCGCCGTCGGTGACAACCCCAACTCGGTCGCGGTGGGTGACTTCAATGGCGACGGTGACCCGGATCTCGCGGTCGCGAACGAGTTCGCCGGGAGTGTCTCGGTGCTGCTCGGGGGCGCTGGTGGCAGGCTTCAGCGCTGCGACCAACATCGCCACCGGCGGATTCCCGTTCGCGGTCGCGGTGGGCGACTTCAACGGCGACGGTGACCCCGACCTCGCCGTCGCCGACGGCTTCGACGGCATCATCTCGGTGCTGCTCGGCAGCACCGGCGGCAGCTTCACCGGCCCGACCAATTTCCCCGCCGGCAGTTTCCCCGCCTCGGTCGCGGTGGGTGAGTTCAACGGCGACGGTGACCCCGACCTCGCCGTCGCCGACCAGGTGACCGGCGACATCCTGGTGCTGCGCGGCACCACCGGCGGTGGCTTCACCGCGCCCACCACGGTCGGGACGGCCACCGGTCCCTACTCGATCGCGGTGGGCGAGTTCAACGGCGACGCCGACCCCGACCTCGCCGTCGCCGACGCCTTCGACGGCAGGGTGCTGGTGCTGCTCGGCAGCGCAGGCGCCAACTTCACCGCGCCGGCCACGGTCGCCTCAGGCTCCGACCCCGACTCGGTCGCGGTGGGCGAGTTCAACGGCGACGGTGACCCCGACCTCGCCGTCGCCGACCAATCCCCCGGCGAGATCATGGTGCTGCTCGGCAGCACCGGTGGCACCTTCACCGGCCCGACCATCCTGACCACGGACAGCGGCGTGTCCGCCGTCGCGGTGGCCGACTTCAACCGGGACGGCGACCCGGACCTCGCCGTCACCAACCACAACCAGCCCCGCGTTTCGGTGCTGCTCGGCAGCACGGGGGGCACCTTCACCGCCCCGACCAACTTCGCCGTCGGTAGCACACAGACCTCGGTGGTGGCGGCTGACTTCAACGGCGACGGCAAGCCTGACCTGGCGGCCACCAAATTCACCACTAACAACGTCGCCGTGCTGTTGAACAGCACGGTCACCAACCAGGCGCCGGTCGCGGCCGGGGATGCCTATACCACGGCGGAAGACACGGTGCTGACCGTGGCCGCCCCCGGCGTGCTCGGCAACGACAGCGACCCGGACGGCGATCCGCTGACTGCGGTGCTGGTGACGGGGCCGAGCCACGGCAGCCTGAGCCTGAACGCCAACGGCTCGTTCTCCTACACCCCGGCGGCGGACTTCGCCGGTAGCGACTCGTTCACCTACCGGGCCAGCGACGGCACGCTGACCTCGAACGTGGCCACCGTGGCGATCACCGTCACCGCGGTCAACGACGTTCCGGTCGCGGCCGGGGATGCCTATACCACGGCGGAAGACACGGTGCTGACCGTGCCCGCCCCCGGCGTGCTCGGCAACGACAGCGACCCGGACGGCGATCCGCTGACTGCGGCGCTGGTGACGGGGCCGAGCCACGGCAGCCTGAGCCTGAACGCCAACGGCTCGTTCTCCTACACCCCGGCGGCGGACTTCGCCGGTAGCGACTCGTTCACCTACCGGGCCAGCGACGGCACGCTGACCTCGAACGTGGCCACCGTGGCGATCACGGTCACCGCGGTCAACGACGTTCCGGTCGCGGCCGGGGATGCCTATACCACGGCGGAAGACACGGTGCTGACCGTGCCCGCCCCCGGCGTGCTCGGCAACGACAGCGACCCGGACGGCGATCCGCTGACTGCGGCGCTGGTGACGGGGCCGAGCCACGGCAGCCTGAGCCTGAACGCCAACGGCTCGTTCTCCTACACCCCGGCGGCGGACTTCGCCGGTAGCGACTCGTTCACCTACCGGGCCAGCGACGGCACGCTGACCTCGAACGTGGCCACCGTGGCGATCACGGTCACCGCGGTCAACGACGTTCCGGTCGCGGCCGGGGATGCCTATACCAAGGCGGAAGACACGGTGCTGACCGTGCCCGCCCCCGGCGTGCTCGGCAACGACAGCGACCCGGACGGCGATCCGCTGACTGCGGCGCTGGTGACGGGGCCGAGCCACGGCAGCCTGAGCCTGAACGCCAACGGCTCGTTCTCCTACACCCCGGCGGCGGACTTCGCCGGTAGCGACTCGTTCACCTACCGGGCCAGCGACGGCACGCTGACCTCGAACGTGGCCACCGTGACGATCACGGTCACCCCGGTCAACGACGTTCCGGTCGCGGCCGGGGATGCCTATACCAAGGCGGAAGACACGGTGCTGACCGTGCCCGCCCCCGGCGTGCTTGGCAACGACAGCGACCCGGACGGCGATCCGCTGACTGCGGCGCTGGCGACGGGGCCGAGCCACGGCAGCCTGAGCCTGAACGCCAACGGCTCGTTCTCCTACACCCCGGCGGCGGACTTCGCCGGTAGCGACTCGTTCACCTACCGGGCCAGCGACGGCACGCTGTCTTCCAGCCCGGCCACGGTCACGATCACGGTCACCCCGGTCAACGACGCCCCCACGGCGACGGTGGTCGCCGGCGGGACGTGCGGAACGGACGACCACTCGGGCACGATCACCCTCGCGGTAGGCGATGTGGAGAACGCCGCGACGACACTGACGGTCAGCGCCTCGTCCAACAACCGGGCGTTGCTGCCGAATGGCAACATCGTCTTCGCCGGCAGCGGGGCTTCGCGCACCCTGACGGCAACGACGGTCGCCGGGCGCACCGGCACCGCCAACGTCACCGTCACCGTCAGCGACGGCCAAGCCACCGCTACGGTCCCGCTCACGGTGCGGGCCGGCGGCAACGGCAATGACGTTCTGACCGGCGGAAACGGCACCGACCTGATCTGGGGTCAGAACGGCAACGACAGCGTCGGCGGCGGCGAGGGCATCGATCTCCTGTGCGGAGGTGTGGGCAACGACAGCTTGGACGGGGCCGCGGGCAACGACGCACTATCCGGCGGTTCCGGTGACGACCGGCTGAGCGGAGGTGCGGGCGACGACAGCTTGGGCGGCGGCTCCGGTGGCGACCGGCTCACCGGCGGGTCGGGCGCGGACCGCTTCAGCGGCGGCAGCGGCGTCGACGCGGCGACCGACTTCAGCGCCGCCGAAGGCGACACCAGGGACGGCACGATCCCGTAGACACGAACGCGGTGATGGACCTAGAGAGCGGCTCAATCGGTTAACGTCTCCAGACCTCTCTCCCACTGGCCAGCGGACCGGGTGTGTGTCTAGCCTGATGCCGAGGGCGGTTCTGGCTGGCATGATGCGGTCGGTCGCCCAAATGTCGAGGTGGGCGATGGGCGGGGGTAGATGAGCGTCGCATTCGGGGTGCAGTCACGGCGCCAGTTCGTGCGATGCGGGCTTGGTGCTGCCGCTCTGGCTGGCGTGGTGGTCGATGAGGAGCCAGTCGACGCTGCGGCACAGTGGGCAGTCCGGGGGCCTGTCCGTTCGGGGGGGCGGTTGCCCGATCGACGGTGTTGCTATTCGACTGCTAATGCTGTCGGCGTAGGCTCATTCACATGGCGGGGCGGGCACTCCCCCTGTCGCGCCGGGTTGGGGAGGTGGTAGCCATCATGTTCACCGCTGGTACCGGTGGCAGGGCTGCGAAGGTCGTCGATCGTGGTCTCCGTCGCTCCTGTTGTCCCCGTTGTTTCGTCCGCCGTCGTCCGATTCGCCGACCGTTTGTGGGGTCTAGGGCGGCCGCCGTCGGCGTGGCCGCCTGCATGGCCGCTGCTGTACTTCCGGGATGCTCGTCGCAGTGGACTGCTGACCAGGACGAGCACGCAAGTGAGCCGATCGCTGAATCGGCGGCCGTCCATGACCACAGCAGCGGGGCGGCGGCTGTCAAGGCAATCGATGCAAGCGACCTGCGCGCCAAGCTGGAACAGCTACTCGGCCAGCACGCGATCCTCACCGTCCGGCTCACCAGGGCACGACTGCACGGCGACGGAGACCTCGCTCAGGTCGCAGACGCAGCGCTAGGTGAGAACACCGCTGACCTAGGCGAGTTGATCGGAACCGTGTACGGCGCGGAGGCAGCGGAGAAGTTCGAACAGATGTGGTTCGGCCACGTCACCTACCTGTTCGACTACTCACGAGGTGTGGCCGACAAGGATGAGGCCGTAAAGTCGCAGGCACGTCGCCAGCTGGATGACTATACGACCAAACTCAGCCAGTTCCTCGAGGCGGCCACCAAGAAGGCCGCTCCGGCCTCTGTCGTCGCCGCCGAGTTGCGGATGCACGTGGATCAGCTACTGCAACAGGTCGACGCCTATGCCCGCGGGGATTATGACCGCGCCTTCGCACTCGAGCGCGAGAGTTACGCGCACATGTTCCCGCTCGGCAAGGCCCTGGCCGCCAGTATCGTGACCGGAGGAGGTGGGGGGTTGCCGGCCGACTTCGACAGCCCGGCCCGCCAGTTGCAGTCGCGCCTTGGCCTGCTCCTCGGTGAACACGCCGAGCTTGCCGTCGACGCGATGCGTTCAGGGATCTCCAATGCTCCCGACTTTCCTGCGGCCGGCGCCGCGCTTGACGGAAATACCCGTGAGATCACGGCCATGATCGAGAGCGTGTTCGGTGCTGCAGGTGCGGGTTCCTTTCAGGCACTCTGGGCGGACCACATCGACGCGTTCGTGACCTATACCCAGGCACTCGTGGCGGATGATGCGGCTCTCGAAAACGCTGCGACCGAGCGGCTGAAGGGGTTCAACGCGCACTTCGCGACGTTCCTGTCCACGTCGACACAAGGGCGTTTGGGCGCACCCGCCCTGGCGGACGCCTTTGTGATGCACGAGGACCTTCTGGTTCGTCAAATCAACGCGTACGCAGAGCGGGACTACACCACGGCGTACCAACTGTCCTTCGACGCCTACCAGCACATGTTCGCGCTGGCGGCGCAGGCCGCCACCGCAATCGGGGACACCGCCACTGCGCAGAGCCCGACGGGTGGCCCGCAGACCGGCGAGGGCGGAATGGCAGCGACCAAAGGGTGGTGATGGCACAGCATCGTCTGACAGGCGCGACGGCCTTCCGCTCGCTCCTGGCGGCGTTGCTTCTCAGCACCTGCGGGAACGCCGACGACACCGATACCTCGGCAGGGTCGATTGCGGAGCCGAGCCTCGCAGCTCACCCCGGCCTCTCGTCCTACCGCTCAACGCGCGCGCACACCGAGACTGCTCCCCCAGTTCGTCTGCGCATCCCCTCGATCGACGTGGACACGGGGCTGGAGGCGCTCGCGCGGGCACCCGACCAGAGCATCGAGGTACCGCGGCAGCCGAGCTCCGCGGGCTGGTGGGCCGGCGGCCCTCGGCCAGGACAGGTCGGCCCTGCGGTCATCCTGGGGCACGTCGACTCCAAGACCGGACCGGCGGTCTTCTTCCGGCTCGGCGAGCTCGAGGCCGGCGACGAGGTTCTGGTCGAACGGACAGACGGGACCACGGCACGCTTCCTGGTGACCACGCTGGAGCGATATCACAAGGCCGAGTTCCCCAGCGAGCTCGTCTACTACCCAACTGTCGAACCGGAACTCCGGCTGGTGACCTGCGGAGGCCCATTCGATCCTTCCACCGGACACTACCGTGACAATTTGGTGGCCTTTGCTACTCAAACGTGATCACCGCGATCGCGCGGCGACCGTCGCCGTGTTCACCACGCTCGCCTTCCTCTTGCTCGCCCCTTTGGTGTCGGACCCAGCCCTCGCGGCTCCCCCTGAAGACCCGCGGGTGATCGCGGTGCACACCGCGTCGGCGCCCCGCGTCTCGATGGTCCTCGCGGTACCCGCGGCGCAGCCTGACGGGGCACTGGCGCCCGAGGCATTGTCAGTGACGGTTAACGGAACGCCGGTTACCACCACGGTCACACCCATGGCATCCCGCAGCCTGTCCGTCGCTCTCGTGATCGATACCGCGTCCGACACGACGCCAGAAGTGTTGGAGGCGGCGCAGAGCGGGGCGACCGAGTTTCTGCTACGGCTGCCCGAAGGTGTCCGCACCATGGTGGTCGCGTCAGGGGGTGACCCGCACGTGGTCGCGCCCTTGAGCCCCGAGCCCGCCGACACGCTGAGCGCCGTCAGTGCACTGCGCTCGGGGGGCACCCGGTCGACGACGGCGGGGACGTTGCTGGCAGCCCAGGAGCTCGCGATGGCTCCGCCCGGGCCGCGCGCAATCATCGTCTACAGCCATGGCTCAGACGAACATGGGCCCTCGGTCGAGCAGCTCACCCAGGAGGTAGCGCGGGCCGAGGCGGTGATCAACGTTGTACAAACCCGTGGGGACGACTCATGGTCGCAGGTCGTGGACCGCACGGGCGGTACGGTGCTCCGGACCGCTACCGCCCAGGTCGTCCAGTCGTACGGACACCTAGCGACGGCGTTGGGCGAGCAGTACCTCGTGGCGTTCCAGGCTCCCGGTGAACTGCCAGCGCTGGCCGAGGTCACGGTCAAGACCGGAGATGTGCAGTCCAGAACCGTAGTAAGACTGCCGGAGGCAGGCACATCTGCGGATGCGGCAAAGGCGCCGAGCGAACGATGGCCAGCTGTCGTGCTGTCCGGGCTTGTGCTGATTGCGCTGGCTGGGCTTGCTCTCGACCTTCGCGCCCATCGACGGGCATCTGTGGATAGCGGCGCCCCGTCGGCCGGCGCGGCCGGACCACACGCCAACACCACCTTTCAGGCACCGGCCCCGCGATGCCGGGGGAAACGGATCTGCGCCACCCTCCCCCACCGGATGTCACCCCGCCAAGCGCTCCGCCGACCGCGCCAGCTACCTCACCCCTGCCACGTCGGCCGCGGTCGCACTCGCCGCGACGCTCGTCGGGGCCGATGTGGTACCAGTCCCTGCCCAGGTCTGCTGCTGCGCAGGGACGGAGGTCGGCTCCGTACACCCCCGGCTCGCAGCTCGAACAGCAGGTGCGGCCGCACCCGCCGCACGACCAACAGCAGCGGCAACGTTCGCCAGACGACAACCAGCCGCCGACCCGCGCGCCCGATAGTGTCCTTCGACGAGCGGCGGCCAAGACGAGCGCCGAGCCACCACCAGCGACATTGCCATCGGGTATCGAGTCGGGGATGGCGGCGGCGGCCGCCGCGGCCGCAGAGGAGCACTCGGCTGAGGAGGGCCACAACGCCACGATCGAGGCGACCGGCTCGGCCGACGCCGTGGTCAAGTTCACCAAGAACGCCCCCGGCCCTGCAGTCGTCCACATCACCGCCAACGCCGCGTCCCGCTACTTCGGCGTCCGAATTCTGGGCACCGAGCAGTATCTGGTTAACACCCTCGAGCCCTACGACGGAGTCCGGTGGCTGGACCGGAACGGCGGCCAATCGACCGACTTCGAGGTCCGTGCCACCTGCCCCTGGAGAATCGAGGTGCTGCCTCTCTCAGCCATTCCGACCTTCAACACCTCTTTCAAAGGCGACGGGGACATGGTGGTTCGCTATACCGGCGACGGTTCGCTCGCCGAGATCACCGGGAACAATGACGGCCGGTACTTTGACGTGCGGGCCTTCGGTGCCCATGGAACAGACCGCCTCGTCAGCACATCCCAGCCGTACGCCGGCTCACGCCAAATCAGCGGAGGACCTCAGTTCTTCGAGGTCCAGGCCGTCGGTTCTTGGACAATCACCGTCAAGTAACGCACGAACTCCCCGCCGGACGGACATCCTATCCCCCGTAAACATGCGACGGTCGGCCACGGCCGGTTCGTACTACACCGCGTTCCAGGCCCGCCCGGAGCTCCCACTGCAGCCGATCATGGCGGGCCGGTGGCACGACCGCCTCGAGCAGGGCGGCGAGGGTTGGCACATCGTCGAGCGGGTGATCCACGTCGACCTGATGGGAGACGTGCGCTTTCACATCAAGGGTCTCCGGTGACCTACGCCCGTCCAGAGTGGAAGCGTCCTAAGCAGAGGATGACGGTGAGACCGCCGCGGTCTCATTTGGAACATGTCCGGATGGGTAACCGACTCGAGGGACCGTCCGGGTACGGCACCTATGCGGGCGCATCCGGGTGGTCGCGCCCTTCCCGTTCGCGGTCACCGAATCCCAAAGGTTCGTCGAGCTCCCATAGCTTGATCCCGCCGAGGATGCCAGCGGCGTTGTCGACAAGTTCGACGCGATGCCCGAGATCGACCGTGACCTTCGTCGCGTTGCCGCCGCCGACATAGAGCCGGTCGATGTGCAAGAGCGCGTCGAACATCTCGACGGCGGCGAGGACGCGTTTGCTCCAGCGACGGTTCCCGATGCGGCGGCGCGTACGGTTCCCGAGCTGGTCCTGGAAGGTGCCGCGTCCCTGGAACGGCATGAGAGCCAGTTCGAGGTGTGGGGTGGGCGAGCCGTCGAGGAAGACCGCGGTCCCGAGGCCCGTGCCGAGCGTGATCACCAGCTCAAGCCCTTCGCCACGGATCACGGCGAGCCCGTGCATGTCGGCGTCGTTCGAGAGGCGGGTCGGCTTCCCAAGCCGGCCCTCCAGTTCAGCCCCTAACGGGAAGCCAGCCCACGCCTCCACCAACTTGCGTGACAGCGCGGTTCCGGGCCCGGCCTTGGTCGAGAGGTTGGGCGCAGTGAGCACCCGGCCGGCTCGGACGAACCCAGGAAACCCAACCGAAACGCGGTCCCAGCGCGGAAGTTGGTGGGAGAGCTTGTCGAGCTCGCGGATCAGGACTCGAGGCGGGCACGGGTATGGCGTCTTGGTACGAACCCGGTTGACGATCTTCCCGCCGTCCGCGTCGAGGACCGACGCCTTGAGGCCCGTGCCGCCGATGTCGATCGCCAGCGTCGTCGGACCCGTCGGTCGTTTCGCCCTCGATCCGCGCTGCGCGTCGTCCACGTCCCCATACTGTCTGATGTCGCGTCTTACAGCCATGGCGCCGCAGCCGCGCAATCTTTGGGCGCGTCACTTTCGAGAGTCCGTCGTCCAGGTCCTTGCTGAGGAACTACGCCGCTTGCCGTGGAACGCGGGGCGCGACTGATTCGAAAGATGAGCACACGCTCGCCAACAGATCGGTGACCTCTCGCTTCTCGACGTAACGCCGATGCGTCATCGCAGGGCGATGTTCGACGATCCATCCGACGCGCTGTCCGCGGCCATGATGATCACCAAGGGCGTCAACGCCCTTGGGATCGAGGCTCGAGGAGGCGTGCACCTCGGGGTCGTCAGCCTCAGGTCGAACGGCGATGTTGGAGGCATGGCAATCCATTTCGCTGCGCGAATCATGAACGCCGCCGGTGCTCGCCAGGTCTACGTGTCAGAAGCCTTGGCCGAACGTGTCGGTTCCCGCTCGGTGAGATTCGAGGATCGCGGAGAGCGCGAGTTCAAGGGTGTACCCGGTCGACACGTCGTGCTCGAAGCTATCGGCAACTGACACCCATGAGCGCGACTTCCGGACCCGGTGGCGACCGTGGCATAGGTGCCGATCGGGGACGGACCACCGCGCCATAGCTGCCAGTGAGACTCGGGATATGTCGTTGATCGGGGGGTCCACCAGCTCGACGGGGGTGGTGGATATGGTCAGCAGTTCCTGCGGTCGGGTCTGACGGGGGTTGCCGCACCGAGGTGGTTGGGTGCTTGTCGACCTGGCTGTGGGGCTGGAACAAGGCATGCCCTGTTCCGGAGGGTGATCGGGCGACAGCCCGGGCGGGTCCTCGAGGCGCACCCTTGGGCCTATCCCTCCCGGCGTTACCAAAGCGCGTGGATGGGGATCCTTGTGCACTCGCTTCAGAGCCTCTTCGCGATCATCGTTGTTCTCACGCTCGTGCTGTAAGCCCATGGAGACGCGACTTCGAATCGCTTGACCACACATATCTCGCTCTTGTGCTGGATGGGACTGTCCGACGGCGTGTGTAACCGGGTGTGATCCGAGGGTCCGCGGCCGAGTGTCGCGGCCAGACCCACTAGCTTGACGGCGTGCTCGCACTCTCGGATCTACGCAGGGACCATGCGGTGCAGGTGCTGGCGTGGGCGCGGACCGCCCTCGGTGTAGTTGCCTTCGCCGCTCCGACGGTGCCGTCGCGTCCCTGGGTCGGCGCAGATGCCGGCCGGGCGTCGACGAGGACCTTGGCCCGTGCCCTCGGGGCCCGCGACGTCGCCCTCGGCCTCGGGACGCTGCTGGCCCAGCGTCACCGCTCACCGGTACGAGGATGGCTCGAGGCATCTGCCCTCGCTGACGCCGGGGACGTGGCCGCCACCCTCGCCGGCTGGGGATCACGCCCTCGGCTTGGTCGTGTCGTGGTCCTCGCCGCTGCGGCCGGGGGTGCAGTGGCGTGTAGCGGCCTCGCCCGCCGGCTGCCGGCGTGAGGCATCGAGCCGCGAGCTCCGCTACCGCCCGCCATTCGCCGCCCGCGAAACCGACGCGTGTGGTCAGCGATGCAGGTCGGTCTGCACTGCAGGGTCTACCTCGTCGTGTCCGACGACGCCGGGCTTGACCGCCTGCCTGAAATGCTCGACGCCATACTGACGTGTGGCGGCGCGGCCGCGCACGGCCTTCGGCTGCACGTGGAGCGCCGGTAAGTGCCACGGCGTCGAGACCGTCGGCGCCGGCTCTGGGACCATGAGTCGATGAACACTGACCCGGACGAGGCGCCGGCGCTCGACGAGCTCACCATCACGATCGTCGTCGACAACGCGACCGACACGCTCTCGAGCATCGGCCCCGGCATGCCGCAGCTTCCTGAGATGGCCTACCTCCTCGGCGGGATCCCGCCGAGCGGTCAGCACGACGGGCACGACTGCGTCGTCGGCTTCGACCACCTCTGCGTCGCCTGTCACGGCTTCTCGGCCCTCGCGACAGCGCGCAGGGGCGAGCGTACGGCAACTGTGCTCTTCGACGTCGGTCCCTACAGCGACGTTTGGCTCGCGAACGCCGAGCGCCTGTCTGTCGACCTCTCGAGCATCGAGGTCCTCTTCCTGTCGCACTGGCACTGGGACCACTCGGGTGGCATCCCGACCGTCGTCGCCGCCATCTCCGAGGCGCGCCGTATCGCCGGTGGGGCACCGCTCGTGGTCGATGTGCACCCCGACCGTCCCGACCAACGCGGGATCCTCACGCCACTCGACATCTTCGCGATGCTCCCGCCCGAGCCGACGATCGAAGCCATCGAGACAGCCGGCGGCCACGTCGTCGCTCACGGCGACGTGCACTCCGTGGCCGATCTCTTCGTCTCCAGCGGAGGCATTCCGCGCCAGACCAGCTACGAGACCGGGTTGCCGGGACACCACAGTTGGCGCGGCGAGCGGGTGACTCTCGACCCGGAGATCCATGACGAGCGCCTGCTTATCGCCAACGTCGCGGGCCGAGGCACGTCCGTGTTCACCGCGTGCTCCCACGCGGGTGTCGTCAACGTCGGGCTCGAGGCACGACGGCTTCAGCCGCGCCAGCCGATCGACCTCCTGCTCGGCGGCTACCACCTCGCTGGCGCCACCGTGGAAGACCGCATAGAGCCGACCGTGCGCGACCTGAGAGAAATCGTTGTGCCCCGGATCGTCGCTCCCGGGCACTGCACCGGATGGCGAGCCACCGCCGCACTCGCCGACACGTTCAGCCCGACCGGCTACGCGCCCAGCGTGGTTGGCACGCGGTACCTGCTCAGCGCCGCGTAGATCTGGCGGCTTGCGCGACGATGGTCGAGTAGCTCGCGCAGTGCAAGGTGACGCCTATCTCTACTCGTCTACGCAGCTGCGGAGCTCCACACGGACGGCGTTGTCCTGGCGGAGAGCGTCGAGACGAACCTCCGGACGAGCGCCGCACTGCTCGCCTCCGTCCGCCGTATCGCCGAGGCCCTCTGCGGTGTTGAAACACGGGTGTGCAAGGGGAGGCGAGCCTAGGCTTGCTCGTCGTCTGGACGGGTGCCCTGTGGCGCAGAGGAACCGGCGGATCCGAATAGGGAGTCGCCAGGGTGGGAGACGAGCACGGATGATGCGGTGGGGCTGGTGAGAGTCAATGGCGCCGAGCTCTACCACGAGGTTCGTGGCGCCGGTCCCCCCGTCATGCTGATTATGGGTGCCACCGGCGACGGCGGTCATTTCCACGGACTCGTGGAGCTGCTAGCCGACGAGTACACGGTCGTCACCTATGACCGCCGCGGCAACGGCCGCTCCCCGCGACCGCGTGGCTGGAACACGACCTCCAACGACGAGCAGGTCGATGACGCGGCCGCGTTGCTGAGCAGCATCGGGTTGGCCCCCGCCGTGGTCTTCGGGACCAGCCTCGGCGCCATCTACGCCCTCGATCTGCTGATCCGTCACCCGGACGCGGTGCGGGGCGCGATCCTCCACGAGCCTCCCCTCTACGGAGTACTCGACGATTCTGAAGAGGTGCTCGCGGAGGTGGCGCCACAACTTCGTGAGGCGATGGAGACCGGCGGCCCACCGGCACTGATCGAGCAATTCTGGCGGTGGGTCGCCGGCGACAGCGGCTGGGAACACCTCGAGCCGAGCTTGCGCCAACGGATGCTGGCCACGGCGGACACGTTCTGCGACATCGAGCGCGGTACGTACGAGACCTACCGACCCGACGACGACACCCTCGCCGCGATCACCACACCCGTCGTCGTTCTCGCCGGTGCGCACACTCCGCTATTCCGCCTCGAGATCGCTCGATGGCTGGCGGCACGTCTCGGAGTCCAAGTCCTGCCGGCGCCCGACGGCCACACCCCCTACGTCGACCATCAGGCCGAACTGGCAGAGACCCTGCGACCCCTGCTACGACGGCTCGCCGCAACCGCTCGAGGCGAGTGAGGGTCGCGGTACCCGAAAGGCACTCTCGCGCCATTGCGTTCTGGCGCTGCCTGCCAGGCGAACTCGAGCCGGTCCCGCCCTCGCAATACCAACGTGGTTCTCGTTGGAAGGCAGGTGCCAGCACCGCAGCCAATGGTGGACGGACTCCGCCAATGCACCCCACGCCCCGCGCCTACTGAGACCGGGCCTGGCGCCAGCATGCCGGTGACGTAGGAGGCGTCGTCGGAAAGTAGTTGGGCATGGGGTCGTAGGCTTGGGCGGTGCTGGCAGGCGGGCAGGTCGCGGCGATCGTCGAGCGGTACGCGCTCGGCGCCGGCGCCCACATCACGGGGCCGACGGCGCGCGGCTATCACGGCGAGGTGTGGAAGCTGGCGACGTCACGCGGGACCTGGGCGGTGAAGCGGCATTTCGTCCACCATGACGAGGCCGAGGTCCGCGAGGACGTCGACTACCAGGACGCGGCCGCCGCAGCCGGCGTCCCGACACCGGTCGCCGTGCGGACCATCGATGGGGATGTGCTCCTCGACCTCGACAACACGCAGGTGCGCATCAACGACTGGGTCGACCTGCAGGACGCCGATCCGTGCCTCGATCCGGTCGCAGTCGGCCAGGTGGTCGCCCAACTCCACTGCGTGGAGTTCGCCGGGCCCCGTCCGGAGCACCCGTGGTACACCGACCCAGTCGGGGCTGAACGCTGGGACGAGCTCGGCCGGGCGCTTGATGCCGCCCACGCGCCGTTTGCCGACGAGTTCGCTGGCCTTCAAGGCGAGTTGGTCGCCCTCGAGGCCCTGCTCGAACCCGGGGCCGAGCTGCAGACGTGCCACCGCGACCTCTGGGCAGACAACCTGCGCGGCACGGCCGAGAGTGGCGTGTGCGTGATCGATTGGGACAACTTCGGCCTCGCCGACCCGACACACGAGCTGGCGGCGCTGCTGTATGAGTTCGCGTTCCGGGACCCACAGCGCGCCCGGGCGCTACACGACGCGTATCGAGCTGCCGGGGGACCGGGGCACGTGCATCGGCGCGGGCACTTCTCGATGGCTATCGCGCAGCTCGGCCACCTCAACGAGCTGTCATGCGAACGCTGGCTCGACCCGGCGACGTCCGACCTCGACCGTGAACGCAACGCGGCGCGCTTCGGCGAGTTCGTCGACCGGCCACTCACTCGCGACGTCATCGACGAGCTTCTCGACGCGGTCGCCCCCTGACCAAGCACCCAGGTCCGGATCGTCACTGCGTCGTTCCTCGTCAAGGATCTGCTCGTCAACGGGCGACGAGGCGAGCGACACTTCCGTCATCTCCAGCGCTCCGGCGGATCAGCAGCCACGACGCCGGCCGTCAGCCTGCGCCTCCGTGGGGATGGGCCGGTGACGGTGCCGGTCGGCTTCTACGGCGCGGGGTTCGTCAGGCCTTCACGTCGTGGCCTTGGGGGGCCCGCCGGGCGATAACGAGATCGTGGCCGTCAATGACCCAGACGGGGCTCGGGCGGCGCGGTGTTCGCCGCCGAGCATGGGGCGGTCGTCGTGGGTGAGGATGAGCTCCAGGGGCTGGTGGATGCGGTCTATGCGACAGGGACGTGCTCAGAGCCGTCACTTGCGTCCCAGTCGCGCCTCGACATCCTTTGCTGCGTCTTTGGTCAGCCGAGCGATTACCGCGCTCCGCGTGACTGGATCTAGTTCATCCAGCTGGTCGTGGATGCGCTGCGCGGTCACATCGACCGCCTCGCGCTTCGCTCGCAGCTGCGCAATGGCGACAGCCACGATCGCGGCGCCCGTCACCAGCAGAACCAGTCGGATGAGTCGATTCGATTCGCCCATGTGCGTTCTCCTTGGGGGGCCGTCTCGTTTCCAGTGCTCCTAACCCGTTCGAAGCTACATCTGGGGCTGATGCTCAGGTGCCGGCGCCCCAGGAGCCAAGCGCTGGCTGACCGCCGCATTCGCCGTCCCGGGGCCGGCGACGTTCCGGGGCGCTTCGCCCGACGCGTCGCGTCGGGCGGGCAGCGCGTCACCGGTCGTGGTGGGCGACTAGGCGGTGGGGGTCGGTGCCGTCGTGGCCGCAGGGATCGGTGTGGATGGTGGCGGCGAGGCGTGGCCCCCCCTTCCGGTCGGCTCCAGAGGGCTCCCATGAAATGACGCTGTCCCGGCGTCAGGCTGGAGCAGCACGACGGCCGGCTTCGCGGACCCCGCACCCGACGACGGCCGGTTCACTGAAGCCGAGGTCGAGCTTGTGAGGACGTTCGAGACCGCTGCCGGTCTGTTCGGCGTAAGCTGCGACGATGAGCTTTGCGGGTGGTCGGCGGGTCGGTGTCGTGGGTGGCTGACGCCGCCGTGTCGACGTTCATCACAACGCTCGGCGCATCGGCGATGGCAGCCGACCCGGTGACGGACGCGCTCGACCGAGGCGAACCTCGCCGCGGCCGCGCTGTTCCGCAGCTGTCGGCGGCGATGGACGGGCTGCTGCGCCACCACCTCGTGGAGGCGGCGTGGCCGAACGTCACCGGCGTGTCGTCAGGCTTCGACGACGGTCAGCGCCACGGTCGGGTTCGTCGATGTCGTCGGATCGACGGGCCTCGTCACGCACCTCCCGCTGGGCGACATCGGCCGCGCCATCGCCTCGTTCGAGGAGTATGCAGCCAACGCGGTGGCGGCGTCCGGCGGCCGGGTCGTGAAGTTCATCGGCGACGAGGTGATGTTCCGCGTGCACGACCCCGCGGCTGCGTGCCACGTCGCGCTGACGATTGTTGCTCGCTTCTCGGACGACGAGGTGCTCCCCGGCGCCCGTGCCGCGGTGGCCTTCGGCGACCTCCTCGTACGCGACGGCAACTACTTCGGCCCGGTGGTCAACGTCGCGGCGCGTGCGACAAAGTTGGCCCGGCCGGGGACCGTGCTAGCGACCGCGTCGGTGCGGGACGCCGTGCCGGCGGCCGCCGGACTGCGGTTCGTGGCGGTGCCGCTGCGGCGGCTGAAGGGCTTCGACAACCCCGTCACGCTGTTCGCCGTCGAGTTGGGCGCCGCGCTCCGGCACGGCGCCTAGGTGGGGCCTGCGCCCACCCGTCGAAGGCCGCTCACCTCCGCTCAGAACCGCCTACAGAGCGACACTCGGCAACGAAGGCTCAGCGTGAGCGGCGGCCGTCCCGCCGGGACTCGCCACCTCCTGGCGTTTCGGGACAGTCAGCCCACCGACAAGGTCATCGTGATGGCGCCGCCGAGCTGATCGACGATCTGGAACCCGAGACGCTCGTACAACCGGATGGCTGGGTTGTCAGGCTCGACGCTCAAGCTCAGAGCCGTGAGACCCCGGCGTCCTGCATCCCGGACAAGGGCCGTGAGCAGTGACGTGCCAACGCCTCCGCCCCGCGCCTCCGCACGTACGCCGATCGACACCTCAGGGGTGGCTTCGTCGACAAAGCCGTAGCCCGGATCGTGCGCGGGGAAGAGCCGACACCACGCGGCGCCAACGGGATGCTCCATCTCCGCTACGAAACCGAAGTCTCCATGTCGGGGCCACCCGATCACGTAGTGCCCAAGCGCCGGTTCGCGGATCACCTCAGCGACCGGGCGAACCGGTGACCCGGGTCGCCAATCAGCTGCGATCGTCAGCATCTCCTGCAGGAAGGCCGCGTCCTGAGATGTTGCAGCGCGAACGTTGGGCACGAACGGAGTTTCGCTCACTTGCCCTCGCATGTTGTCGACGTCCACCACCCGGCGGTGTGACACGCTTCCGGGGACGTTGTTCTGTGCGCTCGGCGTTCGTGCTGCTACTACGAGCGCCGAGCGGGCATTAGGTGCGGGGTGAAGGGTCCGCCGCCACCGGAGTCTTGGAACTCGACCGGCGGGGCCAGAGGCGACAGGTCGCCGAAGTATGGGCGTGCCCTACCACGCGTCGGTCACGCGATCCCAGACATCGTCTTGTACGGACGCGGGCTGCCCGGCGATCAGTTCGGTGATGGGCGGTGCGACATCTCGCACCCATCGGGTGCACGTTTCGCTGTCGGGCAACTCGTAGACGGCGAGCCTGGTGCCGGCGGCCACGTGGGTGTTGCCGGCACGGTGAGAGCGAGCACATCGCTGTCCAACGAGCGAACCGTTGCCATGAGGCGTCGACGCAACCGCTGGTAGACGATCCCGCAGTCCACGTCGCGTTACACGATCATCCCTGCAGTCTGGCGCTCGTTCCGCACATCACCCAGCCGGCGGTCGCGGGCAGTCCAATCGATCGGACGCCTTTCCTCACCCGGAAGTCAAGTCGTCAGATCTGACGTAGGCGCTGATGGCATCGCCCAGTCGCTCTGGCTTGCGGCTCGGAGGCCCCTCGGTCTCGACGATGGGCTGGGCGCGATCAAGGAAGAAGTCAGCGATGTCAGAGGCGGAGTCCCACACGTTGATCGACGTGATCGTGTCGTCCTCTGACTGCCAAGCGAAGGAGGCAACCAGCGCCGCCGGCGGCTCGGCGAGCAGCCGGAGTCGTCCCGTCCACTCCTCCCATTCCGCACGCGGGAGGGTGACTCGCTCGACAAACACCCGCGCAGGCTAGATGAGAAGCACGCCCGAACGCAGCCGATCCGGAACGCAGGACCGCGCCATATCTGCGTCGATCTCGCGCCGTCGTTCGGCTGACGAACCGACGGGCGAGGCCCGCACGCAGCAGGCAGTATGGCGCGATGTCCAACGCCAACGGGCGTGAGTTCTGTCAGGGCGACTAGCCGATCACGGCGGCCAGTCGTGAGCCTCGATGGTCCCGTTCTGCGTGTCGCCACCGATGCAGACCTCGACGCGATGGCTGGCGTGATGCGGGCCTCGGTGCTCGAGCTGTTCCCACGGTTTTACGACGAACGCCAGACCGCCAGCGCGGCGGTCTACGTCGCCCATGTCGACCCGACCCTCGTCGCCGACGGCACGTTCTTCGTCCACGAAGTGGGCGGCGAGATCGTGGCGTGCGGAGGCTGGAGCCGCCGAGGTCGGCTGTACACCGGCTCGGACGACCAGGAGGGCGACGACCGCCTCCTCGACCCGGGCACGGAGGCGGCTCACATCCGAGCGATGTTCGTTCGCCCCGACTGGACTCGGCGCGGACTCGGCCGGGCGATTCTCGAAGCCGGCCAGGACGCTGCCCGATCCGAGGGGTTTCATCGGCTCGACCTTGGCGCGACGCTACCGGGCGTCGCGCTCTATCGCGCCTTCGGATTTCAGGAGGTGGAGCGGTTCGTGGTCACCATGCCCGATGGCGTGACCCTCGACGCAGTCGCCATGGAACGCCCCATCGACCCTCTCTGAGCCGCCGGTCGAGACGCGCCAGATGTGCCGCTCCCGCGCCGGGTTGTTCTGTACCGACGATCGGATGGGCAGGAGGCTGCCCGCACCGGGCATTCTGTGCTCGTGACTAGCGCCAGCGTTGACCCCGCGGCCTGACGATTTGGCCGACGCGCTGGGGTGGGGGGCACTCGCTGCATCGTCGCTGGTCGTCGGTGCGTTGCTTGGACTTGCGCGGCCGTGGCCGGACCGCCAAGTCGGCGTCGTGCTCGCCTTCGGCGCCGGCTCGCTCATAAGCGCCGTCAGCTTCGACCTCGCCCAGGAAGGAATCGAGCTCGGTGGTGGCGACTCCGTTGCGCTCGGCCTTGCCGCTGGCGCTCTCACCTACTTCCTGGCCGACCGCGCCCTCGAACACCTCGGCCAGCCTGAGGGCGCCGGAGCGGCTGACGGTCCGGCACCGACCGCGGAGGCGGGGACCGCGCTGGCCCTCGGGGCCTTCTTGGACGGCATCCCCGAGCAGATGGTGTTGGGCATCGGCCTCGCCGCCGGCGGCGGCGTCAGCGTCGGCCTGCTGGCCGCCATCTTCATCTCCAACCTGCCCGAAGCCGTCGGCTCCGCCAGCGAGATGCGCGCCGCCGGTCGAACCCCCGCCACCATCACCCGCCTCTGGACGGTCGTCGCGCTGATCTGCACGCTCGCGACTGTTGCTGGCTACGCGATCGCTGACAGTGCCTCTGGCGACTTTCAAGCCGCCGTCAACGGCTTCGCCGCCGGGGCCCTACTCGTCATGCTGATCGACTTCATGATCCCGGAGGCCGCCCACCGGGCCGGCAGAGTGGCGGGCTTGGCCACGGTCCTCGGCTTCGCCGTCGCTGCCGCGCTCTCAGCGTGAGCCGAACGACATGCGTCTCGCGGGCTTCCCGTTGCCTGCGAGCGTTCGAACCCAACCACACACGCACTCGGCTGGATGCTCGGGCGCATATGTCGCTCTTCTGCTCTTGCTCGGGTCCGACGCGGAGCTGGTCGCCGCAGGAGCAGTTTGGCGAAGCCACGAGGTGGCGACCCAGTGCCAGGACGAAGCGGGGGAGCCAATCGCAAAGATCGAGGGCTCCAAACCCGTGTGCGGGCGACGCGGGCGCTACCCCACCGTGGGCTGCAGCGCCAGCACATTGAAGGCGCGCACCCAGTCGCTCTTGCCGGCGAGGCGCAGGCTGCCGAGATCTTGCGACGCGACGAGATCTCGCACTTTGTCGTGGGTCGACTCGTCGACGAGGATCTGACCAGGGCCGGCCGCCGTCTCTAGCCGTGACGCGACGTTCACTGGGTCGCCGATGACGGTGTATTGCATTCGGCGCTCCGACCCGACGTTGCCGGCGATCACCTCGCCGGTCGTGATGCCGATGCCGAGGTGCAGTCGCACGCCCCGCAACGTCGGGATCTCGAGGCGCATGATCTCACCCTGCATGGCGAGGGCGGATCGGACGGCCCGCTCGGGATCGTCGGCGTGGATCACCGGGGCACCGAAGAACGCGAAGATGCCGTCACCAAGAAAACCTGCGACCGTGCCCTCGTGACGCTCGACGGCATCACTCACGACCGTCAGGTACCGGTTCAGCAGGTCCAAGATCGTCTCCGGCGGATGCTCCGCCGCGAGCGCCGTGTAGCCGCGCACGTCCGCGAACAGCGTGGACACCTCGCACCGATCGCCGCCCAGCGAAACGGAGAACGGAGCACGCAGCACCTCCGTAGCGACACTCGCGCTGACGTAGCGTCCCAGCAGGTCGGCGAGCCGATCCTGCAGCGCCTTCGTCCGCAGCAGCGACCGCAGCCGCGCCGACAGCTCGCTCAGGTCGAACGGCTTGCTCAGGAAGTCGTTGGCGCCGGCCTCCAGGCCGCGCACCTTGTCCTCGGGACGGTCGAGGGCCGTCAGCAGCAGGATCGGCAGGCCAGCCTGCTCGGGGTCGCGACGCACCCGCTCACACACCTCGATGCCACCGGGAGCGGGCATCATCACGTCGAGGCAGACGAGATCGGGTTGGTGCTCGGCGATCGCACGGAGCGTGGACTCACCGTCGACCGCATCGACGACGTCGTAACCCTCACGCGTCAGGAGCTTGTGGAGGAGGACCAAGGTCGCGGGCTCGTCGTCCACGGCAAGGATCAGTGGCCGCTCACGGCTCACGGCAGCAGGCCCCGAATGGTGTCGGCGAAGGTCGCGAAGTCGATCGGCTTGCTCAAGTATTCGTCGAACCCGGCCGCAAGCGCCCGTTCCTCGTCACCGAGCATGGCGTGGGCGGTGAAGGCGACGATGCGCAGCCCGGCGACCGGACCTCGGTCCGCACGGAGCTCGCTCAGTGCCTGCCAGCCGTCCATGTCCGGGAGCCCGAGATCCATGAGCACCAGGTCAGGGAGCTCCTGGCGAGCCAATGCCATGCCGTCGGCGGCAGTGTCGGCCGAGAGCACGTCGTGCCCGGCCGCTTGCAGCAGCTTGGTGGCCAGCGCCCTGTTCGCCGGAGTGTCCTCGATCACAAGGATCGTCGCCACTACCGCGGAGCCTTCCGTGCGGCGGCGCCGTCGGCGAGCATGCGCAGGAGCCGGACTTGCTGGACCGGCTTGCTCAGGTAGCCGTCGACGCCTTCGGGCAGATCGCCCGGGTCCGCACCGGACAGCACGATCACGCGGATCGCGCTTGTCTCGGGGTCGCTCTTGAGCTCGCGCAGGAGGTCGAGAGCGTCGCGTCCCTGGAGGCGGACGTCGATCAGGATCGCGGCCGGCTTTGCGCGCCGCGCGTCCTCGACCGCGGTCCTGGCGCTCGGGGAACCGACCACGCGGTACCCATGGCCGCTGACCATCTTCTGCAGCACGTGGACGACCGAAGGATCGTCGTCCACGCTGAGCAGCAAGCGCTCACCGTCAGGGGCCGCCACCGGCGGAAGGTCGTCGCTGCCAGCGGGCGTCGGGCGACAGTCGAGCGGGAGGATGAGGTGGAAGACGCTCCCTCGGCTCGGCTCGCTCTCGAACGTGACGTCGCCGCCCATAGCTCGTGCGAGGCGGCGGCTGATCGGCAGCCCGAGACCGGTGCCGGGCGCGGCTCCCTCGGCGTGGTGGAACTCCTCGAATATCACCTCCTGTAGCTCCGGGGAGATGCCGGGCCCGGTGTCGCGCACCGCGACGTGGAAACGAGCGTCGTCTATCCGTGCTGAGGTGACCTCCACCTCGCCCGCCTCGGTGAACTTGAGCGCATTCCCGACGAGGTTGACGAGGATCTGACGCACGCGCTGACGGTCGAGCGCCACTTCGGTGGGCATGCCCTCGTCGTGCCATCCGAAGCGGATCCCCTTCTGCGCCGCGAGCGAGCGGTGCTGTGCGACGACGGTGTCGACGAGCTCCCGCGGATCGAAGGGTTCGACGTCGAGGGTGAGCTTCCCAGCCTCGATCTTCGACAGGTCCAGGATCTCGTTGATCAGCCCGAGGAGGTCCTGCCCGCCGCGCTGGACCCAGCGGAGCGACGCCTCCTGGTCGGGATTGAGCGGACCGTCCACGCCCGCGAGTAGTGCATCGGTGAAGCCGAGGATGGCGGTCATCGGCGTGCGCAGCTCATGGCTGACGTTCGCCAGGAATCGCGACTTCGCCTCGCTGGTCCGCTCGAGCGAGGCATTGGTCTCGCCCAGCCGCGTGGCCAGCCGCCGCTGATCGTCGAACAGCGTGGCCAAGCGCTCGCTCGTGCTATTGAGATCTCGCGCCAGGCCTCCGAACTCGTCGCGGTTCGGCACGTCGACGCGCTGGTCGAAGTTGCCGGCTGTGATGTCGGCGAGCGCTCGTTCCATCTTCCGGACCGGCAGGATGAACGCCCACGAGAGGACAAACCCGAGCATCAGGGCCACGATGACGCTCGCGGCCGAGAAGGCGATCACCATGCCGGTGAAGAGATCGCGAGCAGACCGGAAGTCGCTCTGGGCGCCGGCCATGTCCTCCTTCGCCGTCTCGATGAGCGTCCTCATCGACGCCTCCAGCGTGTGCGAAGTCGGGTGCTCCTCGCTCAGGTGGACACCAGCGGCCTCTTCCGTGCGGCCTCGGTCGATCAACGCCAGCACCTTCTGGCCGGACTGCCGGTAGTCCTCGTTGACGGTCCGGACGTCCTCGTAGAACGCGGCGTTGGCCGGCTCGGCTTCCTGCAGCTCGTCCAAGAGCTGGGCGAAGATCGCCTTGGCGTCCTCGACCTGCCCGTTGTACTTGGCGGCATCCTCCGGGAGGAGCAGTGCCATCGCCCGGTAGTGGCTCTGGGCCGTCACCGCATAGAGCATCTCCTGCGCCCGGCCGGCCTTCACCTGCGCATCGTCGAGCTCGATCATGCGATCGTTCATCTGCCGGATGACGAGGAGGCTGAGCAGCCCCATCGCCACGAGCAACAAGGCGCCGGTGAGGAAGCCGAACAGCAGCTTGCGGTGGACGCCTGCTTTCACACGAGCGACCGCATCGACGACCGGACGCAGCCAGCCCGTGAAGCGCGGCATCTTCGGTTCGGCGGGCGTCATCACCTGGTCACGAGCCATCTCCGGGCGCCGATCTCAGAGTGCGGTTATCGGGAGCATTCGGCACGTCCCATCCTTGGGCTGGCAAGTCTCCCACGTCGAATCGGCGCGATCGTGAACCACCCTGGGTTCGCTGGAGACTCCTGATCTCGTAAACGAGGATGGAGTCGTGGGAATCGAAGGACCCACTGGGCGGCGCCGCCAGGGCATACATGTCGGTCAATAGCGCCGTCTGTGATGAGCAACTCTTCCGGGAAGGGTGCGGGCATGTCCTTCGCCTCGGCGCGATCCAGCGCCGTCACGTCCGGTGCTTGAACGCAGCGTCGACGGCGTCGGCAAACGCCGCCATCGAGGGGTACTCCGCGTCGACGCTCACGGCGGCACCCGGATCAGGCGTCGCGCCCCATCCCGCCTGGTCGTGGCGACGATTGATCCACACCGACGGGAGACCTTTGGCCTTTGCCGGCACATGGTCGTGGAACAGCGACTGGGCGACATGCAACAACCTGCCCTCAGGCACGCCCATCTCATCGGCTTTGGCGAGCAGGGCGTCGAAGTTGGCGGGGTTCGGCTTGTAGGAGCCGATGTCTTGCGCGGTCAGGATCGCGTCAAACTCGACTCCGAGGCGCCTGTTGCTCGCCGCGAAACCCTCGCGGTGCACGTTCGACAGGATGATCAGCCGGCAGTGCTGCTTCAGTCGCGCTAGCGCCTCGGCCGAGTCAGGGAACGCAGGCCAATCACCGACCGAGCTACCCAATGCAGCGGCTTCGGCATCGGTGACCTCCAAGCCCAAGGCCGCACCCGTGCGACGAAACGCCTCTTGCAGAACGTCCGAGTACACCATGTCGGCAAACGCCGCCTCGACTTCCGCCTCGTTGGCGGAGTAGGTGACGAGCACGTCCTCGTCGGTCAGATCCGGCTGGTGGCGGCGGGCCCAGGGGCCGAGCACGGCAGTGATTCCCGCCTCCCAGTCGATCAACGTTCCGTAGCAGTCGAAGCTGAGGACGTCGTAGTCCGTGAAGTTCATGAAGGTTTCCTTGCCATCGTGGTCATGAGATCCGCCTCGGCATCACCGAGATGATCCGACGAGCTCCTGTCCTGCGGATCATGCCCGGCCTCGAGGCGCTCACCCATGACGGATGCCCGCGATGGCCAGACCTGCGGCCGCACCTTCCATGCCACAGTCTCGACTCTCGCCTGGAGTGGTGGCTGCCGGACTGGCCCGCCTCGTCGCCCGGTTTTCGAGCGCAGCGCCACCGTGTCATTGATCGATCACGATGAGGTCGGCGTTCTCCTCGTCGGCGGCGGGATCACCCGCTCGCCTGAAGGTGCAACCGCCAAACTGGAGAAGGCACTGGCCCGCCAGCCATCGCTGCGGCACGGGGGGACACTCCGGTCAATGAACCCGAGCAGCGATCAGTCCGATCACCGCAAAATGTGCCGCCAAGGCGACGATCAGTGCAGGGGCCGTGGGCAGTGCGATCAGAGCTGCAGCGATCAGGGCGACACGACCCCACACAGCTAGACAGGCGAGCCAGTCGAAGAGGAGCGGCGCCTGCGGTGCAACGGCGGGCGGCGGCGCTGGCCCGTGGGTGTCGGCGAGTAGCGACGACAGGTCCTCGGGCGGGTAGTCGCGCACGAGGTCACGTCGGCGCCGGTACACCGAGATGCCGGCGCGCGCGGCATGCGGTCGCGACACGTCGATTCCGACTCACCACGGCCACGATCCTCACGGTCTCAGCGCGGAAGCCTCGCTCGCCCATCAGGATGTGTCCGGAAGCCTCGACAACGCCGAAGACACGTGCGCTGACCATGCTGGTGTCGGACGGCGAGTACCAGCCGTAGATGCCGCAGCCACAGCCCACCTGGGGCGCGGGGTGGTCGTCCTCGAGCGTCGAGGATGACTGACCTCGCATACCTGCGTCGGCGCGCTTGCAGCGCGCCGTCAGGCTGGGGCACCACACGACACGCCGTCGACTCACCGAGGTCAGCGGCAGGCTGCCGTCGGGCAGGTGTGTTCGCCGCCCCAGGAGCCGCCACGTGCGGTAGCCCCGCAAGGCGCCCGGGACCAGGGCCCGCCCGGCATCGCCGCCACCACACACCTCGGAGACGTAGCTCATGTCCTGTCCGGCACGGGCTCCTGAGGCTCCGGCTCCGGGGCGGCCGGCGGGGCCTCGACGGGAGCGGGCTTCTCGTGCACCGGCTCGAAGATGATCTCCCGACGAATCGGGCCGATGTCGCCCGCCCGAGCCCCGGCGCAAGCCTTGGGCGAGATCGAGGATCCGCGTCTTCGCTCCGCCGTCGAGTGGGGCCGCGTGGCGGGCAGGAGGGACTTGGCCATCGCATCACCCTCCAGATGGGCGTCATAACGAGCGTGCCCCCAATCGAAGCCGGCGACAAGGAGAAAATGCGTACCGGCGCTCCGCGAGTGGGCGGCGCCCTCTGGCTGATCTCGACGCGGTCGCGGGCGTGCTCGCAAAGGGCCCCGGGCATCAACGAGAGGTGGTCGAGTCCGGTCGGACGCGCTTACCTCATCACTGATTGCGAGCGGAGGCGCTGCTCCGAGAGGATTTGGAACCGATGGCCAAGCCTGACAGTTCGGGATCATTCATCACCGGCGTCGGGCCGGAGACGTCTCTGCTGTACGCCCTCGAGAGCGGCTTGGGCGAGGCGGCCGAGATCGCAAGGGCCGCGCTGTTCCTCCCGTCCGACGAGTCGCACTTCATGACCGGCGCGGAGCTGCGCGTTGACGACGGCGTCACCGCCGCCAGCGGCACTCCGGAGTAGCGGCAAATGGCCGGTTCCACCAACGTCCAGCAGACGATCAGCCCGGTAGACGGCTCGGTGGTGGCCGAGCGCGACCTCGCGACCCCGGCACAGATCGACGCCGTGCTCGATCGCGCCGTCGCCGCTCAGCGGTCGTGGCGGCAGGTGCCGCTCCGCGAGCGGGCGGAGGTGATCGGGCGTCTGGTGACCTGGATGGTCGACCGCGCCGATGCCATCGGACGCGAGCTGAGCTGGCAGATGGGCCGGCCGGTGACCCACTCGCCGTCGGAGCTCACCAAGGGCTTCGCCGAGCGCGCCACCTGGCTGGCCGGCGCGGCCGCGGGAGCGCTGGCCGACACCGAGGTCGAGCCGCGGGAGGGGTGCCGCCGCTTCATTCGCCACGAGCCGGTGGGCGTCGTGCTGGTGGTCGCACCCTGGAACTACCCGTATCTGTGCTCGGTCAATGCCGTGGTACCGGCGCTGCTGGCAGGCGACGCGGTGATCCTCAAGGTGTCCTCGCAGACCCCCCTGGTGGCGGACCGCTGGGGCGCGGGCCTGGCGGCCGCGGGGCTGCCCGACGGCGTGTTCCACCATGTGGATGCGGACCACGACGCCGTTGCGAAGATCGTGGCCGATCCCCGGGTCGGGTTCGTGGCCTTCACCGGTTCGGTGGCAGGTGGCCATGCCGTGCAGCGGGCGGCGGCAGAGCGCTTTGTCGGCACCGGATTGGAGCTGGGCGGAAAGGACCCCGCCTACGTGCGCGTGGACGCCCCGCTCGAGGCAACCGTGGCCCAGCTCGTCGACGGTGTGTACTTCAACGTGGGTCAGTCGTGCTGTGCAATCGAGCGCATCTACGTGCACCGCGACCGGTTCGGAGAGCTGGTAGAGGCGTTCGTCGCTTCGGCTCGCGGCTACGTCCTGGGCAACCCGCTCGACGCCGACACCACGCTCGGACCAGTCGTGCGCCCGGGCGCGGCGGCGTTCGTGCGCGGCCAGGTCACCGACGCGGTGGCCAAGGGAGCGCGCGCACTCATCGATCCGGCGTCGTTCCCGGGCGACCACCCCGGCACGCCCTACCTCGCACCGCAGGTGCTCATCGACGTCGACCATGGCATGCGGGTGATGACGGAGGAGAGCTTTGGGCCGGTGGTCGGCATCATGCCGGTCGACGGCGACGACCACGCCGTCGCACTCATGAACGAGAGCGTGTTCGGACTGACGGCGTCGATATGGACCACCGACGTCGATGCCGCGCTGGCCGTCGGCGACCGAGTCGAGACCGGGACGTGGTACCTCAACAGCTGCGACTACCTCGACCCGGCGCTGGCGTGGACGGGCGTCAAGCACTCGGGCCGGGGTGTCTCGCTGTCGACGCTCGGCTTCTCGAGCGTGACCCGGCCGAAGTCGTTCCACCTGAGGCTGGCGCCGTGACCGTCATCGGGGTGCTGCGGCGGCGACCGCCCGAGGACTGCCGACGACAGCGCGGCACCGTGTTGAGCCGCTGGGAGCGGGACCGTAGGGTGCCGGCCGGGCTCGACGGACGGAACGGAGGGGATCAGTGGGGGATCGGGGGATCCGGATCGGGGTGTCGCTAGCGGAGCCGCCGCCGGGGCCGGACCCGCTGGGCCACCTGCGCGACCAGCTCCAGACGAGCGCAGACGACGGCTTGGCGTCTGCCTGGTTGGCCAACATCTTCGGGCTGGACGCCCTCACCGCGCTCGCCGTCGCCGGCTCGCAGGTGCCGGGCATCGAGGTCGGCACCGCCGTCGTGCCCACCTACCCGCGGCATCCCGCCGCCCTGGCCCAGCAGGCGCTCACCGCCCAGGCGGCGCTCAGCGGGCGGCTGACCCTCGGCATCGGCCTCTCCCACCAGATCGTGATCGAGGGGATGTTCGGTTACTCGTTCGAGAGCCCGGCCCGCCACATGCGCGAGTACCTGGCCGTGCTGCTCCCCATCCTGCGGGAGGGGCGCGTCAGCTTCGCCGGCGAGACGATGCGAGCCGAGATCGGGCTGACCGCGCCCCGCGATCACAACGTGCCCGTCCTGCTCGCGGCGCTCGCACCGCGGATGCTGCGACTGGCCGGGCGGGAGGCGGACGGCACGGTGTTGTGGATGACGGGGCCTGCCACGATCGAGAGCCACATCGTCCCGGCGATCACCGCCGCGGCCGCCGATGCGGGCCGTCCAGCGCCGCGGGTTGTGTGCCTGCTCCCGGTGTGCGTGACCGGCGATCCGGACGGCGCCCGCGAGCGGGCCGCCCAGATGTTCTCCATCTACGGCCAGCTCCCCTCCTACCGGGCGATGCTCGACCAGGAGGGCGCCGCCGGGCCGGGCGACGTGGCCATTGTCGGCGACGAGGCCGCGGTCGCCGCGCAGATCGATGTCCTGGGCGGCGTCGGGGTGACCGACTTCGTCGCCGCCGAGTTCGGCCAGGGCGACGAGGCCGTCCGCACCCGAGCCCTGCTCCGCGACCTGGCCGCCGATGCCAACCTTGCTCGCAGGTCCGCCGACACGGAGAGCACCGGCCCCAGCGGTACGAGATGACACCGTGCTCTCGCCCGGCGATGGGGCCTCGGCCGGGTCACATTCACGATGTGATCTGCTCTGAGCGGCTGGATCAGCTGTCGAAGATGCTGCTGTAGGCGCTGAGGGAAGGCTGGCCGCCGAGGTGGGCGTACAGGACGGTGGAGTCTGTGCCGACCTCACCGGACGTGACCAGGTCGATTAGGCCGGCCATCGACTTTCCTTCGTACACCGGGTCGATGATCATGCCCTCGAGACGACCGGACAGCCGGATGGCCTGGACGGTTGACTCGACGGGAATTCCGTAGCGGTCGCCGGCCCAGCCCTCGAGCACGACGATCTCCTCGGCGCGCAGTTCGCGGCCGAGTCCGATCAGGTCGGCGGTGTGGCGGGCGATACGGCCGACCTGGTCCCGGGTCTTCTCGATGGTGGCGGAGGCGTCGATCCCAAGCAGCCGTCGTGGTCGTCCGCCGGCTTCCTCCAGCGCGGCGAATCCGGCGATCATCCCGGCGTGCGTGGACCCGGTGACCGTGCACACGACGATGGTGTCGAAGAACACGCCGAGCTGCTTCTCCTGCTCGGCCACCTCGTAGGCCCAGTTGACGAAGCCGAGTCCGCCGAGCCTGTGCTCGGAGGCGCCGGCGGGGATGGGATAGGGCTTGCCGCCACTTGCTATGACGTCGTCGAGGGCCTCCTGCCACGACTTGCGGATGCCGATGTCGAAACCGGCCGGGTCGAGCCTGACGTCGGCGCCCATGATCCGCGACAGCAGGATGTTGCCGACTTTGTCGTAGACCGGGTCGTCCCAGTCAACCCAGCGCTCCTGCACGAGCCTGACCCTTAGCCCGAGCTTGGCGCCGACCGCGGCGACCTGACGGGTGTGATTGGACTGGTAGCCGCCGATCGAGACGAGGGTGTCGGCACCGGAGTCGACCACGTCGGGCACGATGTACTCCAGCTTGCGTGTCTTGTTGCCGCCGAAGGCGAGCCCGGAGTTGCAGTCCTCGCGCTTGGCCCAGATCTGGGCTCCGCCGAGGTGCTGGGTGAGTCGGTCGAGCGGGTGGACGGGGCTGGGTCCGAAGGTGAGCGGGTAGCGGTCGAAGTCCGTGATCGGCATGGTTCTCCTCCTGTGCAGGGCTCGGCGCTGGCCGGCGGGTGTTGCCGGAGTCAGCCTGACCCGCTGCGGACGCTGGCCGCGGTCGCTGGCCTGCCGTCGCCCGACTTCGGTGGTCAGTTTGACCGCGACGCGGGCGCTGCTCTAGGGGGTGGGTGTACGGAGTCGGGCTCCGGAGGCAAGACGCGATCAAGCTGGCTGCGCGAGTCGATACCGAGCTTCGCGAAGACTTTGCGCAAGTGGTACTGGACTGTGTGTGCGCTGATGAACACGGCGCCACCCCGTCGTCGGGCTACTCGGTCGGCAAAGGCGGGCTGCACGCGCTTACCCACAACCTGGCCATCGAGTTGGCGCCGTACAACATCCGGGTGAACGCGGTCGCTCCGGCCGTCGTCGCCACCCCGATCTACGAGAGGTTCGTCACCCAGGACAAGCTCGAGGAGACCCTGCACAGCTTCGACAGCTTCCACCCGCTCGGCCGGACCGGCACCGCCCGCGACCTGGCCAACACCATCACGTTCCTGCCCTCGCCGGCCACCAGCTGGGTGGGCTCAGCTCTATCGGGCCGGTCGTCGAGCCTGGACGGTGAATCCGACGGCCTGCTGACCTAACCCCTGTCCGGGACCGCGCGCAGCCTGGGGGCTACCACGTCGCGCCGCGGTTCCCCGCGGATGTGGCGAACGCCCACCTGCGCATCCACCTTCGGGTGATGACGCCGGACGCGCCCGTTCATACGGTCGTCGAGCGCCAACCCACCACCTCCGAGGAGCGACCGTATGACCCCCATCGTCGAGGCTCACGGCCTCCTGGTGTCCGTCGAGCGGGAGAAGGTCCGCTTCATCAGCGGCGACACGGAGTGCGCTGCTTGGCACTACCCCGGAACCAACGGCGCCTGCGTGATCATGGCCGGCGGCGGCGCGGTGACGAAGGAGCCGGCCACCGATCCGTTCGCGAAGCGATTCCACCACGCCGGGTTCACCGTCCTCGCCTTCGACTACCGCCATCTCAGGGGACCTCGTTGTTGTGCCACCCCGGATGCCCACGCCTTCGGTGTCGCACCGGGGCGCGGCCGCCGACGTGCTGGTCGTCATCGCTCCGGGGGTCGCACGGTTCGGCTACTTCCGCCACCTCCAGCCGCTCCGCCGTCCACTTCGTCGACAGCGGTGCCTTGACCACCACACGCACTCCCGGAAATCCACCCGCGCGTCCACCTTCGGGTGACGACGACGCACCGTCGATCCGTACCGTCCGCATCAGGGCCAGCGCTGGTCATTCCCTGGGCGCTGTGCCCGGTCCTCAAGGAGGCACCCATGAAGTTGACAGTGTTCGGAGCAACAGGACGCACGGGCCTGCAGGTGGTCGAGCAAGGCCTCGCCGCCGGTCACCACGTGCGCGCCGTCGTTCGAGACGCCACCCGGCTGGTCCCTGACCGAGCCGGCCTCGACGTGGTCGTCGCCGATGTCATGGATCCCGCCACGATCGTCGAGGCGGTGGCCGGGAGCGACGCCGTCGTCTCCACCATCGGCACCCGAAACGGGCGGAAACCGACCACGGTGTGCGCCGATACCTCCCGCAGCATCGTCGAAGCGATGCACAAGGCTGGCACGCGACGCCTGGTCGTCGTCAGCGGCACCGGGCCGTTCGACGAGGGTGAAGGGCCGGGCATGCGCTACGTCATCAAGCCACTCGGCAGGCGCTTTCTCAAGCATGTCTTCGCGGACTTCGTGGCGATGGAAGAGATCGTGCGGGCCAGCGGACTGGATTGGACAATCGTGCGACCCCCGAGCCTCACCGACAAGCCGTTCACGGGTCATTACCGCATTCGGCGCGACCTGAACCTGCGCCGCAACTTCGCGGTGTCCCGGGCCGACGTCGCGGACCTGATCCTTGCCGTCAGCGGGGACAGCGACACATACGGCCACGCGATCTACATCGCCAGCTGATTTGCCACGAACCGATTGGTCTCACGGCCCGCCCGCGGCTGGTGGCTGGTCCATCGAATCCCGTGCGACGACAAGTGGCCTGTCCGGGACGGTGATCAGCCCACGGTGTGGTCGGTCGAGGTCGAGGGAGATGAACAGGATCAGGATCACGACGGTGGCGGCGACGAGCGATGTCAGCAGTCCCCGCCCGAGCAACGCCACGTAGAGCGCCAGCACGCCGATTGCGATGGCGCTCCCCAGTACCTGGAGGACCACGACGGTGCTCGGCACGCGGTTGCGCAACGAGGTGACCCGGTCGGTATGCGAGTCGATCATCGCGTTGAGCGAGTCGACGTAGAGGCGTGGCGCAGTCCCCATCGGATCAGCACGGACCGCGTCGCCGGCGTCGCGCCACAGGGATCGCTGCAACTCGTCGATGCGGACAAGGTCGTCGCCGAACCGGTCACTGTCCGGCACCTGATCGGCCATGTCGACCGCCCGGTCGGCATATTGCCTGAGGAGGTCGAGCGACATCGTGCGGCTCGGCTCGGCCAGCAGCTGCGCGCGCAGGAACGTCGTATCGATGTCATTTGCCTCTTGGACAACGATGGCGCGGCGGTTGTCGTACCGGCCGACTGCCATCGTCAGGCCGAACGCGAGCACGAGGCCGATGAGACCCAGCAACGCGGCCTGGACGACCCCGACGGGCTGATGGTTCGGCTCCGGTCGAGTCCGCAGCCAGCGACCGAGGATGGTTCCCGCGGCCGCGGCCCCGCCGACCAGCAGCACCAGCAGCAACACCAGCACCAGCGTGCTCATCCTGAAGAACGTCAGATCCACGTCACACGCACTCTCGCAGCTGCCGACCGGCTACACATGGACCTCCCACGACGAGCCATGCGGTCCTCGGCTCATCCATGCTGCACACAATTGCGTCGGCAAATGTCCGCGGACCCCATACGGTGACGACCCATGGAGATGCGGCCGTTCTTGCTCGACCAGTGGCTCAGCAAGCATCAGTTCGCCTCGCCCCCGATCGAGTACGACCTTGCCTCGAGTACGGGACCCCGGTGGACCGCCCGCGAGCTCCTCGCGCTCGTCGACGAGGAGGTGCGGGAACGGTTGTTCGATCGACCGTTGTACTACGCGCCACCGGAGGGCGGCGCCGAGCTGCGGGAGGCCATCGCCGCCGCGGTAGGGGTCACCGCTGATGACGTTCGCATCACGACGGGGGCGTCGGAGGCGCTGTGGATCCTGTTCATCGATGCGGCCGAGGCAGGAGCCAACGTGGTGTTGCCGCATCCGGGGTTTCCCACCTTCGACGAGGCGGCGCAGGTGCTCGGTCTCGACGTCCGCCGGTACCACCTCCGGGCGGAGTCAGGGTTTGGGATCGATCTCGACGAGATCCGATCGCGCAGCGACAGGCGGACCAAGCTGATCCTGGTCAACTCACCGCACAATCCGACGGGCGCGGTGATCGGCGGCGCCGAGCTGGGCGAGCTGCACGACTTCGCCAGTCAGCGAGGTATCCAACTCGTCGTCGACGAGGTGTATCACCCCATCTACCACGGCCCGGTGGCGCCGTCGGCCAGCCGGCTGCCGGGGTTGACCGTGCTTGGGGACTTCTCCAAGGCGCTGTGCCTCAGCGGTCTACGGCTGGGTTGGATCGTCGAGCGGGACCCGGCCCGACGCGTGCGATACGAGAACGCTCGCGGCTACCTGACGGTGTCCAGCTCGTCACCCCTCGGCGAGGCACTCGGCGTCATCGGCGTGCAGAACCGCGACCGGATCGTCGAGCGGGCGCAACAAGTCGCCAGCGCCAACCTCCGGGCCGTGGAACCGTTCTTCGCCGAGCACGCCGAGCGGATCGGGTGGATCCCGCCCCGTGGCGGACTAACGGCGTGGCCGTGGCTGCGCTCGGGTGAGTCGAGCCGGCCCTTCTGCGAGGAGGCGGCGGCCCGGGGCGTGCTGCTGGCACCGGGCGACTGTTTCGGCGCGGCGAGCCACTTCCGCATCGGCTTCGGCGCCGGCGGCGACGACATCTCCAACGCAGTCGACCGCCTGTCCGCGCTCCTCGCAACCACCTAGCATCGCCGGCCGGTCCCCGGTCGCGGTGGCCGCTCACACGGGTACGCCGAGCTCCTTGGCTTTGACGTCGGGGTCGATGCCGTGCAGCCGGGCGAGGTTGCCGCCAAGGATCTTGCGCTTGGCCTGCTCGGTGAGCGGCGGGTAGCCCCGTTCCTCGACGATGTCCCGGGGAAGCTCGAAGTTCCAGAACTCCTCGAGCGCCCACTGCGGATGCCAGATCGGCGACTCACCGCCATAGATGATCTTGTCCTCGCCGCACCACCACATCATCTTGCCGAGCGTCTCGGCGAACACCCGCGGCTGACGGGCGATGAAGTTCACGGTCGCGGCGATCGAGGCGTAGAGGTTGGGGAACCGCACGATCTGCCACAAGACCTCGTCGAGCCAGGGCAGCCCGACGTGGAAGATGATGAAGTTGATGTCGGGGAAGTTGGCCGCCGCCCCGTCCATGTCGAAGGTCCGCGTGTGCTCGATGGGCTGCGGGCCGAGCGGCACGCCCTTGTGCACGCCGATCAGGTTGACCCCCAGCTCCTGCGCCTTTTCGAACACCGGGAAGGCGACCCGTGGGTCGTCCATCCGCCACGGGAACGGCTGCCCGTAGTCGTAGCGGACGTTGTAGAACTTGAACGCCTTCGCGCCGTGCTCCTTGACCTGGACCTCCATCAGGTCGAGCGCCCGCTTGCCCTCGAGCGGATTCACCGACCCCCAGAACACGGCCCGGTCCGGGTGCTGGCGGGCCATCTCGGCGCATTTCTCCCAGGGCGACAGGCCGTCGCGGAACAGGTCGGTCAGCGGCAACGGCTGGGCGACGATCATGTCGGTGTCCGAGGCCTCGATGACCATGCGGTAAATCTCCTCCACCGACCATTCGCGGAAGAACTCGTCGCGGGACAGCACCGGCTCCCCCTGGCGGGTGAGCAGGGTGTGGAAGGCGTAGAGGTGCTCGTCGAACAGCTCGCCCGGAGGCCCGATGGCGTTGCGCTTGTCGAAGTTGAAGATGTGGCAGACCGAGTCGAAGACGAAGGCGGGCACGGCACGCTGGCGCGGCGCCGCTTTTTCGGCGGTGTCGGTGGTCGTCATGGTCGGTCACGCTCCTTCGTCGGTACGGGCGAGGCGTCGCTCGCGGTAGGGGATCAGCTGTTCAAGAGGCATCGAGAGCTCGCCACGGGCCTTCGGCGACAGGCGATCGCTAGTCCAGACCGGGTCCCACAGCACGTGCACCTCGACGTTTTCGACGCCGCGAAGCTGGCGCAGGCGATCGGGGATCGTGGCGGACAGCGAGGCGACGAACGGGCACCAGCCGGTCGTCAGCACGAGCTCGACGCGGACATTGGAACCCTCGATGTGGACGTCCTCGACGAGTCCCATGTCGACGACGCTGAGGCCGCGCTCGGCGCAGCACGGGTCGTACACGTCGCCCAGGGCGTCGACGATCGTGGCCTCGTCCAGTCGGACATCGGCAGGCACGGCGTCACCTCCTCGCAGTGCAGTGGTCGGGGTCGATGGCGATGCGAAAGCCGGTGGTGGGTGTCGCCCGCGCCGGGTCGGCGGGGAGCGACCGGCTCGCCCGCAATCCCCACTCGTGGTCGAGGTACGAGCCGCCGCGCACGGCGCGCCAGCCCTCGACGGGTGGGTCGGCGACCCACTCCCACACGTTCCCGGCGAGCTGTTCGGCGCGGCAAGGGCTCGCGCCCGAGGGGTGCGACGTCACCGGCACTGTTCGCCCGACGCCGCTCTCGACACAGGCGCAGCGTTCAGGATCGAAGGTGTGACCCCACGGCCACGGCCGGGCGTCGTGGCCGCGGGCCGCCGCCTCCCACTCGCCGCCGGTGGGCAACCGCACCGGGCGTGCCAGTTCCGCCGCCGCCCACGCGCAGAACGCCTCCGCCTCGGCGAACGTGAGGCCGGTCGCCGGGTGGTCGGCGAGTTGCGGATCGAGGGCCCGCCGGACGACGTCGAAGGCGACGCGCTCGCCGGTGGCCTCGACGAACGCCCCGAGCTGGGCATTGGTGACCGGGTAGCGCCCCACCAGCACCGCCCCGACGTCCACCTCGCGCTCCTCACCCGGCTCGCCTAGGCGGTACCGGCCGGCTGCGACCCCGACCACGTCGTCCAGATCGGGAAGGCGTCGCGTTCCGCTGGAGAAGGCGGCTACGGCCAACTCGCCCCCTGAAGTCTCGTCGGGCCACCAGTGACCGTACCCGCGAGATGTCGCCATCGTCAGCGGCACCTAGCAAGCGTCTGGCTAGCGGGTCACGACAGAGACGTTGGTGACGGAGGGCAGCAACACGTCAGGTCGGGCGTCCGACCAAGGTCCGTCGCGCCCCTCGGTGGCCGGAGCAACGACATCATCTGAGCCTTCGGTCCCCAGATCTGCCACCGGGCCGGGACGCTCTGACTCGCCATGCTTCTGCCCGCGTCGACGGTGCCGTCGTGAGCTGCAGACGAACAGGACGGTCAGCTCCGGCACGCCTTTGGCGGCCTACGGGCGCCCAGGGCGGCACTTCCGGCGCAGCACCCACATGGTCGCGACGGTCAGCGCCACAGCCGACACGGCGAGCACTGCCCAGCCGGTCAGAGCCGAGCCGCTGAACGCATTGGGATAGGCGGCGACCGTGGCGCCGTCGAGCGGCAGCACCCGACCTAACGACTCGAACGCCCACCGGTTGGCCATGCCAAAGCTGATGAGCCGGCCGGGTGCCGCCATCTCGCCAACCGGCACGATGGCACCAGCGAACAGCACCTGCGGGAAGCACAGCATCGGCAGCGCGAGCGTCGCCTGGGCGGCGTCGGCCACCGCTGCCGAAGCGAGCAGCCCGAGCGCAAGTGCCGCCACGGACTCGACGAGCAGTGTCACGAACAGGGCCGCATAAGTCTCCCACCCGAGGGCGGGCAGGCGGTCGAGGACCCGGAGCACGCCGAGCAGGGTGGCGGCGACCATGGCGAGCACCGGCGTGAGCACCGCCACCTTCGACAACACGTACGCCCCCACGCTCAGCCCCGCGAACCGCTCCCGCCGGAACACGGCCATCTCGCCGACGATCTGGAGCAGGCCGTACGTGAGCCCGAAGAAGAAGCCGGCGAAGGCGATCCAGAACACCATCTGCGCAGGGCCCAGTGTCTCGGGCCCCTGCGGCGCGAACGCCCCGGGGCGGAACAGCACCGCCATCATCGTCGTGACCAGCGCGGGGGATCCGAGCAGCACAGCCAGCGTGAGCCGGTTACGGACCATCACCTCGGCGCTCCGTCGGCTCAGTAGCAGCCACTGGTGCACTGGGCCCACGCCGGGGCCGTCGGGCGCGTGGTCGGGCGGGCGGACCGCTGCCGGCCCGGACACCGCGGCGGCCGGTCCGGCCGCCGTCCGCTCCCCCCGGGTTGTGGCGAATCGGGCGGCCCACTCTCGAGGTGATGCCTCCTCGGCGAGAAGGCGGTAGACGCGGGCCAGGTGGTCCACCTCGAAGTAGGCCCGCGCCTCGGCCGGCGTGCCGGCGAAGGCCAGGTGTCCGTTCCGGGCGAGGAACACGACGCCGTCGCAGGCATCGATGTCGGCCGGGTTGTGCGTGGTGAAGACAACGGTGACGCCCCGGTTCGCCAGGCGGCGCAGCACGGCCAGCACGTCCTCCGACGTGGACGGGTCGAGGCCTGACGTGGGCTCGTCGAGGAAGAGCAGGCGGGGCCGGGTGAGCAGCTCGACCGCGATGCTGGCCCGCTTGCGCTGCCCGCCTGACAGGTTGCCCACGCGCACGTCGGACCGGTCGGCGAGGTCGAGGTCGTGCAGGGTCTGGTCGACGGTCCCCGTGATCCCGGCCGCGCCGGTGCCCGCCGGCAACCGCAGGCCGGCCGCGTAGCGCAACGTGCGGCGCAGCGGCAGGTCGCGGTGGATGATGTCGTCCTGCGGAACGAAGCCGATTCGCGCCTCGCTGCCGTGCGCCACCGCGGCACCGTCGTGCAGCACGGCCCCGGCCGAGGGCGGCCGCAGCCCGGCCATGGTCTCGAGCAGGGTGGTCTTGCCGGCGCCGCTGCCGCCGACGAGGGCGACCAGCTCGCCGGGCGCCAGCGAGAACGACATCTCGTGCAGGACTTGCCGGCCGCCGGCGTGGCCGGTCACGGCGAGCACGTCCACGGCCACGCCGTGGGCCACCGGGCGGTCGGGTGGCACCGCCGGATCGGCGGGTCGGAGGTCGATCGTGTCGCTCATGGGCAGATCGTCCGCCGCAGCGAGCGTGCGGTCATGGAGACCGCGGGGAGGAATCGTGGAGATCGGGGCGCCCCGGGCTCATCCGCGACGAAAGTCGACCTCTATACTCGGCTTTAGCACGTTCCGAGCTGTTCTGTTCCGGGAGCCGCTGCGTGGCATCGATCGTCGGATTCCCCGATCCCGTCAACGAGGTGTCGGCCCGCGTTGTCGCGCTGGGCGTCGTGGTGGTCGGCCTCGCCACGATCGTGCTCGACCAGCCGTGGCTGACCGCTGTGATCGCCTACGGCTTTGTGGCGCGGGTGGTCACGGGTCCCACGCTGAGCCCGCTCGGACAACTGGCCACCCGGGTGGTCACGCCGCGGCTGGGGGTCGAGCCTCGTTACGTGCCCGGGCCTCCCAAGCGTTTTGCGCAGGCCATCGGCGCCGTCCTCTCGGTGACCGCAGCCGTGCTGGCGCTCGGCGTCGGCCTCCCCGGTGCCGGCTATGCGGTGCTGGGCGGCCTGATCGTGGCGGCCGGCCTGGAGGCAGCGCTCGGGCTCTGCCTCGGCTGCAAGCTGTTCGCCCTCCTGATGCGTGTCGGGGTGATACCCCGGGAGGTCTGCGAGCGCTGCGCCGACCTCGGCTGGCGCGGCCGCGGACGCACAAGACGGGTGGCGACCACCGCCCGCTGAAACGGGCTCGACCGAGCTCTTCACCACTCGTCCTCGAGTCGCGATCGCCACGGATCACGCGTGCGCGGCAGAGTGGAGGCAGTGTCCGTGCCGGTCATCGATTCCGACGAGCACCTCTACGAGCCTCGCTCATTGTGGGTGGATCACATCGACCCTGGTCATCGAGCCGACGCTTTGACGCTGGAAGACGACGAGCTCGGGTACGCCTGGCTGGCGTGGCGGGGACAGCATCTCGAGCTCGCGGACGTCCACCAGCCGGGCGAGGTCGATGCCTGCGGCCGTCACCGGCAGCGACGCCGTAGGGGCGAGCGGGCGAGCTACCGCTACGACGAGGCCCTGCCCGACGCCTATTGGGACCCGGGGGCGCGGGTGACGTGGCTCGACGCCGCCGGCCTCGACCAAGCGGTGTGCTTCCCCAACTTCGGGCTCCTATGGGAGCGTCGCCTGTCGGGCTCGCTCCCGGCGCTGACGGCGAACATGGCGGCGTGGAACCGGTGGTGCGCCAGCGTGGTCGCGGACGGCGGTGGTCGGCTGCATCCCGTGGGACACGTGACGCTGCGCGACCCGAGCTGGCTCGAGGGCCAACTCGGGGAGCTGTCGGCCAGCGGGGTGCGCCTCGCCATGGTGGCGCCGGCGCCGGTCGCGGGGCGGCCCCTGTCGCACCCGGACCATGACCGGTTGTGGTCGGCGTTCGTCCACCACGGCGTCTCGCCGGTGTTCCACGTCGCCGACCAGCCGCGTGTGTTCGACGACTGCTGGTACACCGATCCGGACGATTTCGCGCCCACCATCGAGTCCGTGTTCTTGTGGGTGCCACCCGCGCTGGCCCTCGCTGACCTGATCCTCAACGGCGTGTTCGAGCGCCACCCCGAGCTGCGGATCGGCGTCGTGGAGCTCAGCTCGATCTGGGTGCCGCAGTTCCTGTTGATGCTCGACGGCGCGACCGAGTTCACGAGCCGCCTGAACGGCCGGCCGCTCGCCGAGCTGCGCCTGCGCCCGAGCGAGTACTTCGCTCGTCACGTGCGGGTGTCGTCGTTCTCCTACGAGGACCCGCGGCGCTTGACCGGCCGGAGCGGCGACCTGTTCATGTGCTGCAGCGACTTCCCCCATTCGGAGGGCACCGCCACACCGCTTGCCGACTACACGGCGGCCGGCTGCGACCCGGCATCCAGTCCCGGTCTGTTCCACGACAACGCCACGTTCCTCCTCGGACCCTCGTAGGGAGCGCACATGCGCGTCACCGCTGGATCGCTCTCGGAGTTGCAGCAAGCCGGGCGGTTGCAGACCAAGGTGGGCACGGTGCCCGTCGTGGTCTTCTGGCATGACGGCCGGGCGTGGGCGCTCGACGACCGGTGCCCGCACATGGGTTTCCCCCTGCACCGGGGCACCGTCGAGGACGGGCTCGTGACGTGCCACTGGCACCATGCCCGCTTCGACCTCGCCTCCGGTTGCACCCTGGACCTGTTCGCCGACGACGCCCGCGCGTTCGACGTGACGGTCGAGGACGGCGACATCGTCGTGACGTCCCGGCCGGACGGGGATCGGGTTGGCCAGCTGCGCACCCGCCTGCAGGACGGGCTCGAGGACGGGCTGACCCTGGTGATGGCGAAGTCCGTGCTCGGCCTGCTCGCCGCGGGGGTGGAACCGGCGGAGATCGTGCGTGCCGGCGTCCACTTCGGCACGACCTACCGCGACGCCGGGTGGGGCGCCGGCCTGACGGTCCTGGTGGCGATGGCCAACCTGATGGCGGACCTCGACGAGGGGGATCGGGCGCTGGCACTCGTGCACGGCCTCTCGTTCGTGTCGCGCGATACCCGCAACCGCCCACCGCGGTTCGCGATCGACCAGCTTCGGGGGGCGGGCATCGGGACCGAGCGCCTGGCCGGCTGGTACCGACGGTTCATCGACACCCGCTCGAGCGATGCGGCCGAACGCGTATTGGCCACGGCGCTGGCCACGGCGCCCGGCGACCAGGCCCTGGACGCGGCCGAGCGGATGATGTTCGCCGCCGTCACCGATCATGTGTTCATCGACGGGGGCCACACCCTCGACTTCACCAACAAGGCGTTCGAGGCGCTGGTCCACGTGGGGACGCCGGCGGCGCCGGAGGTCCTGCCCACCCTGGTTCGCCAGACGGCCGCTGCCCGCCGCCAGGAGGAGACCGCGTCGTGGCGTCATCCACACGACCTCGCCGGACTCGTCGACCAGGCGGTCGAGCGCCTGCCGACCCTGGTAGAGGACGGCCGGCGGCAGGAGCGTCGTTTCGACGACGTCGGCGGCCTGGGCTGGAAGATCCTGTCCGACGACCCCGCCGAGGTCGTCGGATCCGTATGCGACGCCGTGGTCGCCGGAGCCAGCCCCGAGCAGCTGGGGAGGGCCCTGGCCTACGCGTCGGCGCTGCGCCTGGTGCGGTTCCACCCGCAGAACGACTTCGGCGACTGGGACACCGTCCACCACGCCTTCACCGCGGCCAACGCCCTGCACCAGGCGCTCATCCGCAATCCGACGGTCGAGCTGCTGCGGGGAGTGATCCACGGCGCCCTGCGCGTCTACCTCGACCGGTTCCTCAACGTGCCCGCCTCGCCGCTGCCGGAGGGAGGCGCGACAGACCTGGAGCTGCTCCAATCGTGCTGGGACACGCAGGGCCAGGTCGATCGAGCCGGCGCGATCGCCTATGGCTTCCTCGGATCAGGCGGCGATCCGGGCCGCCTGATCGCCCGGCTCGGTGGAGCACTGCTTGCCGAGGACGCCGAGTTCCACTGGTTCCAGGTCGTCGAGGCCGGAACCCGGCAGTTCCACGCCTGGCCGGCAGGCTCCGAGGAGGCCGCGCTCGTTCTGGTCGGCGTCACCCGCTTCCTGGCCGCGCACACGCCGACCCGCCGTGAGCTGTCTCAGGTCGTCCAGATCGCCACCCGCCTGGGCAGGGGCGAGGCACTGTACGACGAGCCGGACGACCAGGCCTTGGACAGCGACGTGACCCGGTGAGGGCAGTCCCGCGTCGGCCGCGCTAATGCGTTGATTCGGGCGCGGCAGGACTGGCCACGGGCGGGTGGGCGGCATCGACGGGATCGGGGCGCTCGGTCTGGTCGATCGTTTCGGCCTCGGGTGCGCCAGGCGAGGTGGTCGCCAGCCCTGAACCCACCAGGATCAGCACCAGTCCGATGAGCGCGCCGGGTCCGGGACGCTCACCTAGGAAGGCCACGCCCAGCGCAACGGCGACGACCGGATTCACATAGGTGATGACCAGCGCCCGTCCGGCCCCTGCCTCGGCGACCAGCATGCCGTAGACGACGAGTCCCGCTGCCGTGCACACGAGACCGAGTACGGCCAGCGCCACGAGCGCCGCGGCGGACGGCATCGCCTCGGGGGGATCGAGGGCGGCGCCGGGGGCCAGCAGCACGGCCGCGACGCAGAGGCCGGCGCCCATCACGGCGCGCTGGTCGAGGTCCGCCAAGTGCCTCTTCAGGATCATGGGCCCTGCGGCATAGCCAAGTGCCGCGACGACGAGCGCGGCCGCCCCGAGCAGCTCGTCGGGCTCCCCGGCGATGTCCACGCCGACCAGGGCCACCACGCCGCCCAGACCGATGAACAGGCCGGTGAGCCGCCGGCCGCCGGTCCGTTCGGTGGCGTCGAAGCGCAGGGCGAGTAGCGCGACGAACAACGGTGCGGTGGCGATGATGATGGCGGCCACCGACGAGTCCACGTGCTGCTCCCCGGCGGCGATGAGCGGGAACGGCACGACGATCTCCACGACGGCGAACGCCAGGAGCCACCGCAGCCGGCTCCGCACCGAGCGCAAGATCCCCGCCCGCCAAGCGAGGGCGACGAGGACGGCGGCGCCGATCACGACCCGCACCCACGCCAGGAACGCGGGCGGCACGCCATCGTCCACGGCGACCTTGATGAACAGGTAGGGAATGCCCCAGATCACCGACACGGCCGCGAAGGCCAGCCACGCTCGCCGGCTCATCCTGGGCACCGTAGGAGACGACCGGCCCGCGTCCGCCAGGGGTTGCTCATGTTCGGCCGCTGGCGCCGCCGGGTTGCCACCATCACGTCATGGTGCGATAGCGGAGGTGCACCGTGCCGTTCCCGAAACGGGCGTACGTCGATGAGTTCGCGCCGTCGAGGGACGTGATGGCCGTGTAGATCAGCTTGCCCATGGCACTCCTTCGTCGAGGGTCGCGTGGCGGTTCCCGGGTTATGACGGTGATCGGCGCGAAAAGTGTTCAGATGGCCAGTGGCAATGCCACGAAATCACTTGTCTGCCACCTATCTAACGGTTATCTTAAAAGATAACCGTTAGATAGGAGAGCGATGCAGCAGGAAGTGGTGCTGGCGATGCTGGCCAAGGAGCCCTCGCACGGCTACGAGCTGCGGGCGCGGTTGCGTCAAGCGCTCGGCCCACTGGGGGACGCGATGAACGCCGGGCAGATCTACGTGACGCTCACCCGGCTGGAGAAGGCCGGCCTGGCGACCTCCGAGCGGGCGGAGGGACTGGCGGATCGCCCCGACCGAAAGGTGTACGGCCTGACCCCGGCCGGCCAGCAGCGAGTCGCCGAGTGGCTGGCGGAGGTGAGCTGGCCCAAGCCAGACCTGGCGGAGTTCCATCTCAAGCTGGTCGCGGCGGCCGCAGCGGGACTGGCCGACCCGATCAGCATCGTCGATGCCCAGCGCCGCGAGTTGCTGCGCCGGCTGCGCGCGGCCCAGCGGGCGGCGCTGGCCGAGTCAGACGGCTCGGACGCGGCGCTGCTGCTGGAGGGCGTCGTGCTCCGGCTCCAGGCCGACCTGCGCTGGTTGGAGGCCTGCGAGCAGAGCTGGACCGACCGAAGGAGCAGATCGTGAGCGACACCGACGACAGGGTCGTACTGCGGGCCCGCGGGTTGCGTAAGCATTACGGCCAGGGCGAGGGGCTGGTGCGCGCCGTCGACGGGGTCGACCTCGACGTCGACGCCGGAGAGTCGGTGGCGGTCATGGGGCCCAGCGGCTGCGGGAAGTCCACGCTGCTGCACCTGTTGGGCGGCTTGGACCGGCCCTCGGGCGGGGAGGTGTCGCTGGGAGGGCGGCGCATCGACCAGCTGGGGGAGAAGGCTCTGGCGCGGATGCGCCGGACAGCGGTCGGGTTCGTCTTCCAAGCGTTCCACCTGATGGAGGAGCTCACCGCCATCGAGAACGTCGAGCTACCCGCCCTCTTGGACGGACGTTCGCCACGGGCAGCACGACGGCGGGGCGTCGAGCTGCTGGAGCGGGTCGGGCTCGCCGACCGGGCGGGGTTCCTGCCCTCGGCGCTGTCAGGCGGTCAGCGGCAGCGGGTGGCGATCGCTCGGGCCTTGAGCAGCGAACCGCTCGTCGTCTTCGCCGACGAACCCACCGGCAACCTTGACAGCGCGGCGACCTTGGACGTCCTGCGGCTCTTCGAGCACATGCATCAGGCCGGCCAGACACTCGTGGTCGTCACCCATGACGAGCGGATCGCGGCCACCGCCGACCGTCTCATCTCCATGCGCGACGGCACATTCGTCGACGAGACCAGACTCACCGGCGGCACCACGGGGCAGCTCGGCGCCCTGGTTGGGCTGGAGGGCTGAGCCATGGGCCGGGTCTTCCTCGTGTTCCGGCTCGCAGCGCGGAACCTGCGGGGACGCCCGGTCGAAGCCGCGCTCTTGTTGCTGGCGATCACCGCGGCCACGACAACGCTGACGCTCGGGCTGGTCCTGCGCGGAGTGACCAACGACCCCTACCAGAGCACCCGAGACGCCACGGCCGGGCCCGATGTCGTCGCCAGCGTCGCGGCGGACCCGTACATCGGCCAACCCGCCGATCGCCCCGGCTTGGAGGCGCTGGCCGACGCTCGCGGCGTCATCGACCACAGCGGGCCGTACCCGGTCATCGGGGCCGAGCTCGAGACGGACGGCGCCACCGGGTCGAGGCGTACGCCTCGGGGCGAGGTGATCGGCGGTGCGGCGGGAGTCTGGGCTGTGGGGCGCGACTCCGCAGCGGCCTCTGTCGACCAGCCCGAGGTGACCCAGGGCAGCTGGGTACGCGACGGCGGCGTGGTGGTCGAGGCCGGCTTCGCCGACGCACTCGACGTGCACGAAGGCGACCGGGTGACGCTCAGGACCCGTGCGTGCACATTCCAGACGCCCACCAGACCATCGGAGTGCGAGGTCGTGAGCCGCCGCTCCTTCCGGGTCGTCGGGGTGGCGGTCACCGCCGCCGCCAGGCCCTATCCGGACGTGTGCTTCGCCCCGTCTTGCCCCTGGTTCGCCGAGGCCATCGAAGACGCGCTTGCCGAGGGCCCGCCGCCGAGTGAGCCGGACCAGCCGGTCGACGACGACGCGCTCGCCGCGGAGCCACCGGTCGAGCCCGGCCTGGTGTGGCTCACCGAGGCGGACGCCCGCAGTCTCGCCCCCGGAGGGCAACCGCAGTCCTACGTGGTGGACCTGAAGCTGGCCGATCCGACGGACGCGCCGGCGTTCGTCGACGCCCACTTCTCGCCGCTCACAGGCACCCAGATCCTCGAGTCGTGGCAGGACATCCGCGGAGGGCACGAGCAGATGGTGCAGGACCAGGAGGAAGTCCTGCGGATCGGCAGCAGGCTGATCGCCCTGCTCGCCGTGGCCAGCATCGCAGTCCTCGTCGGCGGCCGGATGGCCGACCAGACCCGGCGTGTCGGGCTGCTCAAGGCCGTCGGCGGCACACCGCGCCTCGTGGCCGTCGTGCTTCTCGCCGAGTACATCGTCGTGGCCCTGGTCGGGGCCGCGGCTGGGCTGGCGGCCGGATGGCTGGCCGCGCCCTTGCTCACCGACCCCGGGGCCAGCCTGGTCGGTCGTGCGGGTGCGCCGTCGCTCACCATGTCGACGGTCGTCGTGGTCACGGCCGTGGCGCTCGGGGTCGCGGTGGCTGCGACCTTCGTTCCCGCGGTCCGGGCCGCCCGCACCAGCACGGTCCACGCCCTTGCCGACGCGGCCCGGCCACCCCGTCGCAACCCCTGGCTGATCGCGATCTCGGCACGCCTGCCCATCCCCCTGCTCCTCGGATTGCGCGTCGCCGCCCGCCGGCCGCGCCGCGTCGTGCTCAACGTGGGCAGCATCTTCGTCACCGTCACGGGGATCGTCGCCGTGCTCGCTGCCCGTGCACAGAACAACCAGGACGCCGAGCTCGTCGGCGGGACCGATCCGGGCACCGTCAAGCTGAACCAGGTGCTGCTGGTGATCACGGTCACGCTCGTCGCCCTGGCGGCCGTCAACGCCATCTTCGTCACCTGGGCGACCGCCCTCGACGCCAAGCACTCCTCGGCGCTAGCTCGCGCCCTTGGCGCCACCCCCCAGCAGGTCAGTACCGGACTCTCGGCCGCCCAGGTGCTTCCCGCGCTCGTCGGCGCCGTCCTGGGCATCGCCGGAGGACTCGCACTGTTCGCCGCCCTGGGAGGTGGCGACGACGGGGTGACGGGCCCTCCGCTCTGGCAGCTGCTCGCCGTGGCACCTGTAACCGTGCTCGTGATGGCGGCGCTAACCACCATCCCCGCTCGCCTCGGCGCCCGCCGCCCCGCAGCGGAGGCCCTCCAAGTCGAAATCGTCTGACAACCACGGCGCTCGGGGTCACCCGCCAGCGCCGGTCAGGGCGACCGGCTACTCACGGCACGAGAAAGGCCGTGACCATCGAGGAGATCCAAGCGGCGCGCTCCAACATGCCGACGTGCGTCGTGCCGGGCAGGATCGCGAGTTGGGAGGCCGGCAGCTCGGGGGCGAGGTCACCGAAGACACCGCCGCCGAGCCGGCGGAACATCTCCACGGCGTGGTCGAGGCGGGTGCCGACGGAGTCGCCGATGAGCGTGAGAACTGGTGCGGCGAGCTCGTCGATCGGCGTCAGGCGCTGCGCACGACCGGCACGTCCCGCAGATGCTCGGGAAGCGGAACCTCGGGCAACTGGTCCTCGAGGCGGGGCACCTTCGGCGGGCGGCCCCGGCGCCGCTTGGTAGCGACGATCGTCCCGTTGGCGAACAGCTGGCCGCCCCACACACCGTACGGCTCACGCCGTTCGAGGGCACCTTCGAGGCAGGGGATGAGGGCCGGGCAGCTGAGGCACAGGCGCTTCGCCCGGGCGATCTCCTGCGGCACTCCGCTGAAGAACACGCCGGCGAGCCGCCCGCTCCCGTCGTTGCACCGTGCGTGCGTCCACCACGCAGTCACGTCACTCGGGAGCTGGTGGCCCGCGTCGTCGGGAACTCTGTCGGTCGACTCCATCATTCGTCCGGTACCTCTCGGCAGCTGTCGCCCGTCCGCACGCCATAGGACGCCGCAAGCGCCTGCAACTCATCGGCGCGACAAGCTCCCAGTGAGCGTCAGCGTTCGGCGACGTGTCGTTGGTCGTCATGAGGGTTCCGTGGGCGTCGGAGGCGTGACGCAATCCACGCGCGCGCCATCAGGAGCCCGGCGCCCACCCCGCTCAACAGCGGCAGCAGGGTCTCTTCCATCGGCACGCCTCCGACGTGCGCGATCACGTGGCGCCGCCAGCCGTCGAGGCGGCCCTGGCGGCGCGGAGCTGCACGAGTCCAGGGCGATCGGTGTCGGTTTGGGGCGGTTCGTCGTGCCAGATCCACCACTCGTACGGCGGGGTCTGGGGGTAGCCCTCTGGCGAGTCCTCCCACTCCTCCTGGCGCCCGAGCGCCGTGATGTCGAGGTAGCTCCAGGTGCCCCCCATCGCCTCGTCGCCGCGACCGTTGATGAAGTAGGTCCGGAACACGCGGTCGCCGGCGCGGATGAATGCGTTCGTGCCGTGCCACTCGTCCACGCCGAAGTCCGCGTCGAAGCCGTCGGTCAACGTGTACCAGGGCATCTCCCAACCCATCCGCGCCTTGACGCGCTCGATGTCCGTCTGCGGCGCCCGCGAGACAAACGCGAGCGTGGTGTCGCGGGCGTTCAGGTGGGCGACGTGGGCGACCTGGTCGGCCACCATCGAGCACCCGACACAGGCGTGCTCGGGCCAGCCAGAGACGCCGGGCTCGAAGAAGGCGCGGTAGACGAGCAGCTGCTGGCGCGCAGCCTCCCACTCGTCCGGCGACACGATCGGGGGGGTGTCCATCGCGAACTCCTATCGGGTCGAGTGCCAGGGGAGGACCCTGGTTTCGATCGTTGGTCGTAAAGACACCCCGTGCGTTCGAAACTGATCGGTCCGCCGGGATCCTGAAGGCGATGGGCACCCCGCGACGGGAGGGGACCGACCGATGGGTTTCGGTGCCCACTGGTGTCAGTACTCGTGATGTGTGAGAACAGCATCTGTGACATGGGGGTAGAGACATGACCGCGGCCGCGCTCGCACGCGCCCGGGCGGGTGACGGGGATGCGTTCCGCGAGCTCGTCGAGCCGTACCTGCGGGAGCTGCAAGTCCACTGCTACCGCATCCTGGGCTCTCTGCAGGACGCCGAGGACCTCCTTCAGGAAACGCTGCTGGCGGCCTGGCGCGGGCTCGATCGATTCGAGGAGCGCGCTTCGTTGCGGGTCTGGCTCTATCGCATTGCGACCAACCGTTGCCTGAACGCACTGCGGGACCGGGGGCGCCGCCCCAAGGAGCGCCACGCCATGGTCGAGCCCCCCGAGCCCACTCGCCTCAGCGAACCCCTGTGGCTCGAGCCTTACCCCGATGTGCTGCTCGAGGGCCTCGGAGACGTCTCGCTCGGGCCCGAGGCACGCTATGAAGCGGCCGAGTCGATCGCCTTGGCGTTCGTGGCGGCACTCCAGCATCTCCCGCCTCGCCAACGATGCGTGCTCGTGTTGCGCGACGTGCTCGGCTTCCGCGCTGGTGAGGTCGCCGCGGTCCTGGACAGCACCGAGGCATCGGTGAACGGTGCGCTCCAACGGGCGCGGTCCACGCTCCGTTCACGTCTGGACACCGCGCCGTCCGAGCATGCCGCACTTCCGCCGTCGAGGCGCGAACGTGAGGTCGTGAGCCGGTTCGCGGCCGCAGTGGAGGCCGGCGACGCCGAGGGCATGGTGGCGCTGCTCGCCGACGATGCCTGGCTCACGATGCCGCCAGAGCCGTACGAGTACCAGGGCCGCGCCGCCATCGCCAGGTTCCTCGACGATCGTGGACGCCTGCGCGGTGCCAACCTCAAGCTTGTGCCCACCGGGGCCAACGGTCAGCCCGCGTTCGGCTGTTATCTCCCCGATGCGCACACGGCGATCGCCCACGCCTATGGCCTGATGGTCCTCACCTGCAGAGGCGACCAGATCGTGGCCATCACCTGGTTTGGCGACCGTGGGGTCATGGCCCGGTTCGGCCTGCCGCGCACTCTCCCCACCTAGAGGCCGAGCGGATCGGCCCGCATGTGGGCACAGAACAGCACGGGATTTGCAGCGTGAGCCCAGGCCACACAGCTCGGCCTCCGGCAGCGCTGACCACGGTGAGTCAAGACGACGTGCCGATCCGCTCAGGTCCTTGGGCGAGAAGGGGGGAGGCGCTTGCGAGGTGCCTCCGTCCCTCGTGGGTCAGAGGATCGCGATCGGGTTGACCGGCGAACCCGTCCCGCGCACGATTCGCAGCGGCGACGCGACGAACAGGAACTCCCATCGCTCAGCCGCCTCGCACAACGGGACGAGGTCCTCGAACTGCAGGTAGTCGAGCAGGTGGATGCCCATGGCGTTGATCGCGAGCACATGGATCGGGAACGCGACCCCTTCGGTGGTGCTTGGGGCGGTGTCGTTGTTCCCGTCCGACCCGAGCGCGGCGACGTGCCGATCTGCGAGGAATCGTGCCGCGCTCGGATGCAGGCCGGCCTTGCGCTTGCTCGTGTCCCACGGCGTGACCTCCGACAGGCGCTGCGCGTGTCCCGTGCGGACGAGCAGGATGTCGCCGGCCTCGACGCTGACGCCCTGCGACCGCTCAGCCGCGTCGAGGTCGTCGGGAAACACGTGTTCTCCCGGCTCGAGCCAGCGGACGCCCCGGGCCCGGGGTATGTCGAGTAGCACTCCGCGACCGACGAGGCCGTCGCGCAGCAGGTCGATCGCGTCGGCCGCCGCCCCTTCGGACGTGACCTGCGTGTCGGGGACGCCACCGTAGAACATGCCCTCGTAGGCGACGTGGCAGAGCGCGTCGACGTGGCTGTGACCCTCGTTGTGGTAGTCGACACCGACGTAGTCCTTGGTGAAGCGCAGGCTGCCGGAGCCGATGTCGACGTCGGGCAGCAGCGTCATCTTGTGATGCGCCGGCTCGGGGTTGCTGATGCCCGGGTGCGTATTGAGGGTCCGGCCGAGCGAAACGGTCACCCCGCGGCCGACCAACCTGGCGGCGGCGGCGATCCGCTCGGCGGTGATGTAGTGGAGGGCGCCCACCTCCGGTCGCACGTCCCAGCGACCCCAGTTGGCGACCTCCTGGAAGAGCTCGTGGAACTCGCCGGCGCTGAGATCGACGCGACGGGCTCCGTATCGGCTCTCACGAGGCGCCATGGTGACCCCGGTCCAGGGCAGCGCACGACCGCAGCCGACTGTGGGCCCGCCACGGCCCGCCGTTCTCCGCCACGCCACCACGCTACCGGCGCACGACCAGGTCCGGGCTGGAGGTCGGCGTGACGATAGGGGTCCGGGACACAAGGCCCGGGGCCGAGCAAGCGAGAGCGGGACCAACCCTCGCGTCGAACTCCTTGCCAGACCGAGGGGAGCGGCTCGGGCTAGCTGACGACCCGCGAGCGAATCGGTGTCGCAGGCCACGGCGCTCGTGGACCTTTGGCCCTACCGGCTCGGGGCGGGTCGGCGCAGGGTGCCTGCGTAACCACAGAAGCGGTCGCCCAGTAACTCATGGCCGCGGATCCACGCACGACCCGCAAGCAGGAGGGTGCGATGCTCACGACGAGCGATCAGCTGGGTGGACGAACGGCGCTGGCCGTCGCCGCCGCCGCAGCGGCAACGGTCGACGCCGTCAAGGTGTATGGCGAGGGCGACACCGCCGTGCGCGCCCTGGATGACGTCACCGTGATGTTCGAGGAAGGGCGTTTCGCCGCCATCATGGGTCCGTCCGGCTCGGGGAAGTCGACGCTCCTCCACTGCACCGCCGGGCTCGACTCGCTGACCGCGGGCAAGGCGTTCATAGGCGACACGGATCTCAGCACGCTCGGCGACACCGAATTGACGGTGTTGCGACGCGAGCACGTGGGATTCGTCTTTCAGGCGTTCAACCTGGTCCCGACGCTCACTGCCGCGGAGAACATCACCCTTCCGCTGGCGCTCGCCGGTCGCAAGGGCGATCGCATGTGGATCCGCGAGGTAACGGAAACGCTGGGCCTGAGCACGCGGGTGCACCATCGGCCGAGCGAGCTGTCGGGTGGCGAGCAGCAGCGCGTGGCAGTGGCGCGAGCGCTGGCCACCCGGCCTCAGATCATCTTCGCTGACGAGCCGACCGGCAACCTCGACTCGCGGGCGGGAGCGGAGGTCCTGCGCTTCATGCGCCAAGCGGTGGACGATCTCGCCCAGACGATCGTCATGGTGACCCATGATCCCGTGGCGGCCGGCTACGCCGACCGGGTGGTCTTTCTCGCCGACGGCCGGATCGTCGACGAGATGCTGCACCCAGGCGCGGAGCGCGTGCTCGACCGCATGAAGCGACTCGGGGACTGACATGTGGAAGACCGCGGTCCGCAACCTGCTGGCGCACAAGCTGCGCCTGCTGGTCACCGGGCTGTCCGTCATGCTCGGCGTCGCATTCATCGCGGGGACGCTCGTCCTCACCGACACCATCACCAAGACCTTCGACGACCTGTTCACCGACGCGTTGGCGGACACCGATGCGATGGTGCGGGCGAGGGCGTCGTTCGAGGACCCCAACGGCTTCGCCGACCTCCGAGGCCGGCTCGACGCGTCGCTGGTGGACGACGTCGCCGACGTCGAAGGAGTTGCCGTCGCCTCGGGTGATGTGTGGGGCATGGCCCAGGTCGTCGACAACGATGGGAAGCCAGTCGGGAACCCCGGCGCTGGGCCGCCGACCTTCGGCGTCAATTGGCCGGAGAGCGAGCTCAACACCTGGACGCTCGTCGAGGGAAGCGCCCCACGAAGTGAGCGCGACGTCGTCCTCGACAAGGGCGTTGCCGACGACGCGGGCTACGCCGTCGGTGACCGGGCCACCGTTCTCGTGCGGGGAGCGCCGCTCGACGTGACCGTCACCGGGATCGCCCGCATCGGCGGCGCCGACTCCCCGGGTGGAGCGACGTTCACGATGTTCACCACGGAGGCTGCCCAACGCTACGTGGGCGAGGTCGGCAAGTTCGACAGCATCTCGATCGCTGCCGACAAAGGGGTCTCACAGCAGGTGCTCGTCGAGCGCCTCGAGAAGGTCCTGCCCAAAGGCGTCGAAGCGGTCACGGGTGCGACGGTCACGGAAGAGAACCAGGACGCAATGCGCGAGGGCCTGTCGTTCTTCAACACGTTCATGCTCGTGTTCGCCCTCGTGGCCGTGCTGGTCGGCGGGTTCATCATCTTCAACACGTTCTCCATCACGGTCGCCCAGCGCACGCGCGAGAACGCACTGCTGCGGGCCATCGGCGCAAGCCGCCGCCAGGTGCTCGCCAACGTGCTGCTCGAGGCGCTCGGCGTGGGGCTCGTGGCCTCAGTGCTCGGGCTGGTGGCGGGGATCCCACTGGCTGCGGGTCTCAAGGCGTTGCTTGCCGCGTTCGGCTTCGACATCCCGGCGGGCGGCGTCGTGCTTGCGACCAGCAGCGCGGTGATTGCCTTCTCTGCCGGAGTGGTGGTCACCCTGGCGGCAGCGCTGTCGCCCAGCCGCAAGGCTGCCAAGGTGCCCCCGATCGCGGCCCTACGCGACGTTGCGGTCGGCAGCACGGGCTATGGGTCGAAGCAGCGGATCTTGGCTGGCGTCTCGATCCTGGCCTTCGGGGCCGCCGCCCTCATGTACGGGTTGTTCGGCAATCCCGGTAACGCCCTGGCCATTGTCGGCGTCGGCGTGGTGCTCGTTTTCTTCGGCGTGTCGGTCTTGGGGCGCACGGTGGCACTGCCCCTCAGCCGCGTGATCGGCCTGCCGCTGCTGCGCATGCGCGGCATCACGGGCTACATGGCCCGCGAGAACGCCATGCGCAACCCCAAGCGCACGGCGACCACGGCATCGGCACTCATGATCGGGGTCGGGCTGGTCAGCTTCATCACGATCTTCGCCGCCTCGACGAAGGCGTCGTTCAGCAACACCGTCGACCAGGCATTCACCGGTGATCTGATCGCCACCTCCGGGCAGAACGGGGTGGGAGGCGTCTCCCCGGAGTTCACGACCCGCGTGAATGAACTACCCGAGATCGACGTGGCGGGCGGCGTGCGGGCCGGTTTGGCCGAGATCGATGGCAGTCCCCAACCGGTGCTCGCGCCCAGTCGGGAGGTGTTCGACCTCTTCGACGTCGAACCCGTGGCGGGCTCGCCGGATGACCTCGGCGCGACCTCGATCGCGGTCTTCGACAACGTCGCCGACGACAAGGGCCTGAGCATCGGCGACCGCGTGCCGGTGGACTTCACCGCGACCGGGCCGCAGGAGATGACCGTGGCCATGATCTACGGCGACAACGCGGCGGCCGGTGACTGGCTGCTCGGCATCGACGCCTTCGCCGCCAACTTCCCCGACCAAACGGACGTGCAGGTCTTCATGAAGACGGTCGACGGGGTCCCGGCGGACGACGCTCTGGCCGCGGTAGAGGGCGTGGCCGCGGACTATCCCGGCGTCGAGGTGCTCGATCAGACCGAATACAAAGAGGAGCAGATGGGCTTCGTCGACCAGATGCTCGGGCTCGTGTACGCCCTGCTGGCGTTGGCGATCGTCATCGCTCTCCTCGGCATCGGCAACACGCTGGCGCTGTCGATCGTGGAGCGAACCCGCGAGCTGGGTGTGCTCCGGGCCGTGGGGATGACGCGAGCGCAGCTGAGATCGACGATCCGGTGGGAGTCGGTCATCATCGCCGTCCAGGGCGCGCTGCTAGGGCTGGTCATCGGTGTGTTCTTCGGGTGGTCTCTCGTCACCGCTTTGCGGGACGAAGGGCTCAATACGTTCACCGTGCCCGTTCCGAGCCTGATCGTCGTGGTAGTGCTCGCCGGGCTCGCCGGCGTCATCGCCGCCGCGTTACCCGCCCGGCGGGCCGCCCGGCTCGACGTGCTGAAGGCGATCGTCACCGTGTGAGAGATCCCAGTGGCTACTGGACCGGTGGCGCCGCCTTCGTCCCCCACTAGGGAGTTGCCAATGGAGATTCAGCCGCTCTCGGTCCATGGGTGCCTCGAGCTGCTCGCGGCGCGGGACGTGGGCAGGTTCGCCGTGGTGGTGGGCGGCTACCCGGAGGTCTTCCCGGTCAACTATGCCGTCGTCGGTGACCGCGTGATCATTCGCACGGACCCGGGCGCCAAGCTGGCGCACGCGCGCTTCAAGCGGATCTGTTTCGAGGTCGACGACTTGGACATGGCCCGAAGAATCGGATGGAGCGTCCTGGTGAAGGGGATCGTCCACGAGCTGGCGGAGGGCGACCGTGATGCCGAGGACCTCAACCTCGCGGCGGCGCGGCTCAGGCCCTGGGCCGGCGGCCCTCGAGCCCACGTCCTGGTGGTGACACCCGTGAGGGTCACCGGACGGCGCATCGTCGAGCATTGAGGCGGACTCAAGTCATCGTCCGATCACCTGCGGCGACTTCAATGGGGTGCGTGTCCAAGCTCGACCGCCTCGATCTGTCGCTCCGCCTGTCTCGGGACGAGGAGGAGGCCCGTCTATCGGCGGCTCAGCGGCGCCTCCTCCACCTGCGGCTGGTGCTGGCCGGGTTGCTCGGCGACGGGACCCTCGGTCCGCCCGTGTGTGTGGTGTTCGAGGGGTGGGATGCCTCGGGGAAGGGCGGTGCCATCAAGCGGCTCGTCGGCCGTCTCGATCCCCGCCACGTGCGCGTGGCACAGTTCGCGGCTCCCACTCCCGACGAGAAGCGGCACCACTTCCTGGCGCGTTTCTACGCCCAGCTTCCCGGCTGGGGCGGCATGGCGGTGTTCGACCGATCGTGGTACGGCCGTGTGCTGGTGGAGCGCGTGGATGGCTTCGCCACGGTGGAGCAGTGGGAGCGGGGCTACGAGGAGATCGTGCACTTCGAGCGCTCGCTCGCCCTCGAGGGCACCGTGCTCGTCAAGCTGTGGCTCCACATCTCGGCCGAGGAGCAACTGCGTCGCTTCGAGAGCCGTCGGGACGATCCGCTGAAGGAATGGAAGCTCACCGCCGACGACTGGCACAACCGTGAGCAGCGGCGCGAGTACGAGAAGGCGGTCGCCGACATGCTGAAGCGGACCGACCACCCGATGGGCCCCTGGGACCTGATCGAGGCCGAGAACAAGCGCTACGCGAGGGTCAAGGTGATCCAGACCGTCATCGCACGCATCGAAGCGGGCATGCGCCGCCACGGCATGGAACCGCCGCCGTCGATGGGCGCCGACTTCGATCCCCTGGCGTGACCGATCGGATCCGCGTCGCGTGGAACTCGTACTCTGGTGTTTCGACGTGGTCGCGCCCCGCGTGCGGGAAAGGAGGGCCTCCGGACGGTGCCGTCTTCGCCCAGCGACCGTATGGATACCCGGTCGTCCCGATTAGCGTTGGTAGCGGGGCAGACGCCTGTGAGCTCAGAGATCGACGTCAGGTTGCTGGGTCCGCTCGAGGTCGAGGTTTCGGGCAAGCTCGTTCGTTTCGACGGCGTCAAGCAGCGACGGCTGTTCGTGGTGCTGGCGCTGCGGGCGCCCGGGGCGGTCTCGGTCGACGAGTTGCTCGAGGCCCTGTGGGGCGATGAGCTCCCTACGGGCGCGGTGACGGCGCTCCAGAAGCAGATCTCCCGCCTGCGCCAGCGGCTGGGTGACGGACCCACCGTGCGCCACCAGGCCCCGGGGTACGCGTTGGACATCGACCCGCGGGCCATCGACGCCCACCGATTCGAGGCGTTGCTGGAGGGCGCGCGCCTGGCACGCGGTCGCAACGATCCGGGGCGCGCCGTAGCTGACCTGCGGACGGCGCTCGCCCTGTGGCGTGGAGAGGCATTGGCCGATCATCGCTTCGACGAGTTCGCCCAGGTCGAGATCGCACGCCTCGAGGAGCGGCGGCTGGAGGCGCTCGAGGAGCGGCTGGCGGCGGAGCTGGCCGGTGGGGCCGATGCGGATCTCGTCGGTGAGCTGCAGGCCCTGGTCGCCGAGCATCCGCTGCGCGAGCGGCTGCGGGCGCAGCTGATGGTCGCGCTGTATCGCGCCGGCCGGCAGGCGGAGGCGCTCGAGACGATGCGCACCGGCCGCTCGTTGCTGGTGGAGGAGCTGGGCATCGAGCCGGGACCGGAGCTGCGCCGCCTGGAGCGCATGATCCTCGCGCACGATCCCGATCTCCTGGCCGATCGTCCCGGCGGTGCCCTCGCCGCACCGCTGCCGGCGCCTGCCAACGAGACGATTGGACGCGCCGGCGAGCGCGCCGAGGTCAGCGAGTTGTTGATGCGCCCCGGCGTCCGACTGGTCACGCTCCTCGGCCCCGGCGGTGTCGGCAAGACCCGCCTGGCGCTCGAGGTCGGACGGGCGGTGACGGATCGCTTCCCGGGCGGCGTGGGACATCTCAATCTCGACGGCGTCAAGGATGCAGGCGTACTCGTGCCCGGGGCGGCGGCCGCCCTGGGGGTGGTGGCCGCCACTGCGGCCGAGCTCGGTGAGCAGCTGGGCCGCGCCACGCGCCGGGCCCCCGCGCTGCTGGTCCTGGACGGCATCGAGCCCTTCCTCGAGGACGCCAGGCTGGTCGGGGAGCTGCTCACCGCGGCGGCAAACCTGTCGGTGATGGCGACCAGCCGTGCCGCCCTGCGGTTGAGCGCCGAGCACATCTATCGCGTCCAACCATTGACCCCACCGAACGCCGCAGCGTTGCTGGTCGAGCGTGTGCACGCGGTACACGCGGACTGGGGAGTCGACGATGCGATCGTCGACGCGATCTGCGCCCGCCTGGACGGCCTACCGCTGGCGATCGAGTTGGCGGCCGACCGGGCCCGGATGCTGCCGCCCCGCGCCCTGCTCACGCGCCTCGAGCACCGGCTCGAGCTGCTCACGGGTGGGCCGCGTGACCTTCCGGCGCGTCAGCGGTCGCTCCGAGCGACGCTGGAGTGGTCGTGGGACGCGCTCGAGCCACGCGAGCAGGTGCTGCTCGGCAGGCTGACGGCGTTCGAAGGTGGCGCCTCGCTGGAGGGGATAGAGGCGATCTGCAACGGGGAGTCGGTCGGGAGTCTGGAGCCGGTCGTTTCGTCCCTGCTCGACAAGACTTCGCTGTTGCAGACGGATTCGGGCAAGGATGCGGAGCCCCGCTTTTCGATGCTGGACACGGTGCGGGAGTTCGCGGCCGAGCGCGCCGCCGACCACCACGGCGTCGCCACGATCGAGCGCCGGCACGCTCGGTACTTCCTGGAATATTGCGAGCACGCAGCCGAGGAAGCGGCGCGCACCGATCGGCGGGAGTGGCTCGAACGGCTCGCGCAGGAGCGTCGAAACATCCGCCTGGCGTTCGAGCGGTTGCTGCGCGCCGGCGCCATCGATGAGGCGCTGCGGGTGGCGATCGCGTTCGCGCGCGCGCTGCCATGGGACGCCCACGTCCACGAAGTCCGGGGCTGGCTGGCGCAGGCGCTCGGTGCCGCGGCGCCCGCACCTGCGCCGCGCCGCGCGAGCGCCCTCTACTGGGACGGACAGCTCGCGCTGTCCCAGGCGCGCCTCGACGACGCGCGGCAGCAGCTGGAGGCGGCGCTGGCCGTGGCACGCGAGGCCCGCGAGCCGGCCGTGGAGGCGGCCGTGCTCACCAGCCTGGGGCGCCGGGCGGTCGTGGTCGCGGCTCCCGACGCGGCCGACATCTGTGACGAGGCGGTGGCCGCTGCCCGTCGCGTCGGCGACCCCATACTGGTCGCCGACGCGCTGCTGATCAGGGCCGGGGCGTGTGAGCGTGCCGGGATGTGGGAGCGCGCCGGCCTTCTCGCCGGGGAGGCGCTGCCGCTCTACCGCACCGCGGGTGATCCCTACGGTGCGGCATCGGCGCTGGCCGAGCAGGGCTGGTACGACCTCGTCCACGGGCGGCTGGACGCCGCGGAAGAGCGCTTGGGCGAGGCGCTAGAGCTGCGCCGCCGTCACGGCGACGACCGACGTCTCGTCGAGCCACTCATCGACCACGCGTGGCTCATGCTGGCGCGCCGCAGCGACGAGCCGGCCGCCCGTGGGTTCCTCGACTGCCTGGGACTCGCGCGCCACGTCGACGACCAGTTCAACCTCGGAGAGGCGCTGATGGGTCTCTCGACACTGGCCGCGCTTAACGAACGGTGGGCGAGCGCGGCCCGGCTGGCGGGCGCCTCGACGGCCGTTCACGAGCGGATCGGTGCGCCACCATGGGAGTCCGTCACCGCTATGCACGAGCGGGCGCTGTCGGCGGCCCGCGAGGCGCTCGGCGGGGAGCGGTTCGCTGGCCACATCCAGGAGGGTCGGCAACTGTCCGTCGAGGACGCGGCGCACCTCTACAGCGCGTCGGCGGACGCGGTGGCGGGCCTCGCGCGCTGAGCTCCGGCTCGAGCCCGCGTCAGCCAGACGTCCGTGGAAGGTCAGGGGCGTGTGATCGGCTATGTCCACGCAGACGCCTACGTCGGAGGTGGCCGACATGCTGGCCTTTTATCGCCTGAGGTGTGATCGCTCGTTCCTGATCTGGCCACGCAGCCTGACCGCGGTTCACAACACCAGCGACACGCCTGTCGGATCCGTCCGCGGCCCCACGGGACATTTCAATGTCATTCATTCAGGTGCGTTGCCTGTCGCTGGACCTACGCAGGGCGAGCGCGGCGTCGCCTAGCTGCGCGGCGTGATCGCCGAGCCCGTGGGCCCGGCGATCAGCTTGCGGGAGAGCGCCTGGACCAGGCGCAACCCGGTGTCAGGCGTTCGTACGGCGCAGGTGCACCAGCCCGGCGGCCACCAGGGCGGCCATGACGGCGGCGCCGGCGAAGGCGACCCAGGCGGCGATGGCGGCGATCCGGCCCATCGTCGACCAGGCATAGCTCGAAAGCAGCAGGCCCCGGAGGGTCTCGCCCCGGAACAGTGAGTCGCGCTGGGCCTTGAGCTCGTCGGCGGTGGCCTGCAGGTCGGCGATCTCGGCCGCGCTGGCGCCGGACTCGCGGGCGTCGACGACGGCCTGGGCGGCCCCACGGTCGTCGATCTCGGCGTACGTCTTGCCGTCGGCGATGCCTTCCAAGTGGCCCCCGATGTAGCTGGCGTAGGCCTCAGCCTCGGTTCCGGTGGTCACCTGCTGGCCGGCGTACCGCACCAGGTCGTCGCGACCCTCCTCCCGGAGGCTGGCCCCGTCGGGGAAGAACACCCGTTGCGAGGACAGCTCGTCGTGGACGTAGTCGTTGGCGAAGTTGGCGCCCCAGGTGAGAAGGCCGCCGGCGACGGCGAACACGATCGCCGCGATCACGCCGAACCCGATCAGGAGCTTGTCTATCCGGCGCCTCGGCAGCCGGACGATCTCGTCTTCGTGTCGGTCGGTGCTGAGGGGACGCTCGATCGTTGACGTAGTCATCTCCGTTCCTCTCGCTCGGTTGCGGATCGAACAATCCGTCAACCTGACGGTATGGATCGGAGCCGCACGCTCAGTAGGGCCGAAGGACCCCAATCGCCGATTGGCGGCAAATAGCTTTGTGCCATTGATGCAGCGGTGGCGACCATGCCGCCGGCGACCGTGCCCAACCGATCCGGAAGGAGGACGGGGCCAGCCGCGAGGCGGAGCGCCCCGTATCGCGCCATGGAGAACCAACCACTTGAAGGCAGGGTCGCCCTGGTTGCCGGTGCCAGCCGCGCCGCAGGGCGGGGGATCGCGGTCGAGCTCGGGGCCGCCGGCGCCACCGTTTACTGCTCCGCTCGGACGACCCGTCACGAGCGCTCGGAGATGGACCGGCCCGAGACGATCGAGGAGACCGCGGCCCTGGTCGATGCGGCAGGCGGACGGGGCATCGCCGTCCAGGTCGACCACCTCGAGCCCGAGCAGGTCGAGGGGCTCGTGGACCGCATCGATCGCGAACAGGGTGCCCTGCACGTGTTGGTCAACGACATCTGGGGTGCGACCACCATGGAGTGGGACAAGACCGTGTGGGAGTCGTCCCTGGAGGTCGGCCTCCGAACCCTGCGGCTGGCCGTGGACACCCACGCGATCACCGCCCACTTCGCCCTCCCGCTGCTCATCCGGTCGCCGGGCGGACTGGCCGTCGAGGTGACCGACGGAACCGACGCATACAACGCCACGAATTACCGGGTCTCGTTCTTCTACGACATGGCCAAGGCGGCCAACCTCCGCATGGCGTTCGCCCTGGCCCACGAGCTGGCGCCGTATGGATGCACCGCCGTGGCGCTCACCCCCGGCTGGCTCCGCTCCGAGGCCATGCTCGAGGCGTTCGGCGTCACCGAGACCAACTGGCGCGATGCCACCGAGCGGATCCCGCATTTCGCGATCGCCGAGAGCCCCGCCTTCGTGGGCCGCGCCGTGGCCGCGCTCGCCGCCGACCACGACGTGGCCCGCTGGAACGGCAAATCGCTGTCGAGTGGGCAGCTCGCCAAGGTCTACGGGTTCACCGACAGCGACGGCAGCCAGCCGGACGCCTGGCGCTACGTACCCGAGGTCCAGGACGCCGGCAAGCCCGCGGATACGACGGGCTACCGGTGATGGTGGCGCCGATGGCCAGGATCGCGCCCCTCGAGCCGCCACCCCCGGGCACAATGGCCGCGCCGCGTCAGCTCTCGGCGGTCGCGACGTCGGCGCCACCCGGTGTGGGTCCGCGCACCGGCTTGAGCGTGCAGTCCCAGGCGCCGTTGTCGATGTGCGGCTCCTCGCTCATGAAGTCGAGCCGGCAGTCGATGTCGTTGAGCACGAGCCCGGGCTGGACGGTTGGCTCCCAGCGTGCGCCGCGGCTGTTGTCGGGCCGGTCCGGCGCCAGCGGCCGGAACGCCACGAGCCCGTTGATGACACCGGCGGCCACGAGCGCCCAGAGGAAGGGGCGCGTGTTACGCGTCGTGGCCGCGATCCAGAGGACGAGGGCCATGACGGCGGGCAACAGGTGGACGCCCTTCCACGGAAACTGCAGGAACAGCGCCTCGGTGGCGACGAGGGCGAGGACCGAGAAGCGGACCAGGGGTTCCCGGCTCCACCGCTTGAGCGATGCCAGCAACGCCGGCGCCGCCACGGCCACCAGGCCGGCAAACACCAGGCCCGCCACCGCGAAGTTCTTGTAGAGGAAGCGGCCGAGGTGGTTCGCGAGCCCCCGGTAGCCCTGGCCGTAGTTGAGGAACTCGAAGGTGCGGTCGAAGGCCAGCCAGGACGGCACGTACATCAACACCGCCAGCGGCGCGGCCACGAGGAACGAGCGGACGCACCGGCGCCGGTGGGCCGGGTCCCATCCGTCGGCGATCAGGAACGCGGCCACGACGAACATCGTCGACAGGCGGCTGCCGATCGCGAGCGAGAACAGGAGCCCCGCTGCCAGGCTGCGGCCGCGAAGGTGGTGCAGGGCACCCCAGACGAGGAACATCGCCGCCCAGATGAAGTCGCCGGTCGACGTCGCGGCGATCAGCACGACCGGCGAGGCCAGGAAGGCCAACCCGACGAGGTCGCCATTTGGATGGTCCCAGGCCCGCACCAGCCGGGCGAGGCCCACAACCGCGAGCCCGGCGGCGGCGGCGGTTGCGAGGTTGATCGCCAGGTGGCCGCCGATCGGGTCGAGCACCGCGACGATCGTCTCGAAAACCGGAACCCCTGGATTCCGCGACGGCGCGTAGTCGAATCGCCGGATGAGCTCTGCGGACTCGAGCACGTCGCCGACGTCGATGTCGGTCCCGTAGCCCATCCATAGGATCGGCAACGTCACCGCCGCCGTGATCGCCAGCAGCGTCCAATCGCTGAGGCCCCTGGTCGCCGGACGACCGGGGTCGCCCGGCGACCGGACGGAGAGCGATCCGGGCCTGTCACCGCCGGGGGCGATGTCGTTGGTCGGCACCGGCGGCGACACCCGGCGGACAGTAGCGGAGGCGGATTGCCGGCCGGGGGCGGAGCGCTCGCGACCGGCGATGCGCAGGGCGGCCGCCGGATGCCCCGCGCACCACCCACTATGCGGCCTGTCGGACGAGGTCCTCGAGACGGTCGTAGGAGACCTGCATGCCGCTCTCCATCCCCGACGCCAGGACCATGTCGCGCTCCGCCTGCGACGAATGCTGGACCAGCAGCGTCATGGTGGTGGTGCCGTCGGCCTCGTCGAGCGTCATGGTGATGAGCGGATAGGCGTCGGGGCCCGGATCGGGCACGCCCTCGAACCACTCCGTGTACACGAGGCGGTGGGGGCCGGCGATCTCCCGGAACTCCCCGTGAAAGCCGACCTCCGTGTCGTGCTCGCGGATGACGTAGCGCCACTGCCCGCTCTCGCGCAGGTCGATCTCGCAGACGAGCCACTCCGATGTCTCGAAGCCCCACCAGCGCTGGACGAGCTCCGGCGTCGTGAACGCCTTGAACACCAGGTCAGCGGGCGCATCGAAGACGCGAGTGACGAGGTACTCGGTGTCGGAGGGCAGGGTGATGACGGCGGATCCGTGACGGTCGCTGATCATGTCGTTGCTCTTCATGGGTTGCTCTCCTGATCCTGCAGCTCGGCGAGCAGGTCGTCGAGCTGGTCGAGACGGGTGTTCCAGGTGCGCTCGAAGGTGCCGGCCCAGTCATGGATGGGCTTCAGCGCCGGCCCGTTGACCCGGTACCAGCGATGGCGTCCTTCGGCGCGAACGAGAACGACCTCGACTGCACGGAGCACACCGAGGTGCTTGGACACCTGCGGCTGGCTGAGGCCGAGCCGGTCGACGAGCTCGCCGACCGTTGCCTCCCCGGTGCCCAGGGCATCGAGGAGCTCGCGGCGGCTCGCCTCGGCGACGGCGTTGAACGCATCGCTCGTGGTCGGGGTGCGAGCCATTGGCCGCATCATATGTCGATATAGGAATGTGTCAAGGCCTCGGTGAGCGCGGACCGTGCCGGATGGCGGCTGTCCTAGGAGGGCGGTGGCTCCGCCGGCGCCGGTTCTGGCGATGCCGGCGGCGCCGGTGATGTCGCCGGTGGCGCGGGTGACGCGGCCGGGACTGCTGGCTCCGACGGTTCGGGGGGTGCCTCCGGTGTCGGCGGTGCCGGTGCCGGCGGTTCCACCGGTGCCGCGGGTGCCGGCGCCTCGGCCGATTCCTCGAGGATCTCGACGACCACCTCACGCATTGCGGGCGCCCAGCCGACAGCCGCGGGCGGTTCCTCGGGTGTCGCCGGCGGGTCCGCGGGCACGGTCGTGGTCGTGGAGGTCGTTGTCGAGGGCGTGGGCTCGGGTGCGGTCGTCGGCGGGGTGGTGGTCGACGACGTGGTCGGCGGGGGTGGGGTCGCCGGGGGCGACGTGGCCGGCGGAGGCGGCGGCGCTGCCGTAGTGCTCGGGGTGGTGGTCGGCGCGGGCGGGTTCGGCGCCGTTCGAGGAGGCGCGGGTGCCGGGTTCGGCGCCGCCGGCGGGACCGGCCGCGGTGGCGCCGACCGCGGCGCCGGGGTGCTCGGTCCCGATGGCCCGGGCGTCGGCCCAACCGGCCCGTCCGGCGCAGGCGGCGGCCCGGGTGACGGCCGCGGCGGGGGAGTCGGCTCCATCGGCGGAAGCCCGATCGCCGGCAGGCGCGCGACCGCACCCGTCTCGTACATGTCGGCCAGGTTCAGCACGACGCGCACGTACTCGTCGGCGTTGTTGTAGCGGCGCACCGCCTGGGCGCGGGCGTCGGCGTTGCGGAGGTCGGCGTCGCCGTCGCACAGGTACCGGGCCGCGCCGTAGGCGGCGTCGAAGAGGTTGTTGGGGTCGCGGCGGCCGTCGCCGTTCCCGTCGACGCCCACGGACTGCCAGGTCGACGGGATGAACTGCATCGGTCCCACGGCCCGGTCGTAGGCGGTGTCGCCGTCGAGCGCGCCGCCCTCGGTGTCGCGGATCAGCGCCACGTTGGGACGCCCGTCCAGGGGGATTCCGCGTATGGGTTTGGTGGGGTAGCCGTCGTCCCGCAGCATGGCGCCGCCGAAGCGCCCATGGTTGGACTCGACCCGGCCGATCGCGGCCAGCAGCGTCCAGCGGATGCCGCAAGCGGGATCCTCGGTGGCTAGCCGGTCGGCGGCGCGGATATAGGCGTCCACCGCGACCGAGGGGAGGCCGCTTTGGCCGAGGCTGTCGATCACCTGGGTGCTGGAGAGGACGGCGCGCACCGGCTCGGAGACGGGGTCCGCTCCGACCGGCACCGCCGCCAGCATGTCGGCCTCTAGGTAGGGCTCGAGCGCCTCGTCGTCCTGGAACGGCAGCGTGCCATTCAGCCCGGGGACCGACGAGGGGTCGGCCTCGGTGGGCATCATCGCCATGGTGCCGGCGCCCACGCCGCCCGGCAGGACGACGGCGACCGCGATCAGCACGGCTAGCCGCCACCGCCCGGACGCGGCGCGCCACAACGAACGTGGAACCTTCATGGCTTGTCTCCGCTCTGCTCAGCGCAGGTCGAGCTGGTGCACGTTGCCGCCGGTGACGGTGACGTCGGCCATGGGCAGGCCCCCGTCGTCCAGCAGCTGGTAGCGGCCCTCGGTCACCTCGGGGAAGACCGCCGTCCAGGTCCAGCCGTTCGGGGTGGAGCGGTGGTGGACGCCGGTGTGGAACCGGGCCGCGTGGTCACCCGCCGGGCAGGCTTCGAGCTCGCCGGTGGGCGGCCGATCGGCGAGGTAGACCACGAGGGCGCCTACCTCGCCGCCGATGTCCAGCACCGGGGCGCTGTGCGCCCCGGGCCGGTGGTGGTTGGGCTGGGCCGACATCACGCCGCCGCCGGCACGTCGTAGCCGGCGTAGGGGAGGCCGATGTAGGGGAAGGCGTCGAGGAACGTCCGCCCCGGGTTGTTGAAGGTGCCGTCCTCGATCACGCTGACGGCGCCGTCGGGGGTGAAGGTCGGGTCGACCAGCGGGTACGTGGCACCCGCGACCGCGCGGAGCTCGACCGTGACGATGTCGTCGGTCAGGCGCCGGCCGTTGGGGAAGCCGGCGAGGTCGCCGCCCAGCAGCCCGAGCCGGTTGGGCGTGGCAGCGGGCGGGATGGCGACGTTGAGCCGGAGCTCGTCGGCCTGGGTCGTCCCGGTGAAGTTTTGGAACCCGGGGATCAGGCCCGACGGGATGCCGGTCAGGAGGATGGCCAGCAGATCGGCCCGATCCTTGTTGAGGGCCGCCAGGTTGGGGAACACGCCCGGGTAGAGGACCGGCAACAGCGCCGCCAGTTCGGGGCGTGCCACGTACTTGGCGAAGCGCCGGTCGTCATCGGGACCCACGGAGTTCCACTCGTCCTTGCGGGACATCGGCACGATGACCTCGTTGAAGAGCGGGTTGCCGAGCCGGGACACCTGCACCCAGGGGCCGGCATCGCGCCAGTCGCGGTCGCGACCGCGGACCGTGGCCTTCTGGCGGTATGCCGCGCCCCACACGCCGATCACGGCGTTCGGGGACATCGGGTCCGCGGGCACCTTGCCGTCGCGCGTGAGGTCCGCGATCGGCACCTGGATCGCGATCGTGTGCACGTTGGCCTGCGCCAGCGAGTCACGACCGTCGTCCGCGGCCGTCGGGATGAGGTGCAGGTTCTGGAAGGGCCGCAGCGTGCCCAGGTCGAATATCGAGCCGAGGTCGACGAAGAACGCGTCGGCCCTCTGTCCGCAGAACACCTTCACGCCCGAGCCCAGGTCGGCCACCGCCGCCGAGGCCAGCGAGGCGTAGTTGGGCGTGGACCGGGGACCGATGTTGCATGGCGGCGATGCCAGGCCCCTGCCGAGGACCGTCGTCCGCGGCTTGCGTCCCTTGCGGTACTCGACCTTGGTCACCTTGAAGCTCTGACGGCGGTTCCAGTTGGCGCTATCGAGCGCGGTGATCGGGCCGGTGTTGTACAGGAAGGTGTTGGGGTTGGTGATGGTGGTCTTGAAGCGGAACTGGTACGTGATGTCCGGCTTCCCGTCGCCATCGTTGTCGATGTTGACGTTGTAGGCGACGTCATCACCGAACTCGTAGAAGTTCGGGCCACCGGCCGGTGCTTGCACGGGCAGGTAGTTGGTGATGATCGTGACGGTGTTGCCTGGCGTGCGCCAGGCGTAGGTGTCGGTGTTGTCGGCAACCGGGTCCTTGGAGATCGCGGGTGCCTCGCGGTGGGATGACATAACGGCGTCTCCTCTCAGCGAGCTGCCCGCAGCACCTTGGCCACGAGCGCCTTGTCGGTGAAGCTGACCTCGCGCTCGGCGACGAAGATCCTGACCTCGCCGGTGGCGGCATCCTTGATGTCGACCAGGACCGGGCCGGGAACGTCCGCGGCCTCGTCGGGTCGCAGTTCCGGCTCGTCGGCGGCCGCGGCCGACGACAGTGCGAGACCGCCGGCGGCGAGACCGGCGGCACCGACGGCGCCTGCCGAGCCCGTGATCAAGAATGAACGTCGGGTAACGGGATCCATGCTTGCCCCTTTGCCTGGGTCATCGATCGTGGGGTTCCACGTCGAGCCACGATTCGGCGCCGCCGGGAGCGGCGGATGAGGGGCCACGAAAATTCTCGACGCGGCGTAGCGTGGAGCGCGCGTGGAAGAGCGAGTCGAGTACCTGACCGCAGAGCCATCGCCCCAGCTGGCGCCGTTCGTCGACGGCTACGTCGGCTACCGGCTCAGCGGCTTCGCGCCCGGCTTGCACCGGGGCCTGCCGTCCCGCCACATGACGTTCATCGTCAGCATCGGCCCCAGCATCGACGTCGTGACCCAGACCGACCCCCGGCAGGAGGGGGCGAGCTATGGCTGCGTGCTGGGCGGCCTCCAGGCCAGCGCTGCCGTGATCTCCCACACTGGGTACCAGGAGGGTGTGGCCATCAACGCGACACCCCTGGGGAGCCGCGCGCTGTTCGGCATGCCGGCCCGGGCGCTGTGGAACACCTCGATCGAGTACGCCGACGTCGCCGGACCCGCCGGACGCGAGCTGTGGGAACGCCTCCAGGGCGTCTCCGCGTGGGCGGACCGGTTCGCCGCCTGCGACGCGGTCCTCACGCGGATCGTCGACCGGGACCTGACGGTGGTGCCCGAGCTGCAGGGCGTGTGGCACGCGCTGGTGCGGACCGGTGGTACCGACCCGATCGGCAACATGGCGGCGACCGTCGGGTGGAGCCGCCAGCACCTGGCGCGGCGGTTCCGTGACGAGTTCGGGTTCGGCCCCAAGCTGGCCGCTCGGGTCGTGCGCTTCGAGCGTGCGAGGCACATGCTGCAGGCCACCCCGTCGTTCGTGACGATCGCCCAGGTGGCGGCCGCCTGTGGGTACTACGACCAGGCGCACCTGGATCGCGACTTTGCCGAGCTGGCGGGGTGCACGCCCACGGCCTGGTTGGCGGAGGAGCTTCCAACTTTCCAAGACGACGCCACCGCCGCCGTGTGATCGTCGAGCCATGGCAACGACAACGAGCCATCCAACCGTCTGGCCCGTCCTCTCGTACCGTGACGCGCGGGGCGCGCTCGAGTTCCTCGCCAAGGCCTTCGGGTTCGAGGAGCGCGCCGCGTACGCGCGCGAGGACGATCCGTCGATCATCGAGCACGCCGAGATGCGCTGGCCCCTCGGCGGCGGCGTCATGTTCGGCAGCGCCGGAAAGGACGATTCACCGTTCGGCCGACGCACCCCCGGCAACGACTCGGTGTACGTCGTGTGCGACGACCCCGACGCCCTCTTCGAACGCGCGGTGGCGGCCGGCGCCGAGGTGGTGCGCGGCTTGGTCGACGAGGACTACGGCTCGCGCGGGTTCACTGTCCGGGATCAGGAGGGCAACCTCTGGAGCTTCGGCACCTACGCCGGCGAGTGACGGGCGGCTGGAGGCGCTACGAGGACTGGTCGGTGCCGGTCGACGCGTCGGCGTCCTCGACCCACACCGAGCCGGGCGCAGGCGTGAACGACGACGTGTGCCCGTCCTGCCATTCGAGCGTCAGCATCGACCCCGTCTTGGCGACGACCGTTCCCCTCTTGCTGGGCGCCCCCTTGGCGGCGGCGACCACGACGCGATCACCGATCTCGGCCACGACACACCTCCATGTCGAGCATGGGTGGTCCCTCAGTGTAAGTCCGCCGGCGGCGTGGCTCGCACCGGCCCAGTTCTCTGACTAATGTCAGAGAATGAGCGAGACCATGGTGGCCCAGGTGCGCCGGTTCAACCGACTCGTCACCCAGCGGGTGGGCGCGCTCGAGGACCACTACCTCGCCCGCAGCCGTCCCCTCGGCGAGGCACGGGTGCTCTGGGAGATCGGTGACCGGGGCTGCGACGTACGCTCGCTGCGGTCCCGGCTCGAGCTCGACAGCGGCTACCTCAGCCGCCTGCTGCGCTCGCTGGAGTCGGCGGGGCTCGTCAACGTCGGCCCGAACGAGAGCGACCGGCGGGTCCGCACGGCCCGCCTCACGCCGGCCGGCGCGGCCGAGCGCGGCGTGCTCGATCGGCGCAGCGACGAGCTGGCGCGGTCGTTCCTCGAGCCGCTCGGCGAGGCCCAGCGCGCCCGGCTGGTCGCCGCCATGGCTGACGTTGAGCGGCTGCTCACCGCCGCCCTGGTCGACGTCGAGGCCGTGGACCCGGCGGAGCCCGCGGCCCAGCGGTGCCTGAACGCCTACTTCGCCGAGATCGATAGCCGGTTCGATACCGGATTCGATGCGGCGCTGAGCAGCGCCCCGGGCGTCGACTCGATGCGGCCGCCGGCCGGGCTGTTCCTCGTCGCAGCCCTGCGCGGGGAGCCCGTGGGTTGTGGAGGTCTCCAGTTCCACGGCGACGCACCGCCCGACATCAAGCGGATGTGGGTCACCGAGTCGGCGCGGGGACTGGGGATCGGCCGGCGCCTGTTGGCCGAGCTCGAGGGCCGCGCCCGGGCCCATGGCAGCCGGGTTGTGCGGTTGGAGACCAACCGGTCGCTCGGCGAGGCCATCAACCTCTATCGCTCCTCCGGCTATCGCGAGGTCGAGGCCTTCAACGACGAGCACTACGCCCACCACTGGTTCGAGAAGCGGCTGTAGCGGGCCGGCGGGTCAGGCCAGCGCCGCGAACCGTACGTCGGCGGCGGCATCGGGGGCGAGGAAGCGCAGCAGGCGGCGTCCCTCGGCGGCCACCGCGGACCTTGCCCGCTGGTTCAGCCCCGGAGCGTGGTCGACGACGAGGGCGGCGGTCTCGCCGTCGCGATCCATCCGCCAGGTGCCGCACACGAAGCCGTCGTGAAGCACCGAGCCGCTCACCTTCCGGTCGGCACCGGACAGCCGGGCGCGGACCCGGTCGTCGGTGGGGAAGAACCGGCTGCGGTCGTCGTGGGAGAGCAGCAGGTTGTCGTACTCGGGCAGGATCCGGGGCGGAGCCGGCGTATCGGCGTCGGGCCGAACCGCCTCGGGGACGTCGTACAGCTCCCGTCCCCGCTCGTCACGGAACGCCTGTAGCCGCGGTCGCAGCCGGTCGACGACCTCCCTCAGTCCCGTAAGCCGCGACCACGTTGCCACGTCGGCCACGGCCGCCGGCCCGAACGCGGCGAAGTAGCGCATGACCACGTCGTCGATCGGTGGCCTGCCCACCAGCGGGCGGCCTAGCCACGACTCGACCGTCGTGAGCGTCACCTGGGCACTGCGGTCCCACAACCCACGCGGTGGGGCCTGCACCAGTCCGAGCTTGCAGCGGCAGGCATACGCCAGGGCGGCGGCATCGAGCTCGGGGAACTTCGCGGCCATCGCGGTGCGCAGCTCCGTCGTGCTCAGCGGGCGGTTGGCCAGGACCTGGCGGGCGAAGTCCAGGACCGGGCCGAGGTCGACGCCTCGTAGCGGAGGCCCGTACTCGGGGTGCCTGGCCAGCTCGGCGTCGAGCACTGGCTGGGCCACGGACCGCAGGACGAGACAGTCGTCGGCGGTGACCAGGTGGATGGTGCCGCGCATGACCACGATCCGGACCACCTGGCGGTCCAGCATCGCCTGCGACAGGTCGCCGGGCCGGAACCCGTGGAGCCGGGACCACAGCGCGTGGTAGGGGTTCAGCGGCACCTGTGCCTGGAGCCCGACCATGTGAGCGACCGCGTCGAGGGGACGCAGGCGGCTCCGCTCGAGCAGCAGCTGGCGTGCGAGCGTGGCGCGGTTGAGCGCGCGGCGGTCGAGGACGTCGGCGCTCACCGCGTGGATGCTGTCCGGGCCAGCTCGTGCGGGCCCGTCGGCAGGTAGCCACGGGCCTGGCGCACGGCAGCACTCCACGGCTCGACGATCCCGACAAGCTCGTCGAAGTCGGTCCCCAGCGCCTCGATCGCCGGACGCATGGGGCGGTCGGTGGCGACCTCGACGGCCTCGCGCTCGGCGCGGCCGCGTGGGGAGAATCCGTCCCCGTCGAGTAACCCGCGGCTGCGCAGGCGCTCGGTGGCCTCGTCGAGCTCGGCCGACGACCAGGCGCGGCTGCGGATGTAGCTGCGCATCGGCAGCCCCCAGTACAGCTCGGTGAGCAGACCTATCTCGACGGCATCGAACCCGGCACTGGTCCAGGCGGCGGTGTGCGCGTCGCCCCGGAACTCCCGCAACAGGTCCGCCAGCCGCCAGGCGTCGCCGAGGGGGTCACCCGGCAGCCCCAGCGACCGCAGCCCCGCGTACAGGGGACGACCCTCGACCCGGAGCGGATCGGTGGCGCGCGCCAGCAGATCCGTAACCGCCGCCAACCCCGCCGGTTCCTCGCCGAGGATGCGCGCCAACTGGGCGGTGGCGCCGCGGGCCCGCGCGATGGCGATGGTCGGGGCGTCGGTCAACCCCCAGCCGGCCGCGACCGCCGGTACCACCACCGCCGGGTTGAACACGGCGAAGGCGGCGGCGACCAGCTCGCCCGGCACCTGGCCGAGGGCCGAGCCGCGGCTGCAGAAGTACGCGGGCCCGTCGGGCAGCTGCACCCCGTTGGCGATGGTGCCGGGGCTGGGACCAAACCCCAGCGCCACGTACTCGTCGTGGCACTCGGGCGAGAAGTAGACCTGGCCGACGAACGGCTCGATGGTCGCCGCCAGCCGCCGCGCCCGGCGGGACAGGGTCTCGTCGTCGATCACCGAAGCGCCTCCGTCGGATCCGTCAGGGAACCACTATGACCTTGCAGTGTCGCTCGGGGTCGGCCAGCTCGCGGAAGGCCCCGGGCGCGCCGTCCAGCCCCACTTCGCCGGTGATCAGCGGCGCCACGTCGATCTCGCCCTCGGCGATCGATCGGAGGCTGGCTTCGAACTCCGCGGGGTCGTAACCCAGCACGAACTGCAGGCTGAGCTCCTTGGAGATGCCGAAGAAGGGCCTGACCGTGTCGGGTTGCATGCACACCCCCACGACCACGATGCGGCTCTGAGGGGGCGCTACCCGCAGGGCATCGTCGATGATTCCCGGGACGCCGATCGCCTCGAAGACGACCGCTGCCCGACCCCGCCCTGCCCGCTTCCACGCGTCGAAGGCGGGCTCGATCACGGGATCGACGACCTCGTGCGCGCCCATGACCGAGGCGAGCGACCGGCGAGCCGGGGACAGGTCGGCGGCCACGATCGGCTCCACCCCCCGGAGCCCGAGTGCCGCGATCACGGCCAGGCCCACCGGGCCGCAACCGAGCACGACCGCACCGTCGCCGACGGCGATCCCCGAGCGGTTGACGGCGTGGAGGCCGACCGCCATCGGCTCCGCAAGGGCCGCGTGGCGGGGATCAAGGCCGTTGGGCACCACCTGGACGAACGGCGCCGACAGCAGGATGCGTTCGCCGTAGCCCGCTGGGAGGTCGTTGCTGTAGACGATGTCGCGCAGGCCCGTCGGTGTGAGCATGATCGGCACCGAGGTGACGATGGTCCCCGGGTCGGGGCCGACGGTGTCCGGTCCCACCTCCAGCACCTCGGCGGCGAACTCGTGGCCCATGAAGACGTCCCGGCCCAGATCGAGCGCCGGCGCCCCGAAGTCGGGCAGTCCCTCAATGTCCGCCAGGAGCCCGAGCATGGTGGCCGCGTGCTGGACGAAGTGCAGGTCGGATCCGCAGATGCCGCAGGCCTTGACCTGCGCCAGGACCTGCCCGAAGGCGGGCCGGGGATCCGGTGCGTCGTCCCTGACGATCAGCTCGGACGCGCCGCGCAGCACCAATGCGCGCATCAGCCCCCCTGGGCCTCGCCGTCGCCGCCGGCGGCTGCGCCCTTGGCCTGCGCCTCCTCCACGTGCGACGTGATGGCGTTGAGGATGGCCTGGCCCGCCGCGCCGAACAGCTCGTTCCGCTTCTCCACCGCCCATTCGTGCGACACCTGCGGTGCGGCGAGCTGCCCCGTGAAATGGGGAACCACCTCGCGGGCGAACAGGCGAAAGGAGCGCATGGTCGCCTCGGGATCGGCCCAGTCGTGGCCCAGCAGCAGAAACGTGCCGAACCCGCCCGACTGCTCCAGCAGGCCCTCGATGTAGGCGATGGCGTCGTCCGGGGTGCCGATGACGACGTTGCCCGACTCGGCATAGCTCTCGACGAACTCCCGCGGCGTGCGGGGCCCGCCGTCGACCTGGTTGGCCAGCGGCACGAAGCCGGCGCCGCCGCCGAAGTAGTCGGCGAAGTCCTTGAGGCCGTGGGTGCAGTCCTCGATGGCCTGGTCCCGGGTTTCGGCGAGGTGCACGGCACCGAGGACCCGCCAGCTCCGGCGGTCGGGCTCGGGGCGGCCCGCGGCGCGCGCCTGCTCCTGCACCACCCCCCACGCTTGGCCGATGGCGGCGAAGCCCTCGAACAGGGTCATCGATAGCGACAGCAGCGACACGCCGTGGGTGCCGGCCAGCCGCGGCCCAGAGGGCGAGATCATGGCTGCGACGGCGACCTCGAAGTGGGGCTGGGTGTAGGGGCGGACCTGCAGCCTGCAGTCGCGCATCGTGAACCAGTCGGTCTGGCGGGTGACCGGCTCGTCGGTCCGCAACAGCGCCAGTATCGCCTCGAGCGACTCCTCCATCATGCGGCGCTGGTCCACGGGGTCGATGCCCAGCATGAATGCGTCGCTGGGCAGCGCTCCCGGTCCGGCGCCGAAGATGAGCCGGCCACGAGTGAGGTGGTCGAGCAGCACCAACCGGTCGGCCACCAACCAGGGGTGGTGGTACGGGAGGGAGACCACGCCCGTCCCCAGCATGACGTGGCGGGTGCGCTCGGCAGCGGCGGCGATGAACACCTCGGGGCAGGCGATGATCTCGTAGCCCCCAGAGTGGTGCTCGCCGAACCAGACCTCGTCGTAGCCGAACCGATCGAGTTCGACGACGCGGTCGAGGTCATACTCGAGCGCCAGGGTCGGGTTCTGGCCGACCGGGTGGAACGGGGCGAAGAAGGCGCCGAAGCGCAACGGCCAGGGTGCGGGCACGCCGTTCACCGCCCCCGGGTGCTACGAAAATCGGAACGGGTCACTGCCTGCCGACCTCCCCGTGTGGCGTCTGGCACCTGGTAACGGCCGTTATCGGCAACCTAGCCTGGGGAGGGAGGTGTCACCGATTCGGGTCCTGGACCCCCTAGACTGAACTAAAGCCATCCCCCTGGGTAGATGGCGGACACCTGGTTGTGCGGCGCCGTGCGCCGACATGGGCCAGCAGACGATGGAGACCCAACTGGACCAAACCAGCTTCGAGGCGCTCGTCGCGTCCGAGGTCGACGGGCAGATCGCGGCAAATGACCTGCCGGCACTCGCGGCGCAGCCACAGCGTTGGGCCGCGACCCTGCACCACATGCTCGACGAGATCGAGGACATGTTGGAGGCGGTCGCGCGATCGGACCGCCACGAGCGCGACCAGGCACTCGCCGACCTGTCCGACGAGCGCGCCGCTCTGGCGGCCGCGCTCCGGCGGGTCACGGGCGAGGACGTGGAGCTACCCGACCCCGTCCGCCTGGGTGATGATGCCGACGCGGCCGCGACCCCGGTCGACGAGGGCGCGGCCGAACTGGTGCAGGCTCCGGCGTTGCAGGCGTCGTGGGCCCCGGGCGAGGTGGTCCTCTGGGCCGGCAATCCGTCGGCGACACCCGCCGAACGCGAGGACCTGCAGCGCCTGATCGACGAGGCGGGCGGTTCCGCCATCGAGTGGGAGAAGCACAAGGGCATCCCGCTGCCCTCCGGCGACCGGGCGCCGGCGGTCTCCGCACCCCTCACGGCGGCACTTGGCTGGCTCGTGGGTGTGGGCGCCGGCCAGCTGGCGCTCGATGCGGGACCGAGCGTGCGTTGGCTCGGCGAGGTGGCCGCGTGGGCCACCGACCTGGTGGCGCAGGGCCGCATGGTGCCCACACTCCGACGCGGGGGATCGGCGGCCGCCCGCGGCCGCCAACGCAGCGGGTCCTACGCCGTCCAGTGGATCGCGGCCGTCGTCGAACGGGAGCGCATCCGCGACTTGTCGGCCCGCATGCCCGGGCCGGTACGCGCCTTCGATCCGGCCACGGGGCCCGAGCGCATGTGCCGCACGGTGCTGAACGCCGCCGTCGACGCCGTCTGCCGCGGGGGGGCGGCCCGCCTGGTCACGGCCGCCACGCCGCCCGTGGCCCGCAGCCGCCGCGACGTGGCGGAGGCCGTGCTGGCGGGGCTGGCCGGCGAGGCGTTCGCCGCCGCCCACGGTCCTGCGACCGAGGTGGCCGACGACCTGCGCCGGTGGGCGGCGCCGGTGGTCGGGGATGGCGACGTCGGGCTCATCGTGGGCCTCGACCCCCCGGAGGCCGACGGGGGCTGGCTCCTGACCGTGGACGCCACCGGGCTCGAACGCCATCCGGTCCCGGTCGAGCAGGCGGTGTCGGCGTCCGGCGCCAAGGCCCAACGGGTCGAGGCCCAGCTCCGCCGCCTGGAACGGCTCCTGCCGGCGCTCAGCCGCACCGGGCGGCGCGGCCATGTCGTCCTCGGCGTCGACGAGGCCTGGGATCTCATGACCCGCACGGGCCGCGTCCTGCAGTCGGTGGGCTTCGACGTGCGCGTGCCCACCGCGTCGTGGACTCGGCCGTCGCCGCGCCTCCGTCTCGAGGCCGCCGGGCCCACCGGACCGGCCAAGGTGGGACCCAACCAGCTGTCGAAGGTCCGCTGGTCGGTGCTGTTCGATGACCTCGAGCTCGACGCCGCCGCCATCGCACGCCTCACCGCCCAGGCGCGGCCCCTCGTGCAGGCCAAGGGTCGCTGGGTCGAGCTCGACCATGCCGACCTAGAGGCCGCCGCCAAGGCTCTGGCCGAGCAGAGCGCGTCGACCGAGCTGACCGGCGCCGCCATTCTGCGCCACGCCGTCGGCCTGGAGGAGGGTGCCCTCGCCGGGCCGGCGATCGTGGCCGGAAGCGGCTGGGCCGTCGAGCTGGTCCGGGGCGCCAGCGACGAGCCGCCTGCGCCGCTCGGGCCCCCCGACGGCTTCGTCGGCAAGCTGCGGAGCTACCAGGCGGAGGCGCGGGGCTGGCTGGCGTTCCTCGATCGGGTGGGGCTCGGCGGCTGCCTGGCGATGGACATGGGCCTCGGTAAGACGCCCACGATGCTCGCCCACCTGCTGGAGACACGCGGGCAGGGCTCGGCGCTGGTGATCGCCCCGCCGGCGGTGCTGGGCAACTGGGCGGCGGAGGCCAAGCGGTTCACCCCCGATCTACGGGTCGAGGTCCACCACGGCGCCGCCCGCGCCGAGGCGGAGGACGTCGCCGCGCTGGCCGGCAGCGCCGACGTGGTGCTCACGACCTACGGCACGGCCGTGCGCGACGTCGACGCACTGGCGACCGTCGACTGGCACCGGGTGGTGCTAGACGAGGCGCAGGCGATCAAGAACCCCGCCAGCGAGGTGGCGGGCGAGCTGCGGCGGATCCCCGGCCGGTCGCGGCTGGCACTGACCGGCACCCCGATCGAGAACGGGCTAGGGGACCTCTGGTCGATTCTCGACTACACCAACCCCGGGCTCGTAGGCCCCCGCCCGGCCTTCATCCAGCAGCTGTCGACGCCGCGCAACGGTTCCGGTGCGCCCGGCGAGGCGGCCCTGCGGGCCCTCAACGGCCTGCTCGTCTTCCGGCGCACCAAGGCCGAGCCCGAGATCGCCGCCGAGCTGCCCGACAAGATCGACGAGCTCGACCACTGCGGCATGACCTCCGAGCAGATCGGCCTCTACCAGGCCGTGATCGACAACCTGCTCGGGGTCAACCTCGGCACCGATGACCGGCGCTCCCGCACCGGCCACGTGCTCGCCGCCATCACCGCCCTCAAGCAGATCTGCGACCACCCCGCGGCGTACCTCGACGACGACCAGGGTCCCCTCGAGGGCCGGTCGGGCAAGCTCGCCCGCCTCGACGAGCTGGTCGACAACGTGTTCGCGGCCGGGGAACGCGTGCTGGTGTTCACCCACTTCGCCCGGTGGGGCGAGCGCTTGGCCGAGCACCTCACCAAGCGGACCGGCGTCCCGGTGGCGTGCTACCACGGTGGCCTGACGCGGGGCACCCGCGACCGCCTGGTCCGTGAGTTCCAGGAGGGGACGGGGCCCGGGGCCTTTGTGCTGTCGATCAAGGCCGGAGGGTCGGGGCTCAACCTCACCGCCGCCAACCATGTCGTGCTGTACGACCGCTGGTGGAACCCCGCGGTCGAGGACCAGGCCCGCGACCGGGCGTGGCGCATCGGCCAGGCCAACACCGTCATCAGCCACCGGCTCGTGTGCCCCGGCACGGTCGACGAGCAGGTGGAAGAGGTCGTGGCGGGCAAGCGCCGCATCGCCGATCTGGTGCTTCCGGCCAGCAGCTCGGTCGGCGACCTCACGGCCGAGCAGCTGCGCCAGGCGCTGGGTCTGCGGCCGGAGGCGCTGGTGGACCAGACCAGCGCCGACACGCTGGCCCACGACGAGGCTGACAACGCGGACAAGGCCGACAAGGCTGACAAGGAGGCGGCGGCATGAGCACGCGTCGACGGCGCCGCTCGCAGGGCGCGCCCTCCAAGGCGCAGGCCTTCTGGGCCGACAACGGCTATCAGGCGGCCCCGAGCCCGCAGATCAGGCCCACGTCGGATCCGGGCGCCCTGCCGCGCTCGCTCGGCGACCCGCCGCTGGCCCCGGCGGTGTCGCAGCACCACCTCGACGCCGTCTACGAGGAGGCGGTGCGGGCCGCAATTGCCCTGGCGGCCGCCAATGGGCTGGTCGCCGCGGATGTCGCCGACGGCGAACAGGGCTGAGCCGACTCGCCGTTCAGGCGAACCAAACGGATTTCGGCACGTCCGAACGCCGGCTCAGATGAGCCGCAGCTGGCTCGGTGCGGGGTCGGGCGCCGCCGCGGGGCGGGCCGCCGCAGGGTCACGGCCGGTGTGGTGGCGGGGGTCGGTGCGCTCTGCCGGCAGCCCGCCGCAGCGCCGCACGAGCTCGCGGACACGGGTTTCCAGCGCCCGTTGCTCGGCCTTGGGGGCGTAGGCGCGGTCGCGGTAGCGGCGCCGATAGCTCCGTAAGAGATCGGGATGGGATTCGGCCAGGCGGCGCAGGAACACCTCCTTCACGCCCGGGCGAAGGTGGAGCAGCACCGACGAGATGGAGCGGGCGCCGGCGTCGACGCATGCCCGCACGACCGCCTCGAGCTGCTCGGCGCCATCGGACAGCTCGGGCAGCACGGGGGCGACGAGCACGCCGGTGGGAACCCCGGCGGCGTTCAGCTGCTCGACGGCACGCACGCGCTGCGCCGGGTGCGGGGTGCCCGGCTCGGTGGTGCGCCACACGACTTCGTCGAGCGTGCCGATCGAGAGGTTGACGCGCACGTCGGTGCGCTGGGCCGCCTCGGCCAGCAGTTCGAGGTCGCGGAGCACGAGCGTCGACTTGGTCAGGATGGAGAAGGGATTGGCGTGCTCGGCCAGCGCCTCCACGATGCCCCGGGTGAGCCGGTACTTGCCCTCGGCACGCTGGTAGGGGTCGGTGTTGGTGCCCATGGCGATGAGATCACCCTCCCAGCGCCGGGGGTTGAGCTCGTGCCGCAGCCGCGACAGGGCGTTGACCTTGACCACGATGCGGCGCTCGAAGTCACGATCGGCATCGAGGTCGAGGTAGGTGTGCGTGGGCCGCGCGAAGCAGTTGTGGCTGACGACGCCATTGGCCACGAAGTCGCCGGTGCCCGTTGTGATGTCGAACAGCGCGAGCTCGCCGGCGATCGGTTCGATGCCCACCACGCGCCGCCGGGCGCCGCCGCTGATGGCGGCGTCGGCGGGCGCATCGACTGTTGCGGCCGGGCGGCCGCCGACGTAGTCGACGCCGAGCAGCGAGTGATGCCGGGTGAGATGGGGTCGCGGGCCCGAGCCGAGGCCGGTGCGGGACACGTGCTTCCAGCCGCGGTCGGTGAGAAACCGGTGGTCGCCGCTCGCGACCAGCACGGTGTCGTCGGCCAGGGTCACCCGGTAGGCGGGCTTGGTGGTCGACCAGTGGTCGACGACCGTGGTGGGGACGCAGCGGCGGCGGGCGCCGTCGCGGACCGTGCCGCAGACCCCGTCGCCCGGCCGTAGGTCGGCCAGGGCCTTGCTGCTGCCGTCGGCCATGAGGATCGGCGTCTCGCCTGCCAGGCAGTAGGTGCACGCGTGGCTGCAGCCGCGGTACGCGTTGATCGTGTAGCGGAAGCCGAACGGCGCCCCCGGCACCTCGTTGATGATGCGCTGGGCCCGCACATGGAGGAACTCCATGCCCCGGAACTCGCCGCGGCCGGGTTCCCGCTCGAACACCGGCTCGTCGAACAGCGCCCCCTGCGCCTGGGGCCGGTCGGCCTGACGCCACCGCAACTCCGTCACGTGCCCGACTATAGCGAACATATGTACGTCTGTGATAGCCGGTTTCGGCCACACATCGATCGCTGTCGGCTGCGCCGAGGCGGTCGCCGCGGTCAACCCCGGACGATCACCCGACGTCGGCTACGTCGGCAAGCGTGGGGTCAATTGGCGGCGGCGAGCGTGTCTGCCGGCGCCAGCAGATCCCGCAGCACGGCCTGGACGGCCACGAACGGCTCGGTCGAACGCTGGCCCTTGCCGATGACGACCGTGCCCTCGATCGCGGCCACGATGAGGGTGGCGAGGCGATGGGCCTCGGCGGGGGAGCGTCCCTCGGCTTCGAGGGCCTCGGCGAACCGGTCGATCCATCCCCGGAAGGCCCGCCCGGTGGCCGCGGCCAGCGCCTCGTGGGCGGATGCGGCGTCGAGTGCGACCGTGGCCGCCGCACAGCCCTCGCAGAAGTTGGTGCGGTGGAAGTGCTCGACGTAGTCGTCGAAGAAGGTGGCGACGGCCTCGCCGACGGTATCGGCCTCTGCCAGCCCGTTCTCGAGGCGCTGCATCACCCGCTCGGCGAAGTAGTCGACGGCGGCGGCGGCCAGCTCCTCCTTCCCGCCCGGGAAGTGGAAGTACATCGAGCCCTTTGGTGCCTGGGCCTCCGCCATGACCTGGTTGAGCCCGGTAGCGCCGTAGCCCTGCTTGCGCAGCAGCCGGCTGGTGGTGCGGATCAGGCGATCTCGTGTGTCGGATGCCACAGCCCAAGCATACAACTATTGCGACCGGTCTATTGACTATGACGACTGGTCTAATTACGTTCGATCCATGCTGTTGCGAGCATCGAGAGCGGGAGACCTCGACGCCTTGCGGGCCTTCATCGCTCGCTGCTCTCCCGAGACGCTGTATCGGCGGTTCCACGGAACCGGCCCTCGGGCCATCGATCGGGAGCTCACCCGGATCGCCTCGCCGGCGGACGACCACCGGTCATGGGTCGTGGTCGCCGGGGGCGAGGTCCGAGGCACGGCGAGTCTGGCGCGGTCGCGTGCCGGTGCTACCGAGATGGCAGTGATGGTGGAGGACCGGTGGTTCCGGCGGGGGATCGGACGGACGCTGATCGGTGCGCTCACGGCCCACGCCGAGGTCGCCGGACTCCACACGATCACGGCCTCGATCCAGGCCGACAACGAACGGGCGGTGCGATTCATCCGGGCCGTGGCCCCCCAGGCGAGCATCCGCTTCGTTGGCGGTGCGGAGCTCGAGGTGCAGCTGCCGGTGGCGGCGGTGGCATCGGGCCTGGTCGCGGCCGCGAGCCCCACGCGGGAGGCGGCGTGAGGGCCCGGCGCCGCCCGGACGTGGCCCTGCTGGCCGAGGTGCCCCCCTTCGACCGGTACGCGCGCACGTCCCTGGCTCCGCTCATTCCCCAGGCCGACCGCCTGCGGATCGCCGACGGCACCGTCGTCATCCGTGAGGGCCACCGTGCCAGGGAGCTCGTCATCGTGGTGGGCGGTGCGCTGCTCGCCACCCGCGCCGGGCGTCCGGTCGGCGCGCTGGGCCCGGGCACGTGGATCGGCGCCCAGGAACTGCTCGCCGGCGGGGCGCACGACTGCACGTTGGTTGCGGCGGAGGGCCTGGAGGTGCTCGTGCTCAACGGGCCGGCGTACCGCTGGGCGGTCCAGACGTTGCCAGGGCTGGCCGACGTGCGAGTGCTCGACCTGCGGCGGGTGGAGGCGGCGCTCGACCAGCAGGCTACGTTCACGGGGTGACCGAAGGCGGGGCCGGCCAGGCGGATACGAGCGGGACACAGCCGACGCAGGCCGACAAGGCCGCACAGTTCCTCGCGCTGCACGGCGGCCCGGCCCCGTTCCTCATGCCCAACCCTTGGGACGCGGGATCGGCCAAGCTGCTCGCGTCGCTCGGGTTCGAGGCGCTGGCCACCACCAGCAGCGGTTTCGCGGCCACCCTGGGCCGGTTGGACGGCTCGGTGAGCCGTGAGCAGGCGCTGGCGCACGCCGCATCGATCGCCGCAGCCACCGATTTACCCGTGTCGGCTGACTTCGAGAACTGCTTTGCCGACGATCCCGCGGGCGTCGCCACGACCGTCCGCCTCGCGTTGGACACCGGGCTGGCCGGGTGCTCGGTCGAGGACTTCGGCCGCCGGCCCGACGCCCGGATCTACGACGCGCACCTGGCGGCCGAGCGGGTGGCGGCGGCCGTCGAGGCCGCCCATGCCGGGCCGATCCACCTCGTGATCACTGCGCGCGCCGAGAACCACATCCGAGGGAACCCGGACCTTGTCGACACCATCGCCCGGCTCCAGGCCTACCAGGAGGCGGGCGCCGACGTGCTGTTCGCGCCCGGCGTGACCGACCTCGACGAGGTGCGCCAGCTGGTGGCCTCGGTCGACCGGCCCGTCAACGTGCTCCCCGGGCCGGGTGCGCCGACGGTGGCCGAGCTCGGCGAGGTGGGGGTCAGGCGCATCTCGGTGGGCGGAGGTTTCGCCTTCGCCGCGCTGGCCGCCGTGGTCGACGCCGCCCGCGAGTTGCGCGACCAGGGCACCTATGGGTTCCGTGAACGATCCCGGGTCGGGCTGATGGCGGCGCGTGACGCGTTCGCCGACACGGACGCGGGCGGGTAATGACCGATCGCATGAGCGCGACCGTGGCAATCATCGACGACCTGGAGGCCGAGCAGGAACGGCTGGAGGTGATCCTCGACCGGCTCGACGCCGCCGCCTGGCAATCGCCGTCGGCAGCCGAGGGTTGGAGCGTGGCCGACGTCGTCCTGCACTTGGCGCAGACCGAGGACGCGGTCGTGTGGGTCGCCACCGGTGGCGACACGTTCGATCGTCCACGGCTCCAGTCGCCGGGCGTCGACGACGCCGCCGAGCGGATGGTGCAGGCCGAGCGCGCCGAGCCCGCGGTCGTGTTCGAGCGCTGGAAGGCGGGCCGCCGGGCGGCGCTGGCCGCGCTGCGCGGCGCCGACCCCGAGCAGCCGATCCCGTGGGTGACCAACTCCCTCAAGCCGGCCACGCTGGCCACGACGCGGCTGGCCGAGCATTGGGCGCACGGGCTCGACATCACCGGCCCACTCGGTGCGCCGTTTCCCGACACCGATCGGCTGCGCCACATCGCCTGGCTGGCCCACGGCACGCTGCCCTACGCCTTCGCGCTGGCCGGCGATGAGGCCCACCCTGTGCAGTGCGAGCTGACCGCGCCCGGGGGTGACACCTGGCGCTACGGCCCGGCGGACGCCGACTCGACGATCACGGGTGCGGCCGGCGCCTTCTGCCGCGTCGGCGCACAACGGCTGGCGCCCGAGGACTCGGGCCTGGTCACCACCGGGCCGCACGGCGAGGCCGCCCTGCGGGTCCTGCGGACCTACGCCGGCTGATGCCGACGCGTCAGTGGGTCACAGGCTGAGCGGCTTGATAGGCGCGGCGATGAGCGCCGGGTCGGCACGCCAGTCGACGCCGGGAACGTCGACGTAGAGCTCGATCTCGTTGCCGTCCGGGTCCGCGATGTAGAGGCTGTGGGTGACGGTGTGGTCGCTGGCGCCGAGGACGGGCGTCCCCGCCTCCCGCAGCCGATCGAGCGCTTCCCGCAGCTCATCGTCGGAGTCGCCCACCTTGAGCCCGAAGTGGTACAGCCCCACGCGGCGGCCCTCGGGCTGTGAGGCGGCGTCGGGGCCGACCTCGATGAGCAGCAGCTCGTGATGCGTGCGGCCCGACGGCGAGGAGAATGCAGCAATCGGGGCCGGGAGCGGCGACGACCCGTCGGCGTCGGGCACGACCTGCCGCCAGCCGAGCACGTCGCGGTAGAAGCCGGCGGATCGGTCGATGTCGCGCACGTACAGGACGATGTGCCCGAGTTCCTTGATCTCCATGGAAGCCGCTCCCCGTTCCCTAGATCCCGACCGGGTGCCAGACGGTCTTGGTCTCCAGGAAGGCCCGCAGGCGGTCCAGGCCGGGGTCGGCAGACCAGTCGGCCTCCCTGTCGCCGGCGTCTGCTGATGGCCGCAGAACACGCTTCAGGTTCTCGGCCGCCGCCGTCTCGAGCTCGGTCGCCAGCTCCGCGTCGCCGATGCCCGTGAGGTCGATGGCGTTGACGTCCATGTGCGAGGCCAGCCACGGGGCGATCTCGGCCGGGCGCCCGGTGAGCAGGTTGACGACGCCCCCCGGCAGGTCGGACGTGGCGAGCACCTCCGCCAGCGTGATCGCCGGCAGCGGCGCCGCCTCCGACGCCACCACCACGGCCGTGTTCCCGGTGACGATCACCGGGGCCACCACCGACACGAGGCCGAGCAGCGACGAGGCCTGGGGGGCGACCAGCGCCACCACGCCCGTGGGCTCGGGGACCGAGAAGTCGAAGTAGGGACCGGCGACGGGGTTGGACGATCCCTGCACCTGGTGCACCTTGTCGCTCCAGCCGGCGTACCAGACCCAGCGGTCGACGGCGGCGTCGACGGTCGCCTCGGCGTCGCGCCGGCCCCGGGCCTCGCCGGCGCCTACTTCGTGGACGAACTGCGAGCGGCGGCCCTCCAGCATCTCCGCCACCCGGTAGAGGACCTGGCCCCGGTTGTACGCGGTGGCGGACGACCAGCCCGGGAACGCCTTGCGGGCCGCGACCACGGCGTCGCGTGCGTCCTTGCGCGATGCCAGGGCGGCGTTGGCCAGGAAGCGCTCCCCGTCGGCCGAGCGGACCTCGTAGCTGCGTCCCGACTCCGACCGGGGAAAGGCGCCTCCGATGTACAGCTTGTAGGTCTTGCGGACCTCGAGCCGCCCGTTGCGCTCAGACATCGAGGTAGGCCCCCAGGCCATGGCGGCCCCCCTCACGCCCGTACCCCGATTCCTTGTAGCCGCCGAACGGGCTGGTGGGATCGAAGCGGTTGAACGTGTTCGCCCACACCACCCCGGCCCGCAGCTTCTGCGCCATCCACAGGATGCGGCTGCCCTTCTCGGTCCACACGCCCGCCGAGAGCCCGTAGGGGGTGTTGTTTGCCTTCTCGACCGCCTCGGCGGGGGTGCGGAATGTCAGCACCGACAGAACGGGGCCGAAGATCTCCTCGCGGGCGATGCGATGCGACTGCGACACGCCCGTGAACACCGTGGGCGGGAACCAGAAGCCCCGCTCGGGCAGCTCGCAGGGCGGTGACCAGCGCTCCGCACCCTCGGTCTCGCCAACCTCGGACAGCATGCGGATCTTGTCGAGTTGCTCGGCGCTGTTGATCGCACCGATGTCGGTGTTCTTGTCGAGCGGGTCGCCGAGGCGCAACGTGGTGAGGCGGCGCTTGAGGCCAGCCAGCAGTTCGTCGGCCACCGACTCCTGCACCAGCAGGCGGCTGCCCGCACAGCACACGTGGCCCTGGTTGAAGAAGATGCCGTTGACGATGCCCTCGACGGCCTGGTCGAGCGGCGCGTCGTCGAACACGACATTGGCGGCCTTGCCGCCCAGCTCGAGGGTGACCTTCTTGCGGGTTCCGGCCACCGATCGGGCGATCTGGCGCCCGACCTCGGTCGATCCCGTGAACGCCACCTTGTCGACCGCGGGGTGCTCGACCAGCGTCCGTCCGGTGTCGCCGGCCCCGGTGATGATGTTCACGACGCCCGCTGGCAGGTCGGCCTGCTGGCAGATGTCCGCGAACGCCAGGGCGGTCAGGGGCGTCGTCTCGGCCGGCTTGAGCACCACCGTGTTGCCGCACGCCAGGGCGGGGGCGATCTTCCAGGCCAGCATCAGCAGGGGGAAGTTCCACGGGATGACCTGGGCGGCGACCCCAAGGGGCCGGGGGTCGGGACCGAACCCGGCGTAGTCGAGCTTGTCGGCCCAGCCCGCGTAGTAGAAGAAGTGGGCGGCCACCAGCGGGACGTCGACGTCGCGGCTCTCGCGGATGGGCTTGCCGTTGTCGATGGACTCGAGCACCGCCAGCTCGCGCGACCGCTCCTGCACGAGGCGGGCGAGCCGATACAGGTACTTGCCGCGGTCGCGGCCGCTCAGTCGGGACCAGGCGCCGTCGTAGGCGGCGCGGGCGGCATCGACCGCACGGTCTACGTCCTGCGGGCCGGCGGCCACGACCTCGGACAGCACCTCTTCCGTGGCCGGGTTGACGGTCTTGAAGCGGGTCCCGTCGATGGGGTCGACCATCTCGCCGCCGATGAACAGGCCGTACGACGGCTGGATGTCGACGATCGAGCGGGATTCCGGGGCGGGGGCGTAGTCGAAGGTTGGCATCTTCGTGGACCGGTCAGTCGAGGGTGAAGTAGTCGGGGCCGGCGTAGTTGCCGGTCGCGAGCTTGCGGCGTTGCATGAGGAGGTCGTTGAGCAGGCTCGAGGCGCCGAACCGGAACCAGTCGGGGCTGAGCCAGTCGTCACCCGCCACCTCGTTGACCACCACCAGGTAGCGCACGGCGTCCTTGGCCACCCGGATGCCGCCAGCGGCCTTGACCCCGACCTGGCGCCCGGTCTGGCTACGGAAGTCACGCGTCGCCTCGAGCATCACCAACGTCACGGGCAGCGTGGCGGCGGGCGTGATCTTGCCCGTCGAGGTCTTGATGAAGTCCCCGCCCGCCAGCATGGCCAGCCACGACGCTCTGCGGACGTTGTCGTAGGTGGCCAGCTCGCCCGTCTCCAGGATCACCTTGAGGTGGGCGTCGCCGCTGGCCTGCTTGGTGGCGACGATGTCCTCGTACACGTCGAGGTAGCGCCCGGCCAGGAACGCGCCCCGGTCGATGACCATGTCGATCTCGTCGGCGCCGGCGGCGACGGCGGCCTTGGTGTCGGCGAGCTTGACGTCGAGCGGGGCGCGGCCGGAGGGAAACGCAGTGGCAACGGCGGCGATGTGGATGTTCGATCCTGCGAGCGCCTCGACCGCGGTGGGCACGAGGTCGCCGTACACGCAGATGGCGGCCACCGGCGGGCACGACGGGTCGGTGGCGTCGGGCCGGCGCCCCTTGGCGCACAGGGCCCGGACCTTGCCCGGCGTGTCCTGGCCCTCGAGCGTGGTGAGATCCACCATCCGGATCGCCAGGTCGAGCGCGAACGCCTTGGCCGTGGTCTTGATGGACCGCGTGGCGAGCGTGGCCGCGCGCGCCTCGACGCCGACCTGGTCGACACCCGGGAGGCCGTGGAGGAAGCGCCGCAGGGTGTCGTTGCTGGCGGTGACGTCGGCGAAACCCGCCGGGACGGTGACGGTCACGAGGAGACCTCGTGGCCGGTCGACCGTGCGATCGACCCAACTGGAGCCCGCTCGCCTCGTCCCCGCGAGACGGGCGGGTAGTTGGGTCGACAAGCCGTGGCGCCGGGCGGCCATGGGGTGCGGGGGCGCAACCCCCGGGGAGACACGGTCACCCGTTCAGGCTACTGCCAGGTTCTCGGGGCGTCGCCTGGCGTCGGGGCGGCGCGTGACAGCCGGCCGGGCGCCGGTGGATGACACCGGTTGGGGCGGCAGGGCGGGTGGCTGGGGCATGATGTCCGATCGTGCGGGGAGCCTGGGACCTGATCGTTGCGTGCAAGGGGAGCGTGGTCGTGGCCTGGAGGCGCGGCAGCCTGCGCGCCGGCATCGCCGGCCGCTGCGCGCGATCGCAGCACCTGGGTCCGCCGCCGGGCCAGGTTCCGAGGGCTCGGGAGGGTTTCGATCGCACGACGGCACCGGCGCGGACGGGTCCTCGGGCCGCCTGAGCGGGACCACGACGGCGGGACCGAGCCCTGGTGGGTCCCCCAGCCCGTCGATCCCAGCCACAACAGCCCCCGTGCGATCGACGCCTCCCGGCGCCACGACGACGACCACCGGCCGGGAGGCGCTGTCGGCCGACGGTTCGGGCGGCGCGGGGTTCGGCGGGCTGCTGGGGGGCGTACTCGACGTTCTGGGTGTCGGTTAGCGCGTCGTTCCGGTGGCGATTTGCCAGCGTACACATGTTCGTATAACGTAGTCGCATGTCGTTAGCTGAAACCACAGAACGCACCATGAAGAGCGATCGGTCGCACGAGGATCGCGTGGCCGACCTCGTAGGTCTGTTGAACGTGGTGACGGCCGAACTGGTGGGCCTGATCGGTGAGGTCATCCGCGCCGGCGCCTGGGAGGGCCTCGGCATCCGTTCGCCCGAGCATTGGGTGGTATGGCGCTGCGGCGTGTCGCCGGGCCGGGCGCGGCGCCTGGTGCGGACGGCGCGGGCACTCGATGCCTTGCCGGCGACGAACCGGCTGTTCCAGGCCGGTGAGCTGGGCGAGGATCAGACGGCGCTGATCGTTCGGCACACGGACGCCGAACACGACGCACAGGTGGCGGAGCTTGCGCCTTCGTTGACGGTTCCCCAGTTGCGGCGCGTGCTGCCCAGCGTGCCCCGCAAGGGTTCTAACCGCCCGGACGCCACGGGCAACGATGACGAGTCGGACGAACCGGAAGGGCCATGCCGTCGCTCGGTGCGCTTCGCACACGGCGACGACGGGATGTGGTGGTGCTCGGTTCGGTTGCCTTCGGACCAGGGGGCGTTGGTGCAGAAGGCGCTGGAGGTTGGGCGCGACCGCGAATTCCGGCTGCGGCACCCAGACCACGAAGATGCCGGCCATCCGGGCGATCCAGGGGACGTCTCGTGGGCCGACGGGTTGCTGCGCGTCGCCCAAGCGGGGCTCGACGGCCTCGACGTGGCGAGTGCGGTGGGCCGGCCGCCGGGAGAACGTACCCAAGTGATCCTGCATCTCGACGCCGATCGCGACGTACCGCCCCGGCTGCACTTGGGCCCGGTGTTGCCCCCGGACCTCGCTGACTACCTGTCCTGCGACGCGTCGGTGCGCTACCTCTTGCTTCGGCACGGGCAACCGGTCGCGCTGGGTCGCCGCGAACGCACGGTCAACGCCCGACTTCGCACCGTCATCGAGCACCGTGACGGCGGTTGCCGGGTACCGGGCTGCGACCAGGTGCGCTGGTTGCACATCCACCACCTCCGGCATTGGACGAATGGCGGTCGTACCGACCCGGACAACCTGTTCGCCTTGTGTCCGGCGCATCACCGCATGGTCCACCAGGGCTTGATGAGCATCGAGGGGGACCCCTCCGAGCCGGGCGGGCTGACCTTCGCCGACGACCGGGGCCGCCGACTCGAACCCGCCCGACCACGGCGTCCCGTCCCGGGGTCCCCGATCGCCCACGTCGCCCGCGGCCTGGGCCTGCCCACACCCAAGTGGCAGCACCCACCCGGCGAACCGCTGGACAGCCGCTGGATCACCTGGAACTGAGAGTCTCGCGTGCCGGACGGTCCGCGGCGGGATGCGCTGATGACTCACGACGGGAACTGGCCGCGGCCTCCTGATGGTCCAAGGAGCGTGGGCCTGACCGTTGCCTTGATGCTGGCCGCCGTATTGACCGCGTGCGGCAGCGGCGAGAGGAGCACGGCGGGCCGAGCGGGGGTGTTCCCCTTATCCGTGGGCGGCGATGCGAGCGTTGGGTGCCGAGGATCTCGTCTTGACTCTCAGGGTCTCCATGTATGTGGGTCCGTTCGACGAGTGGGCTGAGACGGCCATCCGGGAGCCGCTGGCGTCGATGCCTCACGATCTGCTGGGCCAGGATGCCATGCCGCCAGGCGAGCTACCGGGAGGGTGCGCCGTTGACGGAGTGGAGCAGCGACAGGTGGACTTCATCGCCCACGGTCGGCTCTACAGCGTGTTCCTTGCCCATCAAAGCCGGGATCGAGCGCTCGAAGCGGCCTTTCGGCCTCGCACACCGGCCGATCCACCAGCTAAGCCCTGCGAATAGCCGGGCCCGCAGGGTGCGGACCGGAGCGGGCGGGGACGCGCCCAACTGCCGGTCGGCTTGCCGGCGTTCCATGCTCCGGCAGCGATGAGTTTCGGGTCGGTCGGGCGTCGTAGTTCGAGCGTGCACGGACCCGCGTCGGAGAGCGAGGCAGAGCAGCCATGGCCGAACACATGAAGCACGAATCAACAGACCTCGGCGGGCCGGCGGCCAGCGCCACCAACGCACCGGGCCTGCCGGCGGCCGTCGACCGGGCCAGCTTCCAGGCCGAACTGGACAGGCTGCGGGTTCGGGAGAAGGCGCACACCCGGGAAAGCGACGCGATCGCCGCGGCCCGACGGCGCCTACCCATGGTCGAGGTAGACGCCAACCTCGCGCTGGTCGGGCCCCACGGGCCGCTCACCCTGCTCGAAGCGTTCGAAGGGCGCCGACAGCTCATCGCGTACTACTTCATGTGGTACCCCGGCCAACCCGCGCCCGAGCAGTGCGAAGGCTGCACGTGGTGCACCACCCAGGTCGCGGAGCTGTCCTACCTGCATTCCCGCGACATCACCTACGCGGTCTTCTGTCAGGGGCCCTACGACGAAAGCATCCGCTACCGCGACTTCATGGGCTGGGACATGCCGTGGTACTCAGCACAGGCCTCGCTCGACGCGCTCCTCGTCGGGCGCCGAATCGGCAGAATGCACCTCGTGTGCTACCTGCGGGACGGCGACCGGGTCTTCGAGACCTACTGGACGACCCTTCGCGGCGTAGAGGCAATGGACTACAGCTACGCGCTCATGGACCTCACCGTGTACGGACGCCAGGAGCCGTGGGAGGACTCGCCCTCCGGCTGGCCACAACAGTGGCAAGTCGACGGCTCCAACACCCGGATCAACGGACGCCCTATCGCCCAGTGGTCGCGAATCGAGGCTGGACGCTCTGACGACCTCGCCGTTGGGCGGTGATCGTAAGTGGAGAGGACGATGCGTGAGGTAATGGGACTGAGATGACCATCATTCGCTCCATTGGAGGATGGAGAAGGAGGCACCTTCGGGGTCGATGAGGACAGCGACACGTCCCACATTGAACAGGTCGAAGGGCTCCACGGACACCGTGCCGCCCAGCTCGGCCGCCCGGGCGGCGGTGAGGTCCGTATCCGAGACGGCGAAATACGGCATCCAATGCGGCGGGATGTCCTCCGGCCACAGCTCGTCCATCTGCACCATGCCGGCGACAGGCCGCTCGACACCAGGGAGGAAGAAGACGGTGTAGCCCGACCCCTCGGCGAAGGGAGGGCTCGTCGATTCCCAGCCGAACACGGCGGCGTAGAACTGCTTCGCCACATCGGTATCCCGGCACGTCAGCTCGCACCAGGTAAACGAACCGGGCTCATGCATCACGTCGGGCGAGAGGTGACCCGCCGACTCCCAGATCGCGAACCGTGCACCCAGCGGATCTGTACAGATAGCCATGCGCCCGGCGTCGAAATAGCTGGTGGGCCACAGGGAAACCCGGCCGCCTCGGTCGACGACCGCTCGCGCCGTGGCATCCGCATCGTCCACCGAGATGTTCATGGTCCAGGACGGTTTCGGACCTGGACCGATGTCGCCGACGTCCTTGCCCCTCAGGCGGAAGAGCCACCAACCCGACGCGTCGTCCATCGGTCGATGCCGCGCCAGCACCGTCCACCCGAAGAGGGCGCAGTAGAACCGGCTCGCCGCCAGAGCCCCGGCGGCTGTCTGCAGGTTGGCCCACGCCGGCGTGCCCGACGGATAGCTCTGCGCGGAGCCCATGCACCTCCTCCTATCCTCCCGTCCGGAACATAGTCCGGCCGGGATGAATGGAGCTCGCCTAGAGTGCCTCGGCCCGGAGGGCGGAGAAGCCGGGCTTGATCGTGCCCTCGATGATCCGCAGCCGCTGGTCGAACGGCCAGAACGACGACTTCATGGCGTTGATGGTGAGCCACTGGAGCTCGTCCCAGCCGTAGTCGAACGCCTCCACCAGCTTGTACAGCTCGTCGCTGAGCGTGATGTCGGACATCAGCCGGTTGTCGGTGTTGACCGTCACCCGGAAGCGGAGCGCCGCCAGCAACCCGATGGGGTGCTCGCCGATCGACGGGGCGACGCCGGTGTGGACGTTGGAGGTGGGGCACATCTCCAGCGGCACCCGCCGGTCACGGACGAACGCCGCCAGCCGTCCCAGCGTCGCCCGACCCTCGTCGTCGACGGCGATGTCGTCGACGATCCGCACGCCGTGCCCGAGCCGCTCGGCACCGCACAGCTGGAGCGCCTCCCAGATCGAGGGCAGGCCGAACGCCTCGCCCGCGTGGATGGTGATGTGGCTGTTGGCCTTGGCGATCTCCTGGAAGGCGGCCAGGTGCCGCGTGGGAGGATTGCCCGCCTCGCTGCCCGCGATGTCGAACCCGACGACGCCGGCGTCGCGGTGCCGCAGCGCCAGCTGCGCGATCTCGCTGGAGTTGGCGGTGTGCCGCATGGCCGTTGCCAGCGTGCCGATGGTGATGCCCCGGCCGGCGCTACCGAGACGGAACCCCTCCAGCACCGCTTCGACCACCTCGTCCAGCGAGAGCCCGCCCTGGATGTGCTGCTCGGGGGCAAACCGCACCTCGGCGTAGACGACGCCGTCGTCCGCTAGGTCCTCGGCGCACTCCGCTGCCACCCGCTGCAGGGCGTCCTTGGTCTGCATGACGCCGGTCGTGTGCTCGAAGGTCTCGAGGTACAGGTCGAGGTCGTGGCGGTAGGCACCCTCGGTGAACCACCGCGCCAGCTCACCGGGGTCGGTGGTCGGCAGCGTGTGGCCAACCTCGCGGGCCAGCTCGATGACCGTGGTGGGCCGCAGCCCGCCGTCGAGGTGGTCGTGCAGGAGCACCTTCGGGGCTCGCCGGACCTGATCGAGACTGGGGAGTGCCGCCATGGAGGAACGCTACAGCCGGACCCCGGCGTTCCGTCGGCGCTCAGGCGATGCGATCGACCACGAGGGGGCGGGCGGCGGGCGGCTCGGGCCCCACCTCGATGGCACCGTCCAGCGCAGCAAGGGCGCCGACGAGCCGAGCGGTGTCGTCGGCGTGGAGGACGAGCACCGGCTCACCGGCCTCCACCGCGTCCCCCGGCTTGCGGAGGCACACCGCGCCCGCCGTGGGCGAGACCGGGTCCTCCTTGCGTGACCGCCCGGCGCCCAGGCGCCACACCGCCAAGCCCACGGCCCGGGCGTCGAGGCGGCGCAGGTAGCCGCCTGCCGGTGCGGGCACCTGGTGCTTCTTCGCCGCGACCGCCAGCGGTGCGTCGGGGTCTCCGCCCTGGGCACGGATCATCCTGTCCCATACGGCGTAGGCCCGCCCGTCGGTCAGCGCGGCCGCCGGGTCGGAATCGATGCCGGCGAGCGCCAGCATCTCGCGGGCCAGGGCAAGGGTGACCTCGACCAGGTCGGGCGGTCCACCACCCCGGAGAACCTCGACGGCCTCGGCGACCTCCAGGCCATTGCCGCAGGCGCGGCCCAGTGGAGTGTCCATGTCGGTGATCAGCGCGACCGTGCGCACGTCGTAGTCCCGGCCCAGCGCCACCATCGTCCCGGCGAGCTGCCGGGCCCGGTCGATCTCGGGGAGGAAGGCGCCCGAGCCGATCTTGACGTCCAGCACCAGCGCCCCGGTGCCCTCGGCGATCTTCTTGGACATGATCGAGCTGGCGATGAGGGGGATCGAATCGACGGTGGCGGTGACGTCGCGCAGGGCGTACAGCTTGCGGTCCGCCGGGCACAGCGTGTCGCTGGCTGCGCAGATCACGGCCCCGACGTCGCGCAGTTGGGCCAGCATCTGCTCGATCGGCAGCGTCGCCTGCCAGCCCGGGATGGCCTCGAGCTTGTCGAGCGTGCCGCCGGTGTGGCCCAGCCCTCTCCCGGAGAGCTGGGGGACCGCCACGCCGCACGCCGCCACCAGCGGCGCCAGCGGCAGCGACACCTTGTCGCCCACGCCGCCCGTCGAGTGCTTGTCGACCGTGGGGCGGGGCACCGACGACAGGTCGACGCGCTCGCCCGAGTCGATCATCGCCTGGGTCCACGACGCCAGCTCGTCGGGTTCCATGCCCCGGAGCAGGATGGCCATGCAAAGCGCCGCCGCCTGCTCGTCGGCGACGGTGCCGGCGGTGTAGCCGTCCACGAAGAACCACACCTGCTCGTCGGACAGCCGGCCGCCGTCGCGCTTGGTGCGGATGACGTCGAGTATGTCGGTGGCCACTACTCGAGGTCCTCGGGGCCGAAGGCGCCCGGCAGCCACTCGGCCATGCGCAGCTCGTTCACGACCAGCTCGGATCCGCCGGCCTCGTAGAGCAGCTGTCGGCAGCGACCGCACGGCGACACGGGACGGCCGTCGGGATCGGACACCGCCACCGCGACCAGCCGACCGCCACCGCCGGCGTGGACGGCGGAGACGAGCCCGCACTCCGCACACAGCGTCAGCCCGTACGAGGCGTTCTCGACGTTGCAGCCGGCGACGACGCGCCCGTCGTCGGTGAGCCCGGCGGCGCCGACGCGGAAGTTCGAGTAGGGGGCGTAGGCACGCTGCGCCGCCTCCCTGGCGGCCGTGCGCAGGGCGGCCCAGTCGACCGCAGGCTTGGGGGGCACGGCGGCGTTCACTCGACGGCGTAGACCTGGCCGTCGGCCGCTGGCGGGCGCGACCGGCCCACCAGCCCGGCGACCACGATGATGGTCACGAGGTAGGGCAGCATCAGCAGGAACTCGGACGGGATCGGCGTGTCGAGCACGGCCAACCGGTTCTGCAGCTCCTCTGAGAACGCAAAGACCAGTGCGGCGATGAACGCTCCCACGGGATGCCAGCGCCCGAAGATGAGGGCCGCCAGCGCGATGAAGCCCCGGCCCGCGGTCATGTTCTCGTCGAAGCTGCTGACCGCATCGAGCGTGAACCACGTGCCACCGAGGCCGGCGACCGCGCCGCCGAGCATCACCGCGCGGTACCGCGTGCGGAGCACGTTGATGCCCACCGTGTCCGCGGCCCGGGGGTGCTCGCCGACCGACCGGAGGCGCAGCCCCCAGCGCGTCCGGAAGAGCGCCCACCACAACCCGAACACCAGCAAGAACAGCAGGTACACGTAGATGGTGTTGTCGAACAGCAGCGGCCCGAGGAACGGGATGCGGTCGAGGCCAGGGATGCCGAACGCCCGGAAGGATCCGGGCTCGTTGAGGCTCGGGTACTCGACCAGCACCCGGGCCGTGAGGTAGCTGGTCATCCCCAGGGCGAAGAAGTTGATCACCGTGCCGCCGATGATCTGGTCGACGCGGTACCGGATCGACATCACACCGAGGAACGCACCGAGCAGCACCCCGACGGCGACCCCGCTGAGAAGGCCGACCCACGTGCTGTCGGCGGCGCTGGCCGTGATGGCGGCGGTGAACGCCGCGGTGAGCAGCATGCCCTCGATGCCGATGTTGATCACGCCGGAACGCTCGCAGAGCAGACCCGCCAAGGCGCCGAGCGCCAAGGGGATCGACCGGCGCAACGTGCCGTCGAGCAGGCCGAGGATGCTGATGTCGTCGCCGCGCGCCGCCCAGACGAGGAGCGCGACGACGAAGAGGACGAGGGCGATGCCGAAGACGAGGTAAATGCGCTTGCGGACCACCCCGACGAGCAGGAGCGCGCCCAGCCCCAGGATCAGGATGGCGAGGACGATTGCCGTGGCCCTCGCCGGCAGGGTGAGGTCGGGGATCTGCACGGCGTCGGACTCGCGGCTGAACACGAACGTGAAGTCGAGTCCCGACTCGCTGCCCAGCCCGAACGCGATCAGCGCGATCAGGCCGAGCACCAGCGTGGCGATGCCGAAGCCGATGCGCCGGTGGCGCTGAGGGTCGGCGGTCTCGAGCCACGGCTCCTCCTCCGGGGCCGGCGCGAGGGGCTCGGTGAGCGTGGCCATGGCTATGCCCCCCAGCTCGTGGTGAAGGTCTGGCCCGTGCCCCGGCCGGCCCGGATGCGGTAGATGCCCCGCACGAGCGCCGGTGCCGCCACGAACAGGATGATCAGCGCCTGGATCACAACGATGATGTCGACCGGGGTCGACGTGGCAGCCTGCATGCCGGTGGCGCCGGACCGGAACACGCCGAACAGGAAGGCGGCGCCGAGGACACCGGCCGGGTTGGCTCGCCCCAGCAGGGCCACGGCGATGGCATCGAAGCCGATGAAGGAGTAGTACCGAGTGGTGAGGCTGAAGCTGGGTCGCCCCAGGATGTTGGTCGTACCCGCCAGCCCGGCCAACCCGCCGGCGACCAGCATGGCCAGGATGTAGGTGCCGCCGACCGCCATGCCGGCATAGCGCGACGCGAACGGATTCGCTCCGACGGCGCGCATCCGGAAGCCCACCGTCGACCGGTCCAGGAGCCACCAGACGACGACGGCGGCGCCCAGGGCGATGAACAAACCAGCGTGGACCACGATGTTGCCGAAGCTCACCTCGGGGAGCCGCGCCGACTCGGCGACCGCCTTGGAGATCGGGTCCTCCCGGCCCGGACGCTGGAACGCGTCCGTGCGCAGCGCGTAGTCGAGCAGGTAATAGGAGATGTAGTTGAGCATGATCGTGGTGATCACCTCGTGGGCGCCGGTGCGGGCCTTGAGCACGCCGGCGATGCCACCCCACACGGCGCCCCCCACGAACCCGGCGATCACCGCCAGCGGCAGGTGGATGGCCTTCGGCAGGTCCCAGGTGAACCCCACCCAGCCGGCGCAGGTCGCCCCGATGATGAGCTGGCCGGTGGCGCCGATGTTGAACAGTCCGGCCCGGAACGCGACTGCCACGGACAACCCCGCGAGGGCCAGCGGGGTCGCCTCCACCAGCGTGCGGCCGATGGCGGCCTGGGTTCCGAGGGAACTGGTGTAGAGGCCCTTGTAGGAGTCGTAGACGATGTTCCACGAGTCCGACAGCGTCTCGCCCGGGTGGCTGAAGAACCCGCCCCAGGAGTCGAGTGTGTCCGGGTCGGAGAAGATGATGACCAGCCCGCCGATCGCCAGCGCCGTGACCAGGGCCAGCACGGGCACCAGCAGGCTGTTGGCCAGGGAGCCCAGCCACGCCAACGGCCCCGACCTCGCCGCCGCGGTCGGGGCGCCGGCGCCATCACCGGACGGGCCCGGTGGCGCGGTGGCCTCGGTGACGGTCACGTGACCGTCACCTCCTCCTCGCCGGCGGGAACCTCGACCTCCGCCGCCTCCTCCACGGCGCCGGCCATGAGCAGGCCGATCCGTTCGCGGCTGGCTTCCTCGCGATTCAGGACCCCGACGATCCGGCCCCGGTAGATGACCGCGACCCGGTCGGCGAGCGCCAGCACCTCGTCCAGCTCCGACGAGTTGAGCAGGACGCCGACCCCCTCGTCCCGCTTGGCGACTACCTGGCGGTGGATGTACTGGATCGATCCCACGTCCAGGCCCCGGGTCGGCTGCGAGAGCACCAGCAGCCGGTCGGCGTGGAAGAACTCTCGGGCGATGATCACCTTCTGCTGGTTGCCGCCCGACAGCGTCGATACCGCCGACTGCACCGATGCAGTGCGGACGTCGAACTGCTCGACCAGTTCCTCCGCGTGCTTGCGGACGGCCCGGCGGTCGATGCGCAGGCGCCGCGAGAACGGCCGCTCCTCGATCTGGTTGAGCACCAGGTTGGAGGAGACCGCGAACGAGCCGATCAGCCCGTCCCGCTGACGGTCCTCGGGCACATGGGCCAAGCCGGCGCGGAAGAGGTCGTCCGGCGCCCAGCCGGTGACGTCGCGGCCGTCGAATCGCACCGACCCCGACCGGGGCGGGCGCATGCCGGTGATCGCCTCGACCAGCTCGGTCTGGCCATTTCCCTGCACCCCCGCCAAGGCCACGATCTCGCCGGCGTTGACCTCGAGGCTCACCCCGTCGACCACCCTTTGCCCCCGGTCGTCGCCGACCACGAGGTCATCGACGGCGAGGACCGGCTCGCCCGGCGTCGCCGGCGCCTTGTCGACGACGAGCTTCACGTCGCGTCCGACCATCATCGTGGCCAATGCCTGCTCGTCGGTCTCACCTGGCGTGGTGTGGCCCACGACCTTGCCGTTGCGGAGCACGCTGATGTCGTCGGCGATGGCGAGCACCTCCCGGAGCTTGTGGCTGATGAAGATGAGCGAGCGGTCACCTTCGGCCAGTTGGCGGACGATCTCCATCAGCTCCGCGATCTCGGGAGGCGTGAGCACGGCGGTCGGTTCGTCGAGGATGAGGCAGCGGGCGTCGCGGTACAGCGCCTTGAGGATCTCGACGCGCTGCTGCACGCCCACCGGGAGATCCTCGATCGTGGCATCGGGGTCGACGGCCAGCCCATAACGCTCGGACAGATCTGCGACACGTTCGTGCGCCTCGTGGCGCTGAATGCTGCCGAACCGACCGGTGGGCTCGACGCCGAGCATCACGTTCTCGGCCACCGTGAAGACGGGGACGAGCATGAAGTGCTGATGGACCATGCCGATGCCGGCGGCGATCGCATCGGCAGGCGACCGGGCACGCAGCGGCTGACCGTCGAGCAGGATCTCGCCCTCATCGGGCCGGTAGAGCCCGAAGAGGATGTTCATGAGCGTGGACTTGCCCGCCCCGTTCTCGCCGAGCAGGGCGTGGACCTCTCCGCTGTCCACGGAGAGGTCCACGCCGTCGCACGCCACCACACCGGGGAACCGCTTGGTGATGCCCCGGAGTTCGACCTTCATGTCGTCGGCGTCTTCAGCGGATCGTCGATTGCCCGGTCAACCCTGCGGCATCGTTTCGATCTCGCCGTCGATGATCTGCTGGCGCAGGTCGTCGACCGCGGTCTTCAGCTCGTCGGGGACCTGGTTGTCGAACTCGTTGAACGGGCCCAGGGCCACGCCCTCGTTCTCGAGCGTGCCGGTGTAGAGCCCGCCCTCGAAGTTGTCGTCGGCGGCCTCGACGGTGACGTCGTGCACGGCCACGTCCATGTTCTTCATGACCGAGGTCAGGAACAGGTCGCAGTCGTCGGCCACGCTGACGCAGCCGTCGGTGTCGACCCAGATGACCTTGGCGTTGCTGTCCGGGCGGGCGCGGATGGCCTCGATCGTGCCCAGTCCCACGGGCCCTGCCACCGGCATGATGACATCGGCCCCCTGGTCCAGCAGCCCCTCGGTGGTGGCCCTTCCCTTGGCCTGGTCCTCGAAGTCGCCGGTGAACAGCCCGTCGTCGGCGGCGTTGTCCCAGCCCTCGAGCTGGACGTCGGTGCCGTTGTCCTCGTTGTACTTCTCGATGCCGAGCTGGAAGCCCTTCATGAAGATCGTCACCGTGGGGATGTTGATGCCCCCGTAGGTGCCGACCGTCCCGGACTCGCTCATGCCGGCGGCCACGTAGCCGGCGAGGAACGCCGCCTGGTCGGTCGAGAACGTCAACTCCTTGACGTTGGGGAACTCGTCAGCGGGGTCGCCGGCGTCGGTGCTGTAGTCGTAGTCGACGATGGCGAAGTTCTGGTCGGGGTTCGCCGTCGCGGCGTCGGCGGTCGCGCCCCCGAGCAGGAACCCGACCGTGACGATCAGGTCGCAGCCCTGGTCGAGGAAGCTCTGGATGTTGGGCGCGAAGTCGGATTCCGCCTGCGACTCGAGCACGGCGGGCTCGAAGCCGAGCTCGTCGGCCGCCTCCTGCACCCCCGCATAGGCCGTCTGGTTGAACGAGCGGTCGTCAACGCCACCCGTGTCGGTGACCTGGCAGGCCGTGAAGTCGGTCGCGGCCCCGCCGCCACCCCCACCCTCTTCGGTGGTGTCGGTTGATGAATCGTCGTCGTCGCCGCAGGCCGCGGCGACGAGTGCCAGCCCTAAGAGGACCGCCAGCCCCTTGAGGACCCGTCGCTGTCGCATCTGGAGTCTCCTGTCCGAAAAGCCGTGTGGCCCGCGCGGGCCACGGCCCGCACGTTAGTCACTCCGTAGGATCGGGGCCGATGACTCCGGACGATCTGGTCGCTGCGGCGCGCGTATGGCGCGACGAGGATCCCGACCCCGACACCAGGGCCGAGGTCGAGCGCCTGCTGGACGGAAACGGCGCGGTGCCGAACCTCGACGGCCTCAGGGACCGCTTCGGGGCCTCGCTGGCCTTCGGGACCGCGGGCCTGCGCGGGGAGATGGGGGCCGGGCCCAACCGCATGAACCGGGTGACGGTCATGCGGGCCACCGCCGGGCTGGCCCGGTACCTGGCGGACACCGGGCACGCCGGCCAGCCGGTGATCGTGGGCTTCGACGCTCGCCACGGGTCGGCGACGTTCGCGGCGGACGCAGCGGCCGTCCTGGCTGGCGCGGGGTTCACGGTCCACCTCGCCGATGGGCCCATACCGACGCCGGTCCTGGCGTTCGGTGTCCGGCATCTCGGCGCCTGCGCCGGCGTCCAGGTCACGGCCAGCCACAATCCGCCCCGGGACAACGGCTACAAGGTGTACCTGGGCGACGGCGCGCAGATCATCCCGCCGGCCGACGAGGACATCGCCGCCCGCATCGACGCCGTCGGGCCGCTGGGGTCGGTGGAACGCGCTCCGGCCGGCGACCCCCGAGTGGTGCGTGTCGGCGCCGACCTGGTCCGGGCGTACGTGGCCGGTGCAGTGAGCACGGCGCCTCGACGCTCGGGGTCGATCGGTCGCAAGCTGCGGGTCGTGTACACGCCAATGCACGGCGTGGCCCGCGACGTGTTGCTGGCGGCGTTCGCCCGGGCGGGTTTTCCGGACCCCGCGGTCGTGCCGGAGCAGTCGGAGCCCGATCCGGACTTTCCCACGGTGGCCTTCCCCAACCCCGAGGAGCCCGGCGCCCTGGACCTGGCGCTCGGCCTGGCGACCGAGCGGGGCGCCGATGTGGTCATCGCGAACGACCCCGACGGCGACCGGCTCGCCGTCGCCGTCCCGGGCCGGCCGGGGGGCGGGTGGCGGGCGCTCACCGGCGACGAGATCGGCGTCCTCCTGGCCGACTGGCTGCTCGAGCCGGGCGGCGGCGATGACCGGCTGGTGGTCACGACCGTTGTGTCGTCGTCGATGCTGGGTCGGCTTGCCGAGGCGAGGGGGGTGGCGTTCGCCGAGACCTTGACCGGGTTCAAGTGGGTCGTCCGCCCGGCGCTCGAGCGGCCAGAGCTGCGCTTCGTGTACGGCTACGAGGAGGCGCTGGGGTCGTGCGTGGGCACGCTGGTGCGCGACAAGGACGGCATCACGGCGGCGCTGGCGTTCGTCGACCTGGTCGCCGCCGAGAAGGAGCGGGGCCGCAGCGTGCTCGACCGCCTCGACGACCTTGCCCGCGAGCTGGGCGTCCATGCCACCGGTCAGCGTTCGATCCCCTTCGAAGGACTCGACGGGATGGCGCGCATGGAGGCCGCGGTCGACGCGCTGGCAGCCGCCCCGCCGGAGACGTTGATCGGGGTGCCGGTGCTCGAGGTCGAGGACCTCCGGCGGGGTGAGCGCCTGCCGCCCACCGAAGGGATCGTGCTGCGGGCCGAGGGCGTCCGCCTGGTGGTGCGCCCCTCGGGCACGGAACCGAAGCTCAAGTGCTACGCCGAGGCGGTCGTCCCGGTTACCGGTGACCGTCAAGCGGACCTGGCCGCGGCTCGCGCGGAGGGCGCGGCGAGCGTGACGGCCCTGCTCGACGCCGCGGTCGGTCTGGTGACCTGACCCGGGCGGGGGCGTCTACGCGGTTCCGAAGAGGCGGTCGCCGGCATCGCCCAGCCCCGGGACGATGAAGGCCCGCTCGTCGAGGTGGTCGTCGACGGCCGCCGTGACCACCCGCTCGACCAGTCCCGACTCCTCGACCCGCCGGAGCCCCTCGGGGGCCGCCAGCACGCAGACGCCGGTCATCGGCCCGGCGCCACGGTTTCGCAGGAGCCGGCAGGCGTGCTCGAGCGATCCGCCGGTGGCGAGCATGGGGTCGAGCACCAGGACTGGGCGGCCCGCGAGGTCGGCCGGCACCGAGTTCATGTAGGGCTCGGGCTGGAGCGTCTCCTCGTTGCGCGACACCCCGACGAAGGCGGTCTCGGTCTCGGGCAGCAGGCCGATGACGGCGCCGTGGAGCCCGAGGCCGGCGCGCAGCACAGGCACCACCAGGGGGGGACTGGCGATCCGGACGCCGGTGGCGGGCCCCATGGGGGTGAGGATGTCGACGGGCTCGGTCGGCAGCGTGCGACACGCTTCGTAGACGAGCATGCCGGCGAGCTCATCCATGGCCAGGCGGAAGGTGGCACGGTCCGTCGTCTCGTCGCGTAGCCGTGTGAGCAGCCGGGCGGCCAGCGGATGGTCGACGGTGAGGACGTCCATACGGGTGCGCAGTCTCGCGGATGACGACGGCCCTCCGGGCGATCGCCGGCAAGTGGCCTGGGACTGAGCGACATCGTCCCCGGGTAGTCGTCGTGCATCGCCTCGGACCATGAACCACGCGCTCCGCGGGTCGCCGGGGCGGCAAACGCGGTCCACAGGGGCAGCGCCACGCCCGACGCCGAGCTCGTGGAGCGCCTGGCCGAGGAGATCGAGGTGTCGGAGGTGACCGGGGTGGGACGCGGGCCCTGAGCGGCTAGGAAGGAGCTCATGACCGACACCCCAACCGCTGCGGCCGCCGGCACGATCTCCATCGGCGACGACCTGTCCGTCAACCGCCTCGGCTTTGGCGCCATGCGCATCACGGGGCCAGGCATCTGGGGCCCGCCCGCCGACCACGACGAAGCGGTGCAGGTCCTCCGCCGGGCGGTGGAGCTCGGCGTCGACTTCATCGACACCGCCGACAGCTATGGCCCGGAGGTCAGCGAGGAGCTGATCGCCGAGGCGCTGGCCCCCTACCCCGACGGCCTGGTCATCGCCACCAAGGGCGGCTTTCTTCGCCCGGGCCCCGGAAAGTGGAACACCGACGGTCGTCCGGAGCATCTGCGGGCGGCATGCGAGGGGAGCCTGACACGGCTGGGGCTCGAGCAGATCCCCGTGTACCAGTTCCACCGTCCCGATCCGGCCGTACCCCTGGAGGATTCCGTAGGCGAGCTGGTGGCACTGCGGGACGAGGGCAAGATCCGCCACATCGGCCTGTCCAACGTCGACGTCGACCAGTTCGAACGGGCCTCGGCGCTCACGCCGATCGTCTCGGTCCAGAACCGCTACAACCCCTCCGATCGGGCGACCGAGCCCTTGATCGAGCTGGCGGGCACCCGCGGCTTCGCTTTCATCCCGTGGGCGCCGGTCGGGGGCTACCGGCCCGGGGCGGGCGAGGGCCTGGCCACGGTCGCCAAGCGGTTGGGCGCGTCGCCGGTGCAGGTGGCGATCGCGTGGCAGCTGGCGCGCTCCCCGCAGATGTTGCCGATCCCCGGCACGTCGTCGGTGGCGCACCTCGAGGAGAACATCGCCGCGGCGGCGATCGAGCTGTCCGACGACGACCTCGCCCTCCTCGGCTAGGGCCAGGGGGCCGGCGAGACTCAGGGGTGCTAGCCCGGGACGGCCGCGGCGCCAGGGTTCACGTGGTCGCGCACCTTGCGCAACAGCGCGGCGAGCTGACGCTGCTCGTCGGCCGCGAGGGCGCCGGTGAAGTAGCGCTCGACGTGCTCGAGGTGAGGGCCGACGGCCGCGCGTATGCGCGCCGAGCCCACCGGCGTGAGCGACGCGAAGGCGCCCCGCCGATCCGACGGGCAGGGCAGGCGCTCGACCAGGCCGGCCGCCTCCAATCGGTCAACGGCGCGGGTGAGCCCGCTGGGGGTGAGGCTGGTCTGGGCGGCCAGATCGCTCATCCTCAGGCGTTGCCCGGGGGATCGGGCAAGGCGGATCAGCAGCTCGAACCATCCCAGCGGCAGGTCGGCGTCGCGTTCGAGCCCCCGGTCGAGCTCGGTCCGCAGTGCGGTGTAGCTCTCGGTGAGGAGGCCGACCAGCGTGATCCGGTCGTCCTGCAGGCCGTCCATCGGCTCATCCTAGGGGGAGATAGTTGCGCGGCGAATCATATTGACGCACGGACAGTACGGTGGGGGTCGCGTCTAGTAGTGCCAGGGGTGCCCCGACCAGTCCGGGTCGCGCCGCTCGAGGAAGGCGTCGCGACCCTCCTCGGCCTCGGCGGTGCCGTAGGCGAGGCGGGTGGCCTCGGCGGCGAACACCTGCTGGCCGACGAGGCCGTCGTCGATGAGGTTGAAGGCGTACTTCAGCATGCGGATCGACGTGGGGCTCTTGCCCATGACCTTCCGCGCCCAGTCGAGCCCGACCGCCTCGAGGCGATCGTGGTCCACCACCGCGTTCACCATCCCCATGCGGTGCGCGTCCTCGGCCGAGTAGGTGTCACCCAGGAAGAAGATCTCGCGGGCGAACTTCTGGCCCACCTGCCGGGCGAGGTAGGCCGAGCCGAACCCTCCGTCGAAGCTCGCGACGTCGGCATCGGTCTGTCGGAAGCGGGCGTGCTCACGGCTGGCGAGGGTGAGGTCGCAGACCACGTGAAGGCTGTGCCCACCGCCGGCGGCCCAGCCCGGCACCAGGCAGATGACTACCTTGGGCATGAACCGGATGAGCCGGTGCACCTCCATGATGTGCAGCCGCCCCGTGCGGGCGGGGTCGATCGTCTCGTTGGTCTCGCCCTCCGCGTAGCGGTAGCCGTCACGCCCACGGATGCGCTGGTCGCCACCGGAACAGAACGCCCAGCCGCCGTCGCGGGGCGACGGCCCGTTCCCCGTGAGCAGGACACAGCCGACGTCCGACGCCTGGCACGCGTGGTCGAGCGCCCGGTACAGCTCGTCCACCGTGTGGGGGCGGAAGGCGTTGCGGACCTCGGGCCGATCGAACGCGACGCGCACGGCGCCCACATCGACGGCACGGTGATAGGTGATGTCGGTGAACTCGAAGCCCTCGACGGAACGCCACGCCGCAGCGTCGAACAGGGCAGAGACCATGGGCACCTCCAGGAACCACGTGGTCTAGCGCGGCGCACGGGCCGCGATCACGTTCGGGCGAGGACAACTCCACCCCACGGTGCGAACTACCGTGAGCGAACCCGGGTGGCTGGCGGACCGAAGGCCGCAGGTCACTGCCATCCCGGGGCGACTCGGCGCAGCGGCAGTCAACGGGGTGAACCGACGTGACAAGAGCGGTGGTCATCTACGAGAGCCTCACCGGCAACACGGCGCGGGCCGCCCGGCTGATCGGCGACGCGGTGGCCGGCCGGGGCGTCGACACGTCCATCTACCCCATCACCGGCATCGGGCTAAAGGACCTCGCCGCCGCCGACATCGTGTTCGTCGGTACCTGGGTCGACGGCCTGGTGCTGTTCGGACACCGGCCCGGCAGGGCCGGGAGGATCCGGTCGATGCCGGTGATCGACGGCAAGCGGGTGGCGGCGTTCATGACCTATGCCATCCACGCCGGCAAGGCGCTCGACAAGTTCGCGGACGTCCTGTCGGAGCGCGGCGCCACCGTGGTGGCCCGCACCCTGCTGCGCCGCGACCGGCTCGAGGCCGGCGTGGACGAGTTCGTGCTCGACGCGCTCGCCACCGTTCCGGCCTGAGCGGCGCGGGCCGATACCGGCGTGCCGCAGGCCGGACTGTGGTTCAGGGCTGCTGTTCGACTGGGAGATCCGCAGCGGCACGACCGGCCGCCTGCAGGACGCCATGATCGAGATCGGCGCGGTGGGCTACGAGCGCCCGTTGCCGGAGCGCAAGCTGGTCGATCGGACGCTCGCCGTGGACGCCCTGGGCCTACGTGCGCGCTGACCGGGCCCACGACCAGGCATAGTCGGCGTCGTCGCAGGCCCGGGCGCCGTCCGCCAGCAGCAGGGGATCGAAGGTGTCGAGCATGACCGCCATCTCGTCGGTCGCCTCCTGGCCCAGGGCCCGCTCGACGCTTCCGGGCTGGGGGCCGTGGATGAAGCCCGCGGGGTGGAGGCTGATGGATCCCGGCTCGATGCCCGCGCCCTTGCGGCTGGTGAAGTCGCCCGCGCAGTAGTAGAGGACCTCGTCGCTGTCCACGTTGGCGTGGTTGTAGGGCACCGGCACGGCCAGCGGGTGGTAGTCGAGCTTGCGGGGCACGAAGCTGCACACCACGAAGCGGGGGCCGGCGAAGGTCTGATGGACCGGCGGCGGCTGGTGCACCCGCCCGGTGACGGGCTCGAAATCGTGGATCGACAGCTTGTAGGGGTAGAGGCAACCATCCCAGCCCACGACGTCGAAGGGGTGGTGGGCGTAGCGGTAGCGGGTCAAGCCGTCGCGCTGGCGCACAAGCACCTCTTCCGGCCGATCCGCGGGGCCCTCGTCGGCGACGAGCGGGTCGTCGGGCGCGTGCAGGTCGCGCTCGCAATACGGGCTGTGCTCGAGGAACTGGCCGGTGGCCGACAGGTAGCGGTCGGGTGGGCCGACGTGGCCCCGCGCCTCGACGATGAGCGCGTGCACCGGCTCACCCCCCTCGACGATCCACCGGTGCGTGGTGGAGGTGGGCACGACCACGTAGTCGCCGGCGTGGCACTCGAGCGTCCCGAACACGCTGTCGAGGCGGGCGCTGCCCTGCCGCAGGTACACGATCTCGTCGCCGATCGCGTTGCGGTAGAGCCCGCTCGACTGCGTGGGCTGCGCCACCAGTAGCCGCACGGACGCGTTGGCCAGCAGCAGCATCCGGTCCGCGACCAGATCGCCGCCGTCGGGCAGGGTGCCAGTGCGGAGGTGGCGGGGGAGAAGCGGCTCGTTGGGGCCGAGACCCGGGTCCTTCTCGGGCACCGCCTCGGCCGCGACGAGGGCCGTGGGCGGGCGCCGGTGGTAGAGCAGCGACGACGACGATGCGAAGCCCTCGGTGCCCATGAGCTCCTCGGCGTACAACTCACCGTCGGGCGCCCGGAACTGGGTGTGGCGCTTGGGGGGGATCTCACCCACCCGTCGGTAGTACGGCATGGTCACCTCGGTTCGGCACCGACGGTCGGAAACTAACCTCCGACTTCCGGAGGTACAACGTGACAACCACCCTCACGGCGGCCGTCGAGCGCCTGTTCGACGACGCCAGCCTCTTTCCTCCCGCCCGACTTCCCATGGCCGCGGCGCTGGCCGCCCACCAGCGCCTGCGCCGGGGGCCGCTGGCGCCCACGGTGGGCCCGTTCCTGTACCCCGCGTCCCGGGCCGACGAGCTCGAGGCGAGCCTGTCGTCGGGCCTGCCCCGGCCGCCGCAACTCGGCGTCATCGCGTACGGCGGCGACGCCCCCTGGGCTGTCATCTACGCCACGCCGGGGATCGTGCAGGTCGAGGCGCCCCAGTCGGCGCGCCCGCCCGAGCCCCCTCGTGGCGTGCGGCGCTACGTCGAGATCGCGCCCGACGCGGACGCGGCGGCGCTCGCCGACGTGCTCGACCAGGTGGCCGGCACCGGTGCCCGGGCGAAGGTCCGCTGCGGCGGCCTGACACCCGCCGACGTGCCCAGCTGCGATTGGCTGGCGGCCGTGCTGACGGGCTGCGCCGAGCGGGAGATCAGGCTCAAGGCCACGGCCGGGCTCCACCACCCGTTCCGCGCCACCGGGCCCGACGGGCCGCGGCACGGGCTCGTCAACCTGCTGGCGGCGGCCGGCGCAGCCCATGCCGGTGCCGACACTGCGACGTTGAGCGAGATCCTGGCGGTGGAGGGGGACGGGTCGGCGGCGCTGCTGGAGCACGTCGAGGGCGCCCGGGAGCTGCTCGCATCCGTGGGCACGTGCTCGATCGACGAGACGGTCGAGGGACTCACGGTGCGGGGGCTTCTCTAGCGTGCTGAGCTCCTGGGTGGAGGGGGCCGACGGCTCTGGATTTCCCGCTGAGCACCTGCCCCTGGGGGTGTTCTCGACGGGTGGGGGAGAGCCGCGGGTCGGCGCCCGGATCGGCGACCGGGTGCTCGACCTCGCCCGCCTCTCGGCCGACGGTTTGGTCGGGGGCGCCGCCGAGGGCGAGGCGCTCGCCGCCCCGACCCTCAATCCGTTCCTGGCCTCGGGGCCTGCGGCCTGGCAGGCCGTGCGTGACCGGGTGACCGAGCTGGTGTGCGACCCGGCGGCGCGGGCGCGGGTCGCGCCGGCGCTCGTGGCGTACGCCGCCGCTGCCGTCCACCTGCCGATCGCGGTGGCCGACTACGTGGACTTCTACAGTTCCCTGGAGCACGCGACGAACCTGGGCCGGATGTTTCGCCCCGACGCCGAGCCGTTGCTCCCCAATTGGCGGCACCTGCCGGTGGCGTACCACGGGCGCGCCGGCACGGTCGTGGTCTCGGGAACCCCCGTGGCACGTCCCGCGGGGCAGCGCCGGTCCAGGGACGGTGCGATCGAGTTCGGGCCCAGCACGCGGCTCGACATCGAGCTGGAGCTCGGGTTCGTGGTCGGCGTCCCCTCGCGGCAGGGACATCCGGTCCCGGTCGGCGAGGCCGCCGGCCACGTGTTCGGGGTCGCGCTCGTGAACGACTGGTCGGCCCGCGACATCCAGGTCTGGGAGGGCCAGCCCCTGGGCCCGTTCCTCGGCAAATCGTTCGCCACCACCATGTCGGGCTGGGTCACCCCGCTGGCGGCGCTCGCCACCTGCCACGTCGACGGGCCAGTGCAGGATCCGGAGCCACTCGAGTACCTGCGCCTGGCCGAGCCCTGGGGCCTGGACATCGAGCTCGCGGTGACGCTGAGGCCGGCCGGTGCCGCCACAACCAGCGATCCGGCGCCCATCAGTCGGGGGACGGCGGCGGGGCTCTACTGGCGGCTGCCCCAGCAGATCGCCCACCTCACCGTCAACGGCGCCCACCTACGAACCGGCGACCTGCTGGCCTCGGGCACGATCTCCGGCCCCGACCGTGGTAGCGAGGGCAGCCTCATCGAGCTCACGCTCGGCGGCGCCGAGCTCCTGGAGGTCGCCGGTGTCCGGCGGACGTTCCTCGAGGACGGCGACGAGGTTGTCTTGCGGGGGTGGGCGCGGCCGGAGGACGGCGTGACGATCGAGCTGGGCGAGGCTGCGGGCCGGATCGTGCCGGCGAACCACTAGTCGGCTGCCGGCCGTGGCCTCCGGCGCTGACCTCGATGCCTTCCTGGCCGCCGCCCGGGCCGCGCTCGGGGAACCTGCGGTTCTCACCGACCCGGGCCTGACCGAGGGGTACTCCATCGACTGGACCCGCCGCTGGCGCAGGGTGGCGCGGGCGGTGATCCGTCCGGCGACGACCGATCAGGTCGGGGCGCTGGTGCTGGCGGCCCGCCGCCACGGGGTCGCGCTGGTGCCACAGGGTGGGAACACGGGCCTGGTCGGCGGGTCGGTCCCCCGCACCGGCGCGGAGGTGGTGCTCAGCCTGCGACGGCTCGGCGACCTCGGCCCGGTCGACGTGCTCGCCAGCCAGGTGACCGCGGGCGCCGGCGTGACGCTGGCGGCGCTGCAGGCCCACGCGGCCGCAGCGGGGCTGGCGTTCGGCGTCGACACCGGAGCCCGGGATTCGGCGACCATCGGCGGGATGATCGCCACCAACGCCGGTGGCGTCCACGTGGTGCGCCACGGGCCCATGCGGGCGCAGGTGGTCGGCGTCGAGGCGGTGCTGGGGGCGGGCGCCGTCGTCTCGCGCCTGGGCGGGCTGGTCAAGGACAACACGGGATACGACCTCGCGCAGCTGCTCTGCGGCAGCGAGGGCACCCTCGCCGTTGTGACGAAGGCGCGCCTGCGGCTAGTGGCCGACGAACCCCACGTGGTCGTCGCGCTCCTGGCGCTGGCCGGGGTCGGGGAGGCCGTGTCCCTGGCGGCCGACCTGCGCTACGAGATCGCCGAGGTGCGGGCGCTCGAGGTGATGGAGGGCGAGAGCATGCGCGCGGTCGCATCCCATCTGGCCGCGGACCCGCCGGTGGCGCCCGACGCGGCGGCGTTCCTGCTGGTGGAGGCCGCCGGCCGCGCCGATCCGACGCCGGCACTGGCCGCCGCGATCGCCCGTCACGCCGCGTCCGCACCGGTTGCCGTGGGCGTGGAGCGGGCGGACCGCGAACGCCTCTGGCGCTGGCGCGAGGCGCACCCCGAAGCCGCGGCCGCGCTGGGAGTGGTGCTCAAGTTCGACGTGACGCTCCCAGCGGCGGCGATCGCCGAGTTCTGCGCCCGGGTGTCGACGAGGCTGGCGTCCGGCTGGCCCGGCGCCACCACGTTGCTCTACGGCCATGTCGGCGACGGCAACATCCACGTGAACGTCGTCGGGCCGGACCCCGACGACGACGCGGTCGACAACGCCGTGCTGGACCTGGTGGTGGGCCTCGGCGGTTCGATCAGCGCCGAGCACGGGATCGGGGTGGCCAAGAGGGCCTGGCTGGCCCACGACCGGTCGGCGGGGGAGGTGGCGGCGATGCGGGCGATCAAGCAGGCCCTCGATCCCGACGGGATCATGAACCCCGGGGTGCTGTTGCCCTGAAGGATCGCGTCAGCGCACCTCGTCGAGGATGGGCTGCGCCTCGTCCTCGCGGAGGATGAGCACCGATCCCGACTCGTTGCTGTCCGGGTCGACGGGCAGCTGCAACGTCGTGGAGTCGATGCCCCGGAGCGCCCAGGCCAGACGGAAGCCGTCGAGCATCGACATGTCGTCGTCGATGCGAAGCCCGCCCGACAGCCCGGAGAAGGCGCTTGCGAGCGCGAAGGGGTTCTTGGTGTCGCTCAGCTTCGAGAACACGGCCCGCAGGAACTTCTGCTGCCGCTCGATGCGGCCCAGGTCACCGGTGGGTTCGACCTGCTGTTCGCCGTTGATGACCTCGGTGTAGGTGCGCGAGCGCACGTAGGCGAGCGCCTGGTCGCCATCGAGCTCGACGGGGCCCGACTGGGTGACGTTGAGACCCGACTTGGGGTCGAAGGCCGGGTTCTCGAAGTCGATGGTGACTCCACCGAGCCCGTCGACCAGGCCGGCGAAGCTGACGAAGTCGACCTCCATGTAGCGGTGCACCGGTATGCCCAGGCTGCCGGTGACGGTCTTGATGAGGCGCTCCGGGCCACCGTTGTAGGCCGAGTTGAGCTTGGCGTGGTCGCCGCCGGTGTCGGCGATCTCGAGGTACAGGTCGCGCGGGAGCGACAGCATCTGCGCCTTACCGCCCTCGAGGTGGAGGATCATCATGGTGTCGGACCGCTGGCCACCCGGGCCTGCACTCGGATCGAACCCGGGATCGCCCTCCTTCAGGTTCTCGCGCGAGTCGGAGCCGACGATGAGGTAGTTGGTGCCGCTCCCGCCGTCGGACAGGACCTCGCTCACGTCGACCCGGTCGATGCGGTTCCAGACGCTGCGGGCCCACAGGTACCCGCCGACCATCGCCAGCAGCAGTAGGACGACGGTGATCGCGAGCACCCGCCGCCAGCGCAGCCGGCGCCACCAGGGTTTCGACGGCTGGGCACGCGCGGGGGCCTCGTCGGGCGGCTGGCCCGGCGGCCCGGCAGGCACCGGTCGCTCCGGCCGCGGCAGGGTACGGGTGCCGTTGGCCGGGCGCGGCGGCCGGGGAGGCCGCACCGGCCCCGGGGGCGCGCTCCGGCGCTCGGTGCCGCGATCGCTCGGCGATGCCGGAGGGGCGGGCACGAACACCCGCCGGGGATCGCTCGGCGACGGCCGCTCGGGCTGGTGGAAGCGATCAGTCACGAGGTCTCACAGCCTACTGAGGCGCCGGCTCCGGCCGGCGTCATACCCCCTCGTACGGCGATGCCGCGCGCCCAGCCTATTTCTCCGTGACGCCCGCCTGGTCGAAAGTCGCCATCTCGGCCAGCAGCCGAGCGGCGGCCTCCACCAATGGCAGCGCCAGGGCGGCCCCGGTGCCCTCGCCCAGCCGCAGGTCGAGGTCGATCATCGGGCGCAGGCCCAGTTCGCCCAGCACGGCCGAGGCGCCGGGCTCGACGGAGCGGTGGCCGGCGATGACGCCGTGCTCGACCCCGGGGACCAGGCGGCTCGCGACCAGCAGGGCAGACGCCGAGATCACGCCGTCGATCACGACCGGGACCTGGAGGGCGGCGGCGGCGGCCACGAACCCCGCCAGCGCCGCGTGTTCGAGCCCGCCGACCTCGGCCAGGATCGCGAGAGCATCGGCGCCGTGCCGGGCCCGCGCCCGGTCGGCGGCGGCCGCGACCAGTGCCGTCTTCCAGCGGAGCCGGTCGTCGTCGATGCCCGTCCCCCGGCCGGTAACCCCCGCCGCCGGCCGGTCGATCAGTGCCGCGATCAAGGCTGCGGCGGGCGTCGTGTTGGCGATGCCCATGTCGCCGGTGACCAGGCAGCGCGCCCCCTGGCGGACCAGCCTGGCGGCGACCTCCGCGCCGACGTCCAGCGCCTGCCGGGCCTCGTCGACCGTCATCGCCGGTCCGAGGCTCAGGTCCGCGGTGGCGGCACGCACTTTGCGCGGCAAAAGCTGGGGCACCTCGGGCAGTGCCGATGCGACGCCGACGTCCACCACGACGACGTCGGCCGCGGCCTGGCGCGCCAGGACGTTGATGGCGGCCCCGCCCGCCAGGAAGTTGCCGACCATCTGCGCCGTGACCTCCTGTGGCCACGGCGAGACCCCCTGGGCGTGCACGCCATGGTCACCGGCGAACACCGCCACCGCCGCGGGCCGTGGCAGCGGCGGCGGGACCGCGGCGGCAATGCCGGCGAGCTGGGTGCCGACGGCTTCGAGCCGCCCCAGTGACCCGGGTGGCTTGGTGAGCCGGAGCTGGTGCTGCTCCGCCCTGCGTTGTGCGTCGACGTCGAGCGGCGCTTGTAGCAGGCATCCCGCCCGGAACGCGCCGACCCGCTGCGCGAGGCCGTCGAACACGGCGAGGGGCAGTGGCCCGATGGGATCGGCCACGACGAGCGCCCGGTCCCGGTCCCCGGCGGGCGCGGGACCGGTCCAGACCGTGATGCCGCTACGGGCGAGCGCCGCGAGCAGGCGGCGGCCGCCGGTCTGGTCGGCCAGGGCCGCCGGGTCGAAAACGACCGCGTCGACGGGGAGGGCTGCCGGCTGGGCGGGCGTCGCGTCGCGGTCGGTCACGGCTGGTCATGATCGCCGACGTCCCTGACCCGGGCCAACGCCGCGTCCAGCCGCTCGAGCCCCGAGGCGTCCGGGACGGCGATGCGCACGTGATCGGGCAGCCCGAACGAGCGGCAATCCCGCACCACCACCGCGTGGCGCGCCAGGGCCGCCCTGAGGCCCTCCGGTGCGGCGGCGGCCAGCACCCAGGGGGCGTCGGACGGCAAGGGCATCAGCCCGTGATCCCTGAGCACCTGTGTCAATTCGCCGCGAGTGGCGGCGATCCGCGCGGTCCAGGCGGCCAGGTCGGCATGCGCCAGCAGCTCCGGGAGCACGGCGCAGCCGAGCGAGCCGACCGCCCAGGCCGGGCGGCGCCGGCGGACCGCGGCGGCCGCCCGCTCGTCGGGGGCGACGGCGAACCCCAGGCGCAGCCCGGGGCAGGCGAAGGCCTTGGTCAACGAGCCCAGCCCCCAACCGGGCCGCCCCCGGGTCCACGTGCCGGCGCTGAGCGGCAGGAACGCCTCGTCCCACACGGCGACGCCGTCATCGCCCGTGGTGGCCAGCCGACCTGTGGGGTTGTGGGGGTCGGAACGCCAGCGGGGAGCGCCCACCTCGACGCGGGACAGGTGGCGGCGGTAGAGCGCGAAGTCCGGCTCTTCCACCCAGCCGCGCCCGAGGTGGTCACCGACGAGGGCGATGGCCTGGGATCCGCCCGCAGTGATCACCAGGCGCTCACCGGGGACGCCGACGGCCTCGGCGAGGAGCCCCTCGGCGGCGTCGAGGTCCGGGTAGTGCCGCAGGGTGGCGAGGTGCGGCGCCGCCAGCGCGGCGACGTCGGGTGCGAAGGGGTTGAGGGTGGCCGACAGGTCGAGGACCTGGTCGGGTCCGAGACCCAGGGCCTCCGCCACCCGGGGCCCGTCGCCCCCGTGCGGCCCCGGCGCCGGGATCGTGGTCACCGGCCCGCCGCACCGCGACGGCGACCCGTGATGGCGCCCGCCGCCCCGGCCAGGACGAGTAGTCCCGCCAGCAGCCAGGTCACGTCGCGCGACAGGTCGACCGCGGCGGTGATGTCCTGCGGGCCGGGCGCGCGCCCGGTTCCCAGCATCGGACGATGCTCCACGACGTCGCCGTAGCGATTGGCCCCACCCAGCTGCAGCCCCAGTGCCGCGGCGAACGCCGCCTCGGACACGCCGGCGTTGGGCGAGGGGTGGCGGGGCGCGTCCCGCCGCACGGCGCGGGCCACCGCCGGGGCATGCCCGGGTCGAGCCAGGCCGACGAGCACGGCCGTCGCCCGGGCCGGCACCCACGCCAACGCGTCGTCGAGGCGGGCCGAGGCAAGCCCGAAACGGCCGTAGCGGTCGTCGCGGTAGCCGACCATGGAGTCGAGCGTGTCGCCGGCGCGGTACACGAATGCCCCCACCGGGCCTGCGGCCGCCGTCCACAGTGCCGGCGCCACGATCGCGTCGGTCGTGTTCTCGGCGACGGATTCGACCGCGGCACGGGCGATGGCCGCCGCGTCGAGAGCGGTCGGGTCGCGCCCCACCAGCGACGGGAGCATGCCCCGGGCGGCGGGGACATCCCCCGACCTCAGGGCGGCCGCGACCCGGAGGGCGGCGGCGTGCAGGCCACGTCCCGCGGTGCTCACGTAGCCGCCGACCAAGGGCGATCCGACGGCGACTCCGGCGGCGGCAGCCAGTCCCACGCCCGCGGCCGCCAGGAGCGCCCCGGACGCCCTGCGGTCGTCGTACACACGCCGCTCCAGTGCGGCGATCGCCGTGCCGAACAACGCCACCGGATGTAGCCCGTCCGGGAGGGGCGGCTCCCCCAGGGCCCGGTCGATCGCCAGCGCCGCACCGGCCGCGATGGCCCGCCGGTGCCACGGGTAGCTCACCGGTCGGCCCTCAACGGCGGGTCCTCACCATCGGGCCGCCGCCACCAACAGCCCCACGGTCTCGGCGATGAGGCCGGCGGCACCCAGCACGTCCCCCGTGTAACCGCCGAGCCGCCGCCAGGCGAGCGCAACCACGGCGCCGAACCCGGCCAGGCCGCTGGCCGCCACCAGCACGCCCGGTCCCCATCCGCCATCGAACGACCACGCCACCACGACACAGCCGACCCCCAGGGCGGCGAGCGCGGGGGTGGGTGAGCAGGCGCGGAACCCGGAGGCGGCGCCACCGCCCGCCCGGGCGTATGGCAGCCAGGCGAGCGCCACCGCCATGGCCGCCCGAGAGGCAGTCCACAGGCCGGCCACCAGCAGCGGGTCGGGCTCGAGCGCCCCCAGCGCCGCCACGCGGGCCAGCACCACCAGCGCCAGCGCCATCACGCCGAAGGGACCGATCTCGGGGGTGGCCATGACCTCCAGCCGTCGCCCCCGGTCCAGCGGGGGCAGCAGGCCGTCGGCGCTGTCCGCCAACCCGTCGAAGTGCAGCATGCCGGTGAGGGCGGCGTCGACGGCGAGCGCCAGCACCGCGGCGACGAGCGGCGGCCATAGCTCGCCCGCCACCCACCACGCCCCGCCGACCGCCAGTCCGAGCGCGGCCCCGACGGGTCCGAACCACGCCGGGGCGCGCCGATCCGGCGGGGCGGCGCCGCCGACGACGGTGAGGAACCCGAGCGCGCTCCGCATCAGTCCGTGGGCTCGAGCCGGCCTCGCTGCACGGGGCGCGACAGTGGCAGGACCCGCCCGGCCACCACCAACAGCACCTCGTCGGCGAGCTCGGCCACGGCGCGGTTGAGCTCGCCCAGTGCGTCGGCGAAGTGGCGCCCGGCGGCCGTGGGGGCATGGACCCCCAGCCCCACCTCTTCGGACACGACGATCGTGTCGGCCGCCCGCCCGCCCAGTGCCCGGCACAGGCCGGCGGCGTCGGGTGCCAGGTCGGCGTGCGACGCCACCCAGGTGCCCAGGGAGTCGACGACGGCGGGGCCGTTGACCGCCGCCAGCACCTGGGGCAGGTCGGTCCCCGCCTCCAGGGTCGTCCAGCTCGCGGGCCGACGGGCCCGGTGGGCGGCGATGCGTGCCTCCATGTCGGCGTCGGACGGGGAGCCGGTCGCCACGTATGTCACGCGGTCGGCGACGCCAGCGGCCAGCGACTCGGCCACCTCGGACTTTCCGGAACGCGTCCCGCCCAGCACCAGGGTGATCGCCATTGGGCGATGATCCATCGCAGCTGGGGCGGAGCCAAGCCCGACCGACTCAGCGCTCGTCGTCGCGGTCCCAGGGGCCGTCCAGCACGGTGAACGCGGCGGGATCGCCGATGTAGGCGTAGGTGAGCGCCGGGACACCGTCCACGGTCGTGACGTCCGTCCTGCGATAGTGCGGCCCCTCGACGACGTCGAGCTGTGCGAGGACGGCCGGCGCCCGTTCCGAGAGCCCGAGGAGCCAGCCCGGCACCGGGCCCTCGCCGCCGACGACGAGGGCGGGATAGCCAAGGCCGGTGTCGTACAGGGTTCCCGGGACGGCGCTCGGGCGTTGCCGCACGACGTCGTCGGCGATGAGCGGCCAGCGCAACCGTCCGGGCATGAGCGTTCCGTACACGAACAGCCAGCGCATCGAACCAGAGAGAGACAAGTCTGGCATGGCAGACTCGACAGGCTATGCCGCTCGACGTCCCAACCGTGTCCTACGCGCTCCCGGAGGGCGTCGATCCTCCCGGGCTGCTCGCGTACCTGGGCAAGCGGTTCCCGGTGATCGCCGAGCCGGGCGCCAGCCGGTCGTACACCGTCCTCGACACCGCCGACCGCCGCCTGCGCGCCGCGGGGGTCGACCTGGATCTCGAGGCGGGTCGCGGCGGGCCACGCCTGGTGTTGCGGGAGCCGGGCGGCCGGCCACCGCTGGTCGCCGACGTGCGACGCCCACGGCGCAACCGCTACCTCTTGCGCGACCTGCCCGCGGGGGCGATCCGCGAGCGGCTGGCGCCGATCGTCGAGACCCGGGCGCTGCTGCCGTTGGCCGACGTCAAGGTCGGCGCCCAACTGGTGCGGGTGCTCAACACCGACGACAAGACCGTGGCACGCGTCTCGCTGGCGACGCCGGCGGCGCTGGTGGGCGGCGGCGATGGGGGGGCGGTGCCGCTCACGCCCCGCGTGGACGTCAGCGGCGTCCTCGGCTACCCGAAGCCGCTGGGCCAGGTCACGGCGGCGGTCCGGCGGGGACCGAAGGGTGGTCTGGTCGACTCCCCGATCAGCCTCGCCGACGAGGCCATCGCCGCCGTGGGTGGAGATCCGGAGGGGATCCGGACCAAGGTTCGCGTCGACCTGCGCCCCGACCAACGCACCGACCGGGCGGCGGTGGCGGTTCTCTGCGACCTGGCCGGGATGGTCGAAGCCAACCTGCCGGGGACGCTCGCCGACATCGACACCGAGTTCCTCCACGACCTGCGCGTGGCGGTGCGGCGCAGCCGCTCGGTGCTGCGGGAGCTCAAGGGCGCCTTCCCGCCCGAACCGTTGACCACGCAGCGAGACGCCCTCCGCTGGGTTCAGGCGGTCACGGGCGCCACCCGTGACCTCGACGTCCAGCTGTTGGACTGGGACCACCTGATCTCGGCCATCCCGGTCGAACGCCACGCGGCCCTGGCGCCCGTGCGGGCGCTGTTGGTCCGGCACCGCGCCGCGGCGATCCGGGCCCTCCGGCGGGAGCTGCGAGGCCCCACCTACCGGCAGGCGTGGGACGCCTACCGGGCATTCCTGGTCGGTGACCTCGGACCGGCCGGCGAGCGCCCGGACGCCAAGCGACCCATCGTCGACGTCGCCGGCCGCCGGATCCGCAAGGTCTACCGGCGGATGCTGGCGATGGGTGCCGCGATCGGCGCCACCAGCCCGGCCGGGGACCTGCACGAGCTGCGCAAGCGGGGCAAGGAGCTGCGCTACCTGCTGGAGCTGTTCGGCGGGCTGTGGCCGCGGGGCGTCGTCAAGCCCATGGTGCGGTCGCTGAAGGAGCTGCAGGACGTGCTCGGCGTCCACCAGGACCGTGAGGTGCAGGCCTCCTACCTGCGGGGCCTCGCCGGCGAGCTGGCGAAGACCACCGGCGGGCCGGCTGCCCTGCTGGCCCTGGGCGTCCTCGTGGACCGGCTCGACGCCGAGCAGCGCGAGGCCCGCGACGCCTTCGCGGACCGTTTCAGCTCCTTCGCCGCCGCCGACCAGCAGGCGCTGGTGGCCAAGGTGTTTTCGTGAGGATCGTCGCCACCTACAACATCAAGGGAGGCGTGGGGAAGACATCGGCGGCCGTCAACCTGGCGGCGCTGGCGGCACAGGACGGGCTGCGCACGTTGCTCTGGGACCTCGATCCGCAGGGGGCGGCGTCGTTCCTGTTCCGCGTGAAGCCCAAGATCAAGGGCGGCGGGGGCAAGCTGGTCCGGGGGCGCAGCGACGTGACCGACCTGCTGCGGGGCACCGACGTGGAGGGGCTCGACCTGCTGCCGGCCGACTTCTCCTACCGCCACATGGACCTGGCCCTCGACTCCGCCGGCAAGCCGATACGCCGGCTGCGGAAGGTGATCGCACCGCTGGCCGAGTACTACGACCTCGCGATGCTGGACTGCCCGCCATCGATCTCGCTGGTGTCCGAGAGCGTCTTCGACGCCGCCGACGCCCTGCTGGTGCCCCTCATCCCCTCGACCCTGACGGTGCGCACATTCGCCCAACTGGGTGACTTCGTGGCCGGAGAAGTCGACCGGCGGCCCCAGATCGTGGCCTTCTTCTCGATGGTCGACGGCCGCAAGCGGCTGCACCGAGAGGTGGTGGCCACGCTCCCCGCCGCCAGCCCCGACGACGTGGTCCAGACCTCGATCCCGGCCGCCACCGAGGTCGAGCTCATGGGGGTGCAGCGGGCGCCGGTTGTGGTCAGCGCCCCCCGCAGCCGGGCCGCCCGGGCGTACCGCTCGCTCTGGGACGAGGTGCGGCCCCGCCTGGGCCTCTGACGGCCTCGGCTACTCGGCCCGGTCGAGGTCGAGCGCTGCCGAGTTCAGGCAGTAGCGCAGCCCGGTGGGCTGGGGACCGTCCTCGAACACGTGCCCGAGGTGGGAGCCGCAGCGCGAGCAGCGGACCTCGGTGCGGATCATGCCGTGGCTGGTGTCGGTGACCGTCACGACCGCGTCGCTGTTCAGCGGGTCCCAGAAGCTGGGCCACCCGGTGCCCGAGTCGAACTTGGTGTCCGACGAGAACAGCGCCTGGCCGCAGGCCACGCAGCGGTAGGTGCCATCGCCCTTCTCGTCCCAGTAGATCCCGGTGAAGGCCCGTTCGGTGCCGCCGCGCCGCGTCACCTCGAACTGCAGGGGGTCGAGGCGGTGGCGCCACTCCTCGTCGGTGGTCGGCAAGTCTGACACCGCGAAAACTCTAACCAAGCATCTCGGCAAGGCGGCGCGCGTAGGGCTCGGGGGACAGGCTGGCGGCCCGTTCGAGCGACTCGAGGGCGAACACCACCTCGGTGCCGTGGCCACGCTCCTGCAGGGTCACCAGCAGCGAGCAGGTCTCGCCCGCCTGGTGGACCACGACCTCGAAGATGCCGCAGCTCCGGTCGACGTAGCTGACGGAGCCGATGCCGTGGCCGGCCTCCAACAGCAGGGCGAAGGCCTCCGGTGGGGCTGCGGCCAGCAGCAGCGTGTCCTCGCCGACGACTGCGGCTCCGACCCGGGGTGGGGGAGGCGGCGGAGGCGGGCGAGGCGGGCCCGGCGGTCGGGGCGCGCCGGCGGGCGCCGCCGCAGTTCCCACCGGCGATCCGTGCCGCCGGGCGCGGCTCAACACCGCGTAGGCCTCGTTCAGGCGGGCGGCCGCCCGCGCGGTTCCACCCGCGCGGTCGGGATGCGCGGCGCGGATGAGGCGGCGGTAGGAGGCCCGCACCGCGTCCCAGCCGTCGCCGTCCGCCACCTCCAGCACCGTGCGGGCCTCGTGGACGTCCATGGCCTCAGGCGGGGTCCAGGAACGCTGCCATCAGCGCCTGGTAGCCGGCCGGGTCGTGGCTGCCGGCATGCTCACGGGCGGCGTGCATGGCCAGCTGGGGCATGCCGACGTCGACCGTGGTGATGCCCAGGCGAGCGGCGGTGACCGGGCCGATCGTCGACCCGCAGGGCAGGTCGCTGCGCATGGCGAACGCCTGCAGCGGAACCTTTGCCTGCTCCGCGGCCAGCGCCACCATCGCGCTCCCCGGGGCGTCGGTGGCGTAGCGGACGTTGGCGTTGACCTTGACCACCGGGCCGCCGTTGAGCGCCACCTGGTGTTGCGGATCGTGGCGGTCGGGGTAATTGGGGTGGGTGGCGTGGGCCATGTCGGCCGAAAGGCACGCCGAGCGCGCCAAGGCCCGGTGAAAGCTGTCGCGGTCGCCGCCCCCGGCCGTCACGATGCGCTCGAGCACGCTCGGCAGGAGCGACGACGCGGCCCCCCGATCGGAGGTCGACCCGATCTCCTCATGGTCGAAGAGGCACACGACCCAGACGGGCCCGCCAGGGCCGACATGCGGCGATGCCGACACGTCGCGCAGCGACTCGACCGCGGCCCAGCACGAGGCCAGGTTGTCGAGCCGCGCCGACCCGATCAGCTCCTCGTCCCTCCCGACCAGCGCCCCCGGCGCCAGGTCGTGGAGCATCAGGTCCCACGAGAGCACGTCGTCGGCGTCGACGCTCAGCTCCTCCGCCACGAACGTGCGGAACTGCCCCTCGACGGCTGAGGCGCCGTCGGTGATGCCCCAGATCGGGGACAGGTGATGCTGGGCGTCGACGACCAGTCCCTTCTGGGTCACCTCCCGGTCCAGGTGGATGGCCAGCTGGGGGATGCAGCACACGGCCCGGTCGACGCGCAACAGGCGGAGGGTGGCGCCGGGCCCGTCGCCACGGATCGCCACCCGCCCCGACAGCCCCAGGTCGCGGTCGAGCCAGCTGTTGAGCAGTACCCCCCCGTACGCCTCGACGCCGAGCTGGCGGGCACCCGCCTGCTCCACGTCGGGCTGGGGCTTGACCCGCAGGTTCGGGCTGTCGGTGTGCGCGCCCACGATCCGAAAGCCCTCGTGGGGCTCGTGGTCGGCCGGGACCGCCCACGCGACGAGGCTGCCGCCCCGGACTACGAACCAGCAGCCCGGGCCCCCGGGCCAGGCGGCATCCTCGGCCAGCTCGGTGAACCCGGCCTCGCCGAGCATGGCGGCCGCGGTGGCGCACGCGTGGTAAGGGGAGGGCGAGGCATCGCAGTAGGCGAGGAGCCGGCGCGCGGCATCGAGCTCGGGCGGAAGGGGGTCGGGCCGGGACGATGCGGCGGGTGCGGTCACAACCGGACGATGGTAGGGCCTGGCGGGGACGAGCCCCGAGGTCATGGGTTCCGCCCGTCCGAGGCCGAGGCAATAAGTTCCGGTCCCGGAACCTATGACCTCAGGCTCACAGCGGTGGAACTCATGACCTCGGGCTCCGACCTGGCGGGCGATGCCTCGGTGGCGACCGCCCCCGACGCTCTTTCAGCGTCCACCGGCGCTCCGCCGGTGCCGCTCCCGGCCCTCGATCTCGTCATCGTCCATCGCCGGCGGCCCGCCGCGGCGGTGCGCACCGCCCGCCTGTTCCTCGACCAGGGCGTGCCGGTGCGGGTGCTCGTGGTGGACAACGGGTCGTCGGAACAGGACCTGGCGCGGCTGCGCGGGTCGCTGCCCCTCGGCGTCGACGTGATGGAGCTGGGCGCCAACACCGGGTTCGGGCCCGGCGCCAACGCCGGCTTCCGCTGGTTCCTGAGCCATGATCCGGCGCCCTGGCTGGGAGTGGCACCCCACGACGCCGAGCCGCAGCCCGGGTGCCTGCGCCGGCTGCTGGACGAGGTGGGCGCCCGAGCGGTGGCCGGGCTGGCGTCCGCCGACGTCGGCGACGGCCTCACGCCGGTGCTGGATCGCTACTTCGGGGCGATCCCTGCCGAGGCGACGGTCGCCGACGGCTGGGAGCCCGCCGGCTATCCCCACGGCACGCTGATGGTCGCCCGCCGCCACTGCCTCGAGGACGTGGGCCTCTTCGACGAGCGCTACTTCGCGTACTGCGAGGAGGCCGAGCTGGCGCTACGGGCGCAGGAGCGGGGCTGGGAGGTCGGCGTGGTGCGCGGCGCCGAGGTGCGCAACCAGGACGTCGGCTCCAACGCCGACGTCGTCGACTACCTGCAGCTCCGAAACACGCTGCTCATGGTGCGGGAGCACTCGGGGCGCTACCACGCGACCATCCGGCTGATCATCGCCCTCTGGCAACTGGGCACCGGGCTGGTCGTCCCAGCCCGGCGGGGCCCTTACTGGTCGCCGCGGGCGCGCCTGCGGGCGATCGCCGACCACCTGCGTCGCCGTTACGGCCCGCCGCCGGAGCACCTGGTCCGAACATGCGGCGCTTAGGTCAGGGATCAGGGCGTGGGGCGGGCGACCCGCCCCTGCAGCCGGCCGCGGGCGTCCTCGAACCCCGGCAACGGGGCCTGCAGGCTCAGCCCCAGCTCGGCGACCCGGGCGCCGACCAGGTCCTCGACGCTCGCCCAGTCGGCGGCGCGCGGTCCGTCGATGCCGCGGTTGTACGGCTGGTCGAAGACGATCACGTAGGCACCCGTCTCGCGCAGGGCGACGACGTTGTGGGGCGCGTCCTCCACATAGCAGTCGGCCTCCACCTGCGGCTTGACGCCCAGGAAGCACAGGTCCCGGTAGGGGATGTTCGTGGCGTCGAGCCAGTCCACGGTGTCGGCGACCGCGACCCGGTGGCCCCAGTTGACGTAGAGGCGGTGGGTGATGATGCGAATCCAGATGCCGGCATCGGACAACCGCCACAAGACCTCGGCGACCCCCTCGAAGGCCGGCATGGTCCGGAAGATCCGGTGTTCCAGGACCGCCGCCTGATGGATCCGCTCGAACTCGGCGGGCGACAGGCCCCACTCCCGGAAGTCCCACGAGCGCTCGAGGGGGAGCGACTCGGGGTCGACCTGCCGATGCCGGGCGACGATGTCGCGCAGGGCGCCCGTGTAGTCGCCGCACACGCCGTCGAGGTCGACGCCGAAGATGAAACCGCTGTCGGTGGCCGTCATGTGTCCGTGCGTCGAGCTTGCCATACGCGATCGACGATCACGTCGGCCACCACCAGCAAGATCGCCAGCCATCCGAACGGGTGCACGCGATCCATCTCGATGGGCCACTCGAAGCCGGGCGCCGGCCCGTGGCGCACCTGGATGTAGAGGACGTAGAGGGCGGCGACGCCGAGCGCGAGCGGGCTGCCCAGCAGCAGCCAGCGGCGGAACGCCTCGTGGCGTGCCCCGAGGCCGGCGGCCGTGCCGACGACCGCCCCGACCGCCGGGCCCGCGACCATGAACGCCAGCAGGCCGACGCCCACCCCCGTCAGCACCGCCGTGCGCATGGTCGGCAGCGCGCCCTCGTAGCGGAACGCCAGGACCCTCGAGTAGGGCTCCGCCAGCGACGATGGGGCTATGACCGCCGACCGGGGCCGGCGGATGGTCAGCACCAGGCACACGGCCGCCGCCACCGCCGACACCGCGATGGCGAGGTCGACGCGCCGCTGGGGCGCGAAGCGCAGGTCGACGACGAACGACTCGGCGTCGGGCACGACCTGCCAGCCGTTGGCGAACCCGTCGACCAGCTCGGGGTCGGCGATCCGTTCACCGTCGATGCTGGCCGTCCAGCCGTCGTTGAAGCTCTGGCCCAGCACCAGCCAGAACGGCTCCCCGGCCCTTGCGCCCGAAACCTCCACTTCCACCTGGTCCTGACCCTCGTGCACCACCGTCACGCCGGGGGCCGCGGCCACCGCGCCGCCGCCGTCGGCGTCGGCAGCGACCGATTCGGCCACCAGCGGTCCGGTCGCCGAAGAGGCCGCCCCGCCGGCCGCCGAGCGCAGGACGAGCTGGTCGAGGTCGATGCCCCGGACGTCCCCGCGAACTGCGCGGACGTCGTGGTCACCGCCGTCGAGCTCGACGGGCCCGGCGCTGACGCCGCAGGTGGCGATCGTGAGCGGCTGGCGAGCAATGGCGGCGTCCATCGTCCCGCTGACCCGCACGGCGACGGGCTCACCGTCGATGCTGAGCAGGTCGTCCCGGCATCCACTGTCGAACCTGTCGGAGCGGGCGGCGACGGTCGGTCCCGGCAGGCCGATCTCGGCCAGCGCCGCTGGCTGGTCAACCTCACGATTGCTCGACCAGTCGTTGGTGGTCACGGCCCTCATTCCGGTGAACTGCACGCGGAACGACGAACCCGTCGCAGGCTCGGGCAGCGGCACGTCCACCCTCGCCGTGGCGTTCTGCTCGTCCTGGCTCTCGATGGCGGGCAGCGGCAAACGCCCCAACGACCGCCCGTCCACCGTCAGCTCGATCTCGGTGGGAACCGAGTGCAGTCGGTCGGCGACGATCGTCAGCGGGAGGTGGTCGACGGTCTGGGGCTCGGAAAGGTTGACCTCGATCCACTGGCCGTGGGGCTCGGGGCGGATGGTGTTCCACGCGGTGGACGGGTCGCCGTCGAAGGCGGCGCTGGCGACCTCGAGGCTGCCTGCGAGGTTGCTGCTGGCCCGGGCCCAGGTCGCCGAGCTGTCGTGCGCGCGCTCCAGCAGGCCGTCGATCGTGGCGGCATCGGCCCGGGGCGAGAGGCGGGCTTCGCCGCTGAGGGAGAAGGCGCGGGAGGACGGCAGCGTGAACCTCCGCTGGATGGCGCGTTCCTCGTCACGTCGGGTGTCATCGGTGGGGTCCTGGCGCAGGCGGCTGAGGCTGATCGCCAACGGGTGGTCCGTCGAGTCGGCTCCGGCGGCCTCGAGCAGGTCGTTGGGGAGACGAACGATCTCGTCGAGACGGGCGTCGTCGTCGCCGATCAGCACCTCGGCGAAGCCCACGCTGGAGAATCCCCCGTAGCGAACGACGTTGTCGCCGGCGGTGTCGGACAGGATCTCGAGCGACAGCTTCTCGAACGTGCGCCGGGGAAAGGTCACGACCTGGCCGGGCTCCTCGCGGGAGTCTTCGGTGAGATCGACATCCATCGCATCGCCGTCGTCGAACCGCAGCCGGACCGATTCGATGAAGCGGTTGCGTAGGCCCGTGGTGGGCTGCAGCAGGGTGACGCGGTCGGTGGTCACCGGGCTGGTCAGCGTCATTTCGAGCCGCTCACCGCGGGCGTCGGCGAACGCCCCCGTGCGCCAGGCGGTCTCGGGGTCGCCGTCGACGGAGTATGCGGCCCGTTCCTCGGGTGTGAACGTGATCGTGTTGCCATAGCTGGTGGCCCTGGCCTCGATGCCACCCTCGTAGACAGACACCGTCTGAGAGTCGGTGGTGGCGTCGGGAAACACCGGCAGACGGTTGTCACTGAGGTCAGTGACGAGGGGCTCCTCGTCGGCGGCCTCGGTGTACCCGCGGGTGTGGCGGATGGTGGTCCAGCGCTCGCCCCGCTTGCGGTTGGAGTCGGTGAGCAGCAGGGCGGCACCGTCGTCGAGAGCGGCGCCGACCTCGTCACCGTCCAGGCTGGCGCTGTAGCGGATCAGCTCGGTGCCGTCGAGGAGGTCGGCGCCGGCGGCGTCGACAAGCCCCGCCCCGTCGCCGGCCACGAGGAGGGCGGGTCCGGGCCCGTGCGCCGACACGATGGGCACCGGGTCGTTCACCGGGAACGCCGCCAGCGCGGGCGGGTCGGGCAGCGCCGGGTCCGTCAAGATGGTCAGCTCGTCGTCGAGCTGCACCTCGGGGATCGTCACGTTGGGGTCGTGGGGGCCGAACTCATCGGGTTCGCCAAGCCCTGAGGCAGATGACATCAAGTTCCAGAAGTTGCGGGGACGGGGGGTGTTGTACCGCTCGTACTGGAGGTCGCTCTGCACCAGCACCTCGCCGGCCCGCAGCAACCGGGCGATGGGGGCGACGCTGTCGGGGTCGGCGGTGCGCTCCTGGAACCGCAGGTCGAGTGCGTTGAGCAGGTTGGCCGAGGCCGGCGACCCGTACGGGATGAGCTCGCGCTGGGCCGACGGGCGGTCGATCAGGCCGGGCAGGATGGGATCCACGGTGTTGCCCCAGCGATAGCTGGCGAAGTCGCTGCCGGGCACGACCAGCACCCTGCTGTCCCGCCCCTCGGCATCGAGGTGATCGGCGGCTTCCTGCCAGTAGTCGGGGATGTCCTGGCGCCGCAGGTTCTCGGGGACGAACTCGCCCAGCCAGAGCGGCGGGAGGGCCAGCACCGCCGCCGCGACCCCGCCGATCAGCAGCCGCCGGTTCCACTGGGGCCAGCGGCGGACGGCGCTCGTGACGCCCGCACCGAGCAGCACGGCAAACCCCAGCGCGACCAGCGGCACGGCCCGCGGCAGGCTACGCATCGACAAGCCGACGTCCGTGAGCAGGAACCGCTTGACCGCCCGCTGCCAGGGCCAGAGGGGGCCATCCTCCCAGGGGTAGGCGCCGGTCGCGACGGCGACGCCGATGGCGGCCAGCACCACGAAGTACGCCCGGTGGCGCCACCTGGCCACCACGGCGCCTGCGAGGCCCGCGATGGGGAGCAGGAAGGTGACGGCGATGAGCCCGGGTGACTGCGTGTAGTAGGTGCTGGGCTCGATCCAGGGACCCAACCGGTCGCCCCCGTAGAAGAACCAGTACCCGAGGCCGCGCAGCACCTCATGGCTCACCGACACCAGCGAGACGGTCCGCGCGGTCTCCGAGTAGCTCAGGATCTCGAGGCCGTTGGTCGCCTGCACGGTGAGGCCGGCGATCCACCACGCGGACACCGGGATCGTCAGGGCGGCGAGCCGGAGCACCGCCGTGGCCGCCCGGCGGAGGCCCACCTCCTTGGCGACCCACACGGCGTGGACGAGCCACAGCGCCGGCGCCAGCCCCACGAGCAACAGCGCCGTAGCGTTGACGCTCCCGCACGTGACGACCGTCAGGGCGAACAGCGCAGGGTAGCGCCAACCCCTGGTGCGGACCGTGCGTATCGTGAACGCCACCAGCCACGGCAGCCCGGCGAACGGCAGCAGGACGGCCGACAGCCGGGCCACCAGCGTGAGGACGTAGGGGGACAGCGCGTAGGCGAAGGTGGCCACGACCACCCCCGCCCCGCGCCATCCCAGCGTTCGCAGCAGGTACGCGACTCCGGCGCCAGCGGCGAAGATGATCGTCCCCCACCACAGGCGTTGGGCCATCCAGTCGGGGATCCCGATGGCGTCCGCGAGCCAGTAGAAGGGTCCCATCGGCCACAGGTAGCCGATGGTCTGGTGGGTGACAGTCCCGGCCCCGAGCGACGGATCCCACATCGACCATGCCCGTCCCAGGAGACGGCCGGGATCGAGGTAGAGGAACGTCTTGGTGTCGGCGCTCACCCAGCCCGGCTGGGTCAGGAGCAGGGGGACGTAGGCGACCGCGGCGAGCGCGACGTGCAGGCTGACCGACGCCTGGCTGAGCCTCGGCAATGGGTTCCTCATCGGGGTGAACGGCGGGTCGTCACCTCGTCGGCCACGACCCGCATGAACGCGGTCGCGGCGGCAGTCCAGCTGAGCTGTGCGGCGCGGTCGAGCGCTCCCTTGCCGAGGCGCGCTCGCAACTCGTCATCGCCGAGAACGCGCGCCATGGCGATCCCCAATGCCTCGGGGTTGCCGGCGACGAGCACACCGCTGACGTCGTCGATCACCGCGTCTTCGTGGCCGCTGATGCGAGAAGCCACCGCCGGCGTGGCGCATGCGGCCGCCTCGGTGAGCGACAGGCCCCAGCCCTCCCGGGCCGAGGCAGATGCGACGACCCAGGCGCGTCGATACAGGTCGATCTTGTCGGCCTCGTCGATCGAGCCCCGCAGGCTCACCCACGCGCCGGCGTCGAGCTCGTCGATGACCGACTCGATGAGCGGACGCTCGAATCCCTCGCCGACGATCTCGAGCCGGAGCGGGCGGCCGAGGTGGCGGCGGGCGATGTCGGCGGCGCGGACCAGGACGTCGTAGCGCTTGACCGGGGCCAGGCGGCCGACCGCGGCGACGAGCGGCTCTGGTTCCTTGGAGACGGGGCCGGGGGAGTAGCGGGCGTCCACCCCATTGGGGATGACCCGGATCCGGCCTGGGGGCAACCCGAGCTCATCCACCAGCTCGCGCTTGGACGACTCCGACACCGTGACGATCGTGCTGCGGCGGTAGAACGGGGGCGCCACACGTCGTTCGAACAGCTCGCCCAGGAAGCCGAGGCGGGGACCGAGGGCCATCCTCCACATCTCCGCGTGCACGTGGTGGATGATGACGACCCGCGGTGCGCGGTTCCACAGCGGGCTGAAAAACGGCATGCCGTTCCAGATCTCAACGAGCACGTCGCGGGGTCCCGTACGGCGGAACAGCTCGGCGGCCGCAGCGCGCGGGAACACCATGTGGCGGCCGGCCCGCCGCACCACGCGGTAGCCGTCGCGGATGGCCTCGGTGGGTTGGCCTTGAGCCCAGGAGGTCCGGAGGGTGACGTCGAGGCCGGCGGCGGCCCAGCGGCGCGCCATCTCGTGGATGTGAAGCTCCGAACCGCCGGCCTCCACGTCGTCCAGGTCGCGCCACGCGAGCACGTGGATGCGGTGGACACCGGCGGCGGCCGCCAAGTCCCCGATCTTCGCGATCCCGTCGCCAAGCGGCTCACCGGGGTCATAGGTTCCTGTCGCGTCGTGCACGCCGCCCGTCACCGTCCTCGGTCTCCCCAGCTAACGTGACCAGACCATGCACGCTAGTGCGACCGGCGACGCTGGTGATTCCCGAGGTGACACTGCGGCGCCCATGGCCCTGGCCGAACTACTGGCGGCCCTGGATGGGGTGGAGGGGTGGTTCAGCCCGGACCAGCTTGTCCGGCTGACGGAACGCGCCGCGGCCGTGCGGCCCGGTGGGCGCATCGTCGAGATCGGCAGCTTTCGGGGCCGCTCGACGATCGCGATCGCTCGCTGCACCCCACCCGGTGTCGAGGTCGTGGCCGTCGACCCCCATGCCGGCACCGACCGCGGACCCCAGGAGATCGCGGGCTTCGCGGCAGCCGCCGCGGAGGACCACGATGCGTTCCTCGCCAACCTCGACCGCGCGGGCGTCCGCGAGCGCGTCACCTACGTCCGCCGTTTCAGCCAGGACGCCCTCGCGGAGGTCGTCGGGCCGGTCGACCTGCTGCACATCGACGGCGCCCACCGCTTGGCGCCTGCGCGCCACGACCTTCGCAGCTGGGGGACCCGGGTGCCGCCGGGCGGGTGCCTGCTCGTCCATGACGCCTTCTCGTCGGTGGGTGTGACCGCGGCCATAGCCGCCGAGCTGCTGTTGTCGCGCCAATGGCGCTATGTAGGGCGCTGCCGGTCGCTCGCCGAGTACCGACGGGAGCCGATGACCCGTGGGGCGCGGCTCCGCAACGTGGGCCGCCAGCTCGCAGAGCTGCCGTGGTTCGCACGCAACCTGGCGGTGAAGGCGCTGCTGGTAGCGCGGCTCGGCCAGCTCGCCCGGGCCCTGGGCCACGACGGCCGGACCTGGCCGTATTGACTCAACGACGTGGTGGGTGCACCTCCGGCGCACCTGTCACCGCACCAGCGGGGGCGGGTCGCGCACCCCTGTGCAGCAGCCGATCATGCACGGTCCACCACGCAACCAGTGACATGGCCTCGCCGATGATGTGCCACGACAGCTTCGACACACCGCGGACGCGGTCGTTGAACCTGATGGGCACCTCGACCATTCGGGCCCCCAGGCGGTGGGCCCGGTAGGCGAGCTCGACCTGCAACGCGTAGCCGGTGGCCCGCGTCGCGCCAGCTTCGATGACCTTGAGGACGCTGGCGCGGTAGGCGCGGAAGCCCGATGTCGCATCGCGGATGCCCAGCCCGAGCAGCGTCGACGCGTAGAGGTTCCCACCGCGGGACAGCAGCCGGCGGATGGTGGGCCAGTCGTAGATGCTGCCGCCGGCGACGTACCGCGAGCCGATGACCACGTCGGCGCCGGCTTTGACCTGTCGCAGCAGCTCAGGCAGCATCGCAGGGTCGTGGGAGAAATCAGCGTCCATCTGGACGATGACCTCGTAGCCACCGGCGAAGCCGTGCGCGAAGCCGGCCCGGTAGGCAACGCCCAAGCCGCTCTTTTCCGGCTGGACCAGCGTCTCGATCTGGCCTTCCTCGTCGGCAGTCTGCTTGGCCAGCGCGGCGGTGCCATCGGGGCTGCTGTCGTCCACGACGAGGATGTCGGCCTCGGGAACCGACGCCCGCAGCGCGCGGAGGAGGTCGGCGATGTTCTCCACCTCCAGGTACGTCGGGATGATGATCAGCGTCCTCATGTCGGAATGTCAGTCCCCAGGTCGGGCGTCGGGGGGGCAACCTAGCTGGTTTGACCGTCGTGCTCAGGCATCTGCGCCGCGATGCGCTCAGAAGGCGGAGACGGATGGAATATCGCGGCCGTCGATGGCGTGATGTCCCATACCCGTCGCACTCCCTTAGCAGTGCCGATACAGCTCGAAAAGGCCGCGCCCGAGATCGCCGTCGCCGTACGACTCGATCAAGCAGAACTCCTCCTCGATCGCCTCGTTCGGCTCGTTTGGTCCGAACCTGCGTGAGTCGTTGGGCTCGTCCCAGTTGGCGTAGATCGACGAGAGGACGACGACATCGGCCCGCCGGAGCTCGTCGGCCAGCCCCGAGTCCTCGGCGTTGGCGATGCCGGGGTCCATCTCGATGAACCGCGTGGCCGGCTCGAGCTCCGGCATCAGGTAGTACAGGTACGCCTCGCTGTAGTTCGTCCTGCGCAGGTCGACGGGGCCGACGAACAGGGTGTCGCCGGGCTCGGCGATGCGCTCGAGCTCCGGCAGCATCGCGTTGACGGCGGCGACCGCCTCGAGGCGCCCGTAGCGGAAGGCGCGCTCGCCGCGGCGCATGGTTCCGGCCTCGATCGGGTCGACCCCGAAGCTGCGCCCGACGTAGTCCCCGTACACGCCCCAGACGAACGTGGGCGCGAGCGCCAAGGTTGCGACCACGGGAACGGCGGCAGCCACGACCGCCGCGCGCCGCCGCGGCCAGGCCGGGCGCCAGGCCCGCTGCCCCTCGATCACCGCCGCCGGCAGCAGGCCGAGCGGCACGCAGCTCACCCACGCGAGATGCGTCGAGTCAGCGCGCTGGATGGCCTGGGGGAGCAGCCCGACGCAGAAGAGGGCCATGACCAGGAGCCGGCGGTCGCCCCGGCGGGCTGCTGCGATGCCGGCGGCGACGAGCGCGGCGGTGGTGGCCAGCAGGAGTCCCACCCACAGCGTGAGCTGGGCCGGGCTGGCGGGCGCCGGCAGCGGCCACGAGGGCTCGATGAGCGCCCCCACCCGCTGGAGGAACCCGTCGAAATGACTCCATGAGGGCGGGAAAGGAAGGCTGCGGCCGGCGCGGAGCTCGAACACCGGCTCGAGGACGAGGCCTTGCACCGCGTTGCCCACACCCGCGGTGGCCAGATGGATCGCGTACGGCGCGAGCCCGATGGCGACACCGCCCGCCAATCGCAGCCGTGCCCCGCGGTCCAGGCCTCGCCACAGCACCACCGCCGACAGGGCGATGGCGGCCGTGAGGTCCGGCCGGTAGAGCAATGCGGCGCCGGCGAGCACGCCGGCGGCGACGAACAGTCGCCCGCGACGCCGCGACGACGTCGGCGCCGTCCCACCCGCTAGCGCGGCGTTGAGCGCCCAGAGGCCGAGCGCCAGGCCCCCAGGCCAGGCCATGGCGACGAGGCCGGCCGGGGGCAACAGCACCACCGCCGTCATGACGCCACCGGCAGCCGCCACCCAGCGCCCCCACGGACGCACGAGCGCGAAAACGCCGAACACCACGCCGAGCAGCTGCAGCAGCGCGACCACCCGCTCCGTCGCGAGCGTCGTCCCGAACACCTTGAAGACGCCCGCCAGCACCCACAAGCTCCCGGGGCCGTACAGGTGGAGGAAGTCCCGGTTCGGAATCTGGCCCTCGAGCACCAGCTCGGGGAAGGTGAGCATGAAGCCCTCTTCCATCGGCGATCCCGGTGCCCGCCAGAGCTCCACGATCGGCAGCACGCAGGCGACGGCGACGATGGCCATCGGGGCCAGCAAGGGCAGGGCGCGTTGGAGGTCGCCGCGCCGCCGTGGTGCGCTGGGATCGACGGTCGGCCCGGAGGCCGGCGCGGTCATCAGCGCGGGCCCATCGGTCCCGGCGTCAGTCACGGCGGGCCGATGCGCTCCAGCGCGGCATCCAGGTCATGCTGCGACGGCTCTGGTGTCGGATGCGCCTCCGTGCTCGCAACCTGGGATGACAGGTGGCTACGGCCGGTGAGGAAGGCCAGCCCGTAGGCCACGGCCACGAGGATCAGCAGGTTGCGGTAGCCGGTGATGAGAGCGGCGTACTCCAGCAGGCCGCCCACCATCGCGCCCACGAGGTTGGCTCCGAAGGCCACGGTCGAGCTGGACGTGTCCTTGAAGCGCTGGGTGAACACCAGGTTGGCCGTGAAGATGGGAAAGAAGGCCAGCGTCGTGGCCGCGAGGAAACGGGGCACCACGTCGAGCTCGAGCAGCCTCTCGGGCGGGATCACCCAGGCGAGCGCGAGCGCACCCAGCAGGACGCCGTAGAGCCGCGCCGGCCGCCGGAAGGTGATGCGCCGGGAGATCGCTACGGCCACGAGCACGCTGCCGAGGACACCGACGAAGACCAAGGCGTTGACCAGCCACGTGGTGCCGAACAGCAAGGCGAACTGCACCACGCTCTTGGTCTCGAGGAGCATGAACGCCGCACCCATGAAGAACAGGTCGGCGTAGCCGCCCAACTCGCGCAGGGCCCCTGCCTTGTTGCGGCGACCGACGAGCGTGATCCCCGCCACCGCTCCCACCGACAGGGCGAGAACCAGCAGGCCGCTGACCACATACAGGGCGGGCACCGAGCGGCTCTCCAGGTACGGGAACGGGTGGTCGTCGGACACGGGCTCGGGGGCGCCCGGGCGGGATGTCCAGACCTCGTCGGCCGGACAGTCCAGCGCGCCCGCCTGGTCGGAGGCGACGAGCACGGCCAGGTTGTTGCCCAGCCGACTGACGCACGGCGGCCGGTCGAACACGCCGGCCAGGGTCTCGGCGTACCGGTCGACCAGCCAGTCCTGGCGGTACCAGTTGTACATGGCGAACACGCCGCCGGGCGCCAGGTGCTCCCGGGCCGAGCGCACCGCCTCTTCGGTGAAGAGGTAGCTCTCGAGCCGGACCGACGATTGGCCCTGCACGAGCGTCAGGGAGTCGGGCAGCGCCAGCAGGATGCGGTCCCAGCGCTTGTCGGACCGCTCGAGGAATGCCCGCCCGTCGTCGACATGCGTGTCGACCCTGGGATCGCTGTACGGGTCCTCCGGGTGGTTGCGCTCGGCGATCTCCATGAGCCGGGGATCGATCTCGACGGCGTCGACGTGCCCGGCGCCCCGGCGGAGCGCCGCGGCCACGTCGTTGCCCGACCCGGCGCCGATGACCAGCACATCGCCGCCGACGGGGTCGCCGGCGCGCTCGTACACCCGTTCGTAGAGCGGGTTGCCGGCGGTGGGGAACTGGTGCCAGTGGGGTGTCTGGTTGACGAAGACGCTCTTGCCGCCGTCGGGGTTGTCCAGCGACGTGATGCGGTAGTAGGGCGACCATACGATGCGCTTGTTGGTGGCCCCCTCGACGAAGCCCGCCTCCTGATCGCTCACGCTCCTGTCGCGGGCCTCGGCGACCAGCGGAACGAGCAGCAGCACGATGCCGGCCCCGCACAGCGCCACTCGCCCGACGCGCCGCAGGGGCAGCGTGGCGAGGAAGATGGCGGCGATGATGGCCCCCCAGACGACCGGCTGTGCCCCCACGAACGCCAGCACCGTGAAGCTGACGATGCCCAGCACGCTGCCGACCAGGTCCCACTTGTAGGCGTCGAGGGGCCGGAACAACCTGAACGTGCGGGCCACCCCGTCGCCGATGCACGCCATCGTGGCGGCGACGCTGACGAACAGCAGCGACAGCACGACCTCGCGCGGCAGGGCGCTCGACGGGGTGATCGACTGGAAGAAGATGACGTCGCTCATCGTCACGTCCAGCGGCACGTCGGCGACATAGACGTAGGCGAAGAGCCCCCCGAGCAGCGGCGGGGCGAGCGGGTAGAGCGAGCGGCCCGATCGGCTCGCCCACAGGAAGCCGAGCCCGAAGCCGAGGAAGCTGCCGAGCAGGACGAAGTTGGAGAAGTACGACAGGTAGAAGATGTGCCCGCCCAGCCAGCGGATCAGCGCCAACTCGGCGAACAGCATCAGGAAGCTGAGCGCGATTAGCCGGGCCCGTGGGGGCAGGACGCCGCCGGTGGCCGGCGCGTCGCCCGCGTCGGCGGCGGGCGCGTCGGCGGCGGGCCGTCCGTCGTCGTTGGGCCGGCGTCGGGACCCGCGAGCACCATCCGGCATAGCGGGCCAAGCTACACCGCGGCCACCCGGCCTGGCGGGGCCGTCTGTCGGCGTCTGCTCTCCATGGAACGAGCGGGTGGAACCCGCGCCCCGAGCTGGGGGGTGGCCATCTCGTTGGCGCTGCTCGGGACTGGCGGGGGCTCGCTGCTGGCCCATCTACCGCCCGCGTGTTCGACCGGTCGTCGTTTGGCGTCGGTGCTCGCCCGGTTGGCCCTGGTCTACCGCGTCCTCCTGATCCTGACGCCCCTCGCGCTGGTGCGGCTGGACTACGACATGAGCGGCGGCGTCGACCTCGCCTTCTCCGCCAACCTCGTGCTTGCCTGCGTCTTGGCCGCCGCGCCGTCCTTCGCCGCCGGGGCCCTGGTCGCGGCGGCGATCCGTGGTTACTCGGACCGCGTCGGCCGCGCGTACGCGGCCTCGTCCCCGGGGGCGGTGCGGTGCCGCGGCAGCGCGGCGTCGATGGCCACGGCGGCCAGCACGACGACCACGGGTTCCGCAGGAGCGCGGTAGCGGGTCTGGGCGAAGGTGACCGCGACCGTCGCGAGGACGATGGCCGGCAGCGCCAGCAGCGGGAAGATGGGGGCCTGCCGCCGTCGCCGGAGGATGACGGCCCCCGCCACGGCGAGGCCGGCGACGACGTACCACGAGGCGAGGCCAGCTAGCACAAGCCCCCGCTCCTGGCCGTGCAGGTGGTCGTCGTAGTCGATCTCCTGGCCGACGCCGTACAGCTTGAGCAGTCGACCCATCCGGGCGGCCATGACCACCGGCAGGCGTGCCCGGTGGTCGCCGATGTACGTCGAGACGTCCCGCCGCACCACCTGGTCGCGCTGCGATTGGTCCAGGCGGTCCCAGTCCGGCGCCTGGGCGATCGCCACCTCCAAGCTGGCCTCGGCGCAGCCGTAGTCCTTGTAGCCCATCAGGTCGCCGTAGTACGTCGAATCGCAATTGGCCGCCGCCAACGTCCCCGCCAGGTTGGTGGAGATGTAGACGGGCTCCTCGAAGCGGACCAGGTTGAAGGCGATCCACGGGGCCAGGACGGCGAGGGCGGCGCCGGCACCGGCGGACGCCCGAGCGATCCGCTGCGGCCACGGGACCTCCCCTCGCAGGGCGATGGTGGGCAGCAACAGCAGCGGGACCATGAGGATCAGCTCAGGGCGGGAGAGCGCCGCGAGCCCCCCACAGGCGCCGAGGACCACCGCCCGCACCGCCGTGGGGGAGTCCCAGAAGCGGTAGGCGGCCAGCAGGGTCAGGGCGACCGTGAAGATGGAGGCGGTCTCGGACAGCAGCATCCCATCGTGCAGCCACATGTTGGGGTAGACGGCGGCCAGGGCGGCCGCCACCAGCCCGGCGCGACGCCCGGCGACCCTGCGTCCCACCAGCCCGCAGAGCGCAACCGAGCCGGCGCCGAGGACGCAGGACCAGACCATGTGGGTGAGCGGCGAGGTGTCGCTGCCTGGGTCGACGAACGAGGCGACGGTCAGCCACAGGAGATAGAGCGGCGGGTGCGAGGCCGACTGCTCGGGGATGCCCGCCGTCCACGCCAGCGGGTTCACGAAGCCGTGGCCGCCGGCTACGAGGTTGGCACCCTGGCTGTAGACATACGAGTCGCCGATGCTGAACCCCGCGTCGCGCCGGAACAGCACCACGTACCCGACCCGGATGGCGAGGCCGGCCAAGGTGATGGCGGCCAGTGCCCATTGAAATCTCCCTGTGGTCGACGGCGCCCGCTCCCGCGGCATGGCGCGGCATCGTAGGTTCGCCCCGAACCCGGGTGTGGTGAGGTCGAGGGCATTGCTCCTATCGACGTAGGGGAAATTCCGCGATCGACCACCGTGCACGAAGGGGACCACACGTGGCCGTGGCGCGACGGCGGTCCCGGAATCGCCGCAGCGGGCTGTAGGCCGTGAGGACCAGGGGGTAAAGCCCCCGACCGCCTGCCGGCTGGCCCACGGGTCGGCACGTTGCCCACCAACGGCCACTCGTATACTCGCCCGCCATGCCGCCGGTCCGGGTGAGTACCGCCGTATCACCCGAACGCACCCCCTCTGACCAGCACGATTCGGCGACCGCCCGGCCCCTGGGTGACCGTCGCTGGCACGTCGCCGCGGCGTCGTTCGTCGTCCTGGCCGTGCCGTTCGTCGTCGCGGCCGTCACGCTGCGCAGGCCCCATTGGTACCCCGTCCTCGATCTCACGATGACCGAGCTGCGGCTCCGTGATGTCGGCACCCGGCACACGCCGCTCATCGGGCTGCCGGGACGCATCGGACCCAGCCTGATGGAGCAGGGGAGCCACCCGGGGCCGCTGAGCTTCTACCTGTTGGCGCCGATGTACCGGGTTCTCGGGTCATCGGCCTGGGCAATGCTGGCGGCGTCGATCACGCTGAACGTCGGCGCGCTGGCGGCGTCCCTGGCCATCGCCGCCCGCCGCGGGGGGACACGCCTCGTCATCGCCGTCGCGGCGCTGCTGGCCCTGCTGTGCCTCGGCTACGGGCTCACCGCGCTCACCCAACCCTGGAACCCCTATCTGCCCCTGCTGTGGTGGGTCGTGTTCCTCCTGGCCGTGTGGTCGGTGGCCTGCGGGGACGTGGTCATGCTGCCGGCGGCGGTGCTGGTTGGCTCGTTGTGTGCACAGACCCACGTTCCGTACCTCGGGCTCGTAGTGGGGATCGGCGCGGTTGCGGTCGTCGCGGCGGTCCGGGAATGGCTCCATGCCACACCCGGCTCCAGCGAGCGCCGGCGGGTCGCGCGGTGGGGGATCGCCGCCGGCATGGTCGGGGTCCTGCTCTGGATCCCGCCGCTGGTCGACCAGGCGGTCAACGATCCCGGCAACCTGCGTGCCCTCTACGACCATCTCGCCACCCCGTCGGGCCCGGACGAGCCCGCCGGGATCGGGCGCGGGGTGGAGCTCGCATTGCACCACCTCGACCTCGTGGGCTTGATTGGCGACGTGCGGGCCGACGGCACCCTTCTGCAGGCGTCCGGGGACACGGACCGATCGCCGGCCCCAGGTGTGGCGCTGCTGGTGGCCTGGTTGGCCGCCGCGCTCCTGGCGCGCCGGCTCGAGCGGCCGGCGCTCGTGCGCCTCCACCTACTCGTGGGCGTCTCCCTCGTGTTGGGCGTCGCGTCGATGAGCCGGATCCTCGGCAAGGAGTGGTACTACCTGATGCTGTGGGCGTGGGCGACAACCGCGCTGCTGCTCCTGGCGGTCGGCTGGACGGTGCTCGCCGCGCTCGCCCGGTTCGGCGCGCGGCCGGCGATGCCCGTCCAACCGCGCGTCGCGGCGGTCACGCCCGGGCTCATGGGCGTCCTGGCGGTCGCCTCGGTGGCTCTGACTGTGGAGGCCATCGACGTCGAGCCGCCGGAACCTCACCTGTCGTCCCCCCTGGGTGCGGTGCTCCCCGGCACGCTTGCCGCCCTCGAGCGAGGTGTCGGCCCGGCGACCGGTCGGGACGGCCGATACACGGTCGTCTTCGACGACGCGCTGTACTTCGGATCGCAGGCCTATGGGCTGGTCGGGGAGCTGGAGCGGGCGGGCTTCGATGCGGGGATGCCGGACGTCTATCACGTGCCCATCACCGATCATCGAGTTGTCGCGCCGGAGGATGCGACCGCCGTCGTCGTCCTGGCCAACGCCGGCAACCTGAACCGCTGGCGCGCCGATCCCGAGGCCGTGGAGGTCGCTTCCGTTGAGCCCACTGAGGCGGCACAGGCCGAGTTCGACCGCCTGCGGGATGCGGTGATCGACGACCTCCGCGCCGACGGGCTCGACGACCTCGTGACCATTGTCGACAGCAACCTGTTCGCCGCGTCGATCGATGACCGGGTCTCCGATCGCGCCGAGCAGCTCATGGCCCGCATGCTCGAGCTTGGCCAGCCGACGGCGGTCTTCATCGCGCCACCGGGCGCGTCCCCATGAGCACGTTGCGTTCGACGACGCCGCCCGGGACGAGCGAGCCCGTCGAGTTCACCGCGCCCGACCGCCCGACGCCTCCCGGGCGACGAGCGGTTTGGCGAGCATGGGACCGGGCGCGAGACGCCGTGCGGGCGGATCCGACGTTGGTGGCGATCGTCGTCGTTGCCTTCGCCCTCCGGCTCGCCTGGGTACTCATCGTTCGCCCCAGCCCGCCGACCAACTGGATCCCATCGGGCGACCAGTACAGCTACTGGTACTACGGACGAGAGATCGCCGAGGGTCGTGGCTACGTCAGCTACATCACGGGCCAACCGACCGCCTACTACCCGATCGGGTTCCCGGCCATCCTGGCCGCCCTGTTCTGGGTGGTCCGCATCACGCCGCTGCTGGACAACTACATGCTCGCGGCCAACCTGCTCCACGTCGTCGTCGGCACGGCGAGCGTCGCGCTTGCCTACGTCATTGGCCGGCGGCTGTTCGGCCGGCTCGGTGGCCTGCTCGGCGCGATGATCCTGGCCGTCTTCCCGAACCCCGTCTACCAGGTGGCCTCTCTGCAGCTGGAGACGATGTTCATCTTCTGGTCGCTCGCCGCGCTGGCGATCGTCGTTGCCCACGACTGGTCGCGCGGGCTGCCATCCACCCGCCGGCTGCTCGCGTTCGGCTTCGTCCTCGGCATCTCCGTGCTGATCCGACCGTTCTCGATCTGGTTCGTGGGCGCGCTGTTCGTCGCCGCCCTCGTGGCCCGAGCCGGCTGGGTTCGCAGCCTCCGAGTCGCCGCCGTCCCTCTGGCGGTCGTCGTGCTCATGTCCGTGCCGTGGACGGTCCGCAACGCCATCCGCATGGACGGGTTCGTCCCCACGTCGACCAACACCGGCGACACGCTGTGCCTCGACCGCTCGCTTGACGCCACCGGCGGTTTCCGCTGGGCGGACCACGAGGGATGCGCCGATCCCGGCCTTCCGGAGGTCGAGCGCAACCGGGAGAACACCCGGATGGCCATCGAGTTCGTGATTGACCACCCCACCCGAGAGCTCCAGCAGATCTGGCGCCGTGGCAAGCTCATGTTCGGCAGCGACAACGACGGCGTGCTCGCCGTCAACACCTTGGGCGGCGGGCCAGTGATGGCCCAGGACACCGCGGCGAGCCTCGAGGACGTCGCCGACGCGGCGTTCGACGTTGTCTTGGTTCTCGCCGGCGCCGGGCTCGTCGTGCTAGTCGCGACCGGGCGGCGCCGGCGCCCGGAGGTGGCACTGGCGCTATTGAGCATGGGCGCGCTGATCGCGGTGCCGCTGCTGTTGTGGGGCAACCCACGGTTCCACCTGCCCGTCTCCCCGTTCCTCGGCATCCTGGCCGGTGGCGCTGTGGCGACCGGCATCCAGCTGCTCCGTCGAAGCCCAGTGCGGCTCCACCCTGAGTGAGGCGCGGGCGCTGTCGAGTATCGTCGGCGGCCTCACTCCATGACTACGAGCGACGCTGGGGAGGTTGCCTTGGAGGTTCGAGACGCGGCCCTACCTGCTGACGCGCCACGGGCCCCAGCACAGGCGTCCCTGGCGGTGACCGTCCTCGCGCCGGCCTACAACGAAGACGCCGTCATCGAGCGGTTCGTCCGAGCCGTCGTGGACCGCCTCGGCGACGACGCGGAGCTGATCGTGGTGGACGACGGATCCGCGGACGGGACGGGCCACATTCTCGACGGCCTGAGCGAACAGCTGCCCCGGCTCAGGGTCGTCACCCACCGCGAGAACCGGGGCATGGGAGCGGCGCTGGCCACCGGGTTCCGAGCGGCGGAGGGACGGGTCATCGTGACGCTGGACGCCGATCTCAGCCACCCGCTCGACCTCGTCGACGAACTCGTTCGCCGGACGGAGGAGGCGGATGCCGTCTTCGCCAGCCGGTTCGTGCCGGGTGGCGGGATGGACGGCGTCGCCCGCCTGCGTTCGGCCGTGTCCCACGTCGGGAACCGGCTCCTTCGCGTCCTGTTTCGCTCCCCGGTTCGAGACCTGACCACCGGGATGCGGGCGTACCGGGCCGATGCCGTCCGGCCGCTGGAGCTGGCGGGGCGTGGGTTCGAGACGCAGCTCGAGATAACCGTTCGACTCCTGGCGGCCCGAAAGGTGATCGATGAGGTTCCGCTCAGGCTCGGCACGCGGGCGGCCGGGCGCTCGAAGATGAACTACGTCGCCCTCGTCCGGCCCTACGCGCGGGCTCTTCGCTGGTTGCTGCCACTGCGCTGGGGTCGATGGTCGTGAACGTCCTGTGCGTGGTGGGCACCCGCCCCGAGGCCATCAAGTTGGCCCCCGTGATCCTCGAGCTGAGGAAGCGTCCCGGGATCGGCTGCTCGGTCTGCGTGACGGGCCAGCACCGCGAGCTGGCCGACGACGTTCTGGAGCTGTTCGCGATCAGGCCGGACCACGACCTGGACCTCATGACCGAGGATCAGTCGATGTCGTCGGTGGCGGCCGGGGTGCTGGCCGGCGTCGACGCCCTGCTCCGCAAGCTCGAACCCGACTGGGTCGTCGTCCAGGGCGACACTACGACGACCATGGCGGGGGCGCTGGCCGCGTTCCACGCGGGGGTCCCGATCGCCCACGTCGAGGCCGGCCTCCGCACCGGCAACCTGGACGGACCGTTCCCCGAGGAGCTCCACCGTCGCCTGGTGACCATGACCGCCAGCCGCCACTTCGCCCCCACGCCCAAGGCAGCGGCGAACCTCCGGCGGGAAGGCGTGCCGGATGCCGACATCGTCGTCACCGGCAACACGGTCGTGGACGCGCTGCTCCACGCGGCTCGGCTTCCGTTCGACCCGGCCCGGACGCCGCTGGCGGACCTGCCGTTGGACGACGGCGCGCTGGTTCTCCTCACCGTTCATCGGCGCGAGAGCTTCGGTGCACCGCTGCGGCAGGTGTTCGGGGCGGTCCGTGCCCTCGTCGAACACTTCGCCGGTGCTGTCCGGGTCGTGTTCCCCGTGCACCCCAATCCCGCGGTTCGCCGCGACGCCGAGGCCACGCTCGGCGGCGTCGACCACATCCACCTGACGCCGCCCCTCGACTACGTCAGCATGGTGCACGTGATGAGGCGGTCGACGTTGATCCTGACCGACTCCGGCGGCATCCAGGAGGAGGCGCCCGGCCTCGGCGTGCCGGTGCTCGTGCTGCGGGATCGCACCGAGCGACCGGAGGCCGCCGAGGCGGGCTTTGCCCGCATCGTCGGCACGGACGGCCCGCGGATCCTCGCCGAAGCTCGCAGGGTGATCGAGGACCCGTCCGTGAGGGAGGCGATGCGCGGGGCGAGGAACCCCTATGGCGATGGCCACGCCAGTCGAAGAGTCGTTGACGCGCTCAGCGCCGCGCGCTGAGCAGGACCGACCCGACCGGGGACGGCGGGCAGCGATCGCCGTCCTGGTGGTGCTCACGATCCAGTTCGTGTCGGTCAGCGCGTGGCAGGCGTGGCGCGACTCGCCGACAGTCGACGAGCCCGTCCACATCGCCACCGGACTGGCCGCGCTGCGCGAGCACGAGGTACGCCTCAACATCGAGGCGCCTGTGTTCCCCAAGGCGGTCAACGCGCTCCCGCTCCTGGTCGCCCGCATACCACTGCCGCTCGACGGCATGTGGTCAGAGGTGGAGGAGCTGGAGCCCGACGAGCTGACCGGCTTCGAGTGGGCTGCGTTCACGAACGAGTTCGAGAGCCTGCACCTCGGGCGCGGCGACTACCAACGTGTCGTGTTCCTCGGCCGCATCATGCCGATCGTCCAAGGGGCGCTGATCGGGCTGGTGCTGTTCGCGCTGGGCTCCGCGCTGTTCGGGCGGTCCGCCGGGCTGTTGGCGGCCGCGCTCTGGCTCACGACCCCGGTCGCCGTCGGGTTCTCCCACCTCAACAGCCTCGACCTCGCCTTCACGCTCGCGGTCCTCGCCGCCTGCCTGGCCCTGGAGCGCCACCTGCGACGGCCGACGACAATCAGCCTGGCCTGGCTGGCCGCGGCATGCGGCCTCGTGATGCTGGTCCGGCACACGGGCGTGCTGATCGTCGGCGCAATCGCGGCCGGGCTGCTCCTGGCGCCGCGGCCCGGGCGGTCCCGCCGGGCAGCGGTGGCCGACGTCGCGGTGATCGTCGTGGCCGCGTGGGCACTGGTCTGGGTCGGCACCCTCGCCGTCGCGCCGGGGAGCGGCTCGATCCCGTACCCGACCGGAACGGTCGGCTCCGGGCCTGTGGCGAGGACGGCGAGCCGGGTCGTCGATGTCATCCCGTGGCCGAAGTCGTACGAGCTCGGCTTCCAGTTCCAGATCGCGGCCAGCCCGCTCGAATCCCCCGCGTACCTGATGGGGCAGAGCTGGCGGGGGGTTCGGTGGTGGTTCTGGCCCGTGACGCTGGCCATCAAGCTTCCGCTCGCCGCACTCGCCGTCGCCGTGCTCGGACCGATCGCCTGGTGCCGGCTCGACCGGGCCACGGTCCGCCGGGCGGCGACCGTCCTGCTGCCGTCAGTTGTGGTGCTGGTCGTCTTCCTGCTGCCGTTCCCCAAGGAGGTGGGCATACGGTACGCGCTGCCGGTGATCGCTTTGCTGCTCGTGGTCGGCTCACCGGTGGCGCGCTGGCTTGTCGCCAGCCGTCTCCGCTGGGTGCTCGTCGCCTTGCTGCTCGTGGTGCAACTTGCGTCCTTCTGGGACGCGGTCCCGCATTCCCTGGCCTGGACGGCGCCGCCCTTCCGCCCGGGGTACGCCGTGGCGGCGGAGTCCAGCCTCGACTGGGGCCAGGACAACCGGGCGCTCATCGAGTGGATGGATGGCCGCACCGTGTTCGTCGCACCGTTCGGCGGCAGCCTGGAAGCGGTCCACAAGACGCCGGGCTACCGGCAGCTCCTCGGCACGGCGCCCGCCGCTGTGCGGGGGTTGGCGGCGGCGAGCGTCACGGAATTGACGACGTACCATCGGGATCAGCTGTCGTGGCTGCGGGCGTACTGCCACGTTGGCACGATCGGCGGCTCTATCCTCCTCTACCGGTTCGAGCAGCCGCCGACACCCGAGCCGGGCCCGTCCCGACCGGCGGGCCGCTGCTCCGGCGACGTCAGCGTCCGCACGGAGTGACGGAGGTGTTGGGCCGCTACGCCGAGCTCCAGTACCGGGCCGATCGCCTCACGGCCGCGGTCTTCGTCGAGCCGCATGGATCTATACGAGCTCTCCGAGATCCGGATGGGCTCCGTCGCGAACGAGACTGAACCAGTGGAGCGCCTGCCCGGCAAAGAAGCTGCCCCAGGAGTTGACGTGCGGCTTGGGGGTGCCGTCTGCGTCGGTGCCGAAGAGAAAGCCGCCGTTGTGGGGCGTTCCTTCGACCTGGTAGTCGAGGAGGCGCGACGCGGCGCCATCGAGGATTCCATCGAGGCGATCGCGGCCTAGCCAACCCCTGCTGACGAGAAGGCACCCGAGCCGCAGGAACTGGGCCAACGCGTCGACGCGCTCATAGGCCGCGGTCACGTGACAGTCGTGTGCGAGCGTCGGCAGGCAGCCATTTGCCGCCAGGAGCCGCTCGGCATACAGGTAGCCGCGCACCACCGCGTCATCGACAGGCGGCAGGCCGGGCACGGAGCGGCTGCCGAGCAATCCCTCCAAGGCGTAGAAATGAGGGTGGAGGTGCGCCCGACCGTCGCGGTACGCCGGGAACGCGCCGCTGTCGCGCTGTCCCTCCAGAGTCTTCAGAACCACTTCGCCGAGCGGTGCGTCGCCGCCGTTCCTTCCGTCCAGGTTCAGAAACGAGATCGTCTTCGCCTGGTACCCGGAGAACCTGGACGACCACGCACCGTCCGCCGTGACGTGCCGGCCGCTCCGGGGGTCGAGCAGTGGCCACAAGGTGCCGTCCCGTCGCTTCATGCGCGTTGACAGGGCGTGACCGATGCCCTCGAGGGAGCCGCTCCACGTCGCCTCCTCGGTGATTGCTCCGAGGCGCGCCAACCCGGCACCCGCCATGCCCGTGTCGAAGGCATAGAGATAGGGCTTCGAACCCAGCCCCGCGTCGCGTGCTGCTCCACGGGCGAACACCATGTCGTACGAGGGGTGCAAGGCCTGCGAGACCAGCCAGCCCGCCGCCGTGGTGGCTCGCTCCAGCACGTCCTCATCCTTGTCGAGGCGGTAGAGCCAGACGAGGGTCGAGATGCCGTAGCCGGTGATCTCCGGGTAGGGCCGCCCCGGCACTGCCGTGTCGAGTTCGTACCAGTCGTAGAAGTAACCCCGATCCGACTGGATTCCGGATTGAAGCAGCCAGCTCCGGAACGCGGCGAGTCCGCGCGCGGCTCGCGCCGCCAGTGTTTCTACGGACACCAACGACCCTCCTCCCAGTCGCGGGGGATCAGTACCTCGAAGCCACACTCCTGGCACGTACGTTCGGTTCCCGCCCCCGTCGGGGTGCCCGGCTCCATGCGGTGGCCTTCTTCGCACACCCACCCGGCGATGCGTGCCGGCGACCCGAGGACCAGCGCGTGGGGCGGTACGTTGCGCGTCACCGTGGAGCACGCGGCGACGAAAGCGTGGTGCCCTACGTGACGGTCGGGAAGGACCACCACACTCGCCCCCAGCGTCGCGCCGTCTCCCACCTGCCACCGCACGCCGGTCAAGTCGCGAGTGGACCACGACCGCGGCCGGTCGTCGTTGGTGAACGTGACAAACGGGCCCACGAAGACCGCGTCGCCGATCTCCACGCCGGTGTCGATGACAACCTTCTGCATTATCCGGCAACCGCGACCGATGCATACGTCCACACCGATGTAGGCCATCTGCCCGACTACGGTTCCCGCTCCGATCACCGCGCCTTCCCGTATCTGTGACCAGTTCCACACCCGGACGTCGGCGCCGAGTATGGCCCGTGGGTGCACGTCACAGGTTGGGTGAACGAACACACGTTCTGCCATCGCTCAACGACGATGAACGCGGGCGCTCCGGGAGGCGCCTTTCAGAGATGCTGGCAGTTCGTATGGCGTCATCAGGGGCTGCGTTACAGGCCGAGCTGGAGACGTATGGCCCTCTCAACGGCGGCCATGTCTACGGCACTCGACTGGAGGCGATCAAGATGGCCCCGGTTGTGGCGCCTCGCACGCATCGCCGTCATCCTCGCCGGGGATCAGCCGTGGCCGCAGCTCCCATCGCGCGTTCAGCCTCGGGCGGCGTCGCGGGCGTTCCGGGTTGCCCCGACCAGTTCCGCCACGAAACGCGTCACCGCTATCGTCGCGGCGTGCTGGCTGGGGCTCGGAGCGACGCAACTCTGCGGCGGTCCTGGCGCCTGTTCCGGGCGTTCCAGGTCGAGCAGTCGGACCCGGACCGGTTCTATTCGCTGCTCGCCGCCGACTCGGTGCGCCAGCTGTCGACCTGGGCGCCGCTCGGAGGCCAGCTCGTGCTCGACGTCGGCGGGGGACCGGGATACTTCGGTGCCGCCTTCCGGGGCGCCGGAGCGGCGTACGTCTCGGTCGACTCCGACCTCGGGGAGCTCAGCGCGGTGGGGCCACCGGGGCCCGGCACGGTCCTCGGCAGCAGCCTCGCCTTGCCGGTCCGAGACGATGCCGTCGACGTGTGCTACTCGAGCAACGTCCTGGAGCACGTGCCGCGGCCGGAGCGGATGGCCGACGAGATGGTGCGGGTCACCCGGCCGGGGGGCGTGGTGTTCCTGTCCTGGACGACCTGGCTGTCGCCCTGGGGCGGGCACGAGACATCGCCCTGGCACTACCTCGGGGGACGCTACGCGGCCCGCCGGTTCACCCGGCGGAACGGACGGGGACCGAAGAACGAGTACGGCAGGACGCTGTTCGCGGTCTCGGCGCGGCGGATGCGCCGCTGGGTTCGGCGGGCCGAGGCGGCGCACCGGGTCCACCTACTCGACGCGCTGCCGCGCTACCACCCGCGATCGGCGCACTGGATCGCGGCCGTGCCCGGCGTCCGCGAGGTCGCGTGCTGGAACTACGTGCTCGTCCTCGAGGTCAGGTGACCAGCGCACCGATCGCGGCCACCAGCAGGCGCATGGGGTAGCTCGTCGTCGATGAGCGACGCGACCGGAGCCAGCACGATAGGGGTCATCGGTGGGGACGCCCTGTTCCTCGGTCGTACCCTCGGTCGTACCCTCGATCGACTCGAACCGGAAGCCGCCGCCGTCCGCCAAGGCGTGCGCCGCGCCGGTGTAGTAGAGCTCGTGTGTGCCAACGGTCCCCCGCCGTGGCCCGGACCGGTCAGCCCGAGGTCGGGAGGATCGGTGCGTCGCGACCCGTGCCGCGTGGCGGGCCGGACGACTCGGCCGTGGCGCGACCCCCGGCTGATGCTGGTGCCGACACCTTCTCCTCGTGGTACTCGTCCTCGACGTTGACAGTCCAAATGTCGTGCGCCGTGCCGACAACGATGTTCTCGACGGTCAGCATGGCCGTGTACATGGAGTGGTCCTGGTTGTTGTAGCGGTGCATGCCGTTGCGGCCGATCGGGTGGACGTTGGGGGCATGCTCGGCGAGCCAGGCCCGAAGCACCTCGACGTTGGCCTGATAGTCCTCGTCGTACACGGGATACGCCTTGGGCATCCGCACGACGTAGCCGGCCTGGATGTCGGCAGCGCTCATCAGCCCGATCGCCTCGAGCTCCTTGGCAGCCTGCGCGACCAACTCGGTGTCGCTGGCGTTCCACGACTCGTCACCCTCGTGCACGGTGTACTCGAGCCCTAGCACGTTGTGCCCTTCCTTCACCATGTACGGCGACCAGGAGCCGAAGTTCTGCACCCGCATGGTCCTGACCTCGGGGGCGTGGATGTAGATCCAGTTGTCGTCCCACTGAACCTTGTCGGCGGGAACCACCAGCGCCACCGTCAAGAAGTCGCGGAACGCCAGTCCGTCGACGGCCCGCCGCACGTCCTCCGGTATCGGCGGATCCATCGCCGCGAGCAGCAGCGAGAACGGCATCGACGAGATGACGTGATCGGCGGGGTACTCGGTGGTGCCGCCCTGCGACTCGGCCACCACGCTCACCGCCCGGCCGCCCTCGTGTCGGATCCGGGTCACCGGAGTGTCCAGGGTGACCTTGGTGCCGGCGTCTTCGACCAGCTCCTGGCACCGCTCCCACATCATCCCGGGCCCGTACTTCGGGTACTGGAACTCCTCGATGAGGCTGGTGACCTGCCTGCCCTTGTCTCGGCGCCGCCCGGCGTAGCGGGACCGGATGGGCTCCCAGACCGCCTGGAACAGCGACATGCCCTTGATGCGCTGTGCGCCCCAGTCCGCGGCGATCTGCGACGGGGGAACGGCCCACAGCTTCTCGCTGTAGGCCTTGAAGAAGTGGTGGTAGAGGCGCCAGCCGTAGTTGGCGACGACGTAACCCTCGAGTGTCGATTGGTCCTTGGGCGGCCGCACCCGGACCCACAGCGCCGAGCAGACGCAGCGCATCGCCTCCATGGGGCCGAGGTTGCGCAGTGCGTTGAGCGGCTTGAGTGGGTAATCGTAGAACTTGCCGCGGTAGTAGATGTGGCTCTTGCGCGGCCGCTGCAGGAACTCGTCGTCGTCGAGGATCTCATGCCACAGGTCCTCCACCGCCTGCACCTTGGTGAAGAAGCGGTGCCCGCCGATGTCGAAGCGCCAGCCGTCGCGCTCGACGGTCCGGCTGATCCCGCCGACGACGGAGTCCGCCTCGAGGACCGTGCTCGTGTGGCCCGACCTGGCGAGCTGGTAGGCGGCGGTGAGTCCCGCGGGCCCGGCGCCGATGATGACGACCCGGGGCGAGGCCCCGGGCCCTGACGTGGACTCGCTCGTTTCGCTTCCCCTCACGTGGCGAGCACTCCCTCAACTTTGGACGCGAGGAGTCACTGTATCGAAGAGGGTCCTCGCGGCTTCCACCTGGGACGTGCGCGGTTCGCGTTCGCGCCGCAACCCGTTGGTAACATCGCCGCCTCATGCGTACCCTGGCTGCCGACGGGGTCCACGACGACGCGTCCCCCGCGTCGGTTCGACGATCGACACCCGCGTCGCCGCGGCTGGTGTCCTTGGTCGTCATCGCCGTGGTGGTCGTGGGTGTCGTAGTGCGCTTCGTGCAGCGCTCGCCGCTCTGGCTCGACGAGGCACTCAGCGTCAACATCGCCCGGCTGCCGCTGAGTGACTTGCTCGACGCACTCCGCCACGACGGTCACCCGCCCTTCTATTACCTGCTGTTGCACGGGTGGATGGAGGTGATCGGCGAGAGCGACTTCGCCGTGCGGGCGCTGTCGGGGGTCTTCGCCGTGGCGTCGCTGCCCCTGGCGTGGATCGCGGGTCGACGCCTGGCCGGTCGGGCCGGGGCCCGCTGGGCGTTAATGGTCGTGGCGTTGTCGCCCTACGCGGTCAGGTACGCCACCGAGGCTCGGATGTACTCACTGGTGATGCTCCTGGTGCTGGCTGGCTACCTGGTGCTCTCCGATGCCCTGGTGGATCCGCGCCCGTGGCGCCTGGCGGCCCTGGCGCTCATCTCGGGCCTCCTGCTGCTCAGCCACTACTGGTCCTTCTACCTGCTGGCGGCAACCGGGTTAGTGCTCGCCGCGCGCTGGTGGTGGCGCCCGCAGCAACGGGCCAGGACCGGCCGCGTGATCCTGGCGATCGCCGCCGGTGGCCTGTTGTTCCTGCCCTGGCTCCCCGGGTTCCTCTACCAGTCGGCGAACACGGGCACGCCTTGGGGCGAGCCGTTCCGGCCGACGGCGATCCTCGTGACCACGCTCACCGACCTCGGCGGCGGGGAACTCACCGAGAGCGTCCTGACCGCCGTCCTCGTGGTCGTGTTCCTCCTGGTGGCCCTGTTCGCCGCGCGGTCGGGTGGCAACGAGCTGACGCTCGACCTACGCACCGTCCCCATCGTCCGCCGCGAGCTGGCGGTCGTGCTGCTCGTCATCGTGCTCGGGTGCCTGGCCGGATACGCCACCAACGCCACCTACCAGTCCCGTTACGCGGCCGTGATCGTTCCGCTGGTACTGCTGGCGGTGGCGGTGGGCATCACCCGCATCCCGGGGATCGCCCAGATCCTGGCCGGGGGCGCGTACCTGGCCGTCAGCGTGGGCGGCGTCGCCTGGGTCAACTACTACCAGCGGACCCAGGCCGACGTGGTGGGCGACGCGGTGGCGCAGCACGCCGAGCCCGGCGACGTGGTGGTGTACTGCCCCGACCAGCTCGGGCCTGACTACTCGCGCCAGATGCCCGACGGTCTCACCGAGCTGACCTACCCCGCCCTGAGCTCGCCGGATCGCGTCGACTGGGTGGACTACGCAGAACGGAACCACGCCGCCGACCCGGAGGGGATCGCCAAGGAGCTCCAGGACCGTGCGGGCGGCCACGCCATCTTCGTCGTCTGGATGTCCGACTACCGCACGCTCGGCGATCAATGCGAGCGGTTGGTGGCAGCCCTCGGCCCCACCGAGGCACTCGTCCAACAGGACAACTCCAAGTACTTCGAGCCGGCGGTCCTCCACCGGGCGCCGCCTGTTGGCTGACGCTGCCGGTCACCCGGTGCTGACCGGCGTGGGCAGGTCAGCCGGAGCCGGCCACCGCCCGGAGCTGCCCCGCGGCCGCCTCGCAACGGCGGACCGCCAACAGGTCGGCGGTGCGGAAGCTGGCGACCCTGGTGCTCCAGGAGTCGATGACGCCGCGGCCGTCGCCGCGGCGGAAGAAGGTGGTCATCGGACCTTCTTGCTGGTAAGCGTCGGCGCCGTCGACGGTCTCGACGGTGCGATCCCGCAGGATGACCTCGAACGTCGGCATGCCGGGGACGGTACGGCAGGCGGGTTGTGCGCTACGAGGGGAGCAACCCTGTGGATTCAGGCGACCGAACTGTGTGCGTCTGTGGATAACGCTCCTCGCATCCGGCGATGAGCGACCAGGCAGGCGCGCTGGCCCGGGCTGAGGCGCAGGTGGCGTCGGCGCGCGACGATCCGGCGGCGCGTCTTGCCTTGCTGGTGCGGACCTACCACGGGCCGACGGGCCGCGCACCGCGACACCTGCGGTTTCGGCGGGCCGCCTTGTCGTTCATGCGCTGGCAGGTTCAGCGCGGTGTGCTCGATCCGCTCGATGCGTCGCCACCCGGCAGCGTGTGGTGGCGAGCGATCAACGAGCGACTGCTGCGGGACGGATGCGAAGCGGTCGCGTTGGTCGGGGACCTACCGGGGGCGCCGTCGTCGCTGGCGGTGCGGCTCTGGTTGGAATTCATCGCCGGACCGACGGCGCGCAACTGGTACCGAGCTCACAACGCGAGCATCGTGAGCGCCTACCTCGAGCATCAGCGATTGGCCGAAGCCGAGAACGCGCCGGAGCGGTTCTTCATGAACGTCGCGCTCGGGCGTGTCCTCTACACGCACGCAGTCGTCGCCGCGCCGCGTCTGGCGTTGGGACGGTTCGGTCCGCTCGCCCGTGTGCTGGCTGATCCCCGGCTCGGGGTGGCCGGCGTGTTCCTGTCACTCCGCCGTGTGCTACCCGACCGCTATCCGCTGGCGCTCGACGTTGAGAGCTACATCGCCGACGAGCAGCGTCTCGGCCGTGTGCTGGACTACGCCGTGATCGTCCCCCGGCTGCAACCCCTGTACGAGTGGTCCGCCGAGGAGCTCGGCGAACCACGCCTGCTCGAGCTGGTTCGGGACGGCAACCCCATCTACGTCTGGCCCTATGCGGAGCGACACGTCTGGCACTCTCCACACATGCCGCTCGCCGGCCGGGTACTCGAACGCCTCACCCGGGCTGGTTGAACGTCGCCCACGGGTCAGGGCCGATACGTCGCCAGGATGATCCCGTTGCTGAGGACCCTCGAGTCCACGAGCTCGAACGTCGCCGTTGTACCGGGGCGGTACAGCAGGTCGGCGGCATCGCTCGGCCCGACCAGCTGCGGATGGATCCACAACTGGACCTGGTCGAACAGGCCGTCGTCGAGCAGCAACCGCGACACGTCACCGAAGCCGTACTGCACGATGTGGCCGCCGTCCTCGCCCTTGAGCTCGCGGACCCGGGCGGCGACGTCGCGCGCCATCACCTCGGTGTTCGCCCACTGCGGGTCGGCGAGCGTGGTCGACACGACCACCTTGCGCATCGTGTTGATGCGGTCCGAGAACGGGTCGCCGCTGCGGGCCGACCACGCCGGGGCGAAGCTGTCGTAGGTGCGGCGGCCCATCAGGACGATGTCGCAGGTCTCCAGCAGGTCGGTCTGGATCTTGTCGCCTTCGCCGGAGGTCCCGGCCTTCAGCGGGGGCCACAGGTGAGGGCCGTCGACGACGCCGTCGAGCGTGATGAACGTGGAGTTGATCAGCTGCCGCATCCGATGCGGTCTAGCCCCCGCCCGGGCCGCGGTCTTGAACGCCAGCGACATTCCTACGCCCCGGCGCCGAGCCGCCGATCTGCGAGGGCGTCTGCCCGACGAAGCGCCTGAGCGACCTGGTCAGGTGGGACTGGTCGGCGTACCCCGTCCGGCACGCCACCTCGGACGTGGGCACACCCCAGGACAGCAGCTCGACCGCGCGCTCAGCTCGCCGGATCCGGGCTGTGGCCCCCCGGCTCAGCCCCGTCGCCCGCGCCACCCGCCGTTCCAGCGAGCGCGTGGAGTATCCCTTGACGTCGCCGTGCAGGGCCTCGGCCACGATCGGGTCGTGCACCAGCAGGCCCGCGCTCACGAGCCTGTCGACGAAGACGTCGGCGGTGTCCGCGTCCGGGGGCTCCCATGCGGAGCCGTCGAGCCAGAACGCCCCGCCCGTCGCTGCCGGCAACGTCACGGTCCGGTCCACCAGCCGGCCCGGCGGCAGGCCGGGCATGAACGTGCCGACGCTGAACCGGATGCCGAAGAACTCGGCGTCCTGCGGGATCGGCACAGTCGTCGCCCTCGTCTCCGGTCCCCGCACGGTCAGCCGGGCCGACCCGCGCTGCCGCGTGACGACCATCTCCCAGTGGGTCGCCGCCACCGAGATGAACGACTCCTCGGGTTCGCTCCGGGACTGCCACGTCTCCTCGACCAGGCGCGACCGTGACGACCGCACCTCCAGGGCGAACAGCTCCACGGCGCGCTTCATGGCCACCACGACGAACGGCAGACGGGAAACTCATCGGTCGCCGTGCGCGGTGGGAGGAATGGTTAGCGTGTGGTTGTTCGCCGCGTCGGGCGAGCGAGGAGGTCCGGTGGCACTAACGACGACGTCACGCGGTCGACGTGTTGATGACTCCCGTCTGTGAGTTGTTCGGCGTGACGCATCCAGTCGTGCTGGGCGGGATGGGTTTGGGCACCAATCCGGATCTTGTCGCCGCGGTCTCAAACGCCGGAGGGCTCGGCATCCAGGGTTGCGGTGGCCGCCCGCCGCAAGAGATCACCGAGCTGGCCGCCGCCATCCGGGACCGGACCGATCGGCCGTTCGGCCTCAACCTTCTGCTGTTCATGGCAAGTGAGGCCCAATGGAACGCAACCTTGACCACACGTCCGCCGGTCGTGTCGACCGCTTGGGCCAAAGCCGATCAGCCGCTCGCTGAGCTCTTCGGCCAAGCGCACGAGGCGGGAGCCAAGGTGCTGCACATGGTGTCCACCGTGTCTGAGGCTGCTCGTGCGGCCGAGGCCGGAGCCGACGCCGTCGTTGCCCAAGGCACCGAGGGCGGAGGCCACGTCGGCCTGATGGGGACGATGGTCCTGGTTCCGATGGTGGCCCGTGCCGTCGCGCCCGTCCCGGTAATCGCTGCGGGCGGGATTGCTGACGGCGCCGGTCTCGCCGCCGCGCTGATGCTCGGCGCGCAAGGCGCTCTGTTCGGGACCCGGTTCCTGGCAACAACCGAAGCGTCGATCCCCGACACCTACAAGCAGGTGCTCGTCGACAGCGACGGCCACAACACAGTGGTGACGGAGCTACCCGATGTAGCCAACTCGACCGTGTGGCCCGGTGCCTACGCTCGCATAGAACGCAACCGGTTCTACGAGACCTGGGCCGGGCGAGAGGGCGAACTCCGCTACCGCCACGCCGAGGCGGCGGCATCCGCATGGCGAGCGCTCGAAGCCGGGGACACCGACAACGCGTTCCTCTACACCGGCCAAACCGCAGGACTGATCGACACCGTCGAACCCGCCCGAGACCTCGTTCAGCGGATCGTCACCGACGCCACTGAACGGCTACGCGGCACCACGGTCACCGGCTGAACCATGCGGTGGCGTGGAATGAGAAGTCCGCCCTGGCCGGGCCGGATTGGCATGTTGTGCGCTGAGGTATGTCGCGCTGGCCGCCGTCACACGGCCGTAGTAGAACAACGCTTTCCGTAACCGGCTGCGTTCGTCGGGTGCTGGGGAACCGAGTGGCTCGCTCTGGCTCCCGTCAACGAAACGAATGGAGCGTGCAGGTGGGCCGACGCATCCCGATCCGCGTCAAAGTGGCCGCCGCGGTCGCCGTCCCGCTCCTGGTCCTCGTCGTCGGCGCCGGCATCGGCGTGTCCACCAGCACCTCGCAGGCGCGGACGGTCACACGCCAGGCCGAGTTGGCCACGGCATCGCTCGGCCACGCCGGACTGATCAACGTCCTGCAGAACGAGCGCAACACGGCACTCGTCCGGATGCTGGGCCTGGGCACCCAGATCGAGCTCGAGGAGCCGGACATCGACGCGTCCCGGCAGCGCACCGACGGGGCCCACGAGGCGCTGCACCGGCAGGTCAGCGGCCAGGAGGACCGTCTCCGCGAGGACTGGGCGAACGCACTCTCGACGCTCGACGACCTGCCGGGCGTGCGCGCCGAGGTCGATGCCGCGGTCGCCGACCCCGGGCCGGCGAACCGGGAAACGGCACACGAGGTCTTCGCCGAGTACACCGACATGGTGGCGACGATCTTCGCCTCCCACGACCGCTTCGCACTGGTGGTCGACGACGCCGGCCTGCGCCAGGGAGACGACCTCGTCCACTACTCGTCCCATGCCACCGACTCGGTCGCGCAGTTGGTGGACCGACTCCTCTACGTCGGTTGGGGTACGGGCGGGATCGACGACCCCGTGGCGGCCGCACAGGTGTCCGAGGCGGCCCGCGACGTCGAGAAGAACAACGCGGCCGTGGAGACCAAGGGCACCGGTGACTATGCGGCCCCCACCGATCGCCTCCTGGCGGACCCGCAGGTTGCGGGTCTGGTGCCGTTCGCCGCCGACGCCATTGCCAGCGGGGAGCCGGTCGACCCGGCTGCGCTGTTGGCGACGACACCGTTGGGTGCCGACGGTCCCTACCTCGCCTACCGCGATCAGGTCGCCGACGTGCTCGAACGGCGCGCCGATGACCTGCGGTCCGAGGCGGACACCCGCCGGCGTTGGTACATCGGGGCGGGACTGGCGGCGGTGCTCGCGGCCGGGTTCGTCGCATGGCGGGTCAGCCGCTCGATCACGCGGCCGCTGCGGGCGCTCAGCCACGACGCCCAGTCGATCGCGGACGAGCAGCTGCCCAGCGCCATGGCCGACATCCTCGACGCCCCGCGGGGGCAGGAGCTCGAGCCCCCCGCACCGGTGCCGATCGAGGTCACGACCAACGACGAGGTCAGCGACGTGGCCCAGGCGCTCGACGACGTCCAGCGCTCGGCGCTCGGGCTCGCGGTCGAGCAGGCGACGTTACGGCGGACCATCGCCGAGTCGTACGTCAACCTCGGGCGCCGCAACCAGAACCTGCTGAGCCGGCTGCTGGCCGCGATCGGCGACCTCGAGCAGGGTGAGACGGATCCCGAGAGGATCGCCCAGCTCCACAAGGTCGACCACCTCGCCACACGCATGCGCCGCAACGCCGAGTCGCTCCTGGTGCTGAGCCAGGTGGACGTCGCTCCGCACTGGCATCCACCCGTTCGGGTCCTCGACGTGGTGCGGGCGGCGCTGGGGGAGATCGAGAACTACCAGCGGATCGTCGTGCGCACGCTCGACCCGGCGATGGTCGTGGGTGGGGCTGCGTCCGATCTGACGCACCTGCTGGCCGAGCTCATGGAGAACGGGGTCAAGCACTCACCGCCGCACGAGCTCGTCGAGATCCGGGGGCGCCTGACCCCCGACGGCTACTCGCTGGCGGTGGTCGATCACGGGCTGGGCATGAGCGCCGAAGACATCGCCGTGGCCAACCAGCGGCTGGCGGGCGCGGAGGCGCCCACGATCGCGCTCTCCAAGCACCTGGGGCACTTCGTCGCCGCTGCGCTGGCCGCACGCAACGGCATCGACGTTCGACTCCAGGGCTCCGAGGTGGTGGGCATCGCCGCCATCATCGACCTGCCCGCCGCGATCGTCGGCCCGATGCCGCCCGAACCCATGCGCGAGCTCGTGGCCCCGGCGGCACCGCCGGCGCCCGCGCCCGAGCAGACCCCGGCGGATGCCCCGCCGGCTCCGGCTGTGCCGGGTCCATCATCGGACCCCCTTCCCGCCCCGGCCCCCATCCCCGTGGGTGGCGGCACGCCCGCCGTCACCGCCAGCGGGCTGGTGCGGCGCGTGCGGGGCGCGCAAAATCCCGGCGCGGCCGGTCCGCTCGCCTCGGCGGGCCGCTCGCCGTCGATCCGGCCCGCGGCCCCACTCGACGACCGCGGGCCGGGCGTCGATCCCGCCGAGATCCAGCGCTTCCTGACTAGCCTGGCCGCCGGCGTGCAGCGCAGCCTGGCCGACACGGACACGGAGCGGGACCGGGAACCGCAATAGGGCGATGTCATTGACCAAAGAAGCGCGCAACTTCAACTGGCTGCTCAGCAACTTCGTGGACGAGACGGCCGGCGTGACCGATGCCGTGGCGGTGTCGTCGGACGGCCTGCTGATCGCCCGCTCGAACACGCTGAGCCAGCAGGAGGGCGAGCAGCTGTGCGCAATCATCTCGGGCTGCGCCAGCCTGGCGGAGGCGTCCGACCGGCTGCTCACCGGCGACGGTCTCGAGCGCGTCATCATGGCCATGAGCATGGGCTTCCTGTTCGTGTGCTCCATCGCCGACGGCAGTTGCCTCGGCGTGGTCGCCACCCGCGATTGCGACGTGGGCTCGGTTGGGTACCAGGCGACCGAGCTGGTGGCGAAGGCCGGCGAGCTGCTGACCCCGGCGCTGCGCGAGGAGCTCAAGACGCACGCCGCCTCCACCTGACGGCACCCCGCCAAGGCCGGGGTACCGTGGAGGCGTGAACGGCGAGGCGCCGGCCACGCACCCGACGACCTACTGGCATCGCCTTCCGGACGGTCGGCTGCAGTGCGACGTCTGCCCGCGTCGCTGCCGCATGCAGGAGGGGCAGCGCGGCATGTGCTTCGTCCGCGGCCGCGTCGACGACCAGGTCGTCCTGCTCACGTACGGGCGATCCTCGGGCTACTGCATCGATCCGATCGAGAAGAAGCCGCTCAACCACTACCTGCCGGGCACGTCGGTGCTCTCCTTCGGCACCGCCGGCTGCAACCTTGCCTGCCGTTTCTGCCAGAACTGGGACATCTCCAAGTCGAAGGAGATGGACACCCTGGCCGACGCCGCCTCACCGGAGGCGATCGCCACCGCCGCGGTCGAGCTCGGCTGCCGCAGCGTCGCCTTCACGTACAACGACCCGACCATCTTCCTCGAGTACGCCAGCGACGTGGCCGACGCCTGTCATGAGGTCGGCGTCAAGGCCATCGCCGTCACCGCCGGCTACATCTGCCCCGAGCCGCGCCGCGACTTCTACGCCCATCTGGATGCCGCCAACGTCGACCTCAAGGGGTTCACCGAGGAGTTCTACAAGCACGTCTGCGTCGGCCACCTCGAGCCGGTGCTGGAGACGCTGGAGTACCTGCGCCACGAGACCGACGTCTGGTTCGAGGTCACGACCCTGCTCATCCCCGGCCGCAACGACGGAGATGCCGAGCTGGACCAGCTGACGTCGTGGGTGGGCGAGCACCTGGGACCCGACGTGCCGCTGCACTTCACCGCCTTCCACCCCGACTTCAAGATGATGGATGTCCCCCACACGCCCCCCGACACCCTCAGCCGGGCGCGCCAATGGGGCCTGCGCAACGGGCTGCGCTACGTCTACACCGGCAACGTCCACGACCGCGAGGGATCCAGCACCTGGTGCCCGGGATGCAGCGCCTTGCTCATCGAGCGCGACTGGTACGAGCTGGGGCGTACGCAGCTCAGCGACGACGGCCGCTGCCTGGCCTGTGGCTGGCAGGTGTCCGGGCACTTCGACGGACCACCCGGGACCTGGGGCCGGCGCCGGGTGGGGGTACGACTGTCCGGCAGCAGGGCATAGCAGCAATGGGGGCGGCGGCGACGGGCTGGGTGCGGGAGCCGGCCGTCGCCGGGCTGTTCTATCCAGCCGACCCCGGGAGGCTGCGGTCGGAGGTGACCGAGCACGTGCGCACCGCCGTGCCACCGCCCGACCTGGCGCCGCCCAAGGCGGTGATAGCCCCGCACGCCGGCTACCGCTACTCGGGGCCGACAGCCGGGGCCGCGTACCGGGCGCTGGCGCCGTGGCGGGGTCGCGTGCAGCGGGTGGTGCTGGCGGGACCGGCCCATCGCGTGCCCGTCCCCGGTGTGGGCGTGAGCACGGCCGACGCGTGGCGCACGCCACTGGGGGACCTGGCCGTCGACGTCACCGCCTGCCGGGACCTGGTCGAGGGGGGTGAAGCCGTCGAGGCCGACGACGCGCACGGCCCCGAGCACAGCCTCGAGGTCCACTTGCCGTTCATCCACGAGGTCCTGGGCGCGGTGACCATCGTGCCCCTGGTCGTGGGCCGGGGCAGCGCGGAGGCCACCGGCCGGGTGCTCGAGCGGGTCTGGGGCGGTGACGAGACAGTGGTGGTGGTGTCCTCCGATCTCAGCCACTACCTCGACGACGCCAGCGCCCGCGAGCGGGACCAGCGGACGGCGCTCGCGATACTCGAGGGTCGGTCCGACGACGTCGGCCCCTACGACGCCTGTGGCTGTGTGCCGATCTGCGGCCTGCTCGTGGCCGCACGCGACCACGGGGTCGTGGCGCGCATGCTGGCGGCATCGACGTCGGCGGACACGTCGGGCGATGTCGATCGGGTGGTGGGCTACGGCAGCTTCGGGTTCGTCGCCCCGCGGCCGCTCGACGACCGCGAACGGCGCTGGCTGACCGACCTGGCCCGCCGGGTCATCGAGCACGAGATGAAGGCAGGCGAGCCGTACCCCCTGGACGACGAAGAGGTGCCCGAGCGCTTGCGGCCCCCCGGCTGCTCGTTCGTGAGCCTGGACCTGGCGAGTGGTCCGGCCGGCTGCATCGGGTCGCTGGAGCCGCAGCGATCGCTGTGGCGCGACGTGGCACACAACGCCCGCGCCGCGGCGTTCGACGATCCCCGTTACCCACCGATCGAGCTCTCGGACCTGGCGGAGGCGACGCTGACGATCTCCGTGCTGTCGCCGCTCAGCCCGCTCGCGGGCGACCGTGACGAGGTGGAACGGAGCCTACGGCCCGGGGTCGACGGCCTCGTGCTGGCGGCCGAGGGTCAGCGGGGCACGTTCCTTCCCAGCGTGTGGGGGAAGGTCGACGACGCTGGGGCGTTCCTCGACCTGCTGCTGCGCAAGGCTGGCCTGACCGGTGACTCGTGGCCGGCGGACGCCCTCGTCTGGCGCTACACGACCGACGAGTGGACCGAGTAGGGGTCCGTCAGGGCGCCGCTCGGCCGTCGGCGACGGCCCGGGCCCAGGCGTAGTCGGGCTTGCCGGCCGGGGACCGGACGACGCGCTCGACCCAGCAGAAGGCCTTGGGCAGCTTGTAGCCGGCGAGGCTGGTGCGGCAGTGGGCCCGCAGCTCGTCTTGCAGCTCCGAGACATCGGCACTGGCTCGGGGGGCAACGACAGCCACGATCTCCTGACCCCAGCGCTCGCTGGGCCGGCTGGTGACGATGGCGTCGGCGACCGCGGGATGCGTGACGAGGACCCGCTCGACCTCCTCGGCGAACACCTTCTCGCCCCCCGTGTTGATGGTCACCGAGTCCCGCCCCAGCAGCTCGATGGTGCCGTCGGCCAGCAGGCGCACCCGGTCGCCCGCCACCGCGTGGCGGACCCCGTCGATCACCGGGAAGGTGGCGGTCGACTTGGCGGCATCGCCCAGGTACCCGAGGGGCACGCGCCCGGCCTGCGCCAGCCAGCCGATCTCCTGGTCGCCGGGGGACAGGCGGCGGCTGCGGTCCTCCGACAGCACCACGGTGTGGTCGCCGGGGCGGAACGTCGGCTCGGCCCCGGCCACGGCCTGGCGCCCGGTCTCGGACGACCCGAGGACGTCGACGATGCGCAGCCCCGGGATCCGCTCGAGGAGTTGCGCCTTGACGGGCGGCGACAGCACCGCCCCGCCCGACAGCAGGAAGCGCAGGGTCGACAGGTCGTACGGGTGGGCATCCATCCGGTCCAGCAGGGGCCGGGCGAACGGGTCCCCCACGATCTGCAGCGCCGTCACACGCTCGCGCTCGCAGGTGGCCAACACGTCGGCGGGGTCGAAGCGCGCGGGCTGACCGGGCACGACCACGGTCCCGCCCGAGACGAACGCCGAGATGGCGTTCCAGTGCGCGGCGCCGTGCATGAACGGAGCCGCCGGCAGCGTCCGTAGCGATGCGCCCCGGCGTGTGGCGGTGGCCACCAGGTCGGCGCTCGGGCCCTTGACACCGAGGCAGGTCGCCAGGAAGTCACCCTGCCGCCAGAGCACGCCCTTGGGCATGCCGGTCGTGCCGCCCGTGTAGAGGATGTAGCGGTCGTCGGGCGACAGCCCGGCCGGCTCGACCGGATCGGCGGCGGCCAGGGCGGCCTCGTAGTCGGCAGCGCCGTCTAGGAGCGCGGTTCCCGAACCATCGTCGACCTGGAGCAGCAGCCTGACGCCGGGCACGTCGGGCAGGACCTCCGCCAGGGTGGGCGCGAACGAGGCGTGGTAGACGACGGCCGCCGCGGCGCTGTCGCGCAGGACGTAGGCCAGCTCGCCGGCCACGTAGCGGTAGTTGACGTTGATCGCCGCGCAACGGGCCTTCCAGGCGCCCAGCATGCCCTCGAGGTACTCCGGTCCGTTGTGGAGGTACAGGGCGACGTGGTCGTGGGGAGACTCCCAGGCCGCGCCGGCCTCCGGAGCGGGATCGTGCCGCAGGCCCATCCCGGCATCCGCGAGGATCCCGGCCAGGCGGCACGTCCTGTCGGTGATCTCGCGCCAGGTGAGGCGACGGTACATTTCCCCCGCTCCCACGGCCGCTCGGGCCATTTCTCCCGCTCCCACGGCCGCTCGGGCCGGGGCGACGATGCACTCGCGCTCGGGCACGGCCGCGGCGATCGCCTGGTGAAGCGACGCCGCGTTGTGGTCGCCGGCTGGCGGGTCGCCGTTCACCCGTCGGTGCGTGGCTGCAGCAGCAGGCTCTGAGCCGCCCGGCCCAGTCGCCCGTGCTCGTCGTAGACCGCGCTCTCGGCCAGTGCCATGCCCTGGTCGCTGGGAAGCGTGACCGCGTCGAGGCCGATCCACTCGCCTTGGGGTGGCCGGAGGAGGTGCAGGGTCAGGTCCGGGTTGACGAAGATCCAGCGGTCGGGCGGAAGGACCCAGGAGACGCCGTTGCCGAAGTCGGCCGCCGCTGCGGCGCGCTGCACGCCAGTCGGCTCCTCGCCCTCGACCACCGGCCGACGCAGGCGGAACCACGCCTTGGCCGGGCCGGGCTGGCCGGCGCCGCCGCCGACGAAACGCACCTCCATGCCGGTGCGGTGGAAGGCGGGCAGGCCGGTCTCCTCGAAGATGAACGGCCTCTCGACGCCGGCTTCCGGGCCCGGCTCCAGGAAGGACCGGTGACCCTCGCCGGTGGGGAGGTCGCTGCGGCGGATGGCGACGACATGGGCGCGCACGACCTCGACCTCCTCGAGGTCACCGGCGCTCAGCGACACGTCGATGCCGATGACCCGGTGGCCGGGCCGGGGCACTGCCACGTCGACTGCCAGGGTCTCCAGCGGCACGGGTCGCATGAGCTCGACGGTCAGGCGGGTCACGGCGAAGCCCGGACCGGCGGTCTGCTCGGCGGCGCGGGCCACGAGCGCCGCCACCGCGCCGCCGTGTTGGTGGCGCGGATCCCAGGGGCCGCGGGTGTGTTCGGAGGGGACGAAGTCGATGCCGCGTTGGGTGAACAGCGGCACATCGGACCCGTCGGACATTCCTGGAGATTAGTGGGCGCCCGTTCCGCACCCACCAGCCGCTCGGATGGTCAGACGGCCGGCTGTTCGACCACGCTGACGGACCGCATGACGTCGCCCTGGCTGATCCGCTGGGCGACGTCGACCCCCGACGTGACGTAGCCGAAGAGGTTGTACGACTTGGCCAGCTTGGGGCGGCAGTCGTCGATGCAGATGAAGAACTGCGAGCCGTTGGTGTCAGGGCCGGCATTGGCCATGGCGACGGCGCCGACGGTGTATTCGCCCCTCACGGGCTCGTCGGCGAAGCGATAGCCCGGCCCGCCGCGGCCGGAGCCCTCGGGATCGCCGCCCTGGATCACGAACTCGGGCACCACGCGGTGGAACGTCAGGTTGTCGTAGAAGCCGCGCCGCGCGAGCGCCACGAAGTTGTTGACCGTGGCGGGTGCCAGCTGCGGATCCACCTCCAGCACGATGTCACCCTTGTCGGTGGCGATCGTGACCTCGTAGGTGGTGTTGTCGTCGATCTCGTGGTCGGGAGGATCGGCCATGGGCGCGTACCCTACCGGCGATGGCTGACGCTCCACGCGAAGACGCACCGGAGGGATCCTCCGCGGCACCGGCGGACGTGCCGCTCGACGCCCGCGAACGCTCGGAGCTGTGCGACCTCTTCCTCGCCGTCGGTCCCGACGCCCCCACGCTGTGCGAGGGCTGGACCACGCTGGATCTCGCCGCCCACCTGGTCGTCCGCGAGCACGACCCCCGGTCGGGGTTCGCGATCCTCGGCGGGGAGCGCTTCGCCAAGCTCGAGCACTCCCTGATGGACAACGCCCGCTCCCAGGGCTACGAGCGGCTGGTGGACCGGCTGCGGGCCGGGCCGCCGCTGGTGCCGTGGCGGCTACCGGTGCTGCGACAGTTCCTCAACCTGACCGAGTGGTTCGTACACCACGAGGATGTTCGGCGAGCCGCGGGGGAGGCGCCACGCGGCGACCGTCCCGACCTCGACAGCACGCTGTGGACGCTGCTGCGGCGGGGGTCCCGCTTCATGCTGCGCAAGGTCCGGGGGGCGGGCGTGGCGCTCGAGGCGCCGGGCTTCGGCGAGGTATCGGCGCGGGGCCCGGGCCCGAGCGTGCGGCTGACCGGCGGGCCGCAGGAGCTGACGCTCTACCTGAGCGGCCGCCGCAGCGCGGCGCGGGTCGACATGACCGGCCCCGAGGAGGCAAGGGCGATCATCGAGAGCGCGCCGCTCGGTATCTGACGGTATGACGGTGCAACGGGCCTCGCCTGAGCGAGACTGGGCCAAGACGTCCGGGCGGGCGGCGCGCCGGTGACCCCGGGCCGGTCGTCGTTCCGGTACCGGACCGTCAGCGCCGGAGGCCGATGGTGAGGCCGTCGAACGCCGGGAGGACGACAACGTCGACGCGGTCGTCGGCGGCCACGCGGTCGTTGAACTCCCGGATGGCGCGGGTGTCGTCGTCGCCGCCGCCGTCGTCGGCCACGCGGCCGGACCACAGGACGTTGTCGGCCAGCAGCACGCCGCCGGAGCGCACGCGGGACGCGAGCTCGTCCCAGTAGTCCCAGTAGCCGCCCTTGTCGGCGTCGATGAAGGCGAGGTCGATCGCCGGTTCCCGCGGCAGCGACTGCAACGTCTCGAGCGCGGGGGCGATGCGCAGCTCGATGCGCCCGGCCATCCCGGCGCGCTCCCACGCCCTGCGGGCCAACGCGGTCCACTCCTCGCTCACGTCGCAGCACAGGAGCGTGCCGCCAGACGCCAGGCCGCGGGCGATGCACAGCGACGAGTACCCCGTGAAGGTCCCCACCTCGACGGCACGGCGGGCGTCGACCAGCCGGGCGAACAGCGTGAGCAGCTGACCCTGGTCGGGCCCGATCTGCATGGTCGCGACCGGGCCCAGGGCCGCGGTCTCGTCGCGCAGGTCGGTGAGCACCGGGTCGTCAGCCCACGTGCCGTGGGCCACGGCGTAGTCGACCAACGCGCTGGTCACGGTCAGTGCCCTGACGTCAGCCATCGGTGCCGACGCTACGCCGTGGCAGAGTGTGACCGTGAATGAGCGCGTGACCGTGGCGATCGACGGGGGCGTGGCCGACGTGCGGCTGAACCGCCCCGACAAGCTCAACGCCCTGGACACCGACATGTTCGTGGGGCTGGTAGACGCCGGCGCCCGGCTGGCGACCGAGCCATCGGTCCGGGCGGTGGTGCTGTCTGGCGAGGGCAGGTCGTTCTCCGCCGGCCTCGACTTCTCGGGGTTCACGGCCATGGCCGACGGCGGCCGGGCCACCGGCGACGGCGACGGCGAACCGACGGGGGGCGACGGCTTGCGGACCATCGGCGCCACCGAGGGGCGGATCACCCACCTGGCACAGCAGGCTGCCCACTGCTGGTCCGAAGTCCCCGTGCCGGTGATCGCCGCCATCTCGGGTCACTGCCTGGGCGGCGGCCTGCAGATCGCACTCGGCGCCGACATCCGGATCGTGCACCCGGAGGCCAGCCTCTCGGTGCTCGAGATCCGCTGGGGCCTGTCGCCCGACATGACCGGCACCGCCACCCTGCCCCGACTGGTCGGGCCGGACGTTGCCAAGGAGCTGGCCTGGACCGGTCGCACCGTGAGCGGCGAGGAGGCGGTCCGCATCGGCCTGGCCACGCGCTCCAGCGACACGCCGCTGGAAGACGCGGTGGCCCTCTCCCGCGATATCGCCACCAAGAACCCACACGCGATCCGTGGCATCAAGCGCCTCGTCGAGCAGTCGGGCCGGGTTCCACTGGCCCAGCAGTACGCCGACGAGCGCGAGGTCATCGGATCCCTCGTGAGCAGCCCCAACCAGGTCGAGGCGGTCGCCGCCTTCTTCGAGAAGCGAGACCCCACCTTCGCCGATCCCGGCTGAGGGCGGCCCGAGAGTCCCTCAGCTCACGGCACCGTGAGCCCGGAGGATGGTGATCGCCCGCACCGTCGCGTAGCTGCGCCACTCCCGCTCCGCGCCCGGCGACGCCGAGGCGAAGTCGACCGTCCAGCCGCCGTCGGGCCGCTGCTCCCGGGCGAGCTGCTCCAGGTCGGCCGCCACCGCATCGGTCGAGAACAGCTCGCGTAGGGGCCGGTTCGGCGCCGGCGTGAAGTCCAGGGGACGGAGCTTCTCGTCGGCAGCCCCGCCCGGAACCGGCAGCGATCCGGACGGTGGGATGACACCCGCGAGCCGTCGCATCTGCTCCGCGGCCTGCGGGAGGTCGTCGGCGATGGCGTCGAGGAACCACAGGGCGAAGCGCAGCTCCAGCACGAACACGGTCTCGGGCCGATCGATCGCCGCGATCCGCTCGAGGCAGTAGCGCGTCGCATCGGCCAGCCACGGATGTTCGGCGATCGCGGGGTCGTAGCGCCCGGCCCGGTGGGCCAGGGCGGCCACGGCGCTCGTGATCTGCAGGGACGAGGTGCTGGTGTCGGCCTCGGTCCAGACCGGCGACGAGCCGGTGGGGTCGTCGATCGGCAGGACGAACGGCAATCCACCGTCGGGGCGTGTGACCGTCGCCAGCCAGTCGCACAGCTCGGCGGCGTGGGGCGACGTCGCGGGTGCGATCTCCTCGATCACCTCGAAGGCGTGCAGGGCCCCCACCGGGTGGCTGCCGGCCGACCGCAGGTCGGGCTCGAGGGACCAGCCGTAGCCGCCATCCGGGTTGCGGTGGGCGTCCAGCCCTCGGAGTACCCGGTCGGCGTCACCGACGCCCATCACCAGGTCGGATCGGTAGCGGTCGAGCAGGCGTCCCTGGCGGACGAGGAACGTTCTGGCTGCGTTGATGTCTGCGCTCATGGGGCCATCGTGACGGTCGATCCGGCCGATGTATTGAACGTTTCGGACGTCGGGGCTGCGGCGTTCAGTAGCCGACGGCGGCGCCGTCCAGGGCGCGGGGATCGGCCGCGCCGCGGAGCACGTCGGCGTCGACCACCTCGATCACCTGGGCATGGCCGAACCCGTGGTCGACCGGGTGGGGGCTACGTCGGACGTCGTGGCCCCGCGCCGCCAACCCTTCGTCCCATGCGTCGTCGGCGTGGGCCTCGATCGCGAGGAAACCCGGTCCGTCGCCGTCCCAGGTGCGGAAGCTCCCGTCGCCGCCCAGGACCCAGCGGGGCGCGGCCACCGCACGGCCCGGCGGCTGGCCATGGCGGAGCAGGCGGGCCAGGAGCTGGAGCAGGACCTGGGGTTGGCTGTCACCGCCCATGGTCCCCAGGACCGCGCGCAACGCCCCGTCGCTCCCCGTCACCAGCGCGGGCGCCAGGGTGTGCGGCGGGCGGCGTCCCGGTGCCAGCTCTGCGGGGTGGCCGGCCTCGAGCGAGAAGCCGATGCCGCGATCGTGCAGGAACACCCGGGTCGCCGGCTCGACGATGTGGGCGCCCCACGCCGAGGCGTTCGACTGGATCAGCGTCACGCCCATCCGCTCCCCGTCGACCGCGCAGCAGACGGTCGTGCCTCCCGCAGACGCCAAGGGTGCCTGGGTGCCACGGCGTCGGGGGTCGATGACGGCGCGCCGGGGCGCCAAGCGCTCCGGCGCCAGCAGGGCGTCGCCGGCGGCACCCTCGAACAGCGCGGCGACCCGGTCGGCGCCGGCCACGCGTGCGGCTTCGGCGAGGAGGTGCGGCCAGGCGGGATCGTCGGGATCGTCGGGGAGGGCCAGGCCCTCCGAGATCCAGGCGCCGGCGAGTGTGAGGTAGCCCTGCGAGGGCGGGGGTGTCGTCCACACGTCGTGGCTCCATGCGGTGACCTGCAGCGGAGTCACCCAGTCGGCCTGCGAGCGGGCCAGGTCCTCGCGAGCGAACACGCCGCCACCGAGCTCCACCAGGCCCTCACCGAACGGCCCGAGGTAAAAGGCGTCGCGGCCGCCGGACGCGATCGCGTCGAGTGCCGCGGCCACGCCCGGTCGACGCACCGGTGTCCCCGGCGCCAGTCGCGTCCCGTCCGCCGAGGCGGCGCGGTAGTCGTCGGCCCCGTCGAGCCGGAGGATGTCGGTCGCCGAGTACGCGAGCAGCCGCGACGCGGGGAACCCGCGCTGGGCGTAGGCAGTCGCCAACTCCAGGACCTGCGCGAGCGGCAGGCGGCCGAAGCGGCCGTGCAGCTCGATCCAACCGTCGACGCAGCCGGGCATCGTGACGGCGCGGATGTCGCCGCGGAACGGGAGCCGTTCGAGTCCCTCCCGCCGCGACACCTCGGCGTCGGCGCCCGAGCCGGCGCGACCGGCGGCACAGAGCGCGGCCACCGGCTGACCCGGCCGGTGGACCAGGGCGAACAGGTCGCCGCCCAGGCCGCATTGATGCTGGTTGGTAACCGCCAGGACCGCACCCGCGGCCACGGCGGCATCGGCGGCGGTGCCCCCCGCCCGCAGCGCTGCGACGCCCGCGGAGGCCGCGAGGTTGTCGGCAGCGGCCACCATCCCGACCGGCGCCCAGGTGGTGGCGCCGACGGAGACGCTGGCCAGGGTGGTCTCGGAGGGCATGAGCCGGGTTCTACAGCGAGCGGCGCGTCACCGCCGACTCGGCTCAGGTGCTTCGCCGAAGGCCTGGTGTGCCCGGCAGATCACTGACCCGCTCTGAACAGCAACCAGGCGTCACGCATCCGTTGCGTCTGGCCGGGGGTGAACTCCGTGTAGCAGGAGTCGAACGAGTAGTCCATGTAGTTGTGGATCGGATCGAGCCCTGGCTTGGAGCACGTGTCCTTGCCCTCCGGGCACCCGGACGTCGGTGTCTTCTGCGCCGGGGTGTCGTCCACGAAGTCGCCCTTCGCGTTGCAGCCGCCGAAGAAGGTGTGCTCGAGGTTGAGCCAGTGACCGACCTCGTGGGTCGCCGTCTCGCCCTGGTCGTACCTGCCCGCGTACGTCGTCGACGTGCCGAGCATCGACTCCCAGTCGATCACCACGCCGTCCAGGTACGCCTGTCCGGGCTTGGTCACGACGTCGGGCAGGTACGCCCAGCCGAGGAAGTCCCCGGCCGTCGTCGAGTACAGGTTCAGGGTCTCCGGGCCCCCCTGGTGAAGGGTCCTCTTCATCGAGTGCTCGTCGACGCCACTCGGTTTGGCGTTGAACCAGGCTGCGTTGTCCGTGCGGGTGACACCCGCGAGCCGGAACGAGAACCCGGTCTCGGCGCCACCCTCGCCGCCTGCGAACGTCAGGTTGAGCACCTGGATCTGGTCGTTGATCTGCTTCGTCGTCAGGTTGCCGACAGCGCCGTCCGTGACCACGTGCACGTACACGGGGATCTGGGCAGCGAAGTCCGACCCGGCGCGGCCCTTGGCCGAGGCCGGCAGATCCTGGTGCGTCTGGCCCAGGTCCGGCTCGCGGGGCCCGCCCCGCCCGGCGACGTTCGCAGCCGCCGTGCCGGAGTGCTCCGAGGCTTCCCCATGGGGCCCGCAGAGCGAGGCGCCGGCCTGCACGCCGGTCGCGCCTGCTGGTCCCAGGGTCACGGCGCCCATGAGCGTCGCGACGATCATGCCCGTGAACCGGTTCCCCATCGCATCGTCCCCTCACGTCGGCTCGCCCGGCGCATCCAGCGTACGCCGGTGACAGGGTAGGCGGCTCAGGGCTCGACAAGGGCGCCCGCCCCCCGCCAGGCCGCCTCGACTGCGTCGAGCCGCCCGGTGGCGCTCCGGCGGAGGCGTCCGGCGACTCCGGTGACGAGCGCGTTGGCCAACGCCAACGTGCCGACATGGCTGTCGAACGGGCCGGCGCCCTCGGCAGCCACCGCGAAGCTGACCGACGCCAGGGCCGCCAGCGGGGACAACGGGCTGTCGGTCACCGCCACGAGGGTGGCACCGCCCCCAACGGCGCGGGTCACGTGGTCCACGACCCAGCGCTCGTAGCGGCGCAGGTCGACGGCGACCACCACTGTCTCGGGCCCGGTCCCGGCCAGCTGGCGGGCGACGGCGACATCGGAGCCGCCCACCTGCACCACGTCCTCCCGGACCAGGGCGAGCGCCGAGGTGAGCATGGCGCCCACGCCCGCCTCGGCGTCGCCGGCCACCACTCGGACTGGCCGGTGGCGGTCGGCCAGCAGTCCGACCGCCCGCTCGAAGGCCTCGGCGGGGACCGCCGAGAACGTCCGGTCGACGTTGTCCAGCTCGGCCCTCAGCGTGCGGGACAGGATGTCGGGCGCACCCCCCGCAGCCGTGGCTGCGCTTGTCGGAGCAGCGGGGCGCATGTTGCGGATCCGCTCGACCGCCGGCCGGAGCTGCTGGCCGATCGCCCGCTGCACGGCCGCCTGCAACCCCGAGTATCCCGGGTAGCCCAGCCGGGTCGAGAGCCTCACCACCGAGGCGCCTGACGTGCCGGCCCGCTCGGCAACGCGGGCGACCGTCCCGAAGGCCACGCACTCCGGATCGCGCAGCACGACCTCGGCCACCCGCCGCTCGGCCGGCGAGAGCTGCGCCCGGTGCTCCTCGATGTGGTCGGCGACTTCGCTCATTGGCACGGATGATACGGTCAGCGGCAATGCTGAAACGTATGTGACGGCCGATCCGGCGCTCCCCAGACGACGCGGCACGAACCCTGGAGGACCATGGACACGTTTCGATCGGTGAACCCTGCGCACCCCGACGACGTCGTGGGCGAGTACCCCACCCACGGGCCCGCCGACGTCGACGCCGCAGTGGCCCGGGCCGCCGCCGCCCAGCGCGAGTGGGCGCGGGTCCCTGCGCCGGCCAGGGCGGAGGTCGTGGCCGCCGCCGCGGCGGTGATCGCCAGGGACAAGGAGGCCATGACGGCGCTGGTCAGCCGCGAGGCGGGCAAGGTGCTGGTCGAGGCGGGCGGCGACGTGCAGGAAGCCGTCGACATGGCCCACTTCGTCGCCGGCCAGGGCCGCTCCGCCTGGGGCGAGACCGTGCCCTCGGAGCTGGGGGACAAGCTGTGCTGGACCACCCGCCAGCCGGTCGGGGTCGTCGGGATGATCACGCCGTGGAACTTCCCGGTGGCCATCCCGTCGTGGAAGATCTTCCCGGCCGTGCTCGCCGGCAACGGCGTGGTGATCAAGCCGTCGGAGCACGCACCCGCGTGCTGCGAGGCGTTCGTCGCCGCCTGCATCGAGGCCGGCGTGCCCGCCGACCTCGTGCAGGTCGTGCACGGCTTCGCCGAGCCGGCGGCGGCGCTAGCGGTGCACCCGGGCGTGCAGGCGATCAGCTTCACGGGATCGGTGCCGACCGGGCGCAAGGTGGCGGCCGCCGCCATGGAGACCGGCCCCCGCCTGGTCTCGCTCGAGCTCGGGGGCAAGAACGCCATGGTCGTCCGGCCCGACGCCGACCTCGACCTCGCGGTCGACGGCGCCCTCTTCGGCGCGTTCGGCACGTCGGGCCAGCGCTGTACGTCGACGTCGCGGCTGATCACCCATCCCGACGTGGCGGGCGAGCTCGTCGACAGGATCGTCAAGCGCGCCGGTGAGCTCCGGCTGGGCGACCCCCAGGACCCGGGTGTCGACGTGGGCCCGGTCATCAACGCCCCCTCGGCCGAGCGGATCGCCGGCATGGTGGCGGCCGCCGTCGACGAGGGCGCCACCGTCGCCTGCGGGGGCCAGCAGCTCGACGTCGCCGGCTGCGGCGGGGCGTTCTACGCGCCGACGGTCCTGACCGGCGTCCGCCCCGAGCACCGGGTCGCCCGCGAGGAGGTGTTCGGACCCGTACTCGCGGTGCTCGACGTCGCCGACCTCGACGACGCCCTCGGCGTGGTGAACAGCGTGGAGTACGGGCTGTCGGCTGCGATCTACACCCGCGACATCAACGCCGCCCTGCGGGCCGTCGACCGCATCGACACCGGCATCGTCTACGTCAACGCCCCCACCATCGGCGCCGAGATCCCGCTGCCGTTCGGCGGCACCAAGCACACCGGAAACGGCTTCCGTGAGGCCGGCACCCGTGGCATCGAACAGTTCAGCCAGCTGAAGACCGTCTACGTGGATTACTCGGGCCGGCTGCAGAAGGCGCAGATCGACACGCACCCCCTGGAGGGGCAGGCGTGACCACACCCATCGACACCTCAACGCCGGAGACCAGCCCCGCCGGCGACGAGTCGGCCACCGCTCGCTGGCTGGCCCGCGACCACGGCGCACTCGCGGGCGTGCTACCCCGCTACTACGACGTGGTCGCCGAGCGGGGTGAGGGGTCGTGGATCGTCGACGTCGACGGCCGGCGGTTCCTGGACCTCGGCGCCGGCATCGCCGTCAACGCCACCGGCCATTGCCACCCTCGGGTGGTCGACGCCGTTGTCGAGCAGGCGCGGACCCTGCTCCACACCTCCGTGGTCGTGCACCACCGCCGCAACGTCGAGCTTGCCGAGCGGCTCGGCGCCCTGTGCCCGTTCTTCGACGAGCCGCAGGTGTTCTTCTGCAACTCGGGGGCCGAGGCGGTCGACGGCGCGCTCAAGCTGGCGCGGAAGACCATGGGCCGGCCGGACGTGATCGCGTTCCGGCGGGCGTTCCACGGCCGCACCCTCGCGGCCACGACGCTGACCACGGCCAAGGGCCGCTACCGCGAGGGCTACGAGCCGCTCCTCCCCGGCGTCTACCACGCTCCCTACTGCATCCCCCACGAGCACGAGAGTGCCGGGGCCGCCGCCGCCGTCGCGCTCGGCGAGCTCGACCTCCTCTTCGCCCTGCAGGCGCCGCCCGCCAACGTGGGGGCGATGATCGTCGAGCCCGTGCTGGGCGAGGGCGGCTACGTCGCCCCGCCGCGGGAGTGGCTCCAGGGCCTCCGGGACCGCTGCGACGAGCACGGCATCCTGCTCGTGTTCGACGAGGTGCAGTGCGGTGTCGGCCGCACGGGCCGACCGTTCGCCGCCGAGACGTACGGTGTGACGCCCGACGTGCTGCTGTTCGCCAAGGGCATTGCGTCTGGGTTGCCGCTGGGCGGCATCGTCGCCGACCGGCGTCTGCTGGAACGGTGGCCCACCGGCACCCACGGCTCAACCTTTGGCGGCAATCCCGTGGCGTGCGCCGCCGCCATCGCCACGCTCGACGTCCTCGAGCGTGAGGACTGCTACCGGCGGGCCGGCGAGCTCGGCACCGGCGCGGTGGAGCGGCTGCGGCGCGAGGTCGGGTCCCACCCACACGTGCGGGACATCCGGGGCATCGGCCTGATGATCGGCGTCGAGCTCGCAGACAAGGCCGTCACCGAGCGGGTGGCCGCCCGCTGTCTCGCCGCCGGGGTGATCGTGCTGTCCTGCGGGCCGGACGAGAACGTCCTGCGGATCGCCCCACCGCTCACCATCGATGACCACGAGCTCGCGCAGGGCCTCGACGTCCTCTGCCAGGCGATCATGGGCGGCTAGAGGCCGAGCGGATAGGCCCGCACGTGGGTGGTCAGAACGCCAGCAGCTCCCGCAGCTGGGGCAGCAAGCGGCGATCGGCCGACCAGACCGCCTCGAGCGTGGGCGCGAAGGGGATCGGGGTGTCGAGCCCGCCGACCCGACGGACGGGCGCGTCCAGGTCCATGAACGCCTGGTCGGCGACCGTGGCCGCGATCTCCGCCCCCAGCCCGCCGGTCAGTCCCGCCTCGTGCAGCACCAGCACCCGCGACGTCCGTCGTACCGAGTCGAGCACTGTGTCACGGTCCCAGGGGCGGAGCGAGCGCAGGTCGATCACCTCGACCTCGCCGGCGCCCTCGGCCGCCAGCGCGTCCGCAGCGGCGACCGCCCACTCGACCCCGGCGCCATAGGTCACGAGCGTGGCGGCGGTGCCCGGCCGGGCAATGCGGGCGGCGCCGATCGGCACCACGTGGTGCCCGCCCGGCACCGGGCCCCGCACGCTTCGGTACAGCCGCTTGTGCTCGAGGACGAGCACGGGATTGCCGTCATCCAGCGCCGCCAGCAGCAGCCCCTTGGCGTCGTCGGCGGTGGCCGGCGCCACCACCTTCAGGCCGGGGACGTGGCAGAACCAGGCCTCGACGTTCTGGGAGTGGAACGGGCCGGCGCCGAGGCCCCCGCCCACGGGCAGGCGCACGACCAGGGGCACGGCGGCGTTCCAGCGGTAGCGGGTCGTGGCCACGTTGTTGACGAGCTGGTTGAACCCGCAGCTCACGAAGTCGCCGAACTGCATCTCCACGACCGGCCGGAAGCCGGCGAGGGCGAGCCCCAGCGCGGCGCCAATGGCCCCCGACTCGATGATGGGCGTGTTGCGTACCCGCTCGGTGCCGAACTCGTCGGCCAGGCCCTCCGTCGCCTTGAACACGCCGCCGTAGCCGGCGATGTCCTGGCCGAGCAGCACGACCCGGTCGTCGGCAGCCAGCGCCACCCGCAGGCCGTCCCTGATGGCGTCGAGGTAGCGCATGTCCCCGTCGCCGGAGGCAGCGGCGGGGTCGGCTTGGCGGTGGGCGTCGGATCGCCGGAGCGGGGCCGGCACCGCGTACACCCGCCCGAGCTCGTCGTCCTCGGTGGTTGCTGGGGCCGGCGCCGCCAGGGCGCCGGACACGAGCGTCTCGACCTCGAACCGCAGGTCCTCGCGGAGCACGGCGCGCTCGGTCGCCGGTAACAGGCCGGCCTCGTCGAGCCGGGTCTCGAACCGGTCGATCGGATCGCGCGCCACCCAGGCTGCGATGTCCGCCGCCGGCACGTAGTCGTTCCCCGACGCCTCCTCGTGGCCGCGCATGCGGAACGTCTTGCACTCGAGCAGCGTCGGCCCCATGCCGGCCCGCCCCCGCGCCGCCGCCCGCTCGCACGCATCGCGCACCGCCAGCACGTCGTTGCCGTCGACGAGCTCGCCGGGCATGCCGTAGCCGGCGGCGCGGTCGACCAGGTCGACGCAGGCGTACTGCTCGCTGAGCGGCGTCGACAGGCCCCACTGGTTGTTCTCGATGACGAAGAGGACCGGCAGCTTCCACACCGCGGCCAGGTTCATGGCCTCGTGGACGTCGCCCTCGCTGCTGGCGCCGTCGCCCGTGAGCACGGCCGCCACCCGCTCCTCGCCCCTCAGGCGTGCCGCCAGGGCGAGCCCGGTGGCCACCGGGACCATGGCGCCCAGGTGACTGATCATGCCGACGACGTGGTGGTCGAGGTCGCCGAAGTGGAAGGTGCGGTCGCGGCCGCCCGTGATCGGTCCCTCGCGGCCCAGGAGCTGGCGGAACAGAACGTCGAGGTCGAAGCCCCGGCCGGTGAACACTCCCAGGTTGCGATGGGCGGGCAGGATCCAGTCGTCGTCGCGGAGCGCCGCCACAAGGCCGACCGACACGGCCTCCTGGCCGATGCCCGAGAACCACTTGCTGAGCTGGCCGCGGCGCAGCAACGCGAGCATCTTGTCCTCGACGACCCGGGGGAGCAGCAGCGCGCGGTACAGGGCACGCATCTCGTCGTCGGTCGGCCTGTCGGCGGCACGGCCCGCGGTGGGCGCGTCCAGTTCGGTCACGGCGACCAGTGTCGCACCCGCAGGCGGCCGATCACGCGGACGACCGGCCGACCCAGCTGCCCCGTTCCTCGAGGACCGCCTTCAGCACATCGGGCCGGTCGGTCATGATGCCGTCGACGCCGAGGTCCAGCAGCCGGTGCATCTCGGCGGCATCGTTGATCGTCCACACGTGGACCTGGAGGTCGCGGCGGTGGGCGGCGGCCAGGAACCGGTCGGTCACGATGGTCACCGGTCCGAACCGCACCGGCACCTGCACGCATGCCGCCGAGAACCGGCGCCCGGGCACACCCCGCGAGGCGAGCACCAGCCGCCGGACCTGGCGCGGGCCCATGGAGGTGCAGATCCGGTCGCCGAGGGCCGAGCGGACACGGGCCAGGCGGCCATCCGAGAACGCGCCCACGCACACGCGATCGATGCTGCCGGTCCGGCGGATGAGGTCGACGAGCGGGTCGACGGCCGCGTCGTGCTTGGGGTCGATGTTGACCCGGACGTCGGGCCAGGCGGTCAGGACATCCTCGAGCAAGGGGATGTCGTGGCGGCCCCGCACCCGCGCCGCGTGCACCTCGGTCCACGGCAGGTCGCAGATGGCGCCCGTGCGGTCGGTCAGGCGGTCGAGGGTGTCGTCGTGGAAGGCAACGAGGACGCCGTCGGCCGTGGCATGCACGTCGGTCTCCAGGTAGCGGTAGCCGAGCGCGACGGCAGCCTCGAACGACTTCATGGTGTTCTCGCCGCTGGCCCGGTCGAAGTGGGCGCCCTGGTGGGCGAACGCCAGCGGGCCTGGCCAGTCGAGGAAGGGGAGGCGAGCCATGGACGGCGGGGACGGTAGCGTCAAATTGCATGAGCGAGTTGATCGCTGTCCCCATCGGCGACGCACGGGTGACCGCCGACGACGAGGTCGTGGTGGCGTCGCCGTACGACGGCGCCGAGATCGGTCGGGTGCCCTCGTGCGGCGCCGCCCATGTCGACCGCGCGGTGGCGGCGGCCAAGGCTCGGCTGGCCGAACCCCTGCCCGCGCACGAGCGGGCGGCGATCCTCGACCGGGCCGCCATCCTGCTCGCCGAGCGCCAGGAGGACTTCGCTCGCACCATCGCCCAGGAGGCGGCCAAGCCCATCCGCACCGCGCGCATCGAGGCCGGCAGGGCGGTCGACACGTTCCGCTTCAGCGCCGTCGAGGCCCGCAGCCTCACGGGCGAGATGATCCCCATCGACGCCAGCGTTCCCGGGACCGGAAAGCTCGCCTTCACCCTGCGGGTGCCGGTCGGGGTGGTCGGTGCCATCAGCCCGTTCAACTTCCCCCTCAACCTCGTGAGCCACAAGGTGGCGCCCGCCATCGCCGCCGGTTGTCCCGTGGTGCTGAAGCCCGCCAGCCAGACGCCGCTGTCCGCCCTGGCGCTGGCGCTCATGCTGCTGGACGAGTGTGGCCTGCCGCCGGGCTGGCTCAACGTCGTGACCGGGTCGGGTCGAGCGGTTGGCGACCCGCTGGTCACGCACGACGACGTGGCCCTCATCACGTTCACCGGCTCACCCGAGGTGGGCTGGGGCATTCGGGAGCGGGCCCCGCGCAAGAAGGTCAACCTCGAGCTCGGCAACAACAGCCCGGTGATCATCGAGCCCGATGGCGACTGGCGCGGCGCCGCCGTCAAGCTCAAGATCGCAGGCTTCAGCCACGCCGGTCAGTCGTGCATCTCGGCCCAGCGGCTGCTCGTGCACCGCTCGATCCACGACGAGTTCGTGGCCGCGCTGTCCGACGAGGTGGCGACGCTCGTGGTGGGGGCGCCGCTCGACGAGGCCACCGACGTGTCGGCGTTGATCTCGTCCGGCGACACCGAGAGGGTCAAGGGATGGATCGACGACGCGGTGGCCGCCGGGGCCAAGGTGGCGGTCGGCGGCGAGGTGGGCGACGACGGCGTGCTGTGGCCGACGGTCCTCACCGAGGTGACGCCCGACATGAAGGTGTGCGCCACCGAGGTGTTCGGCCCGGTGGTCGGCGTGGCGGCGTACGACGATCTGGACGAGGCGCTCGCGCTGGCCAACGACACCCGCTACGGGCTGCAGGCCGCGATCTTCACTGACCGGATCGACGCCGCCCTCGCGGCGGCGCGCCGGCTCGACTTCGGCGGCGTGATGATCAACGAGGTGCCGACGTGGCGGGCCGACCAGCAGCCCTACGGGGGCGTGCGCGACAGCGGCAACACGCGGGAGGGCCCCCGGTACGCGGTCCGGGAGATGACCGAGCACCGCCTCGTCGTCATCCAGGCATGACCGTGCCTGGCAATCATGAGCGCAGCTCATGACCGAGCTTGCCCGGGGGCTGCGCCCCCGCACCCCATCGTCTCCCGGCTCGCTGGCGCTCCGCGGTCGACCGGTCATGAGCGCAGCTCATGACGACCCCGTGCCCGGCGGACCCAAGGGTCCCAGCCGGGTGTGGACGGTCGACGAGGCCAACGCCGCGCTGGGCTGGGTGAGCGACGTGGTGGCGCGGGCCCAAGGCCTCTGGGACGACTACCGGCGCAACACCGTCCGCCGGGCCCGGCTGGCCCGCCAGAACGGGCACGGGCTGGTGCCCGCCGACGCCGGTCCCATCCAGTCCTGCATCGACGAGCTGGCGGCGGCCGGGATCGTCCTGCGCGACATCGAGCGCGGCCTCATCGACTTCCCCGCCCGAGCGCCGAGCGGCCGGTGGTACTGGCTGTGCTGGCTCGCCGGCGAGGACGCCGTCGAGTGGTGGCACTGGCCCGAGGAAGGCTTCGGCGGTCGCGCCCGCCTCGACGACCCGCCCAAGTAACAACCGGCCTTGGGCTGGTTGCGAAAGAACCCTCAGATGATGCGGGTCTCGTGGCCCTTCCAGTACTCGTCCTTGAGCAGGCGCTTGTAGAGCTTGCCCGTGGGATGGCGGGGCAGCTCGGCGCGGAAGTCCACCGTCCGGGGGCACTTGACGTCCGCTAGGTGTTCCCGGCAGTAGGCGACGAGCTCGCGCTCGAGCTCGGGGCCGGCGTCGTCCATCGACAGCGGCTCCACCACCGCCTTGACCTCCTCCCCGAACTCGTCGTTGGGGATCCCGAACACCGCCACGTCGGCCACCCTGGGGTGCATGGCCAGGACGTTCTCGGCCTCCTGCGGGTACACGTTCACGCCGCCGGTGATGATCATGTAGGCCTTGCGGTCGGTCAGGTACAGGAACCCATCGTCGTCCAGGTAGCCGACGTCGCCGAGCGTGGTCCACCCGTGACCACCCGGATCGTGCGCGGCCGCCGTCTTGTCGGGATCGTTGTGGTAGGTGAACTCGGCGCCGCCGCCGAAGTAGATGGTGCCCGGCTCACCGGGGGGCGCCTCGCCGCCCTCCTCGTCGAGGATGTGCACCTCGCCGAGGAGCGATCGACCGACCGTGCCCGGGTGGGCCAGCCACTCCTCGCTGTTGCAGCAGACGAAGCCGTTGCCCTCGGTGCCCGCGTAGTACTCGTAGAGGATCGGTCCCCACCAATCGATCATCTGCTGCTTGACGGCGACGGGGCAGGGCGCGGCGGCGTGGACGGCAGCCTGGAGCGACGACAGGTCGTGCCGCTCCCGCACGTCGGCCGGCAGCTTGAGCATGCGGATGAACATGGTCGGCACCCACTGGCTGTGCGTCACCCGGTACCGCTCGATCAGCGCCAGGGCCTCGGCCGGGTCGAAGTGCTCCATCACGACCGCAGTGCCGCCCAGCCGGTGGACCGCCATGGTGAAGCGCAGCGGCGCCGAGTGGTACAGCGGGGCGGGGGAGAGGTACACCGTGTCGGCGGTGCCGCCGTAGAGGCCCGCCAGCAGCAGGTGGACGGGGTCGGCGCTGCCGACGGGGGCGCCCGACAGCGGGGCCTCTATGCCCTTGGGACGCCCGGTCGTGCCCGACGAATAGAGCATGTCCCGACCCTCGGTCCGCTCCTCGGCCAGCGGGGTGTCCGGTTGCGCGGCGATGGCCTCCTCGTAGGGCTCGTAGCCGAACATGCTTCCCGCTCCCGCGGCCCGAGCGGCCGTGGGAGCGGACAGCCTGTCTCCGCCCGGGGCGCCGTCCATCATGAACGGCCTCACGCCGTCGGCCAGCGCCCCCACCAGTTCGGCGGCTTGGTCGGCCTTGTAGGCGGAGGTCACGAAGGCCTGCGCGCCGCAGTCGTCGATGATGTACGCCATCTCGTCGGTCGTCAGCCGCGAGCTCATCGCCGTGTAGTAGAGGCCGGCGTAGTACGCGCCCCAGGCCAGCGCATGGAACCTCGGGTGGTTCTCGAGGCAGAACGCCACGTGGTCGCCGGGACGGAGGCCGAGCGAGCGGAACAGGTGCGACACGCGGTTGGCCTCGGCGTCGAGCTCGCGGTAGGTGATGACCCGACCCGAGCCGGCCATGACCACCGCGGGCTTGTCGGGGGTGCTGTCTGCGTGGGCGCCGGGAAACATGGCCCGGCACGGTAGCTGCCTCGTGACTCGGGACACATCCCGGGGCGGGACTTGCGGCGGGCGCCGGTAGCCTGATTCGAAGTGGACATCACCGACCGGTTCGCCGAGATGGTGCGCGGTCCGGAGGAGCGATGCCAGCTCGATCTGGGGGCCTTGCTGATCGCGGCGCACTCCCGCCGCGACCTCGATGTCGATGCCCAGCTCCAACGCCTCGACGAGCTGGCCGCGAGCTGTCCGGGCTCCGACGTCGACGCCCTCACCGCCCACCTGTGCGGGACGCTGGGCTTCCGGGGCGACACCGACGACTACAGCAACCCCCGCAACTCGTTGCTCGACGTCGTGCTCGATCTGCGCCTCGGGATCCCGATCTCGCTGTCCATCGTGGTTCTGGAGGTGGGCCGCCGGCTCGACATACCGCTCCAGGGTGTGGGTATGCCGGGGCACTTCCTCGTGCGTGACGCCAAGGACGACGACGTCTTCGTGGACCCGTTCCACCGGGTGCAGCTCGACCGGGCCGGCTGCGAGACGCTGTTCGCCAAGCTCCACGGCGCCAAGGCGCGGTTCGAGCCCCGCTTCCTCGAGCCCGTCGGGCAGCGGGCGATCATGGCCCGGATGCTCACCAACCTGCAGCGATCGTTCGTCGGTCGCGGCGACCGGGCCGGCGCGCTGTGGTCGCAGTGCCTGCGGGTGCTGGTCCCGGGCACCACGGTCACCGACCGGCGCCAGCTGGCCGCGATGCTGGCCGCCAACGGCCGGTTCGACTCCGCAGCGCAGGAGCTGGACGCCATCGCCGAGGAGGGCCTCGGGGGCGTCCGTGACCGCATCGCGGCCACGGCAATGCGCGCCAAGCTCAACTGACGAAACGCGGGCGCGCCGGCGGAGGTGTGAGTCAGGTACGGGTCCCGGCAGCCGCGTCGACCCGGACGCCGTGGCCCAGGTCTCGCAGGGCGTCCCGCAGGCCGTCGGCGGCGTCGTCCAGCGCCGCGGGATCGGGATCGTGGTCGGCGCGGCTGAACGACAGCTCGGCCTCGACGTCGATGGGCACCAGGTGCAGGTGGCAGTGCGGGACCTCGAGCCCCGCGATGATCATCCCGATGCGGCGGGGCGCGAACACCTGCATCTGTGCCCGCCCCACCTCCCTCGCCACCCGCATCAGGTGCGCCGCCAGCTCGGGGTCGAGGTCGATCCAGTGGTCGACCTCCTCGACGGGCACCACCAGCACGTGCCCGGGCGTGATCGGGGCGATGGTGAGGAAGACGACTGCCCGCTCGTCGCGCCACACGAACCGGCCCGGGATCTCCCCCTCGATGATCTTGGTGAACAGCGTCGCCATGGCCGGCACAGTACGGCGTCACGGGCCCACCTAGGCTTTCCGGCCACATGGAGGGCACGACCGACGATGCGGTGACCAGCGGCTTCGCGCGCCAGGTGCTGACCCTGCCGAACCTGATCACCCTTGCCCGCCTGGCGTGCCTCCCGGTGTTCTTGTGGCTCCTCTTCGGCAAGGAGGACCGCGCTGCCGCGGCGGCGCTCCTGGCCGTCCTGGGCATCACCGACTGGGTCGACGGCTACCTGGCACGCCGCCTGGGCCAGGTGTCGGAGCTCGGCAAGATCCTCGACCCGGTTGCGGACCGGCTCCTGTTCATTGTCGGCGCCGGCGGCATCCTGATCGACGGCTCGGTCCCCACCTGGTTCGCCGTGATCGTGCTCGTGCGGGAGACGCTGGTGGGGGGCGCGACCCTCGTGCTCGCTGCGCTCGGCGCCCGGCGCATCGACGTGACCTGGTTCGGCAAGGCCGGGACGTTCGGGCTGATGATCGCCTTCCCGCTGTTCCTCGCCAGCCACTCGGACCTGTCGTGGGCCGACACCGCCGGCGTGCTGGCCTGGATCGCCGGGATTCCGGGCCTGGCGTTCAGCCTCTACGCGGCCGTGCTCTACGTACCCATCGCCCGGCGCGCGCTCAGGGAGGGTCGGGCGGTACCGTCAGGCAAATGAAGCCGTGATACCGGCGCAGCGTCTTTGGCGTCCACCGGTGTCTCTCTGACCAGTCGAATTGATTCAGCAGCGTCTCGACGTCGATGCTCAGCTCGCACAGATTGACCAGGCAGCCCGCCTCCCCGAGGTCGAGGACGCGTTCGTGGCGGTGGCTGCCTCGTGGGCCAAGCGCAGCCGAATCAGTGCCGCGGCCCTGCGCGAGATCGGCGTGCCGGCCCGCGTGCTCGCCAAGGGCTGGTCTGTGAACGGAGCCAGAGCGACAGGACCGTGACCCCGACCCCGGATCAGAAGGACAACACGATGGGCGAGTCCATGACGTCGGCACGGGCAGCCGGCTGGTACCGCGATCCCCCCGTCGGGTTCAAGTACCGCTACTGGGACGGCTCCGGTTGGCGGCCGGACGTGACGGCGGCAGTGAACGGGATGCACGGCACCGCGAAGTTCTTCATTAGGCGGCGGGCACTCGCCAGGATCGGCGAGTTCGTGCCGAACAACGAGACGGTCGAGTGCATCGCGGCCGGTAGCTACTACACATGGTCTTGGGGCAACACCCCCGTCGCGGTCGTGCTCACGGATCGGCGACTGCTCCTCCTGCTTGGTGGCCGTCGAAAAGCCAGGGTCCGCGAGTACCCACGCGACTCGATCTCCTTCGCGAAGCCCGGATTGTGGGGGAGTATCACGGTGATCGCCAACGGCAAGAGGCTCCGCGTCGACCGCGTCAACTCCCGTGACGCGGACGACATGGTCGACGCCATCCGAGACCACGCGACCGGCCGGCGAACGGGACCTGCCCCACCACCGCGGCTCGTTGCCAAGTACCTCGGGAAGATCAGACGCTGGCGCGTGACCGAGGAGTGAGACACCGGAAGCGGAGGCGCTCTTGCAGTTGACGGGTAGGCGAGAAGCTGCACGTGGTCTCGGAATGCGCGGGCTGGTAGACGCTTCCTTCGCCGTGCCCCCGCCTACGCTTAGCCACGATGCATCCACCCTTGTCCGTGTGGGTACGTGTTTGGTAGCCGAGGTTGGCTCACACCATGGCGCACATGAGGGTAGGTATTCCCAGGTCAGGGCGTTGAGTACATGAAAGCCGTGATCATGGCCGGCGGCGAGGGGACTCGCCTGCGCCCGCTCACGTCCAACTCACCCAAGCCGATGATGCCCATCGCCAACGCGCCGATGATGGAGCACATCGTCCGCCTGTTGCGCCGCCACGGCTTCGAGGAGATCGTCGTGACCGTCGCGTTCATGGGCAACCACATACGCAACTACTTCGGCGACGGCTCCGAGCTGGGCGTCCGCATGGTCTATGCCACCGAGGAGACGCCCCTGGGGACCGCGGGGTCGGTCCGCAACGCCCGCGACGAGCTCGACGACCGCTTCCTCGTCATCTCCGGCGATGTGCTCACCGACATCGATCTCGGTGCCATCGTGCGCTTCCACGAGGAGCGGAACGCCCTGGCCACCATCGGCCTCAGCCCGGTCGACGATCCGCTGGAGTTCGGGATCGTCATCACCCGCGACGACGGCTCCGTCGAGCGCTTCCTCGAGAAGCCCACGTGGGGCCAGGTGTTCAGCGACACCATCAACACCGGCATCTTCGTGCTGGAGCCCGAGATCTTCGACTGGATCGCCGATGGCCGGCAGGTGGACTTCTCGTCCGAGGTGTTCCCGGCACTGCTCGAGGCGGACAAGCCGCTGTACGGGGCGGTGCTCGAGGGCTACTGGGAGGACGTGGGCACGCCCGATGCGTACGTCCGCGCCCACAAGGACGTGCTCGACGGCAAGGTCGACATCGAGATCCCGGGCTTCGAGATCTCCGACGGCGTGTACGTGGGGGAGGGGGCCGACATCCACCCCGACGCCCGAGTCGAGGGACCGGCCATCATCGGTGACTACTGCCGGCTCGAGGGCAACGCCCGCCTGGGTGAGTACACCGTGCTCGGCACCAACGTGCGGGTGCGGGCGGGCGCCGACCTCCAGCGGGCCGTGATCCACGACAACACCTACATCGGCGAGGGCGTCCGCCTGCGGGGCACGACGGTCGGAAGGGCCTGCGACCTGCGCAACGGCGTGCGGGGCGAGGAAGGCGTGGTGCTGGGCGACGAGTGCTTCATCGGCGAGCAGGCGGTCCTCGGCGCCGGCGTCAAGGTGTATCCGTTCAAGACGGTGGAGGGCGGTGCCGTCATCAACTCCTCGATCGTGTGGGAGTCACGCGGCTCCCGCAGCCTGTTCGGGAGCCTGGGCGTGGCCGGGTTGGCCAACGTCGACATCACCCCCGAGCTGGCCGCCCGGGTGGCCATGGCGTTCGCCACCTCGCTCAAGAAGGACGCAACGGTGGTCACGTCCCGCGACTCCAGCCGCTCGGCCCGCATGCTCAAGCGGGCCATGATGGCGGGCATCAACGCCGCGGGTGTCAACGTGCGGGACCTCGAGGTCGCCTCGGTCCCGGTGACGCGGTTCGCGGTGTCCCGCCCCGAGTCCGCCGCCGGGATCACGATCCGCCTGGTGGAAGACGACCCCCAGTCGGTGGTGATCCGCTTCTTCGACACGAAGGGCGCGGACATCGTCGAGACGGCCCAACGCCGGATCGAGCGCCTGTTCCTGCGCGAGGACTTTCGCCGAGTGTTCCCGGGCGAGATCGGCGACATCGAGTTCCCGCCGCGCCACCTCGAGCAGTACAGCACCGCGCTCGAGGCCGAGGTCGACATCGAGCGCATCGCGGAGTCGGGGTTCAAGGTGGTGGTCGACTACTCGTACGGCTCGACCTCGTTCGTGATGCCCAACATCCTCTCCAAGCTCGAGGCCGACGTGCTGGCCGTCAATCCGTTCGCGTCCACCCGCGGGATCATCGGCTGGGACCGCCAGGAACACGCTGCCAGCGTCGCCCGGCTGGTGCGAGCATCGGGCGCGGCGCTGGGTGCGGTGCTCGACCCCGACGGCGAGCACCTGTCCCTGGTCGACGACACCGGCCACGTGCTGTCCGACGACGAGGCGCTGCTGGCCTACGTCACGTTGGTTGCAGGGCACCTGGGTGAGCGGCGCATCGCGCTGCCGTTGTCGGCCACCAGCCACGCGGACCGCCTGGCCGCCGATCGAGGCGTCCAGGTCCAGCGCACCAAGCTGTCCAACGCCGCCCTCATGGAGGTGGCGTCACGATCGGATGTCGGCTTCGCCGCCAGCACCGACGGCGGCTTCATCCTGCCCGACTTCCTGCCGGCATTCGACGGGGCGGCGGCCATGGTGAAGATGCTGGAGCTGCTGGCGCTCGACGACGTCCCGCTGTCGAAGGTGGTGAGCGGTCTACCGGCAGTGCACATCGTCCATGAGACCGTGGTGACGCCCTGGGACCAGAAGGGGACCGTCATGCGCTCGCTGGTGGAGCTGTCGAAGGACCGGGAGGTCGACCTGGTCGACGGCGTCAAGGTCCATCACGAGGGCGGATGGGCGCTGGCGCTGCCGGACCCGGAGGAGCCGGTCACACACATCTGGGCCGAGGGTGAAACCGACGCTGCGGCCCGCCGCCTGGCCCAGGAATACGCCCGGCGGATCCGCCAATTGCTGCGCTGAGGCGCGCAAACCACGCTCCATAGCGCGCTGACCAGGGCCGGAAGGGCTAAGTCTCAACCCTGCGTCGAGGGTTGACGCGGTTGACTAGCGTGGGCGCCCATGGACATCCCTTCCGACCTCCGCTACTCGACCGATCACGAGTGGGCGCGTGTCGAGGAGGGGCGGGTGCGCATCGGCATCACCGACTATGCCCAGGATGCGCTCGGCGATGTCGTGTTCGTGGAGGTGCCCGAGGTGGGCACCAAGGTCGAGCGCGGCGCCAGCTTCAGCGAGGTCGAGTCGACCAAGTCGGTGTCCGAGATCTATGCCCCCGTCTCCGGCCTGATCGCCGAGATCAATGCCGACCTGGCCGACAGCCCCGAGAGGCTCAACGACGACCCGTACGGCGAGGGGTGGATCTGCATCATCGAGCCCACCGATCCCGCGCAGCTCGACGAGCTGCTCGACGCCGAGGGTTATCGCGCGTTGATCGAAGGGTGAGGCGGTGGCCGACGACGTCTTCTGCAACCAATGCGGCCACCGCAACCCGGCGGGCGCCAACTTCTGCTCCTCGTGCGGCGCGCCGCTGGCGGCGCTCCGCGAGGATCCGACGACGGTGACGTTCGTGCCCGAGGCGGCCGAAGGATACGACGACATGGCGGTCGAGGCTGGCGAGCTGCCGGCCGGTGTCGGGCTCCTGGTGGTCAAGCGGGGCCCCAACGTCGGCTCACGCTTCGCACTCGACGCCGACATCGTGCGGGCCGGGCGCCACCCCGAGAGCGACATCTTCCTCGACGACATCACCGTGTCGCGACGCCACGCCGAGATCGTGCGTGAGGGCGGGGGTTATGTGGTGCGCGACGTGGGATCGCTCAACGGGACCTACCTCAATCGCGAGCGTGTCGAGTCTGCGCCGCTGACCGACGGCGACGAGCTGCAGATTGGGACGTTCAAACTCGTGTTCCTCACGGGGAGGGGAGATGCACCGTGAATCGTGCTCCGTCTGATCGCTCCCATCTGTCGATCGGCGAGGTCCTCTCGTTGCTGCAGGGAGAGTTCCCGGACGTCACCATCTCGAAGATCCGGTTCCTCGAGAGCCAGGGCTTGCTCGACCCCGAGCGCACCCCGTCCGGCTACCGCAAGTTCTACGAGGCCGACATCGATCGGTTGCGGTGGATCCTGCGCCAGCAGAAGGACCACTACCTGCCCCTCAAGGTGATCAAGGACCGGCTCGAGGATGCCGTGCCGTCAAGGGAGGCGGCGGTGGCGTCGAGGTCGGCGAACAACGGGGTGGCCAGCGCAGCCGCGCAGGGTGGGACCGGGCCGCGACCGGACCGAGCGGTCGCCAGCGCTGTGGCCCTCGACGAGCGTCCAGGGGCCGTCCGACCCGCCGCCGATGCGTTGCCTCTGGCGCAGTCCCGGCCGTCGGCCGCCCCGGCGGAGAGGTCGGACCCGGCTTCCGACTCACCGGCGCCAGCCCGGGACCAACGACCAGCCGCAACCGCGTCGGCGGAGCGCGCACCCAAGGCCGCCAGCGCGTCCGAACCGGCGGCCGACGCGCACCGGGGTCCCCGCCCGAGTGCGCCGGCATCGCTGCCAGTCGGCTCGGTGAGCCTGACCGCCGAGGAGTTGGCGCAGCACAGCGGGTTGGCGATGCGGGACCTCCGTGATCTGGAGCGCTACGGGCTGATCGAGAGCTTCGCCGTGGGCGACTCGGCGTACTACGACGCGGACGCCCTGGTCATCGCCCAGACGGCGGCCGGATTCCTCCAGCACGGCATCGAGGCCCGGCACATACGCAGCTACAAGGTGGCGGTGGATCGGGAGGCGGGGCTGTTCGAACAGATCGTCCTGCCCCTCCTCAAGCAGCGGAATCCCGAGGCCCGGCAGCGGGCCCGGGACACCATCGCAGAGCTCGTGCGGCTCGGCCACCAGATGCGCGGCGTGCTGCTGTCCCGCGAGCTGCGGGACGTGGCGGGGCCCAGCTGAGGGATCCCTGAGGGACGCCGAATTCCGCCGGCCGAGGAGTAGGGTGGCGGTCGATGACCGTCGAGATGGAACTCGTGAGCGTCGAGGCGCCAGAGCGTCCAACCCGCACGCCGGTGGTCATCCTGCGCGAGGTGGCAGGGCAGCGTCGGGTCCTGCCCATCTTCATCGGGGTGCCCGAGGCGCAGGCGATCGCCCTGACGATGCAGAACATCGAGACCCCCCGTCCAATGACGCACGACCTCATGAAGAACCTGCTCGATGAGGTCGGTGCGCAGGTCGAGCGCATCACTGTCACGGAGCTGCGCGAGGGCACGTTCTTCGCCGAGATCATCCTCAGCGCCCAAGGCGAGGTACGCACGGTGTCGAGCCGGCCCTCGGACGCGATCGCCCTGGCGATCCGCATCGGCTCGCCGATCTTCGCCGAGGACGACGTGCTCGAGGAGGCCGGCCGCGTCGAGCAGCCCGACGAGGAGGAGGCGGAGCAGGTCGTCGAGCAGTTCCGGGACTTCATCGACCACGTGAATCCGGAAGACTTCGCCCTGTAAACCGCGGCCGTTGACCCCGCCGCCGCCGGGCCGTACCCTCCGTGCCCGTGACACCGGCGTAATTCCGCTGATGTCACGCCCGCGGCAACAAGTAGGAGCATCGTCGTGACTACGACCTCGCACGCGTCCGTCGAGGGGTACAGCGGCAAGCGAGCGGCCGACATCGTTGGCATCAGTTACCGGCAGCTCGACTACTGGGCACGCACCGACCTGATCAGGCCGTCAGTCGCCGACGCCCACGGGAGCGGCAGCCGGCGGCGCTACAGCTACCAGAACCTCCTGGAGCTCAAGCTCGTGAAGACCCTGCTCGACAACGGCATCAAGCTCGAGTCGATCCGGGAGGGCTTCACGTACCTGCGCGACCAGCTCGGCGAGGACGTGTCGACGGCCAAGCTCGTCATCACCGGCACCAGTGCCGTGCTGGTGCGCGAGAACTACGAGCTCATCGACGTCGTCAACCGCTACCAGGGGCAGGGGGTCCTCAACCTGCTGGCCCTGGACGGCGTGAAGGAACAGGTCGACGCCGCCATCGTCGAGCTGTTTCCCGCCGATCGGGAGGGGACTCCGTCGTCCCCAAATGACGGGTCCGCCGTGGGCGGACGCCACCGGGCCGCCGACGGCCACCGCTGACCGAGAGGTGAGCCTGCGAACCTCGCCGCTGGACGCCCGCCACCGGGCCCGCGGCGGCAAGATGGTTCCCTTCGGGGGATGGGACATGCCCATCCAGTATCCGAGCGGCACGCTGGCGGAGCACCGGGCGTGCCGCAGCGACGCGGTGGCGTTCGACGTCAGCCACCTCGGCACCGTGCGGGTCACCGGCCGCGGGGCGTTCGACCAGCTGCAAGTGGCACTGAGCAACGACCTCGGCAAGATCGCTCCGGGGCGCGCCCAGTACACCCACCTGCTCGACGAGGCGGACGCATCGGTCCTCGACGACATCATCGTCTGGTGGGTGACTGACGATCGGTTCGACGTCATGCCCAACGCCTCCAACACCGAGCGAGTGCTGGCGGCCCTCGGGGGCGACGACGTGACGGCAGGCAGGGCGGTCATCGCCGTCCAGGGTCCGCGCGCCCGGGAGCGGCTGGCGACGGTGGCCCCGGAGGCCGCCGCGGTCGGGCGCTTTCGCGTGGCCGAGGTCGACGTCCTCGGCCGGCCCAGCGTCGTGGCCGGCACCGGGTACACGGGGGAGGACGGGGTCGAGCTGGCCGTGGATGCCGACCACGCCGTCGCCGTGTGGGACGCCGTCGTGGACGCGGGTGTCACCCCGGCAGGGCTCGGGGCGCGCGACACGCTGCGGCTCGAGGCCGGGCTGCCGCTACACGGCCACGAGCTGGGGCCGGGGATCACGCCCCTGCAGGCGGGTCTCGGCTGGGTGGTGTCGTGGGACAAGGGCGAGTTCCGGGGGCGCAAGGCCCTCGCCGTCGAGCGGGAGCGTGGTGTCGAGCGCAAGCTACGGGGCCTGGAGGTCGAGGGGCGGCGCCCGCCGAGGGCCGACCAGACGGTGACGTCCGCTGGCGAGGCGATCGGGCGGGTGACGAGCGGCAACTACTCGCCCACCCTCAACCGCGGCATTGCGTTGGCGTTCCTGCCCCCTGACGTGGGGGAGGAGCGGGACGTGGCCATCGACGTGCGCGGCAACGAGGTGCCCGCCTGGGTGGTGGCTCTGCCCTTCTACAAGCGGCCCAAGCAGTAGCGATCGCCGCCGCCGCGTAGCCTGGAGCTCGAACCCGAGGCATAGGGGGTCGCGCGATGGCTTTGGCGGCGTTGGTCGACGACGTGCTGGGAGGCGGCGTGCCCATCGCGGTCGAGGCGTACGACGGCAGCAGGTCCGGTCCGGTGGACGCCCCGGCGACCATCGTGCTCCGGTCGCCCGACGCCCTGCGGCGGATCGTGACGGCACCGGGCGAGCTGGGCCTGGCGCGCGCGTACGTGTCCGGCGACCTGGAGCTGCAGGGCTCGATCTGGGCGCTGCTCGAGCTGCGTGATCGCATCCCCGACGTGCAGCTCGAGCCCAAGATGATGCTCCGCCTGGTACGCGAGCTGGGCGGGTGGCGCGAGGTGAGGCCGCTGCCGCCGCCCGACGAGGAGGTGCGCCTCCGGGGGCGGCGCCACAGCAAGGCCCGTGATGCGGCCGCCGTCAGCCATCACTACGACGTGTCGAACACCTTCTACCGGCTCGTGCTCGGGCCCAGCCTCACCTACTCGTGCGCGGTCTGGCACGACTCCGACGACACGCTCGAGGCGGCGCAGGCCAACAAGTACGAACTGATCTGCCGCAAGCTGAACCTGCGGCCGGGCATGCGGCTGCTGGACGTCGGCTGCGGCTGGGGCGGCATGGTCATGCATGCCGCTCAGCACCACGGCGTCCACGCCGTCGGCATCACGATCTCCCGGCAGCAGGCGGAGCTCGCCGAGAAACGGGTGGCCGAGGTGGGGCTGTCGGGCCAGGTGCAGATTCGCGTGCAGGACTACCGCGAGGTCTCTGATGGTCCCTACGACGGCGTCAGCTCGATCGGGATGTTCGAGCACGTCGGCGAGGCGCGCCTAGCCGAGTACTTCGAGTGCCTGCGGCGCCTGGTGTGTCCGGAAGGCCGGCTGCTCAACCACGGCATCAGCCGCCCCGCCCGCACCGAGAAGGCACGTCTGCCGCGCCGTAGCTTCATCAACCGCTACGTCTTTCCCGACGGCGAGCTGCACGAGGTCGGCCGTGTGATCTCGATCACGCAGGACGCCGGCTTCGAGGTTCGCCACGTCGAGTCGTTGCGCGAGCACTACGCCCTCACGCTGCGGCGGTGGGTGGCCAACCTCGAGGAGCACTGGGACGAGGCGGTCGCGGAGGTGGGGGCGCCGCGGGCGCGGGTCTGGCGGCTGTACATGGCGGCGTCGGCCATCAACTTCGAGGCCGGCCGCTCACAGATCCACCAGGCGCTGTCAGTCCCCCGTGAGCCCGGCGGCCGATCGGGCCTGCCGCTGCGCCCTCGTTTTGAGTAGGAGGCCGAGCGGACAGGCCCGCCGGTGGGCACAGAACAGTACGGGATTTGCAGCGTGAGCCGAGGCCACACAGCTCGGCCTCCGGCAGCACTGACCGGTGGGCCCAGACGACGTGCTGAACCACTCAGCTCCCAGGCGTCAGGCCAGCTGGCGGGCAATCGTGCCGGTGTCGTAGTAGACGCGGGCGCCGATCAGCTGGTCCCCGTCGAAGCTGAAGATGACCGCCGTGCGGCAGCGGAAGGAGCGTCCCGTGGCCTCGAAGTCGCGGCCCGAGCCGAGGTGGGTCCCGGTCATCCACAGCTCGCCGACCAGGGCATCGTCGCCATGGTGCATGGCGACGACGTCGAACCGCAGGTCGGGGAAGTAGCCGCGGGTCACCTCGTAGTAGTGGCGGACCTCGTCGGCACCGTCGTACACGCGGTTGTTCCCGATGAGCTCGTAGCGGGGCTGGGTGAAGCAGGCGAGCGCGGCGTCGAGGTCCCCCCGGTTCTGGGCGGTAAGCAGGCGTTCGATCAGCTGTTGCCGGCGTTGGTGCAGCTTGGTTCCGATCGGCGTCACGCCGGCCACGGCACCCCCCCGGGGAGAGGCCCTCGTCAGTTCAGGCAGTCAGGTTGCTCGGCGACGATCTTGTCGTAGAGAGGCTGGAAGCTGAACCAGCCGCCGATGCTGGTCCCGACCTGGGTCTGGGTGAGGGTGGCGTACTCCTCGTCGATCGGGATGGGGTCGCCGGCGGCCTCGGCCATCAGCTGCACGTGGCACGACCGTTCCATGGTGACGAACCACCATGCCGCCTCGTCGACCGTCTGGCCGACGGTGAGCAGGCCGTGGTTGCGCAGGATGCACGCCTTGGCGTCGCCGAGGGCGTGGGCGATGCGCTTGCCCTCCTCGACGTCGAGCACGACGCCCGTGTAGTCGTCGAACACCGTGTGGTCGCCGTGGAAGGCGCAGGCGTCCTGGGTGAGCGGTGCGAGCGGCTTGCCGAGCGTGGAGAACGCCCGCCCGTAGGGCGAATGCGTGTGGGCGGCCGCGTTGACGTCGGGCCGCGCCTCGTGGATCTGGCTGTGGATGGCGAAGGCGGCCGTGTTCACCGGCCAGTCGCCATCGACGACCTCGCCCTCGCGGTTGACGCGGATGAGGTCGGAGGCCCGGATCTGGCCGAAGCTCATCCCGAGGGGGTTGACCCAGAACAGGTCGGAATGCTCGGGATCTCGGCCGGTCAGGTGGCCGGCGACGCCCTCGTCGAACCCGAAGCGGTCGAACAGCCGGAACGCCGCGGCCATGCGCTGCTTCATGTGTTCGCGTGCCTCGTCGGTCGACTCGAACTTGGGGAACTGGTGGGGGCGACGATCGGACATGGCTGTTACTCCCTGCTCTCAGTATGTAGGGGATGGCGCGGGCGTCAACTCGTCCCACAGTTGCCTGACCTCGCCCGCCGGATCGTCGACCACCGTGACGTCGCGGTCGAGCAGGCATGTGGCGCGCCGCTCGGCGTCGTACGCGGGCCATGGCAGCTCGTCGTGCTCGGGCGAGCCGGTGCGGGCGGCGCTGGACCAGGCCCGCGACGTGCGTTCCGCCAGGCGCTGGGTGGCGTCGTCGATGCCGCCGAGCATCAGCTCCACCCCGCGGCGATCGAGGTTGGCGAAGGTGAACGGCACGTCGATGGCGTGGCAGGCGCCCAGCACCCCCCCGAAGGCGGTCGACCGGTAGTCGAACCGGTACATCGACACCCGGGGCGCATGGGCGGCCTGGGCCTCGGCCACGCGGATCGCCGGCATGCGGAACACCGAGTCGGTCATGACCGCGCAGAACAGACCGTCGAGGTCGGTGCCGGAACGGGCGTCGCGGTAGACCGCGAGGGTGTCGTCGACCCGGTCCTCGCCGACCACCCGCGCCAGGCGGCGTAGCAGGCGCTCGTCGGTCACGTTGCCGTTGCTGCGGGCCTGGAGTTGGAACAGGTTCCATTCCTCGGCGGTGGTGCCGACGACCAGGTTGACTCCGGCAGCGCTGCCGTCACGGATGGCATCGAACGGGGGCCGGGGGAGGCGCGTGCCGTCCACGACGGGCTGGAACGCCAGGCGGCCGATGCCCGGCCCGGCGCCGCCTAGGACCGCGGCGTCGACCGTCGCCTGCGCGCGCAGGATCTCCTCGGCGGGGAGGGCGAGCAGGGCGTCGGCGGTGGAGGGGGAGAGGCCGAGCGCGGCCAGAAACCTGTCCGTCACCCACTCGGCCGTCGAGGTGTCGTGGGCGTGCGAGGCGGCCCCGCTCTGCGCGATGGCGCCCCGGAACAGCCCGGCGGCCGTCGGCGTGCCGAGCAACGTGCTCACGCTCATGCCGCCGGCCGACTCGCCGAAGATGGTGACGTTTGCCGGGTCGCCGCCGAAGGCGGCGATGTTGTCGCGCACCCAGTGCAGCGCCTGGACCTGATCGCCGATGCCGTTGCTTCCCGAGCCCGCGAAGGCGGGCTCCAGGTGCCCGAGGTGCAGGAAGCCGAGGGCGCCGAGGCGGTAGTTGAGCGTCACCACCACGACGTCGTAGAGCCGCGCCAGGTTGGAGCCGTTGTACCAGGGAACGTGGCCCGAGCCCGCCACGAATGCCCCGCCGTGGATCCACACCATCACCGGACGCGCGGTGTCGTCGGCTGCGGGCGTGTACACGTTGACGACCAGGCAGTCCTCGTCGCCGTCCTGCCCCTGGGCCCCGAGCATGGCCTCCAGGGGCGACGGATTCTGGTGTGCCATCGGTCCGAAGGCGGTGGCGTCCCGGATGCCAACCCAGCCGTCGGTCGGGCGGGAGGGCCCGAATCGCTCGGTCCGGGCGTACGGGATGCCGCGGAACTGCAGGACGCCGTCCTTCTGTAGCCCCTGCACCTTGCCGGCCATGGTGTCGACGATCACGGCCGCGAGGGTAGTGCGGCCTTGACCCGGCGGTCAGGTGGCGGATTCCGGACTTAGTAGCTATGGAAATAGTTTCTATGTATAGTATCCGCGTGATCGCCAAGTGGACGCCGACGCCGGGGTTCCTGGTCTGGCGGCTGTCGATGAAGTGGCGGGTCGCCGTCGATCGGGCGGTGGCGCCGTGGGGGCTCACGCACGCGCAGTACTCGGTGCTGGCGTCGCTGTACGGGATGGTCCGGGCGGGGGAGCGGCCCAGCCAACGCCGGCTGGCCGATCACACGGGCCTCGAGCCCATCTACATCTCGAAGTTGGTCCGGGCGCTCGAGACCGCCGGGCTGGTCGAGCGGACCGCCGATCCCGCCGACACCCGGGCGGTCCGGCTCGCCCTGACCACCGCCGGGTCCGATGTCGCCCAGCGGGCGATCGCCGTCGTCCGGGACCTCCAGGAGGAGCTCACCGCCCCGCTCGGCGGGTTGCGGGGGCGGCGGACCCGGACCCTCGCGCGCGAGCTGGCGACGCTTCTCGCCGCGTCCCGTCCCCCAGGCAAGACAGGAGAAGACCAATGAGCGACACCCCAACCCTGACGGGCCAGGACATCGGCCAAGCCGAGCGGGCGACCAGGGCTGTCTTCGACAGGTTCCTGGCCGAGACGGGGACGACCTTCGACCAGTGGGTGACCCTGAACGTTCTCGCCGCCGCGGAGTCGCCCGTCGACGGTGAAGAAGTACTGGGCCAGTTGACCGCCGGCCTCAGGATCCCGGAGCCCACGGCCCGTACCGCGATCGACGAGGTGACATCCAGAGGTCTCGTCGCGGCCACCGGCGATCCCGTGCGCTTGGAGCTCTTGCCCGAGGGCACGGCGCGGGTCCAATCCGTCCGCCATGGCATCGCCCAGATCGCAGCGCGCCTGTACGGGGACCTTCCGGCCCACGATCTGGCCACCACCCACAAGGTGCTGGCGATCATCGCCGAGCGCGCCAACGCCGAACTGCCGGCCTGATCTGGCTCGGCCCAGGCGCGCGCACGCCTGCGACGGCAAGGGCATCGACTACGCGTCGGCCTGCTTCGACGGGGGCTGAACCCCCAGTCCGGCGGCAGCCCCTCCGGTCAACGGAGAGGCTGCTTGCGTTTGAGGCTCGAGAGCGAGCGGCGCCTAGCCGATCGTCTATCTTTGGTAGTCGATCGGCTAGTGTCTGGGTCCGATGCGACGGAGGAGGCCCATCGTGCCTGAACCGACGACCGACGAGCAGGTCGACGGGTTCCTGGAGATCCGCAAGCCCGGGGCCCACCTCGAGGAGGAGGTCGTCGCCGACGACTTCGTCCTCATGCTCGGGGTCGACCTGACGAACTACCCCAAGTTCTCGCGCGTGGACGACGACGTCACCTACCCCAAGGCCGACCTCGACATCCGCCAGCAGCTCGATGTCGACTCGGGCGCCGAACTGCCGGACTACAGCGGGCCCTACCGGGCCGACCTCCGCTTGACGGACTTCTCCACCGAGGCGCTGGCCACCCGGTTCCTCCCGTGGAGCGAGCGGTACATGCAGACGTGCGTCGACGGGTGGGCCACCGAGGTGGCGCGACGCTACGGGGCGGAGACGATGGCCGAGATCGAGTGGGCCGCGTGGAACGACCAGATCGTGCCCGAGCTCGAGCGCATGCGGGCCGAGTTCCTGCCCCCAGGCACGGCCTACGACGACCCCAACAACAGGTTCCCGAACAGGGGCGGCCCGTCACCCGGGTCGTGTACACGGGCCTGTTCACGCCGCGGCCGGACGTAGCCGAGCTCACCAAGGAGCAGCTCGTCACCTGGTTGCTCGGCAGCCACGAGTACCTGCTGCAGTGCATCGAGGCGTGGGCCACGCAGATCACCGTTCGCTATGGCCTCGACGTGATGTTCGACATCCAGTGGAGGCTGTGGGGCAACACGGTCCTTCCCGAGGTGAGGCGGCTCAAGGCCGAGTACCTCGGCATCAGCGGCGACCGCGTCGAGGACTGGATGAAGGACCTGCAGCTCGACGCCACGGCGCTGCCCGGAAAGGCCTTCGACCTGTCCTTCGAGATGCCCGAGCCCGACGTCGGCATCATGACGTTCAACCGCTGCGTCGCCGTCGACCAGTGGGAGGCGATGGGCCGCCCCGACATCCTCGAGAAGAACTGCCACTCGACGTGCCCGAAGTCGATGATCGAGACGACCAAGATGTACAACCCGAACATGAAGGTCGAGATCCTCGCCATCCCTCCCCGCCGGGACCCGGGGGACGTGTGCTGCAAGTGGCGGTTCAGCATGCGCGACGAGCACGACCCCGAGTACGTCCCGGTCGAGCTCACGCCGAGGCCGCACCGCTAGGGTCGCCCGCATGAGTTCAGCGTCGGTGGCCGCCTATGCCGGCGGCCCGGTGGTTCATCGGGCCGCCCAGGCTCGGATCATCGCCGCGGCTCTCGGCCTGTTCGCCGAGCACGGCGTCGGGGGAACGTCACTGGCGATGATCGCCGACGAGGTCGGCGTGACGAAAGCGGCCGTCTACCACCAGTTCAAGACCAAGGACGAGATCGTCCTCGCCGCGGCCGAGGCCGAGCTCGCCAAGCTCCAAGCCGTCGTCGACGAAGCCGAGGCCCAACCGACCCGCAAGCGGGCGCGCGACACGCTCATCACCGGGATCGCCGCCCTCGCTGTCGCCAGCCGCCATTCCATGGGCGTCGTGCTGCGGGACCCGGTCATCGTGGGCTTCTTCACCGACCACAAAGAGTTCCAGCACACGATGGACCGCATGTGCCGCCTCCTGGTCGGCGACGCCACCACCCACGAAGCCCGCGTCTCCGCAGCCATGCTCACCGCCGCCATAAGCGGTGCAGTCATGCACCCCTTCGTTGCAGGCTTGGACGACGACACGCTCCGCGCCCAACTGGAACAACTGGCCCGCAGGTTCCTGAGGCTCCCCGGCTGACGCAGCGCGGAGGCTCGCTCACTTGATGGCGAGGGCGTTGGGTGGGCTGGCCGCTCCGTTCGGGAGGTTCAGGGGGGCGGACGTGAACATGAACTCGTGGTGGCCGTCGGCGTCGCAGTCGGCGGCAAGGGCATCGAGCGCGAACAGCTCGCCGAGTGGCAGGCCGAGCATCGGCAGCAGGACGGTGTGGGCAAAGATCTCGTGCAGGCGGACCTGTTCGGTCCGGTACACCTCGACCTCCTCCCGGCTCAGTCCGTGGCCCAGTGGCCACGCCTCGAATCCGGCAGTATCGGTGCCGACCGCGGCGACGTGAAGGTTCCAGAGCGTGCGCGCCAGGTCCTCGCCCGCCTCGAACCCGACCGCGACCAGTGTCGAGCGTTCGCCGAGCCGGTCGCGGACATCGTGGGGCTGGGCCTCGTACCAGCCGACCCAGCCGAACCTCACGAGCAGCACGTCGCCCTCGGCGACCTCGGTCCCCTGGTCGGCCAGGCACGCCGTCAGTTCGGCGGCGGTCACGGGGTCGGGTTCGCCGTAGCGGATCGGGCGGCCCTGCGCGTCGCGCCAGCGGGCGACGTCGGCGAGGACGCCGCGACCCACGATCCCGCGCTGTGCCCAGTGGTGGATGCCGTGATCACCGTCGTCGACGCCACCGAAGTGGCCGGTGCCCGGCTGCTCGAGCCGCGCCAGCGGGTTGCGGATGTGGCGAAACCCGTCCCACTGACTCGACGACTGCGTGTTCCAGCCATGCAGCACGTCGTCGTGGCCCGTGCCCGTCTCGGACCCCGTGACTTCGTGGCGGTACCGGGACCGGTTGAACAAGGGAGGGTCGGGCAACCCCATCGACCAGTTGAGCGGGAACACCGCGCCGCGCTCGACCAGCCGAGCGGCCGCGGCGGCACGCTCCTCCGTCAGCAGGTTGAGACAACCGAACACGTCGCCACCCGGTTGCCACAAGTCCCAGGCAGACGGCAGACCGGAACGGCGCGGCAGCGAGTCGTAGTCGGGCAACGAACTGGGCATGGCGGAGCGCTTTCAGCAGATTGACTGGGATTGACGCAGCGACGACGGAGGGCGGCCTGGCACGTCGGGGTGTACCGCCGCGGTCGGGTGTGCGGCAGGCAGCGCGGAGCCCGGCGGAGCCGGGGCGATCGCAGGTGGTGCATTCTGGGCGGCCTGGCAAGCCCACCGGGCGAGCCGGACCGCCCAGAATGCATGTTCTGTCAAGTAACGCCCTTCTCCACGAACGGCCGCTGCTCCACCACCGGCCGGGCGGCCGCTAGCAGCCACGCCACTGCGTCCTGATAGTCCGCCGGTGTCGGGTCGTCGGCGAGGTCCCGGTCCACGTCCTCGATCGCAGCCTCGAGGACGTAGAGCCGGTCGTACAGGTCGTCGAGCTCGCGCCGGGCGACGATCAGCTCGTGCTCGCTGAGGCCCAGCTCGGTCGCCCTCCGGCGCGCCTGGTAGTCGAGCTGGCGGCAGCTCGGCTTGCAGAACTCCCGCCGGCGGCCCGGTCCGGCCCGCGAGGGCAGGCTGCGGCCGCACCAGCGGCACCTGCTCCCCTGACCTGATTCCGTCAATTCACGCAATTGCCGCTCGACCGCCATGCGTCCGATGGTCGCAGCCGGGGCGCAGTGCCTCGCGGATGGTCAGTCGAGGGCCGTGAGGGTGCGCCGCCGGACGGCCCGCGGCTCCGGCGATCCCGACCGGCTATGCCAAACTCGGCGCCGATGCAGCCGACCGTGCCCCCGCCGCCGGCGTCCCCGGGCGGACCGATCCTGCGTGCGGCCGGCCTCACCATGACCTACCCCGACGGGACCACCGCACTGGAGGGCTTCACCGTCGACGTGCCGCCGGGGTCGGTGGGGCTCGTCGGTGCCAACGGCGCGGGCAAGACCACCCTGTTCCGCCTGATGCTCGGGCTGATGGAGCCCACCTCGGGCGCGCTCGAGGTCACCGGTCGGCCGGTGGCGTCGGACCCGGTCGGCATCCGCAGCCACCTGGGGTACATGCCCGAGCACGATTGCCTGCCGCTGGACCAGACGGCGGCCGACATCGTGGCGACGTTCGGCGAACTGGCCGGCCTTCCGGCACGGGCGGCGCGGCAACGGGCGTCCGACATGCTCGACCTGGTCGGGCTCGACGAGGCCCGCTTCCGTCCCGTGGGCGGGTTCTCGACGGGCATGCGGCAGCGCACCAAGTTGGCCCAGGCGCTCGTGGCCGATCCTCAGCTGGTACTGCTCGACGAGCCGACGGCCGGCCTCGACCCCCTGGGCCGTGAGGACATGCTCGAGCTGGTCGGCCGCTTGGCGGGCTTTGGCATCTCGGCCATCCTGGCCACCCACCTGCTCGACGACGTGCAGCGCGTCTGCCAGCACGTGGTGATGATCGACCGCGGCCGGCTGGTGCTGGCGGGCCCGATCGACAAGCTCATGCAGACCACCGGGGTCATGCGGGTCGAGGTCGGCGGGCGGCCGGCGTCCGGGCGGGCGCTGGTCGACGCGTTGGCGGCGCGGGACATCGCGGCCGGGCTGGTGGACGAGCACACCGTCGAGGTCGACACGAGCCACCACGGCGACGCCGCGTTCGACGCCGTCCGTGACCTGACGGCGGACCTGGGGTTGCGGCTGTACGCGCTGTCGACCCGTCATCGCTCGCTCGACGACGTGTTCATGCAGGAAGCCCGCCGGTGACCGCCCTGCCCCCGGTGCTGTCGGGTGCGGTCTACGACCGCGGCTACCGGCCCTACGACGGCCCCCGCGGCGGACGTCGCGAGGCCACGTTCGCCCTGTGGCGGCTGTCGGTCCGCCGGGCCCTCGGTCTGCGCCGCTCGTGGCGGCAGAAGGTGTTCCCCTGGAGCCTCCTGGCGATCGCCACCGTCCCCGCCGTCGTCAACGTGGGGATCGGCTACGCCGCCAGGGAGAGCCCGGCCGACTTCCCGGACTTCTCGTTCATCACCTACCGGGAGTACGTGGGCGTGTCCACCGCGCTGCTGCTGTTCGTGGCGCTGACGGCGCCGGACGTCGTCTGCCCCGACCGCAGCCAGCGCGTGCTCCCGCTGCTGTTCTCCCGTCCGCTGACCGGCGCCGATTACGTGCTGGCCAAGGTGGGCGCCATCGCCGCCATCGTGTTCGGGTTCGGGTTCCTGCCCCAGGTCGTGCTGTTCGTGGGGCAGACGTTCGTGACCAGAGACGGGGCGCTCGACTACTTCACCGACCACGCCGAGGTGCTGTGGCAGGTGCCGGTGGCCCTGGTGGTGCTGGCGGTCTACTACGCCGCGATCGGCGTGGCCCTGGCCTCGCTCACCGACCGGCGAATCGTCGGCGGCGTTGCCATCCTGGGCTTGGCGCTGGTCACGTCGGGGATCGCGTCGATCTTCGAGGCCTCCGCCGACGACGGGACGGCGCTGGCGGTCGTCAACGTGTTGGCACTGCCGCTCGCGGTGCGGGACCTGATCTTCCTGGGCCACGTCAGCGACGACTCCGGTCTGTCGGGCGTGTCCGGCGGGGGCGTCCTGGCGGTCACCGCCTACCTGGTCGTGCTCCTGAGCGCCGTGGCGCTGCTGCTCTACCGCTATCGCCAGGTGGACCTGTGACGGCGGCCGTTCCCGAGCCCACGACGCCCGAACCACCGGGCCCACCCCCTCCCCCGCCTGCGCCCGGCGCTTCGGGGGCTGCGCCGACGGCCGGGCGGGCCGATGCTTGGCCGCCCCCTCCCCCGCGGCCGGACGGCCGCCTCGACCCCGCCTTCGTCGCCGACGCCACCGTCGCGGTGCGGAGCGCCAGCGTGTGGTTCGGCCAGAAGGTGGCGCTCACCGACCTGTCGTGCTCGTTTGGCCCGGGAGTGACCGGGCTCCTCGGGCCCAACGGCGCCGGCAAGACCACGCTGATGCGGGCCCTAGTGGGGCTGCTCCGGCCCAACGAGGGTGACGTGGCGGTGCTCGAGCGCGATCCCCACACCGACCGAGCCGTGCAGCGCAGCATCGCGCTGGTGCCGGAGGACGAGGCCGTCCCGGCGGCGCTCACCGCCCGCCAGTTGGTGCGCTACACCGCGGCGCTGCACCGGGTCGGCGACCGCAGCCTCCCGGACCGGTGCCTGGACACCGTTGGTCTGCTGGACGTGGCCGACCGCAAGGTGCGCGGCTTCAGCAAGGGCATGCGCCAGCGCGCCAAGGTCGCCGCGGCCCTGGTCACGGAGCCCCGCATTCTGGTCCTCGACGAGCCCCTCAACGGCGCGGACCCGATGCAGCGGGTGGCTCTGATCGACCTCTTCCAGACCCTCGGGCGCCAGGGGCGGACGGTGATCGTCAGTTCGCACGTGCTGCACGAGGTGGAGCGGCTGGCGGGACGGCAGATCGTGATCATCCGGGGCCGCCTGGCGGCCGCCGGCGACCACCGCGCCATCCGCGACGCGCTGGCGGACCGGCCCCGGTCGGTGCTCGTGCGCACCCCCGAGGCCCGCCGGCTCGCCGGCCACCTCGTGGGCATGGACGCCGTGCGGGGCGTGACCGTCGACGGCAACACGGTGGTCGTGTCGTCGCCCCGGGCCGGCGAGCTGGCCGAGCTGTTGCCGGTCGCCGCCCGCGACGCGGGCGCGCGGCTGCACGAGGTGCGCCCGCTCGACGACTCGCTGGAGAGCGTCTTCCGGGAGCTGTTGCGATGAGCGAGCGTTCGCAATGCAGCGAGCCCGGCCCGAGCGGCCGTGGGAGAGGGCATCCAACGCGTCGGAGCCCGAGCGGCCCGCCGCGAAGCGGCAAGAGCGGGATGCGATGAGCGGGTCGACGGCGATGGGGGTTGCGGTGACCTCGCCGGGCGGACGGCGGCTGTCGAGCCCGTTCACGGCATTGGTCGGTTACACGCTGCGGGCCTGCCTACCGATTCGCCGCTGGTTCGGCGTGCTCTTGCCGTGCGCCGGGGCGCTGCTCTTCGGCTGGCTCTCGGCCAGCGATTCCCGCAGTGCCGAGGCCGCGTTCGACGACGTCGCCGAGATCGGCCTGTTCGGGCTGGTGCTGCCGTTGACGTGCCTGGTGATCGGCGACGCCGTGCTCGGCGCCGACATCCGGGCGGGGACATTCCCGCTGACGTGGCTGTCCCCGGTCCGCTTCGGCACCATCGTCGCCGGCCGCTGGCTGGGCGGGTGGATCGTGGCGCTGGTCAGCCTGGTGCCGGCCCTGGTCCTGGCGACGGTCGTGGCCGGCGTGCCCGAGGGGGCGGGGGCCATGGCCATCGCCGGCGCCGCGGGGTCGGCCGCCTACATCGGTCTGTTCGTGATGATCGGCGCGGCCGTCCGCAGGGCCGCCGTGTGGTCGCTCGCCGTCGTGTTCCTGGGCGAACGCCTGCTCGGGGGCGTGCTGTCCGGCATCGCCCAGATATCGCCGATGTGGGAATCGCAGCAGGTCTACGCCGGGCTTGCCGACGACCATGGGGGCGGGCTCCTGCTGCGGGACGGCACGCCCAACGGCTGGAGCGCGGTCGTCCGGTTGGCGATCGTGGCCATCGTGACGCTGGCGGTGGCGTCGTGGCGGGTCCGCCACTTGAAGCCAACCGGCGGCGACGAGTGACCTGACCCACCCGGCGAAGTGCTGGTTGGCGCCGGGGGTCCACTAACCTGTACGGCGCTGACGACCCCCCGTGGGAGAGTCCTGGCGGCCGGAACGTCCTCGGCTGGCGGGCGCCGAAGGGGCAACTACCCCGGAACCTCTCAGGCACAAGGGACCGCAGGGGTGAGGCAGCTCTGGAGCTGCAGTTCGTGGCGACAGAGGGGGTGCATCGTCGCTGGGGACCCTCGGGGCCAGCGACCGAGAAGCGCCAACGACCACCAAGCCCTCTGGAGCATGCCGTGACCGACCAAGCCACCTTCCCAGGGGCGTTCCCGGACCGCCACATCGGCGTCACGGCGGGCGACGCCGACCGGATGCTTGCCGTGCTGGGCCTGGCCTCGCTCGACGACCTGATCGACCAGGCGGTGCCCGCGGCGATCCGCGACGACAAGCCACTGGCGCTCGACGACGCCATCAGCGAGCCCCACGCCTTGGCGCACCTGCGCCGGCTGGCCGACCGCAACCGGGTGCTCACCTCGCTGATCGGCCAGGGCTACTACGGCACGCACACCCCCGGGGTGATCCTGCGCAACGTCCTCGAGAACCCCGCCTGGTACACGGCGTACACGCCGTACCAGCCGGAGATCAGCCAGGGCCGGCTCGAGGCGCTGCTCAACTTCCAGACCATGGTCTGCGACCTCACGGCCCTGGAGATCGCCAACGCCTCGATGCTCGACGAGGGCACCGCGGCCGCCGAGGCGATGACGCTGTGCCGCCGGTCGTCGCGCCACACCGGCGGCGTGTTCTTCGTCGACGCCGAATGCCATCCGCAGACCATCGCGGTGGTGGCCACGCGCGCCGAACCGCTGGGCATCGAGGTGGCGGTCGGTGATCCCTCCGCCGACCTGTCGCCGGCCGACACGTTCGGGGTGCTGCTGCAGCACCCGGGCACGTCGGGGGTGGTGCGCGACCTGCGGCCGGTCATCGAGGCCGTCCATGCCGCGGGCGGCCTGGCCGTCGTGGCCACCGACCTGCTCGCCTGCACCCTGCTGGTGCCGCCCGGCGAGCTCGGCGCCGACGCCGCCGTGGGTTCGACCCAGCGCTTCGGCGTCCCCATGGCCTTCGGCGGCCCGCACGCAGGCTTCCTGGCGACCCGCGATGCCTACCGGCGATCGCTGCCCGGCCGGCTGGTGGGCGTGTCGATCGACGCCGCCGGGCGTCCCGCGCACCGGCTGGCCCTGCAGACCCGCGAGCAGCACATCCGGCGCGAGAAGGCCACGTCCAACATCTGCACCGCCCAGGTGCTGTTGGCGGTGATGGCGTCGATGTACGCCGTCTACCACGGGCCGGAGGGGCTCGAGGCGATCGCCGAGCGGGTGCACATGCAGGCGACCGCAACGGCCAGGACCCTGGGTGCGGCGGGCTTCGAGGTCGTCAATGACAGCTGGTTCGACACCCTGACCGTGCGCGCCCCGGGCCAGGCGGCCGAGATCCTCGAGCGGGCTCGGGAGGCGGGCGTGAACCTCCGCCGCGTGGACGGCGACACGCTGGGCCTCTCCTTCGACGAGACCACGGCCCCGGCCTTGCCACTCGTCCTGGCGGCCTTCGGGGTGGCCGACGGCTTCGTCGCCGGCGACGACGGGATCCCCGCCCGCGAGCGCCGGAGGAGCGAGTTTCTCACGCATCCCGTCTTCCACGAGCATCGCAGCGAGACCGAGATGCTGCGCTACCTGCGCCGCCTGGCCGACAAGGACGTGGCGTTGGACCGGGCGATGATCCCCCTGGGCTCGTGCACGATGAAGCTCAACGCCACCACCGAGATGGAGCCGGTGACCTGGCCCGAGTTCGCCGACGTCCACCCGTTCGCCCCCCTCGACCAGGCCGAGGGCTACCTGGAGCTGATCCACGAGCTCGAGGCGATGCTCGGCGAGATGACCGGCTACGACGCCGTGTCGCTGCAGCCCAACGCCGGCTCGCAAGGGGAGCTCGCCGGCCTCCTCGCCATCCGCGCCTACCACCGCAGCCGCGGCGACGACCAGCGTGATGTCTGCCTGATCCCGTCGTCGGCCCACGGCACCAACGCCGCCTCGGCGGTCATGGCCGGCATGCGGGTGGTCGTGGTCGCGTGCGACGACCGCGGCAACGTCGACGTCGACGACTTCCGCGCCAAGGCAGCCGAGCACGGCGAGCGGCTGGCCGCCCTCATGGTCACCTACCCGTCCACCCACGGGGTCTTCGAGTCGCGGATCACCGAGATCTGCGACGTGGTGCACGAGCACGGCGGGCAGGTCTACGTCGACGGCGCCAACCTCAACGCCCTCGTGGGTGTGGCCCGCCCCGGGTGGTTCGGCGGCGACATCAGCCACCTCAACCTGCACAAGACGTTCTGCATCCCCCACGGCGGCGGCGGGCCCGGGGTCGGACCGGTGGCCGCGCGTGCGCACCTGGCGCCGTTCCTGCCCAACCATCCGGCGACGCCCGCCGCGGGGCCGGCTTCGGGACCGGGACCGGTGTCTGCGGCCCCGTGGGGATCCGCCGGCATCCTGCCCATCAGCTACACCTACGCCAAGCTCATGGGGGCGGACGGCCTGCACCGCGCCACCGTGGTGGCGATCCTCAGCGCCAACTACATCGCCGCCCGCCTCGCCGACCATTACCCGGTCCTCTACGTGGGTGACCACGGGCGGGTGGCGCACGAGTGCATCGTCGACGTGCGCGGCATCACCCGGGATACCGGTGTCACCGTCGACGACGTGGCCAAGCGCTTGATCGACTACGGGTTCCACGCCCCCACGATGAGCTTCCCGGTGGCGGGCACGCTGATGATCGAGCCCACCGAGTCGGAGTCATTGGCCGAGATCGACCGGTTCTGCGACGCCATGATCGCCATCAGGGACGAGATCGGCCGGGTGGCGAGCGGAGAGTGGCCGCTGGTCGACAGCCCCCTGCGGCACGCCCCGCACACCGCGGAGGACCTGCTGGTGGACGACTGGGACCGGCCGTACTCACGAGAGCGGGCCGCCTATCCGGTGCCGGGGCTGCGCCACGCCAAGTACTGGCCGCCGGTCAGCCGCATCGACGGCGGCTACGGCGACCGCCACCTCGTATGCGCCTGCCCGCCGCCGCAGGCGTTCGAACGCGGCTGAGCCGCCGGGCTTTCCCGCCGTCCCTAGGGCTGGCCGTCTGCCACCAGCTCGGCGACCTGGCGCAGGAGCGCACTCGGGCCCGCAACCAGCAGCGTCGTGACGCAGGTAGCACGCCATCGCCCGAGGTCGTCTCGGATCTTGGCCGGCGGGCCCACCAGGTACACGTCCTCGACCATGGGCGTGGTCACCGCCGCGGCCGCATCGCCCTTGCGCCCCTCGAGGTACGCCTGCTGGATCTTCTCGCACTCGGCCTCGTAGCCCAGCCGCACGAAGACGTCCTTGTGGAAGTTGCGGTCGCGGGCGCCCATGCCGCCGATGTAGAGGGCCAGGTTGGGCCGCAGGAAGTCGGCGCACGCCTCGACGTCGTCTCCGGGCACCACGGGGACGACGCAAGCGACCTCGAAGTCGTCGGCCGTCCGGCGGGCCCCCGGGCGGGCGAAGCCTTCGGCCAGCGCACCGCGGTAGAACTCGTCGGCCCGGGGCGAGAAGAACATCGGCAGCCAGCCGTCGCCGATCTCCGCGGCCAGTGCCACGTTCTTGGGTCCCTCGGCGCCGAGGTAGATCGGGATGTCGGTGCGGAGCGGGCGAACGATCGACTTGAGCGGCTTGCCCAGGCCGGTGCCGCCGGACAATGGCATCGAGTAGTGCTCGCCGTGGTACTCGACCGGCTGGTCGCGGGCGACGATCCGCCGCAGGATGTCGATGTACTCGCGGGTGCGGGCCAGGGGCTTCGCGTAGTCCTGCCCGTACCACCCCTCGACCACCTGTGGGCCCGAGACCCCCAGCCCGAGGATGAGCCGGCCGCCCGACAGGTGGTCGAGCGTGATCGCGGTCATCGCGGTCGACGCCGGCGTCCGCGCCGAGATCTGGGTGATGGACGTACCCAGCTTGATCCGTTGTGTCGCCGCGCCCCACCAGGCGAGCGGCGTGAAGCAGTCCGACCCGTAGGCCTCGGCCGTCCATATGGATTCGAAGCCGAGCGCCTCGGCGGTGGCGATCTGGTCGACGGCGTCAGGCGGGGGCCCGCTCGGCGGCCAGTAGCCGACGACCAGGCCCAGTTTCACCCGGCGTTGCCCACCCGTAGCTCGTTGGCGTCGGACGCGCCGTTGCTGTCACCGGCGTCACCCGCCGCCTCCTCGACGGCCTCCTGCACGTCCTCGACCTTCTCGGCGGCCTCCTCGACCGTCGCCTGCTGGTCGCTCGGCAGGGTGCCCAGCCCGGCCAGGCCGGAGAGCATCTCGCGCAGCTGGGTCAGCTGGTTGGTCACCGCGTCACGCTGGCGGGTCAGCTCGCCCACCTCGCGCTCGGCGGTCTGCTTGGTGACCTCGGCGTGGGTCTTGGCGTCGAACACCAGCTGGTCCGCCTCGGACTTGGCGTCGGCGACGGCTCGGTCGGCGAAGTTCTTCGCCTTCTCGATGATGTCGGCGGCCTCCGCCTCGCTGTCCCGCCGCCGCTGGTCGGAGGACTGCTCGGTGTCCTTGGCGCGGACGTCGGCCGCCCTGGCGCGTTGCTCGGCCTCGGCCACCAGCTTCTGCGTGCCGGCGACCGCAGAGTCGTGCCGCTCGCTCTCCTCGCGCTCCGACCGCTCACGGCGCTCGGCCAGCTCCAGCTCGAGCGCCTGCAGCTCGGCCTCACGCTTCTCCTTGGCCTTGGTGAGCAGTTTGGAGGCAGCCGCGCGCTTCTCCTCGGCCTCCCGGGACGCCACGTTGCGCAGCTCGATGATCTCGCGCTCGCCGGTGGCGCGGAGCGTGGCGATCTCGCGCTCGGCGGTGGCACGGAGCTCGGCGACCTCGTGGTCGGTGACGGTGCGGAGCTGGCTGGTCTCGCGTTCGGCCTCCGCCCGCATGCCCTCGGCCTCGCGCTTGGCCGCCGCCCGGCCCTCGTTGGCTTCGCGCTCGGCGGAGTCTCGGCTCGCCTTGGCCTCGCGTTCGGCCGCGGTCTTCACGGCCGTGGCCACGGCGCGTGCCTTCTCGACCACCTCCTTGGACTCGAGATGGGCGGCGGCGATCAGCTTCTCGGCCTCGCGCTTGGATTCGTCGCGGTGCTCGTTGGCCTGTTCCTCGGCCAGCCGCAGGAGCTGCTCGACCCGCGTGCCGAGCCCGGAAAGCGTGGGCTGGGCCGCCTCGTCCAGCTGCTTGGCCTGCTCGGCGACTTTACGTTCGAGCTCGTTGATCCGATCTCGTGCGTCGGTGGTGCCCGTCTTGGCCTTCGTGGCCGCATTGGTCAGCTCGTCGATGCGGGCCCGAAGCCGCTCGATGAACATGTCGACCTGCGTGCGTTCGTAACCCCTGAGGACGATGGTGAAGTCAGGGGTGCCGGCGGCATCGGTCGTCGGCGAAGTGGTGGTCCCCATGAGGACTCATCATGACACGCCTGGCAAGGCGCTGGTGACCTCTGAGCGGGCCGTACCGGCGACTCGGACTGAAACCTGTTCTACTCTGGGGTGTCGGCGTTCCAACGGAGGATCGGCCATGGCGAACCGGTACCCCTTCCCCATCCCGTTCGGCTGGTTCTGCGTCGGCTATCCGGAGGACCTTCCGGTCGGCGAGCCGAAGCCCCTCTACTACTTCGGCCGGCACCTCGTGGGCTGGCGCGACCACGAGGGCGTGGCCCACGTGCACGACGCCTTCTGCGCGCACCTCGGCGCGCACCTCGGGCACGGCGGGCGCGTCGACGGCTGCGAGCTCGTCTGCCCGTTCCACGGCTGGCGCTATGACGCCGACGGCGCCAACACGGCGATCCCCTACAGCAACAGGCTGAACCGTAAGGCCAGGCTCCGCACCTATCCGGTCGTCGAACGCAACGGTGTAGTGCTGGCGTGGTACCACCCCGACGAGACGCCGCCACAATGGGACATCCCCGACGTGCCCGAGCTCGCCGGGCATCCCGACTGGTCGACGGTCAGCCGCACCGAGTACGTGATCGACGCCAGCGCCCAGGAGATGGCGGAGAACACGGTCGACGCCGCCCACTTCCGCTTCGTCCACAACACCGCCACGGTGCCCGAGATCGAGGAGTACACGACGGGCTTCCCCGAGGCAGTCATGCGGTCGTCGCAGAAGTTCCCCACGCCCCGGGGGATCATGGAGGGGCGGATCGACACCCGCGCCTGGGGCCCTGGCGTCTCGCTGGTCAACTTCAGCGGCATCGTCGACACCCTGAACTACGCCTGCACGACGCCCATCGAGGCCGACCGCTGTGTGGTGCGGTTCAACTTCGTCTTCAAGACCATGGGCGACGAGGAGACCACGCGCAACGTGGGTCGGGCGTTCGTGGCCGAGGTCGACAAGCAGGTCAGGGAGGACCGACCCATCTGGGAGCACAAGGCCCACCTCGTGCGTCCCGCGCTGGCCGACAACGACGGCCCGTTCATGAAGTTCCGGCGGTGGGCGGCGCAGTTCTACGCCGAGGGCGTAGGCGACGAGCGACTTGTCTACCCGCCACCGTTCTGGCCCGAACGACTCGACGACGCGCCCGCGAAGGCGACGGCGTCGGCGCGCTACACGGGGGAGTCGGGGGACGGCGAGCCGGCCGGGGGGCTGTGACTAGCGACGCGAGACGCGCCGGGCGGTGCGCCGTCCCGTACGCCGAGCGACTCTGCGAGATCCGAACATGTCGTTCCTCCGGTTGTGTGGGTAAGAGCTGCGGCCGTCAGCCGCCCGCCGTCTCCGTGGCGTGAAGTTCCTCCGCCTCGGCCGCCGATAGTAGGCCGATCTCCACGAGGTCGAGGGGGCTGATGAATCCGTCGCTGATCCGGAAGCCGCCGGCGCGGATGATGGCGTCCCGCAACGGGACCGCCCAGTGATGCTCCAGCAGGAGCAGGGCCGCCGCCGAGTCGTTGGGGATGTCCTCGAGAACGTCCCAGGCCGCATCCTCCGAGAACACCTGTGCGCCTTCCGCCGCCGCCTCGGCCCCGAGGACGGCTCCGGCCTCCATGCCCTCTTCGCCCTCGATGCCGAGGCCGACCAAGGCGCCGATCTTGCTGCCGAGCTCGATCGCCTCTTCGGTGGACAGGTTGCTCAGGTGCTCCACCTCGAGCTCCCCCGCCGCGTCTTTGTACACGACGAGCGAGTCGATCACCCGCACGGCGTCCGCCTCCCGCAGCCGCTCCAATTCATCGATGATCTCGCCGTGGAAGTTCGGATGATTGAACCCCAACACCAGGAGCTGAACCGGTCCAATGGCCATCTTGTCGTTCCTTGTCTCGTTTCGTGGTTCGACCCACGAGGGGGCTAGGGGTCTGACGGTACGGATCGGTCGAAAGCGGCACATCACCCCAACGGAGTGAAACGCCGACCGCGCGACGGCGGGGGCAGGCGTCCCCTGGCCGGACGGTGGCGGGCCGCCGGTAAGTTTCCTGCAGTGTCGACCGTCGACGACCAGCCGTCCGAAGCCGCCGCCTGCGAGCCCGAGGCCACCGGCGCGGTGCTGGCGGCCCTGTCGGCCGCCATGCGGGCCGTGACGCTCGGGTCGTCCCTGGATCGGGTACTGCACCAGCTCGCCGAGAGCGCACGCGACCTCGTCGGCGCCCGCTACGCCGCCATCGGCCTGCCGGAGCCGGAGGGCGACGAGTTCGCCCGCTTCGTCACCGTGGGCATGAGCGACGAGCTGATCGAGCAGCTCGGCCCCCTGCCCCGTACGCACGGGCTGCTCGACGCCATGCTCACCGATCCGTCGCCGTTCCGCACCGCCGACATCACGCAGGACCCGCGCTTTCGGGGCTGGTGGCCGGCGGCCCACCCGCAGATGCGCTCGTTCCTCGGCGTGCCGATCGTGTCCGCGGGCGACATCATCGGCGCCTTCTACCTGACCGACAAGCGGGGCGAGCCCGAGTTCAGCGTGGCAGACGAATCGGCCTTGGTGCTGCTGGCCTCGCACGCCGCCATCGCCATCGACCAGGCCCGCCTGTTCGAGGACAGCCGGGAGCTGGGGCTGGTTCAGGAGCGGGGGCGGCTCGCCCGCGAGCTGCACGATGCCATGAGCCAGTCGCTGTTCAGCCTGCAGCTGTCGGCCGAGGCCGCCGGGCGCTTGTTGGAGAGCGATCCGGCCGCCGCCGCCCAGCAGGTGGCAACCGTGCGGGCGATCGCCCGCCGAGTCGCCGCCGAGTTGCGAACCACGGTCGACGGCCTGCGGCCCGCCGACCTCGAGCGCGACGGGCTCGTCGCCGCGCTCGGCGCCCAGCTGTCGCTAGCCGGGCGGGCGCGCGACGTGCCTGTCGAGATCGAGGTCGGCGAGCTGCCCGAGCTCGACCCCGACGATGAGCACCAGATCCTCCGGATCGCGCAGGAGGCGGTCAGCAACGCCCTCCGGCATGCCGACGCGAGCCGGGTGCGGGTGATCCTCGGCACCGAGGCCGGGCAGGACTCCTCGGCCGGCGCCATAGTCATGCGCGTGGCCGACGACGGCCGCGGCTTCGACCCGACGGCGCGGGCCGTGCGGGCGCGCCGCCTGGGGCTGACGTCGATGAACGAGCGGGCCGCCTCCATGGGCGGATCGCTCACGATCACGTCGGCGTCGAACCAGGGCACAACCGTCGAGCTGCGGGTGCCCCGCTAGTGTCCCGTCTGCCTGGTCCGGTGATTTCGCGGCGGAACGGGCAGACGGGACACTAGGTCCCGGAGGAAGGCGCCATGGCGGCCGAGAGCCCGTCCAGACCGATCCGCGTGGCGATCAGCGACGACCACCCGGTCGTCCGCCAGGGCCTGCGGTCGTTCCTCGAGGCGCAGGGGTTCGAGGTGGTGGGCGAGGCCGCCGACGGCGACGAGGCGGTGCGGCTCGTCGAGCGCACGCAGCCCGACGTGCTGCTCACCGACGTGGTGATGCCCGGCGTCGACGGCATCGAGGCGATCCGCCGGCTGCGGGCCGCCGGGTCGTCGGTCGGGATCCTCGTACTGACCAGCTTCAGCGGCGCCGAGCAGGTGATCCCGGCCATCCGGGCTGGGGCCGACGGCTACATGCTGAAGGATGCAGGACCGGCCGCCCTCGACGGCGCCATCAGGGCGGTGTACCGCGGCGAACCGCTGCTGGCTCCCGAGGCCGCGGCGGTGGTGATGGCCAAGGTGGCGGCGGGGACCGATGCCGCCTCTCCCGTCGGTGGACCGGTGCACCCCGACCTGGAGCGGCTCACGGCGCGGGAGCGCGAGGTCCTGGCGGGCCTGGGCCGGGGGCTGTCCAACCGTCAGCTCGCCGCCGAGCTCTACGTCTCGGAGAAGACGGTGAAGACCCATGTCTCCAACGTGCTGGCGAAGCTGCGACTAGGCGACCGCACCCAGGCGGCACTGTTCGCGGTGCGGGTCGGCCTCGCCGATCCCCGGGCCTGACCCGGTCGCGTCGCCGCAGGTCAGCGACGGGCCCCCGGGTGTAGGCCTCCCGACCGAGCCCGAACCCGTCCCGAGGCCGATGGCATCGCGCGGATGACTCCCTACGTTGCGCACAGACAGACGAAGGGAGCACGAAGTGCGAAAGACAGCTCTCATCACCGGTGGCAGCCGCGGCCTGGGCCTGGCCCTGGCCCGCCACCTGGCGGCGGACGGTTGGAACCTGGTCGTTGACGGCCGGGACGTGGACGCCCTCGAGCGGGCGCGCCGCGAGGTCGACGCCGGGGGCCCCGGCACGGTCATCGCCCTGCCGGGCGACATCGCCGACCCGGTGCACGTGGCGGCGCTCGTCAACGCCGCAGCCGGCCAGGGCGGCTTCGAGTTGCTCGTCAACAACGCGGGCACGCTCGGGCCCTCTCCCCTGCCCCATGTCGCCTGGCTCCGGACCGGCGACCTCGAGCGAATCCTGCGGACCAACGTGGTCGCACCCTTGCGGCTCGTCCAGGCCGCCCTCCCCCACCTGCGGGCGGCGCGGGGCGCGATCGTCAACATGACCTCGGACGCCGCCGTAGAGGGGTACGAGGGCTGGGGCGGCTACGGCGCCTCCAAGGCGGCGCTGGAACAGCTCAGTCGGGTGTTGGCCGCCGAGGAGACCGATGTGCGGGTCCTGTGGGTCGACCCCGGGGACATGCGCACGCAGATGCACCAGGATGCGTTCCCGGGCGAGGACATCTCCGACCGGCCGACGCCCGAGAGCCGGGTCCCGGGCCTGGTGCGCCTGGTCGACGAGCGGAGGCCCAGCGGCCGGTACCGCGTCGAGGACCTCTTGGAGCGGGCCGACCCCGAACCGGGACCGGAGCTCGTGGAGGCGCAATGAGCGAGCGCGAGTGAATCATCAGCATGGTGGGTTTGTCGCCGCGAAGCGGCGATCCCTCATTGGTGGGCCGGAGGCCCTCCAATGAGGGTGATCGACACGTCCGGTCTCCGGTCGTTCCGCATCCCGCTGGGTGGCGAGGCCGGCACGCCGGTCGAGCTGCTGGACCACGGCGGCGAGCTCGGCTCGGACGCCCGGGCCGACGTCCGCCTGATGGTGGCCAGACGCTCCACCTCAGATGTCAGCCACCACCGGTTCGCCGAGCTCGGTGACGCCCTGGATGCCGGCGACCTTCTGGTCGTGAACACCTCGGCGGTGGTGCCGGCGGCGCTGGACGTCCGCGGGACCGGCGGGTCGGAATTGCGCCTGCACCTGTCGACCCAGCAACCGGGCGGCTTCTGGGTGGTCGAGCCGCGGCGCCCCGCCGGACCGGGCACCGAGCGCTACGTGGGCACGCCCGCAGCGCACCTCGTGCTCCCCGGCGGTGGACGGGCCGAGCTGCTCGCCCCCTACCCTGCCGGCACCGGTCTGGTGCGGCTGTGGCTGGCCCGGATCGACGTGCCCGGCGACCTGCTTGCGTACCTGCGCGCGCACGGTCAACCCATCCGCTACGCGCATGCCGAGGCGGCGTGGCCGATCGAGGCCTACCAGTCGGTGTTCTCGCGCGATCCCGGCTCGGCGGAGATGCCGAGCGCGGCCCGCCCCTTCACCGATGCGTTGGTGACCGACCTGGTGACGCGCGGCATCGTCCTCGCCCCGATCACCCTCCACACCGGTGTCTCGTCACAGGAGGCGGGCGAGCCGCCGTACGCCGAGCGCTACGAGGTGCCGCCGGCGACCGCCTCGCTCGTCAACGCCGCCCACGCGGACGACCGGCGGGTGGTCGCGGTCGGGACCACCGTGGTACGCGCCCTGGAATCCACCGCCGACGAGGCCGGCCGATCGCACCCCGGTCGGGGCTGGACCGAGCTCGTGGTCACTCCAGAGCGGGGCGTGCGGGTGGTCGACGGGCTCGTCACCGGCTGGCACGAGCCGGAGTCATCACACCTCGCGATGCTCGAGGCCATCGCCGGCCCGGAGCTGCTGGACGCCTCGTACGCGGCCGCCGTCACCGAGGGCTACCGCTGGCACGAGTTCGGCGACAGCCACCTGATCCTGCCGTAAGAGCGGGCCTCACGGGATGGCCGGTGGGTCGAGGATGGTGAGCTCGCCCGCAGTCGCTCCACCGTCGACGGTCAGCTCGGCGCCCGTGGTGTAGCTGGCGTCGTCGCTGGCGAGGAACAACACCGCCCGAGCCGCCTCGTCGGGACTACCCATGCGGGGCACGGGCAGTCGCTTGTAGTACGGGGCGTCGCGATCGGTACCGTCGAGCATCGGCGTGTCGATCCCGCCTGGATGCACGGAGTTCACCCGGATGCCCTTGGGACCGAGGTCGATGGCGGCGGACTTGGTCAGCCCGCGCACCGCCCACTTGCTCGCCACATACGCGCCGAGGTACGGCAGCCCGGTGAGGCCCGCGGTCGACGAGATGTTGACGATCGAACCGCCGCCCGCCTTGGCCATCGAGGGTGTCACGGCCTTCATCCCCAGGAACACGCCGGTGAGGTTGACCTGCAGGATGCGCTCGAAGTCCGCCCGTTCGGTGCGGTCGATCGCCTGGAACATCAGGATGCCGGCGTTGTTCACCAGCACCGTGACCGGGCCGAAGCGATCTTCGGTCAGGGCGACTGCGGCGGCCCATTGGGCCTCGTCGGTGACGTCGAGGTGGGTGTAGGCCGCGACCTCCGACCCCAACTCGTCAGCCACCGCGGTCCCCACGTCGTCGAGCACGTCCCCGATGACCACGCGAGCACCCTCGGCCGCGAACAGGCGGGCCTCGGCCGCACCCTGGCCGCGGGCCCCGCCGGTGATGATCGCGACCTTGCCGTCCAACCGTCCCATCGAGCTTCCTTCCGCGTCCTAGGGCTTGTCGGCGCCGACGGCCCACATGGAGAAGAACTGTGAGCCACCGCCGTACGCGTGCCCGAGCGCACGGCGAGCGCCGTCGATCTGGTGCTCACCCGCCTGGCCCCGCACCTGCATTGCGGCCTCGGCAAACCGGATCATCCCCGAGGCGCCGATCGGGTTGGACGACAGCACGCCGCCCGACGGGTTCCAGGGGATGTCGCCGTCCATCTGGGTGGCCCCGTCCTCCACGAGGGTCCAGCCCTTGCCCTCGTCGGCGAAGCCGAGGTTCTCGAGCCACATGGGCTCGTACCACGAGAACGGCACGTAGACCTCGGCCACGTCGAACTGGGCGCGAGGATCGGTGATCCCGGCCTGGGCGTAGACGTCGGCGGCACACTCCCGGCCGCCCACCGGGTCGACCTGGTCGCGTCCCGGGAACGTCGTCGGCTCGGAGCGCATAGCGCCACCGAGCATCCACGCCGGCTGCCGGCCGGCCGCGGCGGCGGCATCGCCGCGGGCCTCGTCGGTGAGGACCATGGCGCACGCACCGTCGGACGACGGGCACGTCTCCGAGTAGCGAATCGGGTCCCACAGCATCATCGACTCCCGCACGGAGTCGAAGCTGATGTCGTGCTCGTGCAGATGGGCCTTGGGGTTCTTGAGGGCGTTGAGCCGGTCCTTGAGCGCCACCAGCACGCCGATGTGGTCCGGCGCCCCCGAGCGCCGCATGTACGCCCTGATGTGGGGGGCGAAGTAGCCACCGGCGCCGGCCACGAGGGGCGGCTGGAACGGTATCGGCAGCGTCAGCGCCCACATCGCCTCGCTCTCCGACTGCTTCTCGAACGCGACGGTGAGCACCCGTCCGTGGATCCCGGCTTGGACCAGGCTGGCCGCCACCAGCGCGGTGGAGCCGCCCACCGAGCCCGCGGTGTGGACCCGCAACATCGGCTTGCCGACGCATCCGAGGGCGTCGGCCAGATATAGCTCGGGCATCATCACGCCCTCGAAGAAGTCGGGTGCCTTGCCGATGACGACCGCCTCGATGTCGGACCAGTCCATCTCGGCGTCGGCCAGCGCCTCGTGGGCGGCCTCGCGGACCAGGCCGGCGATCGACACGTCACCCCGGGTTGCCTGGTGCTTGGTCTGGCCGATGCCGACGACGGCGACGCGTCCCCTGCCCATCAGGAGTCGCCTTCGAGCACGCACACCAGGTTCTGCTGCAGGCACGGCCCGCTGGTGGCGTGTGCTACCGCCCGTCGCGCCTCGCCGAGCCGGATCCGGGAGGCGGCCTCACCGATGCGGATGAGGCCGGCGGCCATGATCGGGTTGGCGGCGAGCGGCCCACCGGACGGGTTCAGCGCCACGCCGTCGCCCAGCCCGAGCGCGTCACGTAGCAGTACCTCCTGATGGCTGAAGGGCGCGTGGAGCTCGGCCACGTCTATCGGGCCGTGCCCGACCCCCGAGCGTTCCCCGGCGATGCGGGTAGACGGCGACGACGCGAGGTCGCGCACCCCGAGGCCGTGCGCCTCGATGCGATGGTCGATACCTCGGATCCACGCGGGCCGGTCGGCCAGCTCGCGGGCCCGGTCGCCGGCGGCCAGGATCATCGCCGCCGCCCCGTCGCCGATCGGCGGGCAGTCGTGGCGGCGCAACGGCGATGCGATCTCGGGCTCCTTCAGCAACACGTCGGGGTCGTCCGAGCCCTGCAGCTGGGCGAAGGGGTTGTCGGTGGCCGACCGACGGCTCCGGGCCGCGATCCCGGCCATCTCGCCGACCGACGTCACCCCCGCCTCGATGCACGCACGCGCCTGGAGTGCGGCGAGCGCCACGCTGTCGGGCCACAGCGGCGCCACGTAGTACGGGTCCAGCTGGCGGGACAGCACGTCCCGTAGCGAGCCGGGTGACGCCTTGCCGTAGCTGTACACGAGTGCAGTGTCCGCGACGCCGGTCTGGATCTTGACCCACGCCTCGTAGAGCGCCCACGCGCCGTCCATCTCGACGTGGCTCTCGCTGATCGGGGGCGAGGCACCCACGCCGTCCAGGGTCATCACGAAGCTGAAGGCCGCCCCCGCCAGGTAGTCGGTGCTGCCCGAGCAGGTGAAGTCGATCTGTGACTGGTCCAGGCCGACCTCGGTCTTCACCTGGTGCAGCACCGGCATCAGCATCTCGACCTCGTTGCGGCGCTGCTCGCGCCGCACGTGGTGCGACTGGGCGAAGGCCACGACGGCCACGTCGCGCATCAGACGTGCTCCCTGTAGCTCTCGTAGGGGGCGTCCGGCTCGGCGGTGGGTCGCCACCACTTGATGGACGCCAGGTTGGGCTGCAGCTCGTCGTCGTCGACCCACACCGCCTCGACCCGCATCCCCATGCGGATCTGGTCGAGGGGGATCTCCTGGACGAGCCCGAACAGGCCCATGTCCGCCCCGTCGGGGAGCACAGACGCGCACACGTACGGCAGCTCCATCGCCGAGCCGCTGAACTTCACGTTCACCACGCAGAAGGTGGTGACGATGCCGCGGTCGGCCAGCTCCACCTGCTCGCTGGTCGGGACGCCGTCAGTGGGGCATGACCCGCGCGGCGGCAGTATCACCTTGCCGCACACGGGGCAGCGCTCCCCCAGGATCTTCTTTGACGCGATCCCCCGCAGGAACCGCGACGTGGCCTCGCCCGCGGTGAACGTGTACTCGAGCCGGGCAGGCGCCCGGATGCTGCGTACCGGCTCCAGGTCCCGCAACGCGTCGGGGAGGGCCAGCGGGCTCCCGCTCATGCCGGGCCCGTCCCGGCCGGCTCGAAGCAGGCGATGTCCGTGATCGAGCCGGCCCGCTCGCCGGCCCACCGGATCCGCACCTGCATCCCGGTGGCCATGGCCTCGGGCGAGCCGGCGTCGACCGCGTGGAACAGCGCGGTGTCGGCGCCGTCGATCCGAACGAGCGCCCACGCGAACGGTCGATCGAGGGGCTGGTGGGGCCTTGGGTCGGGCTCCCACGACCAGGTGGTCACGGTGCCGGTCTCTCCCAGCTCGACCAGTTCGGTGAGCTCCGCGCTGGTCACGGGGTCGTACTCGACTGGTGGGCACAGGACCCGGCCGTCCTCGGCCCGCACGCCGAGCACGAGGCCCTCGCGCAGGCCGGTCAAGAACGCGCTCTGGACCGGGCCGACGGTCCGGCTGAACGGATATTCGAGCACGAGCGGCGCCGACAGGATCTCGGCGTCGGGCATGGCATCTTCCCCACAGGTGAAACAGGTTCTACCTCGGGGCTTGGTCTAGCAGCTTCGAGAACCGGGCGGAAGCGTCCACGGCCCGGCCGGCGGCGCCCGTACAGTGGCGGTCAACGGATCGGTGGTCGATGCAGGGCGTGAGGATGCCATGCGGGACGAGGCAGGCGGAGACGGGGCCACCAGTGACCCCACGGCGCAGGCCCGGGCGTCGAAGCCCGCGATCCTGGCCGTCGACGACGACCCCCAGGTGCTGGCCTCGGTCGCCCGTGACCTGCGGCGCCAGTACGGGGAGCGGTTCCGCATACTCCGCGCCTCCGACGGCCAGACGGGGCTCTCGGTGGTCGAGGAGCTGACGCTGGCCGCAGACCCGCTGGCGCTGATCGTCGCCGATCAGCGCATGCCGGGGATGACCGGGATCGAGCTGCTGGCCGAGGTGCGGACGTTGATGCCCGACGCCCGTGCGGTGCTGCTGACCGCGTACGCCGACACCGATGCCGCCATCGCCGCCATCAACGAGGTCCGCCTGGACCACTACGTCCTCAAGCCCTGGGACCCGCCCGAGGAGCGGCTCTACCCCATCCTGGACGAGCTGCTCGACGACTGGGAGGCCGGCTTCCACCCGCCGTTCGAGGGCGTCAGGGTCGTGGGCGACCGCTGGTCGCCCGAGGCCCACCGGGTCCGCGACTTCCTGGCCCGCAACCTGGTGCCGTTCCGGTGGCTCGACATGGAGCGCGATGCGCCGGACGCCGAGGCGCTGCGTGCGGCCGCCGGCGTCGACGGGCTGCCCCTCGTCGTGCTGCCCGACGGCCGCCCACGCGTCGCGCCCTCCAACCGCGAGCTGGGCGAGGCGGTCGGGCTCCACTCGACCAGCGCGACCACGACGTTCGACCTCCTGGTCATCGGCGCCGGTCCTGCGGGCCTGGCGGCGGCCGTGTACGGGGCGTCAGAGGGGCTCAAGACCGCCGTGATCGAGCGCGTGGCCCCGGGCGGCCAGGGCGGGATCGAGCTCGCGCATCGAGAACTACCTGGGCTTTCCTACCGGCGTGTCCGGGGCCGACCTGGCCCGCCGCGCCCTCGACCAGGCGCGCCGCCTGGGCGCCGAGATCCTCTCGCCGACCAACGTGGTCAGCCTGTCCAGCCGCGACACCTACCGGATGATCGGCCTGGAGGACGGCTCGACGCTGGCCGCCACCGCGGTGATCGTGGCGAGCGGCGTCGCCTACCGCACCCTCGACGTCGCCGGGGCCGAGGCGCTCGTCGGGTCGGGGATCTTCTACGGCGCGTCCGTGCACGAGGCCCGGACCTACGAGGGCGAGGACGTGGTGATCGTGGGTGGCGCCAACTCCGCAGGCCAGGCGGCCCTCCACCTGGCGCGCTTCGCCCGCCGCGTCACGTTGCTCGTGCGGTCGGAGAAGCTCGACGGCATGTCGGCCTACCTCGTCGACCAGGTCGAGCAGACGCCCTCCATCGACGTCCGGCTCGGCACCCGGCTGCAGAGCGTTGACGGCGACGGTCACCTCGAGCACGTCGAGGTCGTCGACGCCGCCGGCGCGGTCGACAGCCTCGCCGCCACCGGCATGTTCGTGTTCATCGGGGCCCGCCCCTTCACCGACTGGCTCCAGGGCGTGGTTGCCCGCGACGCCGACGGCTTCGTGCTCGTCGGTCCCGACCTGACGCGGGGACGGCACTGGAAGGAGGCCCGCGACCCGCTCCCCTTGGAGACCAGTCTGCCGGGGGTGTTCGCCGCCGGTGACGTGCGGTCTCGATCCGTGGGAGGCACCGCAGATGGATGTCCAGGGCCGCTGGCGTGACCTGATCGCTGGCCTCGAGTCGTCGGTCTGCGAGCCGGGCGACGACGACGAGGCGCGAGCCCGCAAGGTCAACTTCGTCGCCGCCACGACGCTGATCAGCGTGGCGGGCGTGGTCTGGGGGCTGTTCTACCTGGCCTTCGGCGAGGTGCTGGCGGCCACGCTCCCTCTGGCCTACTCGGTCCTGTCGGCCGCCAACCTGGCGCTGCTGCGCCGCCGGCGGCGCTTCCGGCCCTACCAGGTCGTGGCGATCGCGCTGATCATCGCCGTGCCGTTCGGGCTCCAGCTGGCGCTCGGCGGGTATGTCGGCGGCTCGGCCGTCGTGCTCTGGGCGTTCCTCGGACCGCTGTTCGCCGTGCTGTCGACGTCGCCACGCGAGGCCGTCGCGTGGTTCGGTGCGTTCCTCGGCGCCGTGGTCGTGGCCGGCATCGCGCAGCCGGCGCTCGACGTGACCAACGACCTACCCGGGTGGCTCGTGATCGTCTTCTTCGTCCTCAACCTCGGGACGGTCGCGGGCATCGCCTTCTTCATGCTCGTCTCGTTCGTCCAGGCTCGGGAGCGGTTGCGCACCCTCGAGGTCGCCTACCTCGAGCAGACCGTCATGCTGCGGCAGAGCGAGAAGCTCGCCACCCTCGGGACGCTTGCCGCCGGCGTGGCCCACGAGCTCAACAACCCGGCGGCGGCCGTACAGCGGTCGGCCGAACAGCTGCGCGAGAGCCTCGGCGAGGTCACGCACAGCGCGCTGGCGCTGTCCCGACAGGGTGCGTTGGCGGAGGCCGGCGCGCTGACCGGCGCGTCTTCCGCAACTGCCATCGGGCTCTCACCGCTCGAGGTCGGCGAGCGCGAGCAGGAGCTCGAGGACTGGCTCGACGCTCGCGGCGTGGATCGCCCGTGGGAGCTGGCTCCGGTGCTGGTGGCCGCCGGCACCACCACCGCCGAGCTCGACGCGCTGGCCCGACAGCTCGACCCCTCGCTGTTCGGTGCCGGGGTGGCGTTCCTCGGGCACACGGCGACGGCCACGAGCTTGAGCGACGGCATCCTCACCGCGGCGCGCCGGATCAGCGAGATCGTGGCGGCGATGCGCTCGTACACCTACCTCGACCGGGGCGCATGGCAGACCGTCGACGTCACCGAGGGGATCGAGAGCACGCTGGTGCTGATGCGGTCGAAGCTGGGAGACATGCGGATCGAGCGCCGTTACGCGCCCGACGTCCCCCGGATCGAGGTCCGGGGCAACGAGCTGAACCAGGTGTGGACCAACGTCATCGACAACGCCGTCTACGCCACCGACGGCACCGGCACCCTCGTGATCCGCACGTCGGTCGCCGACGGATGGGTGACGGTCGAGCTCGAGGACGACGGCCCCGGCATGGCTCCGGGCGTCGCCGAGCGGGTGTTCGACCCGTTCTTCACCACCAAGCCGCCGGGCAGCGGCACCGGGCTGGGCCTCAACATCAGCCACACCATCGTTGTTCGTCAGCACGGTGGCCGCATGAGCGTCGAGAGCGAGCCCGGCCGCACCTGCTTCCGCGTTGAGCTGCCGGTCGTGCGACCGCGCCCGGACGGCAGTGCCGGCGGATGAACCCGGCGGCTGGTCAGGTCGTCGTGGCGGCCCCGGCGTCGGCGGCCGGTGGCGAGGCGGCGTCCGGGAAGGTGATGACCGAGCGGATCACCGTGCCGGCCTTGAGGTCGGCCACCGCGTCGTTGACGCCGTCGATGGCGATGTTCTTGGAGATCATCCCCTCGAGGTCGAGGCGGCCGTTCCTCCAGAGGTTGAGCATCCGGGCGAAGTCGCTGCGTACGTCGGCCGAGCCGTAGTACGAGCCCTTGATCGTCTTCTCGTTGAAAAACAGCTCGAAGGCGTTGAACGAGATCGTCTGGTCCTGGGCCCCGACGCCGATGATGCAGGTGGTGCCGCCGCGGCGGGTCACGTCGTAGGCCGTGCGCATGGTCTGGGGCAGGCCGATCGCCTCGAACGCGAAGTCGAACCCGTCGCCACCGGTGATCGACGCCTTGGCGCTGTCGAGCTCGTCGGGCTTGACCGCATGGGTGGCTCCGAAGCGCTGAGCGTCCTCGAGCTTCGAATCGACCAGGTCGACCGCCACGATCTCCGACGCCCCGGCGATGCGAGCGCCCTGGATGGCCGAGATGCCCACACCGCCACAGCCGAACACCACCACCGACGAGCCGGAGCTGACTTGGGCGGTGTTGATGGCCGCGCCGACGCCGGTCATCACCCCGCAACCGACCAGCGATGCGACCTCGTGGGGGATGTCGCTGTCGATCTTCACCACGCCCTGATGGGGCATGATCATCTCTTCGGCCCAGGTGCCCGCCCCGGCGAAGCCGAACACCGGCGAGCCCTCCTGCGAGAAGTGCATCGCACCCATCGCGCCGAACTGGATGTTCATGCAGAGGTTGGGCTGCTTGCGGTCGACGCAGAACTTGCAGCTTCCGCACGGCGGGCTCCAGGCGATGATGACGTGGTCGCCCGGCTGGACCGACGTGACGCCCTCCCCCACCTCGGCCACTACGCCGGCACCCTCGTGACCCGGGATGAAGGGCGCCGGTTGGGGGATGGTGCCGTTCATGCCCGACACGTCGGAATGGCACACACCGGTGGCGTGGATCTTGACCTTCACCTCCCCCGGTCCGACCGGGGTGAGCGAGATGTCGTCGCGGATCTCGAGCTTGTCGTCGCCGGTGTTGCGGAGAACGGCTGCGCGCATGCGGGTCTCCCCTCGTGAGTCCTGAACGGCCGCAGCGTATCAAGGCGAGGTCAGAACTCTTGACCGCAGGGTCAGGTCGAGCGGAGCGGCCCGCCCCGCCAATCGATGCGGTCGGCGATGAGCGTGGTTGCCTCGCGGAGCTCGCCGGCGACCCAGTCGATGTCGCCCATCCCGTTGGCCCAGGCGATGGTGGCGGACCACCACACATGGCCCAGCACCTTGGCCGCCGACGCCTCCAGCCCGGCATCGACGTCCTCCGGGAACGCGGAGCGCATGATGCGGGCCATGGCCTCGGTCACGTCCCCGATGGCGGCCACGCTGGCGGGGTCACCTGCAGTCATGGCGGCGATCACGGCGGCCGTGAGCTTGGGCTCGCGGTCCATCGACCGCAGCGCCCGCCCGAGCACGTCCATGACCTGGTCGACCGTGTCGTCGCCCGCCGGGGGTCGCCGCATGACCCGCTGCTCGAGATCGCCCAGCCACTGGACCATCACGGCCAACAGCAGCGCGTCCTTCGACGGGAAGTAGCGGTAGATGGTGCCGAGGGCGACCTGGGCGCGGGCCGCCACGTCGCGCATCTGCACGACGTCATAGCCACCCTCGGCGGCGAGCTCGAGGGCGGCACGGATCACCCGGTCGCGCCGTGCCGCCTGGTTCCGGGTCAGGGTCGACGCCGTCTGCGTGGGGCCGTCGCTGTGCACCGCCCGAGGTTAGAACACGTTCTACGCCGGGCGGCGGCCGTCAGGCTTGGAGGACTGCCTCGATCTCGAGGTGGAGCTGGATCTTCTCGCCCACCACGACGCCGCCGCCGTCCATCGGGATGTCGAAGTGGACGCCGAAGTCCTTGCGGTTGATCTCACCGGTGGCCGACAGCCCGGCGCGGGTGCCGCCCCAGGGGTCGGGACTGACGATGCCGTGGAACTCCACCCGGAGCTGCAGGGGGTGAGTGGTCTCCCTGATCGTCAGCTCGCCGTCGGCGATGTAGCCGTCACCATCGGGCTTCAGGCCGGTGCTGCGGTAGGTCGCCGTCGGGTACTTGTCCACCTCGAGGTAGCTCGCCGAGCGGAGGTCGTTGTCGCGGTCCTGGTTGCCGGTGTTGATCGAGGTGAGGTCGACCGTGAGCGTCGCCCGCGTGTCGAGGATGTCCTCGCCGGTGACGATCTCGCCCTCGTACTTCTCGAACCGGCCGCGGACCTTGCTGACCATCATGTGGCGAACCGAGAAGCCGATCTCGGAGTGGATCGGGTCGATGACCCAGGTTCCGGTGACCCAGCCCGGAATCTTGGTCGCTTCCGTCATCGTGACACCTCCCTGCTCGTAGCCTCACCATCATGCCCGCCCGGACAGCGGCCCATGCGTTCGCCGGACCCTACGCCCAGGGTGTCCCGGCGGGCGCACTGCGGATCGTCTGCCCCAGCCTCACCCGCTTCGGGTGGCGGGAGCTGGTGCGGGGCGTCGAGATCGGCGCCGTGGTGGCATGGCACGTCGTCGGCGCGATCGTCCGCCACTTTGCGGAGCGACCGAGAGCGCTGTTGCGCCTGCGCCGCGATCGAGGCGCCCGCACGGCACTCGGGCGCGCCGCCAGCGTCGGCCTGGTGGAGGCGTTCATGGCGCTCGGGCCCACGTTCGTGAAGCTCGGCCAGCTGATCGCGTCTTCGCCGGGGATGTTCCCCGCCCCGCTCGCCGACGCCTGCATGCGCACGCTCGACAACGTGCCGCCCTTCCCAGCGGACCAGGCCCTGGCGATGGTGGAGGAAGACCTGGGCGCGGCCGCGGCGGAGATCTTCAGGGACTTCGACCCCCGGCCGCTCTCGGCCGCCTCGATCGCCCAGGTGCATGCGTGCACGCTGGCCGACGGTCGGGAGGCGGTGCTCAAGATCCAGCGGCCGGCCATCCGCGACCGCATGAACCGCGACCTCCGGATGATGTACCGCATGGCCCGGCTGGTCGACCGCACACGTACGGGGCACCTCATGAACGCCCCCGGCGTGGTCGAGGACCTGCACCAGGTCACCAACGAGGAGCTGAACTTCGCGCTCGAGGCCCATCGCCAGGCAGAGTTCCGCGCCCACATCGGCGCGTTCGGCGACAACCGCTGGATCACCGCCCCGGACGTCTACTGGGATCACTGTGGGCCGAGGGTCATCTGCATGGAACGGCTCCGGGGCACGCCCATGGACCGCTTCGCCGAGATCAAGGCGCGGGGCATCGACGGAGAGCTGGTGCTGCGTCGCGGGCTCAAGGTGTGGATGGAGGCCACGCTGGTCCACGGGCCGTTCCACGGCGATGTGCACGCCGGCAACATCTGGGTGCTCGACGACGGGCGTGCCGCCTACCTCGACTTCGGCATCATGGGCGAGCTGCCCGATGCCCACCGCCAGGCCCTGTGCGACGCGCAGTACACGGTGATGATCGACGGCGACTACACCCGCATCGTCCGGGCGTGGCAGCGCATCGGCATCCTGAGCGACGACGTCGGGCCGATCGACGAGGTCGCCGCCCGGCTCAAGGCGGTGCTCGACCCCATGTTCGACATGACCCTCGGCGAGGTGAGCCTGTCGTTCGTGCTGCGCCGGCAGCTGGAGCTCCAGCACGAGTACGGCGCCCGCACGGCCCGCGAGCTGGTTCTCGTCTCGAAGCAGCTCATGTACTTCGAGCGCTACGCCAAGGAACTGGCGCCCGACTACAACATGGCCCGCGACCTGTTCCTGGTGCAGAACGTCTTTCCGGAGCCGGTCGCCCGGCTGGTTGCCGAGCGCGGCATCACCTTCCCCGACGACTCGGTCCCCCACGTGCTCGGGTCAGGCGACGCCCGGACGACCGTGTGACGACAGCGCTGGTGGCAACGGCCCGGCGTGGACGACGACCAGCTCCTGGACCGCCCGGGTGAGCGCGACGTAGAGCAGCCGCAGGCCCTGCGCGGTGCCCCCGGCGATGGCCGCCGGCTCGACCACGACCACGGCATCGAACTCGAGGCCCTTGGCGTCCGGTGGCGCCAGGACGGTGGCACCCGGGAGCCGGTGCGCCGCGGGGGCCAGGCCCGACGGGGCGATCACGGCGACAGACGCGTAGCGGCCGCCGAGCTCGGCCACGGCCGCGGCGATCCGGTCCCGGACCCCCTCGGTGCCGAGCGTGGCCTCGACGGCCAGGAACCGGGGCGGCCGGCCGTCGAGGCGGACGGAACGGCAGGGCGTGACGCCGGGCGCGGCCTCGGCCAGCAAACGGTTGGCGACATCGACGATGGCGGCTGGCACGCGGTAGCCGAGGTCGAGGTCGGCCCGGCGGGCAGTCGCCGGGGTGCCGAGGTGGCCGACCACATCGTCCCACGAGGACTGGGCCGCCGGGGCCGTGGCCTGGGCCAGGTCGCCGAGCACGGTCATCGATCGGGCGGGGCTGCGGCGCGCCAGCGCCCGGAAACCCATGGCGGACAGGTCCTGCGCCTCGTCGACGACCACGTGGCCGTACGCCGGCGGCGGGCCGGCCAGCAGCGCCTCGGCCTCGTCGAGCAACGCCAGGTCGTCGACCGTCCACGGCTCGTCGGACACCCGCTTGGTCGGCCGGCGGAGCAGCAACGCCTGCTCGTCGGCGTCGAGCAGGCCAGCGCCGGCCGCATGCAACGCGTTGCGGTTGGTGAGCAGCCGCCGCACCAGGGAGGCGGCGCTGAGGGCAGGCCAGATGCGGTCCAACGCACGCTGCCAGCCGCGGTCGGCGCGCAGGCTGGCGTCCACGGCCTCCACGCTGGCCACCTCCTCGCCGCGGCGCGCCACGAGCTCCTGGCGCGCCAGCCGCACCAGGCGGGTCCGCAGCGCAGCCCGCCCGACGTTGTGCGGCACGCCCCGGTCATGCACGTCGGCCACCGCCTCGAACACGGAGTCCGCGTCCAGCCGGATCGTCCCCCAGGTGGTGACGGCCTCGAGGCGGGTGTCGGGCGGCTGCACGCTGGTGGTCACCGCCCGGGCCAGCGCCGCGGCCAGTCGGGCATCCCCCTTGAGCCGGGCGGTGTCGTCGCCGTCCCCACCGCGCCGGCGGTAGGCGGTGCCGGCGAGGAGCCGTTCGAGCGTCGTCTGGCGCACGGCCGTCTCGCCCAGCGACGGCAGCACCTGGGCGATGTAGCGCAGGAAGATCGGGTTGGGACCGACCACGAGCACACCGGCGGCGTCGAGCTCGCGGCGATGCTCGTAGATCAGGAACGCGGCGCGGTGCAGACCGACGGCCGTCTTGCCGGTGCCGGGCCCGCCCTGCACGACGAGGCAGGTGGCGAGCGGCGCGCGGATCACCTCGTCCTGCTCCGCGGCGATCGTGGCGACGATGTCCCGCATCTCCCCGCTCCGCTCGCGCTCCAGCTCGGCCAGAAGCGGATCGGGGATGCCACCGTGGTGGGCAGCGTCGACGCTGTCGGGATCGTCGAACACCTCGTCCACCAGGTCGTCGAGGCGGCGGCCGGTCATCATGAATCGCCGCCGGCGCCGCAGTCCGAGCGGGTCGACCGCCGTCGCGCGGTAGAACGGCACGGCCACGTCGGCTCGCCAGTCGACCACCACCGGGTCGCCGCGGTCGTCCTCGACGTGACGGCGGCCCACGTACCAGCAGCCCCCGGCCTCGCCGTCGAGCCGGCCGAAGCTCAACCCGGGCACGTCCACGTCGAGGGTGCCGAGGCGGTGCGCCAGGTGCTGCTGCGCGATCGCGGAGTCCACCGCCTGGGCGGCACCCTCGGCGATCGCGGCCGTGCGCGCCGTCCGGTCCCGCATGGCGGCGAGGCAGCGGTAGGCCTCGTCGAGGTACGCCTGCTCGGCGTCGACGTCGGGATGCGGCACGCTCGGAACCTCTGCGCAAGCGGGGGCGAAGCAGCGTAGTGCGCGCCTCGATACCGGGATCGGGGAATTCTCCGGCGCGGTAGGGTCCGACCGGAGGAGCACGACGTGCGCATCACGGCAAAGGTCGATTATGCGGTTCGAGCCGCGGCCGAGCTGGCGGCGGCACCCCCGGGGCCCGTAAAGGGCGACGTCATCGCGCAGCGGCAGGGCATCCCGGCCAAGTTCCTGGAGAACATCCTCGCCGACCTCCGACGCGCCGGCCTGGTCGCCAGCCAGCGGGGGGCCGAGGGTGGCTACTGGCTGGCCGCCGACGCCTCCGCCATCTCCGTGGCCGACATCATCCGGGCCGTCGAGGGGCCCCTGGCCGACGTGCACGGCATGCCGCCCGAACTGGTCGACTACCGGGGGCCCGCAGCGGGACTGCAAGGGGTGTGGATCGCGACGCGTGCCGCGCTGCGGACCGTCCTGGAAGAGGTCACCCTGGCCGACGTTGCCGCCGGGACCCTGCCCACGGCGGCCGAGAAGCTGTTGCGCGAGCCGGACGCGTGGCTGCGACGCTGATGTCGCCATGAACCCGCCGCGCTAGCGTTGATCACCTATGTCCCGCCGGATCGAGATCGAGCTCACCAGCTCCCGGGATGACGGCTCCTGGACGTGGCGTGCGGCCGGCGCCCGCGAACCGCGGGGCACGCTGGAGGGCGCACTGGTCCCGGGGGGAGCACAGGTGGGCGACGTGCTGCGCGCCGAGATCGACGGCTACCTCGACGAGATGAGCGTCGTGGCGATCCTGCCGCCGCGGGCGCCACGGCGTGAGCCGGAGCGCCTGGAGCTGCACCGCGCGGGCAGCGATCGACCGCTGGTGACCACCACACTGGTGCGGGAGCGCAGCGACGACCGCCGCCCCCCGGGCCGTCGCGGTGACCGCCGGGAGCGGGGTGAGCGGACCGAGCGTGGCGAGCGCGGCGACCGCAGCGAGCGTCGCGAGGGTCCCGGCCGCCGTGAACGCGGTGAGCGTGACCGCGGGCGGTCCGAACGGGACGGCCGTCGGCCGGCAGGTGCCCGCCAGGACGGACGCCACGAGCGACCCGAAAGGCCGGCTCCCCCGCCGATCGAGGCCAAGCCGAAGCCCAAGCGCCTCCGGCCCGGGAAGGTCCACCGCACCGCCCTCCTCGAGGCCGTCTCGCCCGAGCAGCGGCCGATCGCCGAGCAGCTGCTTCAGGGGGGCATCCCGTCGGTGCGCCAGGCGATCGAGAAGCAGAACGAGGCGCTCCGGGCCGAGGGCAAGACCGAGGTCAAGGCAGATCAGCTCCTGCGGGTCGCCGAGGAGCTGCGCCACCGTGCCGCTGCGGCCGTCTGGCGCGATCGCGCCGAGGCCGCCATCGCCGCCGTCGACGAGCTCGACCTCCGCGACCTGCGCTCGGTCGTCAACGCCGCCGGTGACGCCGGTCGTGACGAGGAGGTCCGGGCGCTGGCGGCCCAGCTGCGGGAGGCGCTGGCCAACCGCGTCGAGAAGGAGCAGGCCGCCTGGCTGGCGGACCTGGCCGACACACTCCGGGCCGGACGCGTGGTGCGGGCGCTCCGGCTGAGCTCCCGGCCGCCGAAGGCGGGGGCACCCATCCCCGGCGACCTCGCCAACCAGCTCGTGGAAGCGGCATCCGCGGCACTGACCGCAGAGACGGGTCAGGAGCGTTGGGCCACGGTGCTCGACGCCCTCGCGTTCTCCCCCATCCGCAGGCGGGTGGTTCCCCAGTCGTTGCCCACGAAGCTGTCGCCGCAGCTCCGCGTGACCGTGGCTCGGCTGGGTACCCGGCTTCCCGAGATCGCCCACATCTTCGCCATCGAGCCCGAGGAATCGCCGGCCCGCGCGCCACGCGGCCCGGCCCGGCGCAGTGCGCCCCGAGGCAAGAAGGGCCGCACCGAGCCGAAGGCGGCCGCAGATGCAAACGGGGGCGAAGGCGAAGCGTCCGGGAACCCCCCGGATGGTGAGACCGACGCGCCCGGCGCACCCCAAGAGGCGACCGCCAAGTAGCCCGAGGGAGGCGGGTGCCCGCCGACGGTTCCCGGGCAGGTGCACCACCCCATGAGCGACGAGCAGTACGAGGTGACACCGATCGGCACGGTCCGGTCCCCCCTGACCGACCGGGCATCAGCGCCGAAACAGGGCTACGAAGGCTCGCCCGACGCCTGGCTCGAGTTCGTGCCGGGTGTGCTGGAAGCGCTGCAGGACGTCCGGCCCGGCGACCAGGTGATCGTTCTGACTTGGCTCGACCGGGCCCGCCGCGACGTCCTGCGGACGCATCCTCGCGACGACCTGGCAAATCCCGAGGTGGGTGTCTTCAGCACCCGCTCGCCCGACCGTCCCAACCCCATCGGCCTCCATGTCGTGGAGGTCCTGTCGAGGGACCATGGCCGGCTACAGGTCCGCAACCTCGAGGCCCTCGACGGGACGCCCGTCATCGACCTGAAGCCCGTCCTCCCGGGTGTTCCCGACGCCTGAGGTCCGTCGCGGCTGACTCACGTGCAGTTCGCGCGCCGCAGCCGTGGCGCCGCCGCACCCCTGGGATCAGTGCTGGCGGGGGACGATCACCGAGTCGAGGCTGCCTCGGCCGCGGTACCGGCCGGTCTCGATGTCCTCGTCCCAGCGGGCACCGCACGCCTCACAGGTGCACGAGTCGATGTGCAACGAGCCGATGTAGAGCCGTTCGACCTGGTAGGCGTGGCAGAACGGGCACTGGAGGTGCCCGCAGTCGTCATCATCCATGTGGGTCGGCGCCTATCCCCTGTCGGACCTGGTGTGTCCCGTGACCACCCGCATCGTTCGGTTCGACTACCTCACCTTACCGGAGGTTTCGCCGACTTCCGGCCGGCGGTGTCTCACGCAACGTGAGATGGAGCCATTCATGCAGTCAGAGTGCGATGACTAGGGTGAGCGCCATGAGCAACCCAGCCGGGAGTGGGACGACCGACGGCCAGGAGCGGCGGGCGACGCCCGTCGAGCTCGAGCGCCGCGGCCCGTGCGCCGTCATCAGGATCAACCGGCCCGAGGCCCGGAATGCTGTCAACGGTGCGGTGGCCCAGGGCATCGAGGACGCGATCGACGAGCTCGAGGCCGACGACGACGTCTGGGTCGGGATCATCACCGGCGAGCCCCCGGTGTTCTCGGCCGGCGCGGACCTCAAGGAGATCAACGCCGGCAACGCCGCCAACCTGCAGACCGAGCGGGGTGGCTTCGCCGGCATCGTGCAGCGCGAACGGACCAAACCCCTCATTGCCGCGGTCGACGGGCCTGCCCTGGCGGGCGGGACGGAGATCGTCCTGGCCTGCGACCTGGTGGTGGCGTCCACCACAGCCACGTTCGGCGTCCCGGAGGTCAAGCGCTCGCTCGTGGCCGGTGCTGGCGCGCTGTTCCGGCTGGGCCGCAAGCTGCCTTTCAACCTGGCCATGGAGCTGGCGCTCACCGGTGACCCCATCACCGCGGAGCTGGCCCACCACCACGGGTTCGTCAACCGGCTGGTCGAGCCGGGGCAGGCGCTCGACGCCGCGATCGCCCTGGGCGAACAGATCTGCGCCAACGCTCCCCTCGCCGTCCGCGCCAGCCGCAAGGTGGTGGTCGAGGCGACACAGGCGCCCGACGAGGTGGGCTGGAAGATGTCGATGGACGCCATGGTCGAGGCGGTCAGGAGCGAGGACTTCCGCGAGGGCCTGACCGCGTTCATCGAGAAGCGGCCACCCCGGTGGAAGGGTCACTAAGTGGCCGAGCGGATAGGCCTGTAAGTGGGCATTGAACAGTACGGGATTTGCAGCGTGAGCCCAGGCCACACAGCTCGGCCTCCACCAGCGCTGACCCAGACGACGTGACTATCCGCTCAGGTCCTAAGCCCCGCGTCAGACGTCAGGCAGCACGCGGTGGGTGGTGAGGAAGTCGGCGAGCCCGTCGACCAGCGGCCAGGTGGATACCTCGGCGAGGGGGACCCAGGCGACCTCGGCGGCGTCGTCACCCGGAACGGCGCGCTCGGGCGGGTCGAGCACCGTGACCAGGAAGTCCAGGATCACGAAGTGGTACCCGACATCGATCCTCTCCACCCAGCCCACGAAGTCGGCACAGGTCGCCCGCAGCCCCGTCTCCTCGCGCAGCTCGCGGACGACCGCGGCGGTCACCGTCTCGCCGGGCTCGACCCGTCCGCCCGGTACCGACCACCGGCCCGCCCCCGGGCTCGCCGCCCGCCGGACCAGGAGCAGCTGGTCGTCGACGACCGCCACCGCACCCGCACACACCTCGGGTCGCGGCGAGCCTCCGCCCATCACGAGAGCGGTCGATGCACCACGATTGCCCGGGCAACCAGTCCGAACGACTCGAAGAAGTTCTTGGTGTCCCGATCGCCCGGCAGGGCCAGGCTGTCGACCCCGAAGCAGCCCCGGGCGCGACACCAGTCGATCAAGTGGTTCATGAGCGTCTCGCCCACGCCCACCGCCCGTGCGCCGGGGTCGACGTAGATGTCTTCGATCACGCCCAACAGCCCGCCGTCGAGCAACGTCTCGGTACGCACGACGCCGTAGCCGATCACCACCCCGTCGAGTGTCCCCACGGCCACCTCGTGGTCCGGCCACTCCAGGGCCGAACGCAACGCCGCCTCCTGCGGCGCCGGCCGGCCCTCGCGGCGCGCCCACAGGACCCCACCCTTCTGTCCGAGCTTCTCCGCGGTGGCGGCGCCGGCCAACGCCGCCACGTGGGGGATGTCCGCCTCGACGGCCGTGCGCGCTGCCTCCTCCGGCGCCGCGCCCGGGGCACGCTCCGGCGCAGCCGTCATTGTTGAAGCTGGACGATCTTGTTGAGGATCGTCTTGCGACCGCGGTGTCCCACCTCGTAGGCCCGGACCGCCTCGAGCTCGTCGAGGGTCAGGCCGGGGAGCCGGGTGACCACCTGCGAGGCCGACAGGCTGTCGTAGTCGGTGATGGCGAGGTCGGCGACGTCGGGCCCGGGCTCGGCTGGTTCGACTACGGCGGCCCGGGACCGGTCGGACCGCACCGCAGCGCGTTCGGGAGCCGGCGCGTCGGCCCCGCCGTCGCCGCGATCCTCGTCGTCTCTGGGCAGGACGCCGAGCGCCCGCAGGAGCCCGGTGGTCTGCTCCTCGAACTCCGCCAGGCGGCGTCGCACCTCGGCCTCGCCCTGACGGACCGCGAACTGGCCGAAGAGCCGGGCGTTGCGCGTGTGGACGCGACCCTGTTCGGCAAGCTTGGGCAGCAGCGTGGGGGCCTCGAAGAAGAGGCCGATCGGTACGTAGACGAGCAGGTCGGCTAGCTGGTCAGCTGGCGTCCTGTCATCATTCTCGGTCACGAATCGATCCTCTCAGGCGGGAGGGCGGGCGGCCAGCCCGGCCCGACTCACACGCAGTCGGTGCAGAGCATCAGGTCAGCGTCGGCAAGCTGGCTCGGGTGCTTGACCAGGAAGCACGACTGGCAGACGAACTCGCCGGGCCGCTTGGGCTGGATGCGCCCCGTTCCGTCGCCCCGCTCGTCAGTCTCCGGTTGCTCCTCGTCGTCTTCCTCCTCGCCGTCGTCGGGCTGTGCGGCGATGCGGTCCTTAAGGATGGTGTCGAGGTCGGCTTCGACGTCGTCGGGGTCGACGTCGTCGTCGTCCTCCTCCTCCTCCTCCTCGGCGGGGCGCGTCTTGGTGGCGGTCGCCTTCGCCTTGGGTGCGGGCTCGACCGCGACAGCCTCGACCTCGTCCTCTTCGTCGAGCTCCTCGAAATCCTCGTCGTCCGCGACGTCGTCCTCGTCGTCGGCAAGGGCCTCGTCGAGGTCTTCGGGCTCGGCCGCGAAGTCTTCCTCGTCGTCGGCGTCGTCGGCGTCGAGTTCTTCGTCTTGCATCTCTTCGTCAGACATCGGGTCCCTTCACCATGCGGCCCAGCGCGGCCGGATCATAGGCACGGCGCTCAACACCCCGAGAGTCGGCAATATGCCCGAGCGCTGGGGAGTGCCGCTCCGGGCGGTCGAGCTGTTGAGGGGGTCCGCGCGGCGGGTCAGGGTATCGACCGGTGGCACCACTCGTTAGTGACAATCGTCACATGGGCCGGCCCGGGCGAGGGCGCGAATCCCGCTAGCGGGAGGCGCGACGCTGCTCGGCGCGGCGCTCGGAGGCGAGGCGTTCCAACTCGGGCTCCGGGGAGTGGTCCGTGAACCGCATCGCCTCGGCCACTGCCCGATGGCCGGCCTGCTCGGTGATCAGCCGGTGCATCTGCTGGGCCACGAGGCGGTACGCGGGATGGCCCTGGGGAGTGGTACGGAGCTCGATGAGGTGCATGGCCTCGCGGGCGTTCATCTCCATGACGAAGCGGATCCGATACGCAAGCGACACCGCATAGGGGGCCTGTACCGGGAACCGGTCTGCGAGCGCGTCGTGCAGGGATGCCGAGCGTTCCATCGCCTCGTCGAACGTGGCGGTGAGGCCCGCCAGGTCGACGGCCTCGGGCCGGGTGTAGCCGTGACGGGGCGACAGCGGCTGCCATTCGATCGTGAGCAGGCGGTGCCGCTGGAGATCGCGAAAGGCGCCGTAGTCGGCCAGGATGTCGAACCGGTAGCCCGGCCGCTCGAACGCCCGGCCGGGGCGGTGGCGCCGGTTGCTGCGCTCGCCCACGTAGGTCCGCACCACCGCCAGCCGCTCGTCGACCGACATGGCCCGCACCCGGGCCTCGATCTCGGCGTCGGAGAGCTGGGTGTAGGGGTAGAGCATCGAGGCGACGAGCTTGACCTCGGCATCGGGGTCGAAGTCGACAAGGCGAACGCCCGGTGCCTCGTCGCCGGCGGCGGCGTCCGGGAACAGCCGCGCCGCCAGCTCCTCCATGTGCATGCGGGTGCCGGCGAGGTACGTGCTGGCGGCCACGCCTCGGTCGGTGAGGTCCACGCGCTTGAGGAAGCTGGGAATCACCTTGCGCAGCTCGGTGAGCATGAGGTCGGCGTAGCTGCGGGCCTCGGGCAGGGGGTGGGCACGCATGCGCAGCAGCAGCGCCTCGTACGCCTGGCCCGTGCCGTAGATGCCGACGTTGGACAGCGAGGCAGCCGGCAGCACGCCGCGCACCGCGTCGAGCGCCTTGGCCTTGAGGGCCTGCCGGTAGATGAAGTCGCTGTCCGCCGGATCCTTGGGGAAGCGGTCGCGGAAGAACTCGCTCATCGTCGAGGCCAGCTCGGCATAGGTGTCGAACAGGCGGTCGAGGTCGCCCACGTAGCGCAGGCCCAGGTGGCTCCCGAGCACCTCCGGGTCGCGGTGGTAGCGGTAGCGGCCACCGATGCGGGCGTCGTACGCGATGTAGCGGGTCGACTGCTCGAGGTACGACATCAGGCGGCCGCGCTCGAGGACCTTCGTCAAGATGTTGGAGGCCTGCTCGCACGCCAGGTGCACACCCCCGAGCTGGGCCACCGAGTCGTCGCCGTACTCCAGGAACACGCGGTCGTACAGCTCCTCGGCGCGCTGCAGGCCAACGGTCGCGTCGACCGAAGCATCGCCGGCTATGTCGAGGTCGCCTACGAACTCGTCGAGGAACAGCCGGCGCAGGCTCTTGGGCGAACGGGAGTACCGAGCGAACAGGGCCCCCTTCACGACCTCCGGCAGGTTGACCAGGGCGAACACGGGCCCGTCGAGGTTGGTGAAGTACCGCCTCAGGACGTCGGCCTCGGCGGGGGTGAACTCCTCGCTGACGTAGACAGTCATAAGAGGCTGAGCGGGTAGGCCCGCAGGTGAGCACAGAACCGTACGGGATTTGCAGCGTTGGCCCAGGACACACAGCTCGGCCTCCGGTAGGGCTGACCCCGGTGCGCCAAGACGACGTTCCTGTCCGCGACAGTCATAAGGGAGGCCGATCGTACGGCGGGCCATCTGCACCGCCGCGGATGCCGGCGGGCACCAGCATCGCCCGTGGCGGCGCTGCGCGACCGGCCTCGGTCACCCCGCCCGCTCGGCCGGGCGGTGGGTGGCGACCGCCGCCTCCCACTCGCTGCGGGCCAGGCCGACGAGCTCCCGATCGAGCCACAGGTCGGCCACCGTGAACGCCAGCGCCTTGGCGCCGTCGATCACGGCGCGGTCGCCCTCGGGCCCGCCGGCGAAGCCGGCGAAGGCCGGCGTGTGGATGGGCACGCCCGGCGGCGCGACCTGGATCATCGGGTGGATTGCCGGGATCTCGTAGCTGACGTTGCCCATGTCGGTGCTCCCCACGACCCGGCCCTTCGATGACGGCTGCCTGACGATGCGGCCCAGCGCCTCGGCGTTGGCGCGGTACCGCTCGCCGATGGCCCGGTTGTCGAGCATGTCGGCGTAGACGACGTCGCTCCACTCGACGTCCATCTCGCAGCCGGCGGCGTCGGCACCCCCCTGCAGGCACGCGAGGAACCGGGCCTTCAGCCGGTCCAACCCCGCCAGCGTCGGCGACCGCACCATCCACTGGCTGCGCGCCGAAGCGGGCACGATGTTGGGCTTGTCACCGCCATGGCTGATGATGCCGTGGACGCGCTCGCCCGGGGCGATGTGCTGGCGCAGCGCCGCCACGTTGACGTAGCCGAGCACGGCGGCGTCGAGCGCGTTGCGGCCGCGATGCGGGTACGCCGCGGCGTGCGCCGCCTCGCCGGTGTAGCTGATCGCCACCTCGTGGACCGCGATCACGTCCATCGCCAGCAAGTCGGCGTCGGCGGGGTGGACCATGAGCGCGGCGTCGACACCGGCGAAGGCGCCCGCGTCGATCAACCGCAGCTTGCCGCCGCCGCCCTCCTCCGCCGGCGTGCCGATCACGGCCACACGGCCGCCGAGCTCCTCGGCGAGTGCGGCCGCGGCCAGTCCCGCCCCCAGCCCCGCGGCGGCGATGACGTTGTGGCCGCACGCGTGCCCGATGGCCGGCAGTGCGTCGTATTCGCACAGGACGGCGACGGTCGGTCCGGCGGAGCCGGCGTGGGCCTCGAACGCGGTCTCGATGCCTCGGGCGGAGCGGGTGACGCTGAGGCCCCCGTCCTCGAGCAGGCGGGTCAGCAGGTCGTGGGCGAAGTGTTCCTCGTAGCCCAGCTCGGGCCGGGCGTGGATCTGGCGGGACAGGTCGACCAGGACGTCGCGGCGTCGGTCGACCTCGGCGGCCAGGCGGGCCTTGGCGTCGGACAGGTCGGTGGCGGGGCCGTCCATCCCGTCACGCTAGTGGCGTGCGGGCGCGGCAGGATGGGCCGCTCGATCCGACGCGAGCGCGTATTAGTGCCTCGGGTGGCGGAGCACGACCTTGCCGAGCTGCGCGCTCTCGCGGAGCCGTTCGAGCGCGGCCGGGTAGTCCTCGAGGTCGAATGCCTCGTCGACGGTGACGGGGAGTCCCTGGGCGACGAGCCGGGTCACGTCGGCGAACTCCGGGTACGAGCCCATGGTCGAGCCGATGATCTCGATCTGCTTGAAGAACAGGCGCGGCAGGCTGAGCTCCACCGTCTGTCCCGACGTGCCTCCGCACACCACCAGGCGGCCCCCCGGGCGCAGCGCCTTCATCGAGCGGTCCCAGGTGGCGGGGCCCACGCTCTCGACCACCACGTCGACCTGCACCGGCCAATCTGCGTCGGAGGCGAACGCGTCGGCCGCGCCCAACGCGATCGCCTGCTTGCGCTTGGCGGCATCGCGGGATGTTGCGTACACGACCGCACCCAGGCGGCCGGCCAGCGCCAGGGCTGCGGTGCTCACCCCGCCGCCGACGCCCACCACGAGCACGGACTCGCCGGCGGTCAGCGCCGCGCGCCGGAGCATGCGCCAGGCCGTGAGCGTGGCGAGCGGGTAGGCGGCGCACTCCTCCCAGGCGCGCCCGGCGGGCCGGGCCACGACGTTTCGCCCCGGGACCACGAGCAGCTCGCCGTGGCCGCCCCAGCGGTGCTCACCCACTATCTCGAAGCCGGCGCCGAGGGGCGAGTCGATGCCGTGCTCCACGACCGCCTCGAGCGGTGCCACCGCCGGGTTGACCACCACCTCGTCGCCCGGCACCAGGTGGCCGACACCCTCCCCGACCGCGTCGACGATCCCGGCGACGTCGCAGCCGGGCACGTGCGGCAGCGGGGGCCGCGGCATCCCCCGCGTCAGCCACAGGTCCATGTGGTTGAGGGCCGATGCCACAGGCCGGACCCGCACGTCGCCGGGACCGACAACGGGATCGTCGATGGCGCCGAAGCGGTAGCCGCCGGGCGACTCGTCGAGGATCCAGGCGCGCACGGACGCCGAACCTAACAACCGGCGACGACCGGGCTCACACGACGCAGACGAGCGCGTCGGGATCGACGCGGACCGACAGGTTGGTGGCGGCGGCGACCCGTTCGCCGTCGAGCCACACCCCGGTGGGGCGGTCGAACTCGATCTGGAACGCGGGGCGGCGGGACTGCTCGATGGCCGGGTGCGGGACGTGGCCGCCCGTGGGCAGCCGCCCCCTCGCCTGGATGCGGTCGGTCAGCGTCATTCCGGCGCCCACGACCACCATGTCGAGGAGGCCGTCGTTCGGGTGCGCTCGCGGGGCCACGTCCCAGTCGCCCAGGAACTCGGCGTTCATGGCCGCCAGGAGCGGCCCGCGCCACCACGACCGCCGCGCCACCAGGTGGGCCACGAACCAGTGCAGCCGTCCGTCCAGGAGGACCGCCCCGAGGTCGACCGGCAGCCGCGCCGCCTCTCCAGACCGCAGTCGGGCGACGTCGCCACGGCCGCCGAGAGTGCGGCACAGGTCGCCGCCTGCCAGCCCCAGCGGTGGGGGGCGCTCTCCGACCCGCCGCGCCCGCTCGACGACCCGGCGCGCCTCGATGTCGCTGTGCACGACGATGCCGTCCTCGGCCAGCCGTCCCGGCTCCCCCCAACCCTCGCCCTTCCGGACGGTCAAGGGGCGTCCAGCGTGTGCGCGGCCGAGGCGCCCACCACCTCGTCGAGCGTGGACGAGATCGACACGACACCCCGGTGCAGCGCCTCGGCGGCCTGGCGGGCGGCGCGGGTGGTGTCGGGATTGGGGGCGACCTCGCCGATCTGGCGCACGAGATCGATGAGCGTCTTGACGTTGCGGACGAAGTCGCCGCCGGACACGTCCTCGTCGCCCAGCACCTCGCCCAGGGGCTCCCCTGCCGCCCAGGCGTGCGCGAGCGCCAGAAAGCCGGGGTCGGGCGGACGCGTGGCAGGGAGGCCCGCCGCCTCCTCGTCGGCGCGCAGCTCCTCCGCCAGCCGCTCGAGCTCGCCCCAGCGGCCCCGCACCAGGCGGGACGGGAACCACGGCGGCGGCGCCGGACCGGGCCCCCGCTGCTCGTAGGTGAAGCACGACACCAGGCCGGCCAGGGCGGCCGGGTCCAGGCCGTCGAGCAGCCCGCTAGCCATGGCCTCGGCGACCAGGAGGTCGCTCTCGTGGTAGGTGCGCGCCAGCACCTCGCCGCGCGGGGTGAGCGCCCAGCCGTCGAGGTAGCCCCAGGCCTCGAGCAGCCGGAGCACCCGGTCGAACCGGCGGGCCAGGGACTCGGTGCGCGACCGGACCTCGCGGCGCATGTCCGACAGCTCGCGCCGGGCGCGGTCCAACTGGCCGAGCGCGCGTAGGTGCCGGTCCCGGTCCGGGCAGTCGTGCACGGGATGGTCGGCCAGGGGCGCCGGCTCGGGGACGCGCTCGGACGTGTCGGCCAGGGCGGCCGAACGGGTGGGCTTCGGCGCCAGCCGGGCCCGCCGCACCTCGTCCGCCAGCTTGTGCTGGAAGGCCCGGTTGTTGGGGGCATAGGGGACGGGCATCTCCACCCGCCCTAGGCGCACGGGCGGGTCGGCCACATCGTCGGCGCCCAGCGTCAGCCGATCGCCGTCCGCGTCGATGCCACGCACCTTCACCGCACCGCCCTTGCGGTAGGCGACGGACAGCACGGCCAGCCGCCGGCCGGCCACCTCGACGACGTCGCCGGGCATGAGCCGCGACAGGGCGTACTCGACCGCTCCGGTCACCGGCGGCCGCGCCGCCGGGGCTTCGCCATGGGCCTGGCGCAGCTGGCGATACTCCTCGACGTCGCCGCGGTCGCATCCGGCCTCGCGCTCGAGCCGGGCGATGCGCTCCTGCTGGCGCTCGATCCGGGTCTCGAAGCGCACGACGGCCCGGTCCGCCTGGAACTGCGCCAGCGACAGGTTGAGCAGGTGGTGGGCGTCGGCGGGCTCGTAGCGCCGCACCAGGTTGGCGGCCATGTTGTACGTCGGCCGGAACGCCGAGCGCAGGCCGTACGTGCGGCTGGACGCCAACGAGGCCACCTGGTCGAAGGGCACGAACGGCGACCACAGGACGATGGCGTAGCCGAGGTCGTCGATGCCGCGCCTCCCGGCCCGGCCGGTGAGCTGCGTGTACTCGCCGGGGGTGAGGAACGCCCGCGACTCCCCCGTGAACTTGGTCAGCCGCTCGATCACCACGGTGCGGGCCGGCATGTTGACCCCGAGCGCGAGCGTCTCGGTGGCGAACACCGCCTTGACCAATCCCTCCACGAAGCAGGCCTCCACCGCCTCCTTGAACGGCGGGACCATGCCGGCGTGGTGGGCCGCCAGCCCCATCTCGAGCGCAGCCTCCCAGCGGTCGTAGCCCAGGACGTCGAGGTCGTCGTCGGTGAGCGACGCCGTCCGCTCCTCGACGATCGCGCGGATGCGAGCCCGCTCATCGGGCGTGGTCAGGCGCAGCCCGGCGTCGAGACAGGCGGTGACGGCGTCCTCGCACCCCATCCGGCTGAAGATGAAGTAGAGCGCCGGCAGTATCTCGCGCTCGGCGAGCATGTCGATGACCTCCGGGCGCCGCGGCGTGAAGAAGCGCCGTCGCGGGCGCCGCGCCGGTGCCCGGCGGGACGCGCGCCCGTGCAGGGTGTCGTTGTCCAGCCGTTCGGCCTCGGTGTTGGGCCGGCCGTCGACGAGCGTCGGCAGCAGGTGGGGACGCTCGCTCTGGCGGTCACCGACGAGGTAGAGGTTGCGCAGCTCCACCGGCCGCTGCTCCTCGAGCACCAGCGCGGTGGGTCCACGCACGGTCTCCAGCCACTCGGCCACCTCCTCGGCGTTGGACACGGTGGCCGACAGGCACACCAGCCGCACCTCGGCCGGGAGGTGGATGATGACCTCCTCCCACACCGGGCCCCGGTAGGCGTCCTGCAGGTAGTGGACCTCGTCGAGCACGACGAACCGCAGCCCGTTCAGCGCCGGCGAGCCGGCGTAGATCATGTTGCGCAGCACCTCGGTGGTCATCACCACCACCGGGGCGTCGCCGTTGATGCTGTTGTCCCCGGTCAGCAGGCCGACGTTGTCGGCGCCGTGCCGCCGGGCCAGGTCGGCGAACTTCTGGTTGGACAGCGCCTTGATGGGCGTGGTGTAGAAGGCCTTGCGCCCCTCGCTCAGCGCCCGGGCCACGGCGTGCTCGGCCACGACGGTCTTGCCCGAGCCCGTGGGCGCGGCGACGAGCACGGACCGGCCCTCGTCGAGCCCGTCGATGGCCCGGAGTTGGAAGGGATCGAGCTGAAACGGGTACGTGACGCCACCGGCGCCGTCCGCCCCGACGTTGGACGCGGGGGGTCCGGCGGTCACGCCGCTTCCCGGCGAGCCTGCCGTTTGCCGATGAAGCTGCCAATCAGGATGGCGAGCTCGTAGAAGATGACCATCGGGACGGACAGCATGAGCATGCTGATGGGGTCGCCGGAGGGCGTGATGACCGCCACGAGGATGCAGATCCCCACGATGGCGAACCGGCGGGCCCGGCGCAGCGTGTCGGTCTCCACGATGCCGGCCATCTGGAAGAAGATGAGCACGATCGGGAACTCGAACCCGACACCGAAGGCAAGCATCATGTACGTGACCAGCTTGAAGTATTTGCCTGCTGTGTAGCCGGTGACGAAGCCCTCGCCGCCGATGTTGATCAGGAAGTCGAAGGCGCGGGGCAGCGTGAAGTAGGCGAGCGTGGCGCCGAGGACGAACAGCAGGACTGCGGAAACCACGAACGGCACCGCATAGCGCTTCTCGTTGGCGTACAGACCGGGGCTGACGAACCGCCAGATCTGCCACAGCAGCACCGGCATGGCGAACGCGATGCCCGCGTACAGCGAGGTCCGCATGCGGATGCTGAAGCCCTCGAGGGGGTCGGTCTGCAGCAGCCTGCCGCCGCCGATCGTGGGGTGGGTGTCGGCGATGTCCTTGTAGGGCTGGATGAGCACGTCGAAGATCTGCGGGTAGAGGATGAAGCCCGCGAGCACCCCGATGGCCACCGCCACCACGGAGACGATGACGCGGGTGCGCAGCTCCGTCAGGTGCTCGACCAGCGTCATTCCCTGCTCGGGCGACGCCGCTCTCTCGGCGGTGCTCATCGCGGATGGTTAACCGGCACTACGTGCTCGCACACGACGGTCTCCTAGGAGGCGGCGCGCTCGTCACCGAGCTCCGGCCCTGATTCGGCGGCCGGCACCCCATCGGATGTCGGCTGGTCGCCGGGGCCCACGATGGCGTCGAGGGCGTCGGCGATCACGGGCGCGACGCTGGTGTCGCGCCCGGCGCCGTCGTCGGGCTCGGGCTCGAATGCGACCGGCGCGGGTGCAACCTGCTCCCCGGCGTCGCCGTCATCGGTCTCCTCGTCGTCGATGTCCGGGTTCGCCTCGGCCACCGCCGCGGCCAGGGGCACGGCCTCCCGGCGGCGGGGCGCGCTGGCTTCACCTGCGACATCGCTGTCCTCGAACGCATCGCGCAGCTCCTGCTGGAACCCCGACGAGATGCGGCGCACCTCCCCCACCACGCGGCCGAACGTGCGCATCGCGTCCGGTAAGCGCTGTGGGCCGAGCACGATCAACGCGATGAGCACGATGACCAGCAGCTCGCCGCCGCCGATGTTGAACATGGCGCGAGTGTATGGGGGTTGCTCCGGTCGGACACGGCGCCCCACCATCGGCGCGATGGCCGGGGAGCCCACCGGTGGGACCGATCGCACCACTCCGGCCGGCGGTCAGCTGGTGTCGTCCTCGGGGGCCAAGGGGTGCCGCCGGCTCAGCTCCGAGGCCCGTTCACGGGTGTCCCGCAGCGCTGCACACACGCCCGCCAAGTGGGACCGGAGCTCGCGCAACCGGCGGATTTCGATCGCCAGGTCCACGGTGGCGTCCTCCAGCGCCCGGGCGCGTGCGGCCACCAACCCGGTGGCGAGGGCCGCCGCCACCACGGGAACGGTCCAGAGCAGGTTCACCGCTCGCGAAGCTAGTGCCGGACTAGTGGAGGTCGTGGAGCACGAACGCGTCGACCGGTTGCTTCCGGCCCTTCACGGCGACGGCACCCAGGGCGGTGATGGTGGCCGCGTCGCCGATCTGGCTGCGCGTCAGTGCGCCGATCACGACCTGGCCGGGTTCCGCCAGCGTCTCGAGCCGGGCGGCGACGTTGGTGGTGTCACCGACGGCCGTGAAGTTGCGCATCTCGGCGCTGCCGACGTTCCCGATGAGCGCCGGCCCGGTGTTGATCCCTACGCGGAAGCGGGGCCATCCGGCGCGCCCTGCGGCGACCTCGTCGATCGCGCGGTGGAGCCGCAGCGCGGCCGCACCGGCCCGTCGCGCATGGTCGGCCTGACGGACGGGGGCGTTGAAGATCGCCATCACCGCATCGCCGACGAACTGCGTGACCGTGCCACCGCGATCGAGGATGACGGGGACGACCGCGCCGTAGTAGGCGTTGAGCATGGCCACCACCTCGGCGGGTTGGGCGCGTTCGGAGAACGGCGTGAAGCCGCGTAGGTCGGCCATGAGCACCGACACCTCGGCGATGGTCCCGCCCAGGCCCGCCTGGTCGGGATCCGCGATCAGCGCGGTGGCCACCGACGGCGACATGTACGACCGGAACAGGCCCTCCATCTGGTGGTAGAGCCGGGCATTCTCGAGCGCGATCGAGAGCTGGCTGGCGAACGACTGCAGCAGGGCCGTATCGGCATCGCCGAACGCGCCATCGCGACGGTTCCGCACCTCCAGAAAGCCCGCCGCCCGGCCCTTCACCTGGAGCGGCAGGACCATGACCCGGCCGTCCCGGGACGCCACCGGCGCCAGCGACGTCATCGCCGCGCCCCACTGACCCTCGTCCGCCGCGCCCTGCCCGTCGACCAGCGTCGGCGTCCCGCCGCGCAGGAGGCCGAGCGCCAGGTCCTGGCCCCGGAACGCAGCGCGGCCCACGGCGAGCGCCCGAGCCACGAGGGCGCCCTCGGACTGGATCACGCTGGCCTCACGGCCGACGGCTACCAATCCACCGAGCCGTCGGGCCTGTTCCCGCTCGGCGCCGAGCGCCTCGGCGGCGCGCTCCAGCACGGCCACCTGCTGTTCGGTGAGGTCGAACCGATCGGCGAGCAGGGCGCCGGCTCGGCGCAGGTCGGCGGACGTGCCGTCCGCCCGTTCCGCCTCCATCGCGGCGACCAGCTCTTCGAGCGCCGCGCGGTGGTCACGGCGGATGCTGTCGACCGTCTGCTCCAACGTGATGCTGTCGAACAGACCGCGTGCCGACCCCTCACGCTGGAACTGCACGTAGGCGCTGTAGGCCACGAAGCCGAACGCGACGCCCATCAGCAGGTGCCACTCCCACCACGATGCCTGCCAGTTCCGCCCGTACGCGATGGCGAACATGGCCAGTGCGAGTAGCGCGAACGCGGTCACCAGGCTCAGCAGGACGACGGCCGGGCGTCGGCGGTGCACCCCGAGATAGCGGTAGGCGGCCAGGCCGTACAGCGCGGTTCCCCCGAACGCCAATGCGATCAGGGGACCGCGCGCCTCTTCGGGCGGCAAGGGCTCGTCCAGTGGCGGCCAGCCGGCCACGGAGACGACCGCCCACGCCGCCATGGCCGCCAGCAGCACGGCGGTGAGCACCCAGCGTCGCCGGACCAGGCGGGCGGCCGCGGTCGGGGACCAGTCGACGCCCGATGCGAGCGCCAGGAGGCCGCCCACGCACAGGCCTACCGGAGTGGCCAACACGAAGCCGGCGTTCGGCTGGTCGACGAGCACTTCGGGGGTCGCCAGGGCGTGCAGTCCCAGGAACCCGGCCGCGACCAGGAAGGCCCACGCCACCAGCAACAGCCGCGGGTCCGACCGCCGGCCAGCGGCCCCCGCCATCAGGACGCCGAGCACGACGTTCAGGAGCGCCGTGCCCAACACCAGGCCGAAGTGGGCGGCGTGGTTCTCCCAGCGCAGGTCGAGCTGGGGCCGGGCGATCAGCAGCCACAGGAGCAGCGCCGGCAGCATGATGTGGAAGGTCCAGGCCGCCACCCGCGCCCACGCACCCGAGCCAGTCCGGCCACTCAGCTGCAGCACACCCGACCTCCTTCCCGTAGGGATCCGGCCAGGAGTATGGACTCTCGCTCCGCTCGACGGTGGAGTATCGCTCCGCTAGCGCCGGCGGCGGTGCGCGGCCAGGAGCTCGTCGAACCAGCCCTTGGCCGCCAGCATCTCGTGGAAGTCGATCAGGTCGTCGTGGGTGAACGGCGCACCGATCGGGCGCGGCTCGATCAGCTCCGACGGGATCGTCCACAGCTCGAGGCGCACGCCCGAGGAGATCAGCAGGTCGATCGTGGGCCGGTCCGCCGGGCGCACCACCGGGTGGAGGCAGTTGGGGCAGCGGAACACGTACGTGCCAGCCTCGTTGGTCTCGCACAACCTGACCACGAGGTCGCGCGTGCCCAGCTCGACGTCACCGCAGTCGCTGCACGTGGCTCTGATCAAGGTCGCCATCTGTCCATGTCTCCCTGTTCGCTCCCCCCAAGGGAGGGGGCGAACCAGACATCATGACGCCGATCCGCCGAAGTTGTCCGATCGCCGCCGAGAGGATGCCTGTGCCCACCCGCATAACCGCCTTGAGGAACCCACCAATAGCGTTCGCACATCGCGGTGCGCGCGCTCAAGCGCCCGAGAACACGCTGGAAGCGTTCACGCTTGCCCAGCAAATGGGCGCCACCGGCCTGGAGAGCGACGTGTGGCTGACCGCCGACGGGGAGGCGGTCCTCGACCACGACGGCCTGGTCGGCGGTCCGGTCGGTCGCCGAGTGCGCCGCCGTCCCATCGCGTCGCTCCCGCGGGCACGGCTGCCCGATCACATCCCCACCCTGGCCGACCTGTACGCGACGTGTGGCACCGGCCTCGACGTGTCGCTCGATGTCAAGGACCCGGCCGCGTTCGAGCGGGTGGTGGCCGTGGCCCGCGCCGCCGGTGGGGATGCGCTCACGCGCCTGTGGCTGTGCCATCCACGCTGGGAGCAGGTGGTGGAATGGCGCGGCCGCTGCGACGAGGTGCGCCTCGTGGACTCCACCCGGCTCGACCGGATCAAGCAGGGCCCCGAACGCCGGGCTGCCACCCTCGCCGCCAAGGGAATCGACGCCGTCAACCTCCACTACCTCGATTGGACCGGCGGCCTGACGACCCTGTTCCACCGTTTCGGCGTGCTCGCCTTCGGCTGGGACGCCCAGACGCCGCGGGTGCTGGCCGAGTTGCTCGACGCCGGCATCGACGCCGTGTACAGCGATCACGTCGACCGCATGGTCCACGCGCTCAGAGCCCTCTACTCGTAGTCAGCCCGCTCATATCCAGCCCACGCCTGCTCGTCCTCGACCGCTGCGCCGCCGAGAGTAGGGACCCGTGCTGTTAGCCCAGTCATAGCCAACCGATGTCGGTGATCGGCAGGACGCGGATGAAGGCGCGGCCGACGACGGCGTCCTCGTCGATCGGGCCGAAGATCCGGCTGTCCTCGCTGTTGGTGCGGTTGTCCCCCATCACGAACAGATGACCGTCGGGGATCGTCTTGAGCGGCAGGTTGTCGGTCGGCGTGCCGGGCTCGAGGTAGTTCTCATCGACGCGCTCGCCGTTGACGTAGACCTCGCCTTCCTTGGCTTCGATGGTGTCGCCTCCGACGGCGATCACACGCTTGATGAGGTCCTTGATCTCGCCGTTCTGCCCGGTCGAGGCGCCCGGCGGGCGCTCGAACACCACCACGTCACCGCGGTTGACGTCGTGGAACTTGTAGGACAGCTTGTTGACCAGCACTCGGTCGCCCACCTCGAGGGTGGGCTCCATCGAGGGCGATGGGATCCAGAACGCCTGGATGAGGAAGGCCTCGACCAGAAGTGCGATGGCGATGCCACCGCCGATGACACCGAGCCACTCGAGGATCGTCCGGCGCCAGCGTCGCCGCGGTTTCGCATCGGCGTCTTCGTCGTTGCCGTCGCGCTCCTCGACGTCGTCGTCGGTCTCCTCACCCTGACCGTTGCTGCCACTGCTGCCATTGGACCGCATGTGGCGAGGCTGGTGCGAGAGCTCCCGAGCGGCCGCTATCCGACGCCGGCGACCCGCCGCGCCGCTGGACCCGACAGCATCACCCTGATCGGCGCCAGGGGGATCCGAGGGGGGAGACATGTCACGCACGGCACGCCGAGGCTAGCGCGCCCCCGTATTGGAGCCGCTGGCGGGTTGTTCGCGATAGCGACCGAGAATGCGTCGTGCCGCGTTCCGGCCGGCGTCGGCCAACCCCGGAACGTCGGCATCGACCACCCGCACGTCGGGGCCGAGCCGCACCAGCAGGCGTTCGAGCCACGGCGTGGCCGATACCCAGAGCCGCACCCGCAGCCAGCCGCTGCGATCGCCGGGGGCCGGCCCGACCTCGTCGACCGGATAGGTCTCCACCACCCAGCGGGCCGCGGGCGCCAGGTCGAGCGTCACGCGGGGCGTGTCGGCTCCCGGCTCGAACACGTCGCCGGTATCGGGGTGGTCCGGGGGCGTGAACGTCTGGTCCAGGACCTCGACGCCGTAGATGCGATCGACCCGGAACAGGCGCTGGTCCTCTGCGTGGTGGCAGTAGGCCCGCACGTACCAGGCGCCCTCGTGGGCGAACACGGCGTGGGGGTCGATGTCGCGCGTCGTGCGCTGGTCGCGGTTGTAGGCGTAGTAGTCGAGGCGCACCCGGCGCCCGGCCGCCGCGGCACGGCGGAGCTCGTCGAGCACGCCGGGTCGGGTCTCGCCCAGCGCCACCGACACCGCGTCGTCGGGGTCGACGCCGAGCACCGCCGCCACCTTGACCAGTGCTGTAGCGAGTGGCCCGTCGGGATCCGTGCCGGGGAGCGCCTGCGAGGCACGTCCGGCGACGACAAGCGCCAGCCCCTGCTCGGGGGTGAGGTGCAACGGGCGGGCGAAGAACTCGGCGAACCGCAGCCACACCCGATCGCCCTCGATGGTCACCTCGATCAGCGTGTCCGGTGTGTAGGGCGGCACGCCGACCAGCGACAGCACCTCGAGATCCTCGAGAAGCTTGCGGCGGCCGACCTGGAAGCGATCGCAGATCTCGTCGACCGTGGGACCATCGTGCGATGCGATCCACGGCACGATCGCCAGCATCCGGGCCACCCGGTCGGACGCCTTGGTGCGGGCCGGTGCCTGCGGTAGGGGCGTGGTCACGCGGCCAACGCCTCCAGCCACTCGACGAGGTCGTCGCGCAGCTCGGGGGGCCCGATCACCTCGGCGTGATCGAGGAACGTGAGCACGAACGAGCGGAAGCTGTCGCGATTGGTGACCGTCATCGTCACCACCACCGACCCATCGGCGCGTTCCTCGGCCACCGAGCCCGGGCCGAGGTGCTGGACGATCCAGGGTGCCTGGGCGGCATCGACCAGCACCTGGGCCTCGACGGCCTCCTCCTCCCCGATCTGCCAGGGCTCGAGCGCGCCCCCCGGCACGGCCGTGGCCGGCCGCTCGAAGCGGGGCCGGCCGAGCCGTTCCACCCCGCTCTCGAACCGGTCGAGCCGGTACACCCGCTCGTCGTCGCGCGTGTGGTCGAAGCCGCTCAGATACCAGCGGCCCCGGAGGAAGTCGAGCCGATAGGGGTCGACAGTGCGCTCCGTACCCCGGTAGGTGAACCGCACGGGCGTCTGGGCGGCGATGGCGCCGAACAGCGGACCGACGTTGCCGGCGGGCAGCGCCGCCACCGCCAGACCCATGGCCCCGTCGGACTCCCCCACCATGCCCCCGAGCTTCAGGAGGCCCTCGCGGGCGGACAGCCCGTCGATCTGCACCAGCGACGCGGCCACGTGCAGGGCGGCGAGCTCGCCGGCGCTCAGGCCCGGATCGCGCAGGTAGTAACGGTCCTTGGGGATGCGGTAGCCCTCGACCACCGGGAGGACACCGGGTACGTCCTGCACCTCGAGCGGCACGCCCATCGCCCGCAGGTCGTCCTTGTCGCGCTCGAAGGCTCGCCGGAAGGCGTCGGTCTCGTCGGCGTACACCCCCAGCCGATCACGGATCTCGAGGGCCGACAGCGCGCGCGGCGTCTCGAGCAGCAGCGCCGTGAGGTTGAGTAGCCGTTCGAGCTTGGCGGCCGACACGGCCCGCAGGCTACCGACCCGATGCGCGCGCCTGGTCCACCTCCGCCAGCGCCTCGGCGGCCCACGCACCTGCCGACGTCGCCGCCGCGAAGAACGCCGGGTCGTCGGCCGGGCCCCGGCCCATCGATGTGACCCGCAGGTCGACGGCGCCCAGCACCTCCGCGGCATCGGGGCCCTCGATCACGGTCGCCCCCGGCACCTCCGGCGCCAGCGCTGCGGGGAGGGGGACCTCGGGTCGGTGGGCCGCGAGCCGCAGGATGGTGTGGACGTGGTGGCTCATGCCGCGGTGGCGCTCGCGGCTGTCGACACCTGAGGCGCGGCAGCACAGCGCCACCCGGGCTCCCAGAGCGTGGGCGGCATCGATCACAGCCGCCGCCTCCACGGCCGTGGTCCCGAGGCCCGAGGCAGTGCCGACCACGCCCGGTCCCATGCCCACGATGGCGAGCTCCGCCCCGGTCACGTGGCGGGCGAGTGCCAGTGCCGAGGGCACCGACACCGCCTCTAGGTCGCCGCCGAAGGCGTTCCCTGCGGTGATGGCGGCGTCGACGATGCCCTCCGTCCGCAGGGCGTGGACCAGGTCCGAGAGCGCCAGCGGCAGCGCGGCGCCGTCGGTCATGACATAGGCGATGCGAGCGGCGGGCCGCAGGCGCCGCACCACCGCGGCCACCACACCGACCTGGCTGTGCAGCGAGCAGGCGACCACCGGCATCCCGTCGAGCGCCTCGGGGAGGTCGGGACGATCCTCCTCGGCGGCGCCCGTGTCGGACTGGAGGCTGGTGTAGCGCAGCTTCATGATGTGGCCCGGACCTGGCTGCGACCAGGCGTGGCGTGCGAGGTTCCAGTGGACGACGTGCCACCCGCCGGTGCCCAGCCCGAGCTCGACGGCGGTGGTGTTGAGGACCACCGGGTCCCCGGCCGCCACCGGGCCGATGAGCCCGGTGAGCACATAGGCCCGCCCGGCGCTCGTGGTCACGCGCTGTAGACCGTCACGCTCGGACAGGATGTCGGTGACGGTGGCGGTGACGAACTTCGGCACCGGGCGAACGTACCGTGGCCAGGGGTGGCTACAGGCCGGCGATGAGCTTCTCGACGCGCTCGTCGCGGGCCTTGAAGGGGTCCTTGCACAGGACCGTGCGCTGCGCCTGGTCGTTGAGCTTCAGGTGAACCCAGTCGACCGTGTAGTCGCGCTTGCGCTCCTTGGCGCGCCGGATGAACTCGCCCCGCAGCCGCGCGCGTGTGGTCTGGGGTGGTGTCTCGACGGCCTCGTCGATCGCCGCGTCGGTGGTGACCCGGTCGACCAGGCCCCGTTCCTGCAGCCGGTAGTACAGGCCCCGCTCGCGGTTGACGTCGTGGTACTGCAGGTCGATGAGGGCGACCCGAGGGTGGCTCAGCGGCAGGTCGTGCTTGGCACAGTACGCCTCGATCAGCTTGTGCTTTATCACCCAGTCGCACTCGCGATCGAGCTTGTAGGGGTCGGACTCGAGGACGGTCAGGCAGTGCTCCCACATCTCGAGCGCCTGAAGCTCGAGAGGCGACAGGCCCTTGGTGTCGGCATAGCGCCGTGCCCGATCCAGGTACTCACCCTGGATCTCCAGCGCCGAGGCCTCCCGGCCGTTCGCCAGCCGCACGGTGCGCTTCCCCGACAGGTCGTGGCTGATCTCCCGGATGGCGCGGATCGGGTTCTCCAGCGTCATGTCGCGCAGCACGAAGGACGGGTCCTCCAGCATGCGCAGGAGGATCGACGTGGCCCCCACCTTGAGGAACGTGGCGTACTCGCTCATGTTGGAGTCGCCCACGATCACGTGGAGGCGGCGGTAGCGCTCGGCATCCGCGTGGGGCTCGTCGCGGGTGTTGATGATGGGGCGGCTGCGGGTGGTGGCCGACGAAACCCCCTCCCAGATGTGCTCGGCCCGCTGGGCGACGCAGTACATGGCTCCCCGGGCCGTCTGCAGGACCTTGCCAGCGCCGGCGTAGATCTGCCGGGACACGAAGAACGGGATCAGCACCTCGGCGTAGTGGCTGAAGTCGTCGCGCCGGGACGTCAGGTAGTTCTCGTGGCAGCCGTAGGAGTTGCCCGCCGAGTCGGTGTTGTTCTTGAACAGGTAGATGACGCCGCGGATGCCCTCCTCCCGCAAGCGCTGCTCCGCCGAGACCAGGAGCTGCTCGAGTATCCGCTCACCGGCCTTGTCGTGGGTGACCAGGTCGAGGATCGAGTCGCACTCCGGGGTCGCATACTCGGGATGGCTGCCCACGTCGAGATAGAGGCGGGCGCCGTTGGCGAGGAAGACGTTGCTGGAGCGGCCCCACGACACGACCCGGCGGAACAGGTAGCGGGCCACCTCGTCGGGGCTGAGGCGGCGCTGGCCCCGGAGCGTGCAGGTGACGCCGTATTCGTTCTCGAGGCCGAAGATGCGCCGCTCCACTCATCGCACGCTACCGCTCTCGCCTGAGTCTGCGGGTACCGTCTCGGGGGTGTCCATCGGCCCCATGGTGCCGCTGACGACCGCCGCCAACCCCCTGGCGGCCCGCATCCTCGCCGCGCACCTGGGTGCCGAGGGCATCGTGTGGCAGCTGCGCGGCAACGTGGACGGCCCCTACCCGGTGGGCCCGGTGGAGGTGCTGGTGCCCGCCGACGACCTGGAGGTGGCCCGCGCCGTCGTGGCGAGCGCCGACGCCGATGCCGTGACGGTCGCCGACGACGAGACCGGCCTCGACGCCGGCGACAGCGCCGACGAGGCGGCGACCTACCGACACGGGCGACCCGTACGGACGTTGATCCTGGTGGTCGGCCTCGTTCTGGTCGTCCTCTTCACCCTCGGCCGCGTGCTGCTGCTCGGTAACTGAGGGCAACTGAGGGCGCGAGGTCAGCCGCCCTCGACCCCGGGCGTGGCTTCGGCGGGCGGCGGCGCCTCGGGCGCGGGCTCGACCGTGGCCTCGTGCCCGGCGAGCGCTGCGCTGGTGACCTCGTCGGACAGGCGCCGAAATGCTCGCCGGCCGTCGTCACGGGTCAGGACCGCCGCCTCGAGCTCGGACGGGGCCAGCGTGCGGCCGGGCCCCGCCAGCGCTGCGACCGAGGCCCGCAGCGCCGCATCCAGCGGCAGCCCCGGTTCGTACGTCTCCTTGAGCCGTGTGGTGATCGCCTCCGCCTCGCCCCCGAGCACGGTGAAGCCGTCCTCGTCGACGACCGTGCCGTCGTAGAAGATGTGGAACAGCCGATCGCCCTCGGCGTCTTCCCCCACCTCGGCCACCAGGATCTCGACCTCCATGGGCTTGATCTCGTGGGTGAAGACGTCGCCCAGCATCTGGGCGTAGGCGTTGGCCAGGCTCTGGGCGTCGACGTCCTCGCGGCTGAACGAGTAGCCCTTGAGGTCGGCGTGGCGGATACCCGCGATGCGGAGGCGGTCGTACTCGTTGTACTTGCCGGCGCCGGCGAAGGCGATGCGGTCGTAGATCTCGCTGACCTTGTGGAGGGTCGAAGAGGGGTTCTCGGCGCAGATGAGGATGCCGTCGGCGTAGGACAGGGCCGCCAGCGCCTTGGCCCGCGCGATGTTCCGCCGCGCGAAGTCGGCCTTGTCCTTCATCATCTGCTCGGCGGGGACGTAGAAGGGCATGCTCATCGGCCTGCACCTCCCTCCCTCACCGTCGGGCTGACGCCCACGCTGGTGGTGCTCCCGGGGATCGACAGCCGCTCGAGCAGGGCCCGGAAGCGCGCGGCGATGTCCTCGTCGCCGAGCCGCTCGAAGCCGTCGGTCGTGATGGTCGCCACCACCGGGTAGATGCCGCGCACGAGGTCGGGTCCCCCGGTGGCCGCGTCCTCGTCGGCCGCCTGGAACAGGGCGTTGATCGCCAGCTCGACGGCGGCGTCGCGGTCGAGGTCCACCTTGTAGCCGAGCTTGATAACGGTGCCGGCGTGCATGCTGCCGGACCCGGTGGCGGCGAAGTCGCTCTCCTCGTAGCGGCCGCCGGTCACGTCGTATTCGAAGAGCCGGCCGGTGCCGCGCCTGGTGTCGTAGCCGGCGAACAGGGGCACCACGGCAAAGCCCTGCATGGCGGCGGGGAGGTGGCCGCGGACCATCTGGGCGAGTTGGTTCGCCTTGCCCTCCAGCGACAGCTCGGAGCCCTCGACCTTCTCGTAGTGTTCCAGCTGGAGCTGGAACAGCTTGACCATCTCCACGGCCGGGCCGGCGGCGCCGGCGATGGCGACGCCGGAATGGCGGTCGGCGGGGAACACCTTCTCCATCGTGCGGTGGCTGATGAAGTTGCCGGCCGTCGCCCGCCGGTCGCCGGCCATCACCACACCATCGGCGTAGCGAATGGCCACCACCGTGGTGCCGTGGGTGATCTCGTGCGGTTGGGGCTCCTGGGGGAGATCGGCCCACGCGGGCTCGCTCCCGGCGCGCTTGCGGATTTCGACGAACGATGGGCCGGGATCGTCACCGGCGGGGAAGAACGGCAAGGTCATCGCTGACGGAGGCTACCGGCTGGCCACGACGCCGCAGTCACGTGGTCAGGCGGGGCGGGCGCCGAAATGGCCGCTTGGCAGCCCGATTGCCGCCGGGAACGCACCCCAAAACGACACAGGCGCCTCCCCGGCTGGCGGGGATGCGCCACGGCCGAAAGCCCGCGTGCGAGCCATCAGGACGTCATGTCATCTGATGGCTACTCGCCGCCTTTCTGCACGTACGCCTTCACGAAGTCCTCGGCGTTCGTCTCCAGGACCTCGTCGATCTCGTCCAGCAGGTCGTCGAGCTCGGCCTTGATCTTCTCGCCCTGGTCGGAGGCGGGGGGTGCCTCCTCGACGACCTCATCCTCACGAACGGGGGTGCTTGTCTTTCGCTTCTGTTCTCGTTCAGCCATGTGCCCCGCACCTTCCTATTGGCCCAGCCTCATTGGCCCAGCCGGTCCAACAACTCAGCGACACTGCTGCTTTCGGCCATCAACTTACCCACGTGTGCTTCGGTTCCACGTGTCGGATCCATCATGGGCACTCGGCGGAGCGGGTCGCCACCGACGTCGAACACCATCGAGTCCCAGTTGGCGGCCACGATCTGCGGCGCCCAGCGCTGCAGGCACATACCCCGGAAGTATGCCCGCGTGTCGTGCGGCGGCTCGGTCACGGCCCGCTCCACCTCGTCGTCGGTGGTGAGCCGCTCGAGGCCGACACGGGAGGCCAAGCCGCGTTCCGGCCGCAGATCGTGGTACTGCAGATCCATGGCGGCCAGGCGCGCGTCATCCCAGCGGAGATCGTGCTTGGCCCGGTAGCCGTCGATGAGCCGGTACTTGGCCGCCCAGTCGACCTGCCCCACCACCGACCCAGGGTCGGTCTCGAGGCCGGTGAGCACGTGCTCCCACAGGCGGAGCACCTCGGTGCCGATCTCCGGCGGCCCGACGCACTCCAGGCCGTGTTCCTCGGCATACTTCTTGGCTCGGTCGAGGTACTCCCACTGGATCTCGACCGCGGTCATCGTGGTCCCGTCGGCGAGGTCGAGCGGCTGCCGGAGGGACAGGTCGTGCGACACCCGGCGCAGCGCCGCCACCGGCGTGGCCAGCGTCAGGTCACGGGGCAGGAACTCGTCCTCGATCATCGACAGCACCAGGGCCGTGGTGCCCACCTTGAGGAACGTGGCGACCTCGCAGAGGTTGGCGTCGCCGACGATCACGTGCAGCCGCCGGTAGCGCTGGGCGTCGGCGTGGGGCTCGTCGCGGGTGTTGACGATGGGCCGCTTGAGCGTGGTCTCCAGGCCCACCTCCTCCTCGAAGAAGTCGGCCCGTTGGGTGAGCTGGAACGGCACGTCGTCTGACGTCAGGCCCGCGACCTCGGTGCCCACCTTGCCGGCGCCGGTGAACACCTGGCGGCTGATGAAGTGCGGCATCACGTGCATGACGATCCGCGAGAACGGCACCTGGCGGTCCATGAGGTAGTTCTCGTGACAGCCGTACGAGTTGCCCTTGCGGTCGGAGTTGTTCTTGTAGACGACGATCTCCTGCTCATCCGGCAGCAACTCGCGCGCCGCCCGCATCGACCGCTGCAGGATCTCCTCCGCCGCCTTGTCGTACACGACCACGGAACGGGGGTCGGCGCACTCGGGCGTCGAGAGCTCCGGATGGGCGTGATCGACGTAGTAGCGGGCGCCGTTGGTGAGCACGGCGTTGACCAGGTGCGTCTCGACCTCGGGCGCCAGTGAACCCTCGGTGGTGAAGCCGCGGGCGTCGATGTCTGGGTGCTCGTCCTCGAAGTCCCACCCGACCTTGGGGCTGTCGCGGGGACCGGCCCCGGCCCGGGCCAGCTCGTGGACGTAGGCGTTGATCAGGACCGACGACGCCGCGATCGGGTTGGACTCCCCCGCGCCGCGCACGATGATGCCGAACTCGGTCTCGACACCGACGATCTTGCGGAGCGCCACGTCTGGGACGTTACCCGCCCATCGGCCCCGAGCGAATGGCCCCTACCCCCTCGGTGGGCCGCCCGCGGTCGCCGTCGCGCCCCGAAGTCAGCACCCGCCCGAGTGGACCTCGGTGAGCACGGTGGCATCGCCGCGGAGCTCGGCGGTGACGCAGCGGGCCTGGATGCCCCACCGGGTCTCGACCGCCACGATGACGGGATCGCCCTGGTGCGGCCGGGCCGAGCCCACGACCCGGCCCGGCAGGTCTCGGACCGCCTCGACCGCCCGCGATTCGATCGACTCCCGGGACTCGGGGTAGTCGGCCAGGGTCCCGTCCGAGACGGCCACGAGGTCGTGGCGTAGCGCCCGCTGGATGCCCTCGGCGCGATCGTCGACGGCGTTGTTCATCGCCACGTTGGCGAGCGTTCCACCCACGACGAGGACGCCGCCCACGATCACGATGATGACGAGGCGGCCCTCCTTGGTCTCGGTGAGACCCAGGGGTCCTCCGGCCTACAGGTACTGGCCGGTGGCGACCCGCTCGATGCTGCGGCCACCGGTGGCGCTCCCGTCGTCGCGGTTGACGATCGTGCGCACGTAGACGATGCGTTCGCCCTTCTTGCCGGAGATCTTGGCCCAGTCGTCGGGGTTGGTGGTGTTGGGCAGGTCCTCGTGCTCCTTGTACTCCTGGTGGATCGACTCCACCAGGTCGCCGAGCCGGATGCCCTTGCCGCCATCGGCGAGGTGCCGCTTGATCGCCAGCTTCTTGGCACGCCGGACGATGTTCTCGATCATGGCTCCGGACGCGAAGTCCTTGAAGTACATGATCTCCTTGTCGCCGTTCTGGTACGTGACCTCGAGGAACTCGTTCTCGCGGTCGGAGCGGTACATCTCGTCGACGGTGCGCTCGATCATCGCCTGCACGCACTTGGAGGCGTCGCCGCCACCCAGCTCCTGCACGGCGTCGCCGTCCAGCGGCAGATCGGCGGTGAGGTAGCGGGCGAAGATCTGGGCTGCCGCGACCTCGTTGGGCCGCTCGATCTTGATCTTCACGTCCAGCCGGCCCGGCCGCAGGATCGCGGGATCGATCAGGTCCTCGCGGTTGGAGGCGCCGATCACGATGACGTTGCGCAGCGACTCCACCCCGTCGATCTCGGCCAGCAGCTGGGGGACGATCGTCGACTCGACGTCCGAGCTGATGCCGCTGCCCCGGGTGCGGAACATCGAGTCCATCTCGTCGAAGAACACGATGACGGGCCAGCCCTCCTCGGACTTCTCCCGAGCCCGCTGGAACACCAGGCGGATCTGGCGCTCGGTCTCGCCGACGTACTTGTTGAGCAGCTCGGGGCCCTTGATGTTGAGGAAGTAGCTCTTGGCCTTGGTGTCGACCGACTGGTTACCGACCTTCTTGGCGAGGCTGTTGGCCACCGCCTTGGCGATGAGGGTCTTGCCGCACCCCGGCGGGCCGTACAGGAGGATGCCCTTCGGGGCCGGGAGCTTGTGCTCCGCGAACAGCTCCTGGTGCAGGAACGGCAGCTCGACCGCATCGGCGATCTGCTCGATCTGGTCGTCGAGTCCGCCGATGTCGTCGTAGGAGATGTCGGGCACCTCCTCGAGCACCAGTTCCTCAACCTCCGGTCGCGGGAGCTTCTCCAGCAGGAGGCCCGAGCGCGGGTCCATGAGAACGGAGTCGCCGGAGCGAATGCGGTCGACCTTGAGCCCCTCGGACAGGTCTGCGACCCGCTCCTCCTCGGCCCGACCCACGATGATCGCCCGGGTGCCGTCCTCGAGCAGCTCCTTGACCGTCACCACCTCGCCCGTCGTCTCGGGCGTGCGCGCCATGACGACGTTCAGGGATTCGTTGAGCACCACCTCGCCACCACGGACGAGGTCGTTCTCGTCGAGGGCGGGGTGGACGGCGACCCGCATCTTGCGGCCACCGGAGAACACGTCGACGGTGCCGTCGTCGTTGCGCGACAGGAGGGTCCCGTATGCGGACGGGGGCTGCGTGAGCTTGTCGACCTCTTCGCGGAGCGCGGCGATGTGCTCGCGCGCCTCGCGCAGGGTGTAGGTGAGCTTCTCGTTCTGGGCTACGGCCTGGGCGAGCTGGCCCTTGGTCTCGAGCAGCCGTTCCTCGAGCGTGCGCACCCGCTTGGGGGCATCCTGCAGCCGCCGCCGCAGCGCCAGCACCTCTTCTTCGAGGGCGCGGATCTCGTCGTGCTGCCCGGCCACGTCGGCATCCGCTGCGGACCGGCGGCGTTGGTCGCGTTGTTCGTCGACTGTGACCACCTCCTCTATCGGTCCCTGGCTCGGACCCTACACCGGCCTCTGCCGAACCAGGCACCATCAAACTCCTGCCGAATCGTCATTTCTTTTGAAATTGCCGTGTTAATCGCCGGGTTCGCTAGTCTGACTGTGACTGAGGTACATCCACGGCCGGGAGGCCAGCTGACGCACCTCGGCCAGTCCTCCGCATCGAGCCAGGGAGTGGGTCACAGGTATGAAGGTCTGGATCGACCAGGATCTCTGCACTGGCGACGGCCTCTGCGAGGAGATCGCCCCCGACGTGTTCACCCTGCTGGACGACGGCTTGGCCTACGTGAAGGAAGGCGACAAGGTCTACTCCGACCCCGGAGGCGCCGAAGGCCTCGCCAACGTGCCCTCCGGACAGGAAGAGGCGGTCATCGAGGCCGCCGAAGAATGCCCCGGCGAGTGCATCTTCATCGAGGTCGAGTAGCCAGCTACACCAGGCAGTTGCTGGTGTCCCGTTCCTGGGTGAGGTCACCGGACAGGACGGCGGTCACCTCGTCGACGTCGAGGGCGTAGGCGACACTGGGGCGGTCGGGAGCGATGGCGAAGGCGACCCCGACCACCTGACCTCGAGGGTCGACCAGCGCGCCCCCGGAGTCGCCCGGCGCCAGGTCGGCCGCCAGCACCAGGACCTTCCGCTCGCTCCGGCGCGAGTCGTAGATATCGGTGCCGACCGCCGTGATCTGCTCGCCCACCTGGAACGGGCTGATCTCGAGGGGGCCGCCACGGGGATGACCGAACACCCCGCCCGACGTGCCGACCTCGGCCTCGTCCAGCGGCAGTGCGGGTCGGTCGGCCCCCGAGGTGCGCAGAACCGCGAGGTCACGGACCGGATCGAACGCCACCACGGTGCCGTCCATTCGGCTGCCGTCGGACAGCACGACGTCGGAGTCGTCCTCGCCGGCGACCACGTGGGCGTTGGTCACCACCAGGTCGTCGGCCACGAAGAACCCGCTCCCCTCCTGGATCCGGCTGCAGGCCTCGCCCTCGATCTTCACGGTCGAGGCCGCCACCGACGTGGCGAGGGCGTCGGAAAGCCCGCTGGCCCCGGGCACCACGCCGGGGTCCGGCGCCGGCCTGAGGGCATCGAAGACCCGGGGGAAGGGGTTGTCCCCCACGAGCCGCCGCAGCGCTTGCAGCGTGTCCGGTGCGTCGGGGAAGCGGGCGTTGACCTCCTGGGCGATCACCGAGCCACGGGCCTGCTCGGACGTCCAGCCCGGCACGTCGGCCAAGGTGGGCAGCAGGAGCCACAGTCCCACCAGCAGCCCGGCGATGCCCAGCAGCGCCCCGACGACCTGGTCGACCCGGCGCACCGGCCCGTCCGGCAGGGCGAAGTTGAGCCGGGTGCCCAGCACCAGGCCCAAGGCCTGGCCGAGGAGTGCGCTGCCCGCCAGGGCAGCGATCGCGACCAGCGCGACCGTCACGTCGCTGGAGCCCTGCAGGTGGCGCAGCAGCGACGGGAGGACGAGCGCACCGACCGTGACACCCAGGGCCAGACCCGCCCACGAGGTGGCCCGGGCGACGAAACCGAGCCGGTAGCCGGCCATGGCCGCGCTGATGGCCACGACGACCAGCACGACATCCAGCACGTTCACCTCACACTTCCCCGGCCGCCCGGGTCACCCGCGAGCTTCGATGGCCTTCGCGGCCACCATTGGCAGACGATGCTCGCACAGTCGGGCACCGGGGCTCGGCGGGACGTCAGCTCAGGAGACGGGCGCTCGTCAGGAAGCCCGTGTGCGCGACCATGCGATGGTCGGGCCGTACCGACTGGCCCTCGATGTGCCAGCCCCGGTTGAGGACCTCGATCGTGTCCACCATGCCGAAGCCGTTGCCGAGCAGCTCGTTGCGGAGCTGCACGGCCTGCGTGACCTGCGGGGTGTACGCCACCAGCACGCCGCCCCGGTGCATGGCGCGGGCGGCATGCTTGGCGACGCGCCACGGCTCGGGCAGGTCGAGCACCACCCGGTCGAGGTCGATCTCGTCGACGCCCTCGTAGGCGTCACGGATCTCGACCCGGTAGTTCGCCAGCGCATCGTCACCCAGGAACGTGGTCACGTTGCGCTGGGCCCGGCGGGCGAAGTCCTCCCGCAGCTCATAACCGGTCACCACCGCCCCGGCCCGCACCAGCGTCATCGACAGCGCGCCCGACCCGACCCCCGACTCGAGCACGCGGGCGCCGGGGAAGATGTCGGCGAGCATGAGGATCGGGCCCAGGTCCTTGGGGTAGATCACCTGGGCACCGCGGGGCATCTTGAGCACGAAGTCGGCCAGGGTCGGCCGGATGGCGAGGAACGGCGAGCCGTGCGAGGACCGGAACGTGGCGCCCTCCACGGCGCCGATGACGTCGTCGTGGCCGATCACGCCTGCGTGGGTGTGGAACTCTCCCCCGCTGGCCAAGGTCACCAGGTAGCGGCGCTTCTTGGCGTCGACCAGCAGCACCTCGTCCCCGTCGGCGAACGGTCGGCTCATGAGCGGGCCTTCGTCCCGGCCCGCCGGCGTCGGGCCCCACCACGGCGCGGGCGAACGAGCTCGACCGGCACCGGATCCTGCCCCCCCACCCGCTCGACGAGGCGGCAGAAGGCGCACACCTCACCGGTTGTCGGCGCGCCGCAGCGGTCGCAGGCTCGGAGCTCCCCATCGGTAACGGCGGCATCGGGCGCGAACCGGGAGGCGGCCCGGGCCAAGAAGCCGAAGTAGAACGCCTGCTTCGCCCCCGGCGATGCGTCCTCGACGGCGTTGAGCGCCTCCTTGTAGCGGAGGTGGCGATTGCCCTCGGCCATCGGGCACTCCTCGACGATGTAGTCGATGCCGCGCAGCACGCAATAAGCCGCCGTCTCCCGTTCGGTGAGCCGGACCAGCGGCTTGACCTTGCGCGGGAACACGCGCGTCCCCGGGCCGCTCGGGCCGCTCCGCTCGGCGAGCGTGGGCCGCTGGCGGCCCAGGTACTCGGTGTGCCAGTGGAGCACGTTGCCGAAGAGGACTGCGGCCTCGTCGTCGAGGTTGTGGCCGGTGGCCACGACGTCGTAGCCGCCGTCGAGGGCCGCCCTGTCGATCAGGTGACGCTTGGACAGCCCGCACGACGAGCACGGCACCCGTCCGGTGACCGCAGACGCCGTGGGGATGTCGTAGTCGTAGTCGCCGCGCAGATCGATGCGGCGCAACATGAGCGCACGGCGCTCGGCGAACGCGAGTGCGGCCGCCGTACTGGCGGTGCTGTAGTCGCCGATGCCGAGCCCGATGGTCATGCCCTCGGCGTCGTAGCCGAGCTCGAGCAGGAGGTCCCACAGCGCGAGGCTGTCCTTCCCGCCCGAGACGGCCACCAGGACGCGATCCCCCGGCTCGATCATGTCGTGCTCGTCGATCGCTCGGACCACCTGGTCGCGACAGAACTTGAGGAAGTGGTCGGCGCAGAAGTTGGCGTTGTGGCGGCGCAGGTCGATGACCGCCGGTCCGCGGCACACAGCGCACTTCAAGGCACGACCCCTGTCATCGAGCGCCACCCGAGATCACGGGACGGATCTCGATCACGTCGTCGTCGGCCAGCAGGGCGTCGCCGGGCACCAGCGTGTCGCCCCGCACGACGAGGACCGACTCGCGGTTGAGGTCGAGCTGGCGCAACAGCTTCCCGACGCTGAGCGGGCCTTCGACCTGGAGCTCGCGGCGCGGGTTGCGGAGCAGGACGCGCATGACGCGCCCATTGTGGCGCCGATGGTCAGCGGCGACGAGCGCTGTTGCCCCCGTAGGTCTCGGTCAGGTGGCTGATCTCGATGGTGTCGCCGGGCTGGAGCTCGCCCCGGTAGACGACGGCCGGCTCGCTGCCGCTGGCGCGTCGCACCCGCCGAGTGACCCACACCACCACGAACACCCAGAACCAACCGCGTGAGCCGCCGCTGACGCCACGTCTCCTGCCTGCGGACTGGAGGTATCGGAGGCCACCATCGATCCGGCTCACGGGCCGGGTGGAACGCGCCATCAGACTCGGCGGATCTCGACGACGGTGCTGCGCTGCTTCCCACCGCGCCGGCCGAGCAGGAACACCAGCAACAGCAGGAGGAACACTGCGATCCCACCGCCGGTGATGAGTGTGGTCCTCGCCGATGAGACCTGCTCGCGTGCCCCGCCCTCGAGCTCGCGGAACTTGGCCTCGAGATCGTCCCGGGTGATGGGCGTGGTGCTCGTGGCGCTCACTGCCATCGTCCTACCTCTTCGCCTTGGTGATGCGGGTGACGGCGAGTGCGACCAACCCGACCGCCACCACCAGCACGATGATGTATGGGAGCCACGACAGGCTGCCGTGGAACGTGCTGCCGGTCTGCGTCTGCAACGCCCGCAACCCCGACAGCATCAGCAGCACCATGCCGAAGCCGATCAGCAGGGCGCCGGGGACACCGAAGGTCAGGTAACGCCCGACACCCTTGAGGGGGTCGATGGTCTCCTGCTTGGCGTAGTCCTTGGTGAGCGCCCACAGTTCACTCGTGATCTCGGGGATCGATTTCGACTGCGGCTCCGGCACCTCTGCCTGCTCCTCGTCGCTGGGGATGCCTGGTTGTACCACGCCGGTACACGCAGACCCTGACATTCGCTACCCGAGTCGGGCCGGCGCTATCCGGCTGCTAGGCGTGCCTGGAGCAAATCGATCTGATCGACCAGCAACGCGCGCAGCAATCGCCACCGGGCGGGCACGGTCGGCGCAGCCAGCAGCGCCTGGCGATCGGCCGGGCCCAGGGGCGCCACCACCGCCGCCTGGTAGCCGGCGACCACCGGATCGTCCGCCAGCCCGAGGTCGAGCGGCGGCGCCGGCTCGCCCATCTCCCGCCGCAGTGCGGCCGCCCGCCGCAGCAGGGTCGTGACCTCGTCCCGATCGCCGCCGGTTTCCTCGACGGCCTCTGCCGGCTCTCGGAGCTCATCGACCCACTCGTGGATCTCCGCCCGGGGGTAGGGGTCGTCGGGGAGCCAGCGCTCGACACGGATCCGATGGATGCCGACCACGCCGAGGATCCAGCGGCCGTCGGGCAGTTCCTCGGCGCGCACGATGCGGGCCAACGTGCCGACATCGGTGCGGACGTCGCCCCCGCCGACCTCGGATCCCCGCTCGATGAGCACCACGCCGAACGTGCTGTCGTGGTGGGTGCGGGAGTCGTCCACCATGCGCCGGTAGCGGGGCTCGAACACGTGCAACGGCAGCACCATCCCGGGCACGAGCACGGTGCCCAAGGGGAACATCGGGGCCACCGAAGTTGCTCCCCGCTCTTGGCCTTCGGCCGGGCCGCTCGTGCCTCGCTCGCTCATTGCCCTCCGGGGCGCTCGCTCAGGACCGCCCAGCCTAGTCAATCGAACTGTTGTTCGTATATGGTGGGGCGTCCATGGTCGCGGAAGACATGATCGGCTGCCTCGTGGTCCCCCGCTTCCCGCTGGCCTGCGAGCTCGCCGACCGGCCCGAGCTGTGGGGTCGCCCGGTCGCGGTGGCCCACCCCGATGCCCCAGCGGTGTGGTCGGCGTCCCCGGCAGCGGTGGCCGAGGGGGTGATGGAGGGCCAGCGCCTGTCCGAGGCGATGGGCCGCTGTCCCCCGCTGGTGGTGCTCGACGCCCGGCCGGCACGGTACGAGGCCCGGGATGCCGCAATCCTCGATGCGCTCGAACGGGTGGTGCCCGGGGTGGAACCCGCAGGCCTGGGGATGGCCTACGTCGAGCTCGCGAGCCTGGCCCGCTGCTACCGCTCGCCGGCCGCGTTGCACGCCGCACTGCTCGGGTGCGCGCCGAGCGAACTGCGACCCCGGCTGGGGGTGGGGCCCACCAAGTTCGTGGCCGGGCTGGCGGCGTTGCAGGCCGCCGTGCAGGGCCAACCCCGTAACGTCATGGTGGTCGACGAGGCCGGGGTGGCCGCCTTCGTCACGCCGGTCCCGGTGACGGCGCTGCCGGTGGAGGCGGAGATGATCCGCCGGTTGCGGCTGGTCGGCATCACCACGGTGGGCCAGCTGGCGGCCCTGCCCCGGCACGCGCTGGTGGCCCAGTTCGGTGGGCAGGGCAAGCGCCTGGTGGCGCTGCTCGACGGTGCCGCCGAGCCGGTGCGCCCCCGTCCCCGCGAGGAGCGCGTGCGGGAGCGGTTGGCGTTTCCCGAGCCGCTCACCAGCCGGGAGGCAGTGCTGGCCGCAGCCGGCCAGGTGCTCCGCCGGGTGCTGCGCCACCCACGGCAGCGGGGACGGGTAGCCCGCCAGCTCGTGGTGCGGGCCGAGACCGAGCAGGGCAAGCGTTGGGAGTCCAGGGTGACGTTGCGTCATGCCCGGTGCGACCACGACGGCCTGTGGGTGACGCTGGCCCCGGCTCTCGAACGGGCATCACTGCCGGGCCCGGTGAGCGAGCTGTCGATCGAGCTGCGGGGGCTGCGGCCGTCACGGGGTTGGCAGGGCGAGCTGTTGCCGTCCCGGAGCGTCTCGGCGGAGCGGCGAGAGCGCATCGAAGAGGGCATGCGCCAGCTGCAGGCTCGCTACGGGCGGAGCCTGGTGGGGCGGATGGTCCCCGTGGAGCCGTGGAGCCGGATCCCCGAACGCCGGTGGGCGCTGGTGGAGCTCGAATGACTCCTCGACCGCTGAACGCCCCGGCGTGCATTCCCGTCCAGGTCGATCCCGCGGGCGAACCCCGGGCGATCGGGCTGCCGGGTTCGCAGGGTCGCCGGCGGCCCGTCCCGGTGACGCGGGTGGCGGAGCGCTGGCGCATCGACGAGGGCTGGTGGGGGCCCAACCCGCTGTCCCGGCTGTACTACCGGCTGGTGCTGGCCGACGGGCGCCTCGTCACCGTCTACCGCGACCTGGGAGACGAGACGTGGTGGGTGCAGCGCCCATGATCCTGAGTGCCGCGCCATATGCCGAGCTGCACCTGCACACCTGCTACTCGCTGCTGGAGGGCGCCTCCTCCCCCAAGGAGCTGATCGCCCGGGCCGCCAGCCACGGCTACGACGCCCTGGCGATCACCGATCGCAACAACCTCTACGGCGCCATGGTGTTCGCCCGGGCGTGCCGGGACGCCGGCATCCGCTCCATCATCGGCGTCGAGCTCACCGTCGCAGTCGACCCCGACGACGACCCCGATGCCGGCCCCGACGACGTCCCTCCCGGCTCCCGCCACGACCTCACGCTGCTGGCCGAGACCCGGCAGGGATACGCCAACCTGTGCCGGCTGGTCAGCCTGGCCAACGGCTGGGGCTTGGCCGAGCAGGCCGATCGGGAACGGCGCCGGCGCGATCCCTGCGCCGCCCTCCGTCACGTGCGGGAGCACACCGCCGGGGTCGTCTGCCTCACCGGCGGGCGCCGTGGGGAGCTGGCCCAGCGGGTGGCCGCCGGCGATCGAGCGGGGGCGAGGGAAGTGCTGCGCCGCTGGGTCGACTGGTTCGGACCGGGAAACGTGTGGGTCGAACTGCACGACAACCTGGTCCAGGGCGACCAGCCCCGCATCCGGGCGCAGGTATCGCTGGCCCGCGAGCTGGGCGTGGGGGTCGTCGCCACCGGAGACGTCCACTACCACGACCCGGAGCGGCACCGGCTCCACGACGCGCTCTGCGCCATCCGCCACCGCACCACGCTCGACGGCTGCCACACCCAACGCCGGCCCAACCGCGAGTTCTACCTGAGGAGCCCGGCCGAGCAGGCCGAGCGCTTCGCCGAGTGGCCCGAGGCCGTGGCCAACACCCTCCGCATCGCCGAGCGCTGCGGCTTCGACCTGACCGAGGACCTGGGCTACCGGCTACCGACGCCGGACGTCCCCCAAGGCCACACCCCCGACTCGCGGCTGGCGGAGCTGTGCCGCCGGGAGCTCGACGAGCGCTACCACGGGGCGTCGCTCGGCAAGGCGCAGGATCGCTTGGACGAAGAGCTGGGGCTCATCGCCCGGCACGGGATGGCCGGCTTCTTCCTCGTGTACCACCAGGTGCTGGATCTGGCCAGGAAGGTGGCGGCCGAGGTGCGGGGCGACGCCCCTCGGGGGCGTCTGGGCATGCCGCCCGGGCGGGGCCGGGGCTCGAGCGTGAGCAGCATCGTCTGCTACCTGATCGGGCTGTCGCACATCGACCCGATCGAGAAGAACCTGTTCCTCGGGCGGTTCCTCAACGACACGATGTCGAGCCTGCCCGACATCGACCTGGACTTCCCTCGTGACATCCGCGACCGGTTGTTCCGGGAGGTGTACGAGCACTGGGGCAGCGACCACGCGGCGCTGGTCGCCACCTTCCCCCGCTACCGCATCCGCAGCGCGGTGCGCGACCTGGGCAAGGCGCTGGGCCTGCCGGCGGCGGAGATCGACCGGCTGGCCAAGCTGGCCGAGGGCTACGGCTCGGCCACCAACGTCCGGGTGGAGATGGAGCGGGTCCCCGAGCTGCGCCCGCTCGCCGGGACCCCGGGCTGGGGACATCTCATCGAGCTGGCCGGCCAGCTGGCGAACTTCCCCCGCCACCTCTCCCAGCACGTTGGTGGGGTGGTCATCGCCTCCGATCCGCTCATCGACTGCGTGCCCGTCCAGCCCGCCGCCTGGCCCGGTCGCTACATCTGCCACTGGGACAAGGACGACATCGACGACGCCCGGATGGTGAAGATCGACTTCCTGGCGCTGGGCATGTTGTCGTTGGTGGAGGAGTGCCTCGACCTTTGCGCCATCCATCGGGGCGACGACATCGACCTGTCCCGCATCGACTTCGAGGACCAGCGGGTGTACGACCGCATCGGGCGAGGCGACACCGTCGGGGTATTCCAGATCGAGTCCCGGGCCCAGGCCGGCATCCTGCCCCGCACCAAGCCGCGCAACCTCGACGACCTGACCGCCCAGGTGGCGATCATCCGGCCCGGCCCCATCGTCGGCGGGGCGGTCCACAACTACGTCGAGGGCCGCTCCAACCCCCATTCGCCCAACCTCGTCCCGCACGACTGCGTCCGGGAGGTGCTGGGCGAGACCTTCGGCGTCGTGCTCTTCCAGGAGCAGGTGGTGCAGGTGGCCGTCGCCATGGGCAACTTCACCGACGGCATGGCCGAGACGTTCCGGCGGGCCATGGGCCGCAAGGACTGGGGCGAGGAGATCGACCTCTACCGGGAGAAGTTCCTGGCGGGGGCCGAGGAGAACGGGGTCCCCCTCGACGTGGCCGAGCGCACCTTCGAGAGCCTGGCGGGGTTCGCCCAGTTCGGCTTCCCCAAGAGCCACGCCGCCGCCTTCGGACTGCTGGCGTACCAGACCACCTGGCTCAAGGAGTACTACCCCGCCGAGTTCTTCTGCGCCCTGTTCAACAACTGGCCCATGGGCTTCTACCCGCCCCATGTGTTCACCAACGACGCTCGGCGGCACGACGTCGAGGTCCTGCGACCCGAGATCAACGCCAGCCGGGTGCCCTGCACCGTGGCCAGCACCGAGGGGCAGGGGCAGGGCGCGGTGCGCCTCGGGCTCATGTACGTCAGGGGTATGGGTGCGACCACCGCCGCGGCCGTCGTCGACGAACGCGACCGGGGCGGCCCCTACCGGTCGCTACGCGACTTCGCGCACCGCACCGGTCTGGCCGGGGAGGCCATCGAGAACGCCATCCGGGTCGGTGCCTTCGACGGCCTGGGCCTCCGCCGCCGGGAGCTGTTGTGGCAGCTCTGGCTGCTCGGCCTGGGCAGCGGGGCGCCACAGCCCACGAAACGCACCGCCGGGCGGCCCCGCTACCGGCAGCTGCGATTGGACCTGCCCACCGAGCAGGATCACGTGCCGCTGTCGGAGGTGTCCGGCTTCAGGGCGATGGCCGACGACTACGAGGTGCTCGGGCTGTCGCCCGATGCCCACCCCATGCAGTTCCTCCGCAGTGGGCTGCGGGGCAGGATCTGGTCCAGCCGCGAGCTGCTCGACGTCCCGTCGAAGCGCACGGTCGACACCGCGGGCCTGGTCGTCTGCCGGCAGCGGCCCGGCAGCGGCCAGGGGGCGGTGTTCCTGTTGCTCGAGGACGAGCACGGCCTGGTCAACGTCATGCTCGCCCCCCAGCTCTACGACCGCTGCCGCACCGAGGTGCGGGGCAGCCCGTTCCTGCGCATCAGGGGGGTGGTCGAGGACCGTGCCGGCGGCAACGTCGCCATGCTCAAGGCCCGCACGGTCACCCCGGTCAAGCCCCCCGCCGCCCTCCGCGCCCCCGACGGCAAGAGCTGGGGCTGACGGGCCACCCGAACTTGCGGTAGTTGGCGTCGCCATAGCCGCTCCAGCCGCCGCAAGTTGCGTATTACTGGGGTGCCAGCGCCGCCAGGTCGATGCCGCGGCCGTAGGTGAGGAGGATGTCGCCCAAGCGGTCCATGTCGACGTCACCCGGGTCGAGCGGGCCGGGGTCCGGCACGTTGGCGACGTAGGCGAAGGTGACCCTGCCCCCGGCCAGCGGTTCGACCTCCCCGGCCAGGGCCGTGACGTTGCGCAGCGAGCCCGTCTTGGCACGCAGGCGCCCCGCCACCTGCGTGCCCCGCCAACGCTCGGCCAGCGTGCCGGTCTCACCGGCCACGGCCAGGCCATCCCGGAGCACCGGCCCCGTCTCGGGGAGGGTGAGCAGCCCGGTCAGGGTGCGGCACGTGAGCCGACCCTGGTTCGACAGGCCGCTCCCGTCGACGAGTCCGACGCCATCGACGGCGACGCCGGCGTCCGTGAGGAGCTGGGTCAGCGCCGCCTTCCCCGCCGCCGCCGATCCGTTCCCGGACGTGGCGACGCCGATCTCCTTGAGCGCCGCCTCGGCCGTCTCGTTGTCGCTGTAGGTCAGCATCTCGGCCACGATCTGGGACACCGGGGGCGACGCCAGCGACGCCACCTCGGTGCCGCCGCCCGGGGCCCGGCCGGCGCGCGGGGCCCCGACCACCGCGACGCCCTTGGCCCGCAGCCGGTCGGTGACGACCCGGGCGGCGTCGGCCGCCGGGTCGGGGGCGGGCACCGTGGCCACCGCCGACTGCGCCGGGGAGAAGGCGGTGAACCCGTCGTTGACCATGAGCCCGCCGATCGGGCCGACGGCGTCCTGGTCGATGAACCGCTGCGGCCACGCCGGGTTGTAGCGCTCGCCGTCGTAGCGGCTCCCGTCGCCCACCACCGATCCCTCGATGCGCGTGACGCCCGCGGCGACGATGGCGTCGACCAGCCCGTCCACGTCGTGGACGACCCTGTCCCGCGGATCGGGAGCGTCGCGGCTCCAGGCCGGCATGCCGAGCGCGGCGTCGCCACCCCCCACAACGAACAGGTCACCGGCCACCACGCCACGGCGCGGGGACGTCGCCGCCACGGCGCGGGTCTCGAGCCGGGCGTCGGGCCCGCGGGCGAGCAGCAACCCGGTGGCGGTCAGCAGCTTCTGGGTCGAGGCGCCCGCGAGCGGCATCGTCGGGTTGTGCTCGAGGAGCGCGTCGCCCTGGCTCTCCACCGCCAGGCAGGCGGCCGGCGGCGAGGTGCCCAGCCAGGCCTGCAGGTCGCGGGCCAGGTGGCCCTTGGCCACGGGAGCGGCGATGACCTCGGGCGCCCGGCGGGGCGACAGCACCGGCGTGGTGGCGGCATCGGCGCCGATGGCGCTGGACGCCGGCTTGGCATCGAGCGCCAGCGCCGCCGCGCCGGCGCCGATCGCGGCCAGTGCGAGGGTCCCGGGAAGGATCCAGCGCCGCCAGCTCGGCCGGGGCGGTGACGACTCCGACGGTTCCGACGGTTCCGGCGATTCCTGCTCGGAGTCGGGCTCGAATTCGGGCTCGGGTTCCGACCCGGCGCCGGTGTCGGTCGTGGGCGCGGTCACGGGCTCACCGGATGGCCAGGCCCCGGCGTTGCAGCCAGCGCGAGCGACGCCACAGGTGATCGAGTGCGGTGACGGCCCGGTTGGCCGAGGCGTAGCAGAGCCGCCCGCTGGCCCGGACCCCGGCCGGCGCGGCGTTCCCGGGCGACGTGATCGCCAGCTCGGTGGCGCTGAGGATGGGCTTGCCGGTCGCCTCGCTCACCGACGCCGCCGCCTCTGCGAAGCGGGCGTCCTGGCGCTCGTGGTAGGCGACGATGCGCTCGAGGCCGTGGTCGGGCCAGAACGGCCCCTCGCGCATCAGCTTGGCCTGGTTGGCCTGGATGCCCATCCCCAGGAAGATCACGGCGTCGACGTCGGGATGCGATGCCGCCAGCTCCAGCACCTTGGGCACCGTGTCACGGGTCTCGCCGCCGGCCATGTCGATCGGGTTGTTGCCGCTCCAGCGGGGCGGCAGCTCGGCATCGATCGCCACCCGCAGGTCGTCGGGCAGGCCGATCAGCTCGAGGCCGGTTCGGGCGAGGGCGTCGGCCGTGACCACGCCCCACCCGCCGGCGGTGCTCACGACCACCACCCGGTTGGCCCGCGGCAGCGGCTGGGTGGCGAACGTGGCGGCGATCTCGTAGGCCTGCTCGATCGTGTCGGCCCGGGACACGCCGGCCTGGCGGCAGGCGCCGTCGAACACCCGGTCGTCGCTCGCCAGCGCGCCGGTGTGGCTGGCGGCCGCTCGCTTGCCGCCCGCGCTGGCGCCGCCCTTGACGAGCACGATCGGCAGCCGGGCGGCGATGCGCCGCAGCCGCTCGACGAAGTCCCGGCCGTCGCCCACGGTCTCCACGTACGCCAGCGCGACGCGGGTCTCGGGATCGTCCGCGTAGTAGTCGAGGTAATCGGGGACGGTGACGGCGGCAGCGTTGCCGGCGGACACCGCGCGGCTCACGCCCACCCCGGTGAGCTGGGCGTAGTTCTCGAACGAGCTGACGAAGTTGCCCGACTGACTGGCGATCCCGATGTGGCCGCGGGGCGGGAACGGCGCGACGATCTGGGCACACAGCTTGGCCGGGGGTGACACGACCCCCTGCCCGTTGGGCCCCGCGAGCAGGATGCCCAGATCGTCGGCGAGGGCGACCAGCTCGGCCTCGGCCTGGCGGCCCTCATCGGTCTGCATCTCCCCGTAGCCGGCGGAGGCGATGAAGGCCGCCGTGATTCCCTTCTTGGCGCAGGCTCGCAACAGGTCGGCATTGCTGGACGCCGGCGTGCACACGAAGACCAGGTCGATCTCGCCGTCCGGCAGGTCGTCGACCTCGGCCACGCTGCGGACGCCCAGCACCTCGGCCCCCTCGCGGTTGGTGGCGAACACCCTGCCCTCGTACCCGCAGGCCAGGATGTTGTGGAGGCTGACGAAGCCGAACTTCCCCGGGTGGGTGGAGGCGCCGGCCACCAGCACCCCGCGGGGCTCGAACAGCGCCCGGAACCGGTCGGTGTTGGTGTCGGTGTCGGGGCCGGTGCCGGCCATCAGCGGACCTCCACCAGCGCGTCCACCGCCACCGGGCGCCCGTCGACGAGGAGCAGGGGGTTGAGATCGGCAGACGCCAGGTCGCCGCGTTCGGTCGCGGCGCGCGACAACCCCAGCAACAGGTCGGCCACCGCGGTCCGGTCGGCCGCCGGCTCGCCGCGGAACTCGCCCAGGAGGGCCTGGAACGCCAGGTCGTCGATCATGTCCTCGGCGTCGACCGGCTCGATCGGCACCAGCCGGAAGGTCACGTCGGCCACCGCCTCGGCCATGATGCCGCCGACGCCGAGCATGACCGTCATGCCGAACTGCGGGTCGTGGTGGAGCCCCGCGATCAGCTCGCGGGTGGCCCGCAACATCGGCGCCACCAGCAGGTGGACGTCGCCGTCGTCGGGCGTCGCCGCCGCCAGGAGCTCCGCGCCGGCATCACGGACCTGCTCGGCCGAGCCCAGGCCGAGCCGGACCAGCCCCCGCTCGGTCTTGTGGGCGATGCCCGCTCCGCCCAGCTTGACGACCACCGGGTAGTCGAGGTCCTCGGCGGCACCGACCGCCTCGTCGGCCGAGCTCACGACCCGTTCGGGCGGAAACGGCACACCGAAGGCGCCCAAGAGCTCCTTGGATGCGGCCTCCGAGAGGGTGGGCATGGCCGGTGAGAGTACCCAGGGCCGGGAGCCCGAAGTCAGTCGCGAGCACCCACTAGTCCATGGGGCTCCGCGCCACGGAGGGCGGCTCCCTGCCGGCCAGCAACCACGCGGCCGCGGCGGCGACGATCGGGAGGCCGATCGCGATCGTGAGCAGGTTGGCGACCGGCACCGGGCGCAGCGCAGCCAGGTCGTCGGCGTAGCCGGCGCTGAGCCCTACGTACGCCCCCAGAGTGCCGAGAACGGCACCGAGCAGGGCAAGTGCCCCGGCGGTGACCCCGGTGACCGCCCGGCGCACACGCCTCGGCGCGCCGACGGCCGTGAGCGTCCGGAGGTCCCCGGCGGTCTCGGTGCGGACCAGGCCCACGGTCATGGCCAGGATGCCGAGCGCCAGCAGGACTCCCGCGGCCGTCGCCCCAGATCGCAGCTGCGACAACCCCTGCTGCTGGCTCCTGGCCTCGACCCTCAAACCAGCATCGGCAGCCAGCTCCCGGACCTCGGCGAGCTGGTCGGCCGTCAGGGGTTCCCTGGTCTCGATCAGCCACGCAGCCGGAACCGACTCCCAGCCGTGCCGCTCGAGCGCCTCGGGGGTGACGAAGGACCTCGGCGACGACGTGTAGGCCGGAACCTCGATCCGCTCCGGATCCTGCACCTGCATGGGGCGGGCGGCCGTCCCGACGATGTACAACCGACCGGCCTGGCCGGTGAGGACCTCGACATCGGAGCCGACCGGGGCCGGGTCGACGCCGGCCTGGCGCAGCGCCTCGGGCGTGGCGACGTAGAGCGGCCCGACCTCGCGGTACACGTCACCCACCTGCCTGGCCAGGGCCAACGGCGGTCGGACGTTCTCGCCACCGGTGGTCTCGACCGCGGCCGGGTCACTCGGGACGTCCAGGGCGACGACGTCCGGATCGTGGAGAGCCGTGGCGATCCGATCGACCGCGGACGTCAGCGCGGGCACATCGGCCGGCGCCTGTCCCGGAATGGAGACGGGGGTCCCCACCTCGTTGGACTCGTCGATCCGAAGCATCAACTGCCGGTCCGAGAGGTTCCCCTCGCCGGGGCGGTACTCCGCCGCGGCCGCGGCGATCACGATCGCCACCGCAAGCCCCAGCCCGAGGCTGATGGCGGCCAGGGCCGCCCCTGCCCGTGCCTGGTACCGGGCCAGGTCGCGCAATGCCAACCGGGCCGCGATCGGCAGGCGCGCTGCCACCGGGGCGACGGCCCGGATCGCCAGCGGGCAGAACAGGGCGATGCCCAGCGGGATTGCCAGTGCCCCGAAGATCACAAGCCTGGGGTCCGCCTCGTCCTTGGTCGCATCGATCCCCGCCACCAGGCTGGCCACGCCGCCCGCGACCAGGAGGGTCGCCAGCACGATCGAACGCCGCGTTCGCAAGGGCTCCGGCGGGCGACCGGACAGGGCGCGTGTGACCGCAACGCGGGCCATCGTGCGCGCCGGCCACCAGGCCGCGGCGGTCGCGGCCACGACCGCGAGCAGCATGGCGAGGCCGACCTGCGGCCAGGGCACGTCGAACCGCCCGATCCGGTGCGCGGCGATGGCCTCCAGCCGGGGTGCGATCGCCATCCACAGCGCCAGGCCGGCGAGCGCACCTCCGACTGCCGCGATCACACCGACCACCGCGCCGTTGGCCACCACCACGAGGCGGAGCTGTCTCCGGGTTGCTCCCGTCGCCGCGAGCATCCCCAGCTGGCGCAGGCGGCGCTGGGCGACCACCGTGAACCCGGATGCCGCGATGAGGCAGACGAGCAGCAGGACCACGGCGGACGCGGCCAGTGCGGCGGATGCGGCGGTTTCCTTCTCGGTGGCGCCCCGCGCCTCGAGGTGCCCCGAGCCGAACTCGCGCTGGGCCGGGAACTCCCGGATCCGCTCGTCGGTAGCCGTCACCAGGACCACGAGCGAGTCCAGTTCAGTGCGCGACGATGGCGACAGGAGGGCGAACTCGTCGTCGAGGTCGTGGGGATTCTCGACGACGCCCACCAGAGTCCACGCCGCGCCATCCAGGGCCAGCTGGTCACCAACCCCGACCTGGAAGGACCGTGCCACCTCGTCGGTCACCGCCACCTCGCCGCGCCCTCGCGGGTAGCGGCCGTCCCGCAGCCGCAGCATGGATGCTCCCAGCTCGCCGTCGGGGTCCTGAGCCCGGAGCAGGATGGTCTCGGTCGACCCCGGCACCGGGACGCGGCGCTCGCCGATCAGGTCGATGGATCCGAACCAATCCCGGGCGGCCGCGACGTAGGCGTCGATCGCGTCTCGCCGGGTCTCGGACACGTCGACCACCAGCCGGTGGTCGGCCTCGCCGAACACCGCAGCGCGGCGCGGCGCCATGTTGTAGGCGGTGGCGGCGCCCGCCACCGCGATGGCGACCGCGAGGCCGAGCAGGGCCAGCACCAGCGCGTGCTGGCGCCACTCGCGGCGGAACAACCGCAGAGCCCACCGGACCAGCGCCCGTCGGGCGGGCGCACCGCCGCCGAACGACAGGCTCACCGCGTCCCACCGGACGAGAGCAGGGACTCGGGACCTGCTAGCGGCGCGGTCTGGTCGACCACGCGCCCGTCCCGCAGGAACACGATGCGGTCGGCCCACGAGGCCAGCTGCGCCTCGTGGGTGACGACGACGCCCGCGACCCCGCGTTCGGCACGCGGCGCGCAGTAACCGCATCACCGCCTCGCCGTTGACCGAGTCGAGCGCCCCCGTGGGCTCGTCCGCCAGCAACAGGTAACGATCCCCAACGATGGCGCGGGCGATGGCGACTCGCTGGCGCTCGCCACCGGACAGGTCGTCGGGGAACCGCTGGGCCTGGTCGGCGACGTCGAGCCGCTCCAACGCCTCCATGCCCGCGACGCGGGCTGTGCGGGCGGCGACGCCGTCGAGCTCGAGCGGGAGGGTCACGTTCTCTATCGCCGTGAGCCCCGCCAGGAGGTTGAAGTCCTGGAACACGTAGCCGATCGAGCGGCGCCGAAGGCGGGCCCGCTCGTCGCGCGACATGGCGGATAGCCGGGCGCCACTCACCCGAACCTCACCCGCGCTCGGTTCTTCGAGGCTCCCCGCGATTGTGAGCAGCGTGCTCTTGCCCGATCCGCTGGGACCCATGACGGCCACGAGGGCACCGGGCTCGACCGACAGGTCGACGTCCACCAGGGCCCGCACCTCGGCCGGGCCCTCGCCGTAGACCTTGGACACGCCCTCCAGCTCTAGGACCGTCATTGCTTCCCGCTCTTGCTGCTTCGCAGCGGGCCGCTCGGGCCTCGCTCGCTCTCTCGCCCTTCGGGACGCTCACTCATCGCCGCACCCCCATCCTCCTGCGCAGCCGCTCCGGCGCCGATCGTGACCGGGAGGTGGACTCAGCGGCGGGGAGGTTCGAGAGCCGGCCGTCCACCGCGTCGAGCCAACGCACCACCGCGTCCAGGCGGAAGAGCTCCGCATCCACCACCAGGGCCAAGCCGATGTCGCCGTCGGTCGTCTCGGCCTTGAGCCTCGTGTACTGCTGCATCAGCTCGACCAGGTGCCGGCGATGGGTCTGGACCAGCTCACCGACATCGATCCCCGGTACGCGCAACGCGATGAGGACCTTGATGACGAGTTCGTCGCGCGGCGGCGATGTCATGTCGGGCGGCGTCCGCAGCCAGTCGTCCAGCTCGACCGCTCCCGCCGCCGTGATGCGAAAGCCCTTCTGCGGGCCGTCCTCGCCGGTGCCATCGGACTCGATGAGCCCGTCACGCTCCAGCCGGTGGAGGGTCGTGTACACCTGACCCACGTTCAGCGGCCACACATCACCGGTGCCCGCCTCGAACTCCTGGCGCAGCTGGAGCCCGTACTTCGGCCCCTCGCTAAGGAGCGCCAACAGCGCGTGCCGGACGCTCACCGATTGTCCGATTCGAGTAGCATACTGCGTATATTACTCGTAGTTCAGAGTCGAGCAAGAGCGTGACCGCTGGGGAAGGCGTCCGGACGGGTCAGGGCTCGAGCGCGGCGCGGAAGAACTCGCGGACGGCTTCGATCCGGGCCTCGATGGCCTCGTCGGTCATCGGGTCCCTGCCGAGCAGGCTCTCCAGGAAGTGGACGTCGCTGAAGTAGTTGAGCACCGCCCCGTAGCCGCTGATCAGCAGCTGCTCGGGATCGTGCTTGCGGAACCGCCCGGCGCCCATCTCGCGGTCGAAGTGGTTCACGGCCCGCTCGAACCAGGGCCGGACCGCTATGCCCAGGTCGAAGCCGAGGTGATCGCCGGCGGCCAACGACTCGTGGCGGACGAGGCGGACGAACTCGGGGTTCTGGGCGAACCAGCGTACGGCGGCGGTGAGCACCTGGTCGACGTAGTTCCAGCCCTCGCCGACCGGCCCGCTGACCGCCTCGTCGATGCACTCGGCCCAGTCGGCAACGGCCCGCTTGCACACCGCCTGGTAGATCGCGTCCTTGGAGTGGAAGTGGTGCAACAGGCTGGCGCGACGGATGCCGACGCCCGCGGCGATGTCGTTCAGGGACGTGCCCTCGTAGCCGTTCTGGGCAAAGCAATGCCTCGCCTCGACGAGGATGGCTTCTCGTGTCGAGCTCGCCTCGCCGTCGTTGGCCACGACAACCCAGGCTACTGGCCGTGCCGCACAGGACCGCGCTTCGTTGTCTACCGACCAGTAGGTAGATACCCTCCGAGCAATGCCCGCGCCCGTCCTCGCCGTGCTGGTCGGCCTCGTCACCAGCCAGATCGCCAACTTCGCCACCACGGTCTACCTGCACCGGACGCTGGCGCACCGGGCGGTCACGCTGTCGCCCGCCGTGGCGTTCGGCTTCCGGGTGATCATCTGGATCTCCACGGGCCTCAAGCCCCGCGAATGGGCGGCCGTGCACCGGCGCCACCACGCGTTCACCGACGTCGAGGGCGATCCCCACTCCCCCGTGCTGCTGGGCTGGGTGCGGGTCCAGCTCACCAACCCCGCGCTCTACCGGCGGGCGGCCCGGGACGACGTCACGGTGGCCCGCTATGCGCGCGACCTCCCGCCGGATCGCTGGGACCGGATGCTGTTCGACCGCGCCTGGCTCGGACTCGGCATCGGGGTCGCGCTGCTGGTCCTCCTCCTCGGGCCGGTCTGGGCGATCCTCGCCGCCGTCGTCCACGTCGTCGTGTACCTGTCGCTCAACGCCTCCATCAACGCGGTGACCCACACCTTCGGCGCCCAGCCCTACGACAACCAGGCCACCAACCTCCAGTGGCTGGCGTGGCTCACCGGCGGCGAGGGGCTGCACAACAACCACCACGCCGCCCCCACCTCGGCCCGGCTGGCCTTCCGGCGGGGCGAGTACGACCCCTCGTGGCCGTTCATCCGGCTGCTCCGCCGGTTCGGGTGGGCACACGTGCGCCACGATCGTCCCCCGGTGCGGGAGCCCGCCCGCGTCGGGTAGTGGGGTCGCCCCCTCGTGGGTTGCCTCGAGGCCCCCACTAGGTTCGGGGCATGAACATTGTCGCTGCCCTGTTCGTCGAGTCCCTCGACCTGCGGCCGACGTTCGAGGGCGGACCGACCCTGATCGACCTCGCCGGCGTGCACTTCTCGGCGGTGCCCCCGTCGCCCCCACCGGTGACGGTGGCGCCCCACCTGATCGTCCTCGTGTGGTGTCCGCCCGGCGACGACAGCGCCGGGATGCTCGAGGTGGTGTTCCACCGCGACGGCGAGCAGCTGGCTCGCAATGTCCAGCCGTTCCAGGTCGAGCCGGGCAAGTTCACCTACCGGCTCGTGCGGGCGGAGGTCGACTTCGCCGACTACGGCACGGTCGAGGCGCAGTGTCGCATCGGAACCGGGCCCCTCACCGTGGTGCCCTACACGCTGGTCGCAGGGCCGGATCAGGCGCCCGCATGAGGATCACGTGACGTTTGCCAGCGCCCTGTCGGAGCACCCCGATCCCGCCGAGGCCACCGGCGAGGTCATCGGGGCGGTACTGGAACGGCTCGGCACCGAGCCCGACGTCGCGGCCGTGTTCGCGTCGCCCCAGCATCGCGACGCCTTCGGCGACATGGCCGCGGCCATCAATCGCATGCTCCGCCCCCGGGTGTTCGTGGGGACGACGGCGGTGGCCGTCCTTGGCGGGAGCCGCGAGGTCGAGGACGCCCCCGCGATCGGTCTGTGGGCGGGTCGCCTTGCGGTCCGCCCGCGCCCGGTCCGCCTCCAGGCCACCCGGACGGCCTCGGGCATCGCGCTCCAGGGCCTGTCGGCCTCGACGTTCGAGCCGGGCGATGCGCTGCTCCTCCTGGCCGACCCCTTCTCGCTACCGGTCGACGCCATCATCGATGCGCTGGCCGCGTTCGAGATGCCCGAGGCGAGCGAGACGCTGTCGGTGCCGGTGGTGGGCGGGATGGCCTCCGCGGCCAACACGCCCGGCGGCAACCGCCTGGTCCTGGACGACGAGGTGATGTCCTCGGGAGGCGTGGGTGTGGTCCTCCCCGGCGGCGTGGCCACCCGCACCGTCGTCTCACAGGGATGCAGGCCCATCGGCGATCCCATGATCGTCACACGGGCGGAGGGCAACCTCGTGATGGAGATCGCGGGGCGTCCCGCGCTCGACCGACTCGACGACCTGGTGCGGGCCGCCGACGCCGAGGAACGATCGCTCCTGGCCTCGGGGCTGCAGATCGGCATCGCCATCGACGAGCACCGGGCGACGTTCGAGCGCGGCGACTTCCTGGTTCGCGGGGTCGTGGGCGCGGATCGGCTCCAACGGGCCCTGGCCGTCGGCGATCGTGTGGAGGTGGGCACGACTATCCAGTTCCAGGTGCGCGACGCCGTGGCCGCGGACGAGGACCTGCGGGCGATGCTCGCCGACGCCACGGGCGACGCCGCCTTGGTATTCACGTGCAACGGTCGGGGGCAACGTCTCTTCGGCGAGCCCGACCACGACGCCCGGGTGGTGCACGACACGCTCGGCTCGCCCGCCCTCGCGGGGATGTTCTGCGCCGGCGAGTTCGGTCCCATCGGCGGGCGCAGCTTCGTCCACGGATTCACGGCCAGCGTCCTCGTGTTCCGCGACCTGTGACCAGGGAAGAACTAGTCGCGGAACAGGACCGAACCGTCTGAGCGCCCCACTAGGGTGAACCAGAGATGTCTGCCGACCCCGCCCTCGAGCAGCGTGCGATCAACGTCATCCGGGGCCTGGCCATGGATGCCCCGCAGGCAGCCAACAGCGGTCATCCCGGCACCGCCATGGCGCTGGCACCCCTGGCCCACGTGCTGTGGACCCGCATCATGCGCTACGACGCCGAGGCGCCCGATTGGCCCGACCGCGACCGGTTCGTCCTGTCGGCGGGGCACGCCTCGATTCTGCTGTATTCGATGCTCCACCTCACCGGCTACGGGCTGACGCTCGAGGACCTCAGGGCATTTCGCCAGTGGGGCTCCCAGACACCCGGTCACCCCGAGGTACACCACACCACGGGGGTCGAGGTCACGACCGGACCGCTGGGGCAGGGGTTCGCCAATGCCGTGGGTTTCGGTATCGCCGAACGCTGGCTGCGATCGCGCTTCGGCTCCGACCTGTGCAACCACAGGACCTACGTGATCTGCAGCGACGGCGACCTCATGGAGGGCGTCAGCCACGAGGCGGCCTCCCTGGCCGGACACCTCAAGCTGGGTCGCCTCATCTACGTCTACGACGACAACCACATCACCATCGACGGCGCCACCGAGCTCGCCTACTCCGACGACGTGGCGGGCCGCTTCGAGAGCTACGGATGGCACGTCGAGTCCCTGGGCGAGGTCGCCAACGACACTGAGACGCTGGAGGCGGCCTTGCGCCGCGCCGCCGACGTTGAAGACGCACCGTCGATGCTCATCCTGCGCAGCCACATCGGCTGGCCGTCCCCCACCTACACCGATACGTCCCACGCCCACGGCAGCCCGCTCGGCGAGGAGGAGGTCGCGACCACCAAGCGCATCCTCGACCTGCCCGCCGACCAGTCGTTCTGGGTGCCGGACGACGTGCTCGAGCTCTACAGGGCTTCCGGTCGCCGCGGACGCGACGAGCGGGAGGCGTGGGAGAAGCGCCTGTCGGCGACCGACGGGGGGGAGCGCGAGGTCTACGAGGCCTGCCTCGCCCGGCGGGGGCTACCGGGGTGGGACGAGGCGTTGCCGAGCTGGGCGCCCGGCGAGAGCGTCGCCACGCGCAAGGCCAGCGGCGCATGCCTCCAAGCCCTGGCGGACCTGGTGCCCGGGCTCATCGCCGGGGGCGCGGACCTCACCGGCAACACCGGCACGGTGCTGAAGGACCACGGCGTGCAGACGTTCGAGGTGCCGGATGGCCGGCAGATCTACTTCGGCGTGCGCGAGCACGGCATGGCCGGCGCGATGAACGGCATGGCCGCGCACGGCGGCGTCATCCCGATCGGCGGGACCTTCTTCATCTTCAGCGACTACATGCGGCCGGCCGTCCGGTTGGCCGCGATGTCCGGTTACAAGGACATCTTCAGCTTCACCCACGACTCGGTGGGCCTCGGTGAGGACGGCCCCACGCACCAGCCCGTCGAGCACCTGGCCTCGTTGCGCGCCATGCCGGGGTTGCGCCTGATCCGCCCGGCGGACGCCAACGAGACCGCGGCCGCCTGGAGGGTCGCCATCGGGTCGCGGGGGCCGACCGCACTGGTGCTGACGCGTCAGAACACTCCCGTGCTCGAGGGCACCGCCGGCGCCCCTGTCGATCGCGGTGCCTACGTGCTGGTCGACCCGGACGGCGACGACGAGGCCGACCTCGTCCTCATCGGCACCGGCAGCGAGGTGGCGGTATGCGTCGAGGCGGCGACGCAACTCGCCGCCACCGGCGTGCGCACGCGGGTGGTGTCGATGCCGTCGTGGGACCTCTTCGCCGCCCAACCCGATGCCTACCAGGACTCGGTCCTTCCGCCCGAAGTACCCACGCTCGCGGTCGAGGCCGGAGCCAGCCTCGGCTGGGACCGGTGGGCCGACGAGAGCGTCAGCCTCGACCGCTTCGGGGCCTCGGCCCCGGGCGCAGTGGCGCTCCACAACCTCGGTTTCAACCCCGAAAACGTGGCGGAGCGGGGGCGCCAGCTGATCCACGACCTGCAAGAGGACCTGGCGGCGGCCACCGACGGACCCCCACCCCCCCCGAGCAGCAGCGAGAGCGGAGAACAACGATGACTCGCCTACAAGACCTGTACTACGAGCAGGGCCAGAGCCCCTGGCTCGACAACCTGCGGCGCGGCTGGATCACGGGCGGCGAGCTCGCCCGGTGGGTCGAGCGCGGCGTGCGGGGCATCACGTCCAACCCAACCATCTTCCAGAAGGCGATCTCGTCCTCCGACGAGTACGACGCCCAGTTCAGTGAGCTCGTCGAGGGCGGACAGCCGGTCGACGCCGCCTACTGGACGATGGTGACGGACGACATCGAGCACGCCCTCCGCATCCTGCGGCCGGTCCACGACGAGAGCGCGGGTGTCGACGGCTACGTCTCGGTCGAGGTGGCGCCCGAGCTGGCGCGCGACTGCGACGGCACGGTGGCGTCGGCACGTGAGCTGCACGATCAGATCGCCGAGCCGAACCTGTACGTGAAGGTGCCGGCCACGGCGGCGGGCGTCGACGCCATCCGCATCCTCATCGGCGAGGGCCGCAGCATCAACGTCACCCTCATCTTCGGACTCGACCGCTACCGCGACGTGATGGAGGCCTACATCTCGGGACTGGAGGCCTACGACGGTGACCTGTCGCAGATCGCCAGCGTGGCCTCGTTCTTCGTCAGCCGGGTTGACACCGAGGTCGACCGCCGGCTCGACGCCATCGGCAGCGAGGCCGCCCTGGCGCTCCGCGGCAAGGCCGCAGTCGCGCAGGCTCAGCTCGCCTACCAACGGTTCCTCGAGACGTTCCGGGGCCCGCGCTGGCAGGCGCTGGCGGATCGCGGGGCCAGGGTCCAGCGGCCGCTGTGGGCCTCGACGTCGACCAAGAACCCGCACTACCCCGACACGTTGTACGTCGACACGCTCATCGGGCCGGATACGGTCAACACGATGCCGGAGGCCACGCTCGACGCCTTCGAGGACCACGGCACCCTGGCGCGCACCGTCGACGCCGACCCCGATGCAGCCCAGCGGACGCTGGACGCGATCGAGGCGGTCGGCGTGGACCTCGACGAGGTGAGCCGCGTGCTCGAGGACCAGGGCGTGGCTACGTTCGCCAAGAGCTTCGACGAGTTGATCAGCGCGCTCGAAGCCAAGGCGGAGTCGACGCCCGGCGGTTCCGGCTAGGAATCAGGCAACGGCGACCGACGTCGCGGCATCGCGGGAGAGAACGTGCACGGTGAGCTGGTTGTGGTCGACGACGTGCCCAGCGAGTTCGCCGAGCGCGTCATCGAGGCGTTCCACAGTCGGCCCAACGACGGGTTCTCCTTCGTGGTCTCGGGAGGTGACCTGGCGCGCCGCTGCTATGAGGGCCTCGCCGACGACGCCGGGAACCAGATCGACTGGTGGAAAGTCGACATCTACTGGGGTGACGAGCGGTGCGTGCCCCTCGACCACGAGAACTCCAACTACCGGCTTGTCCGGGAGGCGCTCCTCGAACGGGTGGGCGCCGTCAACGCCAACTACCCCATGCGCTGCAACCAGGGCCCCGACCCCTACCAGCTGCGGCTCGGCGAGCTCGGACGCCTCGACCTCGTGCACCTCGGCATGGGCCCCGACGGCCACACCGCCTCGCTCTTCCCGGGCTCGCGAGGGCTCGACGCCGACCCGGGACGCCTGGTGGTGATGAACGACGACCCCAACGGGCACAACCAGTTCCCCCGGATGACCCTCACCTTCGCCGGCATCGCCCGGGCACGGCTGGTGCTCGTGACGGTGGCCGGGGAGGCCAAGCGCGAGGCCTTGGAGCGGGTGGCCGCCGGCGATGCGTCGCTGCCCGCGACCCACGTTCGCGGGGACCACGTCCTGTGGATCGTGGACCCCGCGGCCGCCGGCGACCTCGCGTAGCCGAGAGCGGCGGGATTGGCCGCTAGCCGTATCATCCTTCCGGGGTGATCCCACGTGGCGTCCCGAGCCGTAGCTTCGAGGACAGGCGCGAGGAGAAGACATGGCAGCTCCCACCAAGAAGCCGACCGTCGAACTGTCCGATGAAGAATTGCGTCAGCTCGTGGATTTGGTCACGGGATCGGACAGCGTCGAGCTCAAGCTCACTGTGCCCGAGGAGCATCACCAGTCGACGATCACGGCCCTCGGGATGGACGCGCTACGGGCCCAGATCCGCCAGGTGTTCTTCTTCGACACGCCTGACCTGGCACTCAACAAGCAGGGGGTCGTCGTGCGCGCCCGCCGCGTCCAGGGGCGGGGTGACGACACGGTGGTGAAGCTCCGGCCCGTAGTCCCCGACGAGCTGGCTGACGAGTTTCGGCGGGCGCCGGGTGCGGTCGTCGAGGTCGACGCCATGCCCGGAGGATGGGTCTGCTCGGCATCGTTCAAGGGGTCGGTGGGCACGACCGATGTCACCAGGGTGGCGAGCGGGGAGCGGCCGATCCGCAAGCTGTTCTCCAAGGGGCAGCGGGCCTTCTACGAGGCGCACGTCACCGAGGGCATCGCGCTCGACGACCTCGCCATCTTGGGACCGATCTTCGTGCTCAAGCTCAACTTCCGCCCCGAGGGTTACGACCGCAAGATGGTGGCCGAGGCATGGCTCTACCCCGACGGGTCCCGCATCCTCGAGCTGTCCACCAAGTGCCCTCCCAGCGACATGCTGAACGTGGCCGTAGGGTCGCGGCTGTTCCTGAGCGAGCGAGGGATCGACCTCAGCGGCGAGCAGCACGCGAAGACCCGCACTGCGCTCGATTTCTTCGCGCAGCAACTGCAGCCACCGTCCAAGGAACCGGCCAAGGCCCCCGCGAAGAGGGCCCCGAAGGCCCCCAAGAAGAGGGCCCCGAAGGCGCCCACGAAGGCGGCGTCCAAGGCCCCCAAGAAGGCGGCGTCCAAGGCCCCCAAGAAGAGGGCCTCCAAGGCCCCCGCGAAAGCGGAGTCCAAGGCTGTCGCAAAGACACCGTCGAAGGCCTGACACCTCGGCGTGGCGTCGGCGGCGACTGGGCATACTTGGTCGCGTGCCGAGGCCGTCGTCGAGCTACCGAGAGCTTCCGCCGCCCCCGGCGCTGGCGCCCTACGTGTCATGCCTGTGGACGCAGACGATCGGTGCCGGGGACGGCACCTACGAGCATCCCGTCCTACCCGATGGCTGCGCCGACATCGTCTCGATCAACGGCGGCCTGGCTGTTGTCGGGCCCGCGACGACGGCGGTGACCGAGCGCCTCGCGCCGGGATCCGTCGTCGCCGGCGTGCGGTTCCGTACCGGGGCCGCACCGCCGCTGCTCGGTGTCAGCGCCACCGAGCTCCGCGACCGGGAGGTCGGCGCGGCCGACATCTGGGGCCGAGCCGGCACCACGCTGGCGGACCAGTGTGGGGACGCCCCCGACGGCGCCGAGGCCCCCGAGCGTCTCGGGGCGGTCGTCGACACCCTGCTCGATCGGCTCGACGATGCGCCGGCGGTCGACCCGGTGGCGACCCGAGCCGCGTCGATGCTCGCCGCCCCTCCCGCCCCGCCGGTGCGGGACCTCGCCCGACGGTTTGACCTGAGCGAGCGTCAGCTCCGGCGGCGCATCGAGGTGGCCGTCGGGTATCCACCCCGGACGCTGGCGCGCATCCTCCGGTTCCAGCGGTTCTTGGGCGCGGCCCGCTCGTCGGGCTCGTCCGGCCACGACCTCGCCCGCCTCGCCACCGAGGCCGGCTATGCCGATCAGGCGCACCTGACCCGCGATAGCCGGCGGCTGGCCGGCCTTCCCCCGGGGGCCCTGCTGGACTGGGAGGCGCGGCGCACCGCACCCGCCGCATGACCGCCACGCAGGAGTAGCCAACGCCTTCGACTGGGCGAAGGAGAACGCGCTCGCCCCGTAGCCTGGCGGGTGTGGGGTCCCTGCACGTGGTAGCCGGGGAGGTGCGGCGGAGCGTGCGCCGCCGCCTGCTGTTCGCCAACGTGGCCGGCGGCCTCGCGGTCATCACGTTCGTGCTGCTGGCGTCGGGCGAGCAGCTGGCCCCCGACCTGCCCCTGACGCTGACACTCGGGGCGCCGTTCGTGCCGGCGGCGCTGCTGGTGCTGCCGGCCTACCTCTGGGGGCATCGGGCCTTCAGCCGCGCCATCGCCTGGGCGGACGAGGAGCGCGAGCCGACGACGGCCGAGCGTTACGACGTGCTCCGCGAGCCCTGGCGGCAGGCCCTGCGCCCGCTGGTGTTCTGGGTGATCGCCGCCGCCCTCTACGCCGCGCTGGCGGCGCTGTTCGGCGCCGACGCCCAGACCGTGCTCCGGGTGGTCGACGGCACGCTGATCGGCGGCGTGATGACGTGCGCCATCGGCTACCTGATGATCGAGCGGTCGTTCCGCCCGCTGTTCGCCCACGTGCTCGACGGCCTGCCGGAGCGCCGGCCCCGGACACCGGGTGTGCGCCTGCGGCTCATGCTGGCGTGGGCCGTCGGATCGGGGGTGCCGCTGCTGGCCATCGCCGCCGTGTCGTTCGTGGAGGGCACCGAGATTCCCTCGTACGCGCTGACCGCGCTGGCCCTGATGGGAATCTTCGCCGGGCTCCTCGCGACCATCTCGTCCGCCGGAACTGTGGCGGAGCCGCTCGATGCCCTGCGGGGTGCGCTCGGGCGGGTGCGGGACGGCGACCTCGACGTCGGTCTTGCGGTGGACGACGGTGGCGAGGTGGGCGAGGTCCAGGCGGGCTTCAACGAGATGGTGCTGGGCCTGCGGGAGCGACGTGCCATCGAGGACCTGTTCGGCCGGCACGTGGGCACGGAGGTCGCCCGCCGGGCGCTGGAGCGCGGCACCGGGCTCAGCGGCGAGCAGGCCGAGGCCAGTGCCGTGTTCGTCGACCTCATCGGATCGACTGCCATGGCCGAGGTGCTGCCGCCCGGCGACGTCGTGGAGACGCTGAACGACTACTTCGACGTGGTCGTCCGGACGGTGGACGCCCAGGGCGGCTGGGTCAACAAGTTCGAGGGCGATGGCGCGCTGTGCATCTTCGGCGTGCCCGGGACCCAGCCCGACCACGCCGACCGCGCCCTGCGGGCCGCCCGGCTGCTGGCCCTCGGCCTGCTGGGGCTCGCGGAGCGTCATCCGGGGCTCGAGGCCGGGATCGGCGTCTCCTCGGGGCGCGTCGTGGCCGGCAACGTCGGCACGGAGGCCCGCTACGAGTACACGGTCATCGGCCCGGCTGTGAACGAGGCGGCCCGCCTCACGGACATCGCCAAGGGCCGCGTCGTGAAGGTGTTGGCGTCGGCCGAGAGCGTGCGCCGCGCCGGCGCCGAGGCGCCGCACTGGCGCGATGTCGGCACCGTCGCCCTGCGCGGTCGCACGACACCGACGGCGATCTACGAACCGCTGCTCGAGCAGACCGAGCCGAGCCGAGGCGAGGCAATGGGTTCCACTGGACCGAGCCGGAGGTCATAGGTTCCGGAACCGGACCCCATGGCCTCACCCCCGAAAAGCTGCAACCCGTTGCCACCCGACCCGTGCGAGCCGCGGGCCGAGTCCGTCGATCGGGAGAGGCGCCGATAGTGTGCCCGCGCATGAGCAATCTGCTCGACCTCCCTCCGCGCGAGCTGCCGGGCCGGGCGCGCGCCGTCCGTGACGCCGCCACCGGCACCCGGGTGAGCTACTCCCCCAAGGTCTTCATCCCGCTCACGATGCTGTGCCGCGACCGCTGCGGCTACTGCACGTTCGCGCAACCTCCCGCGCGCCTGGACAAGCCCTACCTCGACCCCGAGGACGTGCTCGCCATTGCCCGTGCCGGCGCCCGTGCCGGCTGCCACGAGGCGCTGTTCACCCTCGGCGAGCGCCCCGAGGAGCGCTACGCCGCCGCACACGAGTGGCTCGCCGCGCACGGCTACGACTCCACCGTCCACTACCTGGCCGAGATGTGCCGCCTGGTCCTGGAAGAGACCGGGCTGCTGCCCCACGCGAACGCCGGCGCGCTCCACCACGACGAGCTCGAGCGGCTGCGACCGGTGGCTGCCAGCCAGGGGATGATGCTCGAGTCGCTGCGCCCCGACCTGGCCGCCCACCGCGGGTCGCCGGACAAGACCCCCGAGCGGCGCCTGGCGACGCTGGAGGCCGCGGGCCGGCTGTCCATCCCCTTCACCACCGGCATCCTGGTCGGCATCGGCGAGACCCGCGCCGACCGGCTCACGGCGTTGGAGGCCATCGCCGACGCCCACGGGCGCTGGGGCCACGTGCAGGAGGTCATCGTCCAGAACTTCCTGCCCAAGCCGGGCACGGCCATGCACCAGGCCCCTTCGTGCCCGCCCGACGAACACCTCGACGCCATTGCGCTGGCGCGGCTGGTGTTGCCGCCCGACGTCCACGTGCAGGCGCCTCCGAACCTGGCGGACGACTTCGGCGTCCTGCTCGACGCCGGCATCGACGACTGGGGCGGGGTCTCCCCCATCACCGCCGACCACGTCAATCCCGAACGCCCGTGGCCGGCCCTCGACCGGCTCCGGTCCGTCACCGAGGAGCGCGGCTTCGCCCTGGCGCCGCGGCTCACTGTCTACCCGCACGTCGTGGCTGAGCCCGACCGCTGGCTCGATCCGGCATTGGCGTTCCCGGTCATGGACCGGGCGGACGCCGAGGGCCTGGGGCGCGACGATCCGGGTGCGGTCTTCCCGGAGAGGACGCTGGCCAACGCCAAGGCGGGCACCGGTGCCGACGTCGTCCTCGCGGGCAGCCGCTCCACCGCCTGGTACTCCGGCGCCGACGCGACGCCGCCGACCCTCGTCCCGGGTGCGACCGCCGAGAGCCGCCCCGTGCGGGGCCGGGTGGGAGAGATCCTCAGCGGCGTCCGCGCCGGTCAGGTCCCGGGCGAGGACGAGCTGACCGACCTCTTCGCCGCCCGGGGGCCGGAGCTGGTTGCGATCGCCGGGCTCGCCGACGAGCTCCGCAGCGAGGCCGTCGGCGACGTCGTCACCTACGTGCGGAACCGCAACATCAACTACACCAACGTCTGCACGTTCAAGTGCCGCTTCTGCGGGTTCTCCAAGGGACCGCTGTCGCTCAACCTGCGCGGCACGCCCTACCTTCTCACCCTCGACGACATCGCCGAGCGCTCTCGCGAGGCGTGGGAGCGGGGCGCCACCGAGGTCTGCCTCCAAGGCGGCATCCACCCCGACTTCGACGGCGACTACTACGTCGACGTCGCCCGGGCCGTGAAGGCCGCGGTGCCCGACATCCACGTCCACGGCTTCACCGCCCTCGAGGTGACCGAGGGGGCCCGGCGACTGGGCGAGCCCCTCGACACCTACCTCCGCAGGCTGATGGACGCCGGGCTGCGGTCGTTGCCGGGAACCGCCGCCGAGATCCTCGACGACCCGGTGCGCCAGGTTCTGTGCCCCGACAAGATCACGACCGACGAGTGGCTGGAGTGCCACCGCGTGGCCCACTCGGTCGGCCTGCGCTCCAACGTGACGATCATGTTCGGCGCCGTCGAGGCGCCCCGGTCGTGGGCGCGCCACCTGCTCCGGACCCGGGCCTTGCAGGCCGAGACCGGCGGCTTCACCGAGTTCGTGGGCCTGCCCTTCGTGCACATGGCCGCCCCGATCTACCTGCAGCGCAGGGCCCGCCGCGGACCGACGTTCCGGGAGACCCTGCTCATGCACGCCGTGGCCCGCATCGCCTACCTGGGCCTCATCGACAACATCCAGTTCTCGTGGGTCAAGCTGGGCGCCATGGCCGGCGCCCAGCTGCTCCGGGCGGGATGCAACGACTTGGGCGGCACGCTCATGGACGAGAACATCTCCAGGGCCGCCGGCGCCACCCATGGCCAGGAGATGACGCCCGAGGACTTCGCAGCCCTGGTCGAGCCCCTGGGGCGTACTCTCCGGGAACGCACGACGCTGTACGCGCCGGTCGCGCGGGCTGCGGCGGCGTAGCCATACCCTCCAGCCTCGCGACATGGACCGAGCACTCGTACGCAAGCTCCTCGACGACGCCGGGGCCACGCGCAACCGCGACGTGCTCGGCGACATCCTGCGCAACGCCTACGGCCTGGCGAGGGACGACGCCGAGCGCCTTGACCTGAAGATCACCCGCGACTCGCTGCGGGAGATGCGCGATGCCTTCCGCCTGTTCGCCCCCTACGAACGGGTCCGCAAGGTCACGGTCTTCGGTTCGGCGCGCACGCTGCGCACGGATCCGCTCTACGAGCACGCTCGCGAGCTGGCCCGCCGGCTCGCCGACAACGGCTGGATGGTCGTCACCGGCGCGGGCCCGGGCATCATGGCCGCCGCCACCGAGGGTGCCGGGCCCGAGCACAGCCTGGGCGTCACGATCCGCCTCCCCTTCGAGGAGGGGCCCGACGGGCCGCTGGCGGGCTCCGACCGCGTGGTGGCGATGAAGTACTTCTTCACCCGCAAGCTGATGCTCATGAAGGAGTCGAGCGGCTTCGTGTGCCTGCCCGGCGGCTTCGGCACCCAGGACGAGACCTTCGAGCTGCTCACGCTGCAGCAGACGGGCAAGGCGACACCCGCGCCCATCGTCCTGCTGGACGTGCCCGGCCTCACCTACTGGAAGGGCTGGCAGCGGTTCCTCGACGACGAGCTCGTTGCCGCCGGCTGGGTCTCGCCGCGGGACACCAACCTGTTCGTGCTCACCGACGACATCGACGTCGCCGTCGACGCCATCCGGGGCTTCTGGCGCAACTACGAGTCGCTGCGCTGGGTGGGCGATCGGTTGGTCGTCCGCCTGCGGGCGGCGCCGACAGACGCGGAGCTCGCCGAGCTCAACGAGCGGTTCGCCGAGCTGTGCGTGGAGGGTGGCATCGAGCGCACGGACCCACTGCCCGCCGAGGTGTCCGACAACGACCGCCTCGACCTGCCGCGGCTGGTGATGCGCTTCGACGTCCGCAAGGCGGGTGACTTCCGGGACCTGATCCGGGCGCTGAACGAGCTCGACTCGGCACCGCCACTCGATTCCGAGGGGTCAACCCCCTGAGTCCGGCACGGTGTCGGGAACGAGGTAGTCCTCCAGCAGTGCGAAGCGCAGCCCCGCCTCGTCGGCCCGATCGGCCAGCGCCCGCAGCTCGGTCACGAACGTCGACCGGAAGTGCATCAGCAGGATGTCGCCGGCCCGGAACTCCGGCACGGTGCGGTAGCCGACGTCTGCGCCGTTGACGCTCACCTCCCAGAGCACGATCGCCCTCATCCCGCACGCGGCCGCCGCCCGCGTGGTGGCCTCGTTGTAGGCACCGTACGGCGGGCGGAACAGCACGGGCCGCCGCCCGAAGGCACGCTCCAGCATGTCGGCGTTGCCGCACATCTCGGCCCGCTGCCCCTCCTCGGGCAACGTGCGCATATCAGGGTGGGTGCGGCTGTGGGACTCGACCAGGGTGTCGGGCAGGCCGCGGAAGAAGTCCGGATCGGCCTGGACGGGTCCGTCGAGCAGGAACAGGCTGACCGGCACGCCCAGCTCCTCGAGGGCGGCCTTCACCTCGGGATTGCGCGTGTGCCCGTCGTCGATGGTCAGGAACACGACGGGGTCCGTGGTCTCGACGCGGGTGATCACCGGCGCCGCGCCGGGGGTCGATGCCAGCGGCACCAGCGTCACCGGCGGCGGGGAGGTCGTCGGCGTCGAGGACGAGCTCTCCGACGCCTCGGACGGAGCGGGTCCGTCGGACATGTGGCCGCCAACAGTGTCGATGGTCAGCGACGTCGCCACCAGGAGGACGGCGCCGCGCACGAGCGTGGACAGGCGCGCCCGTTCGGCGCGGCGGCGCGACTCTCCAGGGCGTCCCCCCGACATGGCCGAAAGTGTGACGCCGCCGGATCGATGGGACGCGGATACCCCCGAGTCCTACGACGGGGATCCGCCGACCTGGCGGGGCGCTCGCCGGTCAGTCTGTGTCGTCGGGCTCCTGCAGGAGCGCGACGGCCTTCTCCACGGCGCGCCGTGCCCGCGTCAGGCGCCGCTCGTCGACCGGGAGCTCGGCGCCACCGGCGTCGATCGACTCGCGCAGGCGCTCCATCGCCAGGTCGGCCAGTTCCTCGCCGATCGCCTCCAGGCGCTTGCGGATGTCGTCGAACTCACCGGCCACGGTTCCCTCCTCCGGACGCGCAGCTGCCCAGCATGCCACCCGGCCGCTCGGGGTGTGCCAACGTGGCGGCGATGCCAAGTTCCCCGACGAGCGCACCCGCCGACCTCCACGAATACGTCAGCTTCGACTCCCCCGACGAGCACCGCACGTGGGTATTCGACGTGACGTTCCTCCTCAGCCCCTGGCGCTGCATCTACGGGCACGGATGCCAGGGCGTGCTCACGGAGGCGGCGCCCGAGCTCGAGCAGGGCTGCTGCAGCTACGGCGCCCACTTCGTCGACGAGGACGACGCCAACTCCGTGCTCGAGGCCGCCGGCCACCTCACCACCGACCAATGGCAGCACGGCCGGCTGGCAGTCAGGCGCGGGGGGCCCATCCGGCGGACGGCCAAGGGAACCCTCGTCACCCGGCTCGTCGACGGCGCGTGCATCTTCCTCAACCGGCCGGGCTTCCCCGGTGGCGCCGGCTGTGCCCTCCACCGCGCGGCGCTCGATGCCGGCGAACGACCGATGGACTGGAAGCCGGATGTGTGCTGGCAACTCCCGCTACGCCTGTCGGAAAGCGCCGACGACTCCGGGCAGGTGATCTCGACGCTGCGGGAGTGGAAGCGCCGCGACTGGGGTGCCGGCGGCCAGGAGTTCCACTGGTGGTGCACCGAGGCGCCCGATGCCTTCGTGGGCGCCACGCCCGTCTACGTCACGTTGCGCGACGAGATCGTGGAGCTCGTGGGCACGTGGGCGTACGACCGGTTCGTCGAGCACGTCACGGCGCGGAGCGATGGCCGGGAGCCCGGCGAGCAATACGTTCCCCACCCGGCTCTACGCCGACGCTGAGCGCCGGAGCGGGTTCAGCCGTCGTCGTCGGCGTCGAACATGCACCACGACGCATGCTCGTCGCCCGCCTCTGCCCCGCACTCGGGGCACGGCTCATCGTCCGCCGGATCGAAGATGGCGGTTAGATCGAGATCGTTGCTGCGCTTCAGCGCGCGCGCTTCCTCGAATCGGCGATGTCGACCCTTTTTCACGGGCCAGCTCCCACGTGTTACTCGTTCGGCGGGAAAGTGTATCGCCGGCGACACCGGCTAACTCGCCCAACGCGTTGTTGCTCGGGGCGTCCCGATCCCTTTCCTACCACGTCCGGGCAGAATCAAGACGTCAGACCCCGACGACCGGCCCCACTCGCTGGATGAGCCCGCGGATCCGCCCGGCTCCTTACCATCGTCTCCGTGGACGCTCCCTGGTGGCAACGCGCGGTCTTCTACCAGATCTATCCCCGGTCGTTCGCGAGCGGCGGGCGGCGCCCGACCGGCGACCTCGCTGGCATTGAGCAGCACCTCGACCACCTCGACTGGCTCGGCGTCGACGCCGTGTGGCTGTCGCCGTTCTATCCCTCACCGATGGCCGACTTCGGCTACGACGTCTCCGATCACTGCGACGTGGATCCGCTGTTCGGCGACCTCGACACCTTCGACCGCCTGTTGGCGGGGTGTCACGCGCGGGGCCTGAAGCTCCTCGTCGACCTGGTGCCCAACCACACGTCCGACCAGCACGCGTGGTTCCGGGCCGCCCGCTCGAGCCGGGACGACCCCCGGCGCGACTGGTACGTGTGGCGGGACGGGGTGCCGGGCACGCCGCCCAACAACTGGATGGCGGCGTTCACCGGCGGACCCGCCTGGACGTGGGACGAGGCCACGGACCAGTGGTACCTGCACCAGTTCCTGCCCGAGCAACCCGACCTGAACTGGGCGAATCCCGAGGTGGTGGAGGCCGTCCACGGAGTCATGCGCTTCTGGCTGGACAGGGGCGTCGACGGTTTCCGCATCGACGTCGCCCACGGCATCGGCAAGGACCCCGCCCTGCCGGACGACCCGCCCGAGAGCGCAGGCATGCCCCACAGCGCCCTCAACGACACCGTCGAAACCCACGAGCTGCTGCGCGGCATGCGCAAGGTGGTCGACGCCTACCCCGGCGACCGGCTGATCCTGGGCGAGGTGTTCCTCCTGTCCACCGCGCGGGTGGCCACCTATTACGGCAACGGTGACGAGCTGCACCTGTCGTTCAACTTCCCACCCCTGTTCGCTCCCTGGGACGCCGGCCGCTGGCGCCGCCAGGTCGACGACGCCACGCACCACATCGTCGACCGCTTCCACGGGTGGCCGACGTGGGTGCTGTCCAACCACGACAACGTCCGTCACCGCACCCGCTACGGCGGCTCGGAATCCCGTGCCCGCGCCGCCGTGTTCCTGCTGCTGGGCTTGGCCGGCTCACCCGTCCTCTATGCGGGTGAGGAACTCGGCCTGGAGGACGCCGTCATCCCCGAGGAGCGACGCGTCGATCCCGGGGGGCGGGACGGTTGCCGGGCGCCGATCCCCTGGGACGGCACGCGTGACCACGGCTGGGGCGTGGAGGACGCATGGCTGCCGTGGCCACCCGAGGCCGACGCCCGGAACGTCGCCGCCCTGCGCGACGACACCGGTTCCATCCTCCACCTCTACCGCCGCTTGCTGGATGCCCGCCGCGCCACCACGGCACTGCAAACTGGCGCGTTCGAGCGCCTGGAGGCCGTCGAGCATGCGGCGCCGGGCGTCGTGGCCTGGCGCCGTCGGGACGACGCCGGCGCCGTGGTCGTCGTCGTCAACATGGGCGAGGACGCTCTGGTGGACGTGGAGGGCACGGTGCTCGTCGCCAGCGACGGGGTGTCCGAGGGGGAGCCGTTCGGTGGCGTGTTGGGCGCCGACCGGGCGGTGCTCATCGAGCCGCGCTAGCAGCGCCCCGGCCGGCGTCCTGGCACTACGCTGCCGGGACATGACGGGAGTGTCAGAAAACGCGCCCCGAGCGGCCGAGGGAGCGGAGGGCCCGCCGCGTTGGCCGATCATCTCGGCCGACGACCACCTGATCGAGCCGCCGGACCTGTTCGAGGGCCGCATCCCGCCGGGCCTGGTCGACCGGGCACCGCGGATCGTCGAGGATGCCGACGGCACCCAGGCATGGGCGTACGAGGACGCGCGCTACCCGAACATCGGGCTGAACGCCGTGGTCGGGCGGCCCCGCGAGGAATGGTCGATGGAACCGGCGCGTTTCGACGAGATGCGCCGGGGTTGCTGGGACATCGACGCACGCGTCGAGGACATGGACGCCGGTGGGGTCTGGGCGTCGCTGTGCTTCCCGTCGCTGATCGCCGGCTTCGCCGGGACGGTGTTCGCCCGGTCCCAGGACCCCGAGCTCGGCCTCGCGTGCGTCCGCGCCTGGAACGACTGGCACCTGGACGTCTGGGCCGGCACCCACCCCGGGCGCATCATCCCCCTCCAGCTCGGCTGGCTGCCCGACCCCGCGGTGGCCGCCCGGGAGGTGGAGCGCAACGCCGAGCGCGGCTTCAAGGCCGTCAGCTTCGTGGAGCAACCGGTCAACGTCGGCCTGCCGTCGCTCCACACCGACCACTGGGACCCGTTCCTGGCCGCCTGTGAGGAGACCGGCACGGTCGTCTGCCTCCACACGGCCTCCGGAGCCTGGACCGCCGCCACCTCGCCGGGCGCCCCGCTCGAGCTGTACACCACGCTGTTCCCGGTGAACGCGCTGGCGGCCGCGGCCGACTGGCTGTGGGCGCGGGTACCGCTGCGGTTCCCGCAGCTGCGGATCGTGCTGGCCGAGGGGGGCATCGGCTGGGTGCCGATGCTGCTGGACCGGCTCGACTGGGTGATGGACCACTCGGCGACCGGCGGCGCCGGCGTCTGGGCCGGCGATCTCACACCGTCCGAGGCCCTGCGCCGCAACTTCTGGTTCTGCACGATCGACGACCCGTCGACGCTGGCGGCCCGCCACCGCGTGGGCGTCGACCACATCCTCGTCGAGTGCGACTACCCGCACGCTGACTCGTCGTGGCCGTACACCGCGTCGCTGCTCGCCGACCGCTTCGCCACCGTCGGGGTCACCGACGACGAGGCCGCAGCGATGACCCATCGCAACGCCGCCGCGCTTTTCGACCACCCGCTACCACCGGAGGACTGGATGTGCTCGACCTCGTGATCACCGGTGGGACCGTCGTCGATGGCAGCGGCGCGCCCATGCGAGCGGCCGACGTCGGCGTTCGCGACGGCCGGATCGCAATCATTGCGCCGACCGGGACCGTTGACGAGCCCAGCCGGGCGACGCTCGATGCGGACGGCCGCTACGTCACGCCCGGATTCGTCGACCTCCATACCCACTACGACGCCCAGCTGTTCTGGGACCCCTTGGCCACCCCGTCACCGTTCCACGGCGTCACCACTGTGATCGGGGGCAACTGTGGGTTCTCCCTGGCACCACTCACCCCGGACCACGCCGACTACCTGATGCGGATGATGGCCCGCGTCGAGGGCATGCCCCTCGACGCGCTGGCGGCCGGGTTGGCGTGGGACTGGGGTGGCTTCGGCGAGTGGCTCGACCGCCTCGACGGCACCACGGCGGTGAACGCGGGCTTCCTGTGCGGGCACTCGGCGCTGCGACGGGTCGCCGGGGCCGACCGCGAGGTCATGCAGCGGCTGCTGCACGAGGCGCTCGACGCCGGTGCGCTGGGCTTCTCGACGTCGCAGGCGCACACGCACAACGACGCTGACGGTGAACCCGTGCCGTCGCGCTTCGCCGACGACGACGAGCTCCTGGCGCTAGCGGCGTGCGTCGCCGAGCACGAGGGGACGACCCTGGAGGCGATCGTCGCAGGGTGCATCAACGGGTTCACGGACGACGAGATCGAGCTCCTCGCGGGGATGTCCCGCGCCGCCCGCCGACCGCTGAATTGGAACGTTCTCGGCGTGTCTGCGCTCAACCCGACCGGCCACGAGCGCCAGCTGGCCGCCTCGGATGCCGCCGCCGCCCGAGGCGGGCGCGTGGTCGCGCTGACCCTGCCGCATCCCATGAGCATGCGGTTGTCGTTCCTTACGGGCTTCGTGCTCGACGGGTTGCCGGGCTGGCGCGAGATCCTCCACCTCCCGGTGCCGGAGCGGCTCACGGCGCTCGGGGACCCGGCGGTGCGAGAGCGGCTCGCGGCCGGCGCCGCCTCACGCGAGGCGGGGCTGCTCCGAGGGCTGGCGAACTGGCCGGTGCTGAGCTTCGCCGAGTGCTTCACCCCCACGACGAAGCCGCATGAAGGTCGGAGCGTCGGTGACGTGGCCGCGGAGCTCGGGCAGGAACCGTTCGACACGCTCCTCGACGTGGTGGTCGCCGACGAGCTCCGGACCGGGCTCCGGCCGCCGGCGTTCGGCACCAGCGACGCCGACTGGGAGCTGCGTGCGCAGGTGTGGCGCGACCCCCGCACGGTCATCGGTGGGTCGGACGCGGGCGCCCACCTGGACATGATGTGCGGTGCCATCTACTCGACATCGCTGCTCGGCGAGGCGGTGCGGCAGCGTGGGCTGATGTCCTGGGAGGAGGCCGTGCAGCAGCTGACCGATGTGCCGGCGCGACTGTACGGCGTGCGTGAGCGCGGTCGGATCGCCGAGGGATGGCACGCCGACCTGGTCGTCCTCGATCCCGAGACCGTCGGCCACGGTCCCGAGCGGACGGCGACCGACCTCCCCGGTGGCGCCTGGCGCCTCGTCGCCGACGCCGTCGGCGTCGAGCACGTCTACGCGAACGGCGTCGCCATCGTTCGGGATGGGCAGGCCACCGGCACGACGCCAGGCACCCTGCTTCGCTCCGGGCGCGACACGTTCAGCGTGCTTCCCTAGTGGGCGCCAGATCCCGCGCGTGGGCTCGAGCGGGCCGTTACCCGCCAGGCGTCACGATGTCGTGGAGCACCAGCGAGCCGTCGCCGTCGAAGGCCAGGGCGGCATTGCCCTCCAGCAGGCGCCGAACGGGCTCGCCGGCCAGCTCGGCCCGCCACCCCGTGAGCAGGCGTGACGACGGGTCGCCCCGGAGCAGCGCCTCGATGTCCGCCCGGGTGGCGACCAGGGAGGCGTCGAGCTCGGCGTTGCGCGCGAGCTGGCTCACCCACGCGGAGGCCAGCGTCACCGCCGGGCGGAACGTGCCGTCCACGCCCTCCCGCGGCGGGACGTGCAGCTCGGCGTCCCCCAGCGCCACCCCGGCCCTGATCGCCGCCATCAGCTCGTCCCCGGCCCCGTCGCGGAGGTGGCGACCGTCCACGCCTCGCACGCGATTCAGGTCGGACCGGGCTCGGGGAGGCCGCTCGGCGATGGCCACCAGCGCGAGGTCGGGCAGCACGTGCCGCACCGGCCGGTCGATCCGGCGGGCCCGCAGCTCCCGCCAGGCCGCCACCGACTGGGCGACACCGCGGGCACGGCCCTTCAGGCGGCGGGCCTCCTTGATCCGCCACCACGCCTCGTCGGGGTCCGGCTCCTCGCCATGGCGGCGTCGCAGCTCGTCGCACTCGTCCAGCGCCCAGTCGAGGCGCCCGCGCTCCTCGAGCTCGGCGCGCAGCGACGACCACAGCGCGTCCAGGTAGGCGACGTCGGCGGCGGCGTAGACCTGGGCCGCGGTGCTCAGGGGCCGGTGCAGCCAATCGGTGAGGCGGTCCGCCTTGGGAAGGTGCACGCCGAGGCGCCTCTGCAGAAGGATCCCCAATCCCGGTGAGCCCAGCCCTACGAACCCGGCCGCCACCTGCGTGTCGGCCAGGCGGCGGGGTCCGACGCCGCAGGCCCGCTCGAGTATCTCGAGGTCCTGGCTGGCGGCGTGCATGAGGCACAGGCCGGGCCCGTCGAGCAGGGGGCGCAGGCTTCCCACGTCGACCGCCAGCGGATCGACATCGACGACGTCGTCGCCGGCCGCGATCTGCAGCAGGGCGAGCTGCGCGTAGTAGGTCCGCTCCCGGTGGAACTCGGTGTCGAGGGCATACGTGGGCGCGCTGCAGGACGCCTCGACGAAGGCGTCGAACTCGCGCTGGTCGGTGACCCAGCGGAAGCGTGATGGGTCGGGCGGAGCCGTTACGGCTCCATCCCCGTCGAGATGGGCTCGCCCGCCTCGATCCAGGCGGTGGTGCCGCCGGCGACGTTGACGGCGTCGACGCCCCGCGACCGATAGAACTCGGCGGCGCGCCGGCTGCGCTGGCCCACGGCGCAGATCACGTACACCGGGCCCTCGCGGGGCACGTCAGCCAGCCGTTCGGGGACGGTCGCCAGCGGCACGAGCACCGCCCCGGGCACGTGGGCGGTGGTGTACTCATCGGGCTCTCGGACGTCGATCAGGGGCGCGCCATCGGCACGCGCCTTGGCCAGCTCGGCGACGTCGATCTCGGGTACCTCCATGGTGAGGCAGGGTACCTGGCCTGGTCAGGCCCCCTGACCATCGCGTCCCACGGGCAGGTCGGCCGGCATGTCGGCGTCGGCCAAGGCGGCCGGATCGATGCCGTCGACGCCGACGATCGCCAGCCCGGCTGCGGCCACGACGCCACCCACCGACCTCTCGCCCGCCCCCAGTGCCCGCTCCAGAGCGGGCCCGGCCGACGGCCGCCAGGCTGCGTGGTGCCACTGCGTGCGCCCGCCGCTGACGGGCACGGCCACGCCCGCGGTCGGGTGTTGGGCCAGCGCCGCCAGCGTCGCGCCGATGGCGGCGGGTGACGGCGCCACCAGGTCGCAGCCGACCACCATCACCAACTCATCGCCATCCGCCCATGTCAGCGCCGTGGCGATGCCGGCGGCCGGGCCGGCGCCGGGTTGCTCGTCCGGCATCGTCGCCAGCCGGAGCGCAGCCAGCGCATGCGGTTCCCTGCCGACCCCGACCACGTCGCGGGCGCCGGCGACCCACAGCGCCTCCGCGACCCGCACGACCATGGGCGTGCCGCCGACGGGGATGAGTGCCTTGTCCCGTCCCATGCGCCGGCTCCGGCCCCCGCACAGGACGGCCCCGCTGAAGCGCGGGACGTCGGAGATCATGGCGTCAGCCCACGCCGCCGTAGCGCGCCTCGACGCCCCGGCTCTCCCCGTGGCTGCCGACGGCGGCCGCGAGGTCCGCCAGGAACTCGTCGGCCACGGCGACGTGCGAGGGCGAGAGGATGGCGTGGAGCCCTCCCTGCTGGCGGTCGAGATGCCAGCCCCGGTCGTCCATCACGTCCCCCACCGCGGCGATGTCCAGGACGGCTTCGCCCGTTGCGGGATCGGCGTCCGCGGCGATTTCCAGCAACGCCCGGCACCGGGTCACCGGTGACGTGGATCCCCTCGATCCCGTCGATCCCGTCGCGGAAGCGGTGGGCGACCGCCCGCACCTGGTCGGCCAGGCGCAGGTAGCCGTCGAGCCCGAGGTGGGACACGGTGGCCCAGGCCGCGGCAATCGGGGCCGCCGGCCTGGTGCCGGCCGTCGTGGCCGAGCCGTAGAGGCCGCCGGGCCAGCCGTCGAACAGGAAGTACTGGCGGCGCAGCTCGTCCTCGTCGCGGTGGAACAGCACCGAGGCGCCCTTGAAGCACCAGCCGTACTTGTGGACGTCGGCGGAGACCGACGTGACGCCCTCGACCCGAAAGTCCCAGCGCGGGATGGGCTCGCCCAGGCGCTCGAGGAAGGGCAGCAGCCAGCCGCCGAGGCAGGCATCGACGTGGCACAGGGCACCGTGCTCCGCCGCCAGCGCCGCGAGCTCGGGGACGGGATCGACAACGCCGAACGGATAACACGGCGCCGAGCCGACCACGAGCGCGGTGCGCGGATCGATGGCCGCGGCCGTCGCCGCCACGTCGGCCCGCCCGTCCGCGCCGACCGGTACCCGGACCTCGTCCACGTCGAGGTAGTGGCAGGCCTTGGCGAACGCCGGATGGGCGGTGGCAGGGAGCACGATGCGAGGCTCGGCGATGCCGCGGACCTCGCGAGCCCGTTCGCGCGCCACCTGCACGGCAAGGAACAGGCTCTCGGTGCCGCCGCTCGTGAGCTTGCCGCCCCGGGAGTTGCCGTGCAGGAGGTCGGCACCCATGGCCACGACCTCGCGCTCCATGCGCAGCAGGCTGGGAAACGCGAAGGGGTTGAGGTAGTTCTCGTGCAGGTATTCGTTGGCGACGGCCTCGTGGAGCCGCTCCAGCTCGGGGTCGGCGGCGTTGTAGACGAGGCTGAACGTGCGGCCCCGGCGCCAGTCGGCGTCGTCACCACGACCGCCATGCAGCTCGCTGATCAGATCGTCGACCGGGCGTCCCCGCGTCGGGAAGCGTGGGTCGTGATCTGGCGCCACCTCGGTCATCCGCCGTAGCTCATTCGGGTGTCCTCCATCCGCAGCACCGGCGTGTCCTCGGCCTGCTGAAATCCGCATCCCACCACCTCGCCGATGAACAAGGTGTGGTCACCGCAGTCGACGGCTTGGCGAACGGCGCAGTCCACCCAGGCGGCCGCCTGGTCGAGGACGGGCGCCCCGGTCGGCCCGTCATGGAACGGGAACTCGTTGAGCGTGCCGGCGGCGGGATCGTGCTCGACCGGCTTGGTGAACCGGCGAACGATCGCCCGGTCGTCGCGGGCCACGGTGTTGAGCGCGAAGCTGCCACCGTCTGCGATCAGGCGGTGGGTCACCGCCGACTTCTCGACGCTGATCCCGACCAGCTTGGGATCGAAGCTCACCTGCGTCGCCCAGTTGAGGGTCATGAGGTTGCGTCGTTCGCCCGACCGGCTGCCGACGACGTAGAGCCCGTAGGGCAGGGTCCAGAGGATCCGACGGCGGAGCTTGTCGTACTCCTCCTGCGCCTCGGGCGTGTCGACGCCGTCGGGGAACGGTCCGATCGGTCCGGTGCCTCCCGGTGCAGCCATGACGATCGAGCCTACGCGACCAGTATCACCACCCCGTCGTGGCGAACACGCTCGGGCGCTAGCGCTGCTCAGCGTCCCATTCGACCAGCAGCTGCAGCGGTGACCGGAACGTCGTGTTGCGCGAAAACGGGACGTCCTGCGGCTCGACGAGGCGCGCATGCGGCAGCCTGGTGGTGAGCTCCTGCAGGACCACCTCCGCTTCGAGTCGCGCCAGCGGTGCGCCGAGGCAGAAGTGGATCCCGTGTCCGAACGCCAGGTGCCGGCCGACACTGGGGCGGCAGACGTCCAGGGCCTCGCCACCGGGAAAGACCGCCTCGTCGTGGTTGGCCGACCCGAGCAGCAACAGCACGTTGGCACCCGCAGGCAGGTTCGCGTCGCCGACCGTCGTGGCGTTCCGGACCTTGCGCTTGGCGGCCAGCACGGGCGTGCAGAAGCGCAGGAGCTCCTCGACTGCGTTGGGGATCAGATCTGGATCACCGCACAGCGCTTCCCACTGCTCGCGGTTGCGAAGCAGCTGCAGGAATCCGGTCGCCAACAGCCCGGTTGTCGTCTCGTGGCCGGCGGTCAGCTGGCCGAACACCAACGCAGTGATCTCGTCCTTGGTGATCGACTTGTCGCCGCGCTGGTACCCGCGGACGAGGTCGCTCGGCAGATCGTCGCGCGGCCGGGTGAAGCGCTCCTCCACCAGCGCTTCGCAGTAGCGCCAGTAGGCAACGACGTTCTCCGCGTGCGCTACCTGATCGGCTTCGGGCAGGTTGCCGAAGTTGAGCTGGACGCGGCTCTGGGCCCACGTCTTGACGTTCGGTACATCGCAGTCGGGAATGCCCAACAGCAGAAAGATCACGAGGGCGGGCAGGTCGTAGGCGAGGTCGGCCACCCAGTCGCCGCAGCCCCGCGGGGCCATGCTGTCGATCATGCGCACCGCGATCTCGCGGATCTGGGGCTCGAGCACCGCCACGCGGCGGGGGGTGAACGCCCGGTTGACGAACGAGCGCAGCCGGGTGTGGTCAGGGGGGTTGCGGCCGAGCAGCCCCGATTTCGCGCTCAGCCCACTGCCGAGGATGCGCTCGACGGCCGGCGGCTGAGGACGGAAGGGACTCTGTGCGTTCTCGGAGGAGAACGTGGCCGGATCGCGCAGGATGGCCAGGACATCCTCGTAGCGAGGCACAACCCAGTAGTCGAGCTCCGGGCTGTAGAAGACGGTCGCCTCGGATCGCGCACGCTGATAGAACGCGAAGGGCTCGCTGACATCAAACGGCTGGAACTCGTCAGCCAGCGCGCTCATCGTGCTGCGAGAGTACATCTGGCACGACGCTTACACTGCAGCCGTGCCCATCGTGCTCGTGCACGGCGTGCCGGAGGCGGAGGCCGTCTGGGACGAGTTCCGGGCACACCTCCCTGGGCGCGAGAGCATCACCGTTGCGCCGCCGGGGTTCGGCGCACCCGTGCCCGAGGGCTTCGGTGCAACCAGCGACGACTATGTCGCATGGCTCACGGCTGAGCTCGAGCGGATCGACGGTCCCATCGACCTGCTCGGCCATGATTGGGGCGGCGGTCACGTCTTCCGCACCGTGGCCGCGCATCCCGAGCTCGTGCGCTCGTGGGCGATCGATCTCGCCGGCTGCTTCGACCCGCGGTACGTCTGGCACGAAAGTGCCCAGATCTGGCAGACGGCCGGCGCCGGCGAGGCTCTCATCGCGCGACGGCTCGCGATCTCGCCCGCGGATCGTGCCCCTGGGTACGTGGCGCGCGGCATGTCCGAACACGCGGCCGCGCGCTGCATGGAGGCGTTCGACGAGTCGATGGGCCGCTGCATCCTGGCCCTGTATCGATCGGCGGCCCAGCCGAAGATGGCCGAGTGGGGCACGAAGGTGGCCGGCCTCCGCTCGCGCCCGGGCCTGGTCGTCATCCCGGCCGAGGATCCCTATACCGGTGGCGAGGCGCTCGCCCGCCGCACCGCCGAACGGACCGGTGCTCAGGTGGGGTTCCTGACCGGCCTGGGCCACTGGTGGGTGTGCCAGGACCCTCGGCGGGCGGCCGCGGCGTACAGCTCGTTCATCGCCGCGGTGAGCTGACGATCGGTGGGCCGTTAGGGCGGGGCTGCCCCGCCCAACGGACGCTGGTTTGGCGCCGCCGCCTATCCTCGGTCTCGTGAGCATCGCGGTGAGCCTGCGGGCCCTGTACGACCGGATCGAGGCGTGCGGCCCCCAGGCGTTCCTGGTGACGGTGGCCGAGGCCGGCGATGCCCACGTGGTATCGGTGGTGGTGCGGCAAGACGGAGACACGCTGGCGTTCGACGCCGGCCGGACGTCCCGGGCCAACCTGGCGGCGCGCCCCATGGCCACGCTGCTGTGGCCGTCGAGGTCGTTCGACAACGGCGAGTACAGCCTGATCGTGGACGGTGACAGTGTCGTGGCCACGGACGGCGACGGCGTCGTGGTCCATCCCACCGCGGCCGTGCTCCATCGCATCGCCGGCAGCACGGGCGGTGGGCCCAGCTGCATCCGCGTGCTGTCCCGCGACTGATCGGGGTCTCAGCCCGGCGGGGGCCAGTCGGGATCTAGTTGGCGGAGGAAGACGGCACAGCGCTCGGCCTCGTCGACCTCCCCGATGGCCGCGGCCGACGCCCGCAGACCGTCGACCGCCCGTAGGAACCCGCGGTTCTGCGGATGTTGCCAGCGCACGTAGCCCGATCCCCGCCAACCGCTCGCCCTCAGGCGGTCGAGGCCGCGGTGATAGCCGACCCGGTAGCAGGCATAGCGCTCCACGTCGTCGCGCCCGAGCGCGCCGAGCCGGGCCCAGGCGTCGAGGAAGCGGGGCCAGCGGGCCACGACCGCAGCCACCGCCTCCCGTCGCTCCGGCTCCGGGCGGGTCAGGGCCTCGTCCAGCGCCGCCAGTGACTCGGCCGGCTCGTCGTCGAGCACCGTCTCGGGTGGCCCCGAAGTGGTCATGTGGACCGGCCGATCCGTCACACCAGGACCTCCACCGGGAGCTCCCGCCCGGCCAGGTACGAGCTCGACGCCTCGTAGGCGAGCGAGATCAGCTCGGACGTGCGGGTGAAGTCGTTGTAGCGCATCGATGGCGTTTGCCCGGTCGGCAGGAGGTGGAGCTCGATTTCGGGCGGCATGGCGGCCAGCTCCCGCTTGAACCGGTGGTGGCGGGCGATCCAGTACGCCTGGACGGCGACGTCGAGCGGGCGTTTGGGCTCCGGTCGGGGACGCGAGAACAGCCCCACCTGGAGAACGTACAACGTGCGTGCGCCGAGCTCGACCGCCCGGCTCATGGGAACGTCGTCGACGATGCCGCCGTCGAGGTACCGCACGCCGTCGATCTCGACCGCGGGGTACACGGCCGGGAGGGCTGCCGAGGCGAGGATGGGCTCGATCAGCGGCCCCGACCGGAACCAGACCTCGCGCACGCCGACGACGTCGGTGGCGACGCACTGGAACGGTACGGTCAGCTCCTCGAACGTGCGGGCCGTCAGCGACTGCTCGAGATGACGGCGCAGCCCGTGGTTCTCGTGGATCGCCTCCCCGCGTCGGGCGATCGCCACGGTGTTGGGCAGCCAACCCGCCGGCATCAGCTCCTTGCCGTCGAGGGCGCGCCACAGGCGCTCCAGGCGCAGGGCACCCGCCAGGGTGGGGTCCTCGGCCGAGCGCGGCGCCGTTGATCGCCCCGACCGAACAGCCCACGATCAGGTCGGGGCGGATGTCGTGCTCGAGCAGGGCACGCATCATCCCGATCTGGAGCGCGCCGAGGTTGCCGCCGCCGGAGAGCACGAACGCGACCGGACGGTTGGGGTGCCGCCCGTCCCGTCGGCCCGTCCAGCCCTTCAGCAGCCCACGCAGGTTGGCCATCAGTCGCAGGCTATCGGCGCTCCGATGCCAGGCTAAGGGACCTCCGGACGAGCCCGGCGACAGCCTGTGGGTGTGTCAGATGGGCGCCGTGGCCGGCGCCGTCGATCCGCTCCAGCATCCCGTGCGGTGCCCGCCGTGCCAGCTCCTCGGCGGCGCGTCGGTGCTGCGGCTGGGTCTCGGACCCGAACGCGGCCACCACCGGGGCCGTCAGCCGTTCGGGCCGGTAGGGCGCCGGGGCCGGATGGTGCACGGTGCGGAGCTCGGCCAGCAACGTGGGGCCCTCGGCGCGCCGCTCGGCCCGCACGTGAGCCGGCAGCCTCGACCAGCGGGCGTCGCCGAGCATCCGGCGCATGAACGCCTCGGCCGCGTCGCCCGGATCGCCGTCGCTCCCGTCGCGTCGGCCTGCGGCGGTGGTGGTGGCGAGTGCGGTCGCGCCGGCCGTGCCGGCGGGCCACCAGGGTTCCCACATCATCGGCGCCTCGTATGCCACCACCGCGCCCACCTGCGCCGGCGATCGCTCGGCCAGCGCCAGGCAGATGACCCCGCCCAGGCTGTGTCCGGCCACAACCGCGACACGGGACCCCACGAGCGCAGCCAGGTCGTCGACCTGCTGGTCGAGGGAGACGGCGGGGCCCAGTTCGAGCGAGCGCGCGTAGCCCCTGCGGTCGTAGCGCACCACCCGGCACTCGCCCTCGAGGACCCTCCGCACCCGCAACATGCTGCTGGCGCGGTCCATCGCACCGTGCACGAGCACGACGAGGGGTCCCTCACCCACCTCCTGCACCCACAGGCCTGGGGCCCCGGTGGCGGTCACGAAACGGCGACCACCCGGAGGACGTCCGTCCGGCCGGGAGCGGCGTCGGGCGCGCCAGCCAGGACCGCGATGGAGTCGCCGTGGCGGACCAGCCCCCCACGGACGGCGGCCTCGACCACGCACCACACCATCTCGTCGGTGGTGGCGTACTCGGCGACCAGCAAGGGCTCTACCCCCCAGGACAACGCCAGCTGCCGCGCCGTCGTCGGCGACGGGCTGGCGCCGATCAACCGGCACTCCGGGCGGCGGGCGGCCATCGCGCGGGCGGTGGTCCCGGCGCGGGTGCAGCACACGATGGCCGCAACGTCGAGCTCGGCGGCGGCCCGCATGGCGGCGTGGGCCATGGCCGTCGTGACCGCCTTGGCCGACGGCGCCCGCCGCTGCCCGAGTCCGCCCTGCTCGTAGACGCCGTGCCGGTCGTCGAACTCCTCGGTTCGGGCCGCGATGCGTGCCATGGTCTCGACGGCGCGCCCCGGGTCCCGCCCGATCGCCGTCTCGGCCGAGAGCATCAGAGCGTCGCTGCCGTCGACGACGGCGTTGGCCACGTCCGACGCCTCCGCGCGCGTCGGAGAGGGCGCGGTGACCATCGACTCCAACATCTGGGTGGCGGTCACCACCGGGAGTCCCCGCTCGCCGCACGCCCGGATGATCCGCTTCTGCAGGTGGGGAACGTCCTCGATGGGGAAGTCGATGCCGAGGTCGCCCCGGGCCACCATGACGCCGTCAGCCACGTCCAGTAGGTCGTCGAGGTGGTCGACGGCCGCGCGGGTTTCGATCTTGGCCATCAGCTGCGGCCCGTGGACGCCGAGCGCCTCGCGGACCCGGACCAGCTCGTCGGGCTTGCGCACGAACGACACCGCGACCCAGTCGGCATCCCTGGCCACGTCGTCGACCAACCGCAGGTCGTCGTCGGTCGGAACCGGCGGCAGCCACCGGTCCGAGGGGAAGTGCGCACCGGGCCGTCCCTGCAGGCGCCCCGCGCTGCGCACCTGCGCCCGCACTTCCTCGGGCCCCACGGCCGTCACCTCGAGCGTCACCGTGCCGTCGCCGAGGACGACGGTGTCACCCGGCGCCACGCTGTCGATCAGGTGGGCCTCGTCGAGGGTGATACGTCGGCCGTCGCTGGCACCCGCTTCCGACACGAGCGTGACCTCGTCGCCCTCGGCCAGGAAGGCACCACCCTCGGGAAACGGCCCCGCCCGCACCTTGGGGCCCGGGAGGTCGGCAACCACGCCGATCGTCTTGCCGTGGCGCTGAGCGAGCTCGCGGACCGCCTCCATGCGCCGGCGGTGCTCGTCGGCGGTGCCGTGCGCCAGCCCCAGGCGCACGACATCGACGCCGGCATCGATCAGGGCGTCGAGGACGCCCGGTGGGTCGGTCGCCGGGCCGAGCGTGGCCACGATCTTCGTGCGGCGCACCGGCCCTCAATCCCCCACGCGTCGGCGGAGCGGGTGGTCGTCGGGCACCTCGATCAGTCGGATCTGCATCCCGTCGGGATCGGCGATCCAGCATTCTCGCAGCCCCCAGGGCTCGGTCTTCGGGGGGCGCTGGATATCCACGCCCCGCTCCCGCAATCGCTCGTGCTCGGCGTCGACGTCGGCCACCTGGAGCCACAGGGCGCCGCCGCCCGGGGACACCGAGCTCGAGTCGCCGACGAGCTCGAGGAACCCACCGCCGAGGAAGAAGACGACGCCGGTCACGTGGCCGGCGGCGCCGTACTCGCGGTAGACGTGCAACCCGAGCACGTCGCGGTACCAGGCGACCGCGTCCTCGAAGACCGCCGGGCGCAGCAGTATGCGGCTGGAGAGGACGTCCACGATCCGCCACGGTACCGACCCTCCGGCGGCCAATCGTGCGCCTCCGCCGGTCGTGCTCCTACTGTGCGAGCGCCATGGAGCTGCTCTTGATCCGCCACGCCCGCCCGCTGCGGGCCGAGAGCGTCGACGGCCCCGCCGACCCTGGGCTCTCGGACCTCGGCCGGCGCCAGGCCGAAGCGCTGGCAGGCTGGCTGGTGCCCGAGCGGATCGACGCCGTCTACACCAGCCCGTTGCGCCGCTCGGTCGAGACGGCGGCGCCGCTGGGCGCGGCACTGGGGCTCACCGTGACACCGGACGCGGCGCTGGCCGAGTACGACGCCGACGCCATGGCGTACATCCCGATCGAGGAGCTGCGCGCGGCCGGTGATCCCCGGTGGATGGAGGTGCCCGACGACATCGCCGGTTTCCAGTCCCGGGTCGTGGACGGCGTCAACCGCCTGGCGGCCGCCCACCCGTCGCAGCGGATAGCCCTTGTCTGCCATGGCGGGGTCATCAACGTGGTCGTGTCCGCGGTGCTGGGGATCGGGCCCCAGATGATCTTCCTTCCGGCATACACGAGCATCTCGCGGGTCTTGTTCGCGTCCACGGGCCAGCGGTCGCTGGAGTCCCTGAACGAGACCGGGCACCTGCGGATGGCGGACGTCCCCCTGGTCGAGCTGTAGCCGGCGCGTCCCTTAGGAGCGGGGGACGTCGACCCAGGGCTTGTCCTTGTCGACCCGGACGTCGCCGGGCAGGCCGAGCACCCGCTCGGCGAGGATGTTCTGCATGATCTCGGTGGTACCGCCCTCGATCGAGTTGGCCCGAGACCGCAGGAACGCCTGCTGCGCGCTGCGCCAGAGCGCCGTCGTCTCGGGCCGGGCCATCGGGTAGCCCTCGGGGAACAGCATCCCGTCGGCGCCCTCCAGGTCGACTGCGCAGCTGGTGAGGTCCTTGTGCAGCTCGGCCAGCGCCAGCTTGCCGATCGAGCCCTCGGGCCCGGGTGTGCCCACCGCCCGCCGCTGGCTGGCGCGGTTGTTGGTGAGGCGCAGGACCTCGGCGCGGATCCACAGCGCCATGACCCGGTCGCGGGTGGCGGCGTCGTGCGGGCCGGTGCGGCCGTAGACCTTCATCAGCTCCCCGATGAATCCGCTGCCGCGGGGTGGGATCTGCCCGCCGATGGCGACCCGCTCGTTCATGAGCGTCGTCAGGGAGACCCGCCAGCCCTCCCCCACCTCACCGAGGCGCTCGGCGTCGGGGATGCGCACGTCGCTGAAGTAGACCTCGTTGAACTCCGCCTCGCCGGTGATCTGGTAGAGGGGACGCACCTCGACCCCGGGCGCGTGCATGTCCACAACGAAGTAGGTGAGGCCCTTGTGCTTGGGGGCGTTGGGGTCGCTGCGGGCCACGATCATCCCGAACCGGGAGACGTGCGCCAGGGTGGTCCACACCTTCTGGCCGTTGAGCACCCACTCGTCGCCGTCGCGGACCGCCCGGGTCGCCAGGCTGGCGACGTCGGAGCCGGCGCCAGGCTCGGAGAAGAGCTGGCACCAGATCTCCTCGTTGGTGAACAGGGGCCGCAGGTAACGCCGCTTCTGGGCGTCGCTGCCATGGGTGACCACCGTGGGCGCACCCATGCCGTGGCCGATCGGGTTGCGGGAGGCCGCGTGCGGCGCGCCGGCTCGCCACAGCGTCTCGTTGACCAGCTTCTGCAGCTTGGGTGACAGGCCCAGCCCGCCGTATCCCTCGGGGAAGTGGACCCACGCGAGGCCGAAGTCGTACTGGCGCCCGAGGAAGGTCACTGGATCGGCATGCCGGGGTGGCAGCTCTGCGAGCAGCTGCTCGCAGAGTGCGAGCACGCGGGCCTCGTCGCCGCCCGACGGCGCAATGGATCGGGTGGCGGCATCCGTGAGCGTCATGGCCCGCACCGTACTTGACCCGCCGGTCAAGCGGCGAGCCCGCGCTGGGTCACGGGTGCTTGGTCACGAAGCCATGTCGCGCGCGCTACGAGCCGCTCTGACTACGAAAACGGGCGGCTGGGCCGGTGACGCTGCCGAGCTCAGCTCGTGACCTGACGATCCCGTGGCGACGCCGCGCGCCCAAAGTCCATGTCGTCTTCAAGTCGTCTCCAAGCCCGCTGCAACCGAAGTCCCGCATCGTTGAGACATGGCCCCACTCACCCCCGACGACTTCCGACGTCGCCTTGGCGCGGACTTCCAGACCAGCACCGTTGGTCGCGCGCATCGGGCGAAGGGTGATGGGGAGCATCCGGTGAGGCACCTGGTGATCTTCCCGGCTCCGGTTCTCGGCGCCGCGTCGGTTCGCCGGTCTGGCGCGTGACATCGGACACTGACGGCGCCTCGCAGCCGCCATCGCAGCAGGGCCGGGCATGGTCATGATCTCGGAACGTCCCGCTGAGGCCGCCGACCGGGCGGTTCCGGGTCACGGGAATCTCAATGGTGTTGTCAAGCTGCCTGAGCGACCACTGGCGGGGCAGTGGTCCAGATTCGGTTCTCGCGTAGGAGCGCCCAGAGGACGTCGACGCGTCGTCGGGCTAGGGCGATGACGAAACGGTCACGCGGATCATCCCTGCCGATCGAGATGGTCAGTCCTCATCCCCACGGCGTCTGGCCGCCGGTCTCAGTGTCCGTGGCCGGCGACGGGCCCGATACACCGGGCGTGAGGGCTGGCCCCAGGCGTCCAGAGGACCCCTGGGGCCAGTGGTTGGCCGAACCGGGCGGGCGGTGCGGGCGAGCTCGGCCTCCCGGCCCTCACGGCCGCACATGGTCGCGTAAGGGTGACACGATGTCACGGGTACCTAGTGGGAAAGCTGGGGTCCGCCCGTCGTTCCCCAGCTGTCCCCACCCCCGGCTTCTCGTACGGGGCGCCACCGGTCTGAGCCATGTACCGCAAGCACCTACGCCGCGGCGAGGAGCCATGTCCCTGGGTGCCGGGCCGCGGCGGCCGAGTATCAGCGGCGCCGGGTCGCCGCCGTCTAGCCTGCCAGCGTCGAAGGGGGCGGGGGCGATGACTTGGAGCGACAGACGCTACTGGTGGACCTTGGCCGCGGGCGGTGCCGTATTGGCGTTCGTGACGGCGTGGTTGAACGACGGCGGCCTGGTGCTGGCTTCGGTGGCCGCGGTTGTGGCGGCGTGCATAGCGCCGCCGGTGTTCGGTGCACTGCTGGCCTTCACGCCGGAGATGTTCGTGCTGGCCTACGAGCGGGGACTCCAACCGCTGTACCGCTGGCTCACCGACCGGAAAGAGTCACCCTGACGCGGCACCGCCCTCCGACCCGGAGGCCGAGGGGCGGCGGGTGCCCACGCGGGCCACTACTCGTTGTCGAGCAGCCGGGCCAACACCAGGCCGTGATTCTCGACCGTGTCCGCCAGCTCGGCCACGTGCTGCGCCAACGCAGGGTCGATGCCCCGGCGATGCACATCGGCCCCGGATTGCGGTCACCACCTCGGTCATGGCCTCCGCACGGGTGACACGGGCCTCCAAGCCGTCCAGTCGTCCGTCTACGGTCTCGTTCGGCATCAGGGCCTCGTTCCTGGTGTCCAGGGGGCAGGCCGCGTCGATCGGTGCGGCCCCCACCTATGTTGATGCCCGTTGTTGACCGGTCAAGTTGACCCGGTTGCTGTCCTACTGGCCGCAACCACCAGAGCCGGCCCTCTCGGACCGGCTCTGACATGGTGTTTAGCTGGTCGGGCTGGCGGGACTTGAACCCGCGACCCCTTGACCCCCAGTCAAGTGCGCTACCAAACTGCGCCACAGCCCGACGGGGATGGTCATCCTACGCGCTCGGTGCTTGCCCGAGTCAGAACCGGCCGACCACCCACTCGATGAGCTGGACCAGGCGCCATCCCAGGTAGATCACCGTGGCCAGCACCAGGAGCTTGAAGTGCCAGGGTGCCCTCTGCCGCCTCGCGGCCTGCTCGCCGGCGGGCTCGGCGACCTGACGGCCACACGTGGGGCAGGTGCCGTCGGCCTCGAGGGTGTTGGGGTTGAGGAAGCGGCTACAGGTCTCGCACCAGGGCATCACGTGTTCCAACGGGGGCCGGCGGCGGCGATTCGCGACGGTACGGGGTGGCCGACCACGCCCGCCACCTGGGCGGAGACGGCGAGCAGCGCCTCGAGGTCGAACCCTGTCCTCACCCCGATGTCGTCGCAGAGGTGGACCAGGTCCTCGGTGGCGAGATTGCCGCCGGCGCCCTCGGCGAACGGGGACCCGCCCAGCCCGCCCACCGCCGTGTCGAACCGGGTGACCCCGGCCTGGAGAGCTGCGTACGCGTTGACGAGCGCCGTGCCCCGGGTGTCATGGAGGTGGAGACCGATGTCGGTGCCGGTCTCCACCAGCACGTCCCGGACCCGGCGGGGCGTCGCCATGCCCGTGGTGTCGGCGTAGGTCACGCTGGTCGAGCCGCCCTCCAGGGCCCTGCGGCCCAGAGACGCCACCGAGGCCGGAGCGATGTCGCCCTCATAGGGCGACCCGAAGGCGCACGACACCACGGTGTCGATGGGCAGGTCGTTGCCGACGGCGGCCCGGATGGCCCCGACCTGGGCCAGCGACTCGTCCACCGACATGTGCACGTTGCGTTGGCTGTAGGCCTCGGACGCAGACACGGTCAGCGTCAGCGCGTCGACGCCGGCCTCGGCCGCCAGCTCGGCACCCTTCACGTTGGGGACGAGCGCGACGCGACGAACCGCCGGCGAGCATGGCAGCGCCGCGATCACCTCTGCCGCTCCCGCCATCGCCGGCACCGCCTTCGGCGAGACGAACGCCGCCACTTCGATGATCGACGCTCCGGCGGCGATCAGCGCCGTGATCAGCTCGACCCGGGTGGCCACCGGCACCGTGGCCTCCGGCTGCAGACCGTCGCGGGGACCGACCTCGCGGATGGCGATCGAGGCCGGCAGGGTCAGCGACCCGTCGACGCCGATCACACCGGGGGCACCCCGTGCCGGCGGGCGCTGAACGCCCGGTCCTTGTCGGCCGCCATCTCCAGCCGGCGGATGCACTCGGCGCGCAGGTCGGCGAAGTCGACCACCGCGTCCACGACCAGCTCCGACGCCAGGCGGTAGAGATCGACGTCGGTCTCGTACAACTCCCGCTGCGCCTCCACGAAGGCCGCCCGCTCGGCCTCGTCGGCGATGGCGGCGATCTTGTTGGCGAACACGGCGTTCACCGCCGCCTCGGGCCCCATCACCGCGATCTGGGCGGTTGGCAGCGCCAGCGTCGCCTCGGGCTCGAACGCCGGACCCGACATCGCGTACAGGCCGGCGCCGTAGGCCTTGCGCACGATCACCGACAGCTTGGGCACGGTGGCCTCGCTCACCGCAGTGACCATCTTCGCCCCGTGGCGGATGATCCCCTGGCGCTCGACCTCGGTGCCGATCATGAATCCCGGGACGTCGGCCAGGAACAGCAGCGGCACGTTGAACGCGTCGCACAGCCAGACGAACCGCGCCGCTTTGTCGGCGGAATCGACGAACAGCACCCCGCCCTTCTGCATCGGGTTGTTGGCCACGATGCCCACCGGTCGCCCGTCCAGCAGCGCCAGCCCCGTGATCACCTCCGGTGCGAACAGCGGCATCCGTTCGAAGAACGACTCGGCGTCGACGAGCCCGTCGATCAGGTCGTGCATGTCGTACGCCAGGTGCTCCTCCGCCGGCACCGCCGCCGCCGTGAGCGATCGCGCCGCCTCGCGCGGCTCGTACCGCGGCGGCGTCTGGCGCCAGCTCTGTGGGAAGTAGCTGAACCACGCCCGGGCCTGGTCGAGCGCGTCCTCGTCGTCGGAGGCGAGGTTGTCGCCGCAACCCGACACCGTGGCGTGCATGCGCGCGCCGCCCATCTCCTCCAGCGACGTGACCTCGCCGATGACCATCTCGGCCATGCGCGGTGAGCCCAGGTACATCGAGGCGTTGCCCTCGACCATGAACACGACGTCGCAGAAGCTGGGGATGTAGGCGCCGCCCGCCGCCGACGGGCCGAAGAGGCAGCAGATCTGGGGCACCCGGCCCGAGAGCCGCACCTGGTTGTAGAAGATGCGTCCGGCGCCGCGGCGACCGGGGAACAGCTCCACCTGGTCGGTGATGCGGGCGCCGGCCGAGTCGACCAGCCAGAACACCGGAAGCTCGTGCCGAAGCGCGTGCTCGGTGAGCCGCACGATCTTCTCCACCGTGCGGGCGCCCCACGACCCCGCTTTCACCGTGGGATCGTTGGCCATGATGCACACGGGCCGCCCGTCGACCCGGCCCACGCCGGTGACCACGCCGTCGGCCGGCAGGTCGTCGGCCCGGTTGTTGGCGAGCAGTCCGTCCTCGACGAACGAATCCTTGTCGAGCAGCAGCGCCAGGCGATCGCGCACGAAAAGCTTGCCCTGGGCGGCGAGCTTGTCGCCCGCCTTGTCGAGGTTCCCGGCCAGCGCCCGCTTGGTCAGCCGCGCCAGCTGCTCGTGGGGATCTGGACGCTCGCTCAAGTCACCGACCCTGTCACGTGCGCCGGATCGCCAGCACCGCCACGTCGTCGTCGAGCGCCTCGGAGGCGAAGTCCCGCGCCGCCTCCAGCAGGTTCTTGCACAGCACGCCCGCCGCCACCCCGGGGTCGCGCCGCAGCGAGTTGGCGATCCGCTCCTCGCCGAAGATCTGCTCGCCGTTGCGCACCTCGGCGAGCCCGTCGGTGTAGAGCAACAACAGGTCCCCGGCGTTCAGCGGAATCTCGCGGCTGTGGTAGTGGCCCTGGGGGTCGAGCATGAGCAGCGGGCCGGTCGAGCGCAGCGGCCGCACGTCCCTGTCGTGCCATAGCCAGGCCGCCGGATGCCCGGCCGAGGCGAACCGCAGCGTGCCGGCATCGGTGTCGAAGACGACTACCACGAGAGAGATGAACTCCTCGGTGCGCTCGGGGGCGAGCATCTGGGTGTTGAGCTCCTCGAGCGCCTGGGCCGGGTCGCGGTACTGGCGCAGGAACACCCGCAGCAGGTACTTGGCCTGGAAGGCGGTGATGGACGCCTCGATGCCGCGGCCGGTCACGTCGCCGATCACCGCGGCGATGCGCGACGGTGCCACCCGGAACACGTCGAAGAAGTCGCCGGCCATGACGCCGGTGCCGGGCTGGTAGACGCGGCCCAGCTCGAAGCCCGCGAACTGGGGCAGGTCCTCGGGCGCCAGCCGGGCGGCCCAACGCTTGGGCGCCAACTCCTCCTGGCTGAGGACCTCTTCGGCCTTGCGCTCGATCGTCGAGCGATCCTCGGCCAGCTGGGCCTCTCGCGTGAAGTCGCGGCCGAACGCCACCGACAAGGCCACCGGGACGAGGATCAGCACGAACAGCAGGCTCGGGATGTTCTCCCCCGCCACCACCACGCCGGCGGCGGCGATGGCGAGCACGGCGTACAGGCAAGCGGTGTGGAGGTCCTTGCGGAACGCGGATCGCGCCAGCACCGTGACGTCGGCGTCGGCACCACGTTCGCCCTCGACCCGCCTCCACACGACGAAGAGGCGGCGTGTCGATCGAGCCCACACGATGGCCGCCACGAAGGAAGAGACCGCCACGAGGGCGAGGATCGGCTTCATGTCGGCCAAGATGCTACCGGTGGGACGGGGCTGGGGGGTGTGGCGTTCACGTAACGTCCGCCGGCCGCTCAGCCCCGGCGCCGCACCCGGATCTTGAGCGGGGTGGCGCCCAGATCGAACGCGTCCCGGAGCGTGCGCTCGATGTAGCGCAGGTAGGTGCGGGGCAGCTCGCGGTTGACGAAGAGGGTGAACGTCGGCGGCTCGGCGGCACCCTGGGTCGCGTAGAGCACCCGGGCGCCTCCCGGCGCGGCGTGGGCCTGCTGGGCCTCGTGGATGACGGCGTTGACCCGTCCGGTGGGGATGCGCCGGTGGTAGGCGTCGACGCTGCGGGCCAGCGCCGGGAAGAGCTTGTGGACGCCGCGCCCGGTCAGCGCCGTGATCGGCAGGACGGGTGCGTCGCCGATGAACCGCAGCTTGTCCCCCACCTGCCAGCGCAGTTCGGCCCGCTGGTCGCCGTCGAGCAGCTCCCACTTGTTGAGCATCAGGACGATCGGGCACCCGGCGGCGTCGATGCGCTCGGCCAGGCGCTGGTCCTGCCCGGTGACCCCTTCGGTGGCGTCGATGACGAGCAGGGCCACGTCGGCGTCGTCGACCGCCTGCAGCGCCCGCACCAGCGAGTAGTACTCGGTGCCCTCGCCGATCTTCGAGCGCCGGCGCATGCCCGCGGTGTCGACCAGGCGGACCGGACCGAGGTCGGTCTCGATCACGGTGTCGATCGAATCGCGTGTGGTGCCGGGCAGTTCGTGGACGACCGAGCGCTCGTCGCCGGTGAGCTGGTTGAACAGGGTCGACTTGCCGACGTTCGGCCGCCCCACGATGGCGACGGCGATCCCCTCGGAGGAATCTGCGGCGGCCGGCGCGGTCATGGCCTCCGCGTCCGCAGCAGGTTCGGGGTCGGGGAACCGCTCGACCAGCGCGTCCAGGAGGTCGCCGGTGCCGCGCCCGTGGAGCGCGCTGACGGGGTAGGGATCCCCGAGCCCCAGGCTCAGCAGCTCCCAGACCATGCCCTCGCGGCTCACGTCGTCGACCTTGTTCGCGACCAGCAGGGTGGGCTTGCCGCGCCGGCGGAGCAGCTCGGCGACCCGGCTGTCCTCCTCGGTGGTACCGGTGGTGACGTCGACGACGAGCACCACCACGTCGGCCTCGGCGATGGCGCGCTCGGCCTGCTGGCTCACCTTGGCATCGAGGTCGCTGCCTCCGACCATCCACCCGCCCGTGTCCACGAGGCGGAACGGCCGGCCGAGCCAGTCGGCGTCGACGTCCTTGCGGTCGCGGGTGACGCCCGGGTGCTCCTCCACGATGGCGGCGCGGCGGCCGACGATGCGGTTGAGCAGCGTCGACTTGCCGACGTTGGGCCGCCCCACGATGGCGACCACGGGCGGCATGTCAGCCTCCGGCCGGCGCGCCGAGGGCCGCCCGCAGCGAGTGGCCATCGGCGGGCACGACCTCGACGGGAACGGGGAGGTCGGCGGGGCTGGTGCCGTCGAGGAACCGGCCCTGGGTGAGGCACACGTCGGGCAGGAGGTAGCGATGGCCGGGTGGTTGGTCGGCCAGCACCCGCGCGAGGTCGGCGCCCACCATCAGGCCCGTCACCGCGACGTTTCCCCCGAAGTACCGGTTGTCGACGGTCACGACCCGGACGTCGGGCCTGCCCAGCCGCTCGACCAGCGGCTGCAGGACGCGGGCGCCGTATGGAGCCGTCAGGACGGCGACGGGGGCGTCGCGTCGGGGACCGATGTGCAGCAGCTGGTCGCCAGTGGCCCGCACGCCGCGGTACGGCTCGTACTCGGCGTCGGACGATCCCGACAGGTCGGCGTCGGCCGAGCGGAAGAACCCGCCGCGGTCCTCGGACGTCGCCCTCGAACCGGTCCCGAACAGCTCGGCCTCGAAGGCCCGCGCCATGCCGATGCCGTCCTCGTACATGGGAAAATCGCCGTACACGGCCGCATCCGGAAACGCACGATCGGCTAGCAGGTAGTACTCGTCCGCCGCGAACACCATGCGGTGGCCCAGCACGGTGGCGAAGACGTCCTGCCAGTCGTGCACGCTGTCGACCACGGCCACGGCCTCGGCACGGGTGTGCGGCCGCATGCGCGCCTCGGTGTTGAAGCGCGACACGCCCAGCGGCACCACGCACACCGACGCCAGCTCGGCGTAGCGATCGAGCACGCCGGCCAGCGTGTCGTCGAGCACGGCGCCGTCGTTCACGGCGGGGCACACGACCACCTGGCCGTGGACCTCGATGCCGTGGTCGAGCAGCGCCCGCAGCCAGCGGAGGCTGGTGGCGCCCCGCCGGTTGCGCAGCATCTCCGCCCGCAGCTGTGGATCGGTGGCATGGATGCTCACGTAGAGCGGGCTCAGCCCCTCGCTGACGACCCGCTCGAGATCCGCCTCCGTGAACCGGGTGAGGGTCGTGAAGTTCCCGTAGAGGAACGACAGACGGTAGTCGTCGTCCTTGAGGTACAGGCTGCGCCGCAGAACCTGCTCCCCGCTCCCACCGTCGCTCGTGCGGGGCGGCAGCTGGTAGATGAAGCAGAACTCGCAGTGGTTGTCGCAGGTGCGCACCTTGTCGAACAGCGCCGAGTGCACCTCGACCCCGAGCGGCTCCCCGGGCCGCTTGTCCACCTCCACCAGCGTCTCGAGCCCGCCCCGACGCACCTCGACCGCGAGGGCGGCGTCGTCGACGAGCTGGCGCCATTCGAGCAGGTCGCGGGGCACGTCGCCGTTGATGGAGACGATCTCGTCACCCTCCACCAGGCCGACGCGCGCGGCCGGCGATCCGGGCGCGACGGCGACGACACGGGGAGCAGACACAGGTGACGCAGTCTACTGACCTGGTGCTCGGCACCGACTCGCCAGTTCGAGCCGGTCGCGGGTGGCAGTCGACGGGGTCCCGACGCAGCCGTGGGTACGCTGGGCCGATGCCCGTGGACAAGGTCCTCCTCGCCGCGCCCCGCGGGTTCTGCGCGGGCGTGGAGATGGCGATCAAGGCGCTGGCCTGGATGGTGCGGGCGTTCGAGCCGCCCGTGTACTGCTACCACGAGATCGTTCACAACCAGCAGGTCGTCGACCGGTTCCGAGACCTGGGCGTGGTCTTCGTCGACGACATCGCCGAGGTGCCGGAGGGACGACCGATCATGCTCTCCGCCCACGGGTCCGCCCCTGAGGTGGTGGCGGCCGCTCGGGCGCGGGGCAGCTACGTCGTCAATGCGGTGTGTCCGCTGGTCACCAAAGTCCACCACGAGGTCAAGGTGCGTTCCGGCAAGGGCTACCGCATCGTCTACGTGGGGCACGAGGGCCACGAGGAGGCAGTCGGCACCATGGCGGTGGCACCTGACGCCATCGATCTGGTGGAGTCCGTCTCCGATGTCGACGACCTGCCCGCCACCGATCGGCCGGTGGCCCTGCTGGCGCAGACCACGCTGTCGCACCGCGACTGGGCCGCCGTCGCCGAGCGGACCGCCGAGCGATTCCCGGGCCTGTGGCGACCAGGCCGCAGTGACCTGTGCTTTGCCACCACCAACCGTCAGTCCGCCCTGGCCGAGATCGCATCCCGTTGTGACGCGGTGGTCGTCATCGGGTCGGCCAACTCCTCCAACACGCGCGCCCTCGAGAAGCTGGCCCACGGCTCTGGCCGCGCCCGCGTCTACAGGATCAACGCCGCCGAGGAGCTGCCCGACGACCTGACCGGCACCGTCGGGGTCACTGCGGGGGCCTCGGCGCCCGAGGAGCTGGTCGATGCCGTGATCGCCCGGCTGGCCCCGGTCGAAGGGGTCGAGGAGGTCAGGATCACCGACGAGGACGAGTACTTCCCTCCACCGCGCGAGCTACGCGACCTTTTGAGCGGGGTGGACGTGCTGGCCACGTTCGGGTTCGGCGGATCCGTGCCGGACCGTCCCGAGGTCAACGACCGCCAGCTGCGCGCCAGCGACGTCCTGGCCATGCTCGCCTGAGCTCCACTAGGCCGGTGGCCCGGCGGCAATGACGTCGCGGACGCCGGCGACGTCGACGTCGAACGGCGAGAATCGGACCAGCCACCAGGTGGCACCGGCGGCGGCCCAGGGCGCCGGATCGTCCGCCGGCCAGCCTTCGACGACGATCTCGAACGGGGTACCCGACGGGCGGTCCCCGAGCTCGCCGACCAGCTCCGCGAGCTGCCCGGGCGCATCGAGGTCGATCGGGAAGTAGCCGTCGTAGCGGGCCGCCCGCCGCAGCGGCCTTCGGTTGGGCCAGCGTCCGGCGACCCACAGCGGCACCCCGGGCCGCTGGACCGGTGTGGGCTGGAACGTCACCCGGTCGGCCGCGTAGTGGGTGCTCTTATGGCGCACCTCGTTGCCCGACCACAGGCCGGTCACCACGTCGAGGGCCTCGTCGAGCATCGCGCCGCGCGTGCCGTCGTCGAGCTCCTCGCCGAAGGCCGACAGCTCGCGGGCCGAGTCACGGCCGGTGCCGACGCCGAGCACGAGGCGCCCGCCCGACAGCTGGTCGATCCCGGTGGCCTGACGGGCGACGACCTGTGGTCGGCGCCGGGGAAGCGGCGTGACGAGCGGACCGATCCGCACGCGCTCGGTCGCCACCGCCATCGCCGCGAGCGTGATCCAAGCGTCGGCGACGTGGGTGGTGGGCGCCCGGTACTGCACGTGGTCCCACACGAACACCCCGTCGAACCCCGCACCTTCGGCCTCGGCCGCCAGGCCGGCGGTGACGCGTGGATCGCTCAGCTCCCCGAAGATCGGCAGGAACAGCCCGGTACGCATTCGCCGGAGGCTAGAGCCGTGCCAGGCTGGTGGGGTGACCGATCGACCCGTGGAGCAGAAGGAACGCACCCTCGTCGGCGTCTCCTTCGGAGATGCGTTCCGTGCGCAGGAGTTCCTGACCGCGGCGACGCGGCTGGCCGCCAACCAGCGGCTGCGACTGTTGGACGCCGTGTTCGTCACCAAGAACGACTCCGGCCACACGACGGTGCGTGAGACGGTCGACCCGACCCCCGGTCGCTCGGCACTCTCGGGCGCGCTGTGGGCCGGGCTGTTCGGCCTGATCCTGGGCGGCCCCGTGGGCTGGGCCATCGGCGCCGGTGTCGGGGCCGGCACCGGGGCGGTGGCAGCCAGGGTCATCGACCACGGCGTGAGCGACGAGTGGGTTGCGTGGTTCCGCGAGACGGTGCAGCCGGGGACGACGACGCTGGTGCTGCTCGTCGAGGACCTCGACCGCGACGCCCTGGTGGCCGAGCTGAAGCGCTTCGCGGGGGCCACGCTGGTCTACGCCAACCTCGACGCCGACTGGCTCGACCGCCTCCGCGAGGCGCTGTCCAGCTAACTGCCGGCGATCGCTCGAGGCGAACTTGCGGCGGTTAGCGCTGCCATGACGCGCCTGATGGCCGCAACCTCGTGAGCACGTCGTGAGGCGAGCGCAAGACCTGCCGCACTGGCCAAACGGCTCGCCGAGGAGCTCGGGAGCGACGCGGTCGAGTCGACGCTGGATGCGCTCACGCGGTTGTCGGCTGCGCTCGATGCGGTGGCGCCGACCCCGCCTCGGTAGCCGCCATCACGGCCTCAGCCGGCGAGGCGACGGGCCTCGTCGTACAGCGCCTGCACCGACGTGCGGAGCCGCTCGGTCAGCTCCCGCACCACCCTCCGGCGAACCCGACCGGTGCCGTCACCTGGCGGCGGGGCGATCGGCGCGCCCACCACGAGGACGATGCGGTGGGGCCGTATGAACTTGGCGCCCACGGGCATCGCCTTGTCCGACCCACCGATCCCCACCGGCACGAGCGGCGCGCCGGTGCGGGCGGCGATGTAGGCGGGGCCGTCGAAGAGGTTCTCCACCACCCGTCCCGAGCGGCGCGTCCCCTCCGGGAACATCACCAGCGGCTCACCGTTTTCGATCACTTCCAGACATGCCCTCAGAGCCTCGCGGTCGGCGGAGCCGCGGTGCACCGGGAAGGCACCCAGCATCGACACGAACTTGCCGCCCCAGCGCCACTTCCAGATCGACGCCTTGCCCATGTAGCGCATGCGAGTGCGGGTGACCGCCGACACGAGGATGAAGTCGAGGTTCGACCGGTGCACCGGGGCCAGGACGAACGGCCCGTGCGTCGGCACATGCTCCCGGCCGTGGATCTCCAGGCGGAAGTAGGGCTTGGCGAGCAGGGCGAAGGCACCCCGGATCGCCCCGTAGGCGGTCCGCTCGAGACGGGTCGGTGGGTGGATGCCCACCGCCTCCACCCGCTCCGTGGCGGCATCGATGGTCCGGCCCGGTGCCGGCGCCATCTCGGCGACGTCGTCGGCCTCAGTCATCGATCCTCCGGGCCAGCTCGGCGACGATCTCGTCGATGGACATGTCGCTGGTGTCGAACTGGATGGCGTCGTCGGCCAACCGGAGTGGATCCGCCTCGCGCCCCTGATCGAACGCGTCGCGCCGGGCCATGTCGGCGGCGACCGTCTCGTAGTCGAGGTCCGACACCTCGGCGGCCCGGCGTTCGGCGCGGACCTCGGGACGGGCGTTCAGGTACACCTTGAGCATCGCGTCCGGGAACACGACCGTGCCGATGTCGCGGCCCTCCATCACGCCGCCCGACCGCTCGTAGGCCCACTCCCGCTGCCGACGCACCAGCTCGGCCCGGACCTCGGGGTTCGCCGCCACCAACGAGACCGCACGCGACACCTCGGGGCCACGGATCTCGATCGTCGCATCGACGCCGTCGACCCGCACGTGGTCGGTGGTGACGTCGAGGTCGACGACCCGAGCCAGCTCGGCCACCGGGCCGGTGTCCGCCGGGTCGATGCCCCGCCTCAACGCCGCGAACGTGACCGCCCGGTACATCGCCCCGGTGTCGAGGTAGTCGAGCCCGAGGCGTTCGGCCAGCCGGCGCGCCACCGTCGACTTGCCGGAGCCCGCAGGGCCATCGATGGCAATGACCTTCACGAGCGGGTCACCCTACCCGGGTCGCATCACCCGGTACGCAGCCCAGCGAGCGTGTCCCAGTACCCGGGGAACGTCTTGGCGACGCAGTCGGGGTCCTCGATCTCGATGCCCGGGACCCGCAGCCCGAGCAGGGCGAAGCTCATCGCCATCCGGTGGTCGTCGTACGTCCTGACCTGCGCCGGCTGCGGGATGCCCGGGTGAACCACGAAACCATCGGGCTCCTCGCGGGCGTCGACCCCGCAGCGCCGGAGCTCCCGGACCGTGGCGGCGATGCGGTCGGTCTCGTGGCCGCGGATGAAGCCGATCCCCCGCACCCGCGTGGGGCCATCGGCGAACACGGTCACCGCCGCGAGCGTCTGGGCCATGTCCGGCATGGCGGACAGGTCCACGTCGCCGAGCCCACGCAGGTGGGCGGGACCGATCAAGGTGGTGGCGCGTGCGGATCGTTCGACGCGGGCGCCCATGGCGGCCAGGACGTCGGCGAACCGCGCGTCACCCTGCAGGCTGCCGTCCCCCAGCCCGTCGACCGTGACCCGTCCCCCGCAGATGGCGGCGGCCGCCAAGAAGTACGACGCCGCCGACGCGTCGGGCTCGACCCGGTAGGCAGTGCCGCGATAGCGACCCGGGGGGACGGTGAACATGGGATGCCCGGCGTCGTCGGCGACCGTGACATCGGCGCCGAAGGCGGCCATCACGGCGATCGTCATGTCGACGAACGGGCGGCCCACCAGCCGGGTGGTCACCCGCACACGGAGCCCCTCCCGGCAGTAGGGCGCCGCCAGCAGCAACCCCGACACGTACTGGCTCGACGTGTCGCCCGGGACGTCGAGCTGCCCACCGGTCAGGTGCCCGGGGGCCACCACCGTCACCGGCAGGTGGCCGGCCTGGCCGTGCGGCTCCACGCGGGCGCCCAGCGCCTCGATGGCCGCCAGCACGGGTCCCATGGGGCGGGCGCGGAGCGGCGGACGCCCGTCCAGTTGGTAGCCGCCGCGGCCGAGGGCCACCACCGGCACCAGGAACCGGCTGGAGGTGCCGGACAGGCGCAGGTCGAGCTCCAACGGCCCCGACGCCAGGTCCCCGCCGGTGCCGGTCACGGTGAGGCGGGTGGGGGCGCCGGCGCCTCCTCCCTCCCCCCCGTTCGGGGCGGGCGCGATGCGGGCGCCGAGCGCCCGGAGCGCCGACGCCATCGCCTCGGTGTCGTCCGCCCGCAATGCGCCGTCGATCGCCGAGACGCCGTCGGCCAGGGCCGAGCACAGCAGCGCCCGGTTGGTCAGGCTCTTCGATCCGGGCAGGGTCACGGTGGCGTCGAGCGGCCCCTCGATCGGCTCGACCGCCCGCACACCGGGGCCGCTCGACGAGCTCATCGCACCGGGGGTTCGAGAGGATGCACCGACGGCCGGTAGCCCCGAGCCACCAGGCCGCGGCGCAGCACCTCCACCGCCGAGGCCTCGACCAACAGGATCAGCACGCCCTGCGCCCCCTCGGTCGAGTGGGCGATCTCGAGGTCGAAGATGTTCACGTCGAGGTCGGTGGCGAGGGTGGTCACGTCGGCCAGCACGCCGGGCCGGTCGGGCACCGGGACCCGCAGCTCGCGCAGGTCCTCGGAGGTGCGGAGGCGGGCCGGAAGGTTGACCCGGGCGGCCCGGGCGCGTTCGAGCGCGTCCAACAGACCGGTGCGGTCGTCGCCGGCCACGATCTCCCGCATGCGCCCGAGCGCCGCGGTCAGCTCGTCCAGCACGTCGACGATCGCGGCCCGGTTGTCGCTGCAGATGTCCGGCCAGATGCCCGGGTGCCCGGCCGCGATGCGGGTCATGTCGCGAAAGCCGCCCGCCGCCAGCCGCAACAGCGCCCGGTGTTCCTCGCTGCGGACGTCGGCGAGACGCATCAGCGTCGCAGCCGTGAGGTGTGGCACGTGCGACACGATCGCCACCAGCACGTCGTGGCGGTCGGGGGGCAACGCCACGACATCGGCGCCGAGCGTCCCGATGATCTGGCGAACCTGGGCGTACGCGCCGGCGTCGGTGCCGGTGGTGGGCGTCAGCACCCAGGTAGCACCCTCGAACAGGTCGGCCGTAGCGCCCTCGATGCCCTCCTGCTCCGACCCCGCCATGGGGTGGCCGCCCACGAACCGGGGGTCGGCGACCGCTTCGACGATCGAGGCCTTCACCGAGCCGACGTCGGTCACGAGCCCGGGCCCTGCGGCGAGCGCCCGCCGGGCTTCGTCGGCGATGGTCCGCACCGGGGTGGCGATGAACGTCACGGTGGCAGTCCGGTCGTCGCCGACGGCGTCGAGCGCACCCAGCTCCAGCGCCCGCTTGGCGCGGTCGTCGTCGAGGTCCCGTCCGGTGACATGCCAGCCCGCCTGCCGCAGCCGCATGCCGATCGAGCCCCCGACCAGACCCGCGCCGACCACTGCCGCCCGCCCGGGCTCAGGGGGGCGTCCGAGCACCATGTCGGCGCTAGTCGGGGAGGTCGTCGCGCAGGTTGCGCGCGCCCTCGAGGTAGACGTGGTGGAGCTGATCCCGGGGCACGTCGGATGTGAAGTGGATCATCACGCGGATGCAGCGCGGCGTCCCGCCCTCGATGTCGAGCTCGCGGGCGCAGATCAGTGGCACGTCGCCCAGCCCGAACTTGCGGGCCGCCTCGGCCGGAAAGGCGGACCGGATGTCGCCGGTGGCGGTGAACAACACGCTGATCAGGTCGTCGTGGTGGATGCCGTTGCGCTCGAAGAGCGCCTCCAACAGGGCGATCACCCGCTCGAACAGGTGGTCCTTGTCGTCGACGTCGACGGTGGTGGCGCCCCGCAGGGCTCGTACGGCAGGCGGCCATGCTTCCCGCTCTCGGCCTTCGGCCGGGCCGCTCGGGCTGTCGACGTGATGTCTCCCGCTCCCACGGCCGCTCGGGCCGGGCTCGCTCTCTCGCCCTCCGGGACGCTCGCTCATGACGAATCGAGCCTAGTGGTCCCCCTCGGTCGGCCCTCAGCGGGGTGCCGCCGCCGCCCGCTCGAGGGCGCGGACCTCGCCCTGCTCCAGCGCCCGCCACTCTCCCGGTGCCAGCCGGCGGTCGGCGATCGGACCGATGCGCACGCGCACCAGCCGGCGCACGGGAAGGCCCACGGCGTCGCACATCCGGCGGACCTGGCGCTTGCGGCCCTCGTGGATGGTGATCCGCAGCAATCGGTCGCCGACGAGGGAAGCCCTCGCCGGCGCCGTGCGCCCGTCGTCCAGATCTACGCCCTCGCGCAGCTGGCGCAGCACACCCCGCGTCGGTCGGCCCTCGACCTCGGCCAGGTACTCCTTCTCGACCCCGAACGACGGATGCGTGAGCCGGTGGGCCAGCTCGCCGTCGTTCGTGAGCAGGAGCAGGCCCTCGGTCTCGGCGTCGAGCCGGCCGACCGGGAACACGCGCGGCTCGGCGGGGACGAGCCCCACCACGGTCGGGCGTCCCTGGGGGTCGGACGCGGTCGTGACCATGCCCGCCGGCTTGTTGAGCAGGTAGTGGACGAGCCCCGGTCGAAGGCCGACGACCGCGCCGTCGACCTCGATGCGATCGGTTTCCGGGTCGGCCCTGTCCCCCAGGCGCGCGACCTCACCGTTGACGCGCACCCGCCCCTCCGCGATCAACGCCTCGGAGGCGCGGCGGCTGCCCAGACCGGCACGGGCCATGATCTTCTGCAGCCGCTCTGAGGGTCGATTCCGCGAATCACCTGTGGTCATCCGTGCACATCTAGGTTGTCTCGCGTCCGGCGGAATCGACCCTCATCAGGATTCGTCACCGGGTGGGGTGCGCTCGGCGTCCGCGTCCTCGAGTCGAGCCAGTTCGTCCCCCAAGGGCTCGGTGCCGGGACGGAGCCCTTGCTCGAGCTGTTCCACCACGTCGGCTCCCGGGACGAAGTCACCGATGGGCGGCAAGCCGTCGAGGCTGTCGAGGCCCAGCTGTTCGAGGAACGCGCGGGTGGTGCCGAACAGGCCAGCCTGACCCGGGCCCGGGTCGCGGCCGACCTCGGTGATGTAGCCGCGGTGCTGCAGCGTGCGCATCACGCCCTCGACGTTCACGCCCCGGATCGACGCCACCTGGGCCCGCGAGATCGGCTGCTTGTAGGCGACGATGGCCAGGGTCTCGAGGGCGGCGGCGGAGAGCTTGGCGTGCTGGCCCTCGAGTACGAAGCGCTCGATGTAGGGCGCCTGGTCGGGGTGCGTCTGGAAGCGCCAGCCACCGGCCACCCGCACCAGCTGGAACCCCCGGCCCTGCTCCTCGTACTCGGCAGCGAGGTCGACGCACAGGTCCTCGACGAGCGCGGGCCGCAGCTCCAGTAGCTGGCCCAGCAGGCCCGTATCGATCGGCTCCTCGGTCACGAGGACGATCGCCTCGATGGCCCGGCGGGCGTCGGCCCGCACGTCGTCGGTGAGCTGATCCGGAGGGCGCGCCATCGGAGGCTCCCTCACCCGTCGTAGGCGTCGACGACGGTCAGGTCCTGGAGGCTCCCGACCTCGCCCAGCTCCCGGGCGCCGTCATCTCCGAGCCACACGACGCCGATGTCGCCGAAGGTGCGGGCCTGGTCGAGGTCCACGAGGCCCTTCTTGAACAGCTCCAGCACCGCCAGGAACCGCACCACCACGTGCAGCCGCTCGGTGAGGTGGGCGGTGAGGTCCCGGAAGGTGGTGCGCCCGAGGCGGGGCAGCTCCTCGACCAGCTCGGTGATGGCGTCGGTCACCGAGATCCGGATGGGGGCGACGTGCTCGAGGTCGATGCGCGGTGCTGGCTTGGGGACCATGGCGCGGAGGAACGCCCGACGAACCTCCTCGGCGTCCACCCCCTCGAGAAGGTCGGGCATAAGGCCCAGGAAGCGGTCGTCGACCCCCACCACGCGGGCTTGACTGCGGCCCGCCTCCCCCGCCAGAACCCGGAGCGCGATGGCTGCCTCCTTGAAGGTCTTGCACTCGACCAGCCGGTGCAGCAGGAGGTCGCGTTCCTCCCACACCGCCAGTTCCTCGTCGAGGTCGAGGTCGTCGCCGACCGGGAGGAGTCGCCGGCTCTTAAGCTCCACCAGCGTGGCGGCGATCAGCAGGAACTCACTCGCGACCTCCAGCTCGAGCTGGTCCATGCGCTCCAGCTCGTGCAGGTAGCCGCCGACGATGGTCGCCAAGCTCACCTCGTAGAGGTCGACCTGCTCCTGGAGGATCAGGTGGAGCAGCAGGTCGAAGGGTCCCTCGAAGACGGGGGTCTGCACCTCGTAGGGCATCAGTCAGATGATAATCACAGGCTTGTGGTTCCCCGGTGATCGGCCCCGCGAACGTGTGGGGGTCACCCAGCACCGACGTTCTAGCATCGCACCCCATGGCCCGCGTGTTCTCCGGCATACAGCCCACCGGCGAGGTGCATCTCGGCAACTACCTCGGCGCGGTCCGGCGCTGGGTGCGGGCCCAGCACGAGGACGACGCCATCCACTGCGTTGTCGACCTCCATGCCCTCACCTTCCCCCAGGACCCCGCGGTCCTCCGCACCAAGATCATCGAGGTCACGCAGATCCTGGTGGCGGCGGGTCTCGACCCCGAGGTGTGCACGCTGTTCGTGCAGAGCCAGGTGGCCGAGCACACCGAGCTCAGCTGGCTGATGGAGTGCACCGCGGCATTCGGCGAGCTGCGGCGGATGACGCAGTTCAAGGAGAAGTCCGACGAGGCCGACTTCGTCTCGGCCGCGCTGTTCACCTATCCCGCGCTGCAGGCGGCCGACATCCTCCTGTACGACACCGAGAAGGTGCCGGTGGGTGACGATCAGCGTCAACACCTCGAGCTGGCCCGCGACCTGGCGATCCGCTTCAACAACCGCTACGGCGAGACGTTCGTGGTGCCCGAGCACGCCATCCCGCCCGTGGCCGCCCGGGTCATGGACCTGCAGCATCCGGAGCGCAAGATGTCCAAGTCCGTCGACTCGCCGCTCGGCACGGTGCTGGTGTTGGACGAGCCCGACGTGATCCGTCGCAAGTTCCGGCGGGCGGTCACGGACAGCGAATCCGAGGTGCGGTACGACCCGGTGGCCAAGCCGGGGGTGGCCAACCTCCTGTCGATCCTGGCGGCGGCGACCGATGACAAGCCCGAGGCGCTTGCCGGCAACTACGGCCAGTACGGGCCCCTCAAGGACGACGCCGCCGAAGCCGTGGTCGAGCTGCTGCGACCCCTCCAGCAGCGCTTCGCCGAGCTGGCCGCCGATCCCGCCGAGACCACCCGCATCCTGGCCACGGGTGCGGCCAAGGCCCGAGCCATGGCAGGCCCGACCATCACGCGGGTCCGAGAGCGGCTGGGCCTGCCCCCGCTCTGACCGTCAGCGGCCCTCAGGGGCAACTGTCGGACACGAACTCCCGGGATTCGTCGTCACCCTGGAACTCGCCGCACACCTCGTGCTCACCGTCCAGGCAGCCGCCCTCGGGCTGCTCGACGAACTGGCCGGCCGTGAAGCCAGGGTGGGACAAGGCGGTCTCGGGGACGACCACGCAGTACTGGGTGCCAGACGACTCGGACCCCATGCCGGCCCAGCAGCCGCCCAGGAACAGGGCGACACCGCCGGCTGCCAGCCATCTGCCGTCCATGACTCACCCCCTTGAGAACCCGCCCCGAGCAGGACGTAACGGAGTCCCAGTATCACCGAACGGGCTGCCGTCCGTCGGATCAGTCAGTCATCGTCGGCGGCCTTCAGCGCGGCGCCGACCTCGGGGGCGACCGTCCATCGTTCGGGTGGCAGATGGTGCTCCCGGGCCCAGGCGATCGTGAGGGTGTCACTTCCCGCCCCGGCCAGCAGCGCGGCGCCGATCTCGTCGTGGCAGAGGTAGCGGCCAACGCGGCCGGCCAGCCCGTCCCGCCCGCGCCACTGGCGGGCCACATCGTGGCCCCCGACCATGCCGGCCACCGTGGCGGCCGCCCGGCCCACGGGGCCGAACCCGCTGTCGATCTTGCCGACGTCGTGCAGCAGCGCCGCCGCCAGCACCGGGCGGGTCGCCGCCCGACCCAGCGTGACGTCCACGCGGCGCGCGACGACGAGGGCATGGCGGCGATCCGCCGCGCTCATCCGTCGCCAGAGGCCGGCCTCGCCGGGCGTCATGCGGTCCACCGCCCAGGCGTCGTCGGCAGGCGGCGGGCCGCCGGGCCTGAGCGATCCGAAGAACCGGCGAACCAGGTGGCCGAGGTAGCGCAGATGCACTCAGGCGTGATTCACACAGAAGCGCGTTGCCGGGATGGCCTCGAGCCTCGCCTCGGCGATCTGCTCGCCACAGCGCTCGCACAGCCCGTACTTGCCCTGGTCGAACTTGGCCAGGGCGTGCTCCACCTCGTCGAGCTGCTCGTTGAGCTGGTTGAGCAGCGCCATGTTCTCGCCGAGCTCCGCGGCCACCTGCCCGGAGTCGGCGAAGTTCTCGTCGTACGACAGCGTTCCTCCGCCGCTGTCGAGGGTCGAGATCTGAGCTCGAAGCCGCGCGCGCTCGCTCTCGAGTTGCTCTCGGAGGCTGGACAGCAGCGTCTGGTCGGGCATCACGGCAAGGCTACCGGACCACACCGACACCGGTGGTCGGGGGAATTCCCCTCCGGCCGGACGCCAGGCGGGTATTGGCTATCGTTCGAGCGGCTTGGTCCGCTCGGTTACTGGGGTGCCATGCCGGGCTTCCACTTGATGCTGCAACCCACGCTCGGCCGCTGGTCGCCTGGGACGGGTTCGTCCGCTAGCACGGCCCGGACGGCGGCGTCGAGGTCGGCCCCGGTGACGGGCACACCGTTGGACGGCCGGCTGCCGTCCATCTGGCCTCGGTAGGCGAGTGCCCGGTCCCGGTCGAACAGGAAGAAGTCCGGGGTGCACACGGCGCTGTAGTCGGCGGCGACCCGTTGGGACTCGTCGTAGAGGTAGGGAAAGGTCCAGCCGTGCTGGGCCGCGAACGCAGGCATCAGCTCCGGCGCGTCGTCGGGGTAGGCGGCCACGTCGTTGGGGTTGATGCCGAAGACGGCCAAGCCGTCGTCCATCCAGCCGGCGCCCAAGCGGCCCAGGCCGTCGGCCACGTGCTTCACGTACGGGCAGTGGTTGCACACGAACACGACCAGCAGGCCGGCGGCATCGGCGGCGTCGGTGGGGCCGTGCAGCGATCCGTCGGGCGCCGGGAGGCGGAACTCGGGTGCGTGCGTGCCCAGGGGGAGCATCGAGGACGGTGTAGCGACCATGACCCCAGCATGGCGTCCCCGGCGGCCGGAGAGAACCCCGCGACCCGTCAGCGCACCGCCCGGGGGTGCGCGGCCCGGTAGGCGGCGAACAGCCGGTCGGTCGAGACCTTGGTGTACACCTGCGTGGTGCTCACCGAGGCGTGCCCGAGCATCTCCTGGACGGCCCGGATGTCGGCGCCGTGGTCCAGCATGTGCGTGGCACACGAATGCCGTAACACGTGGGGCGTGAGCTTGCCGTCGAGGCCGGCGACTGTGCCCCAGTGCTTGACCACCAACCAGGCGCCCTGGCGGGTGAGGCGGCCGCCCCGCCGGTTGAGGAAGACGGCGTCGGCGTCGCCCCGGCGCTTCCACTGCTCCGGGGCCAGCGCCGGTCGGCCGGCGGGGCCGAGCCAGTCGACGAGCGCGGCGACGGCGTGGCGGCCGACCGGTACGACCCGCTCCTTCGATCCCTTGCCGAACGCCCGCAACAACGCCGACTCCAGGTCGATGTCGCCGAGCCGCAGGCCCACCAGCTCCGAGATCCGCAGCCCCGTCCCGTAGAGCACCTCGAGGATCGCCCGGTCGCGCCAGGCCACAGCGTCGTCGACCCGTGTCTCATGTCCGGGGCTGCTGACGGCGGCGAGGAGCGCCTCGACCTCGGGCTCGGACAGGGCCTTGGGAAGCCCCGCGGGGACGCGGGGCGCCTCGATGTCCGCGCCGGCATCCCTCGGGATCCGGCCCTCCTCGGCCAGGAATCGATGGAGCGACCGGGCGGCCACCACGGCCCGCGCCACCGTGGCCGGCGCCAACCCGGCGTGGCGCAGGTCCCCGACGTACGCCTCGACGTCCGGCTCGCGCACCGTTTCCAGAGCCAGTCCCCGGGCGCGAAGCCACGCGCACCAGCGGCGCGCGTCGCGCCGGTAGGCCTCGAGCGTGGACGCGGCGCGGCCCTTCTCCGTCGCCAGCCACGAGAGCCACTCCTCGACCTCGAGCGGCAGCGGCTCGGGGTCGTCGGCGGTGGCGGTGATCGCGGCGTCCGGCATGGGTGAGGCAACGGTACGGCGCCGCCCGGCACTAACGTTGCACCCGTGCCGCTCTACGAATTCCGCTGCCGCACCTGTGGTGACACGTTCGAGCTGCGCCGGTCGATGGCCGAGTCCGACGCACCGGCGCCGTGCCCCGGAGGCCACCACGACACGGTGAAGCTGTTGCCGCTGGTGGCGGTCGGCGGCCGGGCATCGGCCGCTCCGACGGCGGCGAGTGGGGGCGGTTGCTGCGGCGGGGCGTGCGGCTGCGGCTAGGGCTCTGCCGGCGCTTCGGCCGCTAGAGGCCCCGGCGCGCCAGGGTGAGCAGCGCGACCACCGTCTTGGCGTCGGTGATGCGGCCGTCGTCGACCATCGCCAGGGCGGTGTCAAACGGCACCCGTTCGACCTCCATGTGTTCCTCCTCGGCCTCCTGGCGATCGTCCGGCACCTCGCTCAGCTCGGTCGCCAGGTAGATCACCACCGCCTCGTCGGAGAAGCCGACCGAGTTGTGGAAGCGCGCCACGTGGTCGAGCCGCCCGGCCCGAAGCCCCACCTCCTCGGCGAGCTCGCGCTGCGCCGTGTCCTCGGGGGGCTCGTTGGCCACGTCACGCATGCCGGCCGGTATCTCCCACATGGTGTCGCCGACGGCGGCGCGGAACTGGTGGACGAGCGTCACCGAGCCGTCCTCATGGAGCGGCACCATGGCCACGGCGCCGGGGTGATGGACGATCTCGCGCTCGAACCGCTCGCCGCCCGGCCCCTCGACCTCGAGGACGGCGACGCTGATCCGGCGGCCCTGCCACGCAGGCCGCTCCCCCGCGATCCGGAACGTCACGATGGGCACAAGGGTGTCAGGACGCGGCCGACCGCAGCGCGTCGCGCTCCTCGACCGGGAACAGGTGGGGGCGCCGGCCCTCGGCCCGGTCGAGCGCCGCTCCCACGAGCTCACGGAACAGGGGCGCCGGCCGCGTGGGGCGGCTCTTCAGCTCGGGATGTGCCTGGGTCCCGACCCAGAAGGGGTGGCCCCGCAGCTCGATGAACTCGACCAGGCGACCGTCGGGCGACGACCCCGAGAACACCAGGTCGGTCCCCTCGAACTTGCCCCGGTAGCGGGGGTTGAACTCGTAGCGGTGGCGGTGCCGCTCGGACACCACCGTCTTGCCGTAGGCCTGCGCCACCTGCGACCCGGGCACCAGCTCGGCGACGTAGGCGCCCAGGCGCATCGTGCCCCCCTTGTCGGTGACATCGCGCTGGCTGTCCATGAGGTCGATCACGGGATGGGGCGTCGCCGGGTCGAACTCGGTGGAGTTGGCGCCGGTGAGCCCCAATGCGTTGCGGGCGTACTCGATCGTCATCATCTGCAAGCCGAGGCACAGCCCCAGGCAGGGGATCCCGTGCTCGCGGGCGTAGCCGGCGGCCATGATCTTGCCCTCGCTGCCCCGCTCGCCGAACCCGCCCGGGATCACGATCCCGTCGAGGTCGCGCAGCCGGCCCTCGGCCAGCAATCCCTCGACCTCCTCGGCCTGGATCCAGTCGACGTCGATCTGCGTCCCGTGGTGGAACCCGCCGTGCTTGAGCGCCTCGACCACCGACAGGTAGGCGTCGGGCAGGCTCACGTACTTGCCGATGATCCCGACCCGGATCGTCTCGGTGGCTGCCTCGACCCGCTCGACCAGCCGCTCCCATTCCGTGAGATCGGGTTGCTGGTCGAAGCCGAGGAGGTCGCACAGGTAGCCGTCGAAGCCCTCCTCGTGGAGGACCAGCGGCACCTCGTAGATGTTGGCCGCGTCGGCCGCGTTGACCACCGCCTCGGGCGGGACGTCGCACAGTCGGGAGATCTTCTGCTTGAGCGCATCGCTCAGCGGGCGCTCGCTGCGGCAGACGATGACGTCGGGCTGGATGCCGCGCGCCCGCAGCTCGGTCACCGAGTGCTGCGTGGGCTTGGTCTTCTGCTCGCCCGAGGGTCCGATGAACGGCACCAATGTGACGTGCACGAAGGCCACGTTGTTGCGGCCCACATCGAGGCGGAACTGCCGGATGGCCTCGAGGAAGGGCAGGATCTCGATGTCGCCGACCGTGCCGCCGATCTCGGTGATCACCACATCGACGTCGTCGCCGGCCAACAGGTTGATGCGTCGCTTGATCTCGTCGGTGATGTGGGGGATCACCTGCACGGTCTTGCCCAGGTAGTCGCCGCGACGCTCGGCGGCCAGCACCGCGGAGTAGATCGAGCCCGTGGTCGCGTTGCTGCCCCGCGACAACGGCTCGTCGATGAAGCGCTCGTAATGGCCGAGATCGAGGTCGGTCTCGCCGCCGTCGTCGGTGACGAACACCTCGCCGTGCTCGAACGGGTTCATCGTCCCCGGATCGACGTTGATGTACGGGTCGAGCTTCTGCATCGTGACCCGCAGGCCACGCGACTTGAGCAGGCGCCCCAGAGACGAGCCGGTGATGCCCTTGCCGAGGGAGCTGGCCACACCGCCCGTGACGAAGATGTGCTTTGTCACGGGCCCACAGCATATCTCCGCGGGCCGCCGTCGCAGGGGACCGACGAACATGACCTCGGGACGATGCGGTGAGCCGACCGCTCGGGCGGGCCACTACCAGGGCAGGCGGCCCCAGCGGTCGGCCACGCGCAACGGCGGGGCGGCGGCGATCACCCGGCTGAACGACACCCACTCGCTGGCCAGGTTGAGCCCGGCCACGAGCACCAGCACGACCGTCCGCACGCCGGGCGAGCAGGTGAGGACCACGCCGAGGCCGAGCACCGCCCCCAGCACGTTGGCGCCGGCGTCGCCCAGCATGAGCCGCTCACGCAGGTCAGCGGTCAGCAGGCCGGCCCCCGCCCCCACCGCCAGCGCCACGCCGGCCAGCCCGCGTTCCGCCCCTACCGCCAGCACGAGCACCAGGAACGCCACCAGCGTCACCTTGATCGTCCGACCCGGCGCCCGGTCGAACAGGTTGCCGAGGTTGGCCGCCAGCGCGACCAGCGCGCCGTCGGCCAGGACCCGACCGATCGAGTCAGGCTCCCGCGTCGCCACCACCACGACCGCCACTGCGGCGCCGCCGAACAGCTTGATCGCCCCCGTCGTCAGCCGGCCCTCGGCCAATGCCCGCAGGTGCGCCGCGAATCCACCGCTCTCGCCGGCGCCGCCGAGGTCGTCGAGCAGTCCCAGGAGGCCGAACCCGAGCGCCGTGATCGTCGTGAGCCGCAGGCCCTCGACGGCGGCGGCATTGGGCTCGGCGCCGGCGGCGGCGACCACCGCCACCACGGCGTCCGTCGCCAGCACCACCAGGGCGATGATGATCCCCACCGCGGTCGGCACCAGCCGGCCCCGGAAGTTCTCACGCTGGAACACGGCGCCGCCGAACGCCGCCGCGGAGAGGACCCACAGCGCGGCCGCGGCCAACAGGCCCACCACGAACGCGCCCGCGACCACGTCAGGCCCCCGGCACCGGCAGGGTTGCGGCATCCCTGGCGTCGACATCGCCGTGGGAGAGTCGCTTGACCCACCCGGCGACGGCCGGCCAGTCGATGAACAGCAACGCGACCGTCGCCGCCCACGCCCAGTAGTCGAGGCCCAGGACGAACCACGTGGTCACGTGCAGGAACACCACCGCCAGGGCGTACCAGGCCTGCAGGCGCCGCACCACCAGCACCACCGGGAAGCTGATCTCCAGGCCGAGGATGAACGCCCCCGAGGCCTTGGCCGCCCACAGGTGCTCACCCACCCAGCGGGCCATGCTCTCCCACTGCGCCTCGCCGATGCTGGGCCCCCAGAGCATGACGTAGCGCATGTTGTCGCCGATGACCCAGTCGATCCCCGAGCGCCGCAGCTTGTGGTATCCGGCGAAGAAGTAGACGAGGGCGGTGATCACCATCGCCACGCGGATCGGCCAGCCGTAGCGGCGCCGGGCGATCCGGTCGCGGACGTCGACCGCCACCGGCGCCAGCAGGAACGGCGCCGACGCCCACAGCAGCAACAGGTCGTTGTGCAGCACCTTGCCCCGGCTGCCCCGCAGCCCGGCCAGCACCAGGTAGCACAGCCAGGCGACGGCGAACGCGAGCCGGGGGTTGCGCCTCAGCACGGCGGCGACCGCCGCCAACACGCCCACGACCTGGATGCCGACGATCACCTCCGCCGACGGCATCCGATCGAGCCAGCCGAGGATCGGCACCGGGTCGACCAGCGCCGCTGGCGTGTCCGCGAGCTGGCGGTAGGAGCCGAGCGCGATGCGCAGGCCGATCAGCGCGGACAGCCCGGCGTACACGACGGCCAGGCGCGACGCCGTCTCCGGCCCCCACAGGGCTTCGTCGACCCAGCGGCGCAGCCGGGTCACGCGTCGCCCGCCTCGAGGTCGGCGGGCCGGCATGTGTGGATCACCTCGAGGTCGTCGATCACGGACCACCCGCCGTGGCCCCTCTCGAGCCGCGCGCGGTCCCGGGCGATGCGCAGCTCGGCGGTCGCGGGCTCGACGTTGACGACCGCGCCCAGCAGCGCCTCACATACGGCCTGGCGGCGCGCCGTCGAGGCGCCGGGCAGGTCCGCCATCGGCCACTCGGCGTGCCGGTAGCGCAGCGGCAGTTCCTCGACGTCGACGAGCCGGGACGACCCGTCCCCATCCACCGCCTCCAGCACCCAGAGCGTCTGCGTGTCGTCCCGCGCCAGCGAGAACAACCGCCAACCGGTGAGCGGCCACAAGTCGAAGCCGACGAGTCCGGGAACCAGCAGGAGCACGAAGAGCGCGCCCACCAGCCCGCGCGCCGACCGCGGCACGGCGTCCGGCTCGACGTCGCCGGGTGCTGCCCTCAACTGCGTCGGCTCCCGGCCCGCGGCACCGGCTCGGGCTCAGGCTCTGGCCGAGGCGGCGGCTCGGGCACCGGCTCCACGTCGACCCGGCCGACGTCGACGTCGGCGGGCGTCGGCACGCCCCTGGCGCGAGCCGGCTCCATGACCAGCACGACCAGGGCGGTGGCCAGCACCATCAGCGTGACCCCGCCGACGATGGCCCCGGAGTCGTTGACGGCGCTGCCCAGCACCGCCGCCACGTAGGCCGCCACCAGGCCGGCTTGCAACGTCGGGATGTTGCGGCGCAACCCGTCGAGTGGGCGCCCCGGATAGCGCGCCAGGAAGACGATGAACGCGATCGCGACCGGGATCGCCGCGACCCAGAACGACGACGTGGTGACCCGCAGGTTGGCCAGCAGCTTGCGCTCCACGATGTCGACGAGCGGCTGGAGGCCCTCGTCGCCAACGCGCTCGAACAGGCGGCCGAGGTGGGCGCGTTCGCCCTCGGGCCGGGCCAGGTCGAGCAACCCGAAGCCGACCACCGCCGCCAGTGTCAGCGCCCCGGCGATCACCAGGTTCCGCCAGCGAACCCGGCCCTGGTACACGAGGGCCGCGAACACCAGGATCGTCGGTGTGAAGGCGAGGATGCCGCCCACGTCCGAGCCCCAGATCGGCACGCCGATCACCACCAGCAGGGCGACCAGGAGCCCCACCGCCTGGAGTCGGCGCTGGCGGGGCGGGCGCAGCCCAGCAAGAAACGCGGCCAGCAGGCAGGACGCGGCCGCCACCTGACCGAACGAGTAGTTGCTGATGCCGTAGAGACGGGAGTTCCCCGTCGGCGAGTACCCGAAGGCAGCGCTCAGGCTCAGGTTGGACCCGGTGATGACATCGAGCACGGGCACCAGCAGGACGAACGCGAGCACAGTCACCAGCGCCAGCCGAGGCCGGTCCCATCGGCCTGCGGCCGCCGTTGCCGCCCCCGCGATCGCCACGGCGCCGATGAGCACGAACGCCCAGTAGAAGCCGATGCCGAGGTCCTCCAGCGGAAACCCCCGCGCCAGGTACGACAACGGGAGGATCGCCAGGTCGGCCAGCGCCACGAACGTCACCACCGGGCTCGCCTTGGGCCAGCCACCACGGGCGATGACCACGACGGCGGCCGCGCACACTGCGGTCATCAACACGACGACCACCAGGGTCGTGGGGAACAGCAGCTTCTCCCGGAACCGGGAGGCGGCGTTCTGAGCCACGAGGGTGTCGACGCGGTCGTCGAGCGAGGCCCCCGACCGCACGACCTCGGCCGGGCGGCCTTCCATGCCGTTGGGGCGGTCGATGCCCAGCACGTCCAGCACCGTGGGCGCCACGTCGACCAGGGTGAGGAAGCCGGACCGCTGCGTCGACGCGGAGCGCAGGTAGCCGGCACCGCCGTCGGGAACCTGCAGCCCGGCGACAGTGAGGTCACGGTCCCCGGGCAGGTTGTACGGGCCGACCATCAAGACTGCGTCCCGCTCGCGATCGATCGACGACAGGAGGCTGCCGACCAGTGAGTCGGTGTCGGCGAGCGCCTGGGCGCGCAGCTGTTCGTAGCGCGCCGCATCGACCCGGTCCCGATAGCGCATCGTGCGGGCGAGATCGGAGGCCTCGACCATCACGACTCCGCCGTCGTGCCCCCCAGGGGCGCGCCATGCCTCCTGGAACGCGGCCATGACCTGGTCGTTGTCGAGCCGCTCGCCGAAGGGCCGGGAGGGATCGCTGACCAAGAGATCGTCGCCCAACTCCCCCGCAGGGACGACCCCCTCGGGGGTCACCGCCGCTAGGCCGACCTGCCGTTCGTACGAGGGCCCGACGGTGTCGGTGCCGTCGGCGTTGCCGATGGCGACCGCCCCGCGGCCGGCGTCATCCAGCGTCTCGGCCAGGAGCCCCAGCTCGGCGTCGTAGGATTCGTCGGCGTTGACGCCCTCGAGCGTGGGCCAGGCCAGCGAGACGTACGTGCCGTCGGGCGCGGTGCCGGTCCGCCGCTCGAAGATCTCACCCGCAGTCGACCCGGCGGATTGCTCGTCGACGGCGAGCTGTTGGCCATCCACCAACGGATCGGACGTGGCTCGGGTCCCGGCCGAGATCGTCAGGTAGGCGGCGCCCGGCGTGGCCCGGGCCGACACGCCGCGCGGCGCCATGTCAGCCAGCGCGGCGCCGTCGAGGAAGGCCTCGATGTTGGGGAGGTCGTGGTCACGGATCTCGGCCCAGGTGAGCCCTGGCACCGAGATCACCAGCACGCGCCCGGCGCGCTCCTGTGCCCCGGCCGGCGCCGCGGGGAGGCAGGCGACCAGCGCCACTCCCGCCAGGACCAGGGTGCAGGCGAGCTTCCGACGCATCCCGACCCGACGCGATCGCCACGCCGTCGATGTCATCGCGTCACCCCTGAGGCGCCGACGGCGCGCAGCGTCACCACGGGCACGATCACGATGAACATCGTCAGTGGCACGGCGACCGACGAGTCGTTGGCCACCAGACCGATGATCCCGAGCACGGCCAGCCCTGCGGCGGCGGCCACCGTCGGGCGGTGTCGCTCACGGGCCGCGACGCGGGGCCCGACGCGACCCAGCGCCGCCAGCGTGGCGTAGACCCCCGCGGCGACGACCAGGGCGCTGACGGTCAGCCAGGCCGCCAGCTCGGCGCCACCCAGGCTCGCCTGCCAACGCCGGCTGAGGCTCTTGAAGAACGTGGTCCAGCGCCCCTCGAGCACGTGGTCGGCCAGCCTCGCCAGGTGGGTCTGCACGTCCTCGGGGCGCGCGGCGTCGATGAAGGCGAAGGCCAGCAGCGCCACTGCGGTCGCCAGGACCAGCGCCAGCGCCTCCCGCCATCCGATCCGGCGGCCCGCCAGCAGCAGGGCGGTGACGCCGAAGGCGGGGACCATGGCCGCGACGCCGCCCACGTCGGCACCAAGCATGGGGAGGCCTTCGAGCAGCAGGACCACGGCCAGCAGCCCGATCGCCAGGCCCAGGCCGCGTCGCCCGGTCCGGTCGACGATGAGCGCCGCCAGCAGGATGGTGGCCGAGCCGAACAGGGCGAAGGCCAGGTTGCCGAGCCCGACGAACCTCCCCGCTACCGCCACCGAGTAGCCGAAGACGGCGTTCACCTGGAGGGGCGCGCCGAGCGCCACGTCCACACCGATCGCCGCCACGATCACCGCAACCCCCACCGTCACACCGAGGCCGGGCCAGCGCCGCTCGACCCAGGCGGCTGCGGCCGCGATCAGGGCGGTGATCGCGACGAGGGCGGCGATGTAGCGCAGGGTGTCGGTCCCCACGGCCTCGACCCTGCCGACCAGGAAGGTGGCGGGCACGGCCGCGAGCACGCCGAATGCCGCAGCGGCCAGGACGCTCCGCGGCCGGGGGCCGAGGCGGCGCCGCTGCCACGTCGCCAGGGCCAGCCCCACCAGGGCCGTCACGATGACCGTCACCACTGCCGGGAGGACGCTGGCGCGGAAGTCGGCCTCGTCGGACGCGTCCCTCAGGCGCCCGATCCGATCGCCGCCGGACGCCCCGCGCACCTGGAAGGCGCGGCCCTCGACCGTGTCCGGAGGCTCCTCGCCCAGCAGGGACAGGACAGAAGGCGCGACGTCGGCAAGCTGCACATAGCCGTTGCGACGGGTGGTGGCGGAACGCAGGAGCGCCGGGTCGACCCCGGGGCCACGCAGAGCGGCGATGCCCAGGCCCGGTGAGGAGGCCGACGCCACGGGCGACAGCAAGAGCACCGCGTCCCGCTCTGGATCGACGCGTTCGAGCAGTCGACCGAGCAGCGCATCGGCGTCGGCGAGCGCCCGGGATCGCAGCGCGCGGCGTTGCGCGCCGGTGGCGCGGGGTGCGTACGCGTCCGCGCGGCTCAGGTCCGAGGCCTCGACCAGCACGACGCTTCGGTGGGCCGAGAACTGGTCACCACCAGTCCAGGCGCCGTCGAACGCAGCCAGCACCTGCTCGGGGTCGAGCCGGTGGCCGAACGGCGCTTCGGCGTCGTCGGCCAGCAGCGCGCGTCCGACCGTGCCGCTCGGCACGATTCCCTCCGAGTCGACCAGCGCGGTGGCGGCGCCGCGGGCGTAGGAGCCGTCGGGGGGCGGTTCGTCGCTCACGAATCCCTCCGCGGCGTCGGCATTGGCGATCACCGCCCGATCGACGCCGGCGTCCGACAGCGCGTCGCCGAGCGTGCCGACGTCGGCCCCGAATGTCGAGTCGTCGTTGGCGTCGACGGCCGCGCCCATCCCCAGGTACGCGATGCCGGCGGGGACATAGCCCAGTCGTCGCTCGAGGATCTCGGCGGTCGGGACACCGCCGTAGGTCTCGTCGCGATCCACGGCCACCGCCGTGTCGACGAGCGGCGCCACGGCCCGGGTCCCAGCGCTCAGCGTCAGGTAGGCCTCGGTCGTGCTGGCGTCGTGCCGCCCGATCCGGGTCGAGACGTCACCGACGGCGGCGTCCTCGACGAACGCGGCCAGGTTCGCCATGTGTGCGTCGCGTACGTCGGACCAGCCCACGCCCGGGAGGCTGACGATCAGGACCCTGTCGACCGCCTCGGGGCCGGCGTCGCCCCCACCGTCCCCGCAACCCACGAGGCCGAGGCCGAGCAATGCCACCAGTGCGGCGGCCGACGCCCGGCTCCTGCTCGCACCGCGGTCAGCGCTCCCACGCCGCTCGCTCACGCCGCGCCCTTGCTGGGGGCTGCGCCCCCCGACCCCATCGCCATCCGGCTCGCTGGCGCTCGCGCGCCTGGCTGGCACTCGCTCGCTTCGCTCGCTCACGCCGCGCCCTTGCTGGGGGCTGCGCCCCCAGACCCCATCGCCATCCGGCTCGCTGGCGCTCGCGCGCCTGGCTGGCACTCGCTCGCTTCGCTCGCTCACGCACTCGCTCGCTTCGCTCGCTCACGCCAGCACCTCCGGCGGGAGGGCAGGCGACTCCTCTAGCCCGTCAGACGCCACGGGCACGTCGGCAGCCGCCCGCTTGCTCAGGGCCGCCGGGACACCCAGCAACCGGTAGCCGGCAACCACGACACCGGCCCCGATGGCGACGATCACCATCACGGTCGCGAGCGCCGCCAGGCGGCCGGGATCGTCGCCGAGCACCGCCCCGCTCGCCGCCCACCCGCCGACGCCGGCGACGGCCGACACCAGGGCGATGCGTCCCAGGGCCGCCGGTCGCAGCGAGGCCGCCGTGCGGCGGGTGAGCCCCAGCGCCAGGACGCCGGCGCCCACGGTGTAGGCGATCGAATGGCCCAGCCCAAGCAACACGATGCGAGCGGTCCCGTCGACCAGGACCGCGCTCACGACCATGACCACGACCCCGACCCCGGCGCTCACCAACGAGACGACGCCCGGCGTGCGGCTGTCACCCAGGGCGTAGTAGCCGCGGGCCAGGAGGAGGAAGGCGCTGTAGGCATAGAGACCGACCGCAAGACCGGCCACGGCTGCCGCCAGGAGTTGGCCGTCGGTCTGGCCGAACTCCACGACCCGAAGGGCCGGCGAGGCCAGGGCGATCATCGCCGCCGTCGCCGGCAGAACCAGCAGCGCCATGCGTTCCAGTGCCCATCGCAGGGAGGCCGCGACCTGGCGGCGCCCGGCGTCGCGCGCCTCCGTCACCATCTCCGGGAGGATCGCCGTGTGGATGGGCTGGGCTAGGACGGCGTACGGCGCGAGGAAGATGACCCAGCCCACCTGGTAGGCGACCACGCCGCCCACGACCCCGGCGGCGGTGACGATCGCGGCGCCCAGCAGCAGGCCGGCGCCCGTGTGCAGCACCACCCCCCAGCCGGAGTGGCGGAGCACGGCCCCCACCTGCGCGTCGCGCCCGGGCCAGCGCGGCCGTAGCCGGAATCCGGAGGCGGCCCCGGCGCCGAGCAGCACGCCCACGAACGCCAGCACGCCGCCGGTCCCGGCGGCCACCAGCAGCAGCTTCTCCGTGGTCGTGAGGTCGAGCCCAGGATCGGGTCCAGCCACCACGCGGAACAGGGCCAGGCACACCACCATGACCACGGTGTTGCCGATGGGCGCCGCCGCCGTGATGGCGAAGCGGCGCTTGGCGTAGAGCACCGCCGTGATGATCGTGCCGGCGGCGTAGAGCAGCACCTGTGGCACGAAGAACCGCAACAGGAACGTGACCAGGTCCTGTTGGGCCGCCGCCACGTCGCTGGCGACGCCGATCGTCAGCGCCCGCGCCAGCAGGGGGGCGAACACCACCCCGATGACGACGATCGGTCCGAGGACGGCGAGCGCCACGCCGAGGACGCCGCCCGCCACCCGCTCGGCGCCGGGCTCGTCGTCACCATCGAGCAGCTGCACGAACGTGGGGACGAGCACGGCCGACAGCGCGCCGGCCGCCAACAGCTCGAACAACACGTTCGACACCGAGTTGGCGGACTGGAAGGCGTCGCCGAGCGACGTCGTGCCCAGCACGGCGGTCACCATCAGGACGCGCACGAACCCGAGGACCCGGGACACCGCCGTGACCGCACCCATCCCCGCCGCTGCCCGCGCGGTCCCTGACCTCGTGCTCACGAGCCGCTCTCCGCGTCCTCCACGGGCGGCAGCAGCTCGGTCCCGTCCTCGGTGCCGTAGTGCCCGATCCGCGGGGCGCCCGGTTGCGCGTCGACGAGCGCGAGCACGGTCGCGACCCGCCCCGACACCCGGTCGAGATCGTCGACCGTCGATACGTACTGGGACAGGTCGCCGTCGTCACGGATGACATCGACGAGTCGTTCGGCTGGCGGGTCGTCGCCGTCGATCTGATCCTCCGGAACGCGCGACGGCTCGACGGCGACCACCGGGGCCGGCTGGTCGTCGGAGGTGAGGTCGGTCAGCACCGGCATCAGCGCGTCGCCGAGCGGCACCGACGCATCGGGGCCCGACACCACCACGATCCGCAGGCCCGAGGCCGGCAGGCGGACGACGTCGCCGCCACCGTCGGGGACGTCGTAGTCGACGAATTCGGCCTCGCGGAGCCGCGCTAGCAGCTCGGGCTCCGCCGGCGCAGCCTGCGGAGCCTGCCCGGTGCCCACCCCGGCGCCGGCGCCCGCCGAGCCCGAGTTGGCCGGCAGATCGATGGCGCCGTAGAGCACGTCGGCCAGCTGCGTGGCCAGGTTGTTGCGGAGCCGGCCGGTGTCGTCAGTGCTGAGATCGAGGGCCTCGGCCAGCTGCGCGACCTCGTCGTCGTCGTCGAGCAACAGCCGGTCGGTCAGCCACCAGGTGCCCATCACGTCGGCATCCGCCTGGTCGAGTGCGGTGGTGACCCGCTCCACCAGCCCTTCGTCGATCCCGCGCGGGGCCACGACCAGCACCGGTTGCCCGAGGAGCTGCCCGTCGAACAGCCGCGCCCCGAGCTGCTCGTCGAGGCCACCCGCCTCCTCGTCGAACGCCTCAAGCTGCCCGCGGAGCTCCGCATTGCGCTCGCCCGCGCGATCGAGGTCGTGCTCGAGCTCCTCGAGGTCGCCCTTGAGCTGGTCCTCCAAGGCGTCGTCCAGGAAGGTGGTGCCGAGAAGGAGCCCGACGCCGAGGGCGAGGAACACGGCGGTGAGCGAGACGAGGTGGAAACGGAAGTTGATCATCAACCGGAGATGAGCGATCGCCAGAAGGCGCGGAGCCACAGCCGGACCGGCTCGGACAGCATGAGCGCCACCACCAGGGTGAAGACGGCAGCCGCAAGCATCCACACCAGGTCCCAGGTGCGGACCGAGTGCCGGTACAGGCGACTCACGCCCTTGGCATCGACCAGGGTCGACCCCACCTTCATGCGCACGAGGAACGTCGAGGCCATCCCCGCCCGGCCCTTGTCGAGAAACTCGAGCATGCTGCTGTGGGCGCCGACCGCGACCATGAGCTCCGCACCCTCCTGGTACGCCAGGAGCATCGCCACGTCCTCGCTCGTTCCGGGGGCCGAGAACACGCTGTAGGCCAGCCCGAGGTCGTCGAGCCGCTTGCCCCCCGGTGCCCGCCCGTCGGTGTAGCCGTGGACGATGAGCTGGGCGCCGCAGCGCATGGCGTCCTCGGACACGGAGTCGAAGTCGCCGATGATGAGGTCGGGCACTGCCCCGATCGCGAGCAGCGCGTCCGCACCGCCGTCGACGCCGACGAGCACCGGCCGCAACTCCCGCAGGTAGCCGGACTGCCGGAGCAGGCGGAGGTCCTCCTTGTAGTCGATGCCCCGCACGACGATGAGCACGTGCCGGCCCTTGATGCGGAAGTCGAGGTCGGGCACGTCGAGCTCGTCGATCAGCAGGTCGATCTCCTGGCGCACGTAGTCGGCGGTGTTGACCGCGAACCGCTCCAACTCGGGACCCAGGTTGCTGCGGGCGTCGTCGATGGCGGCGTCGACGCGCTCGATCAACTGGCGCGTTCCCCGCGCCACCACCGTGCCGCCCACGACCACCCGGTCGCCGTCGACGGTGACGGGCGCACCCTCGACCACGGCGTCCATGACCTCGTCGCCGGCGTCGTCGACCAGCGGGATGCCCGCACGGCACAGCAACAGCGGCCCCACGTTGGGATAGCGGCCCGTGATCGACGGCGAGGCGTTCACGACGGCGGCGGGCGCAGCTTCGACCAGCGTCTCCGCCGCCACCCGGTCGAGGTCGGGATGGTCGATCACCGCCACGTCCCCGGGCCGGAGCCGCTTGACCAGCCGCTTGGTGCGGCGATCGACCCGGGCGACGCCGCTTATGGCGCGGGCGGCGTCGGTGGCCTCGCGGCGGCGCGCGTTCCGCCGCCGGCGCCGCGAGGCCCGGTGGCTGAGGGCGCCGGCCGCACGGGCCCCGGTCGCACGCGCGCCGGTCCAACGGTCGCGGGCCGCACGCGTCCTGGTCGCAGGCGCGTCGGTCCCGTCGACGCCGTCGCCCGAATCGGCCGTGCGGTCGACGGCGCCCTCGACGTTGTCCCCATCGGCCAGCGCCACGTCAGCCCCCCCGCTCCGCGGCCGCGGTCGTCAGCAGCTCCGCAGCGTGGACACGGGCGGCGTCGCTGTCGGGCTGGCCCGAGAGCATGCGCGACAGCTCGACGACCCGCTCGGGCTCGGCGAGCACGCTCGCGTGGGCGACGGTTGTCGACTCGTCGCTCTGCTTCGTCACCCGCACCTGGGCGTCGGCGTAGGCGGCGACCTGCGGCAGGTGGGTCACGACGAACACCTGATGCGGTTGATCGGCCAGCCGGGCCAGCGACCGACCGACGGCGACCGCGGCGGCGCCGCCGATGCCGGCGTCGACCTCGTCGAACACCAGTGTGGGTGGCGCAGCGGTGAGCACGAGGCGCAACGCGAGCATGGTCCGCGCCAGCTCGCCACCTGAGGCGACCTTGGCCAGTGGGAGCGGCGGCGTTCCCGGGTTGGTGGCGAGCCGCAGCTCGACGTCGTCGCCGGGGTCGTCGCCGCTCACCACCACCTCGACCTGCGCCTTGGGCAGGGCCAACTCGGCCAGGTGGGACTGCACCTCGGCCGCCAGCAGGGGCGCCGCGTCCCGGCGGGCGGCCGCCACCTTCGCCGCGGCCTCGGCTTCGGCGGCGCGTGCGGCGGTGAGGCGGGCGTCGAGCTCGGCCGCCCGGCGGTCGTGGTCCTCGAGCTCACCCAACCTGACCCGGAGCCGGTCGCCCTCGACCAAGACGTCGGCCAGCGTCTCGCCGTACTTGCGCCGCAGATCGTGCAGGAGCTGCCGGCGTTCGCGCACCTGGGTGAGGCGTTCCGGGTCCTCGTCGATCGCCTCACCGGCGGCCCGCAGCTCGCCCGCCACGTCGCTCAGCTCGGCCGCCAACGTCCGCAACCGCGTCTCGGCATCACCAAAGGGCGCGCGCCCCGCCAAGAGCGCCAGCGCCGAGCCGACGGCATCGGCGGCCGACGTGGAGGCCTCGGGCGCGCCTCCGGTGCCGTCCCCGCTGAGCAGCATGACCGCACCGGAGGCCGCCTCGCGGTGCGCGGTGGCATCGGCCAGCTCGTCCTCCAGTCGCTCCAGCTCGGCGTCCTCGTCCGGACCGGTGATGGCGGCGGCGTCGATGTCGGCGACCTGGTAGCGCAGGAGGTCCAGTTCGCGGGCCCGCGCCCGCTCGTCGCCGCCCATCTGGCCGAGCTCGGCGAGTACGGCGCCGATCTCCTGCCGGGCGGCCTGCAGCGGTCCGAGGTCGACCCGGCCGAACCGGTCGAGCGCTTCGCGCTGCGTGGCCGCGTGCAACAAGGACTGGTGAGCGTGCTGGCCGTGGAGATCGACCAGCTCTGCGCCCGCCGCTGCGAGCTCGCCGGCCGTCGCCAGCCGCCCGTCGATGTAGGCCCGACTCCGCCCCGATCGGGGGATGGCCCGCGCCAGTACGATCTCGTCTCCCGCCTCGCCGGCGGCGTCGCGGCCGTGGTCGCCGCCGCCCGCGCTCCGTGCGCCACCGGGCCGGACGAATCGGCCCTCGACCCATGCAGCGTCGGCTCCGGACCGGACCAGCACTGGGTCGGCGCGTCCGCCGACCAGGAGCTCGATGGCGTCGACGACGAGGGTCTTGCCGGCCCCGGTCTCGCCGGTGAGCGCCGTCATCCCCGGGCCGAGGAGCAGGCGCAGCTCGGCGATGACCCCGAGATCGCGGACGGCCAGTTCGAGGATCACCCGGTCACCTAGCGGTCGCTCAGGCCGAACTTGGTCTTGAGGATGTGCAGGAAGTCCCGTGGCCCGAAGGTGATGAAGCGCGCCGACTCGCGCGCGCCGGTGGCCCGGACGGCGTCACCCGGACGCAGGGTCCCGAGGTTGGAACCGTCGACCGACAGCGTGGCGGCTCGGTCGTCCAAGACCTCAATGCGCACCGTGGCGGTGGGAGGCAGCACGAGGGAGCGGTCGAAGAGCATGTGCGGTGACACCGGTGTCATCAGCAGGCAGCGATGGGTCGGCTCGACAATGGGTCCCCGAGCCGAGAAGGCGTAGGCCGTCGACCCCGTGGGGGTGGCGACGATCAGGCCGTCAGCAGCGTACGGGGTGAAGGTCTCACCGTCGACGCTGACGCCCAGCCGGACGGTGTGGCCCATCGGCGTCTTCTCGAGCACCGCTTCGTTGAGGGCAAGGTGGACGTTGGCCTCGAAGCCTGCGGCCTCGACCGTGACGGCCAGCAGCATCCGTTCCTCGACGTCGTACGAACCGGCGAGGAACCGCTTGAGCGCCAGGCGCACGCCGGCCGGTTCCACCTCTGTGAGGTACCCCAGTTGGCCCACGTTGACCCCGATGACCGGCACGTCCTCGGCCGCCACCAGGTCGACCGTGCGGAGCATGGTTCCGTCGCCACCCAGACTGACGGCGACGTCGAGGCCCCGAGCGAAGTCGGCCTCGGCGCTGCCGACGTCGGTCAGCCCGGCGATGGCGGCATCGTGCAGCGGCAGGCGGACCGCGTGTCCCCGCTCGCGCAGCCACGCGGCGGCGTCACGCGCCAGTTCGGCAGCCTGGTCGCGTTCGTGATGGACGATGATCCCGACGGTGGCCACGGCGGCACTACACCCTCACGCCTGGCCGCGCCGGGCTCGGTCCACCAACGCCAACGCCTCGTCCACCGCAGCCGCCACCTGGGCGTCGGTGCGGTCCGCGGCGTCGGTCGAGGCGCGTGCATGCACGAGGAACTCGACGTTGCCGTCGGCGCCGGTGAGCGGTGACACCATCGCCCCCATGATCGCGGCTCCGGCGGCCCGGAGCGCGATCAGTACCTCGTCGAGGACGCGCCGCCACACCGCTGGGTCGCGGATGACGCCGCGCCCCGCGCCGCCTCGTCCCGCCCGGCCTCGAACTGGGGCTTGACGAGCAACACGACGTGGGCGCCGGGCGCCGCCTGGCCGAGCAGCGGGGGCAGGACCGTACGCAACGAGATGAACGACAGGTCGGCCACCACCAGGTCGAACGGCGGACCGAGAGCTCCGGGCGCCAGATCACGGACGTTGGTGCGCTCGACCGACTCCACTCGTGGATCGGCGCGCAGGCGCTCGTGCAGCTGTCCGTAGCCGACGTCGACCGCCACCACCCGGCGAGCGCCGTACTGGAGCAGGCAGTCGGTGAACCCGCCTGTCGAGGCGCCGGCGTCGAGCGCCCACGACCCGTCCACGGGCACGGCGTAGCGGTCGAGGGCGGCGGCCAGCTTGTCGCCCCCGCGCCCCACGAAGCGCGGACCGTCGCCGCGCACCACGACGGCCTCGTGAGGCGCCACCTGTCGCGCCGCCTTGAGCGCCGGAGCGCCGTCGACGGTGACCCGGCCGGCATCGATGGCCTCGCGGGCTTGGGCCCGGCTCGTCGCCAGCCGCCGGCGGACCAGTTCGGCGTCGAGCCTGCGGCGGACCGGGCCCGTGGCGGTCCCTCCTCCGGCTCAGCGGGTCGACCGCGTGCGGGTCGCCTTCGTCGTGCGGGTCGCCTTCGCCGACTTGGTCGCCTTCTTGGTGGCCTTCTTCGCGCCCGCCTTCTTGGCGCCCGCCTTCCGGGCCCCAGCCTTGCGGGCACCGGCCGTCCGAGCGCCGGACTTCGCAGCCGCCTTCGTCGACTTCGTGGCCTTGCGGGCGGGCGCCTTCTTCGACGTCGCCTTGCGGGTGCCCCGGGCGGCGGAGACGTCGGCGATTCGCCGCTCGAGCCGCTCGACATCGGTCTTGGTGGCGAGGCCGAGGCTGGCCATCTGCTGGCGAATCTCGGCGCGGACGGCATCGATGAGGCGCTCACTGTTGCGGCGGCTGCGGTCGACCAGCTCGTCGATGACGGTCTGGGCCTGCTCCGCCTGCACCTCGCCGGCGCGCACGAGGTCGCGGACCAGATCCTCGGCCCGCGCCTGGGTCATCGCCGCGAAGGTCATGCCGGCATCGAGGAGGCGCTTAAGGAGATCGTTCTCAGGCATGGGGGGAACGATACGACCGCGCCTGTCCAGGTGCACGGTCGGGGCCCGGGAACGGTCGATTCACGCCCGCCGGCGCCCGATACGGTTCGCGGCGGTGCTGCCCCTCTACGACGACAACCCGGTCTCGCGGCGGCCAGTCGTCACGTTGCTGATCATCGCCGCCTGCGTGGTGGCGTACTTCTTCTGGCAACCGACGCCGTTCGAGGACACGGTCAGCGACGTCCGGTTCGACCTGCGCTACGCGGCCATCCCCTGCGAGATCCTGGAGAACCGGCCGCTGACAAGAGCCGAGGTCGGGGCCACCTTCAACCTGGGCGACACCAACGCCTGCAACATCGACCGGGGACAAACGCCGCCGTTCGATCCCGGCAAGAACGTCTGGCTCGCAATCGTGACGTCGATTTTCCTGCACGGCAGCCTGCTCCACCTCGGCGGCAACATGCTGTTCCTGTGGATCTTCGGCAACAACGTCGAGGACCGGCTGGGCAGACTCGGCTTCACCGCCTTCTTCCTGGCGGGCGGGATCGTTGCGACGCTGGCGCACGTGGCCGTCAACCGCGACTCGACGGTGCCCTCCATCGGCGCGTCCGGGGCCATCGCTGCGGTGATGGGCGCGTACCTGATCTGGTACCCGAACGCCCGCGTGCGCACGATCGTCATCTTCGTCCTGGTCGACGTGCCCGCCAAGATCGTGCTCGGGGCCTGGTTCGTGCTGCAGTTCTTCACCGACCCCAACGAGGGAGTTGCTTGGGTGGCGCACGTCGGTGGCTTCACCTTCGGCGTGTTGGTCGGCCTGCTGCTGCGCGGTTTCGGCGACCGGGCCGGGCCGCCAACGGCTCGCTATCCGGATCCCCGGAGCGGCGACTTCCGCCGCTTCGGTGGCCGCTACTGAGGCTGAGCGGATAGGCCCGCAAGCGGGTACAGACAGTACGAGATTTGCGGCGTGAGCCCGGGCGACACAGCTCGGCCTCCCGGCGACGCTGACCACCGTGAGCCAGGCTGCAGTGCCTATCTGCGCACGTTCTAGGGCACCAGGTCCGCGAGGCTCGCGGCCACGATTGCCGGCTCGGGTTCCACAGGCAGGTCGGACTCGCTCGTCACCCCGGTGAGCACCAGAGCGAAGCGGTAGCCGAGGGCGGCGGCGAAGGCGCCGTCGGTCTCGGGTCGGTCGCCCACGACGGTTCCGTCGTCGCCCGCGACGGCACGGACAAGATCGGCCATGGGGCGGTGGGGCTTGCCGGCCACCGACGCGGTGACCCCCGACGCGTACGCCACCGCTGCCGCCAGCGACCCGCCGCCCGGGATCGGCCCGTCGGGTGTCGGGTACGTGGCGTCGTCGTTGGTGGCGATGAGGCGCGCACCGTGGAGGACGGCGGTCATGGCCAGCCGAAGCCGTTCGTAGTCGAAGTCGCGATGGAACCCCACGATCACAGCGTCGGCGTCACCCTCCCGTACGGGCTCCGCTCCCCGGCGGTCCACCGCCTCCACCACGCCCGGCCCGCCGACCACCAGCACCCGCTCGCCGGGCTCCACCAGGTTGGCCGCCGCCATGGCCGACGTCACCACGTCGTCGGCCGCGGGGATCCCCATCCGTTCGAGCTTGGACTCCTGGTCGGCGAGGCGGGCCCACGAGTTGTTGGTGGCGAAGACGACGCGTTCGCCGGCCTTCCGCAGCCGGGCGACTGCGTCGGCGGCGCCGTCGATCGGTCGCTCGGCCAGCCAGACCACGCCGTCGAGGTCGAGCAACCAGGTCATCGGGGCGAGGTTACGGCCCGGCCGGGGGCGGTCTGCCAGGATGGGCGCGTGCCGCTCTTCCGGCCGTTTCCCGGCATCCGCTACGACCCCACCCGCGTCACGCTGGCCGACGTCGTCAGCCCCCCGTACGACGTGATCGACGACGCCCAGCGCGCCCGCCTGGCCGCCCGGAGCGAATACAACGCCGTGCGGGTGGACCTCCCGGTGGACGAGGGCGGCGAGGACCGCTACACGGCTGCCCAGCGCCTGTTCTCCCGCTGGCAGGCCGATGGGGTGCTCGTGCGGGACCGGACACCGACGTTCACCGTCTACCGGATGTCCTATGCCGACGACGCCGGCGTCGATCGCCACACGACCGGCGTGATCGGGGCGCTCGACCTCCGCCCATCCGAGGCGGACATCCTCCCCCACGAGCAGACGACCCCGAAGGCCCGGAGCGACCGGCTCGACCTCCTGCGGGCGTGCCGGGCCAACCTCTCCGCCATCTGGGGGCTGTCCCTCGCCAAGGGGCTGACCGACCTGCTTCCCGTCGACGCCGAGCCGGTCGCCGACGTCGACGACGGCGAGGGCGTGCGCCACACGGTCTGGATCGTCGACGGGCGCGAGGCGAGCGACGCCATCGCCGAGGCGGTGACGGCCCAGCCCGTCGTGATCGCCGACGGCCACCATCGCTACGAGACCTGCCTCACCTACATGTCCGAGCGCGAGCGGTCCGAGGGCCAGGCGGGCGGGGCAGCGGCCACCCTGGCGTACGTCGTGGAGCTGGTCGAAGACGAGCTGACCGTGCGCGCCATCCACCGCCTCCTGAACGGGCTGCCCGCCGGGTTCGACCTCGTGGCGGCGCTGGAGCCCTGGTTCGAGCCGGCCGGTCCCCCGCCGGCGGGAGTGCCCGTGACGGCCGCCATGATCGACGCTGGGGCGCTGTGCGCGGTGCTGCCCGCGGGCGAGGTCCTTCTGCGCCCCCGGCCGGATGCCCTGGCCGAGGCCCGCGACCTCGACTCCGCCCGCCTCGACGTGGCCCTGGCGTCGCTGCCGGCCCACGAGGTCACGTTCCAGCACGGTCCCGACAACGTCCGTCGGGCGGTCGCGACCGGGCAGGCACAGTCGGGGGTGCTGCTCCGCCCGGCCAGTGTGGCCCAGATCGAGGCGACCGCCCACGGGGGCGAGCGCATGCCCCCGAAGACCACGTTCTTCCATCCCAAGCCCAAAACGGGCCTGGTGTTCCGCGATCTGGACTAGAAGTGGCCACCATGGACGTTGCCAGCGCCGTCGCCTTCATCCGCCAGCACCACCGTGCCGTGCTGGCCACTACCCGCGCCGACGGGACGACGCAGATGTCCCCGGTGACGGCTGGGGTCGACGACCGGAACCGCATCGAGATCTCCACGCGGGAGACGGCGTACAAGGTCCGGCACCTGCGCGCGCTTCCGTACGCCGCCCTGTGTGTGTTCCCCGATCGGTTCTTCGGTGACTGGGTGCAGGTGGAGGGGCCCGTCGAGATCGTGTCGCTGCCCGAAGCGATGGAGCCGCTGGTCGAGTACTACCGGCGGATCAGCGGGGAGCACCCCGACTGGGCCGAGTACCGGGCCGTGATGGAACGCGATCGCCGTCTGCTCCTGCGGCTGACCGTCGAGCGCGCCGGCCCGACGGTGGGCGGCTGACCAATCTCGCCGGCGAGGACGCTCGGCCGCTCAGCGGAGTGCCGGGGCCAGCTCCGCGGCGACGAGTCGCAGGTGATCGAGGTCCGACAGGTCGAGCACCTGCAGGTAGATGCGCTGGGCGCCGGCATCGGCGAACGTCCCGAGCTTGTCGGTCACCTCAGCGACGGTGCCCGCCAGCCCGGTGGCCCGCAGCTGGTCGGGCTCGCGACCGATGGCGGCGGCCCGGCGTCGGTACGCCTCCTCGTCCTCGCCGCAGCAGAGCACCTGCGCGGTGGACCACGCCATGCTCGACGGGTCGCGTCCGGCCTGCTCGCAGGCAGCGGTCACCGCTGCCACCAGGGTGCGAAAGTCGCCCACCGGTGCGAAGCCGACGTTGAACTCGTCGGCGTAGCGGGCGGCCAGTGCCGGGGTCCGCCGCTTGCCGAGCCCGCCCACGATCACCGGTGGGCGGGGTTGTTGGACGGGCTTGGGCAGGGCCGGCGAACCCGTGAGCTGATAGTGGCGCCCCTGGAAGTCGAAGCGCTCGCCCACGGGCGTCGTCCACAGGCCGGTCACGATGGCGAGCTGCTCCTCGAGCCGGTCGAAGCGCTCGCCGGTGCTCGGGAAGGGGACGCCGTAGGCGCGGTGCTCGTCCTCGAACCATCCCGCGCCGAGGCCCAGCTCGACCCGCCCTGCGGACATCGCGTCGACCGTGGCCACCGCGATGGCCAGCGGGCCCGGGAGCCGGAAGGTGGCGGACGAGACCATCGTGCCGAGGCGGATGCGTTCGGTGTCACGGGCCAACCCAGCCAGCGTGACCCACGACTCCGTCGGTCCCGGCTCACCGCTCCCCGGCCCCATGCTCAGGAAGTGGTCGGAGCGGAAGAACGCATCGAAGCCGAGGCGCTCCGCCTCGAGGGCGACGGCCAGCAGGTCGTCGTAGCTCGCTCCCTGCTGGGGCTCTGTGAAGACGCGCAAAATCAGCGGCATCCCGCCGACCCTACAGGTGAGGCGGAACGGGTCGGTCGTTAGACCGACGCCATCAAGGGGCGGGGGTCGGGGTCGGGCCGGAATGTCAGTTGACGTTCCAGGTGGCGCCCGAGCGCAGCAGCGCAGCCAGGTCGCCGGGGCCCCGTTGCTGCTGGGCGGCGGCGACCTGCTGGTTGACCGCCTCGCCGTAATCGGGGCGCACGACGTCGCGGAACACGCCGATCGGCGTCGGCTCGTGGGGCCCCCGCGCCAGGCGCGACAGCATGAACGCCACGCTGGGATCGTCACGCGTCTCGTCGTGCACCAGCAGGGCGTCCTCGCCTACGTCGGCCACATCGACGATGTGGGCGCCGCGTTGCGAGTCCAGGACCACGCCCTTGCCGCCGCCGGCTCCGAAGCGGATCGGCTCGGCATGGCGTAGGGGGATCAGCATGTCGTCGCGGTGCTGCTTGGCGGTGATGCCCTCGAACGCGCCGTCGTTGAAGACGTTGCAGTTCTGGTAGATCTCCACCAGGGACGACCCCCGGTGCTCGAACGCCCGCCGGATGACCTCCATCATGTGCTGGCGATCCATGTCGTGCGTGCGGGCGACGAATGCGGCCTCCGCGCCGATGGCCACGCTGACCGGGTTGAAGGGATGGTCGAGGCTGCCGAACGGCGTCGACTTGGTGACCTTGCCCACCTCGCTCGTCGGCGAGTACTGGCCTTTGGTCAGCCCATAGATCTGGTTGTTGAACAGCAGGATCGTGATGTTCACGTTGCGGCGCAGCGCGTGGATGAGGTGGTTGCCCCCGATCGAGAGGGCGTCGCCGTCGCCCGACACCACGAACACATGGAGATCCGGGCGGGCCAGCGCCAGCCCCGTGGCGATCGCGGGGGCGCGGCCGTGGATCGTGTGCATCCCATAAGTGTTCATGTAGTACGGGAAGCGGGCCGCACAGCCGATGCCCGACACGAACACCGTGTCCTCGCGTCGGATGCCGAGATCGGGCATGAGCAGCTGGACAGCGGCCAGGATCGAGTAGTCGCCGCAGCCGGGACACCAGCGGACCTCCTGGTCGCTGGTCCAGTCCTTCCGGGTGGTGACCGGAATGGCGGTGTCGGTCATTGTTCTCCGCTCCTGCTGCTTCGCAGCGGGCCGCTCGGGCTCCGACGCGTCCTTTGCCCGCTCCCATGGCCGCTCGGGCCACGCTCGCTCTCTCGCCCTACGGGACGCTCGCTCATGCCTACGCACCTTCCTTGAGGTGGTCGACGATCGCCTGCTCGAGCTCTGCGGCCGTGAACGGCAGCCCCCGGACCTTGGAGACCGTCCGGGCGTCGACGAGGTACTCGGCCCGCAGCTGGTGGGCGAGCTGCCCCAGGTTCAGCTCGGGCACCAGGACCCGCGGGTAGCGACGCACCACGTCGCCCAGGTTGCGCGGGAACGGGTTGAGGTGCACGAGGTGGGCGTGGGCGACCTTGTGGCCGGCGTCACGGGCCCGGCTGACGCCACCGTCGATGGCGCCCCAGGTCGAGCCCCAGCCCACGACCAGCAGCTCGGCGTCGTCGACGTCGCCCACGACCTCGACGTCGGGGATGGAATCGGCGATGCGCGCCACCTTCTCGGCCCGGATGCGCACCATCTGCTCGTGGTTCACCGGGTCGTAGCTGACGTTGCCGGTGCCCTCCTCCTTCTCGAGGCCACCGATCCGGTGCATCAGGTCGGGCGTGCCGGGCAGCGCCCAGGCGCGCGCCAGCGTCTCGGGGTCACGCAGGTAGGGCCAGAACTCGGGCTCGCCGTCGGCGCCGACGTGGTTGGGCTCGGTGGCGAAAGTGGGCCTGAGGTCCGGCAGGCTGTCGACGTCGGGCAGGCGCCAGGGCTCGGAGCCGTTGGCGAGGTAGCCGTCGGACAGCAGGATGACCGGCGTCCGCCACGTGAGCGCGATGCGGGCCGCCTCGATGGCCACCTCGAAGCAGTGGCCGGGGTTGCGGGCCGCAAGGATCGGCAGCGGGGCCTCGCCGTGACGTCCGTAGTACGCCATCAGCAGGTCGGCCTGCTCGGTCTTCGTGGGCAGGCCGGTCGAGGGCCCACCGCGCTGGATGTCGATCACGATGATCGGCAGCTCGAGGTTGACCGCCAGGCCCATCGTCTCGGCCTTCAGCGCCATGCCCGGACCGCTCGTCGTGGTTACGCCGAGGTGGCCGCCGTACGCGGCGCCGACGGCGGCGCCGATGCCGGCGATCTCGTCCTCGGCCTGCAGCGTGCGGACGCCGAAGTTCTTGTGCTTGGAGAGCTCGTGGAGGATGTCGGAGGCCGGGGTGATGGGATACGACCCCAGGAACAGGGGCATCCCCGACAGCTGGCTGGCGGCGATCAGGCCCCAGGCCAGCGCCGTGTTGCCGTTGACGTTGGTGTAGGTGCCGGGCGGCAGCGTGGCGGGCCGCACCTCGTAGGGATGGTCGAACAGCTCGGCGGTCTCGCCGAAGGCATGGCCGGCCTTGAAGGCTGCGGTATTGGCATCGGCGACCTCCGGCCGGGCGACGAAGCGACGCTGGATCCACTCCAGGGTCGGCTCGACCGGTCGCGTGTACATCCAGGAGATCAGGCCCAGCGCGAAGAAGTTCTTGGAGCGTTCGGCGTCACGAGGCTTGACGCCGAGGGGCGTGACCGCCCCCTTGGTCATCGAGGTCATCGGCACCTCGTAGACCGTGTACGCGTCGAGGGTCCCGTCCCGCCGGGGGTCGACCGCATAACCGGCCTTCGTGAGGTGGCGGTCGTCGAAGGCGTCCTCGTTGAGGATGATCGTGGCGCCCGGAGCCACCCGGTCGAGCTGGCTGTGCAGCGCCGCCGGGTTCATGGCCACCAGCACGTTGGGTGCGTCGCCGGGCGTTGTGATGTCGTGGTCGGAGATGTGGACCTGGAAGGCCGACACGCCGGCGAGCGTGCCGGCGGGCGCCCGGATCTCGGCCGGGAAATCGGGCAACGTGGCCAGGTCGTTGCCGTAAAGGGCGCTGGTGTTGGTGAAACGGTCCCCGGTGAGCTGCATGCCGTCGCCCGAGTCGCCGGCGAAGCGGATGACGACCCGGTCGATCACTTCTGGTGCTCTTGGGCGTTGTGTCGTCTCGGACAAACCCGCCCCCCTTCAGCGTGGTTCCTTGTCGTTATGACCCTATCGCCGCGACTGCTGAACGTGGCGAATCGTGCCCTGGGCGCCGATCTCGTCACGCTCTGCGCGTGGCCTCAGATCCCCAGCTACCCGGGTACCTGGCAGAGGATACGCCGCGGAGCGTGGTAAGCCCAGGGGCCTCTAGCTGAACCTGAGATTCAGGCGATGGTGACGGAGCTGTCGAGGTAGACGTCCTGGATGGCATTGAGCAGCTCGACACCCTCGGCCATTGGCCGCTGGAACGCCTTCCGGCCCGAGATCAGGCCGATGCCACCGGCCCGTTTGTTGATGACCGCGGTGCGTACCGCCTCGGCCAAGTCGGACGCCCCCTTCGACTCGCCGCCACTGTTGATGAGGCCGATGCGGCCCATGTAGTTGTTGACCACCTGCCAGCGGCACAGATCGATGGGGTGGTCCGAGGTCAGCGACTCGTAGACGGCCTTGTTGGTCCGGCCGTAGTTCTCGATGGCGTTGTAGCCCCCGTTGTTCGTCGGCAGCTTCTGCTTGATGATGTCGGCCTCGATGGTCACGCCCATGTGGTTGGCCTGACCGGTGAGGTCGGCGGCGTTGTGGTAGTCAACGTCGCCCTGCTTGAACGCCGAGTTGCGCAGGTAGCACCACAGCACCGTGAACATGCCCAGCTGGTGGGCTTGGGCGAAGGCCTCGGTGACCTCCTGGAGCTGGCGGGTGGCCTGGTCGGATCCGAAGTAGATCGTGGCGCCGACGGCGGCGGCGCCGAGATCGAAGGCCTGCTCGACCGAGCCGTACATCACCTGGTCGTAGCGGTTCGGGTAGGTGAGCAGCTCGCTGTGGTTCATCTTCACGATGAACGGGATCTTGTGGGCGTACGCGCGGGAGACCGCGCCCAGCACCCCGAACGTGCTCGCCACGGCGTTACAGCCGCCCTCGACCGCCAGCTCGACGATGTTGCGGGGGTCGAAGTACTGGGGGTTGGGGGCGAAGCTGGCGGCGGCGGAGTGCTCGATGCCCTGGTCGACGGGGAGGATGGACACGTACCCGGTGCCCGCCAGCCGGCCGTGACCGAACAGCGACCCCATGTTGCGAAGCACCTGGGGCGTCCGGTCGGTGTACGAGAACACGCGGTCGATGTAGTCGGGCCCTGGGAGGTGGAGGTCGTCGGCCGGGATGCCCTTGGACTCGTGCTTGAGCAGGCTCTCGGCCTCGTCACCCAGCAGGCTCTGGATGTCCACGGCGGTGTCTCCTCGATCGTGGCGTGTCAGGTTCGGGGCTCACCAGCGTAGATGACGATCATCTGAGGGCGCGGAGCCGGGCGTCGACATCGACGAAGTCGGCGTCGCTGGCGGCGATGCGACCGAACAGCTCTCGGGCGCGGGGCAGGTCCCCTGCCCGCTCGTAGAGGTCGGCCAGCGCGTAGGCCATGCGAAGGTGATGCAGTTGTGGCTTGCGGGTGGGGCGGTTCACCGCCGACGCCAGCACGTCGATGGCCTCGTCCAGCCGGCCCTGGTCCGCCAACGCGCCCGCGGCCACGATCCGCCCCTCGGCCACGAGCTCGGTCCGTGGGCTGGCGGCGCGCAGCTCGTCCCACAGCTCCTCGGCCTCGGCGTAGCGACCGAGCGCGCGGTAAGAGTCGGCGAGCACCGGGTTCTGCTCGGTGCTGCCGGTCAGCGAGCGGTAGGCCTCGAGCTCCCGCGCGGCCTGGGCCCAACGTGCGAGGCGGTAGAGGCTCAACCCATACAGCTCACGGACCGACGCCACCCGGGATGCCTGCACCGCGAGCGGACGTAGGATCCGCCTGGCCTCCTCGAAGTGTCCCCGGCTGAACGCGTCGCCGGCCTCACGCAAGCGGCCCGCAACGCGGGGCAATTGGCCCGACGGCACGGCCCCGCGGAGCTCGTCGTCGGCGGGGGCCGACACCGTGGCGCCACCGGTCCGCGCGCCGGTAGAGGCCCGACCGCCTCCGCCGGAGCGGGGGGCGCGGCCGGCGCCGTCCCCGGCCGGCCGGCGACGCGAGGTCGACGCGCCGGGTGCCCGGCCCTTCTTGCCCGTAACCGGCACCTGGGTCGGCGACGCCTGGCGCCGGGGTGGGCCGGCGGCTCCTTCGGGGCGGCCCTCGCGGCTGCGCACCACGGCGCCGGCCGCCTCGTCCCGCAGCTCTCCCTCGTCGATCCACTCCTCGGGTTCCCAGCGCGGCGGCTCGCGGGGGGTGCCGGCATCCTCGCCACTCTCGCCGCCGCGGTCGTCGCGCCGCGCGCTGGCCGCGGCCCGCCAGGCGTCCGAGGCACCGGTCGGCGGAACCTGGGCGGCACCCCGGCGCGCCAGGCCGCCCCAGCGCCGGGGCCCCGGCACCGCGCCGCGGCCGGCGGAAGCCTCGGGCGTACCCCGGTCCGCCGAGGTGTCCCGGTCCCGGCGCGGACGTTGCTGCCCTCGCCGCGGCTGTCCTCGCCGCGCTGACGGACCCGGGGAGCCAGCGTCGTCGCCGCCCCGGCGTGTGCGAGCACGGCCGGAGGCGCCGTCCCGCACCGGCCGGCCCGGGCCGGTACGGCCGGGGCGTGGGGAACCCCCGTCGCGGGTACCACGCCGGCCGTCCCCGCCTGGGCGCTTCGCGTCGCCGGGTCCCGGCGACCGACCTCGGCCCTGCCCATCGCCGGTTCGGCCGTCGCGGCCCCGGTTGTCCGCATCCCGTCGCGGGGGCCGTGGGCCGCCCGGTTGGTCGGGCCGCGGAGCCCCGCGCCTCGGCTCGGACTGCGCGCGTCGCGACCCGGCCGATCCCCTGGCCCCGCCGCCACCCTTGCCGCGTGTCGGCGACTTGCCGGAACCGCGTCGCCCACCCCTCCGGTCGTCGGGGTTGCGGTCGCCGCCCCGGGCGCTGCTCGGTGCCATGGCGATCAGGGTACTGGCGCCCCGACGAGCACCGGTGTGAGGCAATACGCGACGAAGGCCGCCCCGGAGGGCGGCCTTCTTTTAGGAGAAATCCGGCGGCGACCTACTCTCCCAGGCAGTCTCCTGCCAAGTACCATCGGCGCTGGAGGGCTTAACTTCCGTGTTCGGTATGGGAACGGGTGTGACCCCTCCGCCATGGCCACCGAAATCTGCTGTCAACTCAGGTCCGCGCGACCAGGCGCCGGCCCCCTGAGGACTCCATAGCGAGCACGAACATCATAGGAAATCCAAGCCCTCGGCCGATTAGTACCGGTCGGCTGCACACGTTGCCGTGCTTCTACCTCCGGCCTATCAACGTGGTGGTCTACCACGGGCCTTACCAGGTTGACCCTGTGGGGAACCTCATCTTGGAACGGGCTTCGCACTTAGATGCCTTCAGCGCTTATCCCTTCCGCAGGTCGCTAACCAGCAGTGCCCTTGGCAGGACAACTGGCACACGAGAGCTGCGTCCGTCCCGGTCCTCTCGTACTAGGGACAGCCTTCCTCAAGTTCCCTACGGCTGCAGCGGATAGGGACCGAACTGTCTCGCGACGTTCTAAACCCAGCTCGCGTACCGCTTTAATGGGCGAACAGCCCAACCCTTGGGACGTGCTACCGCCCCAGGATGCGATGAGCCGACATCGAGGTGCCAAACCTTGCCGTCGATATGGACTCTTGGGCAAGATTAGCCTGTTATCCCCGGGGTACCTTTTATCCGTTGAGCGACGGCGCTTCCACACGCAACCGCCGGATCACTATGCCCTGCTTTCGCACCTGCTTGACGTGTTTGTCTCGCAGTCAAGCTCCCTTGTGTCATTGCACTCGACGCCTGATTGCCAACCAGGCTGAGGGAACCTTTGGGCGCCTCCGTTACTCTTTAGGAGGCGACCGCCCCAGTCAAACTACCCACCTGACACTGTTCCCGATCCGGATCACGGACCTAGGTTAGAGTCCCGGTATACGCAGGGTGGTATTTCAAGGTTGACTCCACACTGGCTAGCGCCAATGCTTCCCAGTCTCCCACCTATCCTACACAACGCATACCAAAACCCAATATCAAGCTGTAGTGAAGGTCCACGGGGTCTTTCCGTCCTGCTGCAGCTAACGAGCATCTTTACTCGTACTTCAATTTCGCCGGGTCGGTGGTTGAGACAGTAGGAAAGTCGTTACGCCATTCGTGCAGGTCGGAACTTACCCGACAAGGAATTTCGCTCTAGTTTCCCCCCATGTCGCCATGGGGCTAGGACCATATCTTCACCTCGCTGTCGTACGAGGTGGCTGGCGTATGGCCTCTGAGGATTCCAGGAACCGAGACCGCTGCCTACGGTTCATCTGCTCGGTGATCCGAGCGATGCGCCGGAGACCCGACTCCGTGAGATGCTCGCCTGCCTGCATCATGCGCAGGACATCGGCGAACTTCTCGAAGTCGAGCTGCTTCGCGGTTCTGAGTGGGCGCACTTCGAAGAACGGGACGATCCGTGTCACGAGGTCGGCGCGCCGCTTCACGGAGAAGCGGAGCAGCGACTCGCGATGGTTGTCCCATCGAGGGTTCTCGACCACCCGGCCGCACCCGAACACCTCGACGAGGTACTCGAGAGCAGACCGAGAGCTGGCCGCCTGCGTCACGGCGAACTCGTGCTGGACCTGCCAGCCCGAGCGACACGTCGTGTTGCGTACGACCGAGATCGAGAAGCATCCCTCGCCGTCGACGAAGCCGACGGCCCACTCCTCGGCGCCTGGCCTTTCCTGCTGATTGACCGCACCGGACGGATTGTCACTGCTCACCGCCACATCATCCCCGAGGGGTGTGACAATGAACGAGTACCGCCGGATGCTCGGTGTTTCCAGCATTTAGCCAGCTGCACTGTTCGGGATTGCTCCCGACAGGGGCAACTCCCCGCTGCACACGGGGCTTATTACCTTAGGACCGTTATAGTTACGGCCGCCGTTTACCGGGGCTTAGGTTCAGAGCTTCGCCTTGCGGCTAACCCTTCCCCGTAACCTTCCGGCACCGGGCAGGCGTCACAGCGTATACGTCGTCTTGCGACTTAGCACGCTGCTGTGTTTTTAGTAAACAGTCGCTTTCCCCTGGTCTCTGCGGCCCCGTCGAGCTCGAGGCGCGAAGCCTGTCACCCTAGGGGGGCCCTCCTTCTCCCGAAGTTACGGAGGCATTTTGCCGAGTTCCTTAACCACCGTTCTCCCGATCGCCTCGGTATTCTCTACCTGTCCACCTGTGTTGGTTTGGGGTACGGGCGCTGTGCCAACTAACTAGCGGCTTTTCTAGACAGTATGGGATTAGTGACTTCGCCTGAAACGGCTCGGTATCACGTCTCGGTCTGTATGGGGCCCGGACTTACCTGGTCCCCGACCTACACGCTTACCCCAGGACTACCATCGCCTGGGCTCACCTGCCCTCCTGCGTCCCCGCATCGCTTGCTTCGTCCAGGTGGGTCGGTTCGTCCGAAGACAGCCCCTTAGCAACCTGGAGTCGGCATGGGCGCGGGCACAGCGGTACCGGAATATCAACCGGTTGTGCATCGACTACGCCTGTCGGCCTCGCCTTAGCTCCCGACTCACCCTGGGCGGATTAGCCTTCCCCAGGAACCCTTGGACATTCGGCGGAGGGGTTTCTCACCCCTCTTTCGCTACTCATACCTGCATTCTCACTCGACCACGGTCCACGCCGGTTCACACCGTCGCTTCACTCCGAGATCGACGCTCCCCTACCACCCCTGCGCAAGCGCAGGGATCCGCGGCTTCGGCTCCGAACTTGAGCCCCGTTGAATTGTCCGCGCAGGATCACTCGACCAGTGAGCTGTTACGCACTCTTTCAAGGGTGGCTGCTTCTAAGCCAACCTCCTGGCTGTCTGGGCAATCCCACATCGTTTACCACTTAGTTCGGAATTAGGGGCCTTAGCCGGCGATCTGGGCTGTTTCCCTTTTGTCCACGAAGCTCATCCCCCGTGGACTCACTGCCGAGCTCTGGAGCCATGGCATTCGGAGTTTGGTTGGGGTCGGTAAGCTTGTTGGCCCCCTAGCCCATCCAGTGCTCTACCTCCATGGCTGAACGCCCGACGCTGCACCTAAATGCATTTCGGGGAGAACCAGCTATCACCGAGTTTGATTGGCCTTTCACCCCTACCCACAGGTCATCCCCCAGGTTTTCAACCCTGGTGGGTTCGGTCCTCCACGGGGTCTTACCCCCGCTTCAACCTGCCCATGGGTAGATCACTCGGCTTCGGGTCTACAGCATGCGACTGAACGCCCCGTTCAGACTCGCTTTCGCTCCGGCTTCCCATCACTGGTTAACCTCGCCACACACCGTAACTCGCAGGCTCATTCTTCAAAAGGCACGCCATCGTGAGTACAGGCCGAAGCCTGTACCGACACTCTGACTGATTGTAAACCAACGGTTTCAGGTACTATTTCACTCCCCTCCCGGGGTACTTTTCACCCTTCCCTCACGGTACTCGTGCACTATCGGTCGTCTGAACATACTTAGCCTTACGAGGTGGTCCTCGCAGATTCACGCCGGTTTTCACGGTCCCGGCGTTACTTGGGATTACGACCCGAGGCTGCTCGTCTTTCGCGTACGGGGCTGTTACCCGCTGCGGCGCGCCTTTCCAGAACGCTTCCGCTAGACGGCAGCTTTGTAACTCGGTCCTGCCTCCGATGCGGCAGGTGTCGGTCCCACAACCCCGAACTGGCAACGCCATCGGGCTATTGCACCAGTTCGGTTTGGGCTGATCCCCTTTCGCTCGCCGCTACTCAGGGAGTCGCAATTGCTTTCTCTTCCTCGGGGTACTGAGATGTTTCAATTCCCCCGGTTCCCTCTACCGGCCGTATGTGTTCGGGCCGGAGTGACACCCCATGACGGGTGCCGGGTTTCCCCATTCGGATATCCACGGATCAAAGCTTGGTCGGCAGCTCCCCGTGGCTTTTCGCAGCCACCCACGTCCTTCATCGGTGTCAGACGCCAAGGCATCCACCGTTGGCTCTTTGTAGCTTGGAAGAACAAAGATGCTCGTGCTCGCTATGCAGTTCTCAAGGAGCGCAGACGCGGGCACCTGCGGCGCCGAGTCCGGAGACGAGGACGCCGGCGCAGCCACTGGGGCATCGCCGGCGGAGCCTCGAGGTGAAGGAGGATCGCTCCCTCAAAACAGAAGAGAGGACGGTCGTCGGGCCCGGGCTCGGCCGTCGGGAGGAAAACACCTACCACCGACGACGTCGCCGTGGACCGGACCGAGCGAGGCTCCAACTGGGAGTCGTCCCTGCGTGAGCAGGAACCTTGACTCCTTAGAAAGGAGGTGATCCAGCCGCACCTTCCGGTACGGCTACCTTGTTACGACTTCACCCCAATCGCCGATCCCACCTTCGACAGCTCCCTCCACAAGGGTTGGGCCACTGGCTTCGGGTGTTACCGACTTTCGTGGTGTGACGGGCGGTGTGTACAAGGCCCGGGAACGTATTCACCCCGGCGTTGCTGATCCGGGATTACTAGCGACTCCGGCTTCATGGAGTCGAGTTGCAGACTCCAATCCGAACTGAGACCAGCTTTACGGGATTCGCTCGACCTCGCGGTTTCGCAGCCCTTTGTACTGGCCATTGTAGCATGTTTGCAGCCCTGGATATAAGGGGCATGATGACTTGACCTCGTCCCCACCTTCCTCCGAGTTGACCCCGGCAGTCTCCCAAGAGTCCCCGGCATTACCCGCTGGCAACATGGGACAGGGGTTGCGCTCGTTGCGGGACTTAACCCAACATCTCACGACACGAGCTGACGACAGCCATGCACCACCTGTGTAGGGCCCCGAAGGACACCGTATCTCTACGGCTTTTCCCTACATGTCAAACCCAGGTAAGGTTCTTCGCGTTGCCTCGAATTAAGCAACATGCTCCGCCGCTTGTGCGGGCCCCCGTCAATTCCTTTGAGTTTTAGCCTTGCGGCCGTACTCCCCAGGCGGGGCACTTAATGCGTTAGCTACGGCACGGAACCCGTTGGAGGGGCCCCACACCTAGTGCCCAACGTTTACGGCGTGGACTACCAGGGTATCTAATCCTGTTTGCTACCCACGCTTTCGCTCCTCAGCGTCAGTACCAGCCCAGAGTGCTGCCTTCGCCGTTGGTGTTCCTCCCGATATCTGCGCATTTCACCGCTACACCGGGAATTCCACACTCCTCTACTGGACTCTAGCCACAGCAGTATCGAGTGGCGTCCCCAGGTTGAGCCTGAGGGTTTCACACCCGACTTACTGAGCCGCCTACGAGCTCTTTACGCCCAATGAATCCGGACAACGCTTGCCCCCTACGTGTTACCGCGGCTGCTGGCACGTAGTTGGCCGGGGCTTCTTCTGTGGGTACCGTCTGATTTCGTCCCCACTGAAAGCGGTTTACAACCCGAAGGCCGTCATCCCGCACGCGGCGTTGCTGCGTCAGGCTTTCGCCCATTGCGCAAGATTCCCCACTGCTGCCTCCCGTAGGAGTCTGGGCCGTGTCTCAGTCCCAGTGTGGCTGATCGTCCTCTCAGACCAGCTACCCGTCGTCGCCTTGGTGAGCCGTTACCTCACCAACAAGCTGATAGGCCGCGAGGCCCTCCCGAAGCAGCGGACCTTTCCTCATCTGGCCATGCGGCCTGATGAGGACATCCGGTATTAGACCCCCTTTCGAGGGCTTATCCCAGACTTCGGGGCAGGTTTCTCACGTGTTACTCACCCGTTCGCCACTAGATCTTCTCCGGTGTTGCCACTGGTTGGATCTCGTTCGACTTGCATGTGTTAAGCACGCCGCCAGCGTTCGTCCTGAGCCAGGATCAAACTCTCCGTCGAAATCCCGAGCGCCGTCGCCAGGCGACGACACCCTTCGATAGAGACGCCTCGCACTCGAGCGGAATCACTCGAGCCCGTGGCACTGGCACCATCGGATGGTGCAAAAGCACCACCCGGATAATTGACGGTGCGTTTCGTTTCAAACGACCACGCCGGAAGAAACTTCCGGTGCGGTCGCCCGCACTCGCTCTCTCGTCCTCTCTTCTGTTTTCAAGGAGCGTCCAACGCTCCCGGCACGCGCGCCCTGCTCGGGAACGGTGGTGCCGGCCTTGCGTGCGCCGCGGGCAGCCACGAGGCCGCTCCGGGGCGAAGGATCAATCTAACGACCTAGCTGGGCACCGTCAACCTGAGAGACCGGTTTCCCGGGGATTTCTCGGGCCTGCTCAGTTGCCGTCCCGGACGAGGACAGCATAGGACTTCTTACCCTTTCGCAGCACCACGTACCGGCCGTGAAGCACGTCGCCCTTCCCGATCATCCGGCCCGCCTCGACCCGTTCCCCGTTGACCGACACCGCTCCCTGCTGCAAGGAGCGACGGGCATCGGCCCTGGAGGTGGCGAGCCCCGCGTCGACCAGAAGCGGCACCGGGTCGACTCCCGTCGCCAGGTCCTCATCGGAGCTCAGCGGTGCGGTTGGCACCTCCGCCGCCACGGTCGCCAGCGCATCGCGATCGGCGGCCAGCGGCGATCCGCCGAACAGGATCTCCGACGCCTGTTCTGCGGCCCGTGCCGCCGCCTCGCCGTGCACCAGCGCCGTGACCTCACCGGCCAGCGCCCTTTGTCCTCGCCGACGCTCCGGCGCCTTCGCATGGTTGGCGGCCAGATCGTCGACGGCAGAGAGGTCCAACAGCGTGAACTTGGCCAGATATTCCCTGACCTGCCGGTCGTCAGTCTGCATCCAGTGTTGGTAGAAGCGGTAGGGACTGGTTCTCGCAGGGTCCAGCCAGACCCACGCCCCGGTGGTCTTGCCGAGCTTCCTCCCGTCGGGTGCGGTCATGAGGGGCCAGGACAGCCCGTGGACGGCTTCGCCCCGCACCCGGCGAACGAGGTCGATGCCCGACACGATGTTCCCCCACTGGTCGGACCCGCCGATCTGGAGCTCGACGCCGAGGTGCTCGTTCAGCCACAGGTAGTCGTGCGCCTGCAGCAGCATGTAGCTGAACTCGGTGTAGCTGATGCCCTCACCGTCACGCTGGAGACGGCCCCGCACCGATTCCCGCGCCAGCATCTGGTTGACCGTCACGTGCTTGCCGACGTTGCGCAGGAAGTCGAGGAGGCTGACGTCCGCAGTCCAGTCGCGGTTGTCCACGAGGACAGCCCCGCCGGACTCGAAGTCGAGGATGCGGGCCATCTGGGACTTGATTGCGGCCACGTTGGCGTCGAGCGTCTCGGCGTCCAGCAGGTTGCGCTCGTCGGACTGCCCGCTGGGGTCGCCGACCATCCCGGTAGCGCCGCCCGCCAGCGCCACCGGCCGGTGGCCGGCGTCCTGGAACCGCCGTAGGACGAGAAGGCCAATCAGGTTGCCGACGTGGAGGCTGTCGGCGGTCGGATCGCAGCCGTAGTAGAGCGCGATCGGTCCGGCCGCCAGCCGCGCCGCCAGTTGCTCTCGATCCGTCGAGTCCTGGACCAGCCCGCGGGCCTCAAGCTCGTCGAGCACCGTGGTCGTCACGGACTGGACGCTACCGGGCCGGGACGGAGAGCCTGGTGTGGTGACCGTCCAGGCCCCACGGGTTCCGACCAGCGACAACCGCGACGACGCTTCGTCCGGACGCGGGTCGCTACGGGGGCGACTGGTCGTTCTGATCGTCGTCTGCGCCCTCGTGTCGATGTGGGGCTACGTGCTCTTCCTGGCCTTCGGGCCGGGCCGGCAGCCCCCCATCGATCGGCTCGACGACCCGGCGTTCGCCGAGGCGGCCGAGGAGCGGTGCGCCACCGCGCTGGAGCAGGTGGACCGCCTGCCGGTCGCCAGCGCCTCGCACACCGCAGCGGAGCGTGCGGACGTGCTGGTGCGGGCCAACGGCGCATACGCCGCGATGCTCGACGACCTCGACGGCCTCCAGGCCTTGGCGCCCGCAGGGGACCAGCGCCGGCGGGCCAACGAGTGGTTGAGCGACTGGCGCACGTATCTCGGCGATCGCGAGCGGTACGCCGACGCCCTGCGCACGGACCCCGACGCCCGACTGCTGGTGTCAGAGAAGCCCGGCGAAGGCCAGCAGATCACCGGCTGGATCGACGAGTTCGCCAACGCCAACCGGATGCCGTCCTGCGTGTCGCCCGCCGACGCCTGACAGATCAGGGTGTCCCAGGTGCGAGCGGTCTCCCGGGGGGAGCTCCTCCGGACGACACGTTGGGGTCGCCACGCACGTACCAGCGCCAGGGGTGCTCGGCACCGGCGCTGAGCCCGATGCGGGTGGTCTGCGCCGGGTCCGCCGGCGGGGGCGTGCCGTCGTCGCACACCACGACGCCGCGGTCGCCGGTCACCAGGTCGGCGCCGTCGAATGCACGGCCGAGGCCGAGCGCCTGGCAGAGCTTCGCCGGTCCGCTGCAGAGGTCACGGTCCCGGCGTGCCCGGGGCCGCACCGCCCGCATGGCCTCCAGGCCGGCCACGGGGGCAAGCGCCCGGAGGAGCACCGCCACGCCCTCGGTGTCGTCACCGCACACCGCGTTCGCGCACCAGTGCATCCCGTAGGTGAAGTACACGTAGAGCCCGCCGGGTGGTCCGAACATCGTGCGGTTGCGCGCCGTCATGCCCCGGTACGTGTGGCTGCCGGGATCGATTCCGCCGCAGTACGCCTCGACCTCGACGATGCGGCCCACCCGATCGGCGGACTCGGGACCGTCCACGTCGGCGGTTCCCCGCCGCACCAGGAGCTTGTTCAGCAGCTCCGGCGCCACCGCCCGCGGATCGCGACGGTAGAAGTCGCGCTCGACGATCCTCACACCAGCGCCGACCGCACCGCGCCCGGCACCGGGGCGGGGTCGGTCGTGCCCGGGGCCACCGACACGTAGGTCACCACCGCGGTGAACACCGGCTGCTCGCCGACCGACCCCTCGTAGCCGATGTCGAAGCTGGTGGTGCCCCAGCGCCGGGCGGCCACGTCGATGGCGAGCACGTCGCCGAACGTCGCCCCGCCGTGCCAGGTGACCTCGGCCCGCTTGAGCACCATGTCGAAGGTGGACTCATACTCGGGACCGAGGGCCGACCGCAGCCACGTGTCGAACGCGTCGTCGACGTAGGCCAGGTAGTGCGCGTTGAAGACATGGCGCTGCATGTCGACCTCGCCGTAGCGGACACGCAGCTCGTGGCGGTACGGCGGGCTCATGCGGACGAATCTCCCAGCCCCAGGCGCTCCGCGTCGACGGCGATCCGACCTTCGAAGCGCCCGAGCTGCTCCTCGACGGGCGCCGGCGCCGCACCACCCGGGGTGCGGCGGCGCGCCACCGGGCGGCCGGCTTCGAGCAGGGCCGCACCCTCGGACCCGAGGTCGGGATGCGCCTCCACCAGCTCGGACAGCGGAACGTGGCGCTCCATGCTGTCGCGCACCAGCGCCCCCACCAGCGCGTGCGCCTCCCGGAACGGCACGCCCCGGTCCACCAGCAGCTCGGCGAGGTCGGTGGCCGCGGCATAGGGCGAATCGGCCGCCCGCTGCATGCGATCCAGGTCGAACGCCAGCGTCCTGTACAGGCCCGCCATCGCCGCCAGGGCCAGTGAGACTTGCTCGACGGCGTCGAACAGCGGCTCCTTGTCCTCCTGCAGGTCGCGGTTGTAGCTGAGCGGCAGGCCCTTCAGGGTCGCCATGAGCCCGGCGAGGTCGCCGATCAGCCGGCCCGCCTTGCCCCGGGCCAATTCGGCGATGTCGGGGTTCTTCTTCTGCGGCAGCATCGACGACCCGGTGGCGTACGCGTCGGCGAGCCGCACGAAGCCGAACTCGTCGGTCGACCACAGGATCACCTCCTCGCCCATGCGCGACAGGTGCACCGCCACCAGGCTGAGGACGAACAGCGCCTCGGCCACGAAGTCCCGGTCGCTCACGGCGTCGAGGCTGTTCTCGAATCGACCGGCGAAGCCGAGCTCCGCGGCTGTGAAGTCGGGGTCCAGCGGCAGCGACGACCCGGCCAGCGCCCCGGCACCCAGCGGCGACACGTCGAGCCGCCGCCGGCAGTCGGCGAGCCGGTCGACGTCACGGGCCAGCGACCAGCCGTGGGCGAGGAGGTGGTGGGCCAGCGTCACGGGCTGTGCCCGCTGCATGTGGGTGTAGCCGGGGAGGTAGGCCGGACCGACCTCACGGGCCCGTTCCAGCAGCACCCGCTGGAACGCCACCACCCGCCCGGCGATGCTGGTGAGCTCGCGTTTGCACCACAGGCGCAGCGCCGTGGCCACCTGGTCGTTGCGGCTCCGTCCGGTGTGGAGCTTGGCGCCGGCCGGCCCCGCCAGTTCGATGACCCGCCGTTCGATTGCGGTGTGGATGTCCTCGTCGCCGGGCTCGAACCCGAACAACCCCTTCCGGAGCTCCTCCCCCACGCGATCGAGTGCGGTCCGCACCAGGTCCGCCTCGTCCTCGCTGAGTATCCCGGCGCGGGTGAGGCCCTTGACGTGGGCCCGGCTGCCCTCCAGGTCGTCCGCGGCCAGCCGCCGATCGAACGGCAGGCTGACCGTGAAGGCCAGGAGCTCGTCGGCCGGCTCCTCGGCGAAGCGGCCCTGCCACAGCGTGCTCACGTTGGCATCATGCCTCGGCACCCGGGCCCTGGATCGACGACCACGTCTCGATGCCGAGGCCCCACAGCCGGACGAAGCCCTCGCTGTCGGCGTGGCGGAAGCTGTCGGCATCGTCGTACGTGGCCAGGCTGTAGTTGTACAGGCTGTGGGGGCTGCGCCGGCCCGTCACGTGGACCGAGCCTGGTTGCGCGCTCCCACCGGGCGACAGGCGCAGCCGAACCTCGCCGGTCACATGGCGCTGGCTCTCGTCGACGAAAGCGTCGAGCGCCTGGCGGAGCGGGCTGAACCACAGCCCGTCGTAGACCAGCTCGGCATAGCGGCTCTCGAGGCGGGTCTTCTCGCGCTGCAGGTCACGCTCGAGGCAGATCGACTCGAGGTCGGCATGCGCCAGCATGATGGCCAGGCTGCCCGGGCACTCGTACGTCTCGCGACTCTTGATGCCGACGCGCCGGTTCTCGACCATGTCGATGCGTCCCCAACCGTAGGAGCCGACGACCTGGCCGAGCTGTTGGATCAGGTCGGCGGGACCGAGCGCTACGCCGTCGAGCGACACGGGGACACCACGGTCGAAGCCGATCACGACGTCCATCGGCTCGGTGGCCGTGGGCTTCGTGAGCAGCCAGACACCGGGCGGCGGCGCCGCCCATGGGTCCTCCATCTCGCCACACTCGATCGCCCGGCCCCAGAGGTTGTCGTCGATCGAGTACACCTTCTCCTTCGTCGCCGAGATGGGTATGGCGTGGTCGTAGGCGTAGAGGATGCAATCCTGCCGGGTCATACCCCACGAGCGCACCGGCGCGACCACCTCGAGATCGGGCGCCAGCGCCCGGGTCGACACCTCGAAGCGGACCTGGTCGTTGCCCTTTCCGGTGCAGCCGTGGGCCACGGCATCCGCACCATGCTCGCGGGCGGCCTCGACCAGGTGCTTGACGATCACGGGGCGGGACAGCGCCGAGACCAGCGGGTAGCGGCCCTCGTAGAGCGCATTGGCCTTGAGCACGGGTACGCAGTACTCGCGTGCGAACTCGTCGCGGGCGTCGACCACGATGGCGTCGACGGCGCCGGCGGCCAGTGCGCGCTCGCGCAGGACGTCCCAGTCGGAGGACTGGCCGACGTCTACCGCCAAGGCGATCACCTCGACGCCGTGGTTGTCGGTCATCCACCGCACGGCCACCGACGTGTCGAGACCGCCGCTGTAGGCGAGGACCACCCGCTTGGGCATTGTCGTTTCCTTCTCTCGTGATCTCTACAGGCCGGCCATCTCGGCCAGCTGGCGGGCCATCGCCGCGCCGGTCGTGTCCTCGGCGACCACCACGACGAGCGTGTCGTCGCCGGCCACCGTGCCGATCACCCCCGGCAGGCCCGACCGGTCGAGGGCCGATCCCACCACGTGGGCGGATCCGGGCGGGGTGCGCAGCACCACCAGGTTGGCGGAGTGCGCCACCTCGACGACCCACTCGCTGAACACCCGGCGGAGGTGATCCTCCGGTGCCCGCTGCTCGGTCGGCAGCTCGGGGATGGCGTAGACGGTCTCGCCGCCCGGGCCCCGCACCTTGATGGCCCCGAGGTCGTCGAGGTCGCGCGACACGGTGGCCTGGGTTGCCGCCACGCCCTCCGCCGCCAGCAGCTCGACCAGCTGCCCCTGGCTGGTGACGTCGTGGTCCGACAGCAGCCCGGCCATCCGGTGCTGGCGCTGCGGCTTCGCCAACGCCCGGCCGGGAGCACGGTCGACGCTCATGATCCCGACTGCTCCACGAGCCAGCCGAGCAACCCCCGCATGCTGTGGAGCCGGTTGTGGGCCTGGAGGATCATCCGGCTCTGCGGCCCGTCCACCACGGACGCCGCCACCTCCTCGCCGCGATGCGCGGGCATGCAATGCATGAACACCGCCCCGGGCGCCGCCACGGCCATCAGCCGGTCGTCTACCGAGAAGCCCTCGAAGGCGCGGGCCCGGGAGTCGGCCTCGTCCTCCTGGCCCATCGACGCCCAGACGTCGGTGTGCACGGCGGCCGCGCCGGCGACCGCCTCCTCGGGCCTGCTGGTCACGGCGGGCTCGGCGCCCAGCGCCCGGAGCCGGTCGAGATCGTCGGTGCTCGGCCCGAAGCCGGGCGGGCAGGCCAGCTGCACCTTCATCCCCAGCATCGTGCCGCCGATGGCCAGGGACCGGGCCACGTTGTTGAAGTCGCCAACCCAGGCGACCGTGGCGCCGGGCAGCTCCCCCAATGTCTGGTTCATCGTCAGCAGATCGGCGAGCGCCTGACAGGGATGGCCCCGGTCGGAGAGGAGGTTGACGACCGGGATCGTGGCGGCGCCCGCCAGCTCCTCGAGTAGGGCGTGGTCGAAGACGCGGCCTCCCAGGGCGGCGTGGTAGCCGGAAAGCACCCGGGCGATGTCGGCGATGGGCTCCCGGTCTCCGCTGCCGACCTCCTCGCGCCGGAACGTGACCGGATGACCGCCCAGCTGGACGATCGCGGCCTCACACGAGTGCCGGGTGCGCAGCGACGGCTTCTCGAAGTACAGGCCCACGGTGCGCCGCACCAGGGGACGGTGGGCGGTCGGCGTGGTCGACCGTCGCAGGATCTCGCGCAGCTCGTCCGGCGTCAGGTCGTCGAGTTCGAGAACGTGGCGCACGGCCACCGGTGTGCTCGTCATTGGAGGACCTTCTCCATGATGGTGGTGGCTTCGTCGATCTCGTCATCGCCGATCAGCAGCGAGGGGGCCAGGCGCAGCGCCGTGGGCGTGACCGCGTTGGCGACGAGACCGGCGTCGAGCAGTGCCCCGTTCACGTCGCGGGCGTCGCATCCGGACAGCTCGACCGCCAGCAGGAGGCCGAGACCGCGCACGCCGGCGACGCTGGGCAGGGCCTCGAGCCGGTCGCGGAACCGGGCGCCGGCCCGCGTTGCCCGTCCCGGCACGTCCTCGGCCTGCATGACGGCCAGGACTGCACGCGCCGCGGCCGTGACCAGCGGCTGGCCGCCGAACGTCGTGGCGTGATCCCCGGGCTCGAACACCGAGGCCACGTCGGCACGGGCCCAGCATGCGCCGATCGGCACCCCGTTGCCGAGCGCCTTGGCCATGGTGACGACGTCCGGTTGCACACCGAGGTGCTGGAAGCCGAACCACCGGCCGGTCCGCCCGAGGCCGGTCTGCACCTCGTCGACGATGAGCAGCGCGCCTCGCTCGTCGCACAGGCGGCGCACGCCCTGGAAGTAGGCGCGGCTGGCCGGGTTCACCCCGCCCTCGCCCTGCACCGCCTCGAGCAGGACGGCGGCCACGCCGGGATCGAGCGCCGCCGCCAAGGCGTCGAGGTCGTCCCACGCGACGTGCCGGAAGCCCTCGGGCAGCGGCTGGAAGGGCTCGTGCTTGGCGGGTTGCCCGGTGGCATGGAGAGTCGCCAGCGTCCGGCCGTGAAAGCTGCCGTAGGCGGAGATCACCACATGGCGACCACGGACATGCTCCGCGCTCTTGGCGTCTCCGGCGCCGGGCCGCTCGGGCTTCGGCGTGTGCCCCCCGCTCCCCCGGCCCGAGCGGCCGTGGGAGCGGAGCGCATGTCTCGGGCCGGGCCTAGCGTTCGCTCGGTCTCTGCCGACGCGCCGGGCCAGCTTGATGGCGCACTCGTTCGCTTCGGCGCCGGAGTTGCAGAAGAACACCTGCCCGCCGGCCGACTCTCCGTCGCCCACGAGGCGGTCGAGCGTGCGGGCCACCTCCGGGCCGGGCTCCGAGCCGAACAGGTTGGACACGTGCAGCAGCGTGGACGCCTGATGGTGCAGGGCTGCGGCCACCGCCGGGTGGGCGTGACCCAGCGAGGTGACCGCCAGCCCGGACAGGCAATCGAGGTAGCGCCGCCCGTCGACGTCGAACAGGTAGGAGCCCTCGCCGCGCACGAACGTCACCGGCGGGGGTGGGTACGTGGGCATGAGGGGGCTGGTCACGCCGCCGCACCCCCGGCGGTGATCATGGTGCCGACCCCGGCGTCGCTGAACAGCTCCAGCAGGAGGACGTGCGGTATCCGCCCATCCAGCAGGTGCGCCGACCGCACGCCGTTGCGGACCGCGTGGACGGCGGCGGCGACCTTGGGGATCATCCCCCCGGTCAGGTGGCCATCGTCGATCATCGGCTCGAGCTCGTCGGCTGTGATGTGCCTCACGAGCGAGCCCGGCTCGCGCACGTCGGCGAGCAACCCGGCGACGTCGGTGAGGAAGATGGCCTTCTCCGCGTCCAGCGCCTCGGCAAGGGCACCCGCCACAGTGTCGGCGTTGATGTTGTAGGCCTGCCCGGTGGGGTCGGATCCGATCGTCGAGACCACCGGGATGAGGTCCTCTGCCAGCAGTCGCCGGAGGATGGCGGGGTTGACGGAGCGCACATCGCCCACGTACCCGAGCTCCGGGTTGCGGGCCGGGGTCACCATGAGGAGGCCTGCGTCCTCGCCCGACAGCCCCACCGCCAGGGGGCCATGGACGTTGACCGCCGACACGATGTCGCGGTTGACCTTGCCCACCAGCACCATCCGGGCGATGTCGACGGTCTCGGCGTCGGTGACGCGCAGGCCGTCACGGAACTCCGGTTCCTTGCCCAGCCGCGACATCAGCTCGCTGATCTGCGGACCGCCGCCGTGGACCACCACGGGCCGCAGGCCCACGGCCCGCAGGAGCACGACGTCGTCGGCAACGGTGCGTCCGAGCTCGGGCTCGCCCACGGCGGCGCCGCCGTACTTCACCACGACCACTGTGCCGCGGAACCGCTGGATGTAGGGCAGGGCCTCGAGCAGGATCTCGACTCGGCCGTAGGCTTCGGCGCTGTCCTTCCCGCTCTGGGTGCTTCGCACCGGGCCGCTCGGGCCCGGGGCCGCTTGATCGCCTCCGGCGGAGGGCGGGTAGCGAGCGGGTGGCGCTGAGGACGCGGGAGACACGGCGTCGGAGCCCCGCACCGGAGGCGACAGGACCCGGGAGCGGAGGGGGGCGGACGGGCGTAGCGGGCTCATGAGGTTCGTTTGTTCTCGTCGATGTAGCCGGGGGCGAGGTCGTTGGTGAGTACCGCCGCCTGCCCGTCGCCGACGCCCAAGTCGCAGTGGACCTCGAGGTGCTCCCCCGCCATGTGTTCGGCCACGGCGGCGGCGTCGTGGCCGATGCCGACGCAACCCCGGCTCACCATGGTGCCGCCGTACGCGATCGTCAGTTCGGCGGGGTCGAGCTTGACGCCCGCCGTGCCCAAGTCGCTCGCCACCCGTCCCCAGTACGGGTCGCCGCCGAACCACGAGCACTTGGCCAGCTGGCTCTCCGCCACCCTACGGGCCGCCTGGCGGGCCTCCCCGTCGGAGGCGGCACCGGTCACCCGCACCCGGACGACCTTGGTGTGACCCTCCGCGTCCCCCACCATCTGCGTGGCCAGGTCCGCGCAGGCGGCCGCCACTGCGGCGGCGAACCCGTCCCCGTCGGGTGGGCCCGACCTGCCACTGGCCAGGATCAGGACCGTGTCGTTGGTGGACGTGCAGCCGTCGACGGTGATGGCGTTGAAGCTGTCGGTCACGCCCGCCCGCAGCACCCGATCGAGGTCCTGCGGGTCCACGGTGGCGTCCGTGGTGAGGACCGCCAGCATCGTGGCCATGTTGGGCGCGAGCATGGCGGCGCCCTTGGCCATGCCGCCGACCACGAACCCGTCGGCGCGCACGACGGTCTCCTTGCGGTGGGTGTCGGTCGTCATGATCGCCTCGGCGGCGGCGATCCCGTGGCTGGGGCCGTCACCACGCCCGGCCACCACGCGGAGCACGCCGGCCCCGACGGCGTCCATTGGCAGCAGGAGCCCGATCAGCCCGGTGGAGCACACCAGGACGGCCTGTTGCGGGCAGCCCACCTCACCCGCGACCAGTGCGCACATCGTCTCGGCATCGGCCTCGCCACGCTCGCCGGTGGCGGCGTTCGCGTTGCCACTCGACAGCACCACCGCGGCGGCCCGTCCCCCGGTCGCCGCCAGGTGGCGGCGGCTCACCACCACCGGGGCGGCCACCACCAGGTTCTGGGTGAACACGCCTGCCGCGGCCACCGAGGCGCCGCCGGCGACGGCCACCAGCGACAGGTCGAGCTCACCCGACCCCTTGATGCCGCACGCCACGCCGCCGGCCGTGAACCCCGCGGGGGCGACGACGCTCACGGGTAGACACCCACGGCCGGCAGGCCCGCGGTCTCCGGGAGGCCGAGCATCAGGTTGGCGCACTGGATCGCCTGTCCCGACGCGCCCTTGACCAGGTTGTCCAGCGCGGCGATGGCGAGCACCCAGCCCGTCCGGGGATCGGCCATGGCCGTGACATGGACGGCGTTCGACCCCAGCGCGGCCTTGGTCGACGGCGAGCCCTCGGTCACCACCACGAATGGCTCGCCGCGCCAGGTGGCCCGCACCGCGTCCATGGCGTCGGCGGTCGTGGTACCGGACCCGGAGGGGCGGGCGTAGCACGTGGCGAGGATTCCCCGGTTCATGGGCGCAAGGTGCGGCGTGAACAGGACCTGCACCCAGCCCCCCGGGGCGACCCGGCTCAGGCCCTGCTCGATCTCGGGTGTGTGCCGGTGGGTCAGCAGGCCGTAGGCGGTGAAGTCCTCGTCGACCGCGCAGAAGGCGGCGGCCGGCTTGGGGGACCGGCCGGCGCCCGACACGCCACTGGCGGCGTCCACCACGATCCCGGACGACGCCACGAGCCCGCACCGCAGGAGGGGCGCCAGCGCGAGGACTGCAGCGGTGACGTAGCACCCCGGGGCGGCGACCCTCGACGCACCCGTGATGTCGGCGCGGAACAGCTCCGGTAGCCCATAGGCGAAGCTTCCCAGCAGGTCCGGCCGGCCGTGCTCGGCGCCGTACCACGTCCGGTACGAGCCGGGATCCTCCAGCCGGAAGTCGGCTGCCAGGTCGACGATGCGTCCGACCCGACCCGCGAGGTCGGGCACGACGTCCTGCGAGGCGCCATGCGGCATCGCGAGGAAGACCAGCTCGAGGCCATCGCACGACTCGGCGTCGAACTTGGCCAGGGTCAGGGCCGGAAACGCCGCCGCCAGGCTCGGGTAGACCTCCGCCACTCGAGCGCCCGCCTGCGAATCCGCGGTGGCGACGCGCACGTCGAGCTGCGGGTGCTGGCTGCATAACCGGAGCAGCTCGGCTCCGGTGTAGCCGGAGGCACCGACGATGCCCACCGAGGTCATCGACCGATCATACGGTTCGATGCATACTCATGCAAAGCAGCGAGAATCATCCCTCCGCGGCGGCGTCGATCGCCGGGCGCACCGTCCATCGGACGTTGTGGGGCGAGGAGGCCGGGGTGTACATGCACAGCGAACCGGTCACCACTGCGGCATCGAGGATCTCGCCCACCACCGGGTCGGCCCCCCGGATCTCGTCGATCGCCCGCTTGATCGCCTTGCGGACCGACGTCCGTGCCCGTTCGTGCTCGTTGGTGAACGCCCGGGGGCGGCCACCCAGGCCGGTCGCCTCCTCGATCTGCGTCACCACGGCGTCCAGTTCGATGCGGAGCCGATCGGTGCGCCCCAGATCGTTGTCGGCCTCGGCCTCGGCGAGGTCGTCGGCCAGCTCGCGCGCTCGCTGCACGTAAGCGTCCCGAGCCTGCCGGTCGATGATCTCGTGGCGGGGCTCGCCGGGCGGTCCGCCGCCGACCGCGAGCGTCAACGCCGAGATCGGCTGCGCCGGATGGGCCAGCAGCTCGGCGAGGTAGGCCATCCCCACCAGGTCGGGAACGACCGCCCGGCGGTCACCGACCTCCACCAGCCAACCACGCCCGTGGCGCCGCATGAACCCCCGCTGTTCGGGCCCTGGCCCACTGGCGCTGTCGGCCCACCCGGTGAGGTCGATCGTTGCCGCCGCCGCACGCGCCACCGGCTCCGCCGGCATCGACGACTCCGCGGCCATCGACGACTCCGCCCGCCACGCCTCGGCCCGTATGGCCATCCCCATGCTCTCGGCGTCGACGATGGCGCGGTCCCGGAGCGCCGCCGCCCGGGCGCCGTCGCCGGGCTGCCCCCGCTCGGCGAGCGTCGACGCCAGATCGGCGGCCGCGATCGCCGCCAACGGCCGGTTGCCCAACCGGCGGTCGGCGGCGATGGCCCGCTCGAAGTGCGAGATCGCTTGGTCGAGGTCGCCGGTCGTCCGGGCGGCGAGACCCAGGAAGCGCTCGGTCGACCCCAGGCATATGACGCCCAGCGACGGCATGACGGGAAGATCGGCGACAGGGGCCAGAAGCTCGTAGGCCTCACGCGCCACCGCTGCGTCGCCCTCGATCGCCGCCACTTCGACGATGGCCGCCATGCCCGCCAGCCACGTGCTCGAACGCGGCAGCGCCGCCAGGCCGCGTGCGCACAACCGACCGAGCCCCGCCCGCGCCCGCTCGTGGAGGCCGGCCCGCGCCGCGATGGCGGCGGCGGTGGCCCGGAAGCCGAATTCCGCCTCCACCAGGGTGTTCGACGCCGCGATGTCCTCCGCGGCCTCGAGGATCTCGACGTCGCGGCCCTGGATCCAGCGAATGGCCAGCGTGTGCGCGCCCAGGTAGCCGATGGCATCGACCTCCCCGACCGCCACGCCCCGGTCGTAGCAGCGGGCGGCGGCCGCCTCGGCGTCGTCGAGGCGGCCGGCACGGATCAGCAGCATGACGTCGAGCACGTCGACGATGTAGAGGATGTTCTGGCACTCGAGCGCGTCGGCCCGGGCCCGGAGGTCCTCCAGCGCCCGCACGGCCCGGTCCTCTCCCAGCAGGAACAGGTCGACGGCCCGCCAGCACAGGCCCATCAGGGCCAAGACGCCGTGGCCACCCTCGGCCGCCACCCGGACCAGCTCATCGGCCAGCTCGAGGCGGCTCCGGGCGAACTCGGGCGTCAGCAGCGCGTGGTGGCAGAGCGAGAGCGCCTCGGCCAACGCCCCCAGGTCGCCGCTGCGGCGCGCGGCGGCCAGCGCATCATGCACGGGCTCGATGGGCCCGCCGTCGTACACGTCCTCGGCCGCCAGCCGGGCGATGAGCCGGCAGCGCAACGCTTCGTGCCTGGCGGGTAGACCCGCGAGAGCGGCGCGTTGCAACCCCAGGACGCGGGCACGGTCCACCGGCGCACGGTGCTCGTTGAGCCAGTGGCCCCCGAGACCCAGGGCGGCCTCGGCGAACAGCACGGGGTCGCCGGCGCTCTCGGCGGCCGACGTGGCCCGGTCGAACCGGACGCGCGCCTCGCCCAGGCGTCCGCAAAGCAGCGCCGCCTGAGCCCAAGGGACGAGGAGCCCGGCCGGCGGTGGCCCGAGGCTCGCGGGGTGGTGGAGCTCGACGGCCGCCGCCAGCAGCGCGTCGGCCCGCTCGTAGGCGAAGCTGTTCATCATGGACGCGGCGGCGTCCCGACAAGCGTCGACGGCCGTCCGGGCGTCGGCCGTCGACCGCGGCGCCGAGGCCAGTGCGTGATGCGCCCGCCGGGCCAGGCGATCGGCCGGGGCAACCGCGGCGGCCGTCGTCGTTCCGGCATCCGCCCCGGCCACCACGCGGGCGGCACGGGCATGCGCGTCGAGGCGATCGCCCGGCGCCAGGGCGTCCTCGAGCGCCGAACGCACCATCTCGTGGGTGAACGCGAAGCGATCGGCCTCACCGCTCGACGAGGTGACCAGTCCGGCACCCGTCGCCTCGACGACCGCGTCGAGCACCGCCCGGGGATCGGCGGCCGACACGGCCGCAGCCTCGGACACCTCCGGCGTCAGCCCGAGCACGGCGCTGGCCCGCAGGATCTGCTGGGTCTCGCGCGACAGTGCGCCCAACGCCTGGTCGATGGCCACCCGCAGTCCCGCCGGCAGCGCCCGGTGTGGATCCGGCGCCCCCAGCGCGGCGATGCGCCGCAGGAAGAGCGGGTTGCCGCCGGTGACCTTCAGGAGGGCAAGTACCAGGTCGGGCGCCAGCTGGCGTAGCCCCTGGTCGGCCAGGAACGTCGTGGCCTCGTCCAGGTCGAAGTGGTGGAGCACGACCGGGATCGCCTCACGCTCGATCTCGGCCAGCAGTCGGGGTTCGAGGCCGTCGCCTGACGGCTCGCCGCTGCGCCGGCTGACGACCAGGGCGAGCGGCAGCCGGTGGATGGCACGGGCGACGAAGCGCGTGAGCAGCAGGGTCCCGGCGTCGGCGGCGTGGATGTCGTCGACGACGATGCATGCAGGGGTCCGTGCCGCAGCCCTGCCCAGTGCGTCGACGATGGCGGAGAACCGCGCGAACCGGTCGGCGTCGACGGCCTCGACCGTGGTCGCCGTCGTGCCCGGCCCGAGCAGCCGAGCCGCCTCGTCGCCACACAGCTCGGCCAGGATCGGCTGCCATGGCCACAACGGCGGTGCGCCGCCCTCGCCCCAGCACCGGGCCGAAATCACCGTCAGCCCGGCACGGCGGGCCCGTTCGGCGGTCTCGTCGCAGAACCGGGTCTTGCCGATCCCGGCCTCGCCGGAAACCAGTGCCACCGCCCCGCGGCCTTCGGGCGCGGCCGTGCAGATGCGGTCGATCCGACGCAGTTCGTCGGCCCGGCCGACGAACCGCTCCGCCGCGGACACGAGGTTCGGGGCCACCGGCCGCCACCTTACGACCGTGGCCGCCGGCCGCTCTGTGCCAATTGACACAGTGCAGATGTGGCCTGTGCCATGCCGTGGCACACGCCATCTGGTGGCGTCACGCCTCCCTGGATACGCGGGCACGCCGCGTTCACGACCCAGGAGGCCTCATGTCCACCACCGAGACCGCGCCGCTCGACCAGTCGAAGCTCGATGCGTTCGTGGGGCGCTTCCTCGGCGACCTCGGCACCGCCCTCCACATGCCAACCGTGCTGGTGGGCGACCGCCTGGGGCTCTACCGGGCGATGGCCGACGGCGAGCCGACCAGCCCGGCCGACCTCGCCGAGCGGACCGGCACCAACGAGCGCTACGTCGGGGAATGGCTGGCCGCGCAGGCGGCCGCCGGGTACGTGGAGTACGACGGCGCCGCCGGCACGTTCCGGCTCCCTCCCGAGCACGCCGCCCTGCTGATCGACCAGGGGGCACCGGTGTTCATCCCCGGCGCGTTCCAGCTGGCGGCATCGACGGTGAAGGACGAGCCGCTCATCACCGAGGCGTTCCGAACCGGTGAGGGCGTCGCCTGGCACGACCACCACCCGGATCTCTTCGTGGGCTGCGAGCGCTTCTTCCGGCCGGGTTACGCCGCCCACCTGATCGACGAGTGGCTGCCGGCACTCGAGGGGGTCGAGGTGAAGCTCCGGGCCGGGGCCAAGGTGGCGGACGTGGGCTGCGGGCACGGTGCCAGCACGCTCATCATGGCCACTGCGTTCCCGGAATCGTCGTTCGTGGGGTTCGACTACCACGACGTCTCGATCGAGACCGCGCGCCGGGCAGCCGACACCGCCGGGTTGGGACCGCGTGTCCGCTTCGACGTCGCCGCCGCCCAGGACTACCCGGGCACGAACTACGACTTCGTGGCCTTCTTCGACTGCCTCCACGACATGGGTGATCCGGTCGGCGCCGCGCGGCACGTCCTGTCGACGCTCGCCCCCGATGGGACATGGATGATCGTCGAGCCCTACGCCAACGACCACCTGGAGGACAACCTCAACCCGGTCGGCAAGATCTACTACAACGCCTCGACGCTGATCTGCACCCCGGCGTCGCGCGCGCAGGAGGTCGGGCTGGCCCTCGGCGCTCAGGGCGGCGAGGAGCGCATGAGGAAAGTGGTCACCGACGCGGGGTTCACGAGCTTCCGCCGGGCAGCCGAGACCCCCGTTAACATCGTCTACGAGGCGAAGCCCTGACGCGGAAAAGCGAAAGGCGGACAATGGCTGACTTCCCTTCGATCACGCACGTCGCGGTCACGGTCAACGACCTATCGGTCAGCGTGCCCTGGTACCAGCGGCTGTTCGGGTCGGCACCGATCCTCGACGAGGACACCGGCCCCTTCCACCATGCGGCGTTCGCGATCGGCGACGTGCTGTATGCCCTCCACGAGTTCACCCGGCCAACCGGTGAGCGGTTCGACGAGCACAAGACCGGGCTCGATCACATCTCGTTCGGCTGCGCCGACCGGGCCGGGCTGGAGGAGTGGCAGGCGCGCCTCGACGATCTCGGCATCCCCCACGGCGGGATCATGGAGGCCCACTACGGGACCGCCCTCGCGTTCCGCGATCCCGACAACATCGCGCTGGAGTTCTTCGCTCCTCCGGGCTGACGGGCGCTGCGAACTGGGCGCTCGCGACAGTGTGCCGTGAGGAATGCGCCTAGTTGCTCGCACCCTGACGAGCCGGCGGCCGCCCGATCAGCGCTTCGAACGCCGGGTCGCAGTCCATGACCCACTCGCCGTCGATGCGCACCTCTCCCAGCCCACCGGCGTTCGCCAGGTAGTAGACGACCACCTCGGGCTCGAAGCGCTCGACGACGTCGGCCCACCGCTGCCGCCGTTCCGGTGAGCAGGAGCGAACCTTGACGACCCCGGAAGCATCGCGCGACCCCAAGGAGTGCGCTCGGGGCGCCGACCAGCGGGGTCGCGGCGTCAGCCCCGCAACGACGCGGGGTACGCCGACTCGACGGCCTCGATGCAGCGGCGGCGGATCTCAGCGACCTCGTCGTCGGTGAGCGTGTGGTCCAGTGCGTCGAGTCGCAGCGAGTAGGCGAGGCTGCGCCGTCCCTCCGCGATGCCCGCGCCCCGATAGACATCGAACAGGCGGAGAGCCGCTAGGTGCCCGCCGGCCGCCGACCGCAGCGTGCCCTCGATGGCCGTGGCAGGCACGGCGTCGTCTACCTCGAAGGCGAGGTCGATGTCGCTCGATGGATAGATGCTGACCGGCCGGTAGATGCGCTCACGGTGCGGCAGGCGGGCCGCTCGGTCGAGATCGACCTCGAGCCATCCGACGCGCTCCCCGATCCCGTGGATCTCGAGCACGCCCGGGTCGACCTCCCCCACCGCGCCCAGGGGCTCGCCGGCCGAGCCGACGAGTCGGGCCGACCGCGTCGGGTGGAGCCCAGGGACTGCGCCGTTGACGATCTCGACGCCCACCAGGCCCAGCACCTCGGCCACGGCCCGCCACTCGTGCACGGCCTCGGCGGCGTCGCGACCACCGAGGGCCACCCCCAACATCTCCCGCTCGTTGGGTAGCGCGTCGTCGTCGGCGTCGGTCGCCGCCGTGGACGACGCGTCACGATGCCGGAAGACGTGCCCGATCTCCCACAGCCCGACACCGGTGTTGCGTCGCGCCGCATTGGTCGCGAGCGCCTTGACGAGGCCCGGCAGCAGCGACGTCCGCAGGATCGACTCCTCCTTCACGAGCGGGTTCGTGATCTCGATCCCGTCGCCCGGCAGGCCGCAGCGTTCGAGGTCGCCCGGAGCCAGGAAGGGCAGCGGCATCGCTTCCGACAGCCCCCGGCCCACCAGCAGCGACCGCAGGCGGCGCCGCTCCTGCTGGCGGTCGCTCAGGCGTCCCGTGTGCGCGGAGGTCGGAACGCTGCGCCCGATCCGGGAATATCCGTAGTGACGCGCGACCTCCTCCACCACGTCGATCTCGGTGGACGAGTCGTAGCGCCACGATGGAACCGTGACCTCGACATCGGCGGCGCCACCGTTCGTGCCGTCCACCGGGTCGCTGGCGAAGCCGATCGGCGTGAGCAGCTCGGCGATCTCGTTCGACGTCAGCCCGGTACCCAGCAACCGGTTGAGCCCGTCGGTACGGACCCGGATCGGCTCTCGTGGCGGGAGCTCGCCGCGCGCGTCGACCATCCCGGCCTCGAGCCGCGCCCCGGAGGGCGCCAACAGCTCGGCGAAGCGGGCGTGCGCCAGCTCGATGACCTCGGGGTCGGTGCCCTTCTCGAAGCGGGCCGACGCCTCCGACCGCAGCCGCAGCCGCCGCGAGGTCTTGGCGATGGCGATGGGGAGGAACCAGGCCATCTCCAGCAGGACCTCGGTGGTGGTGGCGTCGATCTCGGTGTCGGCGCCCCCCATGATCCCCGCGATGCCTACGGGCGTGTCCTCGCCGTCGCAGATCAGCAGGTCGTCGCCCGTGAACGTGCGCTCGATGTCGTCGAGGGTCACCAGCGTCTCGCCGGGCCGCGCCCGCCGGACCCGCAGCCCGCCACCCCGAACCTTGGTCAGGTCGTACGGATGGTTGGGCTGTCCCAGCTCGAGCATGACGTAGTTGGACACATCGACCAGGGAGTTGATGGGGCGCATGCCGAGCAGGGTGAGGCGCCGGGCGATGGGTGGGTCCGACGGACCCACCGTGACCCCCTGCAGCACCCGTGCGCTGAACCGCCCGCACAGGTCGGGGTCGAGGACGTCGATCCTGACGGAGTCGATGTGCCTGACATGCTCCCCGCTCATGCCGCTTCGCGGCGGGCCGCTCGGGCCCCGGCCTCCCTGGTCAGGTCGGCCTCTGGCAACCTCGTCGACCTGGGGGCCGGGCAGGCTGAACGGCAGGCGCAGCCGGGCGGCCAGGTCGCGGGCGACGCCCGCCACCGACATCGCATCGGGGCGGTTGGGGTTGACCTCGAGGTCGTAGAGCACGTCGCGCTCGATGTCCATCGCGTCGGCGAAGGCAGCGCCAGGCTCCGAGATGCCGGCGGGCAGCACGAAGATCCCGGCGTGGTCGTCGCCCAGCCCGAGCTCGCGCGCCGAGCACAGCATGCCGTTGGACCATTCGCCCCGCATCTTGCGGCGACCGATCTCGAGGCCGTCGGGCAGCACCGTGCCGGCCGGGGCCAACGGGACGAGGTCGCCCGGGCGCATGTTGAACGCACCGCACGCGATCTGCAGCGCCTCGCCGTCACCGGCATCGACGTCGACGAGCTGGATCTTGTCGGCGTTGGGGTGCGGACGCGTCGCCAGCACCCGGGCCACGACGATGCCGTCGAGTCCCTCGCCGAGCCGGTCGAGCTGCTCGACGGCCATGCCGAGGTCGCTGAGGTGCTCGCCGATCTCGGCGGGATCGCCCTCGATCGGCGCGAAGTCTTGGAGCCAGGAGAGAAGGACTTTCACGGGTGTCCTAGAGGAGTCACACCGCCCCGACGGTCAGAACTGTGTCAGGAAGCGGATGTCGTTGGTGAACAGGTCACGCAGGTCGTCGACCCCATGGCGGGCCGCCGCCAGGCGGTCGATCCCGAAGCCGAATGCGAAGCCCTGCCACTCGTCCGGGTCGAGCCCGCAGTTCCGCAGCACGTTGGGGTGCACCATGCCACAGCCGCCCAGTTCGAGCCACGTGCCGTCGGGCCGCTGGATGTCGAACTCGGCCGACGGCTCGGTGAACGGGAAGTACGAGGGTCGCAGGCGGGAGGTGAAGTCGCCGCCGAAGTAGGCCTTGGTGAACGCATCGATCGTGCCCGCCAGGTCGGCGAACGTGATGTCGCGGTCGACGACCAGGCCCTCGATCTGGTGGAACACCGGCATGTGCGTGGCGTCGGCCGTGTCGGACCGGAACACTCGCCCGGGCATGACCGTGTAGTAGGGCGGGGGCGTGCCGGTCATGACGCGCACCTGAACCGGGGACGTGTGGGTGCGCAAGAGGGTCGTCCCCGGCTCCCCGTAGTTCACGTACAGGGTGTCGTACATGTCCCGGGCGGGATGGTCCTCGGGGAAGTTGAGCGCCCCGAAGTTGTTCCAGTCCGTCTCCACCTCGGGCCCTTCGGCGACCGTGAACCCCATACCGACGAACACGTCCTCGAGCTCCTGGATGGCCTGTGTCACCAGGTGCAGGTGGCCGGCCGGACGCCCGGGCCACACCTCGGTCAGGTCCATCCGCTCCGCGAGGAGCCGCTCGGTGCGCTCGGCGGCAGCGAGCACCGCCCGGCGTTCCTCGACCGCCGCACCGAGCGCCTGCATCGCCCCGTTGAGCACCTGGCCGACGGTGCGCCGCTGGTCGGGCTCGAGCTCCCCCAGCCGCTGGCGGAGCCCGGCCAGCGCCGAGCGGCGCCCCAGGACCTCGACCTCGACCGTACGCAGCTCGTCGGCCGTCGTGGCGGCGTTGACGCGCACGCGGGCCTCGTCCTCGATGTGCTGGATCTCGCGGGTGACGTCACCCGTCGGGTCGCCGGTCATAGTTCGGTGCACCCTGCCCCCTACGGCCGCGTCGCGTCCAGTCGCTTGCCCTGGTCCGAGGCCTGGTCGCGCCGGCGGCGCTGGCGCAGGGACTCGAAGCATAAGACCGTGCCCGCCATCCCGACGTTGAGCGACTCGGTCCGTCCGACCATGGGGATGGTGACCGCCTGCTCCACCCGGGCTGCCACGTCCCCGGGCAACCCGTGGGCCTCGCTGCCGAGCACGAGCGCCACGGGGTCGGCGAGGTCGACCTCGTCGTACGGCCGGGCGCCGCGGGCCACCGTCGCCAGCGTCCCGAGCCCGGCGGATGCGAGGCACGCGAGCACCTCCCCGGCGTCGCCGGAGCGGGTCACCGCGACACGGAACACCGACCCTGCCGAGGCCCGGACGCACTTGGGACCGTAGGGATCCACCGACCCGTCGCAGAACAGCACAGCACCGCCGCCCGCCGCCTCGGCCGAACGCAGCAGCGTGCCGGCGTTGCCGGGATCGCCGACGCCCACCAACACGAGCGCCAGCGGGCCCGCCGCCGACGCGGCCGTCCCGGGTGAGACGTCCGCGAACCGGCCGATGGCGGCCACCGGCTGGGGCATGACCGTGTCGGTCACCCGGGCCAGTACACCGTCGGCCACCGACCGCACCATCGCCCCGGCCTCGGCGGCACGGGCGAGAAGGTCCTCCGGGCAGCGCGCCTCGGCCACGACCTCGTCCACCCGCACGCCGGCATCGAGGGCGTCGCCGAGCAAGGTGGGGCCGTCGATCACGAACGCGCGCTCGGCGGAACGCGCACTGCGGCGCCCCGAGAGGCGCCGCAGCCGTTTGATCGTGGGATGCCGGATCGAGACGTGATCGGGCACGCAGCCAGTCGCCTCAGGTCGAGGCGCGTTCCGCCCCGTCGTCGAGCGCCTTGTCCGCCGTGGCGGCAAGCGCGCTGAACGCAGCGGGATCGGTGACGGCCAGGTCGGCCAGCACCTTGCGGTCCACCTCGATGCCGGCGAGGCGGAGGCCGGCAACGAACCGGCTGTACGTGGTGCCGTTCTGGCGGCAGGCCGCGTTGATGCGCTGGATCCAGAGCCGCCGGAAGTCGCCCTTGCGGGCACGGCGGTCGCGGAACGCGTACTGCAGGCTGTGCCTCACCTGCTCGTTGGCGGCGCGGTACGAACGGCTCTTGTTGCCGTAGTAGCCCTTGGCGCGCTCGAGGGTGACGCGGCGCTTCTTCTTGGCGTGGACGGATCGCTTCACCCGGGCCATGGGGAGCTCCTTTCGTCGATCAGGGGACGGGCGGGCAGGGACGCGGGGTCAGCGGCCCAGCATGCGGTTGATGCGCGCCTCGTCACCCGGGTGCAGGGTCGCGGGACGGGCCAACCGGCGCTTGCGCGATGAGGACTTCTTCCCGAGGAAGTGGTTGAGGCTGGCCTGGCGGCGCCGGATCTTGCCGGTGCCGGTGATCTTGAACCTCTTGGCGGCACCGCGGTGGGTCTTCATCTTGGGCATGGGGGAACCTCTGGTGTCGGGCGCGAGCCGGAGCCCAGTCGTGGCTCGCACTCGGCGGGTGATCAGATGCTGTCGTTCGTCAGCGATTGGGTTCGGGCGGCGCCGCAGCGCTGATCGTCTGGGGTGTGGCGGCACCGGCCGCCTGCCCGTCGGTGCTGTTGGCACTGCCCGTGCTGCTCGTTGTCGGTCTGCTGCTGGTGCTGTTCGTGCTCGTGGCTGGCGTTTCGGCGGCTGGGACTGCCTGGCGCCGGGCCCCCCGCTCGCGGGCCGCCTGGGCCTTGCGATCGGGTGCCAGCACCATCGTCATGTTGCGGCCATCGACCCTCGGGAAGATCTCGACCCTGGCCAGGTCCTGCACGGCCTCGACGACGTGGTCGAGGATGCGGCGCCCGAGCTCGGGGTGGTGCATCTCTCGCCCACGGAACGTCAAGGTCACCTTGACCTTGTGTCCGTCCTGCAGGAACCGCTCGACCTTGCGGGTCTTGGTATCGAAATCGCCCTTCGAGATCTTCGGCCGATACTTCATCTCCTTGATGGAGACGTTGCTCGCCTTGCGCCGCGATTCCTTGGCCTTCTGCGCCGCCTCGTACTTGTACTTGCCGTAATCCATGATCCGGCAAACGGGCGGATTCGCCTGGGCAGCAACCTCGACCAAGTCGAGATCGGCCTCCCGGGCGGTGGCCAAGGCTTCGGGCAAGGGAACAATGCCGATCTGCTGGCCATCCGGACCGACCAGCCGCACCTCGCGAGCGCGGATGCGGTCGTTGATCCGGGGTTCGTTGTTGGTCGGCGTAGCTATCGCCGCTCACTCCTCATCGATGCGCAGACACCTCCGTCGCATGTGTTTCCGGGGCTTGGCCACCTCGCATCCGGGCCCAAAAACGACGACACGGACGCCGGGAAGCCGACGTCCGCTACGGGCAAGCCCGCTGCGACCGATCGACCCGGACGCACATGGCCCGCCAATGGGCCGGTGGCCGGGTGGGGACCTTTGCTGCAGACCGAGATCTGCTGAAGGGCCCACTTCCCATGAGGTTGTCCGGCGTAGGGTACCAGCGAGGAACCACCTGTCCACACCCGCACACGAGAACCGCCAAGCCGTGAGCGATCGCAAACGAGCCAATCCATGAGCCTCTGGACGCCTTCCGGCGAGCATCCCGTCGAACGCCCGGGCGCCTCCACCCCCGGCGAGGCGCCGCCGCGGGACGCGCCCACCCCACCGACCCCTGGTCCGACGTCCCTCGACGACCTCTCGCCGGAGGAGCGCGTCGAGGCCGAAGAGTTCGCGCGGCAAGTCGACACCGCCCGGCGACAGCTCCTCGACGCCCCCGCCGGGCCGGTCGTCGGGCAGCAGGCGCTCCAGTTCTACGAGCTGGCGGCGTTGCACCTGTCGCAGCCCGAGCCCAAGCTCGACGACGCCCGCGTCGCGATCGACGCCCTGGCCGCCGTCGTGAACGGGCTGAGGTCTCGTCTCGGCGAGGCCGAGCAACCGCTACGGCAGGCGCTCAACCAGGTCCAGATGGCGTTCGTCGAGGTGTCGCGCGCTACCGGTGGGGGCGACGAAACGGCGCCCGAAAGCTCGTGAACAGCTAGCGGGAGCCTCCCCTAGTGGGCGCTCGCGGAAGTTCCGTGGATGTATCGCCGTGTCAGATTCGTCGCTGGCGAGGACGCAGGAGGAAGGCGCAGCCACCGGCTGCGGCGACGACGAGGACGATGTCCAGCGGCGGAACTGGCCGGCGAGACGCCACGATGACTTCCGCGAGGGTCCACTACACCTTCTCGATCCGCGCCGCCTCCCAGCGGCCCGACAGGCCGGGTACCACGCGGAACTGCACTCGCCGGCCGGCCTCCACAGTGCGGCTGCCGTCGGCGATCGCCGTGCAATGGAACGGCAGCACGTCGCCATCGTCGGCGACGATCGTTCCCAGTCCGCGTCGCTCGTCGAACTCTTCGACGACACCGCTGCCGGACTCGAACGCTGCCATCGGACGACGCGGTCAGTGGACGATCTTGGCCAGCGGCAGCTCGATGATGTCGGTGGCGCCCGCGCCTTTGAGCGCGGGGATGAGCGTGTTGATCACCGACTTGGCCACCACCGTCTCGACCGCATAGCCGCCCTGTCCGAAGAGCTCCGACACCGTCGGCGCCTTCATCGACGGCACCAGCCGGATCACCTCGGCCAGGCGGTCGCCGCTGACGTTGAGCTTCACCAGCACCTTGCCGCGCGCCTCGAGCACGCCGTCGAGCAGAACCTTGAGCTGCAGCATCGCCTGCCGCTTGGCCGGGTCGGCGTGGGAGGCGGGGTTGGCGATCAGTGCGGTGAAGCTCGCCAGCACCTCGCCGATGATCCTGAGATTGGCAGCGCGCAGCGCGCGGCCGGTCTCGGTGCCGTCGACCACGCAGTCGACGATGTCGGGCACCTTCGCCTCCGTGGCCCCGTAGGACAGGCGGACGTCGGCCCGCACGCCGTGGTCGGCGAAGAACCGCCGCGTGAGGCCCGGGTACTCGGTCGAGACCTTCACGCCGTCGGGCAGGTCCTCGACCTTGTCCCAGGGCGAGTCGTCGGCCACGGCGACGACGATCCGGAACGGGTTCGCGGAGGCCTTCGAGTACTCGAGCTCGCCCAGGACCACCACGTCGCTCTCGGTCTCCTCGACCCAGTCCCGCCCCGCGATCCCCAGGTCGAAGAGCCCGTCGGCCACGTACCGCGGGATCTCCTGGGGCCGGAGTATGCGCACCTCGTCGATCCGCGGATCGGCGATCGATGCCCTGTACTCCACCTGGGACGACCGCCGCACGCTGAGGTCGGCGGCCTCGAACAGCGCGAGCGTGGCCCTCTCGAGCGACCCCTTGGGGAGCACGAGCTTCAACAATGCTTCCCGCTCTTGCTGCTGCGCAGCGGGCCGCTCGGGCTGCCGACGCGTTGTCTCCCGCTCCCACGGCCGCTCGGGCCGGGCTCGCTCTCTCGCCCTCCGGGACGCTCGCTCATTAGGAGGAGGGTAGGCCCCCGGGATCAAAACCTGCCGCGGAATTGGTGGCTGGGACCACCAGTTCCGCGGCAGGAATCGGCAACGGGCCCGAACCGGCGAACGTGGCTCGCCATCTCGATGGCCACCAGCGCCGCCTCCTCGCCGACGTTGTGGCCGCCGGGGCCCTCGGAGCGGGTCAGCGCCTGGCCTTCGTCCTCGGTCGTGAGCACGCCGAAGGCCACCGGGACACCGGTGGCGAGCTGGACCTCCTGGACGCCTCGGGCGCACTCCCCCGCGACCAGGTCGTAGTGCGTGGTCTCGCCGCGGATCACGGCGCCGACGCACACCACGGCATCGACCCGACCCGACTGCGCAAGCACCTTGGCGCCGAACGGGATCTCGAACGACCCGGGCACCGACATCTCCACCACGGCGTCGTCCGGAACCCCGGCCCCCTTCAGCCCCCGGAGAACGCCCCCGACCAACCGGTCGACGATCGCGGCGTTCCAGCGCGCCCGCACGACCCCGACCCGCAACCCGGAGCCGTCGAGGCCGTCGGGGGCGACGGCGCGGGCGTCCTCACCCGCCATGGCGGCGTGGCGCGCTAGAGCACGTCATCGAGGCCCTCGAGCAGGTGTCCCATGCGCTCGCGCTTGGTGCGCAGGTAGGCGATGTTCTCGGCGTTGGGCGCAGTTTGCAAGGGCACACGCTCGGTGATCTCCAGGCCGAAGCCGGCCAGGCCGCCCTTCTTCGACGGGTTGTTGGTCAGCAGCCGCATCGTGGTGATCCCGAGGTCGACGAGGATCTGGGCGCCGATGCCGTATTCGCGGCTGTCGACCGGCATGCCGAGCGCGATGTTGGCATCGACCGTGTCGTGGCCCTGGTCCTGCAGCTGATACGCGAGCAACTTGTGGCCGATCCCGATCCCGCGGCCCTCGTGGCCCCTGAGGTACACGACCGCGCCCATCCCCGCGTCGGCCACCTGTTTCATCGCCGCCTGGAGCTGCAGGCCGCAGTCGCAGCGCATCGACCCGAAGACGTCGCCGGTCAGGCACTCGGAGTGAACCCGCACCAGCACGTTGTCCTGGCCCTGCACAGCTCCCTTGACGAACGCGATGTGGTGCTCGCCGTCGAGGACCGACTCGTACGCGTAGCAGGTGAACTCGCCCCACTCGGTGGGAATGCGCGCCTCCGCCACGCGCCGCACCAGCTTCTCGGTCTGGCGGCGGTAGCGGATGAGGTCGGCGATCGAGATCAACACCAGCCCGTGCTCCACGGCGAAGCGCTCGAGCTCGGGCAGGCGGGCCATGTCGTTCTTGCTCTCGTTGACCAGCTCGCACAGCACACCGGCGGGATAGAGGCCGGCCATACGGGCCAGGTCGATCGCTGCCTCCGTGTGTCCGGCCCGCTTCAGTACGCCGCCGTCGCGGGCCTCGAGGGGGAAGATGTGGCCCGGTCGCAGCAGGTCCAGGGGCCGGGTCGCCGGATCGACCAGCGCCCGGACGGTGGCCGCCCGGTCGTGGGCCGAGATGCCGGTGGTGGTGTCGTGGCGGAAGTCGACGCTGACGGTGAATGCCGTGCGCATCGTCTCGGTGTTGTTGGCGACCATCAGCGGGAGGTCGAGCTCCCGGGCCCGCTCCCGGGTCACCGGCGCGCAGATGACGCCGGAGGTGTGGTGGAGGAAGAAGGCGATCGTCTCGGGAGTGGCGAACTCGGCCGCCATGATGAGGTCGCCCTCGTTCTCGCGGTCCTCGTCATCGACCACGACGACGATCTCGCCCCGCCCGACCGCCGTGACCGCGTCCTCGACTTTGGCGAAGCTCACTTAGACATCCTTCCAGGCAAGCAGCCGCTCGACGTACTTCACGGTCACGTCCACCTCGAGGTTCACGCGGTCGCCGGCCTGCTTGGTGCCGAGCGTCGTGACCGCGGTGGTGTGGGGGATGACCGCAACCGTGAACCCGTCGTCGAGCACGTCGACGACCGTGAGGCTCACGCCATCGACGGCGATCGAGCCCTTCTCGACGACATACCGCAGCAGCTCGCGCGGCATTCGGACCCGCAGGTCGGGAACGGGATCGACGATCTCGCCGACGCCGTCGACGTGCCCCTGCACGATGTGCCCGCCGAGGCGGTCGCTCATCCGGACGGGACGCTCGAGGTTGACCCGGTCGCCCGGCTCCCGGTCGCCGAACGTGGTCCGCTTCAGCGTCTCGTCGCTGATGTCGGCTTCCCACCAACCGGGACCCTGGTCGACCACCGTGACGCAACACCCGTCCACGGCGATCGAATCGCCGGACTTGGCGTCCTCGGTCACCACCGACGCGGCGATCCGGATGCGCTGGCCCTCGACCGACGCGATCGAGCCCAGCTCCTCGACGATCCCGGTGAACATCAGTGATCGCTCCTCACAGAGGGGACGAGGTCGACGCGAATGTCGTCGCCCAGGTGCTCGACGCCGGCGATACGGCCACGCCAGACATCGGCCATGGTGCTGGCTCCGGGTCCAGTGAACAACCCGGCCGCGTCGTCTCCACCGAACAGGACCGGCGCGAGATAGACCACGTAGCGGTCGACCAGACCGGCCCGGTGGAAGTCGCCGGCCACCGTCGCGCCGCCCTCGACCAACAGCTGGATCACGTCGCGCCGGCCCAGCTCGTCCAGAACGTCGCCGAGATCCCCGGCCAGCTCGAGCGCCGGATGGACCTTGGCACCCGGGGGCGCCTTTCCGAGCACGACACGCAGGGGGTCGCGACCGGGTCCGTGCCGAACGGTGAGCGCCGGATCGTCGGCGCGCACGGTGCCGGCCCCGACGAGGACGGCGTCGCTCTCGGCCCGCAGGCGGTGCGCGTCGGCTCGGGCGGCCTCCCCCGTGATCCACTGGCTGGTGCCGTCCGGGGCCGCGGTGCGACCGTCGAGGCTGGCGGCGAGCTTGAGCACGACGTAGGGGCGGCCGGTCTCGCGGTGCCTGACATAGGGGGCGAGCAGCTCGGTGACCACGTCGGCGGCCACACCGGTCGTGACCTCGACGCCCGCGGCGCGCAGCCGCTCGATCCCCCGGCCCCGCACCTGGGGATCGGGGTCGGCGACACCCACCACCACCCTGGCGACGCCGGCGTCGATCAGGGCATCGGCGCACGGCGGGGTGCGGCCGTGGTGGTTGCAGGGCTCCAGCGTCACGTATGCGGTCGCCCCCCACGTGTCGACGCCCGCCGCCTCGGCGTCGGCCAGGGCGGCCGCCTCGGCGTGCGAGCCTCCGGGCGGTTGGGTGGCGCCCTCGACCCGCCGGCCGTCCGCCGCGACGAGCACGCAGCCGACCCAGGGGTTGGGCGATGTGCTGGCGCGGACCCCTGCGGCCAGCTCGACGGCCCGCAGCATGTGCTCGTGGTCGGTGTCGACCATCCCTGGCAGCGTATGGGCGAGCGCCATGGCCCCAAATTAGAACACGTTCTAATTTCTGTCGAGTGACGTGCGCCACGTCAGTGCGGTCTGCCCCCGGCGAGCAGTTCCAGCGCATGGGGCACGACGTCGATGACGGCGTCGAGGCACTCAACGGCGCCCGAGGACGATCCCGGCGTGTTGAGAACCAGCGCCCGTCCCATGGTCCCTGCGGTCGCCCGCGACAGGCGACCCAGGGGGTTCACCAGCCGCATCGCCTCGGCCAGCCCCGGTGCCTCCCGGTCCAGCACTGAGCGCGTCCCCTCGGGCGTCAGGTCCCGGGGGCCGAAGCCGGTGCCGCCCGTGGTCACGACGAGGCCGGTGAAGCCGTCGGCCAGCGCCCGCAGCGCCTCCGCCACGGCCTCGGCACCGTCGGCGCTCACCGACCGACCCACGACCTCGAAGCCGGCGGCACCCAGGCGATCGGCCAGCGCCGCGCCGGAGCGGTCCTCGCGAGTGCCGGCCACCACGCCGTCCGACACCGTCAGCACCTTGGCCGGCCACCGCCGGCGCGGCTCGGCGTGGCTCATTGATCCCGCGCGGTCATACGCACCCGATCGACGGTCTCGGCGACCCGCCGAGCCCGGGTCGCCGGCCGCTTGGCCTCGGCGATCCACTCCACGTACTCGCGGCGGTGCGTATACGACAGCTTGTCGAAGGCGACCTGTGCCGCGCCATCGGCGGCCAGCGCCTGGGCCAGATCCGTTGGCACCTCGACCACGCGGGGCCCCTCGTCGAGCGCGACCAGCACGTCGAAGGTGTCGCCGACGGCGATCCCGGCCGCCGCCCGGTGCCCCTTGTTGACGCCGATCATGGGCTCGCCGCCGTAGACCGCCACCGTGGTGCGGAACGTGTAGTCGCCAATCGTCACGGTGACCGGCGGACGCTTGCGTTCGCCCAGCGCCGCCGCCGCCCGAGCCGGCAGGTCGAACACCGCACCCCCGCCGCCCGCGTCCCGGAGGCGCACGCGGAACGGCTGCGACTTCTGCACGCGACGGACGCTACCCCCGCAGTTCGTGGCCGTTCAGGTGCCGACCCGGTCGCCCGGCCGCCAGTGGACGCCGTTCGCCCAGGCCCGCGCGGGCATCCGCCGACCGCCCTCGGGCTGCACCTCGACCAGCTGTATCGGGCCGTCGCCAGCGGCCACCGCAACCTCGCCCGGCCCCGCAGGGACCAGCGCTGTACGCCACACCTTGAGCCGGTGACCCCGGTGGGTCGTCCAGGCCCTGCCGATGCGGACCAGCCGGTGGATGTCGCCCGCCGGCCGCGTCCAGTCGATCTGCAGCTCCGCCGGATCGATCTTGTTGGCGTACGTCGGCTCGCCCTGTTGGGGCGTCGGCTCGGGCAGCCCGTCGCGGAGGTTGGCGAGCAACAGCTCGGTCCCCAGCGCCGACAGCCGGATGCGCAGCTCGTCGGCGGTCTCGTCGGGGCCGATCGCGACCTCGGACCGGGCGTACACGCCCCCCGTGTCGAGGCCCTCCTCGATCACCATGAGGTCGACGCCCGTCCGCTCGTCGCCGGCCAGGATCGCGCGCTCGACCGGTGCTGCGCCCCGCCACCGGGGCAGCAGCGAGAAGTGCAGGTTGATCAGCGGCAGGCGCTCCAGCACGTGGGGCTTGATGAGGCGGCCGAACGCAGCCACCACCCCCAGGTCGGCACCCGTGTCGAGCACGTCGTCGACGCGGTCGGAAACCGGCAGCCCCAGGTCGAGCGCCGCGCGCTTCACCGGTGAGGGCATCACGCCGCCGCCGCGACCCCGGCGCTTGTCAGGCTGGGACACGACCAGGGCAACGTCCCAGCCGGCGTCGACCAGCGCCCGCAGCGGTGCGGTCGCGAACTCGGGGGTGCCCAGGAACACGAGCCGCCGGGGATGCGTCGGTGCGGGTGCGAGCGCCATGGGAACCGGCCCGGCCTGATCGGACGACCTAGCGGAGCGAGAAGCCGCCGCCCTTGGGCTCGGCGTCCGCCAGCACCGAGGGGCCGATACCGAGCTCGCGGATCGTCTTGAGCGCCTGCTTCCGGGTCGCCGGATCGAGGCGCTCCAGCAGAAGGACGCCGTCGAGGTGGTCGAGCTCGTGCTGGAAACAGCGCGCGAGCAGCTCGTCCGCCTCGACGGAGACGTCATTGCCGTCGAGGTCGACCCCGGTGAGGTGCACCTGCTTGGCGCGGACGATCTCCCACGACAGACCGGGCACCGACAGGCAGCCCTCCTCGTACGCCCATTCACCGTCGCGGTCGACGATCTCCGGGTTGACGATCGTGAACGGCCCGTCGCCCACGTCGTACACGAACATCCGCTTCTCGACGCCCACCTGGGGGGCCGCCAGCCCGACCCCAGGAGCGTCGTACATGGTGGCGATCATGTCCTCGGCCAGCTTGGCGAGGCGCCCGTCGATCGTCGTGACCTCGGCGGCGCGCTGCCGCAGCACCGGGTCCCCGACCACGCGGATGCTGTAGGGAGGCATGCGGAGAGCGTACAGACCACGCCCTCAGGGGAGGCGGCCGCGGTCGGGCTGGAGGCTACCGTCGCCCGACGTGGGCAGATCGTCGCACTACTTCTCGCCCTCGCCGGACGCGGCCTCGCGCCCATCGACCGTCCGCCTCGACCTTCCGGACCTGTCGCTGACGCTCCGCACCGACCGGGGCGTGTTCTCCGTGGCGCGCATCGATCCCGGCACGAAGTACCTGCTGTCGGAGGCGCCTGCGCCTCCGACGGCGGGTCATTTGGCCGACATTGGGTGTGGCTACGGACCGATCGCACTCACGATGGCCACCCGTTCGCCGGGTGCCACGGTGTGGGCCGTCGACGTCAACGAACGGGCACTCGAGCTGACGCGGGCGAACGCCGCTGCGGCCGGCCTCGACAACGTGCGGGTGGTGACGCCCGACGCGGTACCGGACGACGTGCGGCTCGCCGCTCTGTGGTCGAACCCGCCCGTGCGGGTGGGCAAGGCCGCGCTCCACGACCTCCTCGACCTCTGGCTCGGGCGCCTCGACACCGACGGTGCGGCGCTGCTGGTCGTCCAGAAGCACCTGGGCTCCGACTCGCTGCACCGGTGGCTCGAGGCCAGGGACTGGTCGGTCACGCGCCTCGGAAGCCGCGCCGGCTACCGCCTGCTCGAGGTCCGCGGATGACGCGCCAGCTCGATCCGACGGATCTGAAGCGCCTGCATCGCTCCTGGCGCCGCCGGGCCGCGGCACCAGTGGCGCTGATCCTCGATCATGTGCAGTCGCCGTTCAACGTGGGCTCGATCCTCCGGACCGCGGCCGCCTTCCGCGTCGACCACCTGTGGCTGGTGGGCGACACGGCGGCGCCGACCAACGCCAAGACGGCCAAGACCGCGCTCGGGTCGCAGCGCTTCGTCGAGTGGACGTGGCACGAGACCGCCACCGAGGCCGCGTCGGCAGCACGCGATGACGGCTACCGCGTCGTCGGCCTCGAGCTGACCGACGATGCGGTGCCGCTTCCGGAGCTGGTGGTCACGGCGCCGGTGTGCCTGGTCATCGGCCACGAGGACCGCGGCCTCCCCCCCGACACGCTGGCCGCCTGCGACGCGGTCACCTACATCCCCCAGCTCGGAAGGATCGGCTCGCTCAACGTCGCGACCGCCACGGCCATCGCCCTCTACGAGCTGCGCCGCCGGGACTGGACCGCCGGCGGCTGATCCCGCCCGTCGAAACCCCTGCGGCCCGCTCGCGGCGCGATGCCTAGCCTTTCGATGGTGACTTCCGAGACCGTGCGCACCATCACCGACGACGAGTTCGGCGACTTCATCAACGTCGTCCACACCGCGTTTCTCGCGCCGCCGTCGTCGGCGGAGGACATCGAGACCCGGCGCGCCGCGTTCGACCTGGACCGCTGCCTCGGCGCCTTCGACCGCAACGGACGCCTCTGCGGCGTCGCCCGGGCCTTCCCCACCGAGCTGACGGTCCCCGGTGGCGCCGTGGCGGCGGGCGCCGTGAGCGGTGTGGGCGTGCTCCCCACGCACCGCCGCCAGGGACACCTCCGCCGCATGATGCGCACCCAACTCGACGACATCGCCGCCCGCGGCGAGCCGGTCGCCACGCTCGTGGCCGCCGAGTACCCCATCTACGGCCGCTACGGCTACGGCCTCGCGGTCGAGGCCTGCGAGCTGCACCTCGACGCCGACCAGGCCCAGTGGCTATCGCCCGACGGCGAGGGCCACGTCGAGCTGGTGGACAACGACACCTTCGCCAAGGTCATGGTCGACGTCTACGACCGCGCACGGCGGACGTTCGCTGGTCACATCAGCTACGAGCCGGCGCGCTGGGAGGTGATCGCGGGCGTGCGGTCCTGGCCCGACGGCGACGACGACGCGCGGCGCAAGGCCACCAAGGTCGTCTGGTATGACGCTCAGGACGAGCCGCAGGCGGCCACCGCGTACTCCGTCGACGAGCGCTGGGAGCACAACCGCCCCGCCGGGACGCTGTCGGGCGGCGTGCTGGTGGCGACGTCGGGCCGCGCCGAGATCGAACTGGTGCGGTTCCTCGCCTCGGTCGACTGGGTGGCGAACGTGCACGTGGGCCTCCGGCCCCTGGACAACCCGGTGCCGCTGGCGCTCGCCGATGCGCGCATGGGTGCGCTCGTCAACCGGTCCGACCACCTGTGGGTGCGGGTCCTGGACGTGCCGGCGGCCCTGACCGCCCGCCGCTACGCCGCCGACGGGTCACTCGTGCTCGAAGTCGTCGATCCGCTGGGCCACGCCGCCGGTCGCTTCGCCCTCGATGGTGGGCCCGAAGGCGCCAGCTGCGCGGTCACCGACGCCGAGCCCGACCTGGTCGTGCCTGTCGCGTCTCTCGGCGCCACCTACCTGGGCGGCACCAGCTGGGGCCGGCTCGCCGCGCTCGGGTGGGTGGACGAGCGCGCGGATGGCGCAACGGCCCGGGCGGCGGCGATGTTCGGGGCGCCGCGTGCGCCGTGGTGCGTCCTGTCGTTCTGACCGTGGCGGACCTGGAGCTGGTCGACCTCGAGCCCGGCGATGACCGCCTGGACCAGGCCGTCGCCGTGCTGCGGGAGCTGCGCCCCCACCTCACGGCGGCCAGCCTTGCCGCCGTGTATGCCGAGGGCCATCCGCAAGGGCTCCGCTTCACCGCCGCGTACGACGGCGGCCGCTGCGTGGGGGTGGCCGGTTGGCGGATCGTGGCCACCACGGCCAACCTACGCAAGCTGTACGTCGACGACCTCGTCACGACGGCGGCGCACCGCAGCACCGGCGTCGGTAGGACGCTGCTCGACGCCCTGGCGCAGCGGGCCGAGGCCGCCGGCTGCACCGCCCTCGACCTGGACTCGGGCGTGCAACGCGCCGATGCCCACCGCTTCTACATGCGCGAGGGCCTGACGATCAGCTCGTTCCACTTCGCCCGCGGGCTGCGCTGACGGTTCCGGCGCCCGCGGCCGTTGGCGGGGCCGGCGAGCGCTGGGACACGAAGAAGTCCCTCAGCCCCTGCGCCAATCCGGTCGGGTTCTGGACCATCAGGAGGTGGCCGGCGTCGGGCACCGACAGGCGCTGGGCCCGGGGGAACCACGACTGGATGAGGTCGCTGCCCTCCACGAACCGCGGGACGCTCTGGGCGCCGAGCACGTTCAGCACCGGCTGCCGGACCCGCTCGGCGTCGCCGGGCCCGAAGCTCCACTGCTGCACGGCCGGCATCTCCGCCTGGAAGAACAGGTCGGCCTCGCCGAGGGCGTCACCGAAGGCGCTCGGGACCGCCCGGTCCAGCACGGCGCGGTAGCCGTCTCCACACACATGCCGCAGGAACCTGTCGACGGCGCCAGCCTTGTCGCCAGACCGGTACGCGGCGAAGACGGGGGCCAGGGCGGCGGCGACCTGTTCCGAGCTGGAGATGCCCCGGGCGGCGGGTTCGAGCAACGCCACCGACCGAACGCGCTCGGGCGCATCGATCGCGAGCTGGAGGGCGACCAGCGCGCCGTAGGAGTGACCCACGAGGTGGGCTGCGTGCCAGCCCACGTGATCCATCAACGTGGCGCAGGTCGCGGCGTCCTCGGCGACCGTCAGGGGGCGGTACTCGCCACCGCCGGAGCCACGGAGCCGGCGGCGCCGGTACCGGAGCGTCGAGAACTCGGTGAGCTGCCCGACCAGGGGCACGTACCACGACACGAAGGGGCTGGCGTGCACCAGGACGATGCGGTCACCGCCTTCTCCCAGCTCGTACGTCAGCTCCACGTCGTCGAACGCCAAGCGATCCATGGCATCCCCCATATTCCGCTGCATATTAGCTGTAGTGAATTGGTCGTTACTGTAGTGGAATGGCAAAGGCAGTCAAGGCCCCCCGGCGCCCCTACCGCTCCCGGCTGAGAGCCGATCAGGCGCAACAGACGCGCCGCAGGGTCCTCGAGTCAGCGCTCCAGCTCTTCGTCGACCGCGGCTACGCCGGCACCACCGTCGCCGCGGTCGCGGACCACGCCGGCGTCTCCCCGGAGACCATCTATCTGTCCCTGGGCGGCAAGCGGGGACTGCTCGAAGGGGTCATGGACATCACCGGCCCCCACGGCTCCGTCGCCGACGACGACCAGTGGTGGAGCATGGTCGCCCAACTCCCCAGCCCCTCGGATCGGCTGGACAAGATGGTGGAGTACAGCTGCCGGATCCTCGCCCGCACCCACCCCATCCACGCCATCATCCGCGGCGCCGCGGACAAGGAAGCGTTCGCGGCGGCACTGGGCCGGCGGCTGCTGCAGGAGCGCCTGCGCAACCAGACGGAACGCATCCGCCACTACCTCGGCGAACACCTCAGGCCCGGGCTGTCGGTCGAGGACGCGGGAGAGCGGTACTGCGCTCTCGCCAGTCCCGACCTCTACCACCTGGTCACGGTCGAGCTCGCCTGGACACCCGATCAGCACCGGGATTGGCTGACCCAGCTCGTGCGGACCCAACTTCTCTGAGCACTCGCCGAGCTGCTCTCTGGAAGGCGTCCGACGAGTTACGTTCGCAAGGAACGTCTAACGGGAGGGTGGCGCACCGGCGCTTCCACGATTCAGCGCCGCCCGAGGAGGAAGGATCGCCCATGTCTCGAATGACGTTCATCAACCTGCCGGTGAAGGATCTGGCCAAGGCCAGGGCCTTCTTCGGCAGCATCGGCTTCTCGTTCGACGAGGAGTTCACCGACGAGAACGCCAGCCGGATGATCGTCAGCGACGACACCTCGGTCATGCTCGCCGTCGAGCCGTTCTTCAAGGGCTTCATCTCCCCGCTCGACGTCGCCGATACCTCCAGGAGCCGTGAGACGATCGTCGGCCTGTCCGCCGAGAGCCGTGAAGAGGTGGACGATCTCGTCGGCAGAGCCGTCAGCGCCGGCGCGCACGCGCTGGGCGACGCCCAGGACGACGGGTTCATGTACATGCGCGGCTTCCTGGACCTCGACGGTCACCAGTGGTCCTTCATCCACATGGACATGTCTTCTGTGCCTTGAGGGCTGTTCGCCCAGGTCAGCGCCTCGTACCCCCCGCGCTGTCGACACCCCGTGCTCCCGACGGTTCAACAAGGTGTGGGATGAGCTCCGGGCCAGGGCCGGCCTGCCCGCCGCCCGGTTCCACGACACCCGCCACACCTACGCGAGCGTGTTGCTGTCGGGTGGCGTGTCGGTGGCAGCGGCCGCCGAATACCTGGGCCACAGTCCGGCGATGCTGCTGGGCACGTACGCCCATCTGCTGCCGGCGGACCACGACCGGTCCCGTCGGGCCGTCGAGGTGGCGTTCCGCGAAAGAAGCCCCTTCCAAACCCAAGCGTAGCGGCGCCAAGGGATGACCCCCGGCTAGGCCGTGGGGATCCCGCTGACGGCTGACGGTGCTGTCGGCGGATTTCTGTGCATCGTGGCCTAACGCGGGGCGCCTCCGCCGCCCGCCGAAGTCCCCCTCGCTAAGCGACGGTTAACTCCGTGGGTGCACATTCATCCCTGGCGGGCAGCAGCGAGCTGACCCCGGTCTGTCAGACGGCGGAAGGCGGTACAAGTCAACGGATTGGTTCCCCGGCTTCCTGTGCAGCTGCCGGGGGGCTGGTCCGTTTGGCAGGCAAGCGACGACCGGCAACTCTCCTGGCCGCGCCCCTGTCCCGTCGACCAAGCCAAACACACCTCATGTTCGTGCTCCCGGCGGCGATCGAAAGTCTCGCCAACGTCCGCCAACTCGGCGGCCACAAGGACCGAAAGGCTCCCATGTTCGCCATGTCCACCCGCAGCTGGATCATCGCCGGCGGTGTCGCCTGGATGGCCGGCGCCGCCCTCGGGGTCGCCCTGTGCCGGGCCTCCAAAGACGGCGACCAATGGACGAAGGACGGATCACTATCCCCGAACAGGACTTCAGCGCTCGTGAGGGAGCGGGGTAGGGGGCCTTCGCGGTTTTCGGAGGCCGCCAACTCATAGCCGGGCGGGTAGCGGCAGGCAGCCGCGCACAGGTTTCGGAAAATTGGGATCGGGGCTCGTGGGGCGTCGTGGTCCGTTGCCGAATCGGCGTGTGCAGGCGCTCAAAGGCGACCTGCGGGCCGTGGCCGACCATCCCCGGCCGGTTGTCGCCGAACCCCGAAGCCCGAGGGGTTGGGGCCGGTGGCGTCGGAGGTCTGGGACCAGATCGTCCCGGAGCTGGTGAGGCTGAAGATGGTGGGCCGGTTGGATGGGCCGGTGGTGGAGTTGTTCTGCACCAGCTTCGAGCGGTGGCGGGAGCACCCGGGCGGGCCCGGGTATGCGTCGTTGACGTCGACGGTCGCGCACGCCGCTCGTGGTCTCGGATTGGGGGCGGGTGCCCGGCTGCGGGCAGAGGCACCGCAGATCGACCGGGCCGAGCTCGAGCCTTCGATATTCGGCACCGACGCCTGAGCCCGGTGGGTCGGGCCTGTCACCGGGCGGGTCCTCAAGACGTAGGTAGGCGACCCAGCCGTCGCCGTCGCGGGTGACGGTGCCGCGGATCTTCGTCGCCCAGGTCCCGGACCAGTCCCTGGGGGTAAGTTGTCGCCACGTCAGGCCCGGGCCCTCGTCGGGTTCGGGGTCGGGTGCCTGCTAGGCGTACTCGAAGCCGTCTCGCCAATCACCACCCCACGAATACGAACATACGTTTGCGGGAGTGGTGTGGCAAGGGGCGCCGGTTCCGGCGGCATCCCCGCCGGGTATGGGGGAAGGGCTGATGCCCGACGACGAACAGTTCTCGCAGGCCGAGCTGCGGGTTGGGGCGAAATACGACGGTGCTGAGGCCATCATCACGGTTGACGGCCAACTCGACCACTCCACCGCCGAACGGCTTGTGACCTGCATGCTCGAGGCGCTCGACACCAAACCGCACTCGGTCACCGTCGACGCCCACGCAGTCACGTTCACAGACTCCACTGGCCTGTCGGCCCTGCTCCGAGCTCGCGGCCTGGCATTCGTTGACCAAGTGGTCTTCCGAATCAGCGACCCACCGCCCAGGCTGCAACAGCTCGTTGAGGTGACCGGGACCAAGGACGTGCTCTTGCCCGACGAATGACCCGAGGGGAGCCGGGGACGCCCGCCGTTACCCGGCCTGTCCCTACCCGGGGTGGTTCCACACCGCCGGGGGCACTTGGTCTGTTGACGAACGCAACCCTCCCATGGTGTGTCGCGTTCGTCAACTACCGTTCGTGTCGTGCTGATCGACACCGACCAACTGGTCGACCTCGCAGAGACGGCCGCCCTAATCGGGATTGACAACCCGCGGGGCGTGAGCGTCTACCGACGCCGATACGAAGACTTCCCGGCTCCGGTCATAGCGAAGGGCCGGTGTGTGCTGTGGCTACGCGCCGACGTCGAGACGTGGGCTCGGGCCACCGGCCGCCTGCCGTGACACACCCGTGACACACGAGGGCGAAAAACGGTGTCACACGACGAGAACCCGTGAACGAGGGCTTTCCCTGGTCACGAGTGGTTTTCGGGCATCGTCGCAGGTCAACGAACCCTGTCGATATGTTCATCCACATGGACATGGCCGCCGTACAGGGGTAGGGACCGGGCGTCCCACGAACGCCGGTTCGACCGACGCCGGTCTCAGGCGGGCCGCTCCCCCGCCGCCGGGCGGACGACCCGGCGCTCTGTGACGATGGCGGTGACGAGATCGGTCGGTGTCACGTCGAACGCGGGGTTGACGGCACGGGCACCGGCCGGGGCCACGGACCGGCCATGCCAGGCCACGACCTCGTCGCCGCTGCGATCCTCGATCTCGATGTGAGACCCGTCCGGCGTCGCGGCGTCGACGGTCGATTCCGGGGCTGCCACCACGAACGGAATCCGGGTGCGGTGCGCCGCGAGTGCCAGCGGGTAGGTGCCGATCTTGTTCGCAACGTCGCCGTTGGCGGCGATGCGATCGGCCCCCACGACGACTGCGTCGACCAGCCCCCGGGCGATGAGCGACGGCGCAGCGCCGTCGACCACCAGCCGGTAGTCGACCCCCATGTGGTCGAGCTCCCACGCCGTGAGCCGGCTCCCCTGCAACAGCGGGCGGGTCTCGTCGGCATAGACGCGTCCGACGGCACCACGCTCGTGCAGGGCGCGCACCACGCCGAGCGCGGTCCCCCACTCGACGCACGCCAGTGCCCCGGCATTGCAGTGGGTGTGCAGGCGTAGGCCCGCAGGCCCGCTGGCTTCGTCGCGCTGCGGGCCCTGCCCGCACAGCTCCACCACGAGGTCGGCACCCCGGCGCGCAATGGCGCGGTTGGCGGCAGCGTCCTCCTCCAGGACGGCACGCACTTCCCGCTCGACGGTCTCGGCTCCCTCGCCGAGCCGCGACGCGGCCCGGTCGACCCCCCAGGCCAGGTTGACTGCCGTAGGTCGGGCGCTGCGGAGGCGCTCGATCGCCCTGGCGACCTCGTCATCGCTCCAGCCCCGGCGCCGACCCTCCCGAACGGCCAGCAGCACGCCGAGGGCGCCGGCGGCCCCGAGCGCCGGCGCGCCCCGCACCGCCAGTCGCCGTATCGCGTCCACCAGCTCGTCGACGTCGCTCAACCGCAGGGTGCGCAGCTCGTGCGGCAGCGCCGTCTGGTCCACGATCACGACGGCGCCGTCGATCCAGTCGATCGTCCGCACGAGGTGACTCTATGGGGACCGCATCACACCCGCGGCGGGTCGACCGCCACCCGCAGGCGGCCGGGCCGGCGCGGCGTCGCCGCCAGGGCGTCACACAATGTGCGGTGGTCGGGCGCGGCGGACCAGCCAGCGGCCGCCCGACGGCCCCAGGACCTCGACGCCGAGACACGAGCGGATGGCGCCGACGAACACGTCCGCGCCGGCGCCCGACACCTCGGCCAGCGCCGCGGCCGGCGGGAACCGCAGCTGCGTGCGCCGGTCGCGCTCGGCCCACGCCACCCTGGTCGGGTCGGCGTTCAGCGCGGCCTGGACGACCTCGTGGCGCGGCACGTGGGTCTGGACCACGAGCCGGCCGCCGCCGGCCTTGCCGCCGACCACCCGGGCGGCCCGTGCCAGCAGGCCTAGCGCCTGCTCCGCGGCGCGGTAGCGGGGAGCCAGCAGCTCCTGGTCGAAGTCGAGGAAGGCAACCGCGTCGGCGCGGTCGATCTGGTGCAGCGTCGCTTCGGTGCCGACCACCACCCGGGACCGGGGTGCGGTGGGGCTCCCGGAGGCGGCCGTCACTTCGTCGACCGGCTCGCCGATCAGCGCCGCGATCTCGTCGCGCACCCGGGTGACGCCTTGGCGCAGCGTCCGCAGGCGTGACGCCCCACACGACGCGCACACCGCGGGCCGGACCGTGCCGCAGCGGGTGCAGACCAGCTGGTCGCCGGGCTGGGCCACGGCGGCGTCGCAGCGCTCGCAGCGCGCCAGCTCACCGCACGCCTTGCACGCCAGCAGCCGGGCCCGGCCGGTCCGGTTGAGCACGCACAGGACCCGCCGGTCGCTGCGCAGCAGCCGCACCAGAGCCGGGGGCAACAGGCCCGTGCGCGGGTCCTGGCGGCGCATGTCGACCACGTCGACGACCGGCCAGCCGGCGCGCTCGTCGGCCCGCGACGGCGGGATCAGCCGGCCCGCGTCCAGCGCTTCGAGCGACGGGCTGGGCGACGTCATGACGCACGGCACCCCCGCCCGGCGTGCACGCTCGAGGGCGACGTCGCGGGCGTGCCACGTCGGCGCCTGCTCCTGGCGGTGGGCCTCGTCGTGCTCGTCGATCACCACGATGGCGCCGAGGTCGCCCACCGGCGCCCAGGCGGCGGCGCGCGTGCCGACCACGGTGGCGCCCGCGGCGCCGAGAGCCCAGTCCCGCGGATGCCGCGCGACGGGCACCCCCACGCGCCGCAGCACGGTGCCCGCCGACCGCGCCGATGCCGCCGAGGGGCACAGGATGAGGGCGTTGCCCCGCGCCACGGCGGCGAACACCACCGGGTCGACCGGCGCCGCCGGGGGTAGCCGCACCAGCAGCGCCGATGAACTTGCGGCGGAAAGCGCTGCCATGACCTCCCTATCCGCCGCAAGTTCGAATGGGGGGGATCGCCGGGGCGCCGCCGGCAGGCCCGTCACCACACGCTCGGGTGACGCGGTCCGCAGCAGCGACGCCGGCCGGCCCGCCCAGCGCCACGCGGCCCACTCCGCCAGCTCGATCAGCTCCGGCGTCGGGCCTCGCCCAGACCACTTGGCCAGGGGACGCAACGCGACGCCGGGGGGCGGGTCGACGCCGACGGCGACCACCCAGCCCCCGACCCGGCGACCGTGCAGCACGACCCGGACCCGGTCGCCGACGCGCACCTGGTCCCCGAGGTCGTCGGGGACCAGGTAGTCGAACGTTTTGTCGATTGCGGGCTCGTCCGGCAGGACCCGAACGACCCGCGGCCCGCTCAGAGTCCCAGCGCGGACTTGAGGTCGTCGACCCGGCTCGTCTGCTCCCAGGTGAGCTCCTTGTCGCTGCGACCAAAGTGGCCGTACGCGGCGGTCTTCTTGTAGATCGGCCGCCGCAGGTCGAGGTCGCGGATGATCGCCGCCGGACGCAGGTCGAAGATCTGCTGCACGGCGCCGGCGATCTGGCCCGGGTCGACCGTGGAGGTGCCGAAGGTCTCGACCAGGATCGACACCGGGTGGGCGACGCCGATGGCGTAGGCCACCTGCACCTCGCAGCGCTGAGCGGCGCCGGCCGCCACCACGTTCTTGGCCACCCAGCGTGCGGCGTAGGCGGCGGAACGGTCGACCTTCGACGGGTCCTTGCCCGAGAAGGCGCCGCCACCGTGCCGGGCGGCACCGCCGTAGGTGTCGACGATGATCTTGCGACCCGTCAGGCCGCAGTCGGCGTGGGGACCGCCCAGCTCGAAGCTGCCCGTGGGGTTGACCAGCACCCGGTAGTCGTCGTCCTGGAACTGCGGCGGCACCAGCGGCCGGATCACGTGCTCGATCAGGTCGGGCTTGATGAGCGTCTCGGCGTCGAGGCCGGGCTGGTGCTGCGTCGAGATGAGGACCGTCTTGAGGCCGACGGGCACCCCGTCCTCGTACTCGAGCGTGACCTGTGTCTTCCCGTCGGGGCGGAGGTAGGGCAGGATCCCGGCCCTACGGACCTCGGCCAGCCGGTGCGCCAGCCGGTGCGCCAGCCAGATCGGCATGGGCATGAGGTCGTCGGTCTCGTCGACGGCGTAGCCGAACATCATGCCCTGGTCGCCCGCGCCCTGGCTGTCGAGGTCCTCCTCGGTGCCGGCGGTGCGCTTCTCGTAGGCGGTGTCGACGCCCTGGGCGATGTCGGGGGACTGCGGGTCGATCGACGTCATGACCCCGCACGTGTGGCCGTCGAAGCCCACGGCCTCGCGGTCGTAGCCGATGCCCTTGATCGTCTCGCGGACGATGTTGGGGATCTCGACGTAGGCGTCGGTGGTGATCTCGCCGGCGACGATGGCCAGTCCGGTCGTCACCATGGTCTCGCAGGCCACGCGGGCGACGGGATCCTGGGTCACGATGGCATCCAGGATTGCGTCGCTGATCTGGTCGGCCATCTTGTCGGGATGGCCCTCGGTGACCGACTCGGACGTGAAGGTCCAACGGCTCACGGTTTCGTTCTCCTCTGTGTGACGGCATCGAACACGGCACGGGCGATCGCCCGCTTGTCGGCCAAGGGCACCTCGCGCTCAGTGCCGTCGGCATCCATGATCACGACCTGGTTGGTGTCGTGCTCGAACCCAGCGCCCAGGGCGGTCACATCGTTGGCCACGATGAGGTCGATGCCCTTGGCGGCGAGCTTGGCTGCGGCATTCTTTCGCACTTCGTCGGTCTCCGCAGCAAAACCGACGATGGTCTGCCCGGGCCGTTTGCGCGCCCCCAGCCCGGCCAGGATGTCGGGCGTCGGCTCGAGGGTGATCTCGGGCACGCCCGCCTGCTTCTTGAGCTTTCGCGCGGCCACCCGCGCCGGCCGGAAGTCGGCCACGGCCGCCGCCATGACGACCACGTCGGCCGAGGCCTCGGCGGCGTGCACGGCCTCCTCCATCTCGGACGCGGTCTCGACCCGGATCACGTCGGCGTGCGGCGGCACCGGCAGGTCGACGGTGCTGACGAGCGTGACCTTGGCGCCCCGGGCGGCGGCCTCGGCCGCCAGGGCGTGACCCTGCTTGCCCGACGAGCGGTTGCCCACGAAGCGGACGGGATCGATCGGCTCGCGGGTCCCGCCGGCGGTCACGAGCACGTGCAGGCCGGACAGATCCCGGCCGGCCTCCAGGGCGGACTCGACTGCCTCGACGATCGTCACGGGCGCCGCCAGACGCCCCTTGCCGATGTCGCCGCCCGCCAGGCGGCCCTCCTCCGGCGGGACGATCGTGACCCCGCGGCGGCCCAGCGTCGCGAGGTTGTCCTGCACCGCCGGGTGCTCCCACATCTCGGTGTGCATGGCCGGCGCGAGCACCACCGGCGCTCCCCGCCGCACGGCCAGGAGCGTGGCGGTCAGCAGGTCGCTGGAGATGCCGGCGGCGTAGCTACCGATGACCCGCGCGGTGGCCGGAGCCACCACGACGGCGTCGGCGGACCGGCCCAGGCGAGTGTGCGGGATGGGGTCGTCGTCGTGGAACAGCGATGTGTGGGCCCGCTCGGAGGCCAGCGCCGAGAAGGTGGCCTCGCCGACGAATCGGGTGGCGCCGCGGGTCATCACCGGGACCACGTGCGCCCCCCCGTCGACGAGCCGCCGGCAGACGTCGATCGCCTTGTAGGCCGCGATGCCACCGGACACCCCCAGGACGATTCGTCGTCCCTCCAACATGGAGCGAGGGCCTACTCGGCCCCGTCGCTCTTGCCGCCGTCGCCGGACTGGTCGCCTTCGGCCACGGCCTCGACGCTCCCGGCACCCTCCGACTCGTCGGGTGCGACCTCGCTGGGATGCGCAAGGACGATCTTGTCGCCGGCGATCTCCTCGAAGGCGATCGACAGTGGCTTGCGGGCGACGGACGTCACTTGCGGCGGAACGATGGCGCCCAAGCCCTCACCCAGCTGGTTGAAGTAGGCGTTGATCTGGCGGGCGCGCATGGCGCTCAGCGTGACCAGCGAGAACTTCGACCCGGCGCGGTCGAGCAGCTCCTCGATGGAGGGGTTCATCATGGTGTCTTGGCGTGAAGCCATGCGGGCGCGTACCTCGGTCCGGCCGGTTGATCGGCCGACCAGGTTACCGCCCGTGACCCCCGAACGGTGAATCCCGGTCGCCGAGGGACGAACGGGCCGCGGTCACGGCGGCCCGGGCCTCCCGGACCGCGGCAGGGTCAGCGGTCAGGCCCCGGACCGCTTCTCGGCGGCAGCCACGATGCGATCCGCCAGCTGCGGCGGCCGCAGCTCGCCGGAATCGAGAACCAGCTCGTAGATCGACAGGTCCGAGAGGTCGACGCCGTAGAGCGCCAGGTAGCGGCCTCGCTCCACGCGCTGACGCTCCTCGTTGTCGGCCAGTGCCCGTTCGACGGACACGCCCTCGCGCGCCCCCACCCGCTGCGCCCGGATCCGCGGGTCGCAGTCGATCCAGACGACGACCGCCGCCAGCCCCTCGTTGTGCGCGATCCAACCCGCCAGCCGCGACTCAACGACGGCACCGCCATCGCGGGCCCGGCGGGCGAGACGGCCGTCGAGCTCGACGTCGACGTCGGGATTGTCGGCGACGTAGAGCCCGAACTCCGGCAGGCTCATGTTGCGTTCCGCAGCCAAGGCCCGGAACACCTCGCCGCCGGGCACCAGTTCGAGTCCGAGCCGGCCGGCCACGCGCTGGGCCACGGTGGTGGTGCCCGAACCCGGCGGGCCCGAGACCGTGATCAGCAAATCTGGATTGACGGAAGGGTCGGCGCTAGAAGGCTTCGAGGAGGGATCGGCGCTGCTGGTCACCCAGGCCCCGCACGCGGCGGGTGTCGGCGATGCCGATCTCTTCCATGGTGCGGCGGGCGCGTACCTTGCCCACCCCTGGGAGCGATTCGAGCACCGCGAGGACCTTCATCTTGCCCACGATGTCGCTGTCGTCGGCTTGGTCGAGGAGCTCCTTGAGGGTCAGGGACCCCATCTTGAGCTTCTCCTTGAGCTCGGCTCGGGCGCGCCGGGCCTCGGCTGCCTTTGCGAGTGCGGCTTCGCGCTGCTCGGGAGTCAACTGCGGTGGCTGCGGCATGCCGCGCACCCTAGCGCGACCCCACAGGCAAACGGTGACAATCGCCCGGTGGGCGCCCGTCAGGTCAGCGGCGCGACCAGCGCACGAGCGGCCGCCACGGGATCGTCGGCCCGCGTGACCGGGCGCCCGACCACTAGCAGATCGGCGCCGGCGTCGAGCGCCTGACGGGGTGTTGCCACCCGCCCCTGGTCGTCGATCGCGGCCCCCTCGGGGCGGATGCCCGGGGTCGCCAGCACGGCGGCGGGGACGATCTGGCGGACCGTCTCGACGTCGGGCACGGCACACACGAAGCCACCGCAGCCACCGTCGAGGCCAGCGGTCACCCGCTGGTGCAGGAGGTGGGCGGACGCCTCGGGCTCACTGGTCAGGACCGTCACCCCCATGGCCAACGGCTCGGGCAGATCGGCCCCCGCTGCGCCCTCGCGCAGCCCCTCGACGCCGGCCCGCAACATCGGTGCACCCCCCGCGGTGTGCAGCGTCAGGTAGCGCGCACCCAACGCCCCGAACACCCGGGCGGCCCGGCCGACCGTGTTGGGGATGTCGAGCAGCTTGATGTCGCAGAACACGTCCACGCCCATGCCCGCCAGCAAGGAGATCGCCTCGGGGCCGGCGGCGCTGTAGAGCTCGAAGCCCACCTTCATGGTGCCGAAGAAGGGCTGGAGCTGCCGCGCCAGGCGCCTCGCCATCACCAGGTCGTCGACGTCGAGCGCCAGCACCATCCGGCTCCGCAACGACTCCGGCACCTCGACCGTCGTCGCCGTCGACGGTCCCTGTTCCTCAGCCATCAACCTCTCCGATCACCTCGTCCATGCGGGCGACGCCCTGGCGCACCGCCCACCCTTGCAGCTCGCGGAGCACCCGGTGGGGCGCCCGCGGATCGGCGAACGTGGCGGTGCCCACCTGGACAGCGCTGGCGCCCGCCAACAACAGCTCGGCCGCGTCGGCACCGCTGGCGACACCCCCGACGCCGACGATGGGCAGGTCCGGGAGGGCCCGGTGCACGTCGAACACGGCCCGCACCGCGATGGGGTGGATGGCAGGACCCGACACGCCTCCCCCTCGGGCTCCCGATCCCAGGCGGAAGCGCCGCGTCTCCGCGTCGATCGCCAGCCCCATGACGGTGTTGACCAGCGTCACCGCCTCGGCGCCTGCCCCGTGAGCCGCGGCGGCGATCTCGCCGAGGTGCCCCACGTTGGGGCTGAGCTTGGCCCAGCGGGGACGGCCGCAGCCGGCGGTGGCGGCGATGGCGGCCCGGGTGTCGTCGGCCGAGTGGGCGAACAGGTCGCGCCCCGCCTCGGTGTTGGGGCACGACAGGTTGACCTCGACGGCCACGACGCTGTCGGGCGCCACCGCCAGCCGGTCGGCGGCGCGGCGGTACTCGTCGACCGTGCGTCCCCAGATCGACGCCACCACCCGGGCACCTGTCGCCGCCAGCGCCGGCAGGTCGTGGACCAGCCAGGCCTCGACGCCGGGACCCTGGAGCCCCACCGAGTTGATCATCCCCGCAGCGGTCTCGTGGACCCGCAGCGGCGGGTTGCCGGGCCACGGATCGGCGTGGAGCGACTTCACGACCACCGCTCCGAGCGCAGACAGGTCGACGTACGCGGCGAGCTCGGCGCCATGGCCGGCCGTCCCCGACGCCGTCATGATCGGGCTGGGCAGACGCACCGAGCCCACCGTCACCGCCATGTCGACTGCGCCGGCCACCGGCGCCGGGTCACGGCGAGTGCCCGGCCGCCCGCTCATGCCGTGCCCCCGCCGTGGATCTCCTGCAGCGACCGGACACGGACGTCGTGCCGCGACCGGTCGACCGTGCTCTCGGCGGCGGCCACCGCCGCCGCCGCCGTGGTCAGGCACGGGATGCGATGGACGTTGGCTGCGCGCCGGATGTAGGCACCGTCGGCCCGGGCGCCGCGGCCACGGGGGCTGTTCACGACGAGCTGGACCCTGCCGGCCGATATGAGGTCGAGCGCGGTGGGCAGCCCCGCCTCGTCGTCGGTGTGGGCGATCTCGTCGGCCGCCGCCACCTTCGCCACCCGCTGTGCGACCGGGACGCCGTTGCGCTCTAGGTGGTCGGCCGTGCCCACGGTGGCGGCGATGTCGAAGCCCTGGTCCACCAGCCGGGCCGCCGCCTTGAGGCCCGCCGCCTTGTCGCGATCCGCCAGGGACAGGAACACCGTCCCGGCCTCGGGCAGCCGCTCACCCGCCGCCACCTGTGCCTTGCCGAACGCCAGGCCGAACGTGTAGTCGAGGCCCATCACCTCACCGGTCGAACGCATCTCCGGCCCCAAGACCGTGTCGGCGTCGGGGAAGCGGTTGAAGGGCAGCACCGCCTCCTTCACGGCGACGTGGCCGCCGGCGACCGGGTCGCGCAGCAGACCCTCGGCCCGCAGCTCGGCCAGCGTGGCACCGACCATCACCCGCGCCGCCACCTTGACCAGTGGCACGCCAGTCGCCTTGGCGACGAACGGGACCGTGCGGCTGGCGCGGGGGTTGGCCTCGATCACGAACACCTGGACATGCTTCCCGCTCCCACGGCCCGAGCGGCCGTGGGAGCGGGAGTCATGTCTCGGGCCGGGCTTGACCGCATATTGCACGTTGATGAGTCCCCGCACGTCGAGGGCGTCGGCGAGCCGCCGGGTGTGGTCCTCGATGACGCCCACCGTGTCGTCGGACAACGAGTGGGGCGGGATCGAACAGGCCGAGTCGCCCGAGTGCACCCCCGCCTCCTCGACGTGCTCCATCACCGCGCCGATCACGACGTCGCCGCTGGCGTCGCGGATGGCGTCGACGTCGACCTCGGTCGCATCCTCGAGGAACCGGTCGATGAGCACTGGCCGCGACGCCGACAGCCCGCCCTCCCGGCCCAGGCTCCCGAAGCTGGCGAGCTCGGCCATGGCCCGGCGCAGGCCGTCCTCGTCGTACACGATCTCCATCGCCCGGCCGCCGAGGACGTAGGACGGACGCAGCAGCGCCGGGTAGCCGACGCGCCCGACGACGGCCAGTGCCTCGTCGACGCTCGTGGCCGTACCGCCCGCAGGCTGGGGGATCTCGAGGCGTGCGCATAGGGCGTTCCAGCGCTCGCGGTCCTCGGCGGCGTCGATCGACGCCGCCGACGTCCCGAGGACGAGGTCCTCGGGCAGCGCCGATGCCAGCTTGAGGGGCGTCTGCCCGCCCAGGGCGACCACCACGCCCACCAGCTCGCCGGCGCCACGCTCGGCGTCGATGACGTTGAGCGTGTCCTCCAACGTGAGCGGCTCGAAATACAGGCGGTCGGACGTGTCGTAGTCGGTGGAAACCGTCTCGGGGTTGCAGTTGAGCATCACGGTCTCGTAGCCGGCCTCGGCGAGGGCGAAGCTGGCGTGGACGCAGCAGTAGTCGAACTCGATCCCCTGGCCGATGCGGTTGGGGCCCGAGCCCAGGATCAGCACCTTCCGCCGACCGCTGGCCGCGGTCTCGTCCTCGTCCTCGTAGGTCGAGTAGTGGTACGGCGTGGCCGCCTCGAACTCGGCGCCACACGTGTCGACCGTCTTGTACGTGGGCCGAACCCCGGCGGCCAGGCGGCGCCGGCGCACGTCGGCGACGTCCACGCCCCACAGCCACGCCAGCTGGGCGTCGGCGAAGCCGAACCGCTTGGCCCGCTTCCAGTCCCGCCGGCTCAACCCGTCCAACCCCGAGGCGGCCAGGCGGTCCCGCTCCTCGACGATGCGCAGGATCTGGTCGAGGAACCAGGGGTCGACCCTGGTCCGCTCGGCCAGCGCCTCGATCGTGATCCCCCGGCGCAGCGCCGCCTCGAGCTGGAAGGGACGGTCCGGCGTGCCGATCGCCGCCCGGGCGACCAGCTCGTCGTCGGCCAGGTCGTCGAGGACCGCCTCGCCCGGGTCGCAGTTCAAGCCCGCCCGACCGACCTCCAGGCTGCGCAGCGCCTTCTGGAGCGATTCCGGAAAGGTCCGGCCGATGGCCATGGCCTCGCCCACCGACTGCATCGACGTTCCGAGGACGCCCGGGCTGGTGGGGAACTTCTCGAACGCCCAGCGGGGCACCTTGGTGACGACGTAGTCGATGGTGGGCTCGAAGCTGGCGGGCGTCTTGCGGGTGATGTCGTTGGGGATCTCGTCGAGCGTGTAGCCGACGGCCAGCTTGGCGGCGATCTTGGCGATCGGGAACCCGGTCGCCTTCGACGCCAGGGCGGACGACCGGCTCACCCGTGGGTTCATCTCGATGATGACCATGTCGCCGTTGGTGGGGTCGAGCGCGAACTGCACGTTCGAGCCGCCGGTCTCCACGCCCACCCGGCGGATGCAGGCGAACGCCGCGTCACGCATGGCCTGGTATTCGACGTCGCTGAGCGTCTGGGCAGGCGCCACCGTGATGGAGTCGCCGGTATGGACGCCCATGGGGTCGAGGTTCTCGATCGAGCAGACGACCACGCAGTTGTCCGCCCGGTCGCGCATGACCTCGAGCTCGTACTCCTTCCACCCGGCGATGGAGCGTTCGATGAGGATCTCGCTGATGGGACTGGCGGCCAGTCCGGTGGCCGCGATCCGGCGGAAGTCGTCGGGCGTGGCCGCGATGCCGGTTCCCTTGCCACCGAGGATGAACGCGGGGCGGACCACGACTGGCAGGCCGATGCGTCGGATGACGGCTAGGGCCTCGTCCAGGCTGTGGGCCGTCGCGGAGGCGGGCACGCCGAGCCCGATCTCCTGCATGGCGGACTTGAACTGCTCCCTGTCCTCTGCGGTGGCGATCGCGTCGGCGGTGGCGCCGATCAGCTCGGGCGTACCGGGGCGACCGACGGCCTTGCGGTCGACCAACTCCATCGCCAGGTTGAGGGCCGTCTGGCCGCCGAGCGTCGGCAGCACGGCGTCGGGCCGCTCCCGCTCGATGATGCGCTCGAGGTGGTCCGCGTCGAGGGGCTCGACGTACGTGGCATCCGCGAACTCGGGGTCGGTCATGATCGTGGCCGGGTTGGAATTGGCCAGGATCAGCCGGTAGCCCTCGGCCCGGAGGACCTTGCAGGCCTGGGTGCCCGAGTAGTCGAACTCGCAGGCCTGACCGATGACGATGGGTCCAGCGCCGATGAGCAGGATCGACTCGAGGTCCTCGCGCCGGGGCACTCAGCGCCCCCGACGCCCGAGTGAGTCCATCGACCGCGCGAACTCCGCGAACAGGTAGGCGGCGTCGTGGGGGCCGGGTCCCGCCTCGGGGTGGTACTGCACCCCGAAGGCTCGCAGCCACGCGCTGCTGATCCCCTCGATCACGCCGTCGTTGAGGTTGACGTGGGTGACGTCGACGCCCGCGCCCATCGAGCCCTCGACCACGGCGTAATTGTGGTTCTGGCTGGTGATCTCTATCCGTCCCGTGGCCAGTCGCCGGACGGGATGGTTGCCGCCGTGGTGGCCGAACGGCAGCTTGTGGGTGGTCCCGCCCAGCGCGGTGGCCAGCAGCTGGTGGCCCAGGCAGATGCCGAAGATCGGCACCCCACCCAGGAGCTCGCCGATGGCGCCGACCGCGTAGCCCACCGCCGCCGGGTCCCCGGGACCGTTGGACAGGAACACGCCGTCGGGCGCCAGGGCCAGCACCTCGACGGCTGGCGTGTCCGCCGGGACGACCGTGACCCGCCCAAGGCCTGCGAGGTGCCGCAGGATCGTCCGCTTGATGCCGAAGTCGTAGGCGACGATGCGGCGGGGTCGCGGACCGGACCGACCGGAGCCCACCCCGGCGGGCACCGTGTACGGCTCGGCACAGGTGACGGTGGCCACCAGGTCGCGGCCGTCGGTCCCGGGCTCGGCGGCGGCGGCCGCCTTCAGCGCCGCCTCGTCAGCGCTCCCGAAGGCCCCGGCGAGGGCACCGAACTCCCGGAGGTGGCGGGTCAAGCGCCGGCTGTCGACCCCGGCAATGGCGGGAATGCCATGGCGCCGGAGGTAGTCGTCGAGGTCACCGGTGGCGCGCCAGTTGGACCGGCGCCGGGCCAGATCCCGGACGACCACCCCCCGGCAGAACGGCCGGCGGCCCTCGTCGTCGGCGGCGGTGACGCCGTAGTTGCCAATGTGGGACGCCGTGAACGTGATGATCTGACCGGCGTAAGACGGGTCGGAGATCACCTCCTGGTAGCCCGACAACACGGTGTTGAAGACCACCTCGCCGGTGGCCACGCCCCCTCGTGGCTCCGCCCCGACCAGCTCGCCCTCGAATGTCGTCCCGTCGGCGAGCACGAGCAGGCCCTCCCGAACGGTCCCGCTCATCCGTGTACCTGCATAGTCATGCAAGCTAGTGCATGGCCTCCCATCACCGCTGGGCCTCGGCGTCTACGACCACGGGTTCGCCCGCCAGCAGCGTGTGGCGGACCCTCCCCGTGAGCGTCATCCCTCCGTAGGGGGTGTTGCGGCTGCGGCTCACCAGCGCCGCGGGATCGACGGTCCACGTCGCCGCCGGATCGACCACGCACAGGTTGGCGGGCCGACCCGCCTCGATCGGGCCACCGTGGCGATCGCTCACGCCCAGCAGCGCTGCAGGGCGCCACGACAGCAGCGCCAACAGGTCGGCCATGGGCAGATCGAGGTGCGTCAGCGCCAGGGCCAGCGCCGTCTCCAGGCCGAGCATGCCCGGTGGCGCCTGGTCGAACGGCTGCTCCTTGGCCTCGGGCGGATGCGGGGCGTGGTCGGTGGCGATGCAGTCGATGACCCCGTCGGCGAGCCCGGCGCGGACGGCGGCGACGTCGTCCTCGGTGCGCAGCGGCGGGTTCACCTTGAACACCGGGTCGTAGGAGGCGCAGGACTCGTCGGTGAGCGTGAAGTGGTGCGGCGTGGCCTCGCAGGTGACGGGCAGGCCCTCCGCCTTGGCCGCGGCCACCAGCACCACCGACCGGCGGGTCGACAGGTGCTGGAAGTGGACCCGGCCGGCGGTCAGCCGGGCGAGCGCGATGTCGCGCATCACCATCAGCTCTTCGGCCTCCGCCGGCTGGCCGGGGAGGCCGAGCCGCGACGACCACGCGCCCTCGTGCATGGCTCCGCCGGCGGCCAGCACGTCGTCCTCGCAGTGCTGTGCCAGTGTGACGCCAAGGCCCCGTGCGTACTCGAGGGCCCGGCGCATGAGGCGCCCGTCCTGCACCCCGTTGCCGTCGTCCGTGAAGAACCGCACGCCCAGCGCCGCCAGCTCCGCCATCGGTGTGAGCTGGGCGCCCTGCCGGCCCACGGTGATGGCGGCCGACGTGCGGACATCGCAACAGGCGTCACGGCCGAGCTCGAGCACCTCGCGGGCCACGCCAGCGGAGTCGACCGGCGGATCGGTGTTGGGCATGGCGAGCACACAGGTGAACCCGCCCAGGGCGGCGGCGCGCGCGCCCGTCTCCACGGTCTCCGCCTCCTCCCGGCCCGGCTGTCGGAGGTGGGTGTGGAGGTCGACGAGGCCGGGCGCGACGAGGCACCCTCCGGCGTCGAGGACGAGGTCGGCGGCGAGATCGGAGCCGTCGGCCACGACGGTGGCGATGCGACCATCCTCGACGGCCACGTCCGCCACCCGCTCGCCGCCGGCGTCGACCACCCGGCCCCCGCGGATCAGCACCGACTTCAACGTTCCCCTCCCGATCCCAGCAGCTCGAATAGCACGGCCATGCGCACCGCGACACCGTTGCGGACCTGGTCGGTCACGACCGAGCGGGGCAAGTCGGCCACGTCCGCGGCGATCTCGACCCCCCGGTTCATCGGACCCGGGTGCATGACGATGGCCTTGTCGCCCAAGAGGTCGACCCGCGACCGGGTGAGCCCGTAACGGGCGGTGTACTCCCGTAGCGACGGCACCAGCGCCTCGGCCATCCGTTCGCGCTGCATCCGCAGCAGGTACACGACGTCGACCTTCGGCAGGACCGCGTCGAGGTCGTGGCTCACCGCCACCGGCCAGCCATCCAGGCTCGGCGGCAGCAGGGTCGGCGGCGCCACCAGGGTGACCTCGGCCCCCAGCTCGGTGAACGCCCACGCGTCGCTGCGGGCCACCCGGCTGTGCTTCACGTCGCCGACCACGGCGATGCGCAACCCGTCGACGCCGCCCAGGTGCTCGCGCATCGTGTAGCAGTCGAGCAGTGCCTGGGTGGGGTGCTCGTGCCAGCCGTCGCCCGCATTGATCACGCTGCCCGACACCCACTTGGTGATCTGGTGGGGCACGCCTGCGGAGCGGTGGCGCACCACGATGGCATCGACGCCCATCGCCTCGATCGTCTCGACGGTGTCGCGCAGCGACTCGCCCTTGTTCACCGACGACGCCGACACCGAGAAGCTCAGGGTGTCGGCCGAGAGCCGCTTGGCCGCCTGTTCGAAGCTCAGGCGGGTCCGGGTCGAGTCCTCGTAGAACAGCCAGGTGACGGTGCGACCCTGGAGCGCCGGGACCTTCGGCATGCGGCGCCGGCTCACCTCCACGAAGCTGTCGGTCAGGTCCAGCAGGTGCTCGATGTCGTCGCGCCCGAGCCCCTCGATTCCCAGCAGATGCTTCACTTGTTCTTCACCACCTCGCCGAGCTCGACGCCGTCGAGGGTGGCGTTGACCACCTCGTCGTGCCGGGTGGGCAGGTTCTTCCCGACATAATCGGGGCGGATGGGCAGCTCCCGGTGGCCCCGGTCGACCACGACGGCCAGCTGGATCGCCTGCGGCCGCCCGTAGGTGTGCACGGCGTCGAGCGCCGCCCGGATCGTGCGCCCGGTGAACAGCACGTCATCGACGAGGACCACCACCTGGCCGGTGAGGTCGACCGGGATGTCGGTCACCGCCGCGGGCAGCACCGGGCGCAGGCCGATGTCGTCGCGGTGGAAGGCCACGTCCAGCGAGCCGAGCGGGGGCCGGGCGCCGTCGATCTTCTCCAGGGCATCGGCCAGTGCCTCGGCGAAGGTCACCCCGCCGGTCTGCAGCCCGATCAGCACCACCTGGCCGAGCCCGTGGTTGCGCTCGAGGATCTCGTGCGCCATCCGCCATACAGCCCTGCGCACGTCGTCGGCGTCGAGCACCTGGGTGCGGGCATGGAAAACGCCCCCATACGGGGGCGTGCTACGTCGTTCACGTTCTGCCAATCGGGGACCTCCCCGTGTCCTGTCCGTGCGGGTCTCGCAGGACCCGCTTCACGGTCAGACCGGCACGGTAGCCGCGCGGCCGGCAATGTACGCGCATCCCGACGCGGTGGTCATGGCCGCGCCCACACCTCGCCGCCACCGGCACGCCCCAGGAGCCGGAAGCCGGCCGCCGCGGCCACCCGGCTCGAGGCCGCGTTGACCGGATCGATGCGGGCCCACACCTGCCGCAGCCCCAGCGGCTCGGCCAGGGCCCAGGTCGCCACCAGGTCGACGGCGGCGGCCGCTACCCCGCGGCCCCGGGCCTCGGTGGCGAGCCACCACCCGACCTCGGCACGCCGTATGGCCGCGTCGAATCCCCTCAACCCGACCTCGCCCCACACGATGTCGCCGTCGAAGGGGCTGATGACGAGGTCCAGCGCCAGGCCCCGGAGGCGTCGCTCCGACTCACCCGCGATCCAACGCCGGGCCGCGCCGGGCGACGGGTCGGAAGGCACCGGGTTCGCGCTGGCCACCGACGGATCCCGCCACGCCGCCACCAGAGCGGCGATGTCGGCGGGGTCATCCCGCCACCCCCGCAGCCGTATCCCACACGCCCTGTCCGAGAGCACCGGGACCGGAAGGCTCAGCGTGACGGGCTCATTCCGGCCGCACCTCGGAAGCCACCGAGGACAGGACGCCGTTGACGAACCTCGGGGAGTCGTCGGTGCCGAAGCGGCGCGCCAGCACGACGGCCTCGTTGATCACCAGGGCCGCCGACCGCTCCGGCACCGCCAGCAGCTCGTAGGCACCGAGCCGCAGGATCGACCGGTCGACGGCCGCCAGCCGGTCCAGCGACCACTTGGGAGCGACCAGCCGTCCGATCAGCTCGTCGATGCGGTTGCGGTGTTCGTCCACGCCGCGCACCAGTTCGACCGCCAGTTCGGCCGGAACGATGGGCTGCTGGTCAAGCAGCTCCCCGATCGCGACGTCCTTGGCCTCGGCCTCGTACAGCAGCTCGAGCGCCCGCTCGCGGGCCGCCCGCCGGCTCTCCACCTCGGTCGGCTGGAGGTCGCTCACTGGTGTCCCGTCAGCCTGTTCTGGTGATGAAATCGGCACGTCAGAATTGCCGCTGGCAAGGACGCAGGCCGAAGGACTCCACCAGCGAATTCGAGGCCGAGGACGCTGACCAGCGGCGATTCTGGCCGGCGAGTTCGCGGCGGAACAGGCTGACGGGACACTAGGCCCTCGTGAGGTACTCGGCGCTGCGCGTGTCGACCTTGATCCGGTCGCCGGAGTTGACGAACAGCGGTACCTGCACGACCAGCCCGGTCTCCAGCGTGGCGGGCTTGCGGGCGCCCGACACCCGGTCGCCCTGGATGCCGGGCTCGGTATCGGACACCGTCAGCTCGACCGCCGCGGGCAGGTCGAGGCCGATGATCTCGTCCTTGTAGAACTGCAGCACCATCGTCGACCCGTCGACGATGTACTTGGTGGCGGCCCCCAGGGTGGCGGCCCCGACGTGGATCTGCTCGTACGTGCTGCTGTCCATGAACACGTAGTGGTCGCCGTCGTGGTAGAGGAACTGCATCTCCTTCTTGTCGACGACCGCCTGCTCGACGCGCTCGTCGGCCCGGAAGGTCTTGTCGAGCTGGCCGCCGGTGCGGGCGTTGCGCAGCGTGGTGCGGACGAAGGCGGCCCCCTTCCCGGGCTTGACGTGCTGGAAGTCGACCACCTGGAAAAGCCCGTCGGGGAGGTCCAGGGTCATGCCCCGCTTGAGGTCGTTGGTGGTGGTGGCAGCCATTCGGCTCGGCTCCTGGGCGCGCAGTGGGATCTCTACAGCTGGGGGTCCTTGGGCGCCAGCGTCAGGGTGCGGCAGCCCTCGGGGGTGACCACGACCGTGTCCTCGATCCGGACCCCGCCGTGCTCGGCGAGGTACACGCCCGGCTCGACGGTCACGACCTGGCCGTCGGCCAGCATAGCGTCGGCGGTCCTCGCCACCCGTGGTGGCTCGTGGATGTCCAGGCCCACGCCGTGACCGGTGGCGTGGAGGAACGCCTGGTCCCAGCCGGCTTCCCGGATGACCGAGCGGCAGGCGTCGTCCACCGACTTGGCCTCGGCCCCGGCCCTGACGGCCGCCACCCCTGCGGCCTGGGCCTCCCGCACGACGTCGTACATGCGGGACTGAGTCTCGCTGGGCGCCCCGATCATCACGGTCCGCGTCATGTCCGAGTGGTAGCCGTCGACCAGCGCCCCGAAATCGAGCACCACGAGGTCGCCCTCGACGATGCGGCGGGGCCCGGCGCGGTGGTGCGGCATGGCGGCGTTGGGGCCGGAGGCGACGATGGTCTCGAACGACGGGCCCTCGGCACCGAGGCGCCGCATCTGCCACTCCAGCTCCAGCGCCACGTCGGCCTCGGTGACACCCTCGCCGAGGCGGTGGCGCACCGCCGCCAGCCCCGCGTCCGCCATCTCGCACGCGGCCCGGATCCGGGCCACCTCGCCGGCGTCCTTGACGAGGCGCAGTGACTCCACGAGCCCTGCGGTGGGCACGAGCTCGGGGTCGGGGAACCAGTCGCAGCCGAAGTGGCGCGTCTGGGCCCAGGTGACGTTGTCCGCCTCCAGCCCGAGCCGTCCCAGCCCATCGGCAGCGCTCGCGAGCGCCTGGCGGCGGGCGTCCTCCTCGAGGCCGATGACCGTGCGGGTCTCGACGCCGGCGGCGGCCAGCTCGCTGGCAGCCTGGTCGCGGTAGCGGCCGTCGGTCACGAACACGAGGTCGGCCGTGTCGTCGGCGGGCACCAGCAGCAGCGCCGCCGACCCGGTGAAACCGGTGAGGTAGCGGACGTTGGTCAGGTTGGTGACCAGCAGGGCGTCGCAGGGGACGTCGGCGAGCCGCGCCCGCAACCGGGCGGCCCGATCGGCGACGTCCATCGGTGGAAGCGAGACGGGGTCGGAGCTCACCGTTCAAGGGTAGGTTGCCGGCGTCGTGAACCCAGCCTCCCGGCTCATGGCCTAGGGCGGCGGGCCGCTCGGGCTTCGACGCATGCTCCTCCCTCTCCCGGGCCGCTCGAGCCGGGCCCTCGCGGGCGCTCGGCCTCAAGCCAGCAGGCGCCGGACCGCCTCCATCGCCAGGATGTAGCCGTGGCCGCCGAAGCCGGCGATCGTGCCGGTGGCCACCGGGGCGACGACGGACCGGTGGCGCCACGACTCCCGGGTGTTGGGGTTGGAGATGTGGAGCTCGACCACCGGCCCGTCGAACATCGCCAGGGCATCGTGGAGCCCCCAGGCGTAGTGGCCGAAGGCCCCGGGATTGATGACGATCGCCGCGCACCGGTCGCGGGCCGCCTGGATGGCGTCGATCAGCTCGCCCTCGATGTTGGACTGCAGATGTTCGACCGCGAAGCCCGCGGCCTCGGCGACCCGACGCGCCGCGGCCACGTGGTCGTCGAGGGTCTGTCGCCCGTAGATCTCCGGCTCCCGCTGGCCCAGCAGGTTTAGGTTCGGCCCGCTGAGCACGAGGATCACCCGCCGCTCGGTCATGCGGCGCTCGCGATCCGGTCGAGGACCAGCCTCGCCGTCCCCGGGTCCACGCCCGACACCACCTCGATCCCCTCGGGGCCATCGAGCACGAACGTGAGGCCGTGCACCGCCTTCTTGTCGCGGCGCATGAGCGTCACCAGGTGGTCGGGGTCGGTACTCGGGGGGAGGACGGAGGGCAACCCGTACTCGTCGACCACCCGGCGGTGCTGATCCACCCGAGCACCGTCGATGCGGCCAAGCTCCGCCGCCAGCTCCGCGGCGTAGACCAGACCGATGGCCACGGCCTCGCCGTGGCGCACGTCGTAGCGCCCGGCCGTCTCCAGCGCATGGGCCAGGGTGTGCCCGTAGTTGAGGATCGCCCGCCCGCGGGTGCCCACGCTCAGGTCCTCACGCTCGTCCCCCGCCACCACGGCGGTCTTGATGCGCACGCACGCGGCGATGCGCGGCACCAACGGCTGCGCCGACAGGTCCTCGCCCGTGAGGAAGTGGTATTTGGCCATCTCGCCGAGGCCCGAGCGGCGCTCGCGCTCCGGGAGGGTAGCGAGGGCATCGGTGTCGCACAGCACCGCCATCGGCTGCCAGAACGCCCCCACCAGGTTCTTGCCCTCGGGCACGTTGACCCCGGTCTTGCCGCCGATGGCGGCGTCGACCATGCCGAGAAGGGTGGTGGGAACGTGCACGACCCCCACGCCACGGTGGTAGACGGCCGCCGCAAAGCCGGCAGTGTCGGTGACCACCCCGCCACCCACGGCGACCACCTGGTCGGCCCGCGTGAGGCCCCAGCGCGACCAGGCCCGGCACAGGTCCTCGACCGTGGCCAGCGACTTGCTGGCCTCGCCGTCGCCGATCGTGAACACCTCGTGCTCCCGGCCCGGGTCCACCTCGAAGCCGATGGCCGCCTGGGTGACCACGGCCACCCGGCGGGTGGCAGGATCGAGCAGGGCGGGCAGGCGGGCCCGCACGCCCGCGCCCACCACGACCGGGTAGGCGCGGCGATCGCCCAGCCGCACCTCGACGATCACCTCGTCGGTCACCCCGGTGCCACCGCAGGGACACCGACCAGCCGGGCGATGTGGCGGGCGAGCGCCCGCTTCGGCTTGTCGTCTTCTGCGTGGAACGGCTCGACGTCGACGGTGGCGTCGGCGACCTCCTCGTAGAGCGGCGTCCGGGTCGCGACGAGACGCCCGAGGGCTGCGGCGGGGTCGCGTTCGCCAGCTAGCAATGGCCGGTGGGCGGGATCGGCCCGGGCCGCCAGGAACTCCGGCGAGGCCCGCAGCCACACGACGAAGGCCCGGCGTCCCAGGAGTGCCCGGTTCTCGGGACGGGTCACCACGCCGCCACCCGCCGCCACCACCAGGGGATCTGCGCGGCCGAGCAGGTCGGCGAGGACCTCGGACTCGAGCCGGCGGAAGGCCTGCTCGCCGTCGTCTCGGAAGATGACGGGGATGGTCCGGCCCGCACGCAGCTCGAGTTGCTCGTCGGCGTCGGCGAAGGGGCGCTGCACCTCCCTCGCCAGCCAGCGCCCCACGGTGGTCTTGCCCACGCCCATCGCCCCCACCAGCACGACGTGCCGGAGCCGGCCGCCGTCGCCGCCCGTCGGATCCATTAGGTCCCGCGCAAGGAGGCGGCGAACGCGTCCCGGTTGCGGACCACTTCGGTCAGGGAATCGCCGCCGAACTTGCGCAACGCCTCCCCCGCGAGCACCAGCGCGGTCATCGTCTCGGCGACCACCCCCATGGCGGGGACGGCGGTCACGTCAGTCCGCTCCTTGAAGCTGACGGTCTCCTGCTTGGTGACGACGTCGACGGTGGTGAGGACGGGCCGGTTGAGCGTCGCCAGCGGCTTCATCGCGACCCGGCACACGATCAGCTCACCGGTGGACATGCCGCCCTCGATGCCACCGGCCCGGGTGGTCGTGCGCCGGTAGGAACGGCGGTCAGCGTCCCAGCCAATCGGGTCGTGGGCCTGGCTGCCCGGGCGCCCGGCCACGCCGAACCCGTCGCCGATCTCGACGCCTTTCACCGCCTGGATGCTCATGAGCGCCTGGGCGAGCAGCCCGTCGAGCCGCCGGTCCCAGTGGACGTGGCTCCCAAGGCCGACGGGCACGCCGTAGGCCAGCACCTCGGCCACGCCACCCAGGCTGTCGCCCTCCTTGGCGACCGCCTTGATCTCCTCGACCATGGCCTCCTCGGCCGCGGGGTCGAAGCAGCGCAGGGGCGAGGCATCGACGCGGTCGAGGTCGGCGGGCCTCGGACGATCGTCCGACTTCGACCGCACCGACCCGAGCTGGATCACATGCGAGACGACCTCCACGCCCACCCGTCGCAGCAGTCCCTTGGCCAGGGCCCCGGCCGCCACCCGTGCGGCCGTCTCCCGGGCCGACGCCCGTTCCAGCACGTCGCGGGCGTCGGTGAAGCCGTACTTCTGCATGCCGGCCAGGTCGGCGTGGCCGGGACGGGGTTGGGTGAGCGGCGCCCGCGTCTCCCCCGGCTCCACCGCCATCTCCTCGTGCCACTTGTCCGAGCGCGACCACTCGGTGTTGGCGATCTCGATCGCCACCGGCGAGCCCAGCGTCCGACCGTGGCGCACGCCGCCGAGGAGCGTGATCTCGTCCTGCTCGAAGCGCATGCGCGGCCCGCGGCCATACCCGAGCCGGCGCCGAGCCAGCTCGTGGCTGATCTCATCGACCGTGATCGGCAAGCCCGCCGGCAGTCCTTCGACGATCGCCACCAGGCCTCGGCCGTGGGATTCGCCGGCGGTGAGATACCGGAGCACGAAACGACGATACCGAGCTGAGGCCGAACGCAGGCGAGGCCCCGGCCCGAGACATGCGCTCCGCTCCCACGGCCGCTCGGGCCGGGGGAGCGGGAACGACACGCCGAAGCCCGAGCGGCCCGCCGCCGCAGGCGGCAGGAGCGGGAAGCGTGTTTCTCGCTACAACGAAGCCAGAATCACCAGCGCGGCTCCCACGGCCAGCGAGGGGCCGAAGGGAAACGGCTCGTTGCGCCGGCGCATGGCCAGCAGCACGATGCCCACGAGGGCGCCGATGAAGCCACCCAGGAGCGCGGCGTCGAGTGCGTCCTCCACGGGCCCGAGGACCGGGTGCTCGGGTGTCCACGCCAGCCACCCCACCACCAGGCCGGCCACCGTGGCGAGCCGCACGTCCCCGAAGCCGAGCATGCGGGGCGAGATCAGGTGCAGGACGAGCAGGCCGCCGCCCAGCACCGCCGCGCCCACCACCGCCGCTCGCAGCGTGTCGGCGTCGATGCCGCTGTCGATCGCCGTCGCCACCACGATCGTCGCGCCGACCGCGCCGGTGGTGACGTGTGCGAACCGGGTGGGGATCCGCATCGCCCAGATGTCCACCGTGGACATCGCCACCAGCCCGGCGAACAGGCTGAGCACCGGGAGCAGCGTGGCGGACCAGCCCGCCTGCGCCGCGGCCAGGCCGAACGTGACCCCGGTGGCGACCTCCACCCCGGCCCACCACCGGGGCCGGCCCGCGCCGCACCCGCCGCAGCGACCCGCCGCCACCACCCACGGCAGCGCGGCGAGCACCAGCTGCGGCGCCAGCGGATGGCCGCAGGCCTCACAGCGCGCCACGGATCGGCCCAACTCCCCGGATGCCGGGACGCGCCCCAGCAGCTGCGGCATGACCACCCGCCAGCCGACCCAGCGGAGGATGGCGTGATTGAGCGCAGGCCCGACGATCCCGACGCCGAGGACCGCAGCCCCGGCGACGAGGGCTACCTGCGACAGGTCGCTCAGCGGACGGAGGAGAGGAAGTTGATGAGCCTGCCCCGCTGCGCCACCTCGTCACCGGTGCTGCGGCTGCTGGCGCCCGCCGATCCCCCGGTGGGACCGACGGCTGCCTCCACGGCTGCCCGTGCCTCGGGGCTCATGGCGGCGAGATGGGGTGCCAGCTCGCCCTCGGCGCCCGATCGCGGCGAACCGAGCGCGCTCAGCCCGGCGAACGGGGAGGTGATCGGACCGGTGGTGCCGCCGGGTGCCTCGTCGTCGGCCGCCCAGTGCATCTCCGGCGGCAATGCCGACGACGACACCGCCGGGATCTGTCCCGTCTGGATGGAGTCGATCGGCGGGATCAGCCCACCGCCCGTGAACGGTGACGCCTCGTCGCGGAGCGGGCTGGTGTCGGGCAGTCCCGGGAGCGCGGGGGGTGAGCTCGGCGCCGCCGGTATATCCGACGGGAAGCGCGAACCGGGGCCCGGGTCGGCGGGGGACGGGGAGGCCGGTGGCGGCACCGATCGACCGCGGCCCGAGCGTGAAGCGGACCGGCTGCCGTTCGTGCCGGGCGCAGCCGACGGCGGGGGCGGGCCGTCGGCGTCGGAACGACGAGACCGCGGCGGCGGGCCCGCCGGGCGGCCCTGGCCATTGCCGGCGCGGGCTGACGGCGGGAGGCCGTCGGGCCCGATGTTCTGGTGGGGCCCACCGGGGCCGTCGGACTGGCGCCACCCGGCGCGCGGTGTCTCGCCCGTCAGCGCGGGCTCGGGAAGGTGATCCCCGCCGCGGCCAGGGATGCGATCCCCGCTCTTCCGGCCGCCCGGGACACGCTCGCCGCCCGGGACACGCTCGCCACCAGGGCCGGGCAACGGAAGCCCGGGTATCCCCCGAGGGGGCGTGGGCCGGGACCGTGAGCCGGCGCGGCGTGGCCGCTCGGACGGCAGGTCCGGCAGGTCGGTCAGCCGGCCCGGCTCGGGGATGGGCTCCGGGCTGTCGACATCGGCCACGCCCAACTCGACGAGGTCGCGCACGGCGCGTGAGACGTTCAGCTCGCTCAGGCCCAATGAGCTGGCCACCTCGCCCACGGAGCGGCCCCCGGCGACCGCCACCAGCGAGCGCCAACGGTCGGCATCGATCGTTACCTCGTCGCTCGACAGCTCGGAGGTGAGGCTCACGCGGTGGTCCAGGGAGGGAACCACCGCCTCCAGCTCGGTCCACTCGCTGAGCAGCGCGTTGGCGCGGCGCAACAGGTCGTCGACCTCGTCGGGATGCTCGGCGTTCGGGGTGTGGTCGTCGGCGTCGAACGCGAACGAGCCGCTGCCGAAGCGCAGCAGCTCGAACACCACCTCGTCAGTGGGTGCGCCGTCGACGGAACGGTCGGCGTCCGCGTCGACCACCCGCCCCTCGCGCATCCAGACGCTCCCCTGCCCGCGATCACCGTCGATGCGGAGACGTCCGGTCTTGCTGGTGGTCGCCAGCAACTTCAGCACGTCCGGGAGAGAAAACGTGTCGAGAGTCCCTTGGAGCGCCAACGCCGTACCTCCGATGTGCTTGGTCCCCGCCAACATCCCCAGCGCTGACCCCCACCCTAAACCGCGCGTCCAGCGCGCGCCCAGCGGCGTTTTTCGCGCTCCGCGCCCACAAGCGGTGGCGTCACCCCATGAGGCGCGTCAGCTCCACCACTGCGGCGGCTGACATCGCCTCCAGCGGCGGGTCCTCTCCCGTCCAGCGCCGGAAGGCATGGCCGGCCTGGTGGATGAGCATGCCCAGCCCGTTGACCGCCACTGCACCCTGGTCGCGGGCTGCGGCCAACAGCGGGGTCGTCGCCGGGTGGTAGATGAGGTCGACCACCACCTGCCCGCGGTGGAGCGCGGCGGGGTCGACGGGAAGCGGTTCGGGCGTGCCGTCGGTCCCGGTCACGACCCCCATCCCGAGGGGTGTCGCGTTGACCACGAGGTCGGCCCCTGCGACATCCCCGGGTGCGCCGACCCGGCCCCGCTCCCCAGCCAGGATCGCGGCGCGGGCCGCCGGCTCCGGTGACCGGTTCACCACGGCGACGTCGGCGGCCCCGGCCTGGCCGAGCGCCAGCGCCACCGCCCGCCCGGCACCCCCGGCGCCCACCACCGCGCAGCGCAGCCCCGCCGGGTCAACCCCCTCGTCCATCCGCAGAGCGTCCACGAAGCCGGTACCGTCGGTGTTGTCCCCCAACAGTCGGTCGCCGCGCCAGCAGACGCAGTTGACCGCGCCGAGGGCCGCAGCCACGGGGGTCCGTTCGTCGACGGCGTCGTGGGCCGCGGCCTTGTGGGGCATCGTCACCGACAGCCCTCCGATCCCGAGCTCGCGCACGGCGGCGACGGCCTGCGCCCCGTGCCCCGCGGGCACGTCGAAGACCAGGAACACCCAGTCGGCGCCCACGGCGGCAAAGGCGGCATTCAGGATCGTCGGTGACAGCGAGTGGCGGACCGGCGACCCGATGAGCGCCGCCAACCGGGTGGACCCGGTGACGATCTGCCCCATTGCCCCCCTCCCCTACGAACTTGCGGCGGTTAGCGATGCCATGACCTCGCTAGGCGCCGCAAGTTCGACCGAGGGGGTCACCCGCAGCCGAGGCCGGCTTCGGTGCATCGCTCCTTCGCCTCGACGAACGTGTCGTAGTCGGCCGTGAAGACGTGAGACCCGTCGTCGGCCTCGGCGTCGAGGACGTAGTAGAGCCAGTCGCCGGCGGCCGGGTTCAGGGCCGCCTCGATGCTGGCCCGGCCGGGCGAGGCGATCGGCGTGGGCGGCAGGCCGGGGCGGTTGCGGGTGTTGTAGGGCGAGTCGGACTCCAGATCGGCCTGGCTGAGCGTGCAGCCCCCCGGTTCGTTCTTGATGTAGCAGCTGGTGGCGTCGATCTGCAGCGGCATCTCCTCGGCCAGCCGGTTGTAGATCACGCGGGCGACACGCGGCCGGTCCTCGTCGGTGCCGGCCTCCTCCTCGATCAGCGACGCCACGGTCAGCAGCTGGTACGGCGACAGATCCAGCGCCTGGGCCTGACGCTCCATGTCGAGCTCGGCCAGCGTGCTGTCTAGCTGGCCCACCATGCGCTGGATCACGACCGCCTCGGTGTCACCCTCCTCGACCTCGTAGCTCTCGGGGAAGAGGGTGCCCTCGAGCGACCGCTGGTCCGCCGGCACGACGCTCGAGCGGGAGGCCGGGTCGCGGAGCGCAGCCTGCAGGCCCTCGGCCGTGAAGCCGCTGACTCCGTCCTCGGGATCGGCCAGCCGGGCCAGCGTCTGGCTGAGGGTCAGGCCCTCCGGAACGGTGATCAAGATGGCGTTGGGCGGCAGGGCGCCCTCCTCGAGCGCGTCGATCGCCTCGGTGAACGACGAGTTGAGCTGCATCCGATAGCCGCCGGCCTGGAACTCACCGGGGTCGCGGAAGCGGATGTACCAGTCCCACACCGTGGCGTTGCTGATCACCCCGGCATCGGCGAGCTCGTGGCCGACGTCGCTGGTCGACGCGCCGTCGGGGATCTCGACCAGCACCGTCTCGCCCGGGTCTCCAGACGGATCGATCTCGTCCTGGGCCCACGACCACGCGAACCAGGCCCCGACCCCGGCGGCGATGAGCAGCACCGCGAACGTGATGACCACCGCCCGGCAACCCCGCCGGCGGGAGAGCCCCTCACCCTCGTCGCCCTCGTAGTCGTCGTACTCGTCCTCGTAGTAATCCTCGTCGTAGCCGTCGTCGGGGTAGGCGTCGGTCGCGTAGGTATCGCCCTGGTACGGCGCCGTGGCCGGGTACGCGCCCGTCCGCGGTCCGGGCGCCGGCGGCGCGGACCCGTACGCGCCGGTAGACGGCCCCGGTCCGGTCGCCCCGCCCCGGTAGGCCCCTGACACGGGTTGCCCCCGGGTCGGGGGCCGCGGCGGCGCCGGGTCGCCGCTGTCGCGGTTGGCGGGCCCCTCCCAGAACTCCTCGAAGGCATTGCCCTGGTCGTCGTCGTGACGACCATGGCGGCGGCGGCGCTCGGGCGGAGCTGGCTCGTGTGACAGCGGCATGCGGCGAGGCGGAATGGAACTGCGGGCTTGGCGGATCACCCTCGTGGCTGGCCCGCGTCCAACCACGACTGGAGAATCACCGTAGCAGCGACCTGATCCACGACCCGGCGACCCCTACGACCCTTCACGCCGGCGGCGCGTAGGCGTTGCTGAGCCTCGACGGTGGACAGGCGCTCGTCCCAGGTCACGACGCTCACCGCGAGGCGGGCCCGCAGCTCGTCGGCCTCGTCGAGGACGCCGCGTGCGGCCGGACCGACGGATCCGTCGAGTGACAGCGGCAGCCCCACCACCACGACCTCGGCGCCGGCCTCATCGACGAGCTGTGCGATCCGGGAGTGGTCGCGCTCATGGTCGCTCGAGCGCGTGAGCACGCCATGGGGCGTGGCCACCGTTCCGGCGCTGTCGGACAGCGCCATGCCGATCCGGCGGGTCCCGAGGTCCAGCCCGATGGCCCGCATCATCCCTGGAGGGACTGCCCCCCGCACCCCCCGCCGTGGGGCCGCGTCACGCGATGCCGGCGGCGGCGCGGGCCTGGTCCAGCGCCTCGTCGAGCCGCGACGCGTCGCGGCCACCGGCGACCGCCAGCTCCGGGCTCTTGCCGCCGCCGCCCCCGACGGTCCGGGCCGGCTCGGTGATCAGCTCGGCGGCGTTGAGGCCACCATCCTTGGTGATCGCCGCCACCAGGGCGACGCCGCCGCCGGGGGGCTCGCCGCCGAGCACCACCGCCCGGACGCCCGGGGACTCGCGCACGGCGACCGCCAGGTCGCGCAGGTCGTCGCGGCCGACGGCGTCGACCCGGGCGACCACGACGCCGTCGACCGCAGTGGAGGCCAGGTCAGTCGCGCGGCTCCCTGCAGCCTGGCGGCGTAGCTCCTTGAGCTCGTCGCGCAGGGTCTTGAGCTCGCCGCGGAGCCTGTCCGCGGCGAGCGGCAGCTCGTCGGGTGTGGTGCCCAGCACGTCGGCCGCCCTCGACACCAGCTCCTCCTCCTGTCGCAGGCGCTCGATCGGACCGAATCCCGTCACCGCCTCGATGCGCCGCAGGTTGGAGCCGATCGAGCCCTCGCTCACCACCTTGAGTGGGCCGATGTCACCCAGGCGGCGCACGTGGGTGCCCCCGCACAGCTCCACCGAGTGCTCGCCGGCCTCCAGGACCCGCACGATGTCGCCGTACTTGTCCCCGAAGAACGCGATGGCGCCCAGCCCCCGGGCCTCGTCCATGGTGGTCTCGAAGTGCCGGACCGGGGCGTTGTGGAGGATCTCGTGGTTGGCCAGGTCCTCGATGGCCCGCAGCTGGTCGTCGGTGACCGGCTCGAAGTGGCTGAAGTCGAACCGCAGCCGGTCGGGCGCCACCAGCGAACCCTGCTGCTTCACGTGGCTGCCTAGCACCTGGCGCAAGGCCCAATGGAGGATGTGGGTGCCGGTGTGGTTGCGCCGGATGGCGTCGCGGCGTTCGCCGTCGATGCGCGCCACCGCCCGCTGGCCGACCTCGATCGCGCCCTCCTGCAGCTTGACGTGGTGCGCATGGAGGCCCGGAAGGGCGTAGGTGGTGTCGACTACCTCGGCCATGCCCGTGTCGGTGGTGATTGTGCCGGTGTCGCCGATCTGGCCACCCGCCTCCGCGTAGAACGGCGTGCGATCGAGGTAGACGGCGTCGCCGATGACGCCGATCACGGTGGCCTCGGTCTCGTACTCCCTTCGACCGGTGAACTCGGTCGGCCCGTGCTCGACCAACAGCCGGTGCTGGGCGTCGACCTCCTCACCGGTGGCGACCCCGCCGGTCCTCCCCGCCTCCCGGGCCCGCCGGCGCTGCTCCTCCATGGCCGATTCGAACCCGGCGACATCGACGTCGAAGCCGCGGAGCTGCGCCATCTCCTGCGTCACCTCGAACGGGAACCCGTAGGTGTCGTGCAGGAGGAAGGCCACGTCGCCCGGGACCGTGCCGCCCTCGCCCAGCCGGTCGAGCTGGGCGTCAAGGATCTGCGAGCCCCGCGCCAGCGTGCGCCGGAACGACTCCTCCTCGCGGGTGATGATCGGGACCACCAGGTCGCGGCTGGTGACGATCACGGGATAGTCGTCGCCCATCAGGTCGATCGTGCGCTCGACCATGGGCGGGAGTACCGGCCGCTCGACGCCGAGGAGGTATGCGAAGCGGATGGCCCGCCGGATGATGCGGCGCAACACGTAGCCGCGGTCCTCGTTGGACGGGATCACACCATCGGCCACCAGGAAGGTCATGGTGCGGGCGTGGTCGGCGATCAGCCGCAGGGCGATGTCACCGAGCTCGGACTCGCCCAGGCGGTGCCCGGTCACCGACTGCGCCTCGCCTACCAGCTCGCGCAGCGTGTCGGAGTCGTAGAGGCTGTGGCTGCCGGCGAGGGCGGCCATGATGCGTTCGAGCCCGGCGCCAGTGTCGATGTTCTTGTTCGGCAGGTCGTTGAGCTCGCCGTCGGCGCCACGGTTGTACTGGGGGAACACCAGGTTCCAGAGCTCGACGTAGCGTTCCTCGGCCTCGGGGTTGGCGGGGCCGCCGTCGGGCCCGAAGTCGGGACCGTTGTCCCAGAAGATCTCCGACGACGGACCGCAGGGCCCGGTGTCGCCCATCTCCCAGAAGTTGGCCTTGTCGAGTCGCTGGACCCGGTCGCGTGGGATGCCGACGACGTCGGTCCAGATGTCGGACGCCTCGTCGTCGCTCACGTGCACGGTGACCCAGAGGCGTTCCGGGTCGAGCCCCAGAACCTCGGTGACGAACTCCCACGCCCAGGCGATCGCCTCGGCCTTGAAGTAGTCGCCGAAGCTGAAGTTGCCGAGCATCTCGAAGAAGCTGAGGTGCCGGTGCGAGCGACCGATGGCGTCGAGGTCGTTGTGCTTGCCACCCGCCCGCACGCAGCGCTGCACCGATGCGGCGCGGCGAGGGTCGAACGGCGGCGGTTCCTCACCCAGGAAGTAGGGGACGAACTGCATCATCCCCGAGTTGGTGAACATCGGTGCGCTCGGGTGCGTCGGGATGAGGCTGGCCGACGGCACGAGCGTGTGCAGCCTGGCGGCGAAGAACTCGTTCCAGGCGCGGCGTAGCTCGGCAGATGTCCGCGGTGCCATAAGTGGTGTCAGCCTAGGCACAGGCGACAACCGTCCACGCCAAGGTTCCAGCTAGGGCCGCCGTCCCACGTGCCTCCTGCTAGTGCGCACCCGGGCGCAGCTCGGCCCGGAGCTCGGCCTCGCGCTCGCGCATCGCGCTGCGGCCCGCGGCCACGGCCTCGCGCATGCCCGAGCCGAGCCTGCGCACCGAGGCGGTCGTGTCTGCCCGCAGCTGCTCGGGGGCGTAGCGCCGCACGGTGCGGCGGATCCGGCGGCGGACCCACATGGCCCCACCGAAGCCGGCGGTCGCCCCGGACGTGAACCACACGAGTCGCCGGATCACGTACATCAGCGATCCCCCGTGGGGGTGCCGAGGTCCGTGGCGCCGTTGTCGCCGCGGCGCCCCCGGAGCCGGCGGGCGGCCTTGGCGGTGCCGCTGGCGAACGCCACGCCCTTGATCACCGGGTTGGCCATCGCGATGTAGGCGAGGCGCGAGGCCGAGTCCACCGTGCCGGTCACCGACTCGGCCGTCGTGACGAGCTGGTCGAGCCGCTCGATCTCTCCGGTCGCGGCATCGACCGTGGACCGTAGGTCGTCGAGCACCGGGACGGTCTCGGTCCGCAGCAGGTGGGCGACCTCCCGGAGCGCCCGCAGTGTCCGGAGCAGCGCCACCACCCCGACGGCCAGCAGCACCACGGCCGCAACGCTGGCAGCGGCGACGATGACCGCGGCCAGGTCCGAGGCGCTCATCGGCTCGCCTCCGGCTCGCCAATGAGCGATCGCCGCTCCGCGGCGATTAACGCACTGTGCTGATGGTTCGCTCGCACGGGCTCGCTCACTGGCTCGCCTCCGGCTCGCCAATGAGCGATCGCCGCTCCGCGGCGATTAACGCACTGTGCTGATGGTTCGCTCGCACGGGCTCGCTCACTCTTGGTCCTCGTCCCTACCGGGGTCCTCGGGATCGGCTTGCTTGGCGAGCCGTTCCATGCGCGTGGCGATCTCCTGCTCGAAGCCGTGGTCGGACGGCTGGTAGTAGACGGCGTCCGCGGCGTCGTCCGGAAGGTATTGCTGGCGCAGCCATCCCCGCGGGTCGTCGTGAGGATACTCGTAGCCCGCGCCGTGCCCGAGCGAGCGGGCCGAGCGGTAGTGGGCATCGCGCAGGTGCACCGGGACCTCACCACCGATCCCGTTGCGGACGTCCTCGCGGGCCCGCCAGACGCCGATCGCCGCGCGGTTCGACTTGGGCGCCGTGGCCAGGTGGACGACCGCCTGCGCGAGGTTGAGCTGGGCCTCGGGCAGCCCCACGTACTCGACTGCGTGGGCGGCGGCCGTGGCGACCACCAATCCCAGCGGGTCGGCCTCGCCGATGTCCTCGCTGGCGAGGATGACCAGTCGGCGGGCGATGAAGCGGGCGTCCTCGCCCGCCTCCAGCATCCGGGCCAAGTAGTGCAACGCCGCCTGGGGGTCGGACCCCCGTACGCTCTTGATGAACGCCGAGATCACGTCGTAGTGCTCGTCGCGGCCGTAACGGTGGAGCTTGGTACCCAGCGCCGCCTCGGCGTCGGCCACGGTGACGCGGGGAGCAACCTCGCGGACGCGCTCGCCGTCGGCCTCGCCCATGGCGGCGGCGTTGTCGCCTCGAGCCCTGGCGAGCGCCACCGCCACCTCGAGGCTGGTGAGCGCCTGGCGGCCATCCCCACCCGCCCGATCGGCCAGGTGGGCCAGCGCCTCCTCGTCGGCCTCGGCGCCCTCCGCCTCGAGCCCCTTGTGCAGCAGGAGCTCCACCGCCGGGGGATCCAGCGGCTGGAGCCGGAACAGCGTGGAGCGCGACAACAGTGGCGGGTTGACCTCGAAGTAGGGGTTCTCGGTGGTGGCCCCGATCAGCACCAGCAAGCCGCTCTCCACCGAGGGCAGCAGCGCGTCCTGCTGCGCCTTGTTGAAGCGGTGGACCTCGTCGAGGAACAGGATCGTCCCTTGCTCCTGCTCCCCCAGCCGCTGTTCGGCCCTGGCCAGCACCTCGCGCACGTCCTTCACGCTGGCCGACACCGCCGACAGCTGCTCGAACGCCTTGGCTGTGTGGCGGGCGATGACCTGGGCCAGCGTGGTCTTGCCGGTCCCGGGTGGCCCCCAGAAGATCGCCGACGACAGCCGGTCGGACTCCACCAGCACCCGCAACGGCTGGCCCCGGCCCACCAGCTCGTCCTGGCCCACGATGTCGTCCAGCGATCGGGGGCGCAGCCGCGCCGCCAGCGGCGCCTGCCGCGCCAGCCTCTCCTCGGCCGCGGCGGCGAACAGGTCGTCCCCGGCGGGCCCGGACTTGCGCGGCATCCCGGCGAGGGTACCGGTGTTCGACCTGGGAATCGCCGAGCGCGCGGCCGTTCCCCGTCGGCCGCATGCGTCGCGTCATTGCCACCCCATGATCAGGGGATGCGACAATCTGGGCTGTGTCCGAGACGCGGCGACGGGTGACGCTGACGCGCGACGAGGTTGCCCGCGTGCTGCACCGGGCGTCCGAGATCGAGGCCGCCGCGGACGGACCGGCGAGGGGCGACCACTTCGACGCCGAGGCGGTCGAGCAGGCGGCCGTCGAGGTGGGGCTGTCGCCGGCGGCGGTCCGTCAGGCGGTCGCGGAGCTGCGCGTGGGCGCGCTGCCGGCCGACGTCCCTGCCGGGCGGCTCGAGCGCAGCCGGGTCGCCACGTCGCGCGTCGTTGCCCAGCAACGCCTCGTGGAGCGGCGGCCCGAGGCGGTGCACGTCGCCGTCGACCGCTTCCTGCGCAGCCAGATGCTCGAGCTACGGCGGCGTAGTGGCGACCGCTCGCTGTACCGCCCCCGCCGCGACCTGGTCGCCAGCCTCCGACGGGGGCTCAACTTCGCCGGCGCGATCAAGCTCGACGGCATTCGGACGGTGTCGCTGCTGGCGACGCCCGCCGACGACCGCACGCTGGTGCGCGTGGAGGCCGAGCTGGCGTCCAGCCGGGCCAACGTCGTGGCGGGCGCCGCCGGCACGGGTGCGGGCGTGGCCCTGCTCATGGGCCTCGGCGGGGCGTTGGCGGCCGAGCCGGGGCTGGTCATCGCCGCGGTGCCTGCGGGCGCGGCGGTGGGCGCGGGTGGCCTCCGGATCGCCGGCGGCCGCTGGCGCCAGCGCCGCAACGACGTCGACGAGGTGCTCGCCGCCCTGCTGGACCGGCTCTGAGCGCCCCGCGACCCGAACGTGCGGCGGTTGGCGCTGCCATGACCTCCCGATGCGCCGCAAGTTCCCGGGTGGGTGGGGTTGGGTCAGGCCTTGGGCGGTAGCGTCCGCAGGCCCAGCTCGGCCAAGTGGGCGGAGTCGATCGGTGTCGGCGCGCCGGTCAGCGGATCGGCACCCGACTGGGTCTTCGGGAAGGCGATGACCTCGCGGATGTTCTCCTCGCCGACCAGCAGCGCCACCAACCGGTCAATCCCGATGGCGAAGCCTGCGTGGGGTGGGGCCCCGTAGCGGAAGGCGTCCAGCAGGAACCCGAACCGCGCCTGTGCCTGGTCCTCGGAGATGCCCAGCACCCGGAAGACCGTGCGCTGCACGTCCGCCTGGTGGATCCGGACCGAGCCCGAGCCCAGCTCCCAGCCGTTGAGCACCAGGTCGTAGGCCTGCGACCGCACGGTCAGGAGATCCTCCGGGTCTCCTGACGCCAGCAGCTCGAGATCGTCCGGGTGCGGCATGGTGAACGGGTGGTGGGCCGGGACCGGCCTGCCGTCCTCGTTCAGCCCCTCGAACAGCGGGAAGTCGAGCACCCACAGGAAGTTGAGGCCGCCCTCGGTCACGGGTGGCCGGCCGAGCTCGAGGCGCAGCAAGCCCAGCACGTGACGGACGACCGGCCGGTCGTCGGCCACCAGGAACAGCAGGTCACCGGGCTCGGCACCAATGCCCTGGCGTAGCTTGGCCAGCTCGTCCTCCGACAGGAACTTGGCCACCGGGCTGTCGAGACCGTCGTCCGTGACCCGCATCCACACCAGGCCCTTGGCGCCCCAGCGCTTGGCCTGGTCGGTCAGGTCGTCGAGCCGCTTCCGCGAGGTCGCCTCGCTGCCGCCCGGCTGCCGGATCCCCTTGACGCACTGCCCCGCGAAGGCCTTGAAGCCAGAATCGGCGAACAGGTCCGTGAGCTCGACCAGCTCCATGCCGAAGCGCACATCCGGCTTGTCCGAGCCGTAGCGCTCCATGGCGTCGTGCCACGTGATCGTCGGCATGTCCCCCAGGTCGTCGATCGACGTCACGGCGGCGACGCAGCGACGCACCGCGTGGGACACGAAGTCCAGCACCTCGTCGCGCCCCACGAAGCTGGCCTCCAGGTCGAGTTGCGTGAACTCGAACTGGCGGTCGGCCCGGGGGTCCTCGTCGCGCAGGCAGTGGGCGATCTGGTAGTAGCGATCGATCCCCCCCACCATGCACAGCTGCTTGAACAGCTGTGGGCTCTGCGGCAGGGCGTAGAAGTTGCCCGGTTGCAGCCGTGACGGGACGACGAAGTCCCGGGCGCCCTCTGGGGTCGAGGCGATCAGCAGCGGGGTCTCGATCTCGACGAAGCCCTGCTCCTCCATCGATCTCCGGAACGCGGCGTTGGCCAGCGCCCGCGCCCGCAGGTTGCCCAGCATCCGTCCCCGGCGCAGGTCGACGTAGCGGTGCCGCAACCGGAGGATCTCGTCGGCCTCGACGCGCTCGTCCACAGGGAACGGCGGCGGCTCGGCGGCGCCCAGGATCTCGACCTCGCACTCGCCGAGCTCGACGTCACCAGTGGCCAGGGCGGTGTTGGCCGTTCCCTCGGGGCGCAGGCGCACCACGCCAGTGATGCGGGCCACCCACTCGTTGCGGGCGTCGACCGATCCGTCGACGACGCATTGCACGAGCCCCTCGCGGTCGCGCAGGTCGAGGAAAGCCAGGTGCTCGCCGTGCTCGCGGCGGTGCGCCACCCAGCCGCACACCGTGACCCGCTGGCCGACGTGGGCCGAGCGGAGCTCGCCGCACCAGTGCGTGCGCAGCCCTCGTGCGGGGCCGGGTTCGCCGACCGGGCTGCTCACGTGCCCGCGTCCTCGGCGTGCGTCGTCAGCAACTTGCGCACCACGTCGACGACCTGGTCATGGCCCACGACCTCCTGCTCGCTCCGCGCCAGGTCGCGCACCGTCGCCGTCCCGTCGGCCGCCTCCCGCTCGCCGACGATCACTGCCACGTGCGCGCCCGAGCGGCCGGCCGCCTTCATCTGTGCCTTCATCGACCGGCCGTCGAACGCGCGATCCGAACGAAAACCAGCCGCCCTCAGCTCGGCGGTGATGTCGCGTGCGGCCCGGCCATCGGTCGTGTCGACCACGAAGACGTCGAGGCTGGACGCCGGCGCTGCGAAGACCCCCTCGGCGTCGCACGCCAGCAGCATGCGCTCGATCCCGGACCCAAACCCGATGCCGGGAGTGGGGGGACCGCCCAACTGCTCGACCAAGCCGTCGTAGCGCCCACCCCCGATGATCGTCGACTGCGCGGTGTCGAGGGCCTCGCTCTGGAACTCGAACAGGGTGTGCGTGTAGTAGTCGAGGCCCCGGACCAGGCCCGGCTCGACCGCGAACGGGATGCCGAGCGACCGCAGGCCGTCCTGGACCCGCTCGAAGTGTCGGCGAGAGGCGGCGTCGAGAACCTCGGCGATTCGGGGGGCATCGGCCACCACCGCCTGGGTGGTCGGTCGCTTGGAATCCAGCAACCGCATCGGGTGGCTGTCGATCTTCTCGCGATCCTCGGCGGCCAGGTCGCCGGCCCGGCCGCGCAGCCACGCGGTGAGCGCCTCGCCGTACGCGACCCGGTCGGCGGGTGTGCCCAGCGTGTTCATGATCAGCCGCCAGCGTCGCAGGCCGAGGGCATCGAGATAGGCGGCCCCCAAGGCGATGATCTCCGCGTCGAGATCGGGGTCGGCCACGCCGATGGCTTCGACGTCGAGCTGGTGGTGCTGGCGCAGGCGACCGGCCTGCGGACGCTCGTACCGGAACACCGGCGTGAGGCACCACACCTTCCACGGCGTCGGCGGGCGGTGCTGCACGTAGGCCCGGACGACCGAGGCGGTGGCCTCGGGCCGCAGCGCCAGGTGGCGGTCACCCTTGTCGTGGAAGTCGTACATCTCCTTCCGGACGACATCGGTGGCGACGCCCAGGCGCTGGAACACGCCGATGTCCTCGAACAACGGCCCGTGGACGAAGCCGTAGCCGAACCTCTCGGCCACACCGGCGAACGCAGCGACCATCCGCTCCCAGCGCGCCGACGCGGGGGGCAGCACGTCCTGCGTGCCAATGGGGGCGCGGAAGGTCTCGCGCCCAGGTTCCCGCTCTTGGCCTTCGGCCGGGCCGCTCGGGCTGTCGACGCGCCGTCTCCCGCTCCCACGGCCGCTCGGGCCGGTCTCGCTCTCTCGCCCTCCGGGACGCTCGCTCATGACGCGCCGAGGCTAGCGGTGCCCCCTTCCGCTCCCGAACCTGGTTGTCCGGGCCCTGCTCGGTGTGGTGCGCCGTGCCGTCCCGGCTAGCGGACGTCGCCGGCGGCGTCGACGACAGACCTGAGCAGCTCGACGATGCGTGGGCCCCAACGGGAGGAGATGTCCGGGTCGAGGACGATCACGGCGTCGTTCCGCACGGCCCGCAGCTCACCCCAACCGGGCCGGGCGGCGACCTCTTCGGGGTCCTGGCCGGTGCCGTCGGTGTGGGCGAGGAAGATGACGTCGGGATCGGCGTCGAGCACGTGTTCGGCCGACAGCTGGGGGAAGCCGCCAGCGGTGTCGTCCACGGCATCGGCGATGCTCGTCATGCCAGCCAGGCCGAGGAGCTCGCCGATGAAGGTGTCCGACGTGACGGTGTACAGGGCATCGCTCAGCTCGTAGAAGTAGCGGAGTCCCTCGTCGCGCTCGGGCACCGACGCCGCGAGCCGCTCGAGCTCGGATCGCAGGCCGGCGGCCAGCGTGGCGGCGGCGTCGGGGTGGCCCGTGGCAGCGCCCAGCACGTCGATCTGTCGGTAGACCTCGTCGAGGCTCGCGGCACTGGGGAGCAGGAGGGTCGGTATCCCCAGCGTGTCGAGGGCTGCGACGACGCCGTCGCGGTCGCCGGCGACGACGACGAGATCGGGCTCGTAGCCGCCGACGGCCTCGACGTTGGGCTTGAAGCCACTGAGGTCGGTGACCGGGGTGCCGGCCGGGTAATCGGAGTGCCGGTCGACGGCGACGACCTGGTCGCCGGCGTCGATGGCGAAGAGCAGCTCGGTGAGGGATGGCGACAGCGACACGATGCGCTGCGGCTGCTCTGCCAGCTCTACCTCGCCGTTGTCGGCGGTGACGACGACGGGGAACGCCGATTCGGCATCGGCGGGCGACGCCGCGGCCGTTTCCGACGAGCCGGTGTCGGCATCGTCGCCGCAGCCGCCGCCCACGACCATCGCCGCGGCGATCAGGACGGCGGTCACACGGGCGATGGCGGTGCTCGGCATCGGACCTCCTCGGTGTCTGGTGCGCTCAGAGTGTTCGCAGGGCGGCTTCGAGCCGCTCGGCACGCAGGTCCGAGAGCGGCAGATGGCGGGCGTCCATGGCGGCCGCGAGCCGTCCGGCCAGGCCGAGGCGGGCGTGTCCCGCCGGCTCGACGTCGATCACGACGGCCGGGAGGTGCCGCCGGGCCACGATCGCGGCGGCCGCCAGAGCGGCGGGGAAGGGTTCGGGACCGGCGGTGGCCCGGCCGTCGGTGACGACGACGAGGATGGGCCGAAGGGTCGGGCTCGCGGCCCGGGCGGCGAGGTCGACTGCGGTGGTGATGCCGTCGGCCAGCGGCGTCTCGCCGCCGGTGGGCAGCTCCTCGAGCCGGCTGCGGGCGACCTCGACGCTTCCCGTGGGGCGCAGCACCACCCGTGCGCCGGTGCCGCCGAAGGTCACGAGCGCGACCCGGTCGCGGCGCTGGTAGGCGTCGACGAGCAGGCCGAGCAGCGCCCCTTTCACGGCCGCCATGCGCCGGTCGGCCCCCATGGACCCCGATGCGTCGACGGCGAGCACGAGCAGGTTCCCGGTGCGTGCCTCCCGGAGCGGCTGGCGGAGGTCGCCGGGCTGGATCCGCCGATCCGCGTCCGGGTCGGTGGCCCAACGCTCGGCGGCGGCCGAGAGGGTTGCGACGGGTGCCACCGACCGGGGGGACACCGGGGCAGGCTCGGCGCCCACGGTCCGCCCCCGGTCGGCACCGGCCGGCGAGCGGCGGCCCGCGGCCGTGGGTTGCTCGGCGCGGGGCGCCCGCAACGTGGCCATCCGGGCGACGGGCCCGGGCTGGACGACGGAGGCCGACGGTGCCGCACCTGCCCCGCCACCGCCGTCCCGGTCGCCGTCGGCGCCCTCCGCGTCGTGGTCGTCGCCGCGATGACGCTCGTGGCCGCGTGGCGCGGGGTCGGCCGGGCCCAGCACCTGGTCCAGCAGCTCGTCGAGGCCCGGCGGCGGAGCGCCGGGCGGGTCGAGCGGCTGGCGACGGGCGCGGTGGGCCAGCACCAGGGGCGCGACGGCTCGGAGGTCGGCCGCGGTGATCTCCGCGCGCCGGTGCCATCCGGCCAGGGCCGCGGCCGCCCGGGCCAGCACCAGGTCGGCGCGGAGGCTTTCGGCGCCGGCGGCGACGCACACCCGGGAGGCGGCCCGGAGGGTGTTCGCTTCGAGCGGCGCCGGCGACGCAGTGCGGAGCCGCTCGCGCAGCCCGGCCTCGTCGTCCGCCCAGGACGCCACGAAGGCCTCGGGGGCGGCGTCGAAGGCCACACGGCGGCTCACGGCGTCGGCGCGCTCGTCGGGGTCCGGCGAGGTGCGCACGTCGACGGCCAGCCCGAACCGGTCGAGCAGTTGGGGGCGGAGGTCTCCCTCCTCGGGGTTCATCGACCCGACCAGCACGAACCGGGCCGCGTGGATGTGGGAGACGGCGTCGCGCTCGACCCGGTTCACGCCGGTCGCGGCGACGTCGAGGAGCACGTCGACGAGGTGGTCAGCGAGCAGGTTGACTTCGTCGACGTAGAGCACGCCGCCGTGCGCGGCGGCGAGCAGGCCCGGCTGGAACCGAACCTCGCCCCCCGTGAGCGCCGCGGCCAGGTCCAGCGAGCCCACCACGCGCTCCTCGGTGGCACCCAGCGGCAGGTCGACGAACGGGGCGCCGTCGCGCAACGCGGCGAGGCCCCGGGCCAGCGTCGTCTTGGCCGAGCCCTTGTCACCGCGGAGCAGGACGCCTCCGATCGCCGGCTCGACCGCGGCCAGCAGCAGCGCGAGCTTGGCGTCGTCGGCGCCGACGACTGCGCTGAACGGGAACGCCTCGCTCCGCTCGCTCACGTCCGCGCTTCCGTGGGGGCTGCGCCCCCAAACCCCATCGCCCACCGGCTCGCTGGCGCTCGCGCCCCGGGCCGGCCGTGGCTCGCTCCGCTCACTCACGTCCGCGCTTCCGTGGGGGCTGCGCCCCCAAACCCCATCGCCCACCGGCTCGCTGGCGCTCGCGCCCCGGGCCGGCCGTGGCTCGCTCCGCTCACTCACGTCCGCGCTTCCGTGGGGGCTGCGCCCCCAAACCCCATCGCCCACCGGCTCGCTGGCGCTCGCGCCCCGGGCCGGCCGTGGCTCGCTCCGCTCACTCACGTCCGTCTCTCCTCCATGCCCTCGGCGGCCAGGAGCCCGTTGCGGAGGGCGGCCCGGGCATTGGCGCTGGCGTCCCACAGGCCCCGGTCGTCGGCCTCGAGCAGGCGCTCGCAGACGCTGCGGAGCGCCCATGGATTGGACCGCTCGAAGAATTCGCGCATCACGGGATCGGCGACGTACGCCTGGGTGACCCGTTCGTACATCCAGTCCTCGACGATCCCCGCCGTGGCGTCGTAGCCGAACAGGTAGTCGACGGTCGCGGCGATCTCGAAGGCGCCCTTGTAGCCGTGGTCGCGCATCGCACCGAGCCAGCGGGGGTTGAGGACCCGGGTCCGCACGACGCGGGCGGCCTCCTCGGCGAGGGCGCGTACCTGTGGCCGCGACGGGTCGGCCGAGTCGCCGAACCAGGCCCGGGGCGCGGCGCCGGTCAGGGCCTCGACGGTGGCGACCATGCCGCCGTGGTCCTGGAAGTAGTCGTCGCTGTCGAAGATGTCGTGCTCGCGGTTGTCCTGGTTCTTCACGGCCACCTCGATGGCGGCGAACCGGCGGCGCACCTGGTCCGGTGCGACCACGCCGGCCACCCCGCGCCGGTACGCGTGGCCGGACCAGGCCAGGTAGACCTCCGCGAGGTCGGCCCGGCTGCGCCACGCCCGGCCCTCGATCGCCTGGTAGACGCCCGAGCCGTAGGTGCCGGGCCCCGGTCCGAAGACGCGGGCGTCGTCCAGCCCCGCGGCGCGGACCGGGTTGTCGTCCACCGGCTCGTCGAGGCCGCCGACCAGGGTCACGGCGTCGTCCAGCAGGTCGACAACGCCCGGGAAGGCGTCGCGGAAGAACCCCGAGATCCGCACGGTCACGTCGACCCGAGGCCGGCCGAGCTCGCCCAGCGGCACCGGCTCCAGGCCCCGGACGCGGCCGGACTGGGCGTCCCAGAGCGGTCGCACGCCCAGCAGGGCGAGGACCTCGGCCACGTCGTCGCCCTGGGTGCGCATGTTGGCCGTCCCCCACACCACCAGGCCCACGGTGCGGGGATACGTGCCGGTCTCGGCCAAGTGGCGTTCCACGAGCCGGTCGGCCAGCGTCCGGCCGACGTCCCACGCCAGCGGGGAGGGCACCGCCTGGGGATCGACGGAGTAGAAGTTCCGACCGGTCGGTAGGACGTGGGCGCCGCCCCGCGTGGGTGCCCCGCTGGGGCCGGCGGGCACGTGGCCACCCGCGAGGCCCGCGAGCAGGTTGGCGATCTCGTCGGACGTGCGCCGCAGGTTCGGCACCAGCGTCATGGCGACCCAGCGCAGCGTCGGGTCGTCACCCGCGCCCGACGGATCCCAGCCCCGTGCGGCCAGGGCCTCGACCCGGGACCGGCACTCTGCCTCCAGCCGGTCGATCTCCCGGGTCACGCCGCACGCGGGGTCGATCCCGAGCTCGCCGGCGACCGTCGCCCGCAGCGACCGAACGGTGCCCTGGGGTTGGCGGCAGATGGCGAGGACCGTGTCGACGAGGTTCCGGCCGGCGGGCGCCCGCCCGAGCACGTGGAGGCCGCCTCTGATCTGGGCGTCCTTCAGCGCGCACAGGTAGCCGTCGATGTGGCCGACCATGCCGGCGAAGTCGTCCGGGCCCGGCATCGTCTCGACACCGAGGTCGTGGACCAGCTCGGAGGTGACGAGCAGGTCCCACAACTGGCCCCGGATGGCGGGGAGCTTGGCCGGGTCGAGCGCCTCGATCTTGGCGTACTCGTCGAGGAGCCGTTCGACTCGGGCGAGGTCGTCGTACGTCTCCGCGCGGGTCATGGGTGGCGGCAGGTGATCGACGACCAGGGCGTGCGCCCTCCGCTTGGCCTGGGTGCCCTCACCGGGGTCGTTGACCACGAACGGGTACAGCAGGGGCACGTCACCGATGGCGGCGTCGGGGGCGCATGCCGCCGACAGGCCGGCACCCTTTCCGGGCAGCCACTCGAGCGTGCCGTGCTTGCCGAGGTGCACGATGGCGTCGGCCCCCCACCCCGCATCCAGCCACCGGTAGAACGCGAGGTAGTGGTGGGGTGGGGGCAGGTCGGGGCTGTGATACGCCGCGATCGGATCCTCGCCGAACCCCCGGGGCGGCTGGACGGCCACCGCGGCGCCGCCGAGGTCGATCCCGGCGAAGATCAGGTGGTCGTCGTGGACGCAGACCTTGCCGGGGGCTGATCCCCACGTCGACTCGACGGCATGGCGTAGCGCGGCGGGCAGGGTCGCGAACCAGGCGTCGTAGTCGTCGACATGCAGCCGGCCGGCGGCCATGGCCTGCTGGGCCGGCGTGAGGACATCGACGTCGTACGAGAGGCCATCGGCCAGCCGGGCCATAACCGCGTCGGCATCCTCTCCGACCGGCGCGACGTCGTAGCCCGCGGCGCGCAGCGCGTCGAGGACGGCCAGCAGGCTGGCGGGCGTGTCGAGGCCGACGGCGTTGCCGATCCGGCTGCGCTTGGTCGGGTACGCCGACAGCACCACCGCGACGCGCTTGCGCCCCGGCGGGGTCATCCGCAGGCGCGCCAACCGGGCGGCAAGCCCGGCCACCCGCTGGACGCGGTCGGGCACCGCGCGGTGTGCGGACACGGCGACGCCCAGTTCGTCGCCGTCGTCGACCACCTCCTTGAAAGCGAACGCGGGCCCGATGATCCGGCCGTCGAACTCGGGGATGGCGACGCCCAGCGTCACGTCCAGCGGCGACAGGCCGGCGGCGCGGGCGGCCCACGCGTCGGTCGACCCGGTGGCCACCACGGCTTGGAGCACCGGGACACCCAGTGGGTCCAGCGGCGAAGCCCAGCCCTCACCGCGCCCCACTGCCCGGGCGTCGCCCGACCGCACTGCGCCGCCAGCGGCCCACGTGGTCGTCACCACGACGTCGGCGTCGCGCAACAGGTCGAGCACCGCCGGTGGCGCGTCGTCCGGCCCCGTCCGCAGCGAGTAGCAGTGCACGGCCCGGGCGTTGGCACCACGGGCCTCGATAGCGGCGCAGAGCTGGTCGACCGGCAGCGTATTGCCGGCCAGGACATTGGCCCGGTAGGTCACGACCGCCACCGTGGGCCGGGCCGGGTCGTGGGCACGCGGCCCGAGCAGGCCCACCGATGGGAGGTCGGCGGGCGGCTCGAAGCCGAAGCCCGCGAGCAGGACGGTGTCGGCAACGAAGCGCAAGAGATTGGCGAGGTTGACCGGCCCGCCTGCGGCCCAATAGCCGGCCGCCTCGGTGACGATCCCGGCGGGTGCGGTCGAGAGCGCGGTCAGCTCGGCGTCGAGCTGCGCCTCCCCGCCGAAGGCGAGCAACGCGATGCGACGCTCGGTGCACGTCCGCCGGAGGACGTCGAACGGCGCTTCCCACGCCGAACGGCCCTTGTGGAGCCGAACCAGCACGGCGCGGACGCCGTCCAACGGCGGCGCCGGCGTAGCGGCGTCGAGCCCGACACCGCCGTAGGCCCGCACCGGCGGGAACCCGGCGGGGAGCGACTCGACGGCCGTTCGCAGCGCGAGCAGCTCCAGGTCGTTGTTGGCGACGACGACGATCATCGCAGCGAGCAGTCCTCGCACAGGGCGCCGTTGGCGGCCGAGGTCTTCCACCACAGGCAACAGGCCGTGCGCCGATAGCGCCGGTGGGGCTCGACCCAACAGCCGAGCCGCGCCATGCGGTGAGGGAGGGCGGCGGTGGCAGCGTCGATGCGATCGCCGACACCCGGGGCGGCGCCGTCCGCGCAGGCGACGGCGCCGAGGCACGAGGCGATCGAGGCCGCGGCGTTGCCCCACAGCAGGCGGCGCCCGATCGGGTGACGCGCCCGGAGCGCGTCCCCGAGGGGGTCGAGGTGGCCGCCGAACAGGCGCCCCACCAGCCCATCGAGGTCGGCCAGCTCGGGGGCATCCGCTCCGACCACGAGCGACGAGGGCCGGTCCCGCGCGACGCCGACCCCGCTCCCGGCCACGGCGGCGGGATCCGGCGCCGAGCCCGCCACCACCCAGGCCGCCAGCGTCGTCCCGGCGGTGCGGTAGGCGTAACCCTGCCACCACAGCGACGCCAGGACCTGGCGGTCGTCGCTCCCCCGCCCGCGCGCGGTTGCGGCGATCTCCGCCGCCAGCCGCTCGGCATCCGCGATGAGGTCGGCGGCCAGGAGATCGCCCGGCCTCGGTGGGCCCCGGCGGGCGCGCAGGAACGGCACCAGCGCCGCCACCTCGTCGAGTGACGTCACGGCGTCCACCACACGGTCGCCGGCACCTCAGGACGTCATGGTGAGCGATGCGGGCGCAGGCTGCTGAGCCGGCGACCGCCTGCGCTGCGCCTCCGCCACCAGCCACGCCAGACCGAGGGTCAGCGTCGCCCAGAGCGTGAGGTTCGCCCCCAGGGAAGCGACCCGGAAGCGCCACACCAGCGTCGCGGGCACCGACACCACGTCGGGCGCCGGCGGCAGGAGGGCATACGCCACGAGCATCGGCAAGGCCACGCCGGCCACCACCGCGGGCAGGCGGCGGTGCTCGAGCCACCCTGCGGCCCGCAGCCGCCGGTCGAGGACCGTCGCGCCCAGCCCGAGGGCCGCGGCGATGCAGATCACCGCGACGTACAGGCCCTGGCGTTCGGCCAGCGTCCCGGGATCGCCGACGGCCGGCGGGTTCGGCGGGTACTTGAACCAGGGAGCGACCGTGAACGCCCCGGCCAGGATCACGCCCGCGAGCACCACCCGGCGCGCCGGGTCGGGCCGACCCCGGCGCAGGCCGTGTGCGGTCAGCGCCAGCAGGGCACCGAAGGCGGCGCCTGACAGCGCGTAGGCGCCGAACAGCCCCACGCCCCGCTGGTCCGAGCGCGACACCGACGCCTCGTCGTCGCTGTGGGCGGCGGGATCCTCGGGCTGGGCGGCGGCGTTGGCCTCCTCGATGGCGATGGCGTCGTCGACGGCCGGCTCACCGGCGATCGACGCGAACGCGGCACCGACGATGCCGGCCAGCAGGCCGACCACCGCGGCCGCCACCGCCAGCGACCGCAGGCGCGACGGGTCCACCCGCTGCCACAAGCTGCGCACCATGACGAGCGGGGTTCAGTGGCAGGGGACGCCGATGAGGTGGCGTCCGTCGTGGAACAGCTCGTGGAAGAAGCTGCCGGCCTGGCCGACCACTTCGGAGACCGGGCCCGCCTCGAACGTGACCAGCCACAGCAGGCTGACGGCGAGGACGAGGAGCAGGAACCCTGCCCTCGAGATCGGCGCCGATGCCCCCTGTGGGACTGCGGTGATCGCAGCCATGTGGTGACCTCCATCCTCGTGGAGTGGGCGACCTGCCCACTGTGGTCACGGCCGGTCTCCTGGCTCCCGGATCGCCGCTTCCCTCAGCCTTCCCAGACCCGACGGCCCAGTGGCACACCGCGGAGGGATCGCTCCCCGGTCACAGTGGCGGGACCGCGTCGGACTCGCACCGACTTCCCGGATTCGTGACTTCGGCGCACGCTACTCGGGCGCGCGGGGCCCCGCTAGCGGGGCGCTAGCGTCCCGCGTCGTGCCGATCCTCGGCCCCCGGCTCGTCGTCGCCGGTACCCACTCCGGAGTCGGCAAGACCACGGTGACGACCGGCCTCCTGGCCGCGCTGCGGGCCGCCGGGCACCGCCCTGCCGCCGCCAAGGTCGGCCCCGACTTCATCGACCCCGGCTACCACGCCCTGGCCTGCGGCCGGCCGCCGCGCAACCTCGACGCGTGGCTGTGCGGTGCCGCCGCCGTCGGACCGCTCGCCGCCCGCGCCGGGGAGGGTGCCGACGTGCTGGTCGTCGAAGGCGTCATGGGCATGTTCGACGGCGCCGCCGACGGAACGCCCTCGTCAACCGCGGACGTCGCCCGCATCCTGGCTGCACCGGTGCTCCTGGTCGTCGATGCCGAAGCCATGGCCGGCTCAGTCGCCGCGGTCGTCCACGGCTTCGCGACCCTCGACCCGGCGGTGGACCTGGCCGGCGTGGTGCTCAACCGGGTGGCGTCCGACGGCCACGAGGCCATGCTGCGAGAGGCCGTCGCGCCGACCGGGGTACCGGTGGTCGGGGCGCTCCGCCGGGACGACCGCCTCGTCTGGCGCGACCGTCACCTCGGCCTCGTCCCGGTCGCCGAGGATCCTGCCACCGTGGAGCGTTCCGTCACGGCGCTGGCGGTCGCCGTCGCCGAGCGCGTCGACCTCGTCGCCGTGGCCGCGGTGGCGGAGGCAGCCCCACGGCTGGCGGTCGATCAGGTGGCCGTGCCCTCCCCCGGGCCGGCTGTCCGCGTCGCGGTCGCCGCCGGTCGGGCGTTCACGTTCACGTACACCGACACGCTGGACGCGCTCCGAGCCGGCGGCGCCGAGATCGTGCCGTTCGACCCCCTCGCCGACGGGAGGCTCCCCGATCCCCTCGACGGCCTCGTCGTCGGCGGCGGCTTCCCCGAGGTCCACGCCGCCCGTCTGGCCGGGAACGAGCCGCTCCTCGCCGCGGTCCGACATGGCGTCGCCGCGGGGGTGCCCACCTGGGCTGAGTGCGGTGGCCTGCTCTGGCTCACGAGGTCCGTCGACGGCCGCCCGATGGCCGGCATCGTGCCGGCCACCGCGCGGATGACCGACCGGCTCACGCTCGGCTACCGCCAGGCCACCATCACCGTCGCCAGTCCACTCGGCCCCGCCGGGACCCGCCTGCGCGGCCACGAGTTCCACTACGCCGCGGTCGATCCCCCGGGCGATGCCCTCGACCTGCGCAGCCGCTTCGGCCAGGAACGGGCCGGCTTCGCCAGCCCCACGCTGCTGGCGTCGTTCCTCCATCATCACCCCGGGGGCGATCCCTCGGCCGTTGCCGCATTCCTGGCCGCGTGCCGGGCTCCGGGCCGACGCCCGGTTCAGAGCCACTCGCGCCAGCGGAACAGCATGTAGAGACTGAACGACGCGACCACCAGGAGCACCGAGGAGAGGATGAACCCCCACGTGTCGCCGGAACCCGGGTAGGGAACGTTCATCCCGTAGTAGCCGGTGATCGCCGCCGGCACGGCGATGATCGCCGCCCAGCTGCTGACCTTCTTCACGATCTGGTTCTGGCGGTAGTCGCGCAGGCTCAGGTTGGTCTCGACGATCGTCGCCACCAGGTCCCGTAGGGAATCCGTCGACTCGCTCACTCGCAGGACGTGGTCGTACACGTCCTGGTAGTAGGGATAGAGGTCCTCGGGTATCACGGTGTGCTCGCGGCGCATGAGCGCGCTCACCATCTCGCGCGTCGGCGCCACCAGTCGGTTGAACTTCACCAGCGACCGCCGCATGTGGAACCAGTCCCGCTGCTTGGTGGCGTCGAGAGGTCGCTCGTCGAAGATGCTCTCGCTGATCTCGTCGTAGTACTCGTCGAACGCCCGGACCACGTCGAAGTACCCGTCGACCACGACGTCGAGCAGCCCGTACAGCAGGAAGCTCACGCCGTTGACGGCGAGCTCGGACGACCGGTCCCAGCGCTCCCGCAAGGTGTCCATCGGGAACCGGTCGTCATCGCGGACGGTGATCAACCAGCGGTCACCCACGAAGGCGTCGACCTCGACGTCGACGAGTTCCCAACTGTCACGGTCGAGCTGCACTGCGTGGCACGACAGGAACCGGTGCGTGGGGTAGTGGTCGAGCTTGGGTCGCTGATGAGGCCCCAGGGCGTCCTCGACCGCGAGCTCGTGGAGGCCCAGCTCCCTGGCCAGCTCGTGCAACTCGTCGCGGTTCGGGCCGCAGAGATCGACCCAGACGACCGTGTCGGGCTGGTCCAAGTGCTCGGAGACGTCCGCGAGGGGGAACGCCTCGTCCTCCAACGCTCCCTTGCGGTACATCCTCGTCTGGACCTGGCCCACGGTGCCTCCAATGTCCGCCGCACCCGGTCAAGGTCTCCGGCACGCACAGTCTGGCCGATTCCGACCCGACCGGAGCCGCACGTTCGAGCGGTGGCCGTCCCCTAGGGGGCTGTCAGCGCTCACCCCCGTTGGGTGATGCCCCCGGCGAGGCGCCGCGGTTCGCTGCGTCGATGGCCCACGCGCAGCCTGAGCCGACCACCACCACGGCGGAAGCGACCACGACGTCCGAGGCGACGACCACGCTTCCGACGACCACGACCACCGAGGAGCCGACCACCGAATCGTCGGAGGCGCCGGGCACGACCACCGCGACAACCGTCGCGCCCGCCTCCTCGGACGACGACGACAGCTTCATCTCGTCGGGAGCGGGGATCGCGCTCATCGTCGCGGCCATCGTCGCGGTGGTGATCGCCCTCATCGCCCTGGCGGTGGGAGCCAGTCGCCGATCGCGCAAGCGCAAGCTCGCCGACGAGGTCGACGACCTCGTCGCCGACGGCGACCGGGTCGTGGCGGCGTTCGCCGTTCCGGCCGGTACCGCCACCGACGCCGCGGTCCGTGACAGCGCCCTGCGCGCCCAGGCGTCCGCGCTGTTGCCGCGCATCGAAGCCGTTCGGCAGCGGGCCGGCGCCGTCGATCCCCGGGCGGCGGCGATGCTCGGAGACCTGCAGGGGCAGACGCGGCAGGTGGCCATCGAAGCCGAGCGGAGCGAGCAGGCACATGGCGCCGCCACCGGCGCGCCGGTCGAGTACGCCGAGGCCACCCTCCGCCAGGCCGTGCAGGGCCTCGAGACGGCACTCGCGCACGCCCGGACCTGGCTCCGCTCGATCCCGCGCTGACCGGCCGTGATGCGTGGCTCGCTCAGAGCCAGTCGCGTCGTTTGAACACGGCGTAGAGCGTCACGCAGGTGAGCGCCATGAGACCGAGGGCGGTCGGATAGCCGTGGGCCCAGCCGAGCTCGGGCATGTGTTCGAAGTTCATGCCGTAGATGGTGCCTATGAGGGTGGGCGCGAAGAGGATGGCCGCCCAGGCGGAGATCTTCTTGACCTCCTCGTTTTGAAGGTTGCTGGCCTCACTGAGGCTGCGCATCTCCTCGTTCTGTTGTTGCGCGACGAGGGTGGCGTTGACGGTCAGCACGTCGCGCAACGCATGACGGAACTCGTCGACGCGTTCGACGATCTGGGTGAGGTGGTCGTCGACGTCGCGCAGGTAGCGCTGGAGCTCCTCATCGACCTGGTACTTGACGAACCCGGCGCACAATGCGGCGATCATGCCGACCAACGGGCGGGTGGCGCGCTGGAACTCGGCGACCTCACGGGAAAGCTCATAGATCCGCCGTGAGACTCTCGGGTCGCCGCTGAAGACCTCGGCTTCGATCTCGTCGATGTCGTTGGCGAGGCCGGCCACCACCGGGTAGTAGCCGTCGACGACCTTGTCGAGCACGGCGTAGAGGACCGCCTCGGGGCCGCGTCGGAGCAAATCGGGTTCGCTCTCCAGCCGGCGGCGGACGGAGCTGAACTCGGGGGCTTCGCTGTGGCGAACGGTGAGCACGAATCTGGGGCCGACGAAGATGTGGACCTCGCCGAACTCGACCTCTTCGGTGTCGTCGAGGTAGCGGGCGGGGCGGAGCACGACGAAGAGGGTGTCGTCGTAGCGCTCGATCTTGGGGCGTTGGTGGGCGTGGATGGCGTCTTCGACGGCCAGCGGGTGCAGCTGGAACTCGGAAGCCAGCGATCCGACCTCGTGGTCCTCGGGGCGGTAGAGGCCGATCCAGGCCATGCCCTCGGGGCGGCGGCGGAGGCTCTCGAAGGTATCGGTCAACGACTTGGGTGAGGCGACTCGCTCACCATCGACGTAGATGGCGCTGTCGACCATCTTCGATCGCCGGGCTTCGGTTGGAGTGTCATCGGCGACGGCCAACCCGTCGTCATGGTGGGCGTCGCGGCGCGGCGAGCGCGGCCGGCGAGCGCGAACGAGTGAGCGGATGGTCGGCCGGCGATGATCGGTCACCACCGTCGTCCCCTAGAGCCAGTTCCGCTGACGGAACACGTAATGGAGCTCCACAGAGGCGCGCATCCGGAGACGTCGGCGACCGGAAACCTCTCGGCCTCCGACGGCCCTTTACGGTATATGCTGGTCAGGGCAACGCCCATCTGGCTCCTCCCGCCCGCAACGCCGATTCGATGTCACGAGCCGACGGTCATCCGTTCGATTATGCAGCGCGGAGCGACGGCCCGACTGGTTTCGGAGACGAGCCGGATGATCCCCGTGTCGCGCCAGACGAGCCGGCCGTCCGGCGGGAGCATCAGGGCGGCCACCGTGTCGGTCGTCGTCATCGTGTCGACGTGCGGGCGTGCAACCGCGACCTCGAGGCCGTCGACGAGGCTGCTGGCTCCACCCGACTCGAAGCGTGCGGCGCCAGCATCCGCGTCATGTCGACGGTGTCGAAGTCGGTGACGCCGTGCCGAGCCTTCCACCGCGTGACGGCATCGTCGATCAGCGTCTGGGCTGCGGCACCGGTGTGGACGGTGACTCCGGCCGGGGTGTTGCCCGGGTAGGCCCCGGTGCCCAGCCAGCAGATGGTCACGTTCTCGTACAGGTCCCCCGACCGCTCCGGCAGCATCGGGCCGTCCGCGGAGTTTAAGTCCCCGATCATCGAGATGATCGTGTCGCGCATAACCAGGTACGGCGAGTTGGTCTGCATCTTGTAGATGTAGCCGGAGGTAAACACGTCCGAGGGCTGCTTGTGCCCGCCCGGCCCGGGGGTCAACTTCACGACGCAGTTCTCGATGGTCTGGGTGTTGGCTGCCACTGGGGAGCCGTCTTCGTCGTTGGCCCGGGTGGACAGCAGGGTGTGTGCGTCCTCGAACAGGCAGTCGAACAAGTGCAGCTGGCGCTGCTCGTCGTTCTCAATGCCGTCGTCGCGGTTCGTCCAGAACCAGCTGTTGCGAATGTAGATCGTCCCCGTGGCGGTCCGGGTGCCGTCGCCGTAGACGCCGAAGCCGTCCCAGGTGTTGTGGCAGCGGATGCCGTCGACGACGGCCCAGGACCCGCTGGCGAAGTACACTCGGGGGTCGCCGTCCATGTTGGCGTTGTCGATGATCTCGTCGTAGGCGAGATCCGGGTCCATGCCGTCGTCGATCAGGCCCTGGATGTAGGAGCCGTGCTTGAGATCGGTCCAGCCCAGCGTGGCGGACTGGTCGCCGGTCACCTTGGCGCCGATGATCGCCGGGGCGGTGGCCGGCGTGGTATAGCCCAGCCGGATCGGCCGGGAGTTCTTCTCGTGGTTGGTCGGCGCGCTCGGGCTGTTGTACCGGCCCGTCGGGTAGGTGTCGGGGCTGGTCGCGTCGCAGTCGAAGTGCCCGGACGCGGTGAAGTTCCGCATGTCCCACGTCTTGGAGGCCGTGGGCGAGGCCTCCCAGTAGCCGTTGTCCTCGCCGCCGTCGTCGACCCCTGTCGGGGCGGTTTGGTTCGCTCGGCCCAGCAGGTCGGCGGTGGGTAGGCCGAGCGAATAGCGCGGGTCCATTGCCGGCTCGCTACCGGCGTCACCTGCCTCGTCGTCGGTGTCACGTGCCTCGTCGTCGGTGTCACCTGCCTCGTCGTCGGCACTGCACGCGGCCAGCCCGAGGACGGCGACGCCGAGCAAGCCGCGGCCGGCCTTGACCAGGAACAACCGCCGCCCTATCGCCTGGGTCTCGACCCCGCTCATGCCCCCGACCGTGCTGCGCCGGCGCCCGTCAAGGCGACGAGCGTGACAGGCGGACCGACATGCGTCCCAGCGCGGATGGGCGCCACAGCCCCGGTGACCCGTTCAGGTGGCGCGGAGATGGTTGCGGCCTGACTGGTGCGCTCGCTGCCCTGATCGGTATGGTAGAAACTGAGTGGGCGATCTGGATACAGACGTCAGCGGGCACGTCTGGTTCAGCGCGGGAAGGGCGGATCATGAGACGGACGCGTTGGGTTGAACGAGTCGGCGCGCTGGTGGTCGCCTCGACGGTCGCCGTGACCGTCGGGAGCGTGCTGCCGGCGCAAGCTTCGCTCTTGCACCCTGCATTGGTGTCGGAAAACCCGTCCGATACCACCCCGCACATCGTCCTCAGCGACACGTCGTTCGACGTGCGCGCCTTCGCACAGGTCGGTCGCACCGTCTATGCCGGTGGCCTGTTCAACCAGGTGCAGGACTGGGCCAGGACGACCACGTATGCCAGGCAGAACTTCGTTGCCTTCGACAGCGAGACTGGGGTCATCTCCCCGCTCAACCTGGCGTTCGACGGGACTGTGGGCGCCATCGAGGCAACCGCCGACGGGACCGCGCTCTTCATCGGGGGCGCCTTCTCGAACGTCAACGGGATCGTCCGCCGCGGAATCCTCAAGTACGACCTCGTCAACAATCGGGTCGACCCGACCTTCGCGCCGACGGGCATGCGAACGGTGCACGACATCAAGCTCCTCGCCAACGGTTCTCTCATCGCGGCGGGAAACTTCACGAAGAAGCTGATGGCGATGAACCCGACGACCGGCGCAGACACCGGCGCCATCAACATCACCGTCACCGGGGTGGTCAACCCGGCCGACGAGACCAGGGTCCGACACATCGCGATCTCGCCCAACGGCACCCGGTTGGTGGCCACGGGCAACTTCACCACGGTCAACGGCCAGAGCCGCAGACGGGCCTTCATGCTGAACCTCGGCGCGACCGCGACGCTCAGCACTTGGCGCTCGCCCCGCTTCGACGTGAACTGCCCCGCGGGCGGCAGCAGGCTGGAATGGGCCCAAGGCGTGGATTTCTCTCCCGATGGTTCCTACTTCGTGATCGTCACCACCGGGGGACCGAACGGCACCACCGGGCTGTGTGATGCCGCCGCCCGGTTCGAGACCGCCAACGTCAGCTCCACCGTCCAACCCACCTGGATCAACTTCACCGGCGGCGACACCCTCTACAGCGTGGCGGCCACGGGCCCAGCCGTGTACGTCGGCGGCCATCAACGTTGGCTGAACAATCCCCAGGGCCGCGACTCGGCCGGTCCCGGCGCGGTCGAGCGCCCGGGCATCGGTGCCATCGATCCGGTGACCGGCCTGGCGCTGCCTTGGAACCCCACCAAGTCCCGCGAACACGGCACCATGGTCCTGTTCGCCACCCCCACCGGGCTCTGGGTCGGCAGCGACGGCGCCAACTTCGGACACGAAGACCACGCCGGGATCGGCTTCGCCCCGCTGAACCCCGGACCCACGCCCGACACGACCCGGCCGGACACGGCCATCGGCTCGGGCCCGTCGGGTTCCGTGTTCGGGAAGTCGGCCACCTTCAGCTTCTCGGCCACCGAGCCGGCGACGTTCCAGTGCCGCCTCGACGGTGCCGCGTTCACCCCGTGCACGTCACCGGTGAGCTACGCGGACCTGGCCACGGGCACGCACACCTTCCAGGTCGTCGCCGTCGACGGCTCCCTCAACGTCGACGCCACCCCGGCGACGCGCAGCTGGACCGTGGTCAACGCGGGGAGCGACCTGGTCGGTAACCCGGGCTTCGAGGTGGACACGTCCGGCTGGGCGGGCGACGCGGCGGCCAACACGCTGAGCCGGGTCGCGGGCGGCCACTCCGGCGGTTGGGCCGCGGCGATCTCGAACACCCTGGCCGGTGGCAACTGCGGGCTGAACGACACGCCGAACTGGGTGGGCACCACGGAGGCCGGCACCTACACCGCGAGCATCTGGGCCCGCTCGGACACCCCCGGGCTCACGCTCGACCTGCGGATACGGGAGTTCGCGAGCGGTGTGCAGCAGGGCTCGGTCACGACGTCGCTGGCGTTGACCTCGTCGTGGCAACAGGTGACGGCGACCTACACGCCCGCCGCGCCGGGGTCGACCCTCGACTTCGAGGCGTTCACGGCCAACTCACCCGTCGGGGTGTGCTTCCAGGCCGACGACGCGTCCATCACCTTCGCCACGCCGGACACGATCCCGCCGGACACGATCATCGACTCGGGCCCGTCGGGTTCCGTGTTCGACACGTCGGCCACCTTCAGCTTCTCGGCCACCGAGCCGGCGACGTTCCAGTGCCGCCTCGACGGCGACCCGTTCGCACCGTGCACATCACCGACGAGCTACGCGAACTTGGCCATCGGCACGCACACCTTCCAGGTCGCCGCCACCGACGGCTCCTCCAACGTCGACGCCACCCCGGCGGAGCGCAGCTGGACCGTGCTCAACCCACCCACTGAGCTGGTCGGTAACCCGGGCTTCGAGGTGGACACGTCCGGCTGGAAGGGCGACGCGGCGGCCAACACGGTCAGCCGGGTCGCAGGCGGCCACTCGGGCGGTTGGGCCGCGGCGATCTCGAACACCCTGGCCGGTGGCAACTGCGGGCTGAACGACTCGCCGAACTGGGTGAGCACCACGGGGGCCGGTGCCTACACCGCGCGCATCTGGGCCCGCTCGGACACCCCCGGGCTCACGCTCAAGCTGCGGGTGCGGGAGTTCGCGAGCGGTGTGCAGCAGGGCTCGGTCACGACGTCGCTGGCGCTGACCTCGTCGTGGCAACAGGTGACGGCGACCTACACGACCGTCGCGCCGGGGTCGACCCTCGACTTCGAGGCGTTCACGGCCAACTCACCGGTCGGCGTGTGCTTCCAGGCCGACGACGCATCCATCACCCACTGAGCGGCGAATCACATGCCGCCCGTTCGAGAGCGCATGCTCAGAGCCCGGCGCAGCTGATCAACATATCCCGGATGCGCGCTCATGCGGCGGGTCTTGTGCCGGCTGTTGCGCATCACGCACTCGTGGCTTCGAACCCGCCGCGACGGCAATCCTTCGGAGGGGGGCCGGCCGCGAGCACGCCTGCTGCGCTGGGAAGAGTCCGGTAACCATGGGGCCCGGTCGCGTCTGTGGCCGACCACGAGGCGGTCAGGCCAACCCAGCATGCCAAGCTGCTCGCCGACCATCTGGGCGACGGGCTGGTGGCGATGGCGGTGGTGCGGGGCGAGGCCGACATCTACGCTCATTCCGTTGGGCAGTACCAGTGGGATTCCGCCGCGCCGTAGCGGTGGCCGGGGCCGCTGCCCCGCACGTGTATCGCCTCGACGGGAGCCCGCTGCCCTACAACCCGCCCAACGGTAGCTATCGGATCTGGCCGCTTGCCGACCCGAGCTCGCTGCCGCCATCATCGAAGCTCGGCCTGGAGCGCCCGTGAAGACGCTGACCCATCTACAACGCCTCGAATCCGAGAGCATCCACATCATGCGTGAGGCGGTCTCGGACAGCGAGCGGCCGGTGATGCTCTACTCGATCGGCAAGGACAGCTCGGTGATGCTCCGTCTGGCCATGAAGGCCTTCTATCCGTCGAAGCCACCGTTCCCGTTGCTCCACGTCGACACCACCTGGAAGTTCCGGGAGATGTATGCCTTCCGCGACCGGATGGCGGCCGAGCTCGGGCTCGATCTGATCGTCCACCAGAACCCTGAGTGCATTCGGCTCGGGATCAATCCGTTCGAACATGGGTCAGCGCTGCACACCGACATGTGGAAGACCGAGGGGCTCAAGCAGGCGCTCGACCTCCACGGGTTCGATCTCGCGTTCGGGGGGGCACGGCGCGACGAGGAGAAGTCGCGGGCGAAGGAGCGCGTGTTCTCCATCCGCTCACCTCAGCACCGTTGGGATCCGAAGCGGCAGCGGCCCGAGTTGTGGCGGGTCTACAACGCCCGCACGAACAAGGGCGAAACCGTGCGGGTGTTTCCGCTGTCGAACTGGACCGAGCTCGACGTGTGGCAGTACATCCACCTCGAGCAGATACCGATCGTGCCGCTCTATCTGGCGGCGAGGCGGCCGGTGGTCGAGCGTGATGGCGTGCCGATCCTGGTCGATGACGATCGGATGCCGCTCGCGCCGGGCGAGATCCCTGAGGAACGCAGCGTCCGCTTTCGGACCCTCGGCTGCTACCCGCTTACCGGCGCCATCGAGAGCTCCGCCGACACCGTGCTCGACGTGATCCAAGAAATGCTCCTGACCACGACCTCGGAGCGCCAAGGCCGGGTGATCGACCACGACGCCGCCGCCTCGATGGAGAAGAAGAAGCAGGAGGGTTACTTCTGATGGCGCACGCCGACCGCCTGATCGCCGAGAACATCGAGGCGTACCTGCGCCGACACCAGCACAAGACGCTGCTCCGCTTCATCACCTGCGGCAGCGTCGACGACGGCAAGAGCACGCTCATCGGCCGGTTGCTGTACGAGTCGAAGCTCGTCTTCGAGGACCATCTCGCCACTCTCGAGGCGGACTCCAAGAAGGTCGGAACTCAGGGCGGCGATCTCGACTTCGCCCTGTTGGTCGATGGCTTGGCCGCCGAGCGGGAGCAGGGCATCACGATCGATGTCGCGTACAGGTTCTTTTCCACCGAGTCGCGCAAGTTCGTCGTCGCCGATACCCCTGGCCACGAGCAGTACACGCGCAACATGGTCACAGGTGCGTCCACCGCAGACCTGGCCGTCATCCTGGTCGACGCCCGTCAGGGAGTACTGACTCAGACGCGCCGCCACACCTACCTGGTGTCGCTCCTTGGCATCCGCCACGTTGTGCTCGCAGTGAACAAGCTCGACCTGGTCGACTACTCGCGCGAGGTGTTCGACGCGATCAGTACGGAGTATCGGGCTTTCGCCGCCGAGCTCGGCTTCGGCGACGTTGTGAGCATCCCGATCTCTGCGCTCCGGGGCGACAACGTCACCGAACTGAGCCCGCACACGCACTGGTACTCGGGCCCGACCCTGCTGGACCACCTCGAGAACGTCGAGGTCGATGACGACGTCGCTGCCAAGCCGTTCCGGATGATCGTGCAGTGGGTCAACCGGCCCGACTCCGATTTCCGTGGGTTCTCCGGTTTGGTGGTTGGCGGCACCGTTCGACCGGGCGACCGCATCCGTGTGATGCCGTCGGGCTCGGAGACCATGGTGGCCCGGATCGTCACCCACGACGGTGATCTCGACGCCGCGGTCGCCGGCGAATCGATCACCGTCACGCTTTGCGACGAGGTCGACATCAGCCGGGCCGACGTCATCGCGGCGGCCAGCGACCCACCAGGAATCGCCGACCAGTTCGAGTCGCACATCGTGTGGATGAGCGAGCACGAGATGCTGCCCGGGCGGCGTTACCTCGTGAAGCTCGGCACCACCACCGTCGGGGCGACGATCGACCATCCGAAGCACGCGGTGAACGTCAACACGCTGGAGCACGTCGCTGCCAAGACGCTCAGCCTGAATGAGATCGGCGTGTGCAACGTGTATCTCGATCGGCCCGTGCCGTACGACCGCTACGTCGACAACCGCGACATGGGTGGGTTCATCGTCATCGATCGGATGACCAACACCACCGTCGGCGCGGGATTGCTGCATTTCGCCCTCCGTCGGGCCGACAACGTCCACTGGCAGGCCGTCGAAATCAACCAGAAGGCCCGTGCCGCGCTCAAGGGTCATCGGCCTGCGGTCGTGTGGTTCACCGGCATCTCCGGCGCCGGCAAGTCGACGATCGCCAACGTGCTCGAGCGCAAGCTCCATGCTGCCGGTCGCCACACGTACCTGCTCGACGGTGACAACCTGCGGCATCGGCTCAACCGCGATCTCGGGTTCACCACCGCCGACCGGGTCGAGAACGTGCGCCGCGTTGCCGAGGTCGCCGCCTTGATGGCCGACGCCGGCCTCATTGTCCTGGTGTCGCTCATTTCGCCCTACCGGGCCGAGCGGCGCCTGGCTCGCGAGCGCGTCGGTGACAGCGAGTTTTGCGAGGTCTTCGTCGACACTCCTCTGGAGGTCGCCGAGGCTCGCGACCGCAAGGGCCTCTACGGTAAGGCCCGCCGAGGCGAGCTACCCAACTTCACGGCTGTCGACGCACCGTACGAGGCACCCGAGCATCCCGAGATCCACATCCGGACCGCTGAGATGACCCCGGAGGAGGCCGCCGAGCGCATCTTTCACCATCTGGGCGCATGACTAGTGACGTGGTGCGGTTGAGGCGGAGGCGAGCGGGCTCACCACCCGTGATCGTCGCGCCGATGCTGCCCATCTGTGCGACGGCCGGCGGGGTGATAATCGCCGCGGTCGGATGAGGGATTGAGCCCATCGACCGTCGGCCAACCACTGATAACCTGGGGTTTACCTGAACGACATCGATTGCTACGCTTCGAGAGACAGGCTGTTCGAGCGCACGGGCAGAGGCAGAGCGGTGAGTGGGCGATGCGTGCCGAAGTGGCGCGTTACCTGGCGGAGCGGTTCTGTCCTCGTGGACGGAACATCAGGATGGGCGGGCAATGCCGTATCAACGAGAGGTCTTTGGGTCCGTTGTCGGCGGGGGAGCTGCTGAGCGGGTCCTACCACTGACCGGGACGCAGGCGGCGCAAGTCGCTCCCATGGTGCCGGGCCGGTGCGCCCACCTCGTGGGCCGATCACGGACGCGAGCCCTTCGCATGGAGGCCACCCAGAGGCTGCTCGATGTTGTCGTGGGGAGCGTCGCGCTGGCCGCGCTCTCGCTGCCGATAGCCATCGTGGCGCTCGTTGTCCGATGCACCTCTCCGGGCCCCGTGGTCTTCGCACAGACCCGCGTGGGTCACCACGGCCGCCCATTCCGATGCCTCAAGTTCCGGACCATGCGGGTCGGGGCCGACGCCGAGCTGTCTGCGCTGCTCGAGGCCGACAGCAGCGCCCGGACCGCCTTCGCGGCCAGCTACAAGCTGAGCAATGACCCTCGTGTGACCCGGGTCGGTCGATTCCTGCGGCGCACGAGCTTGGACGAGTTGCCCCAGCTCGTCAACGTCGTGCGCGGCGACATGAGCCTCGTCGGGCCCCGTCCGGTCGTGCCTGAGGAACTGTGGCGCTACGGCGATCGGGGCCAGATCGTCCTGCAGGTGCGCCCCGGAATGACCGGACCATGGCAGGTGGGTGGTCGGAACGACATCCCCTACGCGGATCGGATCCGCCTCGACGTCGACTATGTGCTCCACCGCTCCGTGTCCGGCGATCTGCGCATCCTCAGCCAGACCGTCAGCTATCTCCTGACAGGTCAGCCCGGTGTGTCCTGACATCGACGCCGACTCGACCCACGGATCGGCGTCGCCACCGGTGAACGGACGAAATGCAAACAACTCGTTGGGGAACGGCGCGCGAGAGAACGGGTTACGGGCGGACGACTCGATGCTGGGCGATCCGGATGTAGCGGACCTGCTCGGCGTCCTCCACGGGCACCGCTGGTTGGTGGCCGCGATCCTGGCTCTCGCGGCGTCCATCGGTTACGGCTTCGGCACACGGTCGGCGGTCGAGAGCCAGGCGGACACGAGGCTGCTGCTCGTGGACCCGTCCGAGGAGGGCGCCGTGTTGCCGACGTCCGAGCCGCTGCCGCTCGAGGAGCGCCAGAGTGCAGTGGTCTCCCGCGCGGAGTCGCTGCGAGTGCGGGCCGAGGTGACCGAGGCGCTCGGGCTCGGGCCCGGCGACATCAAGAGCATCTCCGCCGTCGCGGAGGAGGGCGAGAGCTTCGTCACCATCACGGTGACCACGGTCGAGGGGGTCGAGACGGGCGCCATAGCGGATCAAGTCGCGGCATCGGTCGTCGAGCAACAGCGCGAGGCGGTTGGAGCGCGTTCCGACGCGCTTGCCGACGAGCTGCGGCAGTCGGCGAAGGATACCAATGCCGAGATCGCCACCGTCGATGCTCAGCTGGAGCAGTTGTCGCGCGACATCGCTGTCTTGCAGCTGAACGTCAACCGCAACGCCGGCAGCGATGCCAGCGTCGATCCCCAGGTGGCGCTCGCCGTCAAGACCGACAAGGCCAACGGGCTGCGCAGCAACCGCGCCGCGTTGCTGGCCACGCAGGCGGACTTCGAGCGTCGGGCCAAGGAAGCCGACGTGGCGGGTGCGGTCAGTTCCGGAGGCCTGGAGGTGTACGAGCCCGCCGGCGCGGTCGACACGACCCGAACGCTCCCGCCATTACAGCTCAGCGTGCTCGCGGCCTCCATTGCCCTCGTCGTCTTGGTGTGCGCGGCCTACTTCGTCGCCTACCGCACCGAGGCGCCGCGGGGAACCGCTGCGCCGACCACCGAACACGGTTCCGGCGGTCGTACCGCCGCACGCGCGCGACCCGAGGACGATGACGAGCCGGGGGATGGGGAGCATGCTGCCGTCGACCTCGAACGAGGCTGAAGAGCAGGAAGCGGACCGTCCGGTGATGGGCGGGACCGCGGAGCTGACGGCGCTGGACACCACGGTGCCGACGCGCCCGAGTCGGGTGCTCCAGATGTGCACGCGCTACCTGCGCGGCGGCTCGGAGCAGCGCGTGCGGGACGTCTGCGATGCCTTCTCCGACGCTGATCACACAGTTGTCGTCGGACGGGACTCCGATCCGGAACTGCTGCACAGGCACCTCGCCGCCGTGGAGGTCATAGTCGAGCCCTCGCTGTGTCGCGAGCCCAATCCGATGCAGGACGCCCGCGCCATCGCTCGGGTTTGCCGGTTGATGAGGGAACGGAACTTCGACGTGGTGATCACCCACCAGTCGAAGGCGGGGGTCATCGGGAGGATCTCCGCGCACATGTCCCACGGACCGCCGGTTGTGCACTCGCTCTCCATGGCCAGCTTCGGACCCGGCTACGGACTGATGGCGAACCACCTCTACCGCCCCGTCGAGAGGTTCCTGAGTCGATGGACGGATGCCTACGCCGTAGTCGGGCGTGACCTGGCCGATCGCTTCGCCGGCATCGGCGTCGAGAGAGCCAAGCTCAACGTAATCCGCTCGGGTGCCCGGCTTCCCAGCGGCGCAGAGGCCGTCACCGCCGCTCACGCCCGGGTGGCCGCAGCCCACGGGCTACCCAGCGATCGGCCGTGGGTCCTGCATCTCGGTGCCCTCGACGACCGCAAGGACGTGATGAGCCTGCCGATCCTGCTCCAGCAAGTCTTGCTGATGGTGCCGCCGCCTGCGCCATTCCTGGTGGTCGCCGGTGACGGCCCCCGGCACGACGACCTGGTGGCACTGCTGGATCGCATGGGCCTGTCCGGTGACGCCCGCGTGCTCGGCTATGTCCCCGAGCCCGAAGCCCTGCTGGTCGCCGCCACCGTGCTCGTGTTGCTCAGCCGGGCTGAAGGGCTGCCGCAGGTGCTGCTCCAGGCGACCGCCGCGGGGACTCCGTTCGTGTGCTGCGAGGTGGACGGCGTCGATGAGTTGCTCGACCTAGGCGCGGCCGGGTTCGTGGTGGACCAGGGCGACGTCGTCGGAGCCGCTCGGGCCGTGGCCCACCGGATCAATGCCGCCGCGCTCGAGCCCACACCGCACCCGTGCTCCACAGCGGAGCTGCGTTCCTGGCAGGTGGCCAACGTGGGCTGGGACTACACGACGCTGGTCTCGTCCGTGCTGGCCCGCCGGTCCGCTGCACCATGACCGCGGCGGACGCCGCATTCGCGACAACGCGGCCGGCGGCGAAGGCCATGACCCCGTGGTCCGTCCCGACACTGGCGGTCGCGCTCTTCGCGACCGGGTTCGGCCTGCCGCGCGCCGGCGGGTTCACGGCTGCCGACGCTCTCATCGGCGCCTTCATCGTGCTCGCCACCCTGGAGATGGTGGCGCGTCGCGCGAGACCGCGGCCGATCGTCCTTGCGGTGCTGCTCCCGATCCTGCTCGTGTTCGGCGGCGCCTTGATCGGCGCGTTGGACGTGGGTCTCACGCATTGGGTCGTCTACGACCTGATCCGCGACATCGGCGCGGCGGCGGCGCTGCTGGCAGTCCTGCAGGTATTCGATCTGGCGCCGGCGGGATGGTTCCGGGTTCCCGCACGGGCCCTGGCCGCGATCGTGGGGCTCGTCGCGATCCAGCTGGTCTTCCTCGGCCAGGAGACGTTGCGAGCCAAGGCCACCTTTCCCAACCCGAATGTCGCGGGCCACTTCATGGCCACGTGCTTCATGGCACTGCTGGTGCTGCCGGTCTCACGCTGGATCCGGATCGCTGGGCTCAGTGCCGCCGGCATCGGAGTGGTCGCCACAGGGTCCTTCGGTGCGATACTCCAGCTGGCCGTCGGGCTAGCCGTCGTGGCCTTCGGCGCGGCCCGGCGGATCCGCCCGGCGACCCGCCAGCTGCTCGCCTTCGCCGTCATCGCCACCATCGGGTTCCTGGGCGTGGCCGCCGCGTCCGGCGTGCAGTTCCTCCCCGAGCGCGGCGAGAGCACCGGTTACAACGCGAATCATCTGGAGCGCACCACCACCGGGCGCCTCGACCTCTGGGGCGCGGCGATCGATCAGGTCATCGACAGACCTTGGGGCATCGGGCCCGGGAGCTCCCGGAACCTCCAGGTCCTCCGCGAAGGGGACGCGTCGAAGGAGACCCACAGCGAGCCCCTGGCCTTCCTGTCCGAGCGGGGCGCTCTCGGGCTGGTGGGGCTGGTGGCCCTCTGGGCGACCCTGTGGCGCTTCGCCGTGCCGCGCGGCGTCGGTCGGGCGATGATCCTCTCCTTGGTCGTCGCCTCGCTCTTCCGTGAGACGTCCCACTACCGCCACCTGTGGATACTCCTGGCGCTGGTCGTGACCTACGAACGAACGGTGGCGGTGGCGCGCACCCGGCGCAACCCCGCGGTCGTGCCATGACGGCCGGTCGGACCCGCACGCACGTCGCGGCACGCGGGTTCGCCTGGACGAGCTTCGGCTACGGCGCCCAGGCCGCGAGCCAGCTACTGCTACTGGTCGTTCTGGCCCGCGAGCTGAGCCCGGCGGACTTCGGCGTGGTCCAGGCCGCGCTGGTGGTGATCGGGCTCGGCCGATTGTTCACCGAATCGATCGTCGGACCGGCGTTGGTCCAGCGACCCGCGATCTCCGATCGCCTGGTGCGAACGGCTGGAACCATCGCCATCCTCTGCGGGCTGCTCACCGCCGCTGTGATCTTCGTGTCCGCGCCCCTGCTCGCCGCGCTCTTCGACACCGAGCAGTTCGTGCCGGTGGTGCGAGTGCTGCAGATCAGCTTCCTCATCCAGGCCATCGGCGTGGTGTCCGAATCCCTGATGCTGCGGGAGCTCCAGTTCCGTCGCCTCGCACACGCGGCGGTGTGGTCGTTCGTGATCGGCTACGCCGCGGTCGGTGTCGGCCTCGGGATTGCGGGGGCCGGCGTGTGGGCCCTAGTGGGCGCCAACATCGCGCAGCTCGGGGTGTTCACCGCCCTGCTGCTCGTGTTTCGCCCGGTATCGCTGCGCCCCGCTTTCGACCGCGAGTCCGCGGGTGTGCTGATGCACTACGGCGGAGGCTTCACCCTCGGACGGTTCTTCAACTACGCCGCCCTCCAGGGCGATTACGCGGTCGTGGGTAGCACGCTGTCGTCGGCCGCCCTGGGCATCTACGGGCGGGCATACCAGCTCCTCGCGACCCCGGCGATGCTGCTCGGCCAGGTCATCGACCGGGTCCTCTTCCCCATGCAGGCGGAGATCCAGCATGACAAAGCGCGGCTGGCCAGCCAGTACCGGCGGGCGGTGTCGCTCGTCGCCGTCGTGATGCTGCCCTTGAGTGCATTCGTCTTCGTCCTCGCGCCCCAGATCGTCGACCTCACGCTCGGCGACAAGTGGGATGGCGTCGTGACGCCCCTGCGCCTCCTGTCGATCAGCCTGCTGGCCCGGGCCAGCTACAAGCTCAGCGACACCCTCTCCCGGGCACTGGGGCTGGTCTACGCGCGGGCGGCCCGTCAGCTCGTCTACGCCGTGCTCGTGGTGGTCGGCGCGTTGATCGGTCAGCGCTGGGGAGTGTCCGGGGTCGCCGCCTGTGTGGCGGTCGCGGTCATCGCCAACTTCGTCCTCATGGCCCACCTGATCCTGGGTGCGATCGGCCTCACGTGGACGGCGTTCGCCGCGGCCCACGGGAGGGGCGCCATGCTGGCCGCCTTGGTGGCTGCGCTGATCACCCCCGTCGCCGTGGTCGCCAATCACGCCAGCTTGTCTCCCGCCGTCACCCTGGCGGCCGCCTGCGCACTCGGCGCCCTGCTGCTCCCCGTCCTGCGCACGCACCGGTCGGCACTCCTCGGGCCGGACATGGCCTGGCTGGTCGCCAGGCTCCGTGCGAAGAACGTGCCAGCCGAACAGCCCGCCGAACAGCCCGCCGAACAGCCTGCAGTTCAGGTGCCAACGTGAACCCGGACGTCAACCCCGCCACCCCGGCGGCCCAGGCCACCGCTACGGCCCCTCCGACACTGGCGCGCCGCGTGCTGGCCGAGCTCGAAGCCGCGGATGTCGCCCATTGCCATTGGAAGAGCAACGACCATCTGCTAGCCGCGCTCAATGGCGACACCGACATCGACCTACTGGTGGACGGCGAGCGGCTCGATGAGGTGTACCAGATCTTCGCCGCGTCAGGCCTCCGGCGGGGCCGCGTGGCCTCGTCGCGCACCGAGATGGGCCTCGAGGACTTCCTGGGTCACGACGAGACGACCGGCGCGCTGGTGCACGTACACACCCACTATCGGCTGGTAACCGGCGAGCGGCACCTCAAGCGCTACCGGTTGCCGTGGGAACGTGCGGTGCTGGCGTCGGCGGTGCGCAGTGATGCCGGGGTTCTCGTCCCCCACCCGTCGGTGGAGGCCTCGCTGTTGCTGATCCGGGCGGCGCTCAAGGTCCGCACGCGCGATCGAATCCGCAGCCGGCTCGGGCGGCGAGATCTCTCTGGCTGGTTCCGTGCCGAGCTCGACACGTTGCGGGCTGCCAGCAGCGACGCCGACATCGTCGCCCGGGTCGAGTCCTGGCTGGGCGAGCCTTGCGCCGAGGCGGTCGCGGACGCGCTCGCTCACGGCATCGACTCGGGCGGCATGGTGCGGCTGCGTCGCCTGGTCCGCAGGTCACTCGCCCTCCAGACCGCCTACCGGGGCCCCGGTGCGCATCTGCGCCGGTGGCGTCGGGAGTGGGCCTGGTTCCAGCGCGGCGTCAGCCGCCGCTACCTGGACCGTCCGAGGCTGTTCGGCCGGGGGCTGCCTGGGGGCGGGTTGATCGTGGTCGTGATCGGGCCCGACGGCTCGGGCAAGTCGTCGATCGTGGCGGACGTGCGCCGTTGGTTCTCGCCCAAGTTCGACACCATGGCCGTGTACTTCGGCAGTGGCGACGGGCCGTCCTCGCTCCTGCGGTGGCCCATGAAGGCCCTCCGGGACCGCGTGCCCGGCGATCGTGGCGGGACGGCCGCACCAGGAGAGCTCGAGCGGCGGCCGGCCCGGCTGGGCCAAGGTGCTGTGGGCACTGGCCCTCGCCCGGGAGAAACGGCGACGGCTGCAGCGGGCGTTCGACGCCCGGCACCGAGGCATGCTCGTGATCTGCGACCGGTACCCCCAGGCGCAGCGGCCGGGCATCAACGACGGACCGCTGCTGCACCGGTGGTCGGGTGAGGGTGCGCGCGGACGCATCGCCCGTTGTGAGGCGCGGCCCCTACGAGCTGGCCGAGCGGTTTCCGCCGGATCTCGTCGTCCGCCTGCGGGTCGACCAGCGGACCGCCGAGCAGCGCCGGCCCGAGCACGATCCCGACGACCTGGCGCGCCGGCGGGCGCTCGTGGCCGGCCTCGCCTTCCCCCAGGCGCGCTACGGCACGGTGGAGATCGACGCCAGCCAGCCCTACAGCCAGGTCCTCGAGGCAGTCAAGGCTGCGGTGTGGCGGTGTCTGTGACCGTGGAGTCCGGCCCGGCGATGTCCCGCTTCGTCACGGCGGGTGCCCCGGCTGGTGGGGTTGGCGAGCGCCGGCTGGTTGAAGCATGACCACGGAAGCCTCGGCATCGCTCGCGTTGGCCCTGCTCCTCCTGGTCGCGGGCGCCAACGTGCTCGGGCAGTTGGCCGCTCGGTTGCACCAGCCGAAGGTGGTCGGCGAGATCCTGGCGGGCGTCCTGTTGGGCCCATCGGTTCTCGGGCTGCTGGCGCCGGATGCGGCCTCGCACCTCTTCGGGGATGGTGGGAAGGACACCTCAACGGTGGTCCTGGGCTTCCTCTACCAGTTCGGGCTGCTGCTGCTGATGTTCGTGTCCGGGGCGAGCGTGCGAAACGTGCTGGGCAAGGAGAACCGGAAGCCGACCGCCTGGATCCTCGGTCTGGGCACCCCACTGCCCTTCTTCCTCGCGCTGTTCGTGGCCCCGGCGCTGCCCCTGGAGGATTTCATGGGCGACGCGGGGAGCAGGCCCGCCGTGGTCCTCGTGTTCGCGATCGCGGCGTCGGTCACGTCCATCCCGGTGATCACGAAGATCTTCTACGACCTAGGCATCCTGCACACCCGCTTCGCGAGCCTGATGTTGGGCGCAGCCGTCCTCGAGGACATCATGTTGTGGGGCGTCCTGGCGCTCGCCACCGCGATCTCGTCCGCCACCGTGGCCGCGGCCAGCGGGGCCTTGGCCGAGACCGTGACCGTGCACGTCGTGGCCAACGCGGTGTACGTCCTACTCGCCATGACGGTGCTTCCACCTCTGCTCCGTCGAACGAGCCGTGCCCGCTGGAACGTCCTCGCCGACCAGGCGCCGATCGCCTGGATCGTGGTGGTCTTGCTCGGCTACGTCACCGCCGCTGCGGCCCTTGACGTCACCCTGGCCTTCGCTGCCTTCCTGGCCGGCTTCGGAATCGTCGGCGGCATGAGGAACACCGAGCACGAGCGGTTACGGGCCCCGATCGACGCGATCAGCAACGTCGCCGGAGCGGTCTTCATCCCGATCTACTTTGCCCTCGTCGGTTACCAGCTGGACTTCACCAAGGGCTTCTCGCCACTCATGCTGGTTGCTTTCCTGGTCGGATCGTCGGTCGTGGTGCTCCTCTCGATAGGCCTGGCTGCCCGGCTGGCCGGATTCCGGCGCCTCGACATCGTGAACCTGGCGGTGACGTGCAACGCGCGGGGCGGGCCGGGCATCGTGCTGGCCAGCGTCGCCTTCGACGCCGGGATCATCAGTGCCACCTTTTTCACGACCCTCGTGCTGACCGCCGTTCTGACCTCGCAGGCATGCGGCGTCTGGCTCGACTTCGTGCTGCGCAAGGGATGGCCGCTGCTGGCGAGCGAGGGCCCGGTGGAGCCCCAGAGACCGGTCCTCGAGCCCGCACCCACACCGGCGCCCGCCTCTCTCCCGCCCTGAGCCGCAGTCCCGTGGAGGAACCGACACGCTGACTGGTGCGCGACCGTCGGGGTCGGCGACGTCCGGTCGGTCGCAAGCGTGGGCCGAGCGGATCCGTCCGTTCAGGCGTAGGTGACGGCCACCCTCTCGACGTGCCACGCAACTTGACGGGTGACGCCGGTCCGCAGGTCGGTCTGCGGTTCCCAGCCGAGCACCCGGGATGCCAGCCGTGTCAGGCCCGCGGTGGCGCGGACGTCGCCCGGCTGCGGCGGCTGGGCGTCGATGAGGACTGGGCGACCGACGAGCTCTCCGATGAGCTCGACGACCTCACGCATCGTCGTGGACGTTCCCCCGGCCACGTTGACGACCGTGCCCGGCGGCGGATCGGCGCTGACCGCAGCCAGGTTCGCAGTGACGACGTCGTCGACATACGTGAAGTCACGAATCTGTCGACCGTCACCGTACAGCGGGAACGGCGTCCCATTGCGTGCCGCCTCGATGAGCCGGTGGAACGCCATGTCGGGTCGCTGGCCCGGTCCGTAGACGGTGAAGTATCGCAACGAGACCGTCGGCAGGCCGAAGTTCTCGGCGTATGCACGACAGAGATGCTCGGCCGCGAGCTTTGTGACCCCGTACGGGCTGAAGGGCTGAGGACAATCGCTCTCGGCGCTCGCGGTCCGTGCCACGTTGCCATACACCGACGAGCTCGAGGCGTAGACGAAGCGCTGAACCCCGCCGCAGCGCATGACCGCCTCCAAGAGCCGCTGCGTCACGGTGATGTTGGCCGTGGCGTAGCGCCCGAAGTCGTCCCAGGATCGCCGCACCCCCGGCTGCGCCGACTGGTGGAAAACCACGTCGACGTCGTCGAGGAGTGGGTCGAGGTCGGCGCACGCCAGGTCGACGTCGACCACGCGGACCTCCGGCCGACTGCGCAGCGGCGCCAAGTTCGCCCGCTTCTGGGCCGGGTCGTAGTAGGGGGTGAGGGAGTCGGCGATGACGACCTGGTGGCCCTCGTCGGCGAGGCGCGTCGCCAACGAGCTCCCGATGAATCCTGCTCCGCCAGTGACCAGTGCTCGCATTACCACCCACCTCGTCTCGCGTTTGGGCCACGTCCGTCAGGCGATCCCCCACCCGTCGAAGTCGGGATCCATGTAGTTTCGAAGTCGGCGAACGTCGCCCTCGAGCTCGGCGATCAGGCGCGCTCGTACGTCCTCGGGAATGGTGAACGGCGTCGCCGCTACCGATCGTTGCTCGCGGCGCCCGGTGAGCCGTCGGACCAGGGCGAGTACGTTGGGCTCCACTTCCTTGAAGCGACGCGTCCACGGGAATCTCCGCTTCAGACCCTTTCGCAGCCGGAGTGGGATCGGGGAGTGGGTCGCCCGATCCTTCGTCTGGTAGAAGTCGCGGTCCAGACTGGCCGGCACCAAGGCGGGGTCGACACCGATGAACTCGTACACCCTCCGCATGGTGGCGTCGCGAGATTCGCGGAGATCCTCCGATGTGACCACGAGCAGTTGCTCCCGAGGGAAGTGCTCCAGGTACTGCTCGACCTGGAGTGCGTAGCGGCTGTAGTCCAGGTAGATGGGATCGGTGAAGACGGCGTCTTCAATGGGCTCCCTCTCGCTGCCGTCGGCCACCCGGGTCTGGTAGTGGGACCGGATCCTCGAAAGGGGATCTCGGACCACATAGAGAAGGCGGGCGTCGGGAAGGAGCGAGGCGACCCGCTTCGGGACGCCTCGGAAACGAGGATATTTCGAGTAGGCGTTCGACGCTTCGCCTATGGCCAGGACTTCCGGCCCGACAGGTGGGAACTGCCTTCGGTACCACTCGACGCCGCGATGCCAGTTCGCCTCCGCGACGAAGAACTCGGGTGCCTTGTACCGAGTCATCGCAACCTGTGGATGCACCTTCAGATAGTGGTAAAGGCTCGTCGTTCCGGCCTTCATCGCCCCGATGAGCAAGAAGGTCGGAAGTCGCTGCTCTGTGGTTCGGCTGCTGATCCCGCTCACCCGCTGCTCTCCCGTCGTACTGCGCTGTGGCTGCGTCTCAGTGGGCGGCCACTGCTTCCGCCTTCGACTCCCAGAACACCGACCCGTCGGTGGCCATTCGGTCCCTCAGCACCATCTGCACGGCATCGCGGACGTACCAGTCCGGCAACGGATCGCCGTTCATCAGGGCCGTTCTCACCTGCGTGCCGCTGATGGCTACCGTCTCCGGTCTGGACAGCACGTCGTACTGGTTCGTCTCGGGATTGAACCCGTATGGCTCGAAGAAAATCGGGGTGACGCCGAGATCGTCGAGGCTATCGAACAGTGCGCGCGTCTGATGATCCCCGTACCAGTCCGAGACCCCCGTGTGATCCCGTCCCACGACGAAGTAGTCGCAGCCCATGTTCTTACGACAGATCGCGGTGAAGACCGCTTCGCGTGGCCCGCAGTAACGCGAGTACGTGGAGAACGCGCCGAGAACGACCTTGCCGGGCGGGTACACTCCGGACTCCAGTAGCGCCTGATAGCTCTGCAGGATCGGGCCCGAAAGGAAGTCACCCGGCTTCTTTGGTCCGATCACTGGGCTGATGTACAGCCCGTCCGCATGCACCTTGTCCAACGCTCGCAATTGGATGAACTCATGGACACGATGCGGCACATTGCGGGTGTGGAATCCGATGACCCTGCTCCAGCCCTTCTGGCTGAAGATCAGTCGAGTCCGGGTCGGGCTGAGCTCATAGCGCTCGTGCCCCGACACCGGTCGTTCGACGAGCGTGACCTCACCGGCGACGAACCTGCCGCCGCCCGCCGCAAGCCGGGCCACGCCTGGGTGGTCCAGTGACGCAGTGCCGAACCACGACTCGGCCACCTCGCGCAGATCGAACGAGTTGATCTCGCCCACGTCGAGGGTCGCGTGGATCTTGCCCGCTCCGCTGCTGAGCGCGATGCGATCCCCGACCGAGATGTCGTCCACGGAGTCGTCGTCGACCTGCAGCACGATCGGCATCGTCCACGGGAGGCCGTTGGGCAGTCGATTCGCCCGTAGGACGCTGTCGAGCGTCTCCTTGTTCATGAAGCCGCGCAGCGGAGAATAGGTACCGTTCGCGATCTGGGCACAGTCCATCAAATCGGTGGGCTTCACGACGAGCCGCTTGAGGCTCAACAGCTCGTGGCGGTTGGCCGAGAGGGCCTCCCGGTTCACCAGGCAACCGCCATGGGGCTCGACCAGCAGCGAGATCGGTGCTGGCGAGTAGTTGCTGTCGTGGCGACCCCAACTCTTGTCGAACTCCTCGATGATCTGGCGAACCATGCTGACCGAGGCCACCGGGTAGGCCCCGATCGCCGTCTCGGCGGCGAGGACGAGACCGTCCGCGCCATCGATGAGCGTGTTGTACACATCGTTGACCTCGGCCCTGGTGGGATGCGGCGATGTCACCATCGATTCCATGAGGTTGGTTGCCACGTAGACCGGCACACCGAGCTGCTTCGATCGCCGAATGATGTCCTTCTGCGCTGACGGGAGCTTCTCGACATTGACTTGGCGTGAGAGGTCACCCCGGTCGATCAGGATGGCGTCCGACCGTGTCGCGATCTCGGAGAGGTTGAACAGCCCGTTGAGGCATTCGATCTTCGAAATGATCGTCGCATCGGGAGCGGCAACCGACCGGGCCTGATCGACGTCAGCAGCAGAATTGGCGAAGGACAATGCAACGTGCCTGATCCCCGCGTGGTTGCCGATCTCTATCGCCTGGCGGTCCTTCTCGGTCAGCGGCGGTAGCTCGATATCACGCTCGAGAACGCTGATGGCCTTACTCGCACCGACCGTGCCACCGTTGAGGATCCAGAGCACCACACCCTCGGGGTCAACGGCGGTCACCTGGGCCAAGACGTCGGCGTCGATCCTGACGATGTCCCCTTCAGCCAATTGGCCAACGATGCCCTCGGGGTAGAACGTGAGGTCACCATCGGCGATCGGTCGGTTGACGATGCGGACCGACCGATTCTCATCCAGCGTGAGGTCCCATGCCGACGATGTGCGGATCTGCGCTCCTTCGGTGTCGAGACAGAGCGGAAGTCCGGTACGGCTTTGCACGTACTCCAATGTCCGTGGCAGCTCGTCGATCCTCGTGTGCGAGAGGTTCAGTCGCAGCAGGCTCACGCCAGCCTCCTCCAACCGCCCGATCACGTGATCGTTGAGCGAGGATGGTCCGAGCGTGCACCAGATATCTCTGGTCATGGTCATGATCGCCGATCCTGCTTGTCGCAACGTCGTGCCCGTATAACCAACGGACTACGCGTGCACGGGCCCACCCCGACGCACAACCTCCACCCATATCCAGCGAACAGGAACTGTCCAAATGGTGAGGTCAGGAGAATTATCGCGGACGAGATGGAACCCTTCAACATCTCGAAGGTCGTCGATCTCGCCGTCGCTAACGACCAGGCGCCCTCCGGCCGGTTGTCCCTGCGGGACTCGTTCACTTCCCTTCCCTGTCTACGCGACCACGACGACTTGGGGCGGGTTCGTCCCCTGGCTGGTGTAGAACGCCGCGGTGTTCGTAGACGTCGTGGTGGCCTCGAACGAGTACGTGCCGTTCCCCGTGATCGCGCTGGTCAGGTCGACCTCGACCCATGTCCCCACCGTGACCGCCCCGACAGAGGCGACCGGACTGCCGGAGATGGCGGGCTTGTTGCCCCAGACCACCGTGCTCTCGGTCCAGTCGTTCGAGACCAGGTACCAGTCACCGCCTCTGGCGCTCGCGTCCTCGACGTGGAGCCGGACCTTCACCGAGGTCGGCGGGCCGCTGAGCCCGTTCAGGGTGAACCTGATGAGCGACCTGTACTCGGCGGGGGGCTCGAACTTGAGCTTCATGGTCGGGGCGGTCGCGTAGTTCTTGGTCGGGCTGGAGGTGTTGACGTAGGTGTCAGCGTCCAGAGCGACGGTGAACTCGGTCGGCGGCTCGTTGACGGTGATGGTGCGCGAGCTGGACGTGGAGCCTTGCCCGTTGGTTGCGGTCAGGCTGGCGGTGAACGTCCCGGTGCTGGTGTAGGTGTGCGACGGCGATTGCGCCGTCGATGTGCCGCCGTCCCCGAAGTCCCAGGCCCAGCTCGTCGGCCCGCCGGTGCTGGTGTCGGCGAAGCTGACGGTGAGCGGCACCGAGCCGGTGGTCGGCGTCGCAGTGAAGCTCGCCGTCGGCGCCGTCGGTTGGGTGACGGTAATGGTCCGCGAGCTGGATGTGGAGCCTTGCCCGTTGGTTGCGGTCAGGCTGGCGGTGAACGTCCCGGTGCTGGTGTAGGTGTGCGACGGCGATTGCGCCGTCGATGTGCCGCCGTCCCCGAAGTCCCAGGCCCAGCTCGTCGGCCCGCCGGTGCTGGTGTCGGCGAAGCTGACGGTGAGCGGCACCGAGCCGGTGGTCGGCGTCGCGGTGAAGCTCGCCGTCGGCGCCGGCCCGGCGGGCCCGCTGACGTCGAGCACGAAGACCGCGTGGGACATGGGATCCGAATGCGGCCGCACGCCGGAGTCGGCGCCGTCGGTGACGAGCACCTGTTCGCCGATGACCTCGACCGCACGGGTGTCGAGGAGGCCGAAACTGGTCAGGTCGATGCCGTTCCATCCGGTCCGGAGGGTCCTGGTGGTCATCGACGCCCGGTAGAGGCGTTGCTTGTTGTTGACGGCCAGGAGGTCACCGGTCACGTCGTCGAAGTCGAGGCCGAAGATCTTGGTGAGCCCAGAGATCGAGAACGAGGGCCCGAACGTGTTCGTGACGAAGTTATAGGTGCGGATGGTTGCGTCGTTCGCGACGTAGGTGAGGCCATCGGCCGCGCGCCACCCCGCACCCGTCCACTCCGACGGCAGCGGCTGCCAGGACTGGACCTGGAACTGGCCGTTGGCGCCCCGGGTCAGGCGGAAGGCGGTCGGGGTCGCGCTCGTGCTCCCGGAGAAGGCGTAGATGGCGTCAGCGTTCGCGTCGTAGGCGAGCGCCTCGAGGTCTTCGGTGCGGGCCTGACCGGCGGCGCCGCCCACGCCGAAGCGGGGCGCGTTGATGAATGCCGTCTGTGCCACCTTCCGGCGGAACGCGCCGGTCGTGCGGTCAACCTCGAACAGCGCGTCGTCGTTGTCGGACGCCATCCAGAGAGCGTCGTCCCCCGCGACATAAGCGCTGCCCTCGTTGTCGTCCACCTCGGTCGACGATCCCTGGAACGGCGTCGTGCGAATGAAGTGGTTCAGGGTGAGTTGAGGCTGCGTCGTGCTGATCAGGGCTTGCGCAGTGCCGATCCCGACCATGCTGACGACGACCGCCGCACTCAGAGCGAGTGCGACGAATCGCCGGGCACGACGTGGCGACCCTGGCGGTCGTCCTCTTCGATGGACGCCGAACTCGGCCGTGGGCCCCGTCGAGCGACAAGCCACCAACCCGCGCGTTACCGCCACAACGGCCTCCTCACCTTTGAGCCTCATAGTCGCCCGCCCTCAAAGGCCGAAGAACGCGCCACCGTGGGAGAGGCGTCCTAGGCGTTGACGGCTCCACAATCATCGCGCAAGTGTCCTGGGAGCGAAAGCCTTCGACCAGTACCCAACGGGTCGACCTGGCACGCTCGTCGCCACCTTCGCGACCACCGACCCGGCCGCGGCGAGTGAAGGGCCAGTGCGACCAGCGTGACACCAGCCGGCGGCACTCCGGAACCTTTGGCCGATTGGGCACTGCTCGAGCGTCGGCTCACGGGCACCGAGGCTGCTCAGATGACGTGGGCGACGAGGGCACCGAGGGTCTGGGCCAGCTGGCCATCGTCGTTGCGGACCTCGATGCGCTTCGTCCCCAGCACGACGCCGTGGCGCTCGAACCAAGCCTGCTCGATCTCCCCCAACATGCGGTTCTGCCGCTCGAGCTCCTTCTGGCGCTCGTCGACGTCCAGTCGTTCGAGGCGGCTCTGACGGCCTGGGCGGGCGTCGAGTCGGGCGAGCGCCGTCTCGACCGACGCGGCAACCAGTATCAGTAGGTCCGGCCCCAGCCCGGCCGTCCCGGGCCCCGAGGCTGTGAGGCAGGCGCGCCAGTCGCCGCCCTGATACCCGATCGAGCAGAGCTCTTGCACGACGCCTTGGTCGAACACGTGGATGCCGGGTCGGGATCGTGCGCGGCGGTACAGCCCGCGCACCACGAGCCAGTTCAGTGAGCGGTGCAGCGCGTCGCGGAGTGACTGGTCCGAGCGGCGGATGGCAGCCAGCGCGCGAGAGGAATCGACTGGCGCGCGTGCCATCTCGCGGGACGCGATGAGCACCTTCGCTCCGACGCGGAAGCTGGCACGCCGGGTCGGCGCCACCACGGCCAGCGGCTGGGACACATGGACCCCCCGGGCGACGAGGTGCTCGGCGAGGGTGCTGGCGATCAACGACTTGCCCGCGCCCGGCGGACCGCACAGCTCGATCGTGCGCGCCTTGACCTCACCTCGCACCCGCTCGACCGTAGCGGCCCGGGTCCGTATGAGTTCTCACCACGGAGACGTCGACCGTCCGCAGCCCGGGAAGGTCGACCTCTCGAACACCACGCCCCGGCTCCTCAGCTGGCGACCATGACCTGGCTACCGACGCGAGGGTGGACGCCTCGCCAGTTAGAGGGGAGACTGCTAGGAACGCGTTTGAGGTTTCATCGGCCATCGAGAGGCGGGCAACTCCGATGCCTCAGCCATCCATCCCCCCCAGACGTTCTCGCGCGGACCGTGGGAGGCGCCGCAGATGCCTGTCGGCGCTCGTCGTGGCGCTGACAGCTCTACCCGTGCTGGCGCAGGCCGAGCTGGGCACAGCCGCCGACGCCGCACCGAGCGCGACCCAGGTGGTCGTGGGTGCGGTGGCTGATGCGCGTGTGCTGGAGGCGAGCCCGACAACGAACTACGGGTCGTTGTCCAGGCTGGACGTGGACAACCCCGGCGAGCAGAGCCACCTGCGCTTCAACGTGAGCGGCGTGTCGGGTGCGGTGCAGCGGGCCACGTTGCGGTTGTTCGTCCGCAACGGATCCTCGAACGGACCGTCGCTCTACCGGACCAGCGCCGCCTGGACAGAAGGCACCATCACCTGGAACAACCGGCCCCCCGCGACCAGCGGCGCGATCGCCAATGTGGGCACCGCGACCGCGGGCACCTGGTCCGAGTACGACCTCACCGGACAGGTCACCGGCAACGGCACCCACGACTTCGTCCTGCTGCCCGACAGCACCGACGGCATCCAGTACGACTCCCGCGAGGGCGCATCAGCGCCACAGCTCGTGCTGGAGATCGGAGACGGTGGTTCGGTCAACGCACCGCCGGTGGCCGTTGACGACACCGCCACCACGCTGGCCAACACCGCGGCCGACATCAACGTCGCTGCCAACGACACCGACCCCGACGGCAACCTCGCCCCGACCTCCGCCACCACCACCTGCACCGGATGCACCACGCCGGCCAACGGGGCCCTCGTCAACAACGGCGACGGCACCTTCCGCTACACGCCCGACACCGACTTCACCGGCACGAACAGCTTCACCTACCAGATCTGCGACACCCTCGCATCCTGCGACACCGCCACCGTGACCATCACCACCACCCCACCCGGCGGCACGCAGACCCAGGTGTTCGTGGGCGCGGGGGACATCGCGGATTGCAGCCGCTCCTCCGACGACGCGACGGCGCTGCTGCTGGACAACATCGCTGGCACGGTCTTCACCATCGGCGACAACGCCTACCCGAGCGGCTCGAGCGCCAGCTTCACCAACTGCTACGGGCCGACGTGGGGTCGTCAGAAGGCTCGCACCCATCCGACAGCCGGCGACAACGACTACGACACGCCGGGGGCCGCGCCCTACTTCAGCTACTTCGGCCCGGCGGCAGGTGACCCGGGACGCGGGTACTACAGCTACGACCTGGGCGCCTGGCACATCATCCACCTCAACTCCGAGTGCTCCAAGGTCGGCGGCTGCCGTCCGACGTCTCCTCAGGGACAGTGGTTGCGCGCCGACCTGGCCGCCAACCCGCGGGCCTGCATCCTGGCACTCCACCACGAACCGCTGTTCAGCTCGAAGGGTGGCGACTCGGATCTGCGAGATTTCTGGGACCCGCTGTATGCGGCGGGTGCCGACGTTGTCTTGAGCGGTCATCGCCACAACTACGAGCGCTTCGCACGACAGAGTCCCGCTGCCGTGGCGGATCCCGCACGCGGCATCCGTCAGTTCGTGGTGGGCACCGGTGGCTCGAGCTTGAGCTCCTTCGGCTCGACGATCGCCGCCAACAGCGAGGTCAGGAACGACCGCACACATGGCGTCCTGAAGTTGACGCTGCATCCGACCAGCTACGACTGGGAGTTCGTGCCCATCGCCGGTCAGACCTTCACCGATTCAGGGAGCGCCAGCTGCACCGGCTCGTGACGTCCGGTCCCCAGGCTGGCCCCACCCGTCAGCGCTTGAAGGAGCGGAGTTCGATCGCGGGACGCGGTCTCCTGGTCTTGGCCGTGGGGGCACTCGTCGGAGGGGTCCTGGTGACGGCAGCGCCGGCGGGGGCCGTGCCGTCGGTGCTCTACGTCGACCGGAACAACCCGGGTTGCTCGGACACGGGACCCGGCACGACGACCCAACCGCTGTGCTCGATCAAGGCGGCGGGAGCGCGGGCGATTGCGGGCACCACAGTGATCGTCTCGACCGGTATCTACACCGACCAGGTCACGGTGAGTAAGTCGGGCACGCCGGCCGAGCCCATCGTGTTCATGCCCGCAGCGGGGGCCAGCGTGACGATCAGCGGTCCCACCTACGGCTTCCGCCTCTCCAGCAAGGCCTGGGTCACGATCAAAGGGTTCAACATCACCAGGACCACCTCGCATGGCATCTACGTGAGCGGCTCCGCGAACATCACGTTGGACGGCAACCACGTGACCTTCGCTGGCCAGCCCATCAGCGGTCTGGTGGCGCGAGGCATCACCCTGAAGACCACCACGTCCTCGCTCGTCGTGGCCAACGTCACCGACCACAACACCGATGCCGGCATCTTCCTCGGCACTGGTTGCTCGGGCGTGGTGCTCACGAGGAACGTGAGCTTCAGCAACGCGCGGCAGTACACGCGCGCTGCGGCCGGCATCGATGTCCGCAGCGGCGGCAACCGGCTGGCGGGCAACATCAGCTACAGCAACGAGGACTCCGGCATCAATGTCTGGGACGGTGCCACCAACACGCTTGCTCACGACAACCTGACCATGAACAACGGCGACCACGGCATCGACGTGAAGGGGTCGAACGGCGTGCGCGTCGTCGCCAACACCGTCTACGACAACGTTGACTCCGGCATCGAGGTCGTCAACTCGACGGGCGCGCTGCTCGCCAACGACATCAGCGTCGACAACGGGATCAACAGCCCCCGCACGTCGGGCAACATCCGGGTCGACGCCACCTCGACGGCGACGATCAGCCTCGACTTCGACCTGGTCAACTTGCGAACGACTGGAGTCATGATCGACTGGGCCGGGACGCGGTACTCCTCGCTGGCCGCGTTCCGGGCGGCCACCGGGCGCGAGCCCCGCGGCATCGAGGCCGATCCGCGATTCCGGCTGCCTGGCGCGGGCAACCTCCATCTCCTCGCCGGTTCGCCGGCCATCGATTCGGCCAACTCTGGGGCCAGCGGTCAGCCGGTCACCGACGCCGACGGCAATGGCCGAGTGGACGACCCCGCGACACCCAACACCGGGGTGGGGCCACGGACCTTCGACGATCGGGGCGCCTACGAGTTCCAGCCGTGATCGGTGCGATGGCGCCGCGGGTCAGAAGGTTCGGGCTCCGGGCCCTGCTCCTGGTCGCCCTTGCGCTGGTGCCTACGGGCTGCGGTGGCCACGAGGCGGGCACCACCGCTCGCGCCGAGCCTGACCGGCCGGAACAGCGGAACCCTGACAACGCGCCCACCACCACTGGCCCGCCTAGTAGCGCCGACGGACCCGTCACGGTGCTGGCGGCCGGCGACATCGCCTCGTGCGAGAGCGAAGGCGACGAACGGACCGCCGCGCTTCTCGGCCGTCACCAAGGGACGGTGCTCACCCTCGGCGACGCGGCGTACGACCGAGGCGAACCGTCGGAGTTCACGGAGTGCTACGGGCCGACCTGGGGCCGCGCTCTGGACCGCACGCGGCCGGTGCCCGGCAATCACGAGTACGGCACCGATGGCGCGCAGGGGTACTTCGACTTCTTCGGCTCACGAGCGGGCGCCCCCGGCAAAGGCTGGTACAGCTACGACCTGGGTGCGTGGCACGTCATCGCCCTCAACTCCAACTGCCGCGAGGTGGGGGGCTGTGACCGTGGTTCGGAGCAGGAGCGCTGGCTCCGGGCCGACCTGAACCAGCACCGAACGCGTTGCACGCTCGCCTACTGGCACCACCCTCGCTTCAGCTCCGGTGCCCACCACGGCAGCGATGAGGACGTGAGGGACCTGTGGCAGGCACTCTACGAGGCCGGAGCGGACGTGGTGCTGAGCGGCCATGAGCACAACTACGAGCGGTTCGCCCCGCTGGACCCGACTGGCACGGTCGACCAGGCACGGGGCATACGGGAATTCGTGGTGGGAACCGGTGGCCGGAGCCTCTATCCCTTCGACCGGCCGCTCCCCGGCAGCGAGCTTCGAGAATCGGACACGTACGGCGTGCTCCAGCTGACGCTGAACGCCGACGGCTATGACTGGCAGTTCCTGCCGGTCGACCGCGGCAGCTTCACGGATGCTGGGTCCGGTCTCTGCCACTGAGCGCCGGGGACCGATCCATCGACGATGACGCTCTGGACCTGGCGTCGTCGCTGGTCACAGCCCCATTCGGGTCAGCCGCCCCGGCCGGGCACGACCCGATAGGCGTCGTAGATGCTGTCGATGCCCCGGATGGTCGACAGCAACGAATCCAGGTGCGAGGGGTCACCCAGTTCCATGTCGAAGCGCATCTTCGTCACCCGGTCCGAGCCGGTTTGGGTCGTGCAACTCAGGATATTGACGTGGTGGTCGGCGAACGCCATGGCCACGTCCCGCAGCAGCTTGGCCCGGTCGAGCGCCTTGACCTCGACGGAGGCGATGAACACCCCGCCCGGCTCGATGTCCCATTCCACGTCGATCAGGCGGTCGGCCTGGCCCGAAGCCAGTGACACGGCGTTGGCGCAGTCGGCGCGGTGCACCGACACGCCCCGGCCCCGGGTGACGAAGCCGATGATCTCGTCGCCCGGCACGGGCGTGCAGCACCGGGACAGCCGCACGAACACGTCGTCGAGGCCCTCGACGTGGACGCCCGCCGGGCCCCTGGCGATGCGGCTGCGGCGCGGCTGGCGGATCGTGGTCGGGAGCGACTCCTCCTGCTCCGGCCCCACCTCCCGCAGCGACTTGGTGATCCGCGCCGCGACAGCCTTGGCCGACACGTGGTTCTCGCCGATGGCTGCGTACAGCCCGTCGAGGTCCGCGTAGTTCATCGCCTTGGCGGTGTCGCCCAGCACGGCCCCGCTCTGCAGCTTCTGCACCGGGAGGCCCTCCCGGCGCAGCGCCTTCATCAGGTCGTCGCGGCCCTGCTCGATGGCGTCCTCGCGCCGCTCACGGGAGAACCATTGGCGGATCTTCGAGGCCGCCCGGGGCGTGGCCACGATCTGCAACCAGTCGCGCGAGGGCCCGGCGCCCTCGACCTTGGACGTGAAGATCTCCACGGTGTCGCCCGATGCCAGCTTCGAGTCCAGCGGCACCAGCCGGCCGTTGACCCGGGCGCCGACGCAGGCGTGGCCGACCTCGGTGTGGATGGCGTAGGCGAAGTCGATGGGGGTCGCGCCCACCGGCAGCGTCACGACCTTGCCCTTGGGCGTGAAGACGAAGACCTCGTCCTGCTCGAGGTCGATCTTCAGCCGCTGCATGAACTCGTCGGGATCGGTGGTCTCCGACTGCCAGTCGACGATGCGGTTGAGCCAGGGCAGGTCGCTGTCGTTGGGGTCGCGGTCCTTGTAGGACCAGTGCGCCGCCACCCCCTGCTCGGCCCGGGCGTGCATCTCCCAGGTGCGGATCTGCACTTCGAGGGGCTTGCCCTGCGGCCCGATCACGGTCGTGTGCAGGGACTGGTACAGGTTGAACTTGGGCATGGCCACGTAGTCCTTGAACCGCCCCTGCACCGGCTTCCAGGTGGCGTGGATCGAGCCGAGGGCGGCGTAGCAGTCCTTCACCGACTCGACCACGACCCGCATGCCCACCAGGTCGAAGATGTCGTCGAACTCGCGGCCCTTCACCACCATCTTCTCGTAGATGGAGTAGAGGTGCTTCGGGCGGCCGGTCACGTCGGCGCTGATGCCGAGCTCCGCGAGTCGCTGGCACACCTCCTCGAGCACCTGCGTGAGGTAGAGGTCGCGCTCGGGCGTGCGCACCGACACCATGTGGTCGATCTCCGCGTAGCGCTTGGGGTGCAGGGCCGCGAAGGCCAGGTCCTCGAGCTGCGTCTTGACGTCCTGCATGCCCAGGCGGTGGGCCAGCGGGCCGTAGATGTCGAGCGTCTCGTGGGAGATGCGCTCCTGCTTCCACGCCGGCAGCGCGGCGATGGTGCGCATGTTGTGGAGCCGGTCGGCCAGCTTGATGATCAGGACCCGCAGGTCCTTCGCCATCGCCACCAGCATCTTGCGCATGGTGGCGGCTTGCTGAGCCTCCTTCGAGTTGAATTGGACCCGGTCGAGCTTGGTGACGCCGTCCACGATGGCGGCCACGTCGCCGCCAAAGGACCGGGCGATGTCGTCGAGCGTGACGCCGGTGTCCTCGACGGTGTCGTGGAGCAGGGCCGCGGCGATGGTGACGTCGTCGAGCCCGAGGTCCGACACGATGCGGGCCACCGCCAGCGGGTGCTCGACGTACGGCCCGCCCGAGTCGCGGCTCTGTCCCGAGTGGGCGTCGGCCGACTGCAGGTACGCCCGGGTGATGAGCGCGGTGGGCGCCTTGGGGTGCTGCTGCCGGAAGGAGTTCAACAGGGGCGCGACCTCGTCCGCCGGCGGCTGATGATTGCGCCGCCACGGCAGGACTCGATCGACCGTGGGCACCGCTGCCTCCTTGTTCTCTTTTCAGACGCTGACCAAAGTCAGCACGTCGTACTCCTTGGGCAGTTTCGCCCTTCCTTCGAGGAATCCCAACTCGACCACGAACGCCAGGCCGGCGATCACGCCACCCAGGCGGCCGACCAGGCGGCAGGTGGCGGCCGCGGTCCCGCCGGTGGCGAGGACGTCGTCGACCACGTACACGGAGTCGTTCGGGGCGATGCCGTCTTCGTGGAGCTCGAGCACGTCGGTGCCGTACTCGAGCTCGTAGGTCTCGGCGACCGTCTTCCACGGGAGCTTGCCCGTCTTGCGGACCGGGACGAAGCCGGCGCCGAGCCGGTAGGCGACCGCGGCGGCGAAGATGAAGCCCCGTGCCTCGATGCCCACGACCTTGTCGACGGTGAGCCCGGCAGCGTGGTCGGCGATGGCGTCGACCGCGTAGCGGAAGGCGTCGACGTCGGCGAGCAGCGGCGTCAGGTCCTTGAAGACGATGCCCGGCCGGGGGAAGTCGGGGACGTCGCGCAGGTGGCTCGCCAGCCACGCCGAATCACGGCTCATGGTGGGCGACGTTACTGCCGGGTCGGCCACCCACCCGCTCCCGCGTTCGCATGCGACGGAATCCGGCGGCGCTTCCGGACGCCGGTTCGGCTGGCGGCGCCCCGATCCGACCGCCGCCATCGGTAGGTCAGCGGCCGCGCTTGGTCTTCTTGCGGGGCCGGGGCGGGATGGCCCGGCCGCCGGGGGTGACCACGCGGGTGTCCGCCGCCGACGAGCGGGCGGCGGCGCCGCTGTTGGCCGGCGCGCGTGCGGGTGCCGAACCGACGGCCGGCGCTCCCGCCACCACGGCGGCGGCAACGACCTCGGCCTCGCCGCCGCGGGCATCGACCCGCCGCTTGATGTCGCGGTAGCGGGGCTCGCGTTCCTTGAGCCACGCCAGCAACGGCGAGGCGATGAACAGCGACGAGTACGCCCCCGAGAACAGGCCGATGAGGAGGGCGATCGCGAACTCCTGGAGCACGACCGCGCCCAGGATCCACGAGCCGACGACGAGCAGCGAGGCCACCGGTAGCAGGGCGGTGATGGTCGTGTTCAGGGAGCGCATCAGGGCCTGGTTGAGCGACACGTTGACCATGCCCCCGTAGCTCAGGCCCCCGGTCGACGACACGAGGCGTGTGTTCTCGTCGACTTTGTCGAACACGACGATGCCGTCGTAGATCGAGTAGCCGAGGATGGTGAGCACGGCGATCACCGTCGCCGGTGTGACCTCCAGCTGGGTCACTGCGTACACCCCGATCGTGATCAGCACGTCATGGATCAGGGCCACCAGCGTGGGGATGGCCATCTTCAGCTCGAAGCGCAGCGCGATGTAGATGGTGACCAGGACCAGGAAGACGATCAGCGCGCGGATCGCCTTGTCGCTGATCTCCCGGCCCCACGACGGGCCCACCGACGTGAGGCTGACGTCGTCGGCCGACGACCCCGTCACCTTGGCGAGGGCGTCCGTCACCTGGTCGCTGGTGGTGGCCGACACCGGTTCCGCCTCGATCCGCAGCTCGACGCCCTCGTCGCTCTGGAGCTCCTGGATCGTGGCGTTCCCGAGGCCGAACTGGTCGACCGCGTTGCGGGTGTCCGCCACCGACGCATCCCCGGCCGGAACCTCCCAGACCACGCCGCCCTCGAAGTCGATCCCGAGATTGAGGCCGCGGGTCACCAACGATCCGAGGCCGATCAGCACGGCGACCAGCGACAGGATGAACCACACCTTGCGACGCCCGACGAAGTCGAAGTTGGTCTCGCCGTGGTAGAGCCGGGTCCAGATGGAGCGCCGCTTCGCCTCCGGGGCGACCGCGCCGTCGCTGGACACGTTGTCCGACGAGGCGGCGTCGGGTGCGGCCGTCTTGTCGCTCATTTCCCTGCCCCCGGTACCGGAGCGACCGTCGGGCGAGCCAGGGCGCCGCTGGACGCCAACCCCCGGGCCACGCCGAAGCCGGGCATCTCCGTGAAGAATCGGTTGCGGGACAGCAGGATGACCGCCGGCCGGGTGAAGAACCAGGCCACGATCACGTCCAGCACGGTCGAGAGGCCGAGGAAGAACGCGAAGCCCCGGACCGACCCCACGGTCAGCCACCACAGGACGGCGGCGCCGAGGAACGACGAGATGTCGGCGGCGAGAATCGTACGGAAGGCGCGCTTGAACGCCCGGTCGGTCGACGTGCGCAGGGTCCGGCCGGCCTTGACCTCGTCCTTGAGCCGCTCGAAGAAGACCACGTACGAGTCGACGGTGACGCCGATCGACACGATGATGCCGGTCACCCCGGCCAGCGTTAGGGCCAGTCCCCGGGTCTCGCCGATCCAGGACACGATGCTGTAGAGGAGCGCACCGGAGATGCCGACGCCCACGATCATCACCACGCCCAGTGCCCGGTAGTAGAGCAACATGTACAGCGCCACCAGGACCAGACCCACGACCCCGGCGATGACGCCGGCGTGCAGCGAGTCCTCACCCAGCGAGGCCGACACCGTCTGCACGCTCTGGCGCTCGAGCTCCACGGGCAGCGACCCGTAGCGCAGCACCAGGGCCAGGTCCTTGGCCTCGCCCTCGGTGAAGCTGCCGCTGATGGTGATGTCGTCCTTGCTGTAGCTCGGCTCGTTGATCGAGGGCGCCGACTGGACGACCGAGTCGAGGACGATGGCCAGCCGGCCCGTGGGGCAGGTGGCGCTGGGCGGGTTGCACTGGGCCGCGATCTCGTTGAACTTGTCGATGCCGTTGGCGCCGCCCTTCATCGACAGGGCAACGAGCCACTGCCCCTGGGGGATCTCGGCGTGTGCCGACGACACGATCTGCCCGGTCGCCAGCGCCGGCCCCAGCTGGTAGACGGCCTCGCCGTCCTTGCCCTCGAGCGTCACGGTGGCGTCGGCCTTGTCGTCCTGGCGGGACGTCAGCTGCACCGGTCCGGACTGGGCCGGTGCCTCCGGGGCCGTGGTGGTGGTCGTCGGTGGCGCGGTCGTCGTGGTGGTCGGCTCCTGCGCGGCGCCGGCGCTCTCGCCCAGCGGGACCCCTGCGGCGTTCTCGTCGGGCGCCGTCGTGGTCGTCGTCGCCCCACCGGCGGTCGTTGTGGTCGTCCCGCCGCCCTCCGGGGTCGTCGTGGTCGATGTCCCGTTCTCGTCGGGCTGGATCACCTCGGATCCGGTGAGATCCTGCAGCACCGGGCGGAAGCGGAGCTCCGCCGTCTGTCCCACCAGCTCCAGCGCACGGTCACGGTTCTTCACCCCCGGCAGCTGCACGACGATGGCGTCGCCCTGGCGGGTGATCTCGGGCTCGGCCACACCGAGAGCGTCGACCCGGTCGCGGATGATCTCGACCGACTGCCCCAGGGCGTCGTTGCTCGCGTTCGAGGTGGGCTCGAGCACAACCGAGACACCCCCCTGGAGGTCGAGCCCGAGCTCCGGGCCGCTGCCGGAGATGAGCGTCGCCGCCAGGCCGCCGATCGCGGCCACCACGATGAACACCAGGGGGAGCCAGAGCTTGCGTCGCATTGCGTTCAGGTCGGATCGGTCGGCGTGGCCACGTCGGTGCCGGCCGGCTGCGGATCGTCGCGCGACGGACCGTCGCCCGCCGAGTCGCCGTTGGTGACGGCCCCTGCGGAGGGGGCCGGGAGGGCGTCCGCGTCCACCGTCTCCACGCGGCGCAGGACAGCCTGGCGGGCCACCCGCAGCTCCACACCCGGGGCCACCTCCAGCAACAGGTCCTCGGCACCGAGATCGGTGATGCGGCCGTGGATGCCCGCGCTGAGCACCACCTCGTCGCCCTCCCCGAGCCCGGCCACCAGCTGCTGGTGGGCTCGTACCCGCCGTTGCTGGGGGAGGATGAAGAACACCCAGAGCAACAGGAAGGTGACGGCGAGGACGATCAACGCTTGCATAGGCAGCCGGATGAGGTTAGCCGGTGCCCCTGGGAGACTCCCCATCGCGGCCGCCGAGAATGGCACCGTCGGGCCAGTGCTCGGCCAGCTCGGACCGCAGTGCCGCCAGCGAGCCTTCGGCGATCGCCCGCCGGACCCTCCGCACCAGCTCGAGGGTCCAGTGCATGTTGTGGATCGTCAGCAGCCGCGGGCCCGTGGGCTCGTCGACCGACAACAGGTGGCGCAGGTAGCCCCGCGACCAGCGTGCGCAGACCCTGCAACCGCACGCGTCGTCGATCGGTCCGGTATCCGTCGCGAAGCGCTGGTTGCGGAGGTTCAGGCGCCCGGTCGAGGTCAGCATCGTGCCGTGACGCCCCAGGCGGGTGGGCAGGACGCAGTCGAACATGTCGACGCCGAACCCCACCACGTCGACGATCCCCAGGGGATCGCCCAGGCCCATGAAGTAGCGGGGACGGTCCTCGGGCAGGGCCGCCAGGGCGGCCGCCAGCGCCGGGAGCATCTCGGAGCGGTGCTCCCCCACCGACAGCCCGCCCACGGCGTAGCCCTCGAAGCCGATGGCCACCGTGCGCGCCGCGCTCTCGGACCGCAGCCCGGCGTCGACGCCCCCCTGGACGATGCCGAACTGGCTGAGGTCCGGGCGTTCGTGGGCGAGGAAGGTCTTGCGGGCGCGCTCGGCCCACAGCGCCGTCCGTTCCACGGCCGAACGGATCGCCCCGGGCGGCGACGGCAGCGGTGGGCAGACGTCCAACACCATCTGGATGTCGCTACCGAGGAGCACCTGCGCGTCGACGGCCCCCTCGGGGGTGAGGTGGTGCGGACTGCCGTCGTAGGTGGACGCGAAGGTGGCGCCCTCGTCGTCGACGCGCGGCCCGAGCGAGTACACCTGGTACCCGCCGGAGTCGGTCAGGATGTTGCCTCCCCAGTCGACGAAGCCATGGAGCCCGCCCCAGCGGGCGACGACCTCGGCGCCGGGCCGCAGCATCAGGTGGTACGTGTTGCCGAGGATGACCTCGGCCCCTAGGTCCTCGAGGTCGGCCGACGACAGCGTGCGCACCGCCCCGCGGGTCCCCACGGGCATGAAGCACGGCGTCCGGAAGGTGCCGCGGGCGGTGCTGACGGTGCCCGCCCGGGCCGTCCCACAGTGGGCGTCGATGGTAAAGGCGAGGGCGCCCATCAGGCGCTCCGGTCGAGCAGCATGGCGTCGCCGAAGGAGAGGAACCGATAGCCGGCAGTGAGCGCGGTGCCGTAGTGGTCGCGCCACCGGGCGCCGATGAAGGCGTCGATCAGCACCAGCAACGACGAGCGCGGCAGGTGGAAGTTGGTCAGCAGCACGTCGACGGCGCGCCAACGCCAGGGACGGTGGATGAACAGCTCGGTCCGCCCCTCGAGCTGGCCCGAGAGCGCCGCCGACTCCAGTGCCCGCACGGTGGTCGTCCCCACCGCCACGACCCGCCCACCGGCGGCCCGGGCCGCCGCACACGCCGCCATGGTCCCGGGGCTCACCTGGTAGCGCTCGGCGTGCATGTGGTGGTCCTCGACCTTCGCGGCGGAGATCGGGCGGAAGGTGCCCATGCCCACGACCAGGTCCACCATCTCGATCTGCGCGCCGGCCGCCCGGCAGCTGTCGAGGACCGCCGGAGTGAGGTGGAGGCCGGCGGTGGGCGCCGCCACGGAGCCCGGCCGGTCGGCGAACACCGTCTGGTAGCGCTCGGGATCGGCCAGCGGAGCGGTGATGTACGGCGGAAGCGGCACGACACCGTGCCGGTCCAGCAGCGCCAGCTCGTCGACGGCGCCTTCCGTCAGCAGCTCGACCAGCCGGGTGCCCTCCCCCGGCCCCTCCTTCTCGCTCCCACGGCCGCTCGGGCCGGGCCCCCCGAAGCGGACGCGCAGGTCGGCGCCCACCGGCAGCTCGGTCCCGGGTGCCACCCTGCGGCCGGGGCGGACCAGCGCCTCCCACTCGCCACTGGGGAGCCGCTCCAGCAGCAGGACCTCCACCGCGCCCCCCGTCGGCTTGGTGAGGCACAGCCGGGCGGGCAGGACCCGCGTGGTGTTGACCACGACCACGTCGCCGGGGCGGACGAACGCCGGCAGGTCGGCGACGGTGCGGTGCTCGGGAGCGGTGCCTGGGCCCCGGTCGATCAGCAACCGGGCACGGTCACGCGGCTCGATCGGCGTCTGGGCGATCGAAGCCGCCGGCAGCTCGTAGGCGAAGTCGGCCACGTCCATGGGGTGTGGCAACGCTACCGGTGCCCTGGTCGGTGATCAGCCCCCGAACAGCGTGGGTACGGCGCCGGATCCTCCGCTGGGGGGCGGCGCCAGGCCAAGGTGTTCCCAGGCCGCCGGCAGGGCCACCCGCCCCCGCGGGGTGCGCATGAGCAGACCCTGCTGGATGAGGAACGGCTCGTAGACGTCCTCGACCGTCTCGGTCTGCTCCCCGACGGCGATGGCGAGCGTCGACAGCCCCACCGGGCCGCCGCCGAAGCGCTCGCACACGGCGGAGAGGAGCGCGCGGTCGACCTTGTCGAGCCCCCGCTCGTCCACGCCGAAGAGGGCGAGGCCCTCCTCGGCCGTCCGCCGGTCGATCGAGCCGTCGCCCCGGACCTCGGAGAAGTCGCGCACGCGGCGGAGCAGGCGATTGGCGATGCGCGGCGTGCCACGCGCCCGGCGGGCGATCTCGGCGCAGCCACGCTCGTCGATGCCCACCTGGAGGATCCCCGCCGTCCGCCGGACGATGGCCTCGAGGTCCACAGCCGTGTAGTAGTCGAGCCGGGCCACCAGGCCGAAGCGGTCACGCAGCGGGCCAGTGATCGAACCGGTGCGGGTGGTGGCGCCCACGAGCGTGAAGTGCTGCAGATCGAGGCGGATCGACCGGGCGGCCGGGCCCTTGCCCAGCACGATGTCGACCTGGAAGTCCTCCATCGCTGGGTAGAGCACCTCCTCCACCGGGCGGGGCAGCCGATGGATCTCGTCGACGAAGAGCACGTCGCCGTGGTCGAGCTGCGTGAGGATGGCCGCCAGGTCGCCGGCCCGCTCCAGCGCGGGACCGGACGTGACCTGTAGGTGCGCGTCGAGCTCGTTGGCGATGATCGTCGCCAGGGTGGTCTTGCCGAGCCCCGGGGGCCCCGAGAACAGCAGGTGGTCCGGCGCCTGGCCCCGCCGACGCGCCGCCTCGAGCACGATGTCGAGGTGGGCCTTGAGCTCGGCCTGACCCACGAACTCCGCCAGCCGCCGGGGCCGCAGTCCGGCGTCGGCCGCCACCTCGTCGGGTTGGGACTCGGGATCCAGCAGCTCCTCGCGCATGGCCGGCACTACCCCTGGCGTGCGGTCGCGAGGTGTCGGAGCGCCTGCCGCAGGAGCTCCGAGGCGTCGCCGTCGTCGGGAAGCTCGGCCGTGGCGCCGTGGATCTCGTCGGCCGAGTAGCCGAGCCCGGCCAGGGCCTCGCGCACGTCGGTGCGAGAGGACGGCTGGTAGGTGGTGCCGGCCCCGTTGGCGCTCGATGCGTGGCGCGAGCCAGCACCGATCCGCGGGTCGAACTCAGGAATGTGCAAGCGCGACTTGAGCTCGACCAGCAGGCGGGCCGCCGTCTTCCTGCCCACGCCCGGGACCAGGCACAGGGCGCCGACGTCGTCCTCGGCCAGGATGCGGGCCAGCGCCACCGGATCGTGGACCGAGAGGATGGCGAGCGCCAACGAGGGGCCCACCCCGTGCGCACCGAGCAGCGCCTCGAACGTGATCCGCTCGTCGCGGCCGCCGAACCCGTAGAGCGTGTCGGCGTCCTCGCGCACGTGATGATGCACCCACACGAACACCTCGTCGCCGACATCGCCCAGGGCCACTGCGGTGGTGGGCGCCACGACCACCCGGTAGCCGACGCCGCCGACCTCCACGAGCACCTCGCCGGCGACGCCGTCGGCGACGCCCCGGTCGAGCAGCCGACCGCGCAAAGACCCGATCACCGTGACCCCGCCTTCCTCACCGGAACCGGCGCCCCCGAGGCAATCGGTTCCGCCAGCCGGGACCCGAGGTCATCGGTTCCGGACCGGGAACCCATTGCCTCGGGCTCGGCTCCTCGGAACCCATTGCCTCGGGTCGAGCGGCCGGCTCGAGCGCCCACCCGCTCCTGCAGTGGGACATGGGCCAGGTGGCACAGCGCCACCGCCACGGCGTCGGCGGCGTCGACAGGCCGCAGGGGCGTGGCGATGCCGAGCAGGGTCTGCACCATGCGCTCCATCTGGTCCTTGCCGGCCCCGCCGTGCCCGGTGATCGTCTGCTTGACGCGGTTGGGCGAATACTCGACGACCTGGCATCCCACCGCCATCGCCTCGACCATGGCCACCCCCGCCGCCTGGGCCACCGGGATCGCCGTGCGGGCGTTGGTCTGGAACAGCACGCGCTCGATGGCCATCACCGTGGGCCGGTGCTCCCGGAGCAGCGAGCGCAGGTCGGCCTGCAGGTCGGCCAGGCGCTGGGGAACGTCCGCTGCAGGATCGGTGCGCAGGACGCCAGCCGCCACCGCCCGGGATCGACCGCGCCCGAGCCGTTCCACGACGCCGTAGCCGCAGCGCGACAGGCCGGGATCGATGCCAAGCACGAACACGAGTTCGGAAGCTAGCGGACCCGCGCCACCGCCCGGTGGATGCCCGACGGCCGAAGCGGTTGCGCCCATAGGCGCAGACGGGCCCGAGCGGCCCCGCGCCGAAGGCGCCAACAGCGGAAGCACGCCGCGTAATGCCGGCGCCAATCCGCGCCGGCCCTACGCCGATGCGCCGCGGACCGCCTCCACCACCTCGTCGGTGGGCCGGAACCAGAGGCCGGCCACCGCCCGGTGGGCGTAGCGGACCGTGCCCTCGCCGTCCACCACGAAGATGGACCGGCGATAGAACCCGACCGGCCCGAGGATGCCGTAGGCCTTGCCGACGGCCTTGTCGGTGTCCGCCAGCAGCGGGAAGGCGAACCCGCCCTGGTTGGCGCTGAAGCCGTCGTGGCTCTCCACCGACTGCGGGCTGATGGCCAGCACCTGGGCGTCGACCGACTGGAACTGGTCGATGTCGGACGTGTAGCTGTTGAGCTGTCGGGTGCACACGGGGGTGTTGTCGCCGGGGTAGAAGACAAGCACCACGGGCTGGCCCTTGAACTCCGACAGGGTGTAGTCACGGTGCCCGTCGGCCGTGCCGTCCGTGCCCGGCAAGGTGAAGTCAGGCGCCGACCGACCCACCGCCACGGTGTCACTCATGGTGCAGCCTCCACGGTCTCGAGGATTGTGTCGGGGATGTCGAAGTTGGCGTGCACCGCCTGCACGTCGTCGTGCTCGTCCAGGGCGTCGATGAGGCGCAGCACCTTCTTGGCCCCCTCGGCCGTGTCGAGCGGGATCGTCGTCTGCGGCACCATCGTCAGGTCCGACGACTCGACGCCGATCCCCTCGCCCTCCAGGGCCGTGCGCACGGCGTGCAACTCGGTGGGCGGCGTCGTGACGCGCCAGGAATCGCCGTCGTCGACGATGTCCTCGGCCCCGGCGTCGAGGGCGGTCAGCATCAGCTCCTCCTCGTCCGCCGAGCGTGACACGACGATCGTTCCCCTGCGGTCGAACTGCCACGCCACGGCGCCCGGCTCCGCCATCGAGCCGCCGTTCTTGGTGAAGATGTTGCGGACGTCGGCGCCAGCGCGGTTGCGGTTGTCGGTGAGCACCTCGACCATGACCGCCACCCCTCCGGGGGCGTAGCCCTCGTAGGTCACCTCCTCATAGGTGACCCCGTCCAGCTCGCCCGTGCCCCGCTTGATGGCCCGTTCGATCGTGTCCATCGGGATCGAGTTGTCTCGCGCCTTCTGGAACATCGTGCGCAGCGTGGGGTTGGCCTCGGGGTCGCCGCCCCCCTCACGCGCCGCCACCTCCACCTGCCGGAGCAGCTTGGCGAACAGCTTGCCGCGGGCCTTGTCGGTCGCCGCCTTCTTGTGCTTGATGGTCGCCCACTTGGAATGGCCGGACATCACATCACCTCGTCGATGAACAGCTCGTGGAGCCGGGGATCGTCGCCGAGCTCGGGATGGAACGCCGCCACCAGCACGTGGCCCTGGCGGCAAAGGACGGGTTGGCCATCGACCGTGGCCAGGATCTCGACCTCGTCGCCGACGGCCTCGACCACCGGCGCACGGATGAAAACGGCATGCAGGGGGCCGCCGGCGACACCGGCCACGTCGAGGTCGGACTCGAACGAGTCGACCTGGCGGCCGAAGGCGTTGCGGCGCACCGCGATGTCGACGGCGTCGAAGCAGCGTTGGTCGTCACGCCCGTCCAGGATCTCGCGCCCCAGCAGGATCATTCCGGCGCACGTGCCGAACGCCGGCATCCCCGCCCCCAGCCGCTCCGCCACCGGCTCGAACAGTCCTGAGGACTCGAGCAGCATCGACATGGTCGTCGACTCGCCGCCCGGCAACACCAGGGCGTCGACGTCGTCGAGATCAGGCGGCAGGCGGCAGGCGACCGGCTCGACACCGAGCCGGGACAGCATGGCCGAATGCCGTGCTGACGCCCCTTGCAGGGCCAGCACGCCGACCTTCACCTGGGGGCCTCGCTGCCTCGCACATGACGGTTTCGATTGTACGGGGCGGTCCCCAGCGACGAGAATCGAAGACCGACTGGGACGTTGGGGGAGCTCGACAGGCACTCGATTCGACGACCGGAGGTTCTCCGTGCACGCCAAGACCCGCGGCATCAGGCGGCCAGAGGTGAGCGGCCGTCCGACCGGCACGAGCGCCGGCCGTCGGGCAGCCGTCGCGGCCGGTGGGTTGGCCCTGGTCGCAGGCGCCTGCGCCGGCAGCTCCGGCGCCTCCTCCGACGGCGCCGACCCCACCTTCGAGCGGGCCGCGGGATCGTCCATCACCTACGAGGAGCCGGTCGCCGACGTGGCCGACCTGTTGGCCCCCGCCGCCGAGGGCCAACCGTGGCTCATCCTGGGATCGGTCTACGACCCGAAGTCGGGCACCACCGCGGCCTCCACGTGGTCGGCGGACGACGGACGCAGCTGGGAGCGGTCCGACGTGAAACCGGCCCACAAGGGCGTCAACGAGGTCATGTCGGCCGGGCAGCGCGACGCCGACGGCAACCTGGTCGCCGTGGGCTGGGTGGGCGACGAGCCGGAATCCGACGCCGCTATCTGGCGCTACCGGGCGGCGGGCGATGACAAGGGCTGGACGCTCAGCACGCCCAAGGCCATGGGCGGCGACCACGAGCAGTGGGCCTTCGATGTCGCCAGCAACGAGACCGGGATCCTGGTGGCGGGCGGCGAGAACGCCTGGGGCGAGGTACGCCCCCGGCTCTGGTTCAGTGCCGACGGCGATGCCTGGCAGAGCGTCGACGCCGGCGCCGGAGGGCCGTTCGACGCCGCCGGCGACGAGTCGATCCGCGACATCGCCGCCGTTGGCAACGGTTTCGTCGCCGTCGGGTCGGCCACGGGCGACGCGCAGGACGGCGCCGCCTGGTTCTCGGCCGACGGCTCGACGTGGTCGAGGGTCGATGCGCCCAGCCTGGGAGGTCCGGGCCGCCAAGCGCTCGAGTCGGTGGTCTGGACCGGCGACGTGGTGGTGGCCGGCGGGTATGCGACCGACGGCAACGGCCAGGGGCAGCCGGTGATCTGGCGGTCGGCCGACGGCACCCGGTGGACCAACGCCTCGCGGCCCCTGGCGCTCGACAGTGACGGGCGGACGGCGGCGGCCGACTACAGCGTGACCGGCCTGTCCTTCGACGGCTCCGGGATCACCGCCAGCGGCGGCAACAGCTGGCGCCCGCACAGCTGGTGGTCGACGGACGGGGGCCAGTCGTGGCAGCTCCTCCCCAACCCGGTGCACGCGGGGCTGTTCGGCGACGGCGTGGCTCTCGTCGACTCCGCGGCGTCGGGCAAGGTGCGCGTGGCGATCGGCAGCGAGCCCAGCGTCCTCTACATCGACTCGGCCAACCGCTGGCAGGACGCGTCCGGCGACGCCTTCCCCAACGGTGGGACCCAGCCCTTCGCCACGTCGCTGGCGGTCGGGCCGAAGGCCACGGTGGCCGCCGGCTACCGCCACAGCGCGCCCAAGGGGGCGACCCGTGAGACCTTCGGCGGGCAGATCTGGCTCGACCGCGGCGCCAGTGGCTGGGAGGCCATCGACAGCAAGACGCTGGCCGCCGGTCAGCTCACCGACGTCGTCCCGTTCAAGGGGGGATTCGTGGCGGTGGGCACCGAGGACTTCGGCGTCGCCGCAGGCCGCCAGTTCCTGGGCGACAGCCAACCCGACGGGTTGGTGTGGACGTCACCCGACGGTCGGAAGTGGACCCGCCTCGGCGTCACGCTGTCCGAGGTGACCGAGGGGGATCTCCAGATGATCGAGAACCCCGACGCCAACCAGGCACCGGTCATCGCGGGCATCCTGGCCAGCCAGCCACCGGAGACGGTGGGACCAGCGGGTGGACCGGGCGTGCGATCGCTCGACGCCGCCGCGCCAATCAGCAACGGCTTCATCGCCGTGGGCGTCGCCTACGTGGCGGGCGACGCCGACCCCATCGTGGTCACGTCCACGGACGGCAAGACGCTCAAGGGCGAGAACCCGGGGGCCGGCGGTGCCGGTACCCAGCGCTTCCGTGACGTCTGCGTCGCCAACAACAACGCCATCGCCGTGGGGAGCTCCGGCGGGGCCGAGAGCTCCGATGTTCTCGTGCGCTACCGCGCGAAGAGTGGCAAGTGGTCCGAGGTGTCCGACGACGGCTCGTTCGGCGGCGCCGGCAACCAGCAGGCGTACGGGTGCGCCGCCAGCGAGCACGGCTTCATCGTCGTCGGATCGGACGACCGCAGCGGCGACGCCGACGCCCGGGTGTGGACGTCGGAGGATGGGCTCGAATGGACCCGCGCCGAGTCGGGCCTGTTCGGCGGCGGCGGCGACCAGTGGGCCAGCGCCGCGGCGGCGGTGCCCGGCGGCGGCTGGCTGATCGGCGGCACGGACACGGCGGTCGGCGACGGCGACGTTGCGCTGTGGCGCCTCGGGGATGACGGCGACATCTCCCGCCGTGACCGCGGCGAGACCGAGCTCGGCGGCACCGGGCGGCAGTCGGTCACCAGCATCGTCATCGACGACGATCGGGTGCTCATCGCCGGCACCGACTATGGCCGCGTCGGCATCTGGGAGTCGGACACGATCGACCGGTAGGTGCTCGCGCGCAACCAGTAGTTCGAGCGGCCGGCGGGGGGAGGTCGAGGGGGCGACAAGATTCCTAGGTACCGCACGTAGAGGTCGCGTCTCGGGGCGGTGCGCGTCGCCGCTGCCAGTCGCCGAGATTCCCAGACGTTGGATTGCTCGATGGCGGCGAGGATCGTCGGCGAGTCCTCGGCCGTCACGCCGAACCCCCTCCACTCTGGTAGCCGCCACGCTACGCGGCCGTCCGATGGCCCGGTCGAACGAGAGATCACAGCGGTGCCCGAGCGAGAGCACGCCGCCGCATCGCTCGCATGTCGAAAGCCGGGCGAGCTTCGCTTGGGCCTGTGCCTCGGCCCGCCTGTCGATGGTCGAGGCGCTGCGCCGCTGCGCCAGGAACGACACCTGACCCCACCCGCCGGGGGGTTGCCGGGGCTCCTCGGGTCAGGTGCGGGGGTGGCGACGAGCCGCCACCCCGTAGGGCTCGCCAGCTCGACGTCGCCGACTGCCGGATGACCTACGTCATGCGACACAGCTCCGCCGACTGTTCGCGGACGGTCCCCCGGGTTCCTGTGCATTTGCAACCCGGGACGCAACCCGGGGGGCCGTTCGCTGTCTGATGTCTCCCGGGCGGGGCTAGACCCGGAGCAACGTTTCCGCCCCAGTCGGCGACACCCACCGTGGCGCCGACTCGACCGACAGTAGGTCCGCAGCCTTAAGGAACGCTGAAGGTCATGGGGCGGCGGCCACGGGTAGAGGGGCATGACCTGTCCCCTCAGCCGGCGTGCCCGCTGGGTCCTCCTCGACCGGCACGCCCGGCGAGGGCAGCAGCGCCGGGCCGATTCGCCGGCTGCTGGTCTCCAAGGGTGACGGGAACCGTGGTGCGTCGCGGGAGATGAGGGCCCTACCAGCCGCGCTCGGCCAGCTTGGTGTCGAGTTGGGCGATCTCCTGGCCCCGCATGGCCCCGCCCAGGCCGCGGCTCACCTTCGCCACGATCCCCGGATCGTCGTAATGCGCGGTCGCCTCGACGATCGCCTTGGCCCGCCGCGCCGGGTCGTCGCTCTTGAAGATGCCTGAGCCCACGAAGTTGGCCTGGGCGCCGAGCTGCATGACCAGGGCGGCGTCCGCCGGGGTGGCGATGCCGCCGGCACAGAACAGCGGCACCGGCAGCGTGCCGGTCTCGGCGATCTCCTGCACCAGGCCGACCGGCGCCCGCAGCTGCTTGGCCCAGTCGTAGAGCTCGGCCGAGTCCGCCTGGGTGATCTTCCGGATGTCGCCCAGGATCGAGCGCAGGTGGCGCACCGCCTCCACGATGTTGCCGGTGCCGGCCTCGCCCTTGGAGCGGATCATGGCTGCACCCTCGCTGATGCGCCGAAGCGCCTCCCCCAGGTTGGTGGCCCCGCACACGAACGGCACCGTGAACGCCCACTTGTCGATGTGATGGGCTTCGTCGGCCGGCGTGAGGACCTCGGACTCGTCGACGTAGTCGACGCCCAGCGCCTGGAGGACCTGCGCCTCGGCGAAGTGGCCGATGCGGGCCTTGGCCATGACTGGGATCGTGACGCTGGCGATGATGCCCTCGACCAGCTCGGGGTCGCTCATCCGGGCGACCCCGCCGTCGCGCCGGATGTCGGCGGGCACTCGCTCCAGGGCCATGACCGCCACCGCCCCGGCGTCCTCGGCGACCTTGGCCTGCTCGGGCGTGACCACGTCCATGATGACGCCGCCCTTGAGCATCTCCGCCAAGCCGCGCTTGACGCGCACGGTGCCGGTGTCGTGGGCAGGAACGGGGGAACCTGCGGCTTCGCTCATGCGGTCAGTCTATGGGCGACATCCCCGCAGGTCCCCGGCCACTTCCCGGTCCAATTGCCTCGAGGGGCCGTTAGAGCTCGCGGAGGAGGGCGATGCGTTCCTCCAGCGGCGGGTGGGTGTCGAACAGGCGGTTGAGGCGCGACAGCCGGCCCTCGCGCTGCGTCTGCGCGGCCGGCTGCTCGATCCACAGGTGCGCGGTGGCGCGGCTGGTGGCGTGCACCACCGTGGAGTCGTCGCGCAGCTTCTCCAGGGCCGAGATCAACCCGGGCGGGTAGCGGGTCATCTCCACGCCGGACACGTCGGCCAGCGTCTCCCGGCGCCGGCTGATGGTTCGCTGCATCACGGTGGCGATCACCGGCGACAGCAGCAGCAGCGCGAACCCGACGGCCGACAGGATCGCGAGGGGACCCTGGTTACCGCCGTGCTCGCGGTCGTAGTCGCCGTACGGGTTGCGCCCCATGCCCCACCAGAGCAGGCGGATGCCGATGTCGGCGAGGAGGGCCACGATGCCCACCATGGTGACGGCCAGGGTCGAGACGAGGATGTCGTAATTTTTGACGTGCGACAGCTCATGGGCGAGCACGCCCTCGAGCTCGATCCGGTTCATCTTCTCGAGCAGCCCGGTGGTGACGGCGACCGCGGCGTTGCGGGGGTTGCGGCCGGTGGCGAACGCGTTCGGTGCCGGGTCGTCCACCACGTAGAGGCGGGGCTTGGGCAGGCCGGACGCGATGCACAGCCCCTCGACGATGTTGTGGTAGCGGGCGAACTCCTCGACGGGGGCGGGCCGGGCACGGCTCATGCGCAGCGCCACGGCGTCGGACTTCCAGTAGGCGAGGAAGCTGGTCCCGGCGGCGATGACGACGGCGATGACGATGCCGACCGGTCCGCCGCCGATGAGGTAGGAGAAGGCCGTCGCCACCGCCGCGACCAGGATCACGAACCCGGCGACGAGCAGCCAGCTACGACGCTTGTTGGAGGTGACCTGGTCGTACACGTAGGACCGACGGTGAGCGACGGCGCTCAGAACTGCACCTGCGTCGGGCCGCGCGACTCGTCGTCGGCCTCGAAGTACTCGCGCTCGGAGAAGCTGAACGCGTTGGCGAGAACGTTGGAGGGGAAGCTCTGGATCTTCGTGTTATAGCGATACACGGTGTCGTTGTAGAACTGGCGGGCGTAGGCGATGCGGCCCTCGGTGCCGGTCAGCTCCTCCTGGAGCTGAGCGAAGTTCTGGTTGGCCTTGAGGTCGGGGTAGGCCTCCGACAGGGCGAAGAGGGACTTGAGAGCCCCGGTGATCTGGTTCTCGGCCTCGGCCTGGTCGTGGGGGCCACTGGCGCTCATGCCGGCGTTGCGGGCCTCGATGACGGCGTCGAGCGTCTCGCGCTCGTGGGACGCGTAGCCCTTCACGGTCTCCACGAGGTTGGGGATGAGGTCGTAGCGCCGCTTGAGCTGCACGTCGATCTGCGCCCAGGCGTTCTCGATGCGATTGCGCAGCGAGACGAGCCCGTTGTAGCTGAACACGGCGTAGAGCCCGACGAGCACCACGATGACGAGGATGATGATCAGGGCGAGCACGGGCGCATCCTAGGCCGGGGTCGTCGGTCGCATGACGCAGCCGGATGCGCGTTCCGACCACGTCCACGCCAACCTCTGGCGCACTCCCGGTTGCTGCGCCACCGATTCGGCGCCAGGAACCCGAAGGTCGCTGGAGCCCGGTGGGCGCCGGCTCGGGTCAGGCGACCAGGCGCTGGTAGCGCTCGACGTACATCTCCGCCAGCCGGACCATCGAGAACGCCTGGGCCCGCAACTCCGCGGCACCGGTGAGGTCGGCGCGCAGGCGGCTGTCGTCGAGCGCCCGCCACAGCGCCCGGCCGAGCGCGTCGCTGTCGCCTGGTGGGGTCATGAGCGCGTCCACCCCGGGAGTGGCGACGTTGCAGTAACCGTCGAGCTCCGACGCCACCACCACCGCCCCGGCGGCCATCGCCTCCAGCAGCACGACCCCGAACGACTCGCCGTGCAGGGACGGAGCGCAGAACACGTCAGCGCCGCGCATGCGCGAGGCGACGTCGGCCTCGCTCAGCCGTCCCAGCCATTCGATACGGGGGTCACCGCCGTACGCGGCCCGGAGCGCCTCGGTCTGGGGCCCGGTGCCGCCGACCCAGACGCGCACGTCGGGCGGCAGCAGCCGAAGGGCGTCGAGCAGCACCGCCAGGCCCTTGCGGTCCTCGTGCCGGCCAACGAAGAAAATGGTCGGACCGGCGGTGGGCGTCGGCGTCGCCTTGGAGAACCGCTCGATCTCGATGCCGTTGAACAGCAGGTCGTACTGACCGCCGAGGGCCTTGCGGGCGGTCGCGAGGGCATCCTTCGACACCGCGCAGCGCAGATCGAGTCGGCGCGCCAGCCAGCGCACCCCCGGCTTGAGCGCGGCGTAGGCGGCGCTGTCCCCAGCACGGTGGAACGTGCCGACGATCGGCGCGTTGCGGAACAGCAGCGCCGTCATGGTGGGTCCCGGGACGCACGGCTCGTGCAGGTGGATGACCTCGAACGCCTCGTCCCGCAGGGCCCGGATCGTGCGCAGCTGGGCGGCGGGGTCGGGCGCCAGTGGCGCCACCGACCCGTTGGATGCCGTCGGCACGCTCTTCCCGAGGGGGGTCACGCCGCCGTCGGGCGGCGGGCCGTCGCAGGGCGCCAGCACGCGGACGTCCTCGCCCAGGCCCCGCAGGGTGCGGGCCAAGCCGAGCACCTGCGCCTGGACGCCTCCCGGAACCGTGAGGCTGTAGGGGCAGACGAGCCCGATGCGCACGGCGTCAGGCTAGGTGGGCGACAGGCATCGGGCGAGCTGACGTCAGCACAGTCACAGCTTCACCCGACGCGCGCCGGGGCGGTCGCTGGGCCAGTTGGGCTGGAGCATGTGCCATTGCTCGGGCCGCCGGCGGATCAGGCCCTCGAGCTCGCTCGCCATGGCCTGGGTGATGCGGGCCACGTCGTCGCGGAAGGAACCGCGGCGCTCGGCCGGTATAGGCGGGCGGATGACCGCGTGGTGGCGCCCCCCACCCTGGTCGTAGACGCCGGTCGGGATCAGCGGGGCACCCGTCCGAAGCGCCAGCACGGCCGGGCCGGAAGGCAGGGTCGTCGTCTCCCCGAAGAAGGTGACCTCGGTGCCACCGCCAGCGATGTCGCGGTCGCACAGCAGAGCGATCGCGTGGGCCTGCTTGATGGCCTTGACGATCGAGCGACCGGCATCAGGACCGAGGGGCACGATCTCCATGCCGATGCGCTCGCGGAACTCGACGAACCAGTCGAACAGGGCCGGCGGCTCCACGCGCTCGACGACGGCCGTCACCGGCACCTTCCGGACCCGGGTGAGCCAGTAGGCACACCACTCCCAGCTCCCGAGGTGCGGCAGCACCAGCATGGGCCCGACACCGCGCGCCAACGACTCCTCCACGTGCTCGAAGCCCTCGCGGGTGAGGCCCCTGTCGAGCTCCTCGGCGCCGATGGTCGGGAGCCGGAACGACTCGCCGTAGTAGCGGCCATACGAGCGGAACACCTCTCGCACGCGCCGCTGCAGCTCCGCGGCTCCCAGGCCGGGGTCGACGCGGCGCTGGTGACGCTCGACCATGGCGCGCTGGTCGCCCGGCCGCAATGCCGCCAGCCCGCCGACGCCAGGTGCCAGGACATCGATCACCGAGCTCGGCAGGACCTGGGCGATCGCGTAGGCGCCTCGATATGCGGGGGTGACGACATCCATCACGGCGAATCGGGATCGGTAGCCGGTGTCAGGTGGAACCCGTTGGTCGACCGACGTCCTGCTCAGCGGCGACGGCGGTAGCCGATGGCCTGCCGGCGCCAGGTCCGCTGTGTCGAACGGGCCACCCGACGGGCCCGCCAGCGCACGGCCAGCGGCTGGACCTGCGGGGCCGATGCCTGGCGCCAGACCCGCTCGAACCGCTGGCCGGCGGTGATCAGCGTCAGCACCAGCATCACCCACAACACCGGCACCAGCAGCGACTCGAACAGCAAGCCGAACCCGAGCACGATGAGGCGCTCGGCCCGCTCCATGAGGCCACCGCGGGCGTCGAAGCCCAGGGATTCGGCCTTGGCCCGCTCGTAGGAGATCAGCAGCGACGCCGCCAGCACGGCGAGGGGCAGCACCGAGACCCTTCCGGGTTGGGTGGACGCCAGGTACCAGGCGACACCGCCGAGCAGCAGCGCGTCGCTGACGCGGTCGATCACCGAGTCGAAGAACGCCCCCCTCGGCGACGCCGTGCCGGAGGCCTTGGCGACGGCACCGTCGAGCACATCGGGGATGGCGGTGAGGATGAGCAGCACCAGCCCGGCCCTGAGCCACCCCTGTGCGATCGTGAGCGACGCTGCGGTCGCCATGGCGAGTCCCGTCAGCGTCAGGTGGTTGGCCGTGATACCCGTGCGCCGGATCTGGGCACCGATGGGTCGCAGGCCATTCTCGAAGCTGCTCCGCCACCGTCCGTCGAACATCGTGTCTCCCGTGTCGGCACGCGCCACTGCGTGCCTCGGATCAGGCTAACGCCGCGTGCCCGCTCGGAGCGACCACCGGGGTACGTCCGGCGCGACCACCGCGGGCGTGCCGCTAGCGGGCGCCCGGAGAAATCCCGTGGATGGATCGCCGAGTCAGCGGCGTCGGTCGCAAGGACGCAGGAGGAAGGCGCAGCCGTAGCTGCGTCGACGACAAGGACGCCGCGAGCGGGGTCGCTGGCCGACGAGACGCCACGATGACGTCTTCGGGGGTCCGCTAGCCTCGCCCTCACGGCGCCGATGTCTCGTGGACACAGGGGGTCCTGGTGAAGCGGTATGCGACCGACCACATTCGCAACGTCGCACTCGTGGGTCATGGCGGCTCGGGCAAGACAAGCGTGGCCGAGGCGCTGCTGCACCGCTCCGGCGCCATCAACCGCCTCGGACGTGTCGAGGACGGCACGACGGTGTCGGACTACGACCCCGAGGAGCAGCGCCGCACCATCTCCCTGTCGCTGTCGCTGGCACCGTTCGAGTGGCGCGACCACAAGATCAACCTCATCGACACGCCTGGCTACGCCGACTTCATCGGCGACGTCGCGGCCGCGCTGCGGGTGGCCGACCTGGCGGTATTCGTGGTCAGCGCGGTCGACGGGGTCGAGGTCCAGACCGAGGTCGTGTGGAAGATGGCCGCCGACCTGGGCCTGCCCCGCATGGTGTTCATGAACAAGCTCGACCGGGAGCGATCCAGCTTCGATACCACGCTGGACCAGCTGCGGGATCGGCTGGGCGCCGGGATCGCCCCCCTCGAGCTGCCGATCGGCGAGGAGGCGAACTTCCGGGGGATCGCCGACCTGCTCACCGACACCGCCCACATCTACGAAGGGGGCCGCCCCCGCACGGAGGCGATCCCCGAGGACATGGAGGCCCGCGAGCACGAGGTCCGCGACAACCTCGTCGAGGGCATCGTCGTCGCCAATGACGACATGCTCGAGCGCTACCTCGAGGGCGACGTGCCCGGCGTCGAGGAGCTCGAACGTACCCTGCACGATGGCATCGCCTCGGCCACGGTGTTCCCGGTGGTGGTCGGCTCGGCCACCCGCGAGATCGGCATCGATCGCCTGGCCGACTTCCTGGTGGAGATCGGCCCGTCGCCGCTCGACCGGCCGACGTCCGTCACGGCCGGGGACAGCGACGTCGAGGTCGCGGCCGACGCATCGGGCGATTCCCTGGCGATCGTGTTCAAGACCATCGCCGACCCCTACGTGGGCCAGGTGAGCCTGTTCAAGGTCCTGTCCGGCACCCTCCGGCCCGACGACCACCTGACCAACAGCCGGACCGGCGGCAACGAGCGGCTCCACGGCCTGCTGACGGTGCGGGGCAAGGAACAGGAGACGGCCAATGAGCTGGTGGCCGGCGACATTGGCGCGGTCGCCAAGCTGGCGGGGACCGCGACCGGCGACACACTTGCCCCCCGCGGCAAGCCGGTCCGGGTGCCCCAGATCGAGCAACCGGAGCCGAATCTGGCCGTGGCGGTCGTGCCGAAGACGCAGGCCGACGAGGACAAGCTGGCGCCGGCCCTCCACCGCCTGCAGGAGGAGGACCCCTCGCTGGTGGTCGAGCGCGTCGACGAGACGCACCAGACGCTGCTCAAGGGCACCGGCGAGACGCACCTGCAGATCACCATGGAGAAGCTGACCCGCAAGTTCGGTGCCAACGTCGAGACCGAGCCGGTGCGGGTCCCCTACCGGGAGACGATCACCGGGGCGGCCAAGGGCGTCGAGGGACGCCACAAGAAGCAGACCGGGGGCCACGGGCAGTTCGGCGTGTGCGTCATCGACGTCGAGCCCCTGCCGCGGGGCACGGGATTCGAGTTCGAGAACCACATCGTGGGCGGCGCCATATCCCGGGGCTACATCCCGGCAGTGCAGAAGGGCATCGAGGAGACCATGCGGTCGGGCGGGGCGTACGGCTACCCGGTCGTCGACGTGAAGGTCACCCTCACCGATGGCAAGGAGCACTCGGTCGACAGCTCCGAGATGGCGTTCAAGGTCGCCGGTCGGCTGGCGTTCCGCGCCGGCCTGGCCCAGGCGGACGCGGTGATCCTCGAGCCGACCAGCCGACTGGAGGTCACCGTGCCGGTCGACCTGCAGGGCGACGTCATGGGCGACCTCAATGCCCGGCGCGGGCGTGTGCAGGGCACCGAGGCCGGGGGCGACGGCACTCAGACAGTGATCGCGCTGGTGCCGACGTCCGAGATCCAGAGGTACGCCATCGAGCTGCGTTCCCTGACCGGCGGCCGCGGTCGATTCCGGGCCACGCACGATCACTACGACGTGCTGCCCGGCCACCTGGTGGACGCCGTCAGGCGCGAGGTGCGCGAGGAAGCCTGAGGCCGCGCCGGCGACGACGGCGCGCGCCCGAGGGGGGTGAGCCTTCATGGGCATGGAGCGATGCGACGAATGCGGCTTCGATCCCGCGGAGCTGCGCCCCCGCAATCTGCCGGTCGCCATCCGGTCCTACGGTCGGCGCTACCGGGCGCCGCTGACGCGGGGCCTGGCGGACGAGGACCTCGACGAGATCGTGCGCCGGGCGCCCTCGGCCGACGCGTGGTCGGCCATCGAGTACAGCGCGCACGTGCGGGACATCTTCCGTGTCTTCGACGACCGGGTCCGCTGCGCGTTGGCCGACACCGACCCCTCGGAGACGGTGGTCGACTGGGAGGGCAAGGTGGCGGCGGCCTCGCCGACGCTCGACCGCGAGGCGGTCGCCGCCGACCTCGATGATGCCGCCGACACGTTCGCCACGGTGTTGTCGGAGCTGGCCGACCACGAGTGGCGGCTACAGACGATCACCGGCGGGGGCCAGCCGGCGACCATCGCCGAGCTGGCCGTCATCGCCGTGCATGAGGGTAGTCACCACCTGCTCGATGTGGGGCGCGTCCTGCGCTCGGCACGGGGACGCTGAGCGCACCAATCCCGTACCGGCGTTCCCAAGCACCGGCAATCGGCACGTCCGAACGCCGGAACCGGCACAAGCCCTCGGGTCAGGCGGGGAGGACGTCCTCGATGGCCGCCACCACCTCGTCGGACGTGGGCTCCGCCAGGGGACTGAAGCGGGCGACGACCTTGCCGCCGGGCGCCACGACGAACTTCTCGAAGTTCCAGCGGATGTCACCCGTGTGGCCGTCGGCGGAATCGGGCACGTCCACGAGCTGCTGGTAGAGCGGGTGGCGGCCCTCGCCGTTCACCTCGATCTTCTCGGTCACCGGAAAGGTGACGCCGTAGTTGGTCGAGCAGAACGTGGCGATCTCCTCCGCCGATCCCGGCTCTTGGGCGCCGAACTGGTTGCACGGCACGCCCAGCACGGTGAAGCCGCGGTCGACGAACCGCTCGTGGATCTCCTCCAGACCGGTGTACTGCGGCGTCAGCCCGCACTGCGACGCCACGTTCACGAGCAGGATCGCCCGGTCCTCGTAGTCGTGGAGGTCGGCGGGGCGGCCGTCCAGGGCACCGATGCTCACGTCATAGATCGACCGTGCTTCCCGCTCTTGGCCTTCGGCCTGACCGCTCGAGCCTCTGTCGCTCTCTCGTCCTTCGGAACGCTCGCTCATGTCGGCAAGCTACCGGCCCAACGCCCCGGTTACGGGACGGCGCTCTTCGGGGCGGGCGACACGTCACTGCCGACGCGCAACGCGATGCCGACGCCGGCCAGGATGACCAGTCCCCCGAGCACCTGTGCCGGGCTCAGCGATTGCTCCAGCCAGGCCCAGGCCACGACGCTGGCCACCACCGGCTCGAGCATGCCGACGGCACCGACCGTCGTCGCCGACAGGTTCGCGAGCGCCGCCAGGTCGAGCAGGTAGGGCACCAACGTCCCGAGCACTATGACCGCGCCGAGTGCCACCCACACGGGCACGTCCGTGCCGTCGAGCCGCCCTCCGAGCGAGGTCGCCTCGGCCAGGACCGACCCCTCGACGCGCCACAGCGGCTCCAGCGGCACCCAAAACAGGCTGGCGAAGGCGAACGTCCAGAATGCCGTCGCCAGGGGGTCGATCGTTCCCGACGAGTGGCGGCCCACGAGCAGGAAGGTCGCCAGGCACGCGGCTGCGGCCACGCCGGCGGCCAGACCCGCCGCGTCGAGCCGGGTGTCCGTCCACACCTCGGCCACCAGGGCGAGTCCGGCCAGCGACAGCGCCAGCGCCACCCACACGCCCCCGCCGACCTGCTGACGCTGGACCACCCGCGCGTACACCGCCACCAGCACCGGTCCGGTGAACTCGAGGAGGATGGCGATGCCCACCGGCAGGCGGTCGATCGCCTCGAAGTAGAACCACTGGATGAGCGCCGCACCGACCACGCCAAGCACCGCCAGGTGGGGCAGGCTCGCCCGCGGCACGCGCAGCCGGGGCAGCGAGCCCAGCGCGGCGAGCACGGCGAACAGTCCGACCGCGGCACCCGTGCAGCGCAGGGCCGCCAGCTGGCGGGGCGCGATCCCGGCGTCGAGCACCGCCTTGGAGACGCTGGCGTTGGCGCCGAACAGCCCCGCCGCCACGATCACCTGCACGTAGCCCCGCGCCGCGTGCGAACGCGTTGCGAGCATTTGGGCGGGGGGATCCGTCGCCGGGATCGTCATCCGGCCAGGCTGGCAAGGTTCGACGCGCTAGAACCAGCCAAATGGACCTGTCCCAGCTCTCCCCGTCCGACGCCGGCGTCGCGCTGCGTAGTCTCGAGCGCCGCTACCGGGGGCTCTTCGCCGGCCTGAGCGATGACGAGTCACCCGACGACCTGGCGCACCGCCGGGCCGGCGGCTGGTCGGCCGTCGACCATGCCGTGGCCGCCTCCCGGTTCATCGCTGGGGCCAACCGTGCACTCGCCAGGGTCGTCACCGTCGACTCGCCGACGGTTCCGGCCGTCGACGTCGATCCCACGGCGTCGTCGAGCCCCGGCGCTCCCTCGGGCCCGGTCGATGGCTTCTTGGCGCAACTGGGGGGCGAGGCCAACGCCATGGCCGACCGCATCGAACACGTGGCGGCCGGAGACTGGACGCGCACCGCCGTGGTCGACGACGGGTCCGGCCGCACGGTCACGGCGCTCGATGTCGCACGGGCCGCGGTCGCCGCCGGCGTCACCCACCTGCGCGAGGCCGAGAAGGTGCTGGCCGCGGTCCGCGGCCGCCCCGTCGAGCCCGACTGAGGTCCGTTGCCGGCGGTGGTGACGATGGCCACCGTCAGCGGCGACCGGTCCTCGACGATTCCGGACAACGATGCATCCGCAGCGGCAGCGGCTGCGTACGCCGGGGCGTACTCACCGCTCTCTGTGGACTTGGGCCGACGCCGCGACCACAATCGGTGGCGGAACACGTTGAGCGGGAGGATCGGGCATGAAGTTCGTACTGTCCTACACGGAGCGGGCTGGCGGCTCCGCTGAGGAGCGAGTCACAGGTGGTGAGGCAGCCCAGAAGTTGCTTGCGAACTGGGCACCGAGCGACACGGCGACCATCCACCAGTGGGTCCAGCGCTGCGACGGGACCGGCGGCTTCGCCGTGGTCGAGACCGACAGCTCGGCCGACCTGTTCGGTGACCTGGCCGCGTGGGGACCGTGGCTGGAGTTCGAGGTGGTGCCGGTTCTGGACATCGCCGAGGCAACACCAATCGCGCAGGACGCACTTCACAAGGCTCGGTCGGTGCTATAGGGGACACGTAACCGGCCGCCCCCAAGGCGGCCCGCTCGACAGCGACGAGTAGCTCCGGCGCACCCGGTACCCTCGCCCGCCGCGGCGCGCGTCAGCCCGTGAAGGTTGGCGGCGTCGCCACGGGTGCTGCCGGTGGTGCCTGTGGGGGCTCCGGAACTGTTGTCGAGGTTGTTGGCCGGGTCGGTGGCACCGACACGTCGAACGTCACAGTTTCGGTACAGCAGATCAGGCCGCGCCCCCGGCCCGCGTGAAGGCGAGGCCCTTCAGGTCCATCCGCGGCCGGTGGATGCACCGAAGTAGCGGCGGCGGCAGATGACCGCCGGGAAGGAGCCTGAAATGTCGGGACGAATCCGCCTCCTGTGGGCCGGGCTGCTGGCCACCGCGACCACCGCGGCCTTGGTCGGAGCGCCGGCCATGATCCATGCCGGCATCATTCTGAACGGGCTCGACTGAGGAGCCGACGATGAGACGACTTCGCCTCCTATGGGCCGCCCTGTTCGCTGCCGTAGCCGCTGCAGCTGCGATCGCGACACCTGCGGTCCTTACCCGCATCACGTTTCGGCGCTCGAGTGAGGGAGCTGACGATGACTGGACGACTTTGCCTCCTGTGGGCCGGGCTGTTCGCTGCCGTCGCGACGGCGTCCGCCATCGCGACGCCGGCTGTCCTTGCCGGCATCTCGTCGCTGGCTCGTAGTCAACGAGTACCTCCGGTCTCAGCATCGAAGCAGGTGGCCGTCACCTCGTAGGTGCCGACCGAAGCGGCTGCCGTGGGGAAGAGCCCGATCGCACCGAACCCCAATCCCCAGCTGCCGTCGTCTTGGACAATGACGAAGCCCGAACCTATCGACCTGCGGAGAACGCCTTACCGGTACTGCGACCAGTCCTCGGGGTTCTCCTCGACGAAGTGCTCGACGACCTCGCCGTCGTGGCCGTCCACCAGTACTAGCCCCCGCTTCGCCGGCGGGTTCTCGTCCGAGTAGAGCAGGATGCGCCAGGTCGGGCGGCTGAGCAGGCCACGCCATCCCATCTGGGCCGACGCGTGGCCCACCGGGAACCCGACGGTGCGCGAGGCCGCCACCAGGGCGTCCTGCTCGTCGACGTCCAGGCTCCATGCCGTCGCCAGTTGGTAGGCGCCGACGATCGCCAGCAGGGCCGCAGCGAACAGGAAGCCGCCGTTGACGTAGGGCGAGCCGTCGACCAGCAGCCACACCACCACGCAGGCGGCGGCGGTCGCCAGGTAGAGATACCCGGGGATGCGCCGCCGGGCGTTGTCGGGGAACAGGTAGGGGCCGACGTAGCCGGCGGCGTGCAGATCGTCGGGCAGCTCGTCGACGACGTCCTCGTCGTGGGGGGATGGGGCCTCGTCGGGCACGGCCGAAATGAAATCACCCGGCGCCGGGCGGGGGCCAGGCGGCGCGCAGCTTGCGCCAGGTGTCACCCAGGGCCTCGGGGAGGACCCGCACCTCCGCCACCGCGGTCATGAAGTTGGAGTCGGCGTTCCACCGGGGCAGCACGTGGACGTGCATGTGTGACGGGATTCCGGCGCCGGCGGCCTCGCCCAGGTTCAGCCCAACGTTGACGCCGTGGGGGGCGTAGGCCGCCTTGATCGCCACCACCGCGTCCCGCACCGCCGCCCACAGCTCGGCCGACTCGTCCGGGGTCAGGTCCTCGAGCTCGCCGACCTCCCGGTAGGGCATCACGAGCACGTGCCCGCACGTGTAGGGGTAGGCGTTGAGGATCGCGAAGATGCGCTTACCCCGCCACACGACGTGCGTCTCGTCGTCCGGCAGGCCCGACGCCAGGATGCGGCTGAACAGCGAGCCGCCGGCCGGTTCCCCGTTGCCGGCGACCGCCACGTACGACGACCGCCACCCGGCCCACAGCCGGTCCATCGCCGGTGACCCGGGCACCCGCCCCCCGTCGCCGGTCACGTGTGGGCGGCGACCTCATCGCGCAACCGCTCGACGAACGTCGTCACCGGCAGGTCGCGCTCGACCTCGCCGCCGCGGGGGTTGTCGCCGATCGTGTCGTTGGCCACGTCGTCGTCGCCCACCACGACGACGTGGGGAACCTTGTCGAGCTTTGCCTTGCGGATCCGTGCCCCGAGCGGCTCGTCGGCATCGGACAGGTGGACCCGGAAGCCCTCGCCGCGCAGCCGCTCCGCCAGCGACCCGGCGTACACCTGGTGGTCGGACCGCACCGGCAGCACCTGCACCTGCACCGGGGCCAGCCAGGCCGGCAGCGCACCCGCCGTGTGCTCGAGGAGCACCCCGAAGAACCGGTCGAACGAGCCGAACAAGGCCCGGTGGATCATGTGGGGTCGGTGCCGCTGGTTGTCGGCGCCCACGTACTCGATGCCGAACCGCGCCGGCTCCTGGAAGTCGACCTGCAGGGTCGAGAGCTGCCAGCGGCGCCCGATGGCGTCGCGTACGTGCACATCGATCTTCGGGGCGTAGAAGGCCCCTTCGCCCTCCGCCACCACGTAGGGGATGCCGGCGGCCTCGATCGCGTGGCGCAGCGCCACCTCGGCCTCGTCCCAGTCGGCGATCTCGCCCACGAACTTGTCGGGCCGGGTCGACAGCTCGGCCTCGAACTCGTCGAACCCGAAGTCGCGCAGCAGCTTCAGCACGAAGGCCAACAGGCTGCTCAGCTCCCCCGCGAGCTGCTCGGACGTGCAGAAGATGTGCGAGTCGTCCTGCGTGAAGCCCCGCGCCCGCAGCAGGCCGTGCACCACGCCCGACTTCTCGTACCGGTACACGGTGCCGAACTCGAACAGCCGCAGCGGCAGCTCGCGGTACGACCGCTGCCGCGACGCGTAGATGAGCACGTGCATGGGGCAGTTCATCGGCTTGGGGTAGTACTTCTGCCCCTCGTCGAGCTCCATGGGCGGGTACATGCTGTCGGCGTACCAATCGAGGTGGCCGCTGGTCTCGAACAGCTCGCCCTTGGCGATGTGCGGGGTGAACACGAACTCGTAGCCGGCGCGCTCGTGCTCGGCCCGGCTGTAGTCCTCCATGAGCTTGCGGACCAGGCCGCCCTTGGGGTGATAGACGGGCAGGCCGCTGCCGACCTCGGGCGGGAAGTGGAACAGGTCCAGCTCCGCGCCGAGCTTGCGATGGTCGCGCTTCGCCGCCTCCTCCAGCTGGTGGAGGTGCGCGTCCAGCGCCTTGCGGCTGTCCCAGGCGGTGCCGTAGATGCGCTGCAGCTGCGCGTTGTGCTCGTCGCCACGCCAGTAGGCGCCCGCCACCCGCATGAGCTTGAAGTGCCCGAGGTGCCGACCAGTGTCCTCGACGTGCGGCCCCCGGCACAGGTCGATGAAGCCCGGCCGGCCGCGGAAGGGCGGATGCTCCTTCGGCTTGGCCGGTGGGTTCTCGTAGGTGCGTACGGCGCCGGCGCCGCTCGTGGCCGACATCGGATCGGTCGAGGCGTCGGCGATGATCTCGAGCTTCAGTGGATGGTCGGCGAAGATCTGGCGGGCGTCGTCGGCCGGGATCTCGTCGCGGATGAACCCCTGCTGCTCGTCGATGATCTCGCGCATGCGCGTGTCGATGCGGTCGAGGTCCTCCGGCGTGAAGGTGGCGGCGCCCGGCAGCAGGAAGTCGTAGTAGAAGCCGTCCTCGACGGGCGGGCCGATGCCGAAGCTGGCGTCCGGGAACAGATCGAGGACCGCTTGGGCAAGGACATGGGCGGTCGAATGGCGGATCGTGTACAGCCCGCGCGGGCTGTCGGCGGTGACGATGGCCACACGGTCACCGTCGTGGAGCTCGGCGGAGAGGTCACGCTCCTCGCCGTTGATGTCGGCGATCACGGCGGCCTTGGCCAGTCCGGACCCGATGGAGCGCGCGAGACCGGCCGCGGTGGTGCCCGATGGCAACGCGCGCGTCGATCCATCAGGCAGGGTGATCTCGATTTCGGCCATTGATGCCGAGGTTACCGACCCCCGCTGGCAGCCCCCGAAAGCGTTTGGGCGGCGCCGACCGGCTGGGGTCCACCACCTTCGGCCCCGCCGTTGCCCCCCGTGGCCAGGACGACCGGCGGCTGAGACGGCAGCGCATCGGGCTTCCGGGTGGCGTACTCGTCCACGTACTCCTGCCCCGACAGCTCGCGGATCTCGAACATCAGCTCGTCGGTGAGCTCCCGCAGGATCAGATGGTCGTCGGAGCGGTCGCGGTAGTGACCGACGTCGATCGGCCGCCCGATCCGGATGACGCACGGCCGGAACGGCTTAGGGACGTTCTGGCCGGGGGGCTGGATCTCCCGGGTACCCAGCAGGCCGACCGGTACCAGGGGCGCTCCGGTCCGCAGCGCCAACCGGGCCGGACCGGTGTGGCCGCGGTGCAGGCGGCCGTCGCGGCTGCGGGTCCCCTCGGGGTAGATGCCGAACAGCTCTCCGCCATCGAGGACCCCGGCGGCGGCGTCGAGCGCCTTGCGGCTGGAATCGCCGCCCGACCGGTCGATGGGGATCATGCCGAGGGCCGGGAACAGGTATTTGGTCTTCCAGTTGTCGAGGTACTCGGCCTTGCCGACGTAGGTGATCCGCCGCGGCAGCACCGAGGGCAACACGAACGAGTCGATCACCGACACATGGTTGGGGCAGATGACCGCACCGCCCGACTCCGGGAGGTTACGGGCGCCCTCCACGTGGATGCGCCACCCGAACCGGAACACGGGCGTCAGCACGGCGCGCGCCACTGGGTAGAGCCACCCGTACTCGCGCTCGCCGCCACGTCCGACCACGCCCCGAGCCTACGTCGCCTACGCCTCTGCGGGGCACGCGCCGTGAACCCCGCGCGGGCACGGCGGGTCCCCGAGTGGTCGCTCAGGGCCGGGTGAGGTCCACCCCGATCAGTGCGGCTCCCGCAGTGACGCCGCGACCGGCGTCGGCCGCCTCGTCGAGCACCCGCAGGACGCCGGGGGTGTCCAGGTCGTCGTCGAGCGCCGCGCGCACGGCCCCGAGCACCGCGGGACCGGTCCCCGCTCCCTCACCGCCCGCCGCCTGCCAGCGCTTCAGGCGGTGAGTGGCGTCAGGCATCACCTCGTCGTCCCAGTCCCACTCATGCCGGTAGTGGTGGGCCAGGACGGCCAGACGGATGGCGCGGCTGTCCCAGGCCTTGCGGAGCTCCGAGACGAACACGAGGTTGCCGAGTGACTTCGACATCTTCTCGCCGTCCATCCGCACCATCGCCTGGTGCATCCAGTGGCGCACGAACGGCTCGCCGGTGGCCGCCTCCGACTGGGCGGCCTCGCACTCGTGATGGGGGAAGATGAGGTCGCAACCCCCGCCGTGCAGGTCGATGGTCGTACCCAGCTCGCGCAGCGCCAGCGCCGAGCACTCGATGTGCCAACCCGGCCGGCCCGGCCCCCACAGCGACTCCCACGAGGGCTCGTCGGGTGCGGACGGCTGCCACAGCACGAAGTCGAGCGGGTCGCGCTTGTTGGGGTCGTCGATGTTGCCGCCGCGTTCGGCGGCCAGGCGCAGCATCTCCTCGCGACCAAGATGGCTCACCTGCCCGAACCGCTCGAAGCTGGACACGTCGAAGTACACGCCGCCCCCCGCCTCGTAGGCGTGGCCGCGATCCAGCACCATGCCGATGAAGCCCCGGATGTCGGGAATGGCCGAGGTGGCGCGGGGTTCGCTCCACACCGGGAGCACGTCGAGCGCCCGCATGTCGTCGTCGAAGCGAGCGGTCTCGGCGGCGGCCAGATCGAGGTAGTGGACGCCGAGCTCGCGGGCCTTGCGCAGGATGTCGTCGTCGACATCGGTGATGTTGCGCACACAGCGCGTCTCGTGACCCCGGTCCCGCAGCCGGCGCTGGAGCACGTCGTACGTGAGGTACGTGGCCGCATGGCCCAGGTGGGTGGCGTCGTAGGGCGTGATCCCGCACGTGTACATCGTCACCACGGGGCCGGGTGCGAACGGAATGACCTCGCCCCGCGCCGTGCAGTGGAGCCGCATGGGCTCGGCGCGGGCGTTGCCGGCTGTCACGCCGTGTGCTCGCTCTCCGGGGTCTGGGCTCGCGGCGCCTCCGCGGTTCCCGCGGCCTCGCCGTCACGGATGCCGGTGAGCTTGACCGCGACGCGGGTCTTGTAGTGCGTGTTGAGCTGCATCAACACCGCCGTGAACGACTCGATCGGCGTCGCCATGGCCAGCTCGCCGGCGTTGAGAGGCCGCATGTTGGGGATCTTGGCCACGATGTCGCTGGTCACCTGGATCGCCGAGGGGTGATCCGAGCAGATGAGCACATCGCTCTCGATGGGGTGGTCGAGGTCGCCCAGCTCGCGGGCCGGCACGTGGTGCAGCGCCGCGGCGACCATGCACTGAGGTACGGCCGCCTGCACGCTCGCCGCCACCGACCCGCGGGGCGGGACCAGAGGCTGGAACTCCTTGCCCAGGCGCGTGAGCGCGTTGGCCATCGAGACCACGACCTTGCCGCGCAGCTTGTCCTCCACCGACGCCGCGGTCTGTGTGGCGCCGTCCCAGGGCGTGGCGATCACGACCACGTCGGAGTCCGCGGCGCCGGCATTCTCGGCGGCACCGATGGTGAGCTGGTGCTCCGGCCAGTGCTCGAGCAGGTTGTCGACGATCTCCATCGCCCGGTACTTCGACCTGGACCCAACCACAACCTCGAACCCCACCGCCGCCAGCCGCGCCGCCAGGGCCCTGCCTGCCGGGCCGGTTCCACCGAGGATGCCGATGCGCATTGGCGACACGGTAGCGGCGGTCCCCATCGGGTCGGCCAAGGAGCGACGGTGCCCTCAGCACGCAGCGGCGGCATCCGGGAACGGGTTGATCGCCCCTCCGCCTCCGGGATGGATCTCGAAGTGCAGATGGGGGGTCGTTACAAATATTGCGATTCAATGACAGACAATCAGTGGCCCGGGGCCCGCCGCCATTTAGGGTCCAGGCCCATGTCGCTGGCGCTGCGCTTGTCGGGAGTCGGGCTCGTGCGTGACGGCGTCACGATCCTCGACGGCGTCGACTGGACGGTGGCGCCGCACGAGCGTTGGATAGTGCTGGGACCCAACGGTTCGGGGAAGACCACGCTGATGCGGGTCGCGGGGCTCTACCTCCATCCCAGCCGCGGGGACGTCGAGGTCCTCGGTGAGCGCCTGGGGCGGGTCGACGTCCGCCGGCTCCGCACGCGCATCGGGTTCGTGAGCGCGGCGTTCGCCGCCATGCTGCGCGACGGGGTGACGGCGGCCGACGTGGTCATGACCGCCGAGCACGCCGCCCTCGAGACGTGGTGGCACACCTACGGCGACTCCGACCGGAGCCGCGCCGTCGAACTGCTGGACCGGATGGGCGCCCGGCCCCTGGCCGACCGGCCGTTCGGCGCGCTGTCGTCGGGCGAACGCCAACGGGTCCTCCTGGCCCGGTCGCTCTGGGGCGACCCCGGGCTCGTGCTGCTGGACGAGCCGACCGCGGGCCTCGACCTCGGCGCCCGCGAGGACCTGGTGGGCCGGCTCGGGGGGCTCGCGGCGGATCCGACGACGCCGGCCACCGTCCTCGTCACCCACCACGTCGAGGAGATCCCCGCGGGGTTCACCCACGGCCTGTTGCTGGACCGCGGGCGGGTGGCCGCCGTCGGCCGCCTCGACGACGTGCTCAGCCCCAGGCTGCTGTCGGACGTGTTCGGCCTGCCGCTCGCCCTCGACCGCCGCCACGGCCGCTACGCCGCCCGGGCGCGGTGAGCCACCCTGCCTGCGGGGGCGGCGGCCCGGTCACACGTTGACCAGGGTCAGCAGGCGGGGCTTCGACTGGCGGATCTCGTCGGCCAGCAGCCGCTCGACGACCGGACCGACGAGGCTGCCGCCGTAGTGAAGGCGCATGGTCAGGAGGCTGCCGCTGGGGTCGGGCGCCACTCGCGCCTCAAGAACCCAGGGCGAGTGGCGGCGGCCGTCGTGTTCGAGCCGCTCGAACCGCACCCGTTCGGGAGCCTCGTGGACCGTCCGCACCATCCGGAGCCGCTTGGAGCGGGCGAACGGGCCCAACCGGCCCCGCAGGTCGACCGACCACGCGGGTCCGGGATCGCCGTCCTGCGCCTCGACCGGCGTCGCCCGGGGAACGATGTCGAGCCACTTTGGGTAGTGCGCGAGGTCGTCGACCCACCCGAACAGCCGCTCCGGGGAGCAGGGGGCCAGCAGGTCCGCGGTCACGTCCATTGCGGCGATCGTGGCACGGCGGCGCCCGCCGCGTCAGCGTCGGCTCCTCGTCCCGACGCCGTCAGGGCCGGCCGGCGTCAGGCTTGGCCGGCGTTTCCCGCAGTCCTCCGTCGCCAGTGCGTCCCGGCCATGCCGGGTTGGACGGCGACCAGCACGCCGGTGCGGAGCCGCACCGACGCCTCGGGTGTGGCCAGCTCGTTGCTGACGCCGCGCGTCGATCCGACCGGCAGGTCCTCGTCGCGCAGGGGGTAGAGCAGCCCGTCGGTGATGACCCCCAGGGCCGGCCCGTTCAGCGGCACGAGCGACACGAGGTCGCCGGGCGTTCCGCGGAGCACCGTCGCGTCCCGGATCACGCTCAGGTGGGCGCTGCCGATCCACGCCTCCACCGCGACCCCAGCCGTGCGGGGCGAGGCCAGGAGGTGGGCGAGCGACAGGGTGTGGTCCAGTCGGTCGCCGGCCCCGGTCACGACGACGATCCGTTCCGGGTGCCGGGCTAGCGCGGCGTCGAGGGCCAGGGCGAGGTCGGTGGCGTCCTTGGCCTCGGGATGGCGCTCGATCGGGATACCCGCCCCCGTCGCCGCGGCCAACACGCGCGGGTCCACCGAGTCCATGTCGCCGACGACGGCGGCCACCTCCAGGCCGAGCTTCAGCACGGGCTCGAGCCCCGAGTCGGCGGCGATCACGGCGGCGGCACCTGGCCCCAGTGCGGCCAGCTCCCGCGCCCCACCACCCGACGGTGGACCCCCACCCCCGACGATCACGATCGTGCCGGCTCCCGGCCTGCTCATGCCCCGCGAGAGTACGGTCGGCCGCGTGCGGCGCACCCTGTTCGACGACGAGCACGAGCTGTTCCGGGACAGCGTCCGGCGTTTCGTCGCCGCCGAGCTGGCGCCGCGCAACGAGGCGTGGGAGCGGGCCGGCATCGTCGATCGCGACATGTTCCGGTCCGCCGGGAAGCACGGCTTCCTGGGCATGGCGGTGCCGACGGAGTACGGCGGAGGCGGCGTCGACGACTTCCGCTACAACCTGGTGATCGGCGAGGAGGTCCAGCGGGCCGGGATCAACGCCGCCGGCCTGGGCTGGACGCTGCACAACGACATCTGTCTGCCCTACTTCCTGGCGCTCTGCACCGAGGAGCAGAAGGCGCGGTGGCTGCCCGGGATCTGCTCCGGGGACCTGATCACGGCCATCGCCATGACCGAGCCCAGCATCGGGTCCGACCTCGCCTCGATGAAGACGACGGCCGTGCGGGACGGTGACCACTACGTCGTCAACGGGTCGAAGACGTTCATCACCAACGGCATCAACGCCGATCTCGTGCTGACCGCCATGAAGACGGACCCGAGCGAGCGGCACCGGGGAATGTCGCTGGTGGTCATCGAGCGTGGCATGGACGGGTTCGAGCGGGGGCGGAACCTCGACAAGATCGGCATGCACGCCCAGGACACCGCCGAGCTGTTCTTCACCGACGTGCAGGTGCCGGTGGCCAACCTGCTGGGCGACGAGGGCGAGGGCTTCACCTACCTGGTGACCAACCTGCCGCAAGAGCGGCTGTCCATCGCCGCCACCGGCGTGGCGGCTGCGCGGGTGGCGTTCGACCAGACGCTGTCGTACGTCACGGAGCGCCAGGCCTTCGGCCAGGCCGTCGGCGCGTTCCAGAACACCCGCTTCCGGATGGCCGAGATGGCCACGGAGATCGAGCTCGGCCAGACGTACATCGACCGCTGCGTGCTCGCCCTCAACGCCGGCGAGCTCACGGCGGAGGAGGCGTCGATGGCCAAGTGGTGGTGCACCGAGCTGCAGGGACGCGTGGTCGACATGTGCGTGCAACTCCACGGTGGCTACGGGTACATGGCCGAATACCCGGTGGCCCGCGCCTACGCCGATGCCCGCGTCACTCGTATCTACGGCGGCACCACCGAGATCATGAAGGAGATCATCGGCCGCAACCTGGGCCTCTAGCTCGCTCTGCGGCCGTGTGACCGGCGGCCACGAGGCACCGCCCGACCCGCGGGGCCAGCTTCCGTCAGCGGCGGAGGAGGTCCTTGGCGATGTGGGTGATCTGGATCTCGTCGGTGCCGGCGTAGATCTGGAGGACCTTGGCGTCCCGGGCGAGCTGCTCGACCTGGAACTCCGCCATGTAGCCGTTGCCGCCGAACAGTTGGACCGCCTCGAGCGCCACCTCGGTCGCGGCCCGCGCCGAGTAGAGCTTCATGGCCGACGCCTCCGCCAACGTGAACCCCCGCCCGGCGGCGGTGGCCTCGATGACCCGGAAGACGAGGTTCTCGACGTTGAGGCGGGCGACCTCCATGCGGGCCAGCTTGTCCTGGATGAGCTGGAACTCGCCGATGGGCTGGCCGAACTGCACACGGTCCCGGGCGTACGCCACGCACAGGTCAAGACACTGCGAGATGATCCCTAGGCCCATCGCCGCCACTCCGGAGCGCTCCTGCAGGAACGTCGCCTTGGCCGCGGTCCGCCCCCCTGCCTCCGCATCCTCGGTCTCGCCGATCAGGCGGTCCCGCCCCACCCGCACGTCGGTGAGGAACAGCTCGCCGGTGGGCGACGAGTGCATCCCCATCTTCTTGAGGGGCTTGGACTGCTCCAGCCCGACGGTGCCGGAATCGAGGATGAAGCTCACGATCTTGCGCTCGGCGGGCGGGTTTCCCTCGTCGAGCTTGCAGATGAACACGATCGTGTCGGCGTAGGGCCCGTTGGTGATGAACGTCTTCGAGCCGTTGAGGACGTACTCGTCGCCGTCGCGGCGGGCCGTCGAGTGCATCGACCCGAAGGCGTCGGAGCCCGAGCCGGGCTCCGTGATCGCCCAGGCGCCGATCGTCTCCATCGTGAGCAGCGGCAGGGCCCAGCGCTCCCTCTGGGCGACCGTTCCCCGCGACAGGATGGCGGCCGCGGTGAGCCCCATCGACACCCCCATCGCCGTGACCAGGCCGGGGCTCCAGCGCGACAGCTCGATGATGGGGATGATCTGGAACGCGGCGGCGTTCGCGGCCTCCTGGGGATCACGGCCCTCGCCCTCGTCCGTGCCGCCGACATCCCCGTCCTTCTCGCGGGCGATCTGTCGCTCGAACCGATCGCGCGCCATCGCGTCCATCCCGAAGGTCGAGAACAACCTGCGGATGATGTCGTACGGCGGCAGGTCGCCGTGCTCGAGGTCACGGTGGTGCGGCACGAGCTCCTTCTCGATGAAGTCGCGCACAGCCGCCCGGACCATCTGCTGCTCGTCAGTCCACTCGATCACGGCCCAACTGTGGCAGGCGCTCCGGGAGATGGCATCCTGTAGGGACCCCCAGGGACGTTCCGAGGAGTTCTGCGTGTCGTTTCGCGTCAAGGATCGGGTGGTCTATCCCCACCACGGCGCTGCCATCATCGAAGCCACCGAGAAGCGGGCCACAACCGATGGCGAGCCAAAAGACTTCTTCGTCCTCCGGATGACCCACGGCGATCTGGTCCTCAAGGTCCCTGTCGACAAGGCCGAGGAGATCGGGATGCGCTACCCGATCAGCGTCGAGGACGTGGAAGACGTGTTCGAGGTGCTCGCCAAGAAGGACGTGCGGGAGCCCACCAACTGGTCTCGGCGGTTCAAGAACCACCAGGAGAAGCTCAAGTCGGGCGACGTCTACCAGGTGGCCGAGGTGGTGCGGAACCTGGCGCTGCGTGACAACGACAAGGGCCTCTCCGCCGGCGAGAAGTCGATGTTCGTCAAGGCGCGCCAGGTGCTCGTGTCGGAGCTAGCGTTCGCCCTCGACATCAGCGAGGACGACGCCATGGACCGGCTCGCCAAGACCATCGCCTGAGCCGTCGGCGGGCCGGGGCGCCCGGGAGGCGAGGCCGTGAGCGACACAGGCGCTGGATCGGGCGAACCCCCTCCGCCGCCGGGTCCGGCCCCCCGCGAGCTCAACCGGGCCCCGTTGATCATCGCCGCCGGGCTACTGCTGACCGCGGTCGCGATCGGCGTGATCGTGGCGCGCTTCGGGGACGACGACGGCGAGACCGCCGATCCCTCCTCCGGCACCGGCGCTCCCCCGGCGGTGTCGGAACCGGATGACGGCACGACCAGCACCGGCGGATCGAACGGGACGACGAGCACGACGGCGGGCACCGAGGAGCCCATCGAGGGGCTGGCGGTCGTCGACAGCGGCTATTCGACCTACGAGGGCTTCGACGGCCCCGCCGGCTCGTACGGCCTGGTCCTCGAGAACAGGAGCGACCAGCCGATCAACTATCTCGCCGTCCAGGTCGTCGTGTACGACACGAACGACACCGTCGTCGGCACCTACGACCACACGGTGGCGGTCCTGAGCCCCGGCGCCAGGTTCGGCCTGGGCGCCGAGATCAGCGACCCGCTTCCCAAGGGGATCGGGCGGCTCGACATCCGGACGGAAGGTCGGGAGGGCGAACCCGTCCCCAGCGGAGCCTTCACCGTCGCGGACGTGGCCACCTCCTCGGACGAGTTCGGCGTCTACACGAGCTTTGTCGTGTCGTCGAGCTACGCGGTCGAGTTCGAGCTCACGCCTGCCTACGCCGTGTACCGCGACGCCGCGGGCCGGATCGTCGGTGGGGCCAACGGTCTCATCGACCTCATCCCGCCGCGGGGCCGGGCGAACGGGGAGGTGACCGCATTCGCGGTGGTCCCCAGCGTCGCCCGCGCCGATGTGTACGTCGATCCCGGGTTCCTTTGATCGTCCCGGAGGTCAGGCGGCGGGCACGCCGGACGCAACCGCGGCGCGGATGATCCGCACGGCGTCCTCCACGTCCGGGCGATGCGTGCGGTGCGAGATGATGCACAGCCGCAGCAGTTGTTTTCCGTCGATGCGGGTGCTGGACAGGTAGAGGCGCCGGGTGGCATGGATCCGCTCCAGCAGCCGCTGGTTGTCACCGTCGGCCGAATCGTCGCCCCGCAGTCGGAACGGCACGATCGAGAGGGCGGGCTCCCATGGGAGCTCCAGCGCCGGATCGGCGCTCAGCTCGCGGTACGCCCAGGCCGCCAAATCGAGCTTCTCGTCGAGTGCCTGACGGAAGGCGCCGACGCCGTGGAGGTGGAGCGGCAACCAGACGCGCAGGCCCCGGTAGTCCCGCGTCAGCTCCGGCCCGAGCTCTGCGTAGTCGGGCAGCGGCTGATCGGCGTCGACGTCCTGGAGGTACGCGCCGTCGACGGCGTGGGCCGCGCGCACGGCGGTGGGGCTGCGCACCAGCAGGATCCCGGTCCCGTGGGGCAGGAACAGCCCCTTGTGCGGGTCCAACACCACCGAGTCGGCATGCTCGATGCCGGCGAAGCGTGCGCGCCCCCGCTCCGTGAGCTGGAAGAACCCACCGTACGCAGCGTCGACGTGGTTCCACAGGCCCTCGGCCCGGGCGAGCTGGGCGAGCTCCCCGATCGGGTCGACGGCGCCGGTGCTGGTCGTGCCGGCCGAGGCGACCAGGAGGAACGGGCGGAGCCCCCGGGCGCGGTCCCGGGCGATCATCTGCGCCGCGGCCTCGGGATCCATGCGGAGGTCGGGCGTCGTCGGGACCGTGCGGATGGCGCCGGCCGGCAGTCCCGCCAGCCGGGCCGCCTTGGCCAGGCAGCGGTGCGTGTGGGCCGTCACGTAGACCGTCCCCGAGGCGAAGTCGTCGCCGAGGCGGTCGTGCCGGGCCGCCACCATCGCCACGAGCGTGGCCAGCGATCCCCCGGTCGTGGTTACACCGCCCGCGGTGTCCGGCAGCCCGAACTGCCGGCACAGCCAGCGCAGGGTGGATTCCTCGAGCGCCACCAGGGCCGGTGCGAAGCTCGACAGGGTCGTGTAGCGGTTGAGCGCACGGGCGACCATCTCGGCCAGGGCCGAGGTGAACAGGCCCCCGCCGCCGACGTACGCCATGTAGCGGGGCCCGGCCGTCTCCACGGCAACGGCCGCCGCCTCCCCGAAGCGATCGAGCAGTTCGCCGAGGTCGCCCGGGCCCTCCCCGGGTGGATGCAGGTACTCGGGCAGGCGAGCCTCGATGTCGTCGACGTTGCTCGCGGGCGCAGCGGGCAGGCCGTCGATGAAGTCCGCGACCAGCGCCAGGGCCTGCCGCCCCATCTCCTCCATGGCCCGCCGATCTGGCTCCAACGGGTAGTCGGTCATGGACGACCGTGTCGACTCGAGATCGAGTTCCCTCCCTGAACCGGGCGCATCGATGCACCTCATCAGCAAGTCGTGACGCCTTCCTGCCACCCTATGCCGGCTGGAAGTGATCACGTTGTTGGGGACCGAGCCATACCCAGACTGACGACTGCGTTTGCCGCGGCCGTCAATCTGGCGACCGCACCCAGCTCGGCCGGGAGCCGGGTCAGGTCGCGGGGAGTCCGGGCTGGCCGCCGGCGGCGTGGCGCTTCCGCCAGGCCATGCCGGCCAGCGCCTCTAGCACCACCCGGTGGGCGTTGTTGACGGTGTTGTCCGACACGTCGTACGGCGGTGACACCTCGACAACGTCGAGCGCCACGAGGTTCGCGTCCGTCGCCAGGCGGCGCACGGTCCGCAGCAGGTCGGCGGGTGCCATGCCGCCCGGCTCGGGTGTGCCGGTGCCGGGCGCGAACGCAGGATCGAGGACGTCGATGTCGACGGAGACGTACAGGTGCTCGGCGCCGTCGAGCGCCTCGGCGACCGCGTCCTCGATCACGGCCTGCATGCCCCGGTCCCAGATCTCCTGCATGAGGTGCCAGCGCATGCCCTGGGACTGCATCCAGTCGAAGACTTCCTCCGGCGGCCAGTAGCCCCGCAGGCCGACCTGCACGAAGTTGCGGCCCAGCACGGCGCCGGACTCGATCAGGCGGCGCATCGGGGTGCCGTGGCTGGCCAGGTTCCCGTCGATGATGTCCGCGGTGTCGGCGTGGGCGTCGAAATGGACGATGCCGACGTTGCCCCACCCCCGCGCCTCGGCCACCGCGGTCGCCGCCGGCCAGGTGATCGAGTGGTCACCGCCCACGATGACCGGGACGATGCCGCGCCCGGCCACCTCGCCGACGAGGGCCCTGATGTTGGCGTGCCCCACCTCGGTCTGCCCGTGGGGGCAATGGGCGTCGCCGAAGTCGACTACCTCGAGCCAGTCGAAGATCTCGATGCCGAGGTCGAGGTGGTACGTGCCCGGCATGTAGGCGCTGGCCCGGATGGCCCGGGGCCCGAACCGCGCTCCGGGCCGGTTGGTGGTCGAGACGTCGAACGGCGCACCGACGATCGCCACGTCCGGCCGCCACGAGTCGAGCTGGCGGGGCTCGGTCAGCCACGGCCGGTGAGCGAACGTGGCGAGGCCGGCGTGCTCGAGATCGAGCTGCTCTTGCATCCTGGGCGGCAGGTCGCGCTCCGGGCCCGATCGCGGTTCGCTCATGGCTTTGACGTTTAGCAGTCAGGCTCGTGATGCGGAGCATCGCCTCGACGAGGTGGCGGGCATGCTCGCCGTTGGGAGCCAGCCATGGCCCCGATCAGGGCCAGCGGTAGGCAACGTCCTCGACCCCGTCACCCGTGTTGTCGATCTTCAGGTAGTGGTGCGCGGCCGGGTCGAGCTTCTCCGCGTGCGCAGGGTCGACGCTTGCCGCCTGCACTGCCAGCACGAGGGAGAAGGCGGCGGCCGCCACGATGGCCGGGAGCCGCCGGGCTCGTGAGGACCACCACGCTCCCGCGCCGGGCGCCGCCATCGAGCGGTGCGTGAGCTAACGAGCTGCGGAGGGTACTGCTGTCACAGGCGGACTCGCTGGTTTGTCTTCTTCGGTGGACGAACGAGAAGGGAGTCGCCATGAAGGTCTTCGTCGCCGGCGCCACTGGTGCGCTCGGTAAGCAGCTTGTTCCCCTGTTGGTCGCCAAAGGGCACGAGGTCGTCGGGATGACCCGCACGGACGCCAAGGCCGACCAGCTCCGCAGCGTCGGCGCTCAGCCAATCGTGGCCGACGCGCTCGATGCCGACGCCGTCGGCCGGGCGGTCGGCGAGGCCGAACCCGACGTGATCGTGCACCAGCTCACCGCCATACCACCGAAGATCAACATGCGACGCTTCGAACGCGAGTTCGCGCTCACCAACCGGCTGCGCACCGCGGGCACCGACCACCTGCTGTCGGCGGGCCGGGCGATGGGCGTCAAGCGATTCGTCGCCCAGAGCAACGCCAGCCTGTACGCCCGCACCGGTGGGGCGATCAAGCGGGAGGACGATCCGCTCGACGACGATCCCGCTCCGGAGATGCGTCAGGGGCTCGCGGCGCTCCGTTACGTCGAGACGGCCGTCACGGGTGCGCGATGGACCGAGGGCCTCGTGCTGCGCTACGGCTGGTTCTACGGCCCCGGCACCTCGATCGCCCTCGACCCACTCGGCAGCCAGGTCGAGCTACTTCGCAAACGCCAGCTCCCCATCGTCGGCGGGGGCACGGGCGTCTGGTCTTTCATCCACATCGAGGACGCCGCCACGGCAACGGTCGCCGCGGTCGAGGGCGGACCTGCCGGTAGCTACAACGTCGTCGACGACGAACCGGCACCCGTGTCCGAATGGGCCCCGGTGCTGGCGGCGGCCGTCGGCGCGAAGCGACCGCTGCGGGTGCCGCGCTGGGTCGGGCGCCTCGCCGCAGGCGAGTGGGCGACGGTGGCCATGACCGAGATCCGCGGCGCCGCGAACGACAAGGCCAAGCGCGAGCTCGACTGGCAGCTGCGCTACCCGAGCTGGCGGCAGGGCTTCGCCAAGGGGCTCGCCTGACATGGCGGAACTGCTCGACGAGCTGCGGCCGCGGGCCTTCGCCATCGCCTACCGGATGCTCGGGAGCGTGACCGAGGCCGAGGACGTCGTGCAGGAAGCACTCTTGCGCCTGCACGGCGTCCTCGAGGCCGGCGAGAAGATCGAGGTGCCGGAGGCCTACCTGGCCACCGTCGTCACCCGGCTCGGTATCAACCGGCTCCGCTCGGCACAGAGGCAACGGGAGAGCTACGTCGGCGAATGGCTGCCGGAGCCGGTGGTGACCGGCGGTCTGGACGATCCCGCCGTCCACGCGGAGATGTCGGACTCGCTGTCGCTCGCCTTCCTCGTCCTGCTGGAGCGCCTCTCGCCCGAGCAACGGGCCGTGTTCCTGCTGCGGGAGGTGTTCGACTACGGCTACGACGCCATCGCCGAGATCGTCGGCAAGAGCGAGGCCGCGTGCCGGCAGCTGGCGGTGCGGGCCCGCCGCCAAGTCGAGCAGGACAGGCCGCGCTTCGAGGCCTCAGGCCAGGAGCACAACGATCTCGCCCGCATGTTCATGACGGCCGCGCAGACGGGCGACCTCGACGGGCTCGAGGCCTTGCTGGCCCACGACGTAGCCCTGCACGGTGACGGGGGTGGCAAGGTGCGGGCGATAGCGCAGCCGCTGTTCGGGCGCCGTCGGGTGGCGCGGACGGTGCTGAACTGGGTGCGGGTCGTCATGGGCATCGAAGGCTTCTCGACCCGGCCGGTCGAGGTGAACGGCCATCCCGGCGCCTTGGGCCTCGACGGGCAACAACGGGTCCTGTTCGCGCTGTCGCTCGACATCGCCGACGGCCAGATCCAAGACATCCGCTCGATCGTCAACCCGGACAAGTTGCGCCACCTCGGCCCCGTGTCTGACCTCCTGCCCGCGGCCCTGTCCCCGGGGCCCGCCTAGCGCACGTCGTCCCTCAGCATGTTCGCTCACATCAAGCCCGACGCCGGCGCCGTGACTGCGAACTGACGCAGGGGCCGGCCATCGAGCGCGTCCCAGGTGGGTGTGATCAGGAGGCAAGCGAGCGGCGGGAGCCGGGGCGCCGACAATGTCAAGGGTCTGACTGAGGCGCCTGTGGTGGGCGTAAGAGGACTCGAACCTCTGACCTCACGCGTGTGAAGCGTGCGCTCTAACCAGCTGAGCTATACGCCCGGGAGCAGTGAACTTTACCAAGGCCGGGAACCGGCACCGGCGTCTGCGACACCCCGCGATCACTCGGCGCCAAACGGCGCCGGGGCGTCGAGTGCGAGCGCGTCCTCCAGGAGCGCCAGCGCCCGCAGCACCACGACATCGCCGTGTTGGGGGCCGACGACCTGCAGCCCCACCGGCATGCCGTCGGCCGTGAAGCCGGCGCAGACCGAGCCCGCCGGCGAGCGGGTCATGTTGAAGGGATAGGTGTATGCGACCCAGTTGACGTCGGGTTCGCCGTTGATCGTGCCCGGCTCGCCGACACGAGGGAGCTGGCCCGCGACCGTCGGGGACAACAGCAGCGAGACCCCGTGGAACAGGTCCACGAGGGCCAGGTTGAGCGTGTGACAGGCGTCGAGCGCCTCGATCACCCCGGCCGGACCAACCGACGCGCGAGCCCACTCCACGAGCGCGACCAGCCCGGGATCGATGCGGCTCCACACCGCGTCGTCGGCACGGAACTCGTCCAGCGTTCGCAGCGAGGCCGCGCCCACCAGCGCCAGCCAGTCCTGCACGGGATCGGCGCCGAACAGCCCATCGACCGTCACGACCTCGGTTCCCAGCTCCTCGAGTCGTGCGACCGCCGACTCGCACGCCGCCAGGACCTCCGAGTCGACCTTGCCGTAGCCGAGGGTGGGAGCCCATGCGACCTTGCGTGGCGGGTTGAGGGTCGCCAGCGACCGCGACCACGAACCGTCGGGCAAGGGCAGCGACACGAGGTCCGTGGGCTCGGGGCCGACGACACTGTCGAGCGCCAGCGCCGCGTCGCGGATCTTGCGGGTCATCACTCCCCGCGTGGACAGCGTGGGCCAGCCCGGCGGCTCCCTCCCGCCCGTTGGCACCCGCCCCAGCGACGGCTTGAACCCGGTCAGCCCGGTGGCCGACGCCGGGATCCGGATCGAGCCACCGCCGTCGGACCCGGTCGCCAGCGGCACCAGTCCGGCCGCCAGCGCCGCCGCCGATCCCCCGGACGAACCCCCGGCCGAGCGCTCCAGGGACCACGGGTTGTGGGTGGCCCCGAACACCTCGTTGACCGTGTCGGCCTTCCAGCCGAACTCGGGGGTGTTGGTCTTGCCGACCACCACGCAACCCGCGGCGCGCAGGCGGTCCACCAGCGCCGAGTCGCTGCCGGCCGGCGCACCGCCCGCGTAGGCCGCCGATCCCCGGCTGGTGACGAACCCGGCGGCGTCCTCGAGGTCCTTGACCGCGAGCGGGACGCCGGCCAACGCGCCCACGTCCTCGCCTGCGGCGACGCGAGCATCGATCGCCGACGCGTCTGCCAGGGCCGCGTCGCCGTCGACGGCGACGAAGGCGCCGAGCTCGTCGTCGAACCTGTCGATCCGATCGAGCGCCGCCTGCACGACCTCGCGGGCTGACATGGCCTGAGTCGCCACCTGCTCGGCGATCTCGGCGACTGTGGTGCGGCGGAAGTCCATCGGCTCCGCACGCTAGTGGGATGGCTCAGACCGGCGATTCCAGCAGCTCCACCAGGCGCTCGAGGCCTGCGACCCTGCTGCCCTTGAGCAGCACGGCGACGCCGCCGCCGAGCGGCCCGAGCGCCGCCGGGACATCGTCGACGCTGCCCACCGTCGTCCCGCCATAGGCCGGCGCGGCCACCCCGATGACCTCGACGCCGAGGTCCCGAGCCAGCCTGCCCACGGCGACGTGCTCCGCGTCACTCGACGGGCCCAGCTCGGCCATCAGCCCGAGCACCGCGATCCGGCGGCGTGCGCGCAGCCGAGCGAGGGCGCGCAGCGCCGCCGCCATCGACGTCGGGTTGGCGTTGTACGCGTCGTTCACCACGAGCGCGCCGGAGGCCAGCCGGACCAGATCCATGCGCCAGCGCGACAGCACCGCGGTCCCCAGCGCCTCGGCAACGTCCGCGACCGGGACGCCGCACACCAGGGCCGACGCGCCCGCCGCCAGGGCGTTGTCGATCATGTGCTCGCCCCGCACCTGCAGGCGGACCGGGGCGCTGCCCCACGGTGACACCAGCTGGAACGACGGCCGCAACTCGTCGTCGAGCGCTGCCGCCTCGGCGCGCACGTCGCCGCCGTCGCCGAAGGTGACGGTCTCCGCCATCGTGCGGGAGGCCATCGCGGCCACGAACGGGTCGCCGGCGTTGAGGATGGCGTAACCGCCACCGGGAAGGGCCTCCACCAGCTCGCCCTTGGCCGCCGCCACCTCTTCGAGCGCCCCGAACGTCGCGGTGTGCACCGCCGCCACCCGGGTCACGACCCCCACCGTCGGCGAGGCCAATGTGCACAGCTGCGCGATGTGGCCGACGCCGCGTGCCCCCATCTCCACGACCAGTGCCTCGGTGTCGTCGGCAGCGTTCACCAGCGTGAGCGGCACGCCCAGCTCGTTGTTGAACGAGCCGACGCTGGCCGACGTCCGCCAGTGGGCGGCCAGGGCGACGGCCAGCAGGTCCTTGACGCTGGTCTTGCCCACCGAACCCGTGATGCCGACCACCCGTTCCGGCAGGCGGGTGCGGGCGTGGCGACCGATCGCCGCCAGGGCCTCCACCGTGTCGCCGACCTCGACGGCGGTTGCGTCGACATCCTCGACCGGACCGCGCGACGTGAGGTAGGCCGCGGCCCCCCCGGCGACGGCAGCGGCGACGAAGTCGTGGCCGTCGCGGTCGGCGACCACGGGCACGAACAGCTGGCCGGCGGCCACCTGGCGCGAATCGATGGTCGCGCCGGAGACCTCGACGTCGGTGCCGGACAGCACCCCGCCGGTCGCCTTGGCGATCTCGCTCGTGAGGAGGTCCACGGCGCAGCATCATCGCAGGCCGACGGCCCCACCTCGTTCGTGTGCGCGGCTCCTTCGCCGGACCCCGTTACTCTCGCTGGCCATGACTCGCCCCGACCGCGTCCGGCTCGTCGTCCTCTTCGGCGGGCAGTCGGCCGAGCACGAGGTGTCGTGCACCACCGCCGCCCACGTGCTGCGTGCGGTCGATCCCGATCGCTACGACGTCGTGCCGGTGGGCATCACGCGGGAGGGCACCTGGGTGCAAGCCGACGACGCCCAGGCGACACTGGCACGCGGTACGGCACCACTGCCCGCACCACTCGATCGGCTGGAAGCGACGGGGGCGGCGGTCGAGCCTCTGCGCACGGTCGCGCCGTCCGCGGACGACCTGCCGGTCGTGCTGCCCCTGCTCCACGGGCCCCAGGGCGAGGACGGCACGGTCCAGGGGCTGCTCGAGCTCGCGGGCGTGCCGTACGTCGGTTCGGGCGTGCTGGCGTCGGCGCTGGCCATGGACAAGGTCAAGGCCAAGGAGGTCCTTGCGGTCCACGGGCTCCCGCACGTGGCGTGGGTGGCCCTGCGCGACACCCAGCTCCACGACGCCGCCGACGCCCTGCAACGCGCACGGTTGGGCTTCCCGGTCTTCGTGAAGCCGGCGAACCTGGGGTCGTCGGTGGGCGTGACCAAGGTGCACGACCCGTCCGAGCTCGACGATGCCGTCGCGCTGGCGGCGACCTACGACGAGTGGATCGTCATCGAGGAGGGCGTCACCGCCCGCGAGATCGAGGTCGCCGTGCTCGGCAACGCCGAGCCGCGAGCCTCCGTGCCGGGCGAGATCGTCTCCAGCCACGAGTTCTACGACTACGACGACAAGTACGTCGACGGCACCTGCCAGTTGCTGGTGCCTGCGCCCCTCGACGACGCCCGGGTCCCGGAGGTCCAGGCCCTCGCCCTCGACGCCTACCGGGCGCTCCGGTGCGAAGGCATGGCACGCGTCGACTTCTTCTACGAGGAGGACGAACATGCCTCCCGCTCCCACGGCCGCTCTGGCCGCGGCTTCCTCGTCAACGAGGTCAACACCATCCCGGGGTTTACTCCCGTGTCGATGTACCCGAAGCTGTGGGCGGCGTCGGGCCTGTCGTACCCCGACCTCATCGACGAGCTCGTGCGCCTCGCGGTCGAGCGGCACGAGCACCGCAGCCGCTTCTCCACCAAGCGATGAGACCCGGCAGAAAACCGCCCCTGATCAGCAGGGAGTGGCCTACCGCTCGCCCTCAGTCCTCAGTGAGTCCTCAGCCCGCGGAGCCAGCGCCAGGTCGACGGCAACTGGCGCGCTCGCCCCAGGGCGAGTGGTAGGGCCGCGAGCGGAGTGCGGCGGGACGCTCGACGCCCGCTCGCCCGATAGCCCTACCGTGCTCGCTTCCGCATGTCGAGGTAGGTCTCCCGGCGGGCGGCCTCAGGCCGGCACCAGCGCGGCGCGCAGGAGCGCCAGCAGCTCGTTGCGGCGCCGCACCAGTGACGCCAGCGTGGGCTCCTCCCCGAACGCCCGCAGCACCTCAACCTCCGCGGCCAGGCCGGTCACCATCGAGTAGGCCGCCAGGAGGATCAGGCGGGGCTCGTGACGCCGCATCCGCCCGGCGTCCATCTCGACCGCGAGGAACCCGGCAGCCCGGTCCACCAGCGGGGCCACGGCAGCCAACAGCCGCGTCGAGGCCGGGGGACCGAGCCGGCTCACCTCCCGCAGGAAGCCGAGCATCGACGGGTGCCGGGCGGCCAGCCGGAACATGGCGCGAACGATGGCGTCGACCCGGTCGAACCCCTGGCCGGCGCGGGCGACGGCGCGCTCGAGCCGGGTGGTGAGCTCGGCGGTCGTACGGTCGATGGCCGCGTCGAGCAGGGCTTCCTTCGAGGGGTACCAGTAGAGGATCGTCTGCTTGCGGATGCCCAGGTCGCGGGCCAGGTCGTCGAGCGAGGTGGCGCCGTAGCCGCGGCTGCCGAAGGCGTCGAGGGTCGCTTCGAGGATGCGATCGGCGGTGTCGGTGCGGCGAGAACTGAACATGCTGCCCGCTCTTGCAGCTCCGCTGCGGGCCGCTCGAGCCCCGGCCCCGCCAACTGGCTCGGCCTCTGCCGCACCCCGCGTCGGCGTCGCCTGTGCCATCTACCAGATGGTAGACAAACGCGGTGGAGTCCGTGGCTGAGGCCCTCCAGGGGAAGCGCATCGCCATCAGCGGCGGCACGGGGTTCCTGGGGACTGCGCTCATCGAGCGCCTGCTGCGGTCGGTGCCCGGCTGCGAGCTCGTCCTGCTCGTGCGGCCCGGGAAGCGCTCCTCCGCCGCCCAGCGGGCCCGGCGGGAGATCTTCCGCAACGACGCCTTCGATCAGCTGCGCACGCAGCTGGGGAGGTCGCAGCTCGATGCGCTCGTCGACGGGCGGGTCCAGGTCATTGCGGGCGACGTCGGCACCGATGGCCTGGGCCTCGACGACGCCGACCGAGCGACCCTGGCGGCGTGCGACATCGTCGTCCACTCGGCCGCCACGGTGGCGTTCGATTCGCCACTCGACGGCGCCGTCGAGGTCAACCTGCTCGGCCCCAGCCGGATCGCCCGCACGCTCCAGGACCTGGGGGTCGCCCCCCACCTGATCGCCGTGTCGACCTGCTACGTCGCGGGCAACCGCAGGGGGGCGGCACCCGAGGAACCGGTCCACGACAGCCCCTTCTTCGTCGACGTCGACTGGCGCGGCGAGGTCGACGGCGCCCGCCGCGCCCGCCGAGATGCGGAGTCCGCGAGCCGCACGCCGGAAGCGCTCGCCCGCTTCCGCAAGCAGGCCCGCCACGAACTGGGGGCCGCCGGCACGCCCGCGCTGGCGGCCAAGACCGAGCAGCGCCGCCAGACCTGGGTCAAGGACCGCATGGTCGAGGCCGGGCGGGCGCGGGCGGCGTCCCTCGGCTGGCCCGACGCCTACGCGTACACCAAGGCGCTGGGCGAGCGCGCCCTGCTGCAGCAGCGGGGCGAGCTGCCGGTGTCCATCGTGCGGCCGTCGATCATCGAATCGGCGTGGGCCGAGCCCCGGCCCGGCTGGATCCGCGGCTTCCGCATGGCCGAGCCCATCATCATCAGCTACGCCCGCGGCCTGCTCCGGGAGTTTCCCGGCGTGCCCGAGGGCACCGTGGACGTCATCCCCGTCGACTTGGTGGTGGGCGCGGTGGTCGCCGTGGCGGCCGGTGGGCCGCCCGAGGAGCCGGCGATCGTGCAGGTGGCGTCGGGATCGACCAACCCGCTGCGCTACCGGCACCTCGTCGACCTGGTGCGCGAGTGGTTCCTCGAGCGGCCGTTGTACGACGCCGAGGGTCAACCGATCGTCGTGCCCGACTGGTCGTTCCCGGGGCGGGGCCGGGTCCAGCGCCAATTGGTGCGAGCCAAGAGCGCCATCGAGCGGGCCGAGTCGACGCTGCAGTCGCTGCCGCTGCGGGGCAGGCAGGCGGCGTGGTCCGCCAAGCTCGAGGAGCGTCGGGAGGATGCCGAGCGGGCCCTCGGCTACGTCGAGCTGTACGGCGCGTACGCCGAATGCGAGGCGATCTACGGGGTCGACCGCCTGCTGGCCCTGTGGGACACGCTCGGCGCCGACGACCAGGCTGCGTTCTGCTTCGACCCGCGGGTGATCGACTGGCGCACCTACGTGCACGAGGTGCACCTCCCGTCGGTGGTCCGGCACGCCCGCGTGCGGACCACGCCCGGCGGGCGCACCAACGAGAACCGCCAGGACCGGCTGCGCCGACAGGTGCTCGCTCCCGAGCGGCACTTCGCCGCGTTCGACCTGGAGAACACGCTCATCGCCTCCAACGTGGTGGCGTCGTACTCGTGGCTCGCCACCCGGCGACTCCCCCGCGACGACCGCGTGCGCTACGTGCTCAAGACCCTGGCCGAGGCGCCGTCGCTGCTGGCGCTCGACCGGCGGGACCGCAGTGACTTCCTGCGCCACTTCTACCGGCGTTACGACCGGGCGCCGGTTGCCCAGCTCGACGACGACTCGAACGAGATGTTCAGCCACCTGATACTGGCCAAGTCGTTCCCGGCCGCGATCCGCCGGGTCCGGGAGCACCGCCGCCTCGGCCACCGCACGCTGCTGATCACCGGGGCCCTCGACTTCGCCATCGGCCCCCTGCGTCCGCTCTTCGACGACGTGGTGTGCGCCCGGCTGGACACCCGCCCCGACGGCACCTACCGGGGCGAGCTCGTGGACGTGCCGCCCACCGGGGAGGCGCGGGCCACGCTGCTCGCCGACTATGCCGCCGCCAACGGCTTCGACCTGGCGGAGGCGGTCGCATACGCCGACTCCACCAGCGACCTGCCGATGCTGGAGGCGGTCGGGTTCCCCGTGGCCGTGAACCCCGAGACGCGGTTGGCGGCGCTCGCCCGCAAGCGGGGCTGGCTGGTCGAGCAGTTCGACAAGGCGGCCGGCGCGCCCGAACCGCCGTTGCCGATCGGGCCCGTGTGGCGCGGGGGCGGTCCGACCGTGGCGGAGCGGCTCATGAAGGTCTTTGAAGGAAAATCGGGGCAGAGGCCCCGAGGATCTTCAAAGGCTGCGGGGAGTACCGGATGAAGGCCCTGGTGTTCTCCCGGCGGCCGGCGCGCTACGCGGCGGCGATGGTGGCGGGGTCGCTTCATCCCGGGCGCGGCGCCCGCTACGGCCCGCTGTCGCTGCGCGACGTCGACCCGCCCGACCTGCCGGGTCCGGGCTGGCAGCGGCTGCGCCCCCGCCTGTCGGGGATCTGCGGCAGCGATCTCGCGACCATCGACGGCCGGTCGTCCCGCTACTTCGAGCCGATCGTGTCGTTCCCCTTCACGCCGGGCCACGAGATCGTCGGCGATCTCGACGACGGCCGCCGGGTGGTGGTGATCCCGGTGCTGCACTGCACGGCGCGCGGCGTCAACCCACCGTGCGACATGTGCCAACAGGGACGCATCAACCTGTGCGAGCGCGTGGCGTTCGGCGGCATCGAGCCCGGGCTCCAGTGCGGGTTCTGCGAGTCCACCGGCGGCGGGTGGTCGCAGGAGATGGTCGTCCACGAGTCCCAGGTCGTCGATGTGCCGGACGAGCTGACCGACGAGGAGGCCGTGCTCGTCGAGCCGACCGCCTGCGCCGTGCACGCCGCGCACCAGGTCGCGGACGACGTCGTCGCCGTGATCGGATCGGGAGCCCTCGGGCTCCTGACGATCGCCGCCCTCAGCGCCTTGGGCACGCCGCGAGGGCCGTTCATCGCCACGGCCAAGCATCCCGACCAACAGCGCTGGGCCAAGGAGCTCGGCGCCGACACCGTGTGTGCGCCCGAGGAGCTCGAGCGGATCGTCCGCTCGGCGACGGCGTCGCTCGTACTCGGCCACGGGCAGCTCACCTGCGGGGTCGACGCCGTGATCGACTGCGTCGGCACGGCCGACTCGATCGCCCAGGGCATCCGCGTGTGTGCGCCCCGCGGCACCGTCCACCTCGTGGGCATGCCGGGCGTGACGACGCTCGACCTCACGCCGGTGTGGCAACGCGAGGTCGGCCTGCGGGGCGTCTACGCCTACGACGAACACGACGACCGCGGCCACGACTTCGCCACCGCCATCGACCTGATCCGGCGCCTGGACCTCAGCCGGCTGGTGTCCGCCAGCTATCCCCTGGCGCGCTACGAGGACGCCATCGAGCACGCCGCCAACGCCGGGCGCCGTGGCGCGGTGAAGGTGGCCTTCGATCTCAGGAGCGAACGAGGAGGGACCAGATGAGCTCCGGCGACGTGGTCCGGGCGCTGTGGGAGCGGATGGAGGCACGCGACTGGGACAGCGCTCGCGCCACCCTGGCCGACGACTTCGTGTGCGATTACCCCGCATCTCACGAGCGTTTCCCCTCCGGCGATGCCTTCATCGCGATGAACCGCGCCTACCCCGAGGGATGGTCGATCGCGGTCGACGAAATCGTCGAGTCGGGATCGCGAGTCGCCGCCCGCGTGCGCGTGTCTCTCGGCGACGACATGTTCCATTGCCTGTCGTTCGCCGAGGTCGATGACGGCCGCATCGTCCGCAGCCTTGACTTCTGGCTCGGCGACGGCGGCGATCCGGCGCCCGACTGGCGTGCCCAGTTCCGAGATCCCCAGACCACCGAGGAGCACAGCTAGTGGACGCTCGCGGAAGTTCCGTGGATGGATCGCCGTGTCAGATTCGGCGCTGGCGAGGACGCAGGAGGAAGGCGCAGCCAGCGGCTGCTGCGACGACGAGGACGATGTCCAGCGGCGGATCTGGCCGCGAGACGCCACGATGACCTCCGCGAGGGTCCACTAGATGCCCCGCCCCGGTTTCGTGCTCGAGGTCGATCGCTCGACCCCGCCGATCCTGTTCCATCACGGCGAGGGCCTGCGGCTGGAGAGGTTGCCCGCCGGGCGTACCCGCGTCCTCTACCCGGGCGAGCCGCTGCAGCCGCTCGACGACCCCGAGGGTGCCATCCGCCACGCGGTCGAGAGCCCGCTGGGTGGCGGTCCGCCGCTCCGGGCCCGCCTCCGCCCGGGCATGAAGCTGACGATCTGCTTCGACGACATCTCGCTGCCGTTGCCGCCCATGCGGCGCCCCGACGTCCGCCAGCGGGTCATCGAGGCGGTGCTCGACCTGGCGGCCGAGGCGGGCGTCGACGACGTCCACCTCATCGCTGCTCTGGCCCTGCACCGGCGCATGACCGAGGCGGAGCTGCGCCACGCCGTTGGCGACCGGGTCTACGACGCCTTCGCCCCGCACGGCCTGCTGTACAACCACGACGCCGAGGACCCGGACAACCTCGCGTTCCTCGGCACCACGCCCCAGGGCGAGGAGGTCGAGATCAACAAGCGCGTGGCCGAGAGCGACCTGGTCGTCTACGTCAACATCAACCTGGTGGCCATGGACGGCGGCCACAAGTCCACCGCCACCGGCCTGGCCAGCTACCGCAGCCTGCGGCATCACCACAACGTCACCACGATGCTGCACAGCCGCAGCTTCATGGACCGGCACCACTCCGAGCTGCACAGCTCCAACTGGCGCATGGGCAAGGTCCTGCGCGACGCCGGAGTCAACATCTTCCAGATCGAGACCACGCTCAACAACGACACGTTCGGGACCGGCGGCCCCATGGCCGTGCTCCAGAAGCGGGAATGGGAGTGGACCGCCCGCGACCGGGCCAGCTTCCTCGCCATGAAGGCGGGGCTCGACCGCCTGCCGCTCAAGGCCCGCCGCCGGATCTTCCAGGCCTGGCAGGCACCCTACGGGGTGACCTCCGTGCAGGCCGGCGAGGTCGAGGCGGTGCACGACGTGACCCTCGAGAGCGTCTTCCGCCAGCAGCTCGTGCCCATCGAGGGCCAGACCGACATCCTCACGATGGGGCTGCCCTACATCTGTCCCTACAACGTCGGCTCGGTGATGAACCCGATCCTCGTGATGTGCCTGGGGCTGGGCTACTTCTTCAACATGTACCGCGGCCGGCCGCTGGTGCGCGAGGGCGGAGTGGTGATCATGAGCCACCCGACCACCTGGGAGTTCCACCCGGTGCACCATCCCAGCTACATCGACTTCTTCGAGCAGGTGCTGGCCGACACCACCGACCCGTTGGAGATCGAGACCCGCTACGAGAAGCAGTACGCCGAGGACGAGTGGTACCGGCACCTCTACCGGACGAGCTACGCCTACCACGGCGTCCATCCCTTCTACATGTGGTATTGGGGCTGCCACGGCCTGGCGCACACCGGCAAGGTGATCGTCGTGGGCGGCGAGACCCGCTCGGTGCGTCGGCTGGGCTTCACGCCGGCGTCGACGCTGGCCGACGCCCTCGAGATGGCCGAAGACGTCGTCGGCCGCCACGCCACGATCACCCACGTCCACAACCCGCCGCTCGTCATGGCCGACGTCAAGTAGGCGGCAGGACGCCCCGATGGCCGCACTCCCCGACGCGCTCACCAGGCGGTTGCCGCGCCTGCCGTTCCCCTACTCGGCCCCCTCGGTGCCCGCCGGTGTCGACGTCCCCGAGGCTCCGCCACGGTCGGGCCCCGACTACGACACCGACTGGGCCCGCCGCTACCCCGCACGGCTGGCGCGTGCCGCGCTGGTGGAGACCGTGGGCCGGAGTCTGGTGACCGCCCTGGCCCGGCCGCGGGTGTCGGGCCTCGATCGCCTCGACGCGTTGGCGGACAGCGACCACGGTCCCGTGATCTTCGCCGCCAACCACCACAGCCACGTCGACACGCCGGTGCTGCTCACCGCGATCCCCGACACCTGGCGCCACAAGCTGTTCGTGGGGGGCGCCGCCGACTACTTCTTCCGGACCCGGCTGACGAGTGCGGTGTCGGCCCTGGCCATCGGCGCCATCCCCATCGAGCGCACGAGGGTGTCGCGGCGCTCGGCCGACCGGTCGGCCGAGCTGATCGACGCCGGCTGGTCGATGCTCATCTTCCCCGAGGGCGGCCGCAGCCCCGACGGGTGGGGCCAGCCCTTCCACGGGGGCGCGGCATACCTGGCGTTGCGTTGCGGCGTGCCGGTGGTGCCGATCCACCTGCACGGGACCGGCCGCATCCTGCGCAAGGGCAAGCGCTGGCCCACGCCGGCCACCGCCACGGTCACCTTCGGCGCCCCGCTGGTACCCGAGCCCGGCAACAACGCCCGCCGCCTGTCCGCCACCATCCAGGGGGCCGTGGAGGCGCTGGCCGACGAGGCCACGACCGACTGGTGGTCGGCCCGGCGCCGGGCCCACGCCGGCGCGTCCCCGGCGCTCACCGGGCCGTCGGCACCGGCGTGGCGCCGCGCCTGGGCCCTCGGCGACGGCAGTGGCCAGCGCCGCCGCCAACGCCGTCGCTGGCCCGAGGTGTAGCGGCCGCGCCAGGGCGCGGACCGCGGTCGTTCCTCGCAGCGGCGCCAACCCGTAGGCTCTCCCCCCATGCTCTGGTTCGAGCGTGAGGTCGTGTCGGCTCTCGTCGCGTCCGACGATCCCGCGGTGCGGTCGGCGGTGGAGGCGTTCGTCGACGGCTCGCTGCGCGACAAGCCCGAGCACCTGCGGGTGGGCGTGGCGGGGGAATCGATCCTGCTCGGCGGCTACGCGGTGGGGCTCCGCGCCGTCGGCCGCCTCGACGGCGCCGACGCGTTGCGGGCGCGGCTCGAGTCATGGGAGAGCGGGCCCATCGGCGTCGTCCGCCAGTACGTGCGGGCGATGAAGTCGCTGGTGATCTTCGCCGAGAACGAGCTGGCAACATCGCGGGCGGCCTGATGGGGACCCTCGACACGGAGATCCTCGTGATCGGTTCCGGCGCCGGGGGCAGCATCACCGCGGCCCGCCTCGCCGACGCCGGACGACAGGTGGTGGTGGTCGAGGAGGGTCCCTGGGTGGATGCCGGTGCCCACGAGCCCTTCTCGCTCGAGGAGATGGTGGCGAAGTACCGCCATCACGGTGCATCGCTGGCGCTCGGCAACCCCAACATCGCCTACGCCGAGGGTCGGTGCGTCGGGGGCAGCACGGAGGTCAACAGCGGCCTCTACCACCGCCTGCCGGAATCGCTCGTCGCCGACTGGGAGGCGCGCTACGCCATCGACGAGTTCACGCCTGCGGAGCTTGGCCGCCACGCCGACCGCGTCGAGCAGGACCTCGGCGTCTCGACCCTGCCGGGGGCACCGCCGCCGTCGTCGGCGATGCTCGAGCGGGGGGCGACCAAGCTCGGCTGGCGCCACGTCGAGTTCGCCCGGGTGTTCCGCTACGACGCCGCCGGCCGCGGCACCAAGCAGACGATGTCGCGCACGATGCTTCCCCGCGCCCTGGGCGCAGGGGCGAGGATCATCGCCGACTGCCGCGTCCAACGGCTGGTGCGCGACGGCGACCGTATCGTCGGCGCGCGGGTTCGGCGCCGCCACGCCGGCGGCGCGGTCGAGCGGCTCGTGATCCGTGCCGACCACGTCTTCGTGTGCGCCGGTGCCGTCGAGACGCCGGCCCTCCTGCAGCGCAGCGGCATCCGCCGTAACGCCGGGAACGGGCTCAAGATGCACCCGACCGTCAAGATCGCCGCCCGCTTCCCCCACCCGATCGACCACGGCGATGTCCCCATGCATCGCGTCACCGAGTTCGCACCCAGCCTGACCATCGGCGGATCGGCCAGCCGCCGTGGCCACATCGCGATGGCGCTGGCCGACACCGGGCTGCCGTTCGACGCGGCGTTGGCCGACTGGGAGAACATCTCGGTCTACTACGCCGCCATCCGCAGCGAGGGCAGTGGACGGGTCCTCGCGGTACCGGGGCTGGCGTCGCCGGTCGTCACCTACAAGCTCACCGACGGTGACCTGAGCCGGCTGGCCCGGGGCATCGTCCACCTCGGCGAGCTGCTGCTGGCGGCGGGCGCCACCGAGCTACACCCCTCGATCCTGGGAGGACCGGTGGTGCGCCGCGTCGACGAGCTGGGCGCGTGGTGGGATGCCCTCACCAGGAGCCGCGCCAACCTCATGACCGTGCACCTCACGTCGACGGTGCGCATGGGCGAGGACCGCCAACGCACCGGGGCCGACAGCTTCGGGCGCGTGTGGGGCCATCGCAACCTGCGGGTCAACGACGCGTCGCTGCTCCCCGATGCCCCCGGCGTCAACCCTCAGGCGGCGATCATGGCCATCGCCGCCCGCAACTGCCACGAGTTCCTCGCGTCGTGAGCGCGCCCTCGGTGCCCGCCGGCGCCCCGGCGCCGGTCGCCGTCGTCACCGGCGCATCGGGCTGGCTGGGACAGAACCTCGTCCGCACCCTGGCAGCACGCAGCCGTGAACGGGTGCGGTGCCTGGTGGCGGCGCCCGACGAGGCGCCGCCCCTCGAGCTGGTCTCGCCCACGATCGAGGCGGTCATCGGCGACGTGCGGGACCCGGCCACCGTGGACCGCCTGTTCGATGGGGTCGGCCCCGACGCGGCGGTGTTCCACGCCGCCGCGGTGATCCATCCCCGCCGGAGCGTCCGCGAGCTGTTCGACGTCAACGTGGGCGGCACCCAGCTCATGCTGGACCGGGCGCGGCGCGGCGGGGCGGCCCGCTTCGTGCACGTGTCGTCGAACTCGCCGTTCGGCGTCAACCCCGGGCCCGACGATCTGTTCACCGAGGAGTCCCCCTACAACCCCTACATGGGCTACGGCCGCTCGAAGCAGGAGGCGGAACAGCTGGTCAAGCAGGCCCACGACCGGGGCGACCTCGGCACCGTCACGGTGCGGGCGCCGTGGTTCTACGGCCCGTACCAGCCGCCCCGGCAGGGCCGGTTCTTCACTGCCATCCGCAAGGGCCGGTTCCCCCTGGTGGGCGACGGTACGCAGAAGCGATCGATGGTCTACACCGAGAATCTGGTGCAGGGTCTGCTGCGGGCGGAGGTGTCCGACAAGGCGCCCGGCAACGCCTACTGGGTGGCCGACGCCGAGCCCTACGAGCTACGCGAGATCCTCGCTACGGTGCGCCGGGCATTGGCGGCCGAGGGGCTGGCCGTGTCCGGCCCCGAGCGGGTGCCGTTGCCCCGGGTGGCAGCCCGGGCGGCAGAGATGGCGGATGCCCTGCTCCAGGGGCGCGGGCGCTACTCCCAGGCCCTGCATGTGCTGGGGGAGCTGAACCACACGATCGCCTGCGACATCACGCGGGCGCGGGAGGAGCTCGGGTACGAGCCGACCATCGGGTTGGAGGAGGGCATGCGGGCCAGCATCCGCTGGTGCCTCGAGCACGGGGAGAGCCTCTGATGACGCGGACCGTCCTCGTGACGGGGGGCAGCGGCTACTTCGGCTCGATCGTCGCCGGGATGGCCCTCGAGCGGGGCGACCGGGTGCGCGTCTTCGACCTCAACCCGCCGGCGCCCCGCCCCGGCATCGAGTACATCGCCGGCGACGTGCGGGACCGGGCTGCGGTGACCGCCGCGTGCCGCGGGGCGGACGTCGTGCTGAACAACGTCGCCCAGGTGCCCTTGGCGCGGGACCGCGAGCTGTTCTGGTCGGTCAACGTGACCGGCACCGCCAACGTGCTCCTGGCCGCCCGTGACGGCGGGGTGGCCAAGGTGGTGCACACCTCGTCGAGCGCCATCTTCGGGATCCCGGAGCGCAATCCGGTCACGGAGGACACGCCCGGCCGGCCGCTCGAGGCGTACGGCAAGGCCAAGCTCGAGGCCGAGCTCCTGTGCCGCGACGCCGCGGAGAGCGGCGTCGACGTCACCATCGTCCGCCCCCGGACGATCCTCGGGCACGGCCGCCTCGGCATCATCGCGGTGCTGTTCGAGTTCGTCGCCGAGGGTGCCCCCGTGTACGTGCTGGGCCGCGGGGACAACCGCTACCAGTTCGTCCACGCCAACGACCTCGCCGACGCCTGCTTGCGGGCCGCCGACCGCGAGAAGCCCGCCGTCTACAACATCGGCGCCGGGGAGTTCGGGACCATGCGCGAGACCCTGGAGGCGCTGGTCGAGCACGCCGGCACGGGGTCCCGGGTCCGGTGCCTGCCGGCCGGCGCCGCCCGGGCCGCGATGCGGACGCTGTCGAAGGTGGGCGTCGCCCCGTTCGCGCCCTACCACTGGCTGCTCTACGCCGAGTCGCTGTGGTTCGACACCACGAAGGCCCGGACGGAGCTCGGCTGGGAGCCCCGGTACTCCAACGCGTCCGCCGTGATCGAGTCGTACGACTGGTTCCTGGCCCACCGCGACCAACCGGAGACGGCGCCGCGCTCCCACCACCAGTCCCCGGTCAAGCTGGGCCTGCTGGAGGTCCTCAAGCGCCTCCCGTGAGTCCCCTGCCTGGTGCAATGGGTTCACAGCGGCGCCAGAGCGATCCGCTAACCTGAGCCGACCCTTCGTGGGGGCTTCGGGCAACGGCGCCCGCTTCGCTTCAGCGACGAGCGGATCAGACGCCCCCCACCAGCCGGCCCGAGCATTCTCGGTCGCTGGCGTCCCAACCCGCAGGAGGTGCGCCGTTGCTCCCCCCCACGACCCGTGAGCTTGACGCCTGCGGCATCGGCTTCGTCGCCGATGCCAGAGGCCGCTCGTCGCGTGCCATCGTGGCCGCCGCGCTCGACGGGTTGGCGTGCGTCAAGCACCGCGGGGCGGTCGCCGCCGACGCCAGGACCGCCGACGGAGCGGGGCTCCTGGTGCCCATCCCCCGGGCGCTGTTCGGAGACGACACCGGGGTTGCGGTGCTGTTCGTGCGGGGTGAGGACCCCCGGCCGGCGGTCGACGCCGCGGCCGCCGCCGAGAGGCTGGACATCGTCGACTGGCGGGAGCCGGCGCTCGACGTCGGAGCGCTCGGCGAGCTGGCTCGCACCACCGCTCCGCACATCGTGCAGGTCCTGTTCCGCAGCCGGGGCGGCCCCAACCGTGCCGACGTGGAGCGCCGGGCGCTGCGGCTCCGCCGGCGGATCGAGCGCACAACCAACGGCACGTACGTGGCGTCGTGCTCGTTCCGCACGATGGTCTACAAGGGCCTGGCCCCCGCCGACGCCCTGGCCGACTTCTATCCCGACCTTGCCGACGAGCGTTTCGGGGCCCCGTTCGCGATCTTCCACCAGCGCTTCTCGACCAACACGTTGCCCACCTGGGAACGCGCCCAGCCGTACCGGACGCTGTGCCACAACGGCGAGATCAACGCCCTGTGGGGCAACGAGCACCGCATGCGGGGCCGAGCCCGCCTCGGCACGGAGCCGGCCGGCCTCGGCACCGAGGACCTGTTCTTCCCCGTCCTCGACCCCCAGGACTCCGACTCGGGAAAGCTCGACGCCATCGTCGAGCTGCTCATGCGGGCGGGACGCGACCCCCGCCACGTGATGGCCATGGTGATGCCCGAGGCGTGGGAGAACGTCCGCGACCTCGATCCCGAAGTGCGGGGCTTCTACCGCTACCACTCGGCCCTGATGGAGCCCTGGGATGGCCCGGCCGGGGTGATCTTCACCGACGGCGTGGGGGTGGGTGCCCGCCTCGATCGCAACGGCCTGCGCCCGCTGCGCTACCAGGTGTGCGACGACGGGTTCGTGGCGGTGTGCTCCGAGGTCGGCGCCATCGACGTCAGCGGCCATGGCGAGGTGACCAGGGGCAGGCTCGGCCCGGGCCAGATGCTGTTCGTCGACCCGACCCGGGGCTTCCTCGACGACCACGCCTGCAAGGAACGGATCGCAGCCGCCGCCCCCTACGGGCATTGGGCCGCCGACGGCTTCTATCGCCTGTCCCCCGGGGAGCCGGCGCTGGAGGTGCCCGACGACCTGGTGGAGCGGCAGGTGATGCACGGGCTGACCAAGGAGGACCTGGCCATGGTGGTGCGCCCCATGGCCGACGACGCCAAGGAGCCCACGTTCTCGATGGGTGACGACTCGCCGTTGCCCAACCTGTCGCCCCGGTCCCGGCCCGTGAGCCACTTCCTCCGCCAGCGATTCGCCCAGGTGACCAACCCACCCATCGATCCGCTGCGCGAGCGGCTGGTCATGAGCCTGCGGACGATCCTCGGGCCGCGCCTGCCCCTGCTCAGCGAATCCCGGGACGCTGCCCGCCTGCTCACGTTGCCCTCGTTCTTCGTGTACCCGTCGGGTGTGGCCGGGCTGGAGCTCACCGATCGCGCGCCCTGGCCGGTCATCCCGCTCGATGCCAGCTTCGCGGTCGCGGAGGGTCCGGCCGGGTTGCGCGCGGCGGTCGAGCGCCTCCGGGAGGAGGCGGTCGCCGCGGTCGCGGGTGGCGCGGGCACGCTCGTCCTCGAGGGCGAGGACGCCGGGCCGGAGCGGGCACCGGTGCCGTCGCTCCTGGCGTGCGGTGCGGTGCATCAGGCCCTCAGCGACGCCCGCCAGCGCTCCCGCACGTCGCTGGTGGTGGTGGCCGACGACGTGTTCGACGTGCACGGCTTCGCGGCTCTGCTGGGCTACGGCGCCGACGCCATCTGCCCCCGCTTGGCCCTGGCCACCGTGGCCGCCGAGGCCGACGGCGCCGACGACGGCGATCTGACCAGCCCCGAGGCCCAGAGAAACCTCCAGGCCGCGGTCGAGGCCGGCGTGCTCAAGATCATGTCCAAGATGGGCATCAGCACCGTCGACTCCTACCGCGGCGCCCAGATCTTCGAGGTGGTGGGGCTGGACGCCGAGGTGGTGGACGCGTGCTTCACCGCCACCCCCAACGTGGTCGGCGGCATGGGCTGGCACGGCCTGGGCGAGGACGTTCTCGCCCGCCACGCGGCTGCCTGGGGCGACCGGCCCGACCTGGCGTCACCGGGCTTCATCCGGGTGCGCAAGGGCGGCGAGCCCCACGCCAAGGACAAGGACACGGTCCAGGCCCTCAACGACCTGTCGCTGGTGCAGGAGCCTCCGGGCGACGGGCAGACACGGGAGATGCTGACCGCCCACCTGCTGCAGGCGGCCATCCGCTCCGAGTCGTCCGAGCGCTACGACGCCTTCGCCAAGCTCGCCAACGACCGGTCGGTGATCGAGCTCCACGACTTACTCGAGTTGGTCCCGGCGGCGGAACCGGTGCCGGTCGACGACGTGGAGCCCGCCCGGGCCATCGTCAGGCGCTTCTCGACGGGAGCGATGTCGCATGGCGCGCTGTCGAAGGAGGCCCACGAGACGCTCGCCCAGGCCATGAACCTGCTCGGTGCCATGTCCAACTGCGGCGAGGGGGGCGAGGACCCCTATCGGTACCGCACCCGCGGCCAGGGACGTGACGACAAGAACTCCAAGATCAAGCAGGTCGCCTCCGGCCGCTTCGGCGTCACGCCCGAGTACCTGGCCCACGCCGACGAGCTGCAGATAAAGATGGCGCAGGGTTCCAAGCCCGGCGAGGGCGGCCAGCTTCCCGGCCACAAGGTGTCGGCCGAGATCGCCCGCCTGCGGCACACCCAGCCGGGCGTCGGGCTGATCTCTCCCCCTCCGCACCACGACATCTACTCGATCGAGGACCTGGCCCAGCTCATCTACGACCTCAAGCAGGTCAACGCCGCCCAGGTCTCCGTCAAGCTGGTGGCCGAGGACGGCGTGGGCACCATCGCCGCCGGCTGCGTCAAGGCGCTCGCCGATGTCATCCACATCTCCGGTCAGAACGGCGGCACCGGCGCCAGCCCGTTGTCGTCGATCAAGTACGCCGGCATGCCCTGGGAGCTGGGCCTGGCCGACACGCAGCGGGCGCTGGTCGACAACGGGCTGCGCAGCCGGGTGCGGGTCCGGGTCGACGGTGGCTTCCTCACCGGGCGCCAGGTCATCGTCGCCGCCCTCCTGGGTGCGGACGAATACAGCTTCGGCACCGCGGCCATGATCGCGGAGGGCTGCATCATGCTCCGGGCCTGCCACCGGGACACCTGCAAGCCCGGGGTCGCCACCCAGCGGCCCCACCTGCGCGCGAACTTCACCGGCACCCCCGAGGGCGTCGCCGCCTACTTCCTGTTCATCGCCGAGGAGGTGCGGGGCTACCTGGCCACGCTCGGGCTGCGCTCCATCGACGACGCGGTGGGCCGGGTCGACCTCTTGCGCCAGAGGATCACGGGCAACGAGCGCGCGGACGCCATGGACCTGTCGCCCCTGTTGGCGCCCGCCGGCGGCCTCGGCCTGCGGCACTTCGTCGAGCGGGTGGAGCTCCAGGACCCTCGGGCCGACCTGGGCGACCAGCTCCTCGCGGACGCGTTCCGGGCCATCTGGGACGGCGACGACGTCGACCTGTCCTATGAGATCCGCAACGCCGACCGGGCCATCGGCGCCGCCCTGTCGGGCGCCATCGCCCTCGAGTACGGCGAGCTGCCGCCCCGGGGCACGGCCCGGGTGCGGTTCACGGGTGCCGCCGGGCAGAGCTTCGCCGCGTTCCTGACCCATGGCGTCGAGCTCGACCTCACCGGCGAGTCCAACGACTACGTCGGCAAGGGCATGGGCGGTGGCCTGGTCGTCATCCGCCCGCCCGCCAACGACCGCTCCGAGCTGCCGATCCTGGCCGGCAACACCTGCCTGTACGGCGCCACCGCCGGCGAGCTCTACATCGCCGGCGGCGTGGGCGAACGCTTCGGTGTCCGCAACTCCGGCGCAGTGGCGGTGGTGGAGAGCGCCGGCGACCACTGCTGCGAGTACATGACCGGGGGCACGATCGTGGTCACCGGCCCCGTGGGGTGGAACCTGGGCGCCGGTATGACGGGTGGCCAGGCGTTCGTGTTCGACAGCGACGCCGAGCGTCTGATCTCCCGGCTCAACCCCGACCTGGTCGACGCCGTGCGCCCCGACGCCGCCGCCCAGGAGGAGGTGCGCTGGCTGGTCGAGCGGCACGCAGCGCTCACCGGCTCGCGCCGCTCCGCGTCGCTGCTCGACCAGTGGGCCAAGGCGGTCGGCCATGTGTGGCACGTCCTGCCCAAGGACGAGGTGCGGCGGATCGAGGGGCGTCAGGCCGGGCGCCTGGTCAGCGCCTGAGCCACGCGTGACGCCGAGCGCGCGACTGGCCACCGCGCGCGTCGAAGCGCCGCGTAGCCACGCGATCGGAGTTGGGATGCCCGTTCGGCCGGTGATGTCGGGGACGATCCGAGGTAGGGTCGCCCCCCGACATGGCTGGGACATTCGCGCCACGCGTACCTCATTGTCGCGACCTCACGCCCATCGGAGAACGCCGGGCGTCCAGGCTCTACACCGGCCACAGCGACCGGCTCGGGTACCCGGTGACGATCACGGTCTATCCCCCGCTGGCCGACGAGGGGGCCCGGCAACTGTTCGACGGCGCCGCCGCCGGGGCCCGGCGGCTGGCCGCGCACCCGAGCGTGCTCACGATCCACGACTGGGGGCACGGCGACGACGGCAGCCCGTGGGTGGTGACCGACCCCCAGCCGCCCGAGACCATCGACACGCTGCTGAGGACCGAGGGACCACTCCCCGTCGAGCAGGCGCTCCGGATCGGCGTGCTGGTCGCGGGGGCCCTGGCGACCGCCCATCGGGCCGGTGTCGTCCACGGCGACCTGTCGCCGGCCCGGCTGGTCCTCGGCCCGCAGGGAGAACCGCTGGTGGTGGACATCGGCCTCGCCGGATTCAGCGATTTCCCGGGTTTCGGGGCGCTCCACAACCCGATCCGCTATTTCGCCCCGCCCGAGGTGCTGGAGCGCACCGGCATCAGCCCGGCCTCCGATGCCTACTCGCTGGCGGCGACCGTCTACGCGCTCCTCACCGGCGCTGCGCCCCACGAGAAGCCCGCCGACATCACCGACAGCAACGCCTCGCTGTTGCTGCGCATCCTGCAGATCCGCGTGCCACCGATCGTGCGGCCGGGGGAGGACATCGACGGCGTCGAGGCCGCCCTCGTTCCCGCCCTCGCCCACGCCGCCGAGAGACGCCCACCGGTCCTCGACCTCGCGTGGTCCCTCCAGGCCGTGCAGCGGAACCTGGGGCTCACGCTCGTGGAGCCGGTGGTGCTCGACCTCGGCGACTCCGACCGCTTCGCCACCTCCCTGGCTGCCAAGCCAGAGGCGGCGCCCGCGCCCCGAGAGGAACCCGATGAGCTGCCCGCGTCGTACGGCGCGTCACAGCCCGCGCCCGCAGACATACCCGGCCCCCCGGGCGCATCCGGCCCCGAGCTGGTCCACCTGTTCAGCGACACGCCGCCCGACTTCACCAACCGGGCGCGCGACGCCATCGCCCCGCACTGGGCAACCGGCCTCGGCCGCCCGGCCGGGCCGGCCGATGGAGCCCCGCCGGCCGATCGGGCCGGTGGGAGCCAGCCTCGCCCGCCGCACCAGCCGCGCCGGCCGACGGAGCCGGGGCCACCTCAACCGCCACGGCGGCCCGGCCAGCCGCGCCGGCCGATGGAGCCCCGCCGGCCGATGGAGCCGTACCAGCCGTACGACCCCTACCCGCCGGACGAGCCGCACCCGCCGGCGGCAGCCGTCGGCGACGCATCGGCGCCGACCAACGGACACCGACCCAGCGGGCACGCCCAGGGGCAGCCGATCGGTGCCCGGCCCACCGGGCTCAACGGCCGCGGCAACGGTCTCCGGCAGGCTCCGACGGCAGGGGACGATGGCGAGCCGGCGCCGGCCCAGCGACCGCCGATCGACGTCGCCCGCGGGCACGAGCCGCGGGGACGGCCCGCACAACATCGTCACGGTTCCCCGGGCGGCGAGACCCAGCGCCCGGTCGGGGGCTCGCGCGCTCCGGTCGATGCCGACACCGCCCCCACCGCTCGGGGCCCGTCGGCAGTGCCTGCGATCGTTCCCCGCGGGCAGCGACCGGGTGAGCCGGCAACCCGGCCCGGCCGGTCGACCGACGCCGGCCGTCGTGGCCCGCCCGTCGGCTCGGATGCGGCCCGTGCGGCTGCCGTCCCGGCCGGCGAACGCACACGCACGGGGATCGCGCTCGAGCGTGCCCGACAGGCCCGCATGCGCCGCGACGCGGCGTCCGGCGCGGCCAAACCAAGCCCCGACCATCGAGCGGCGGTACCGAGGGTCACGGACTCGGCGCCGGCCCCGGGCATCGCGCCCGCGGCTCCCGTGATCGTGTTGATCGTGGTCGTGGTGCTGTTGACCCTCGGGGTCGCCTACATGGTGATCACCGGTGACGGCACACCCAGGCCCGTCGACGAGCAACCGGGGGCGAGCACCCCGAGCGTCCCGGCGTCAGTGCACCAGGCGTAGCCCCGACGGCCCCATGGAGGGTTCGAAGCTCGGTAGATCGACCACGAACTCGGTGCGATGTGCGGGGAAGACGTGCTCCGACACCAGCAACGGTCGATCCTCGCTGTCGCGGGTCACGCGCTCGCAGCGCAGCACGGGCGAGCCCATTGGTACCTCCAGCAGCTCGGCGTCGGCGGCGCCGGCGCCGGCCGCACCGATGGTCTGGGTGGCACCACCGATCGGCACCCCCACCAGCTCGTAGAACGGCGTGCGCTCCACGTCGGCCTGCGACAGCCCGGCGCCGACCTCCTCGGGGCACCAGACGGTCACGCGGGCGAACGGCTGACCGTCGGCCAGGTTGACCCGCCGAACCTCCAACACGGCATCGACGCCCAGCACCTCGCGCACTCGGGGTGGGGGCGCCACGAAGCGGAAGCCCACCACGCGCCGCTCGGAGCTCAGCCCGAGTTGGGCCAGCTGATCCTCGATCGTGCCGAGCCGCCCCAGCGCCTGGCGGACCGGATCGGCGGCGACGAACCAGCCGAAGCCCTGGCGGGCGTCGATCAGACCTTCCTCGCGCAGCAGGTCGAGCGCCTTGCGGACCGTGACCCGACTCACCGCGTGCGTACGCGAGAGCTCGCTCTCGCTCGGCAGCAGGCGGCCCGGCCGCAGCTCACCGGACTCGACCCGTCCGCGCAGTTCGTCAGCGATCGCGCGGTAACGGACCTGGCGCACTTGTCATATACTTGTCTACCTTGGTGGACCACGCAAGCGACGGGCGCCAGTCCGGTCAGAGGAATCTCGATCCGTCAGTACCGCGACGATGGTGTCATGATCCTGGGATGGCGCCACCCGGGGACGGCCAGGTCGGTCCCACGTACCTCGGCATCGATCACGTGCAGCTCGCGATGCCGGCGGGCGCCCAGGCCGAGGAGCAGGCGGACGGGTTCTACGGCTCCCTGCTCGGATTCCAACGGATCCCCAAGCCGGCGGAGCTGGCGCCCCGGGGCGGCTGCTGGTTCGCCAGCAGCACCGTGCAGCTGCACCTCGGTGTCGAGGAACCGTTCCGCCCGGCCCGCAAGGCCCATCCGGCGCTCAAGGTCGATCACCTGGATCCCCTGTTGGTGCAGTTCGCGGCCGCCGGGGTCGATGTGCGCCCTGCCGAAGACGTCGACGGGCGCCGGCGGATCCATGTGGACGATCCGTTCGGCAACCGCATCGAGCTGATCGAGACCCACGAGCTCTCGCCCGAGGTGTTCCGCGCCCTGGCCGACACCGCGGTCAACCCCTTCTGCATCATCGGCAAGGACGGGACCTTCGAATGGGTCGGCGCCTCGATCGAGGAGCTGCTGGGTTGGACCCCCGAGGAGGTCGCCAGCAAACGCCTGGACGAGATCGTCAGTCCGGCGACCCTGCACGACGCGATCGAGGGCCTGGCGGTCCTCGACGAGGTGCCCCAGGACTATCCCCGCGCCGGCGCGGGCGTTCCGGCCGAGCTGTTGCGCAGGGACGGCTCCTGGACGCCGGTCGACCTGATCGGCGCCCCCGCCAAGCTGACAGGCTTGCCCTGGCACATCGTGTTCGCGCAGCGCACCGGCTATCAGCGGGCTCTCGACCGGGCCCTGGAGGCGATGGCCGAGGACGCCGGGCTGCCCGACGTGCTCGTCCACTTGGGCGCCGCCATCGAGCAGGCGATCCCCCACAGCTCGGTGGCCGTGTGCGACCGCTGGCAGACCCCACGCTTCCGGGTGGCGGCCGGCAGCGCCGTCGACCTGCTGCTCCCCGAGCCGGAAACGCCCTGGGCGATGGCCCTGGAGTCGGGCGAGGATGTCCAGATCGCATCCGCCGACGGGCTCTCGCCGAAGCTGGCGACACAGGCGCGTGCCGCGGGGTTGGAGTCGTGTTGGGTGCACCCGGTGGCCGTACCCGGCGAACCCGAGCCGGTCGCGGCCTTCGTGATCTGGCGGCCCCTCGCCGGGCCCCCGTCACCGTTCAGCTGGAACGTGGTCCAGCGCGCCGGCAAGCTGCTGCGGCTCACGTTGCAGTGGGATCGCAGCCATCGGGCGCTCGAGTACGCGGCCACCCACGACACGCTCACCGGTGTCGCCAACCGGAAGGTGTTCCTCGACCGCCTCCGCGAGGTGGGTAGGGCCGGCGTCGGGGAATCGGCCGTGCTGTTCATCGACCTCGACCACTTCAAGCCCGTCAACGACGACCATGGGCATCCCGCGGGCGATCAGGTGCTGGCCGAGATCGCCGGCCGCCTCGCGGCGGCTGTGCGCCCGGGCGACCTCGTGGCCCGCATCGGCGGGGACGAGTTCGCAGTGCTGTGCGAGCGCCTCGCCCACGCCGACGACGCCGAGCGGGTTGCCGACCGGCTCCTGGACGTGATCCGCCGACCCGTCGACGTCCCGCTCGGCAACGACACCAGGGGGGTCGAGGTCGGTGCCAGCATCGGGCTCACGGAGCTGGGCCCCGGTCAGCCGGCCGAGGGAGTGATGGCCTGGGCCGACCGAGCGCTTCGGGAGGCCAAGAGACTGGGGCGGGGCCGGTGGGTCCGTCGCCCCGTGCTGGGCTGAGTCGCCCCGAGCTCCGCATCCCGAGCGTCGCGGGCCGTTGTGGTCCCCGGGAGCGCGCGGCTGCCCGTCGTAACTAGGCCGCGTGGTGACCGGGCGGATAGGTGCGGGCGAGCTCCTCGGTGGTTGGTTCGTGGCGTCGCCGCGCCTCGGGCGGGAGCAGGTCGACGATGGCGGCCATGATCCGGCGGGTGTCGGCCTGTGCCGAGCGGTACTTGAGCTCGACCGGGTCGCCGACCCTGATCGTGACGGTCGGCGGGCTCGTGACGTTCCAGATGCGCGGCAGCCGCTCCGACCGGGGCCACACCTTCTCCGTGCCCCACAGCCCGATGGGCACGACCGGCACCTTCGTCTCCGCCGCCAGGCGGGCCGCGCCCCAGCGCCCCTTCAGTTCGGGATCGAAGAACGCCGGACCGCGGGGGATGGTCCCCTGGGGGAGGATCGCCACCAGCTCCCCGGCGGCGAGGGCCGCCGCCGCCTCGACCAACGGCCTGTCCGACCCGGTCGAGCGCTCGACCCGGATGCCGCCCATGGCCCGAACGAGGGAGCCGACCACCGGGGCGTCGAAGACCTCGCGCTTGCCCAGGAAGCGCACCGCCCGGCCCCGGCGCGCCAGCGCCATCCCCAACGCCAACGGGTCGAAGTAGCTGCGGTGGTTGGCCGCCAGGATGGCCGGTCCCGCCGCCGGGATGCGCTCGACCTCGTCGATGTCGAAGCGCACCCACGGCAGCAGCTCGGGGCGCGCCAACATCTGCAGCACTCGCTGCGGCTCGATGCCGAGAAGGGGCAGCTTGGGCACGCCGGCAGGGACGTCGAGGTGGACGACCGGCCAGCGGCGGACCACCGCCACGCCCAGCATCCGAGGGTCGGGATTGACGGCCACCGGGTGCCCGACGGCACCCAGGAGGGGGGCGTCGTAGTAGCTGTCGCTGTAGGCCCAGCTGTCATCGAGAGCGACCCGATGGCGCTCGGCCCAGTCGCGGACCGCGCGGAGCTTGCCCCGGCCCCACACGAATTCGCCGTCGATGGTTCCGTCGTAGCGCCCGTCGCCGTCCACGCCGTAGCGGGTCGCAACGACGTCGTCGAAGCCCAGCCGGTCAGCAAGCGGCCTAATCATGTCGTCGGGTGTGGTCGTGGCCAGGACCAGCCGGCGGCCTGCCGCGCGGTGGTCGTCGATGATTTGATGCGCAAACGGCTGCACCGCCCCAGCCAGCTGCTCGGCCGCCTTCTCGCCGGCCGCCTGGACCAGGTCCCGGTGCCAGCCCTTGGCGAACCGGGCGGCCATCCGGGTGAGCATCATCGACGGTCGCGTCTCGCCGACCAGGTCGAACACCTGATACAGGACACCCTCGCCGGGAACGCTGCGGTCGGAGAGCACGCCGCTCGCCCGCAGCGCCTCGCTGATCACGGGGCCGGACGCGCCCTGCAGCAGGGTGCGATCGAGGTCGAAGAACGCGGCAGCCGGCACGCCGAGCAAGGTACCGCGCCGCACCCGGGCGTCCTCACCCCGGATAGACAAGAGCCGACCGCGGGTTGCTCGGTCGGCTCCTGCAAGGTGCGGCATAGCGAGAGGGGGGATCTAGCTACGGCACCCTTGTGCATCCATTGTGCAAGTGCAGTGGCTGCACCGTCAAACAGTTGTTGGCGATAGCTGCCATCATTGCCAGTGATGGACCTCCGCCAGCTCGCCGCCCTCGCCGCGGTGGCCGATGCCGGCTCGTTCTCGGCCGCGGCCCGGCGCCTGCATACCGTCCAGTCCAACGTGTCGACCCACATCGCCCGGCTCGAACGCGAGCTGGGGACGACGCTGGTCGACCGGTCCACCGGGGCCCTCACCGAGGAGGGCGAGGTGGTGGTCGACCGGGCGCCGGCGCGTCCATCACGAACTGGAGTCGCTCCGGTCCGACGTCGCCTCGATGCTTCACGAGGTGTCGGGCCAGGTGCGCCTGGGCTGCATCGGGACGGCGAGCCGCTGGCTGCTTCCCAACCTCCTGCGGGCGATGACAGAGCGCCATCCACGCGTCCAGGTGGTGATCGTCGACGCCACCACGACGTCGCTGGTCCCCCAGGTCGTGAGCGGCGCCCTCGACCTGGCCGTCGTGAACCTGCCGCTGGGCGACGGCGACCTGTCCACCGAGCCGTTGTTCGACGAGCAGCGCGTCCTCGCAGCGCCCTTCGCGCATCCCCTGGCCAACCGCGAGCACGTCGAGCTGGCCGACCTGGCGGAACACGAGCTCCTGCTCGAGCCCCGGGGGACGCCGTTCCGCGACGAGCTCGACAACGAGGCGTCCCGTCTCGGCGTCGAGATGCGAGCCCAGGCGGACATCGACGGCATCGGCCTGCTGGCGTGGCTGGCGTTCCAGGGCTATGGCGCCGCCATCCTGCCAGCGACGGCGGCCTCGGGCTGGATCGAGATCTCCTGCCGGCGGATCGCCGTGGGTGGCCTGTCGCCACGCTCGGTCGGCATCGCCATGCCCCGCCGCGGCCGGCCGTCGGCCCCAGCCCGGGCGGTCAGGGCCGCCATTCGCGAGCTGGTGGAGGGCGCCGACCAGGAGGGAGTCCGCCCCACGCTGACCGCCAGGGACCGTTCCGAACCCTCGTGACATCGACCACTCGGCAGTAGCCTCGGCCGCGAGGAAGCAGCCACATCAAGGAGCGACGCGCCGTGCCCGAGAGCATCACGATCACGGACAACCGCACGGGCGAGTCCGTCGAGATCCCGATCTCCGAGGGCGGTGTGGACGCCAGCGCCTGGCGCAAGCTCCTCCCCAACGTCTGGTTCTACGACGAGGCGTTCATGACGACGGCGTGCACCCGCAGCGCGATCACCGATATCGACGGCGACGCCGGGATCCTGCGCTACCGCGGCTACCCCATCGACCAGCTGGCCGAGAGCTCCACCTACCTGGAGGTCGCCTACCTGCTGATCAACGGCGAGCTGCCGACCCCGGAGCAGTACGACACCTGGGTGCACGACATCACCTACCACACGTTCATCCACGAGAACGTGCGCAAGCGGTTCCTCGAGGGCTTCCACTACGACGCCCATCCCATGGGGATGCTGGTCTCGGCGGTCGCGGCGTTGTCGACCTTCTATCTCGACGCCAAGGACATCCACGACCCCGAGAACCGCCTGAGGCAGATCGTCCGGCTGATCGCGAAGATGCCCACCCTCGCCGCCGCCTGTCATCGGTTCAGCGTCGGCATGCCCTTCGTCTATCCGGACAACTCGCTGGCATTCGCCGCCAACTTCCTGTCGATGCTCTGGAAGGTGGCCGAGCCCCGCTACGACGCCAATCCGGCGCTGGCGCGGGCGCTCGACGTGCTGTTCATCCTGCACGCCGACCACGAGCAGAACTGCGGCACCACCGCGATGCGCACGATCGCGTCCGCCCACGCCGACCCCTACAGCTGCGTGGCCGGCGCGGCCGCCGCCCTCTACGGCCCCCGCCACGGCGGCGCCAACGAGGCCGTCATCGCCATGCTCAAGCAGATCGGCAGCATCGACGAGGTCGACGCGTACGTCCAGCGTGTCAAGCGGGGCGAGGTCCGGCTGCAGGGCTTCGGCCACCGCGTCTACAAGAACTACGACCCCCGGGCGAAGATCATCAAGGACACGGCCGACGAGGTGTTCGCCATCACCGGCCGCAACCCGCTGCTCGACATCGCCCTCAAGCTCGAAGACGTCGCCCTCAACGACGAGTACTTCACGTCGCGCCACCTCTACCCGAACGTCGACTTCTACTCGGGCCTGATCTACCAGGCGATGGGGTTCCCGGTGGAGATGTTCACGGTGCTCTTCGCCATCCCCCGGACGTCGGGGTGGCTGGCGCACTGGGTCGAGCTGCTGGAGCAGGACCAGAAGATCGCCCGTCCCCGCCAGCTCTACGTGGGCGCGACCGAGCGGGCCTACGTGCCGATCGAGCAGCGGGGCTGAGGCCCGCCTCCCCGCCTCGGCCGGCAGTCGCACCGATGCACGCGGTCACCATCGCCGACGGCGCCCTCGCCTGGCTGCCCCGTCCCGATCCCGAGCCCGGAACGGCCGAGCTGCTGGTCCGGGTCCGGGCCGCGGGGATCTGCCGCGGCGACCTGATGCAGCGGGAGGGCCTGTATCCGCCCCCTCCCGGGACCACCCCACCCGAGTTGCCCGGCCTCGAGCTAGCCGGCGAGGTGGCCGCCTGCGGCCCGGGAGTGCGCCGGTTCCGCGTGGGCGACCGGGTGATGGCGGTGGTCCCGGGCGCCGGCCAGGCGGAGCTCGCCGTGGTCCCCGAGCTGCTCGCGCTTCCGGTGCCGGACGGCGTGACCTGGGCGCAGGGCGGTGGCTTCCCCGAGAACTACACGACGGCGCACGACGCGTTGTTCACCCAGTGCGGCCTCGGCATGGGCGAGCGGGTCTGCATCCACGGCGCGGCCGGGGGCGTGGGCACCGCTGCCGTCGAGCTGGCGGCGGCCGCCGGGAGCAACGTGGTGGCGACGGTGCGGAACGAGACCCTGCGCGAGGGCGTGGCGGCGTTGGGCGCGACGGTGATCGCCCCCGGGGCCTTCGTGGACGCCGGACCGTTCGACGTGATCCTCGAGCTGGTCGGGGCGGTGAACATGTCCGCCAACCTCGACGCGCTGGCGGTCGGGGGTCGGATCGCGGTCATCGGAGTGGGCGCTGGGTTCACCGCGGAGCTCAACCTGCTCGCGCTGATGGGCAAGCGGGCGCGGATCCACGGCTCGACCCTGCGGCCCCGACCGCCGGAGGACAAGGCCCAGGCGGCCCGCCGCGTCGAACGCCACGTCCTGCCGCTGCTGGCCCGGGGCGCGGTGACCGTGCCCATCGCCGCCACGTTCCCGATGTCCGATGCCACGGCCGCGTACGACCGGTTCGCCGCCGGCGGGAAGCTCGGCAAGATCGTGCTGTTGTCGGACTAGCCCTCCGACCGCCGACGAACTTGCGGCGGATGGGGACGCCATGGCCTCGCCAAGCGCCGCAAGTTCACTGCGTTGGCGGGCTGTCGCCGGGCAACGGAACGATCGTGGCGCTGGCCTGCACCGCGTCGCGCACCGTGAACCACACAGTGAGGTGGTCATTGGCCTCGTCGACCAACAGTTCGACCGCATCCCCGGGCGCGATGCCGGGGCCGTACTCCATCACGGCCCGGTGGGGTCGGCCCAGTAGGCGGTGGGCGAAGGCAGTGCCCGGCTCCACCTGCTCCTCGATGGCAGCCCAGTACGCGGCGTTGTTGACATGGCCCAGCAGGTCGATGTCCACGGCCCGCAACGCCCACCGTTCGGCCGCGGCGCCGACCGGGGGATCGCCGAGCCACAGGCGGCTCGACACCCGGCGGCCGCCCGCCGCCTCGGCATAGATCTCGTGGAACGCTGGCGGCAGCCGCACGGGGGCGCCGGTGGCCACGTCGATGTGGATCCACAGGGTGGCGACCTCGACCCGGCCGCCGCGCTGGCCCACCATCGACAGGCGGCGCTCGGCCCAGCGCCCACCCAATCCGGCGCACCAGGTGCCGAGATCCAGCCACTCCCGCCAGCGGGGCGGCCGATGGACGTCGATCACCGCGCGACGCACGACCCAGGTCGTGCGCGCGTCGTCGATCCCACAGTCGGCCGTGTCGTCGTTGCCGATGTCCTGCAGGTAGCGCGCGCAGGCGTCGAGCCGGAGGCGCCCGGTGGGATCGGCGTCGGACAGCCGCACGCGCCGCCCGGATCGGAACAACCGTCCCCGGTCGGGCGGCGACGCCAACGGTTCGTCGAGCATGGCGACAGAATGTCCCACTTGATGCTCGGAACGCTGCCTTGGGTCCCCGCACCCACCCGACCCGACCTGCTCGCCCCAACCGTGGCCGCCGCCCTCGACCGGGGGCCCGGCGACCCCGCCGAGGTGATGGTGGCGCCGATCGACCCGGAGCTGGCCGACACCGCCGCTTTCTGCGACGCCTACGGCGTGACGCTCGACGTCTCGGCCAACTGCGTGGTGGTGGCGGGGAAGCGGTCGGGCGAGACCCGGCTGGCCGCCGTTGTCGTGCTCGCCACCACCCGCGCCGACGTCAACAACGTCGTGCGCCGGCGGATCGATGCCCGCAAGGCGTCGTTCGCGCCTATGGACCTGGCGGTCGCCGAGACCGGCATGGAGTACGGCGGCATCACGCCCATCGGCCTGCCGCCCGCCTGGCCGCTGCTGATCGACGGCGCGGTCGTCGACACCCCGGAGGTGATCGTGGGCAGCGGCCTGCGCCGCTCCAAGCTCGCGCTGCCGGGTACCTGGCTGACCGGGCTCCGGGGTGCCGAGGTCGTCGACGGCCTGGGCCTGTAACGGGCCCCCACCACGGAACTTGCGGCGCTTGGGGTTGCCATGACCGCCCTATCCGCCGCAAGTTCGGATCAGCCGAGCCGCAGGCGGAACCCGCGGAGCCAGAAGCCCGGGACCGGCTCCCAGTCGAGCGAGACGTCGCGGGCGAAGCCCAGGCGCCCGTACAGGCGATGGGCGGTGGCCATCCGGTCGGTCGAGTGGAGCAGGATCTGGCCCCGGCCGGCGGCCCGGGCCCGATCGACGCACGCCCGGCTGAGCGCCTCGCCGACCCCCCGCCCCTGCGCGTCCGGCGCCACCGCCAGCATCCGGATGCCCGCCCCGTCGGGCTCGCTGAACTCGGCCCAGGCCGAATCGGGCCCGGGCACGTAGGTGACCCCGCCGAGCACCGTCCCGGCGTCGTCGACCGCCACCAGCACCTCGGCGTCGGCGACGCGGCCGGCCACGTCGCGCAGCTCGCCGGCGTAGCCGTCCTCTTCGACGACCGCAGGGTGGATGGCGGCGTACGCGGCGACCGTCAGCTCGCCCAGCGCATCGTGCTCGTGGGGTCGCACGGGCCGGATGTCCATCCCGCCGACGGTAGTGAGTACCGTCGCCGCGTAAAGCACTCGAGCGGATAGGAACGTCGTCTTGGCGCACCGTGGTCAGCGCTGCCGGAGGCCGAGCTGTGTGGTCTGGGCTCACGCTGCAAATCCCGTACGGTTCTGTGCCCACCTGCGGGCCCATCCGCTCGGCCTCTGATGGACTTCGCCCTGTCCCCCGACCTCCAGGCCCTGCGCGAGGAGGCGCTGAAGGTCGGTCGGGAGGCGTCGGAGCGGGCCGACGTGCCCGACGACAGCTGGATCATCGGGCACGACCGCACCTTCGCCCAGGAGCTCGGCGCGCGGGGCTGGCTGGGGATGACGTGGCCCGTCGAGCACGGGGGCGGCGGCCGCAGCCCGCTCGACCGCTTCGTCGTGTTCGAGGCGCTGATCAGCACCGGGGCACCCGTCGCCGCCGCCTGGTTCGCCGACCGGCAGATGGGTCCGACCCTGCTCCAGTTCGGCACGGACGAGCAACGGGCCCGGTGGCTCCCCGGGATCGTCGCCGGCACGTCGATGTGGTGCATAGGCATGAGCGAGCCCGACGCCGGCTCCAACGTGGCCGGGATACGGACCCGGGCCGAGCGCGACGGTGACGAGTGGGTGGTCAACGGCCAGAAGATCTGGACTTCGGGCGCCGCCGACGCCGACTGGTGCTACCTCATCGCCCGCACAGACCCGGACGCCAAGCCGCACGAGGGCCTCTCGGAGCTCGTCGTGGACATGCGGTCGCCCGGGGTGTCGGTCCGGCCGATCGTCGACATGACCGGCAGCCGGCACTTCTGCGAGGTCTACTTCGAGGAGGTGCGGGTGCCCGACGCCCACCTCGTCGGCGAGCCCAACGGCTCGTTCCGGCAGGTCATGCGGCAGATGGAGCACGAGCGGGGCGGCATCGACCGCCTCGTCTCCAACCGCCGCCTGTACGACGACGTCCAGCCCTGGGCCGACGCCACCGATCCCCTGGTCCGCCAGGAGATGGCCAGCATCGAGTCCGGCTACCGGATCGGGCGCCTGCTGGTGCTCCGCGAGACGCTTGGCCAGACGCCGCGGCAGTTCTCCGCGGCCGCCAAGACCTTCTGCACCGAGCTCGAGCAGCGCGTCGCCGCGTTCTGTGGCCGGGTGCTGGGCCCCTGGGCCCTGCTCGCCGAGTCCGGGGACGGCAGCGGCATGCAGGTCCTGGCCCGCCGCGTCAGCCGCAACCTCTGCTATGCCCCCGCCTACACGATCATGGGCGGGACGAGCCAGATCCTGCGCAACATCCTGGGCGAGCGCACGCTGGGACTCCCCCGCGAGCCCGCTGAGCGCGGGACCGGCGTTCGAACCTGACGGATTCCGGCGCATCCGAACGCCGGAAACGGGTTGGGTCAGATTCTTCGGACCGGGGGGAGAGGGTCGCGCTCGATGGGGGCGACGCGTAGCCGGACGTCCGCCGCTGCCGGGCCGGACGGCGACACGATCACCGGGTTGAGCTCCAGCGCCACCACCTCGGGGGCCGCCTCGACCAGCGCCCCCACCCGCAGGAGCACATCCTCGAGGCCCCGGCGCGCAACCTCGTCGAGCAGGGGGCCAAGTGGCGACGACGCGACGAACCTGCTGGCACCGCGGTCGGTGAGCGGGAGCACGTGCACCTCGGTGGCGGACAGGTCGGTGGCGACCCCGCCAGCGCCGACGGTGACGACCGGCCCCACGAGCGCGCTCTGCGCCACTGTCACGGCCACGTCGACGCCCGGCTCGACCATCGGTTGCACGACGACGGGCCACAGCGCGTCGCCGAGGGCTCCGCCCATGCCGCCCAGCGTCGCCCGGAGCTCGGCCGGGTCGTGGACGTCGAGTGCGATCCCGCCGGCCTCGGTCTTGGCCGACCGGCTCCGGGCCGCGGACTTGACCGCCACCGGGTAGCCGAGGTCGCCGGCGGCGGCGAGCGCCTGCTCACGGTCCCGTGCCACCCGCGACGGCACGATCGGCAGGCCGGCGGCGGTGAGGACGTCGACGGCGACATCGGTCGGCAGCCACCGACCACCAACCTCGGTCACGCCCTCGGCCAGGGCCGCCGCCACCCGGGCCCGTCCCGCCGCCGGATCTGCTCCCTGCGGGACGGCCACCTCTCCCTCGGGGGCGCGCCGCCAGCGGGCGTACTGCGTCACCCGCCCCAGTGCGTACGCAGCGGCATCCGGGAAGTCGAACACCGGCACGTCCGGTGCCGACCCCGGCGCGATTGTCGGCGGATGCGGGCCGAAGACGCAGGCCAGCAGCGTCTTGCGGGGGCAGTCGGACCGTGCCGCGGCCACGGCGCGCACCAGGTCCGCCGTCGACTGCCGGGGCGCCGGCGCGCAGACGACGAGCACGCTGTCCACCCCGTCGTCACCGAGCAGGGCCCGGAGCGCCCGCTCGAGATCGTCGGGACCGGCCTCGAACCCCAGGTCGACGGTGCTGGCCCGCACCCGCGTCGCCACCCGGGAACCGGGCCGGACGGCACCCAGTTGCCGGCGGACGCCGGTCCCCAGATCGGCCAGCACCAGCCCAGCGTCGATGCACGCGTCGGCCGCGAGGGCCAGCGATCCGCCCCCATTTCCCACCAGCGCGACCCGATCGCCGTCGGGCAGTGGCTGGCACGCCAGCACCCGGGCGACGTCCAGCAGCTGCGCCAGCGTGTCCACCCGCACCACACCCGTCTGCTCGAGCAACGCCTCGATTGCGGCGGGGTGGGCATCGGCGGCGTCGCTGGGGTAGGCGCGCGCTGCGCCCTGGCTCTTGACCGCCACGATCGGCTTGTGGCGGCCGAGCTCGCGGGCGATGCGGCTGAACTTGCGGGCGTTGCCGAACGACTCGAGGTACAGCAGCACCAGCTCGGTGCGAGGGTCGTCTGCCCAGTACTGGAGCATGTCGTTGGCCGACACATCGGCCCGGTTCCCGATGGCGGCAAACGACGACGCCCCCAGCCCGGCCTCACCGATGCGGTCGAGGATGACGCCGCCGATCGTGCCGGACTCCGACAGCAGGGCGACCGGCCCGGGACGGGGGTTGGGCGTCGCGAACGTGGCGTGGAGCCGCACCGCCGGATCGGTGTTGATGACCCCCAGGCAGTTGGGGCCCAGCAGGCGGGTGCCGAAGCGCCGGGCCGCCCGGACGGCGGCCGCAGACAGCGCCGCACCCTCGGGGCTGGCCTCGGCGAAGCCCGCAGAGATCACGATCAGGGCCGGGACGCCCTTGCGGCCACACTCCTCCACGACCGCCGGCACCTGGGCGGCGGGCACGACCACGATCGCCAGGTCGACGGGCCCGTCGATGTCGTTGATGTCATGCACCGCGCGGACGCCGGCGACCTGGTCGGCGGCGGGATTGACTGCGTACACCGGCCCGGCGAACTCGTGGTCCAACACGTTGCGCAGCACGGCGTGTCCGACCCCATTCGGACCCCGGCCGGCCCCGATTACCGCCACCGACCGGGGTGCCAGCAGCCGGCGCACCGCCTCGGCCTCCGCGCGCTGGGCCCGGGCCGTGATCGCCGCTTCCGCCTCGGGCGTCGGCCGCAGGTCAAGCCGCACCTCGATCACGCCATCGCCGAACCGACTGGCCGCCGAGAACCCGGCGCTGCGGAACACCGCGACCATGCGTCCGTTCGTGGGCAGCACCGTCGCCGTGAACGCGGTGATGCCCGTGCGGCGGGCCGCCTCGGCCAGGTACTCCAGCAGGACGGTGGCGATGCCGCGCCCCTGATGGCGGTCGTCCACGAAGAACGCCACCTCGGCCTCCGATCGCGTGGGGTGGCGGTCGTAGCGAGCCACACCGACCAGCACGTCGTCCAGCAGCGCGACGAACGCGATGCGGTCGGAGTAGTCGACGTGGGTGAGCCGCTCGACCTCCGGTTCCGGAAGCTCAGGGCGGGGCGTGAAGTAACGGAAGTAGATGCTCTCGGGGGACTGGCGGCCGTGGAAGTCCACCACCCTCTGCCCGTCGTCCGGCAGGATCGGCCTGATGTGCGCAGTGCCGCCATCGGCGAGCACCACGTCGGCCTCCCATGCACCCGGGTACCCGGGGGGGAGCGGCCCGGCGGGGATGGTCGACGGCTCGTCCACTGCCGTGAGGCTACGGGCGACGGGTCCGACGGCGGCGATGGTCAGTTGTCACGTCGGGTGCGATCGTGTCGGCCCTCGAGTGCGGCCGTCGGCCCCGGCGTCGCGGCGGGCCCGGGCCCGGCGGGACTCCCGCAGGGCCAGGCCGGCGATCCCGCCCACGCCGATCACGATGAGAAGGAGCACGACGCCCTGGAGGGCGCCGCCTCGATCGCCGGCATCGCTGGGCGCGCGCCCCGAGTTGGGTTCCGGGATCATCTCCTGCCCCGGCAACGGTGCGTCGTCGGTGGACGGGTCGCCGTCGGGATCGTCCTCCGGCTGCTGAGCCGCCCCCGGGACGGAGCTGCGCGCGGCCACCGCCGCCCCGACCGGGGCGCCGACGGAGAGAACCGAGACGGCCACCATGAGCAGGGCGGCGACGAAGACGGAGACGCGCCGGCGCACGGGCCCATGCTCCGGCCGCGTCCCCGATCGGGTCAAGCCGGTGGCTGGTAGTCGGCCGGCAGCACGATCGACTTGGTCTCCAGGTATGCCGACAGGCCCTCGGGTCCGAGTTCACGGCCGACGCCCGACGCCTTGAACCCGCCGAAGGGGTTGCGCAGGTCGATGGTGCCGAACTGGTTGATGCCGTAGGTGCCCGTGCGGACCTGGCGCGCGACGTCGATGCCCCGCTCGACGTCCTGCGTCCACACCGAGCCCGACAGGCCGTAGTCGCTGTCGTTGGCGATGCGCACGGCGTCGGACTCGTCGTCGTAGGGCAGCACCGCCAGCACCGGCCCGAAGATCTCCTCCTGGGCGATCGTCATCCGGTTCTCGACGTCGACGAACAGCGTGGGCTCGACGAACCAGCCCCGGTCGAGCCCCGCGGGGCGCCCGCCGCCCACGGCGAGCTTGGCGCCCTCGCTGCGGCCCTTGTCGATGTACCCCAGCACCCGCTCGCGCTGGCGCTCGGCCACCAGGGGACCCACCGCCACCGACGGGTCGGTGGGGTCGCCCACGGTCGTGGCCTTGACGGCGTCGGACACTGCGTCGACCACCTCGTCGTAGCGTGCCCGCGGCGCGAGGATCCGCGTCTGGGCCACGCAGGCCTCGCCGTTGTTCATGAGCGCGTTGGGCATGAGCAGCGGAATCGCGCTGGCCAGGTCGGCGTCCTCGAGCACGATGGCCGCCGACTTGCCACCGAGCTCGAGGGTGCAGCGCTTGAGCATCTCCCCGCAGATGGCCCCCACCTTGCGGCCCGCCGCGGTGGAGCCGGTGAACCCGACCTTGTCGACCCCTGGGTGGCGCACGATGTACTCGCCGATCTCGCGGCCGGCGGGGAGGATCGATACCATGCCCTTGGGCAGCCCGATCTCGTCGAGCACTTCGCCGAGCAGGTACGCGTCGAGCGGGGTCTCGGGCGACGGCTTCAGGATCATGGGTGCGCCTGCGACGAGCGCGGCGCCGAGCTTGAGGGCGACGATGAACAGCGGCACGTTCCAGGGGATGATCCCGGCCGACACCCCCACCGGCTCCTTGCGCACGATCACCGGCCCGAGCGCGCCCTGACGGAGCTCCTCGAACGGGAACGTGCGGGCCAGCTCGACCCAGCCGTCGAACACCATCGTCGACGACAGCACCTGACCCATGAGCGCCCAACTCGACGGCGAGCCCATCTCGCTGGTGATGGTCTCGGCGAACTCGGGGGCCCGGGCCTGGATGGCCTGGGAGACCTTGGTGAGGTACTCGGCCCGCTCGACCGGCGACAGCCGCGGGAAGGGACCGCCCAGCGCGGCCCTGGCGGCCTCCACTGCCCGGTCGACGTCACCCTCGGATGCCTCGGGCACCCTGGCGATCACGTCCTCGGTGGTCGGGCTGATCACCTCGATGGTGCCGGTCGCCGCCGGCGCCACCCACTCGCCGCCGATGTAGAGCGTGTCCTTGGTCTCCATGACCCTCCTCTTCCTCGCCGCCGGCGAGCCGGCGACCCGAAACCGCGTCAGCCATCGTGCCATGCCGGCGCCGCCAGCCGTATGGCGGGATGTAGGCACCGCGCCAACCGCGGCGTTCGATCGTCGAACGCGGGGGCGATGCGGCAGTCGGGTGTGCGACGCTTCGGCGCGACGACCACATGGATCGGGGGCGCACATGACGACCATCGCCGATGATGAGCCGATCGCCGTCGCCGTGACGGAGGCGATCCACGCCGGCGACCTCGCCACGTTGACGCGGCTGCTCGGGGAGAATCCCAGCCTCGCGACCGCCCGCATCGCGCAGACCGACTGCGACGACGACCAGGGGACCGACACCGGGCGAACGTTGCTGCACGTAGCGACCGACTGGCCGGGGAACTTCCCCAACGGTGCCGGGACCGTGAGGACGCTCGCTGGCGCCGGCGCCGACGTCAACGCCCGGTGTCGGGGGCCCGAGAGCGCCGAGACCCCGCTGCACTGGGCGGCCAGTAGCAACGACATCGACGTTCTCGATGCGCTCGTCGAGGCCGGTGCCGACATCGAGGCGCCCGGGGCGGTCATCGGCGGCGGCCCGCCCCTCGCCGACGCCACCGCGTTCGGGCAGTGGAAGGCGGCACGGCGGCTGGTCGAGCACGGGGCGCGCACGACCCTCTGGCACGCCGCCGCCCTCGGGCTCACGGACCAGATCGAGGCGCACCTCGCGGACGAGCCAGCCCCGACCGCCGACGAGATCACGCAGGCGTTCTGGGCCGCCTGCCACGGTGCCCAGCGAGGCGCCGCCGAGCTCCTGCTCGGCCGAGGGGCCGACCTCAACTGGGTCGCCACGTGGGACGGGCTCACACCCCTCGACGCCGCCCGCCGCAGCGAGCAGGACGGGCTGGACCCGACCGAGCTGGTCGCGTGGCTGCTCGCCCGGGGGGCCAAGTCCGCGTCCGAGCTCGGCTGACGCCCAACGACCGGGCAGCGCCGAGGATCTCTACCGGTCGACGAACGCCTGGTAGGCGTCGAGCACGTCGGGGTTCGCGAGGCTGCCCCGGCTGGCCGCCCGGTCGGGGTCGACGCCCTGCAGGATGCGCTTCACGGGCACCTCGAGCTTCTTGCCCGACAACGTGCGGGGCACACCGGGCACGGCGTAGATCTCATCGGGCACGTGTCGGGGCGACAACTCGACGCGCAGCACCTTGGCGATGCGAGCCCTGAGCTCGTCGTCCAGGGCGATCCCAGCCGCGGGTGCCACGAACAGCACCAGCCGGCCCGGTCCGCCGTGCGCGTCTTCGAGGTGGACCACCAGGCTGTCGGCCACCTCGGGCAGCCCCTCCACCACCGAGTACAGCTCGGCGGTCCCCATCCGTACGCCGCCCCGGTTGAGCGTCGCATCGGATCGCCCGGTGATGACACAGGCGCCGTCCTCGAACACGGTTATCCAGTCACCGTGCGTCCACACACCGGGATGATCCTCGAAGTAGGCGGCCCGGTAACGCGCGCCGTCGTCGTCTCCCCAGAGCGCAACCGGCATCGACGGCATGGGCCGGGTGATCACCAGCTCGCCCTGCTCGCCCACGACCGGCCGCCCACCGACGTAGGCCTCGACCTTGGCGCCGAGGTAGGCGCACGAGATCTCTCCCGCCCGCACCGGGACCAGTGGGCAGCCACCGACGAACGCCGTGCACATGTCGGTGCCGCCGCTCACCGAGGACAGCAGCAGATCCGCTCTGGCCGCTCCCGCGGCCCGAGCGGCCGTAGAAGCGGGAGACATGTCTCGGGCCGGCCCGACCGCCTCGTACACCCAGTCGAACGCCTCGGCGGGTAGCGGCGCACCCGTCGACCCGACCGACCGCAGCGCCACCAGATCGGCGATGTCCGCAGGGGCGACGCCGGCCTTCCGGCACGCCAGGAGAAAGGGTGCCGACGTACCGAAGAAGCTGACCTCGTCGTCGCCTGCGATGCGCCAGAGCGCGCCGAGGTCGGGGTGGCCGGGATCGCCGTCGAACAGCACCACGGTCGCCCCCACGAGCAGGCCGGAGACGAGGTAGTTCCACATCATCCAGCCTGTGGTCGAGAACCAGAAGAAGCGGTCACCGGGCCCGAGGTCGTTGTGCAGCGCCAGCACCTTGTGGTGCTCGACCAGGATGCCGCCGTGGCCGTGCACGATCGGCTTGGGCAGCCCGGTGGTGCCGGACGAGAACAGGACGTACAGCGGGTGGTCGAACGGGACCGGATCGAACGCCAGCTCGCCGGGCTCGGTCAGCAGCTCCTCCCAGGTCAGGGAGTCCGGGAGCCGCGCGCCGGGGTCCAGGTAGCCGAGGGTGACGACGTGGCGCAGCGACGGCAACCGGGCCCGGACGTCGGCGACCTCGGCGGCCCGGTCGACCCGCTTGGCGCCGTAGCGGTAGCCGTCCACCGCCAGCAGCACGGCCGGCTCGATCTGGCGGAGCCGGTCGACCACGCTGCGGGTGCCGAACTCCGGGGCGCACGACGACCAGATCGCCCCCAGGCTGGCCGTGGCCAGCAGCGCCACCACCGCCTCGGGAACGTTGGGGAGGTAGGCGGCCACCCGGTCGCCCCGGCTCACGCCCAGGCGCACCAGCCCGGCGCGGCAGCGTGCCACCTGGTCGCGTAGCTCGGTCATGCTCAGCTCGAGCGGATCGCGCGACTGCGAGCGGGCCATGATGGCGGGTCCGGCCGGCTCGCTGCGCAGGGCATGGGCCGCGTAGTTGACCATCGCACCGGGGAACCACACGGCGCCGGGCATGGCGGGGTCGGCCAGCGCTCGATCCACCGGCGTGGCCGATTCGAGGTGGAAGTGTTGCCAGATCGTCCGCCAGAACTCGTCGAGGTCGCCGACCGACCAACGCCACAGGCTCTGGTAGTCCGGGAACGACCGACCGCGATAGCTCTCGAGCCATGCCAGGTAGCGGCCGATCCGGGTGCGCTCCCGCACGTCGCCGGGCGGCTCCCACAGCACCCTGCCCCTGGCTCGCTCGCTCACGCGGGCCACGCTAGTTGTGTGGCTGAGAGCGCTCAGGCGTCGTCCGCCGGGACCACCTCCACGACGCCGTGCATGCCGTACTCGTAGTGCCCGGGCAGGTGACACGCGAACTCGAACGTGCCCGGGTCGTCGAACCGCAGGGTCGTCACCGCCACCTCGTTGGGACCCACCGACACCTCCCCGGGGATCGACGGGTGCCGAGCCTCGGTACCGAGCGCGTGGCGGGCGTGGACCTCGGGCCCACCCACGATCAGCTCATGGTTGATCGGATCGTCGTTGTCGAGGACGAACCTCAGCCGCGTGCCCTCGACCACCCGGATCTCGGTCTGCTCGAACAACGAGTGCTCGACATGGAGCTCGACGGTCACGTCACCGGGACCCAGCGCCGCGTCCGGTGGATCCTCGGTCCCCGCGGCGGCGACCGCGAAGCCGGCGCTCGCGACGCCGACGGCGACGGTGACACCGGCCACCAGCCAGGGCCACCGACGGCGCCGCGGCCCCCCGCCTGGCCGCCGGCCCGTGGTAGCCGGGACGGTCCCAGGGGACCGCCCCCGCACATCGGCGCCTTGCCGGACGCCGATCGAGGCCTTCACGGCGCTCATGTCCAGTGCGGGCCCGGCACCAGCCGGTCCCGCCGCCAGCGGCCCCAACCGATCGCGAGGACCGCGGCGCCGGCGGTAGCCCCGGCCGCCAGGGGCCACCACGCCAGGCGCGAGCCGCCCGAACCCACCGGGATGGCCTCGGGCTCGGGGACGCCGGCGTCGACCAGCGACGGCGTGACGCCCAGGGTCGCCGACACGGCCAGGTCGTAGTCGAGGTCCGCCGCCGGGGCGGCGAGCTTCAGGTACGACAGCCACATGTCGTCCGGGACCCACTCCATGGCCGCGTCGGAGCGCAGGTCCGAGAGCAGCAGGTCGGTCGCCGGCTCGCTCCGATCGAGCGTGAGCCCCGCGCCTCCAGCGAGCAGCTCGGGCTCGTCGTCGGTCAACAGGAACACGTCGGCCTCGACGTTCTGGTTGCCGTCCAGGCCCAGGCCGAGGATCCGGACCGGGACCCAGGGATCGTCGGTCGGGATGGTGGCCATGATCGGCGTGCTATCGCCCGCACCCTGGCCGAGCTCCTGCGCCCGCTGGGCGTCGAAACGGGCGGCCATGAACACGGGGCTCCGGTCGGCGTAGTAGTCGAGGACCTCAGGTGCGTCGGGGGTGAGCAGGAACCCGTTGTCGACTGCCCACTCGCCCACCTCGTCGCCGCCACCCTTGAGCACCGTGATGTCGAGCGCGTCGATCTGGGTCTCCAGAATGACCTCGGCGCCGCTCGCGTCCCCCTCGGCGGCGGTCGCGGCCTCGAGCCTCTCCACCACCGGTGGTGCCACCTCCTGGGCCAGCCGCTGCAGGGTCCAGTCGCCGCCCCGTTCCACCTTGGTGGGCACGTCGGGCAGGGGGACGATCGAGCCGACCTCCTCGCCCTCGCCGGTGAACTCGAAGGCCGTCACGTAGCGCTCGATGCCGTCGCTGTAGGCGGCCAGCGTCGTGGTGCGCACCAGCTCGATCGTCCCGTTCTCCCCCACCAGACCGCCGCACGCGCCGGCCGGCGCCGCGCCCAGCACCGCGACCGGCACGGCGGCCAGCGCCCCCACAACCACCATCCGTCTCCGCATCGTCGCCTCCCGGTCCGATTCCCCTCGTACGGATCTCGGGGGTTACGACGTCGACGACCGTGGCTGCGGTTCCCGCTACCCGAGCTCCGCCCGCGGCTCCCGCCCCGGCGCCGGCCGCTCGCGGGCACCGTCGGCTTCGGACGGCGCTTCGTCGGGGGCGTGCCGGTGGCGGGCGCGACGGCGGACGATCCAGGCCAGTCCGAGCGCCAGCAGCGGCACGGCCAGCACGTGGACGACGGCCCAGGCCGTGTAGGCACCGCGGGAGACGTCCGTGCCGTTGACCACCACCGAACGGACGTCGTCCGACAGCGCATCCACGATCCCCCGGGCGTCCGAACCGTCCGTGACCGACTCCGACAGCAGCCGATCCCAGGCGATGAGCTGGCCCGACATCAGACCCAGCAGTGCGAGCAGCAGCACCCCGAGCCCTGCGAACCACCCGGGCGAGATGCGTAGGCGCCGGACGACCGCCACCGCCAGCACCGCGACGATGCCCGCGGCCGCTCCGATGAACAACATCGACGCGATGTTGTGGGCCCCGCGCAGCCACCAGACGTCCGACCGATCGCCGGTGACCGGGTCATCGGGCCGGTAGAGGAAGATTAGGGGCACGCCGGTGGCCGCCAGGCCCGCTCCCCCGACGACCAGCAGCCAGCCAAGCGCTCTGGTGAGACCGGAGAGCGCCTCGGCGGTGACGAGCGGCTCGCTTCGGCTGCCCGGTCTGTCCGAACCGGTGTCGGCGTCGGTGTCGGCGTCGGTCACCGCCCGAGCGTAGGACGTAACGTGCAACCAAAGGCGGGCTCCATCGACGACCTCTGGGAGGCACGACATGCCTGCACGGACCGCGACCGCCCGCTGGCAGGGCGGGCTCCGCGATGGCAACGGCACCATGCGCCTGGGAAGCGGGGCATTCGAGGGCCAGTACTCGTTCTCGTCCCGCTTCGAGGAGGGCACCGGCACCAACCCCGAGGAACTGATCGGCGCCGCGCACGCCGGTTGTTTCTCGATGGCGCTGTCCGCCGGGCTGGAGGCAGCCGGCTTCGCGCCGAGGTCCGTGGAGACCACGGCCAAGGTCCACCTCGTGCCGGGCGACGGCGGGTTCCGGATCAGCCGCATCGACCTCACCACCTCCGCCGAGGTGCCGGGCATCGACCCGGCCGCCTTCCAGGAGCAGGCCGAGGCCGCCAAGGCCAACTGCCCGGTCTCGAAGGCCCTCGCCGGGGTCGATATCCAGCTCGACGCGTCGCTCGCCGCGTGACGGACCGCCGGCCGCGGCCAGGCGACCAGCCGGTGCGACCGGCGCCTAGAGGCGCAGCTCGTAGGCGGGGTTGAGCAGGGCGAGGCGGTTGTGGTGTAGCCCGACCGTGCCCTCGACCACCATGTGCGCCCCCACGCCGACGCCGGCGAGGGCCCGCCGACCGAGGAAGACCACCGAGATGGCGGCGCTGCCGTCGTCGAGGATCAGCTCGAGCACCGGGGCGTCGTGTTGGGGGGCGACCCTGAGGGACCGGACGCGACCGCCGATGCGGACGCGGTCCCGATAGCGCACCTCGGCGATGGGGACGGCGCCGGGAACCTCGTAGCGCCAAGAACCGTCGCCGCCGTCAGCCCCGAACGGCAGGACCGGCAGCGGCATGTCCGCCGCGGCTCCCTCCTCGTCCGGGCGTGTGCCTGCCACCGTGGCGGGCCCGTTGTCGCCGGTTCCGACGATCGCCGACAGCGGCACGCGGGCATCCTCGGCGACGTCGAAGTGGAAGGGCACGGTGGTGACGTTGGCGTGCGGCAGCCGGGAGACCTGTTCGGCGATTGCGTCTGCAGTCCGGTCATGCAGGATCCGATGCCACAGGCCGTTGAACTTGCGGTCGGGCAGGAGGACGCTGACCTCGGTCTCGCCGTCGGCGACCTCGCGCGCGACCGTCTCCACCGCGCTGCGGGTGAGCCGCCGGTCGGGACACTCGACCAGTTCGAGCTGCACCCTGTGGAGCCCGAGGCGGGTCCACTCCTCGGCGAGGTGACGGGCGGCCTCGTCATCGAGCACGAAGTGGACGGCCCGCAGCTCGTCGGGCGTGAGGGTGCGGGCGTACTGGATGGCCCGGGCCGCGGCCAGGTCGAGGCGGTCGACGAACACCATGACCACGTGGCGCCGCAGGATGGGCGCCTTGGCGGCCGCCGGCACGTCGGCCTCGAGATGGACAGCTTCCCGCACGTACTGCCGGTTGAGCCGCAGGAACACCACGACCAAGAGCGGGAGGATGATGAGGATCGCCCAGGCCCCGTCCTGGAACTTGGTCACGGCCACGATCACCGTGACCAGGCCCGAGAGGAGTGCCCCGAACCCGTTGATGACGATTCCCCTCCGCCAACCAGGCTCGCGCTTGCGCCAGTGATGCTTGGTCATGCCGGACTGCGACAGCGTGAAGCCGGTGAACACGCCGATGGCATAGAGCGGGATCAGCCTGGTGACCTCCGCCCCGGTGATGATCACGAGCGCCATGGCCGCGCCCGCCAGGGCGATGATGCCGTTGGAGTAAACGAGCCGGTGGCCGCGCTTCGTCAGCTGGCGGGGCAGGAAGCTGTCGCCCGCCTGGAAGCTCGCCAGCCTCGGGAAGTCCGCGAAGCCAGTGTTGGCCGCCATGATGAGGATCAGCATCGTGCCGGCCTGCAGCGCGAAGTAGAGCGTGTCGCCCATGGGGCCGCCGCCGAACACTGCCTTGCCGATCTGGGAGATGACCGTGGGCGTGCCGGTCTCGAACGGGCGGATCTCCATGTTGGCGGCCAGGGCAGACAGGCCGAGGAACATGACGCCCAGGCCCGTGCCCATGAGGACGAGCGTCCGGCGGGCGTTACGCCACTCGGGCTTGCGGAAGGCGGGCACGCCGTTGGAGATGGCCTCGACGCCCGTCACAGCGGCGCCGCCGGACGCGAAGGCGTGGAGGACGTCGTAGAGCTTCACGCCCAGCAGGAACCCGACACCGCTCACCCCGACGCCGTCGAGGGTGAGCTGGCCGTCCTTCACGACCCCCGAGTAGTCGGGCAGGTCACCCCCGAGGTACTTCCAGGCCCCGATGCCGAGCAGGAAGGCCATCGTGACCATGAAGAAGTACGTGGGAATGGCGAAGATCCGGCCCGACTCCTTGACGCCGCGCAGGTTGCCCCACGCGACCAGGGCAATGAAGAACAGCGAGATCGGGACGCGGTAGGGGGCGAGTGCGTCGAACGCCGACGTCAGCGCCGCGGTGCCGGCCGACGCCGACACCGCCACGGTGAGGATGTAGTCGACCAGCAGTGACGCCCCGGCCACCTGGGCCACCGTGGACCCGAAGTTGTCCTTCGTGACCAGGTAGGCGCCGCCGGCCGAGGGGTACTCCTTGATGGTCTCCCGGTACGACAGGATCAGGAACCCCAGGACCACGCACATGGCCAGCGTGATGGGCACGACGAGCGAGAACGCCACGGCACCGGCCACGGGGATGAGGACGTGCAGGATCTCCTCGGTGGCGTAGGCCGACGACGACAGGTTGTCGGAGGCGAACACGGCCAGGGCGGTCGGCTTGCCCAGCCGTTGGTGCTCCAGCTCCTCGCTGTGCAGGGGTTTGCCCAGCAGCTTGCGCTTCAGGCGATACGACACCGAATCCGGCGGCAGGGGGGCCGTCGGCCGTGGCGCCGTTGTGGTCGCTGGGGCGCGCGGGCCCGGTGAGGTGTCGACGGACACGGACCACACGCTCGCCCCCGCCCACGCACCTGCGCGCTAACAACGCGTCAAGATCGGTGCCGACGGCGACAAGCGCGCGTTAAGGCCAGGCGCAGGTGACAGGATGCGCCCGTGGTGACGCCCGACCTGTACACCCACGGCCACCACGAGTCGGTGCTGCGCTCGCACCGGTGGCGCACCGCCGAGAACTCGGCCGCCTACCTGCTGCCGCACCTGCACCGCGGGGTGTCGCTTCTCGACGTCGGCTGTGGGCCGGGCACGCTCACGTTCGACCTCGCCCGGCGGGTGGCACCGGGACGGGTGGTCGGGGTCGATCTATCGGCCGACGTGATCGAGGAGGCGGCAGGTGCCGCCGGCGCCGACGGACTCGACGCCTTGGAGCTGGTGGTAGGCGACTTCCGCGAGCTCGACGTGGGCACGTTCGATGTCGTGCACGCCCACCAGGTCCTCCCAGCACCTGAGCGATCCGGTGGGTGCGCTGCGCGCCATGGGTCGGCTCGCCCGGCCGGGCGGCGTCGTGGCCGTCCGCGACAGCGACTACCCGGCGATGTTGTGGGCACCGGCCAGCGAGGGTCTCGAGCGGTGGCGGGGGATCTACCTGGCGGTCACCCGGCGCAATCGGGCCACACGCTGACGCCGGCCGCCACCTGCTGGGCTGGGCGCACCAGGCCGGCCTGACCGGCGCCAGCTACACCACGTCGACGTGGACGTACGCCACCCCCGCCGATCGCTCGTGGTGGGGCGAGCTCTGGGCGGAGCGGATCACCGCCTCGGCCCTCGCCGAGCAGGCCGTCGACCACGGCATCGCCACCGAGGCCGAGCTAGCCCACGTCGCCCGCTCGTGGCGCGAGTGGGCCGCCGAGCCCGACGGCGTGTTCGTGGTGGTGCACGGCGAGGTCATCGCCCGCACGTGACACGCTGGCGGGGTCGCTCCGGACCGGGGGATGCCATGGCCACCGTTCTCGCTCTCGACCACCTCGTGCTCGTCGTGTCCGACGTCGAGCGGGCGCTCACGTGGTACGGGCGGCACGCCGGGCTTGCCGGGGTGCGGGTCGAGGAGTGGCGCAACGACGAGGCGCCGTTCCCGTCGCTGCGGGTCGACGACTCGACGATCATCGACCTGGTCCCGGGGGACTCCGGGGCCGATCGCGGCCACCTCGACCACATCTGCTTCGTCGTTTCGCCTACCGGGCTCGACGGTCTGGCCGGGGAGCCCGACCTCGATGTGGTGGACCGTGGCGAACGGTTCGGGGCCCGCGGGCTCGGCCAGTCGATCTACGTCCGAGACCCCGACGGGTTGCTGGTCGAGTTCCGCTGCTATCCGGAGTAGAACAGGTAGCGGCGGTATCGCCGGGGTTTTGGGGATGTTTGCCCAGGTCAGCGCCGCGGAACCGACCCGCCAGCCGAGCCGGTGACACATCCGTGACACGCCAGGTCTCACCGAACGCCGCCTCGACCACCAGTTGTCGAGACCCGCTGGCACCAGGCTCCCGAGATCGGTGTGGCAGTGCGGGGCAGGTCGGGGTCGTCGACGCGCCGGATCGGTGGCTACGCCGCCGTGTTCCGGCCGGTTGAGCAAGAACCTCGGGGGGTTCGTGGAACAGGTCCACCCGAAGGCGTTTGACCGGTCGAAGGGCTACGGCTGGCCGGGTGTTGTCGCCCGCCACAACCACCGAGAGCTGGTCGGCACGGTGAAGGCGGGCACGCTCGAGCTCCGGGTCGACCGGCAGGGTCTCGCCTACGAGGTCGAGCTTCCGGTGTCGCCAGGTGGCGACGACTTGCTCGAGCTCGTCCGCCGGGGTGATGTCGACCAGTCGTCGTTCGCGTTCATCGTCAGGGCCGACCAATGGGATGTGTCCGAACAGGGCTACCCGATGAGGACGCTGACCGATGTCCAACTGGTGGACGTCGCGCCGGTCGACTCGGCTGCCTACCCCGAGACGACCGCGGGACTCCGAGGTCTGGCCCGCCGGTTCGACATGCCACTCGACGAGATCCATCAGGGCCAATCTGTTGCGAGGTCAGGGACCGGGCCGTCCGAGTTCGACCGGGTGCACCCCTGCCGCTTTCAGTTCGTCTATGGGGACTCTTCGACGCGGGCCAGCGTTCCGCTGTCCGGGGGGGCGATGGCCTGGGGTTCGCCAATTTGCGTGATGTCAAGGTCGAGCACGAGCTCGGGATCGTCGGGTGCCGATGTGACGACGATGCGGGCGGGGTTGCCGTCCCCGTCGAGGGTGACCAACAGGTCGACGCCAACGGATAGATCGGCGTAGGGGTCCCGCCGGTCGACTGCGGGCATCGAGGCACGTATGACGCACCGCCCCGCGGGGTCGGGCGCCACCGGTCTGGGGTCCCGCGCCGACAAGAGCAGATAGGTAATGGCGGCCGTCCCCAGCAGCGGCAGTGGCCGGCCGACGTACGGGTCGACCGCCACCATGAAGTCCGAGGTGCGGACTGCCCACAAGGCGGTGCCGAGCCCATCGACCGTCGATGCGCTGCGGGTCCAAACCTTCGGGCCCGACGAAACAGTCTCTGCCGCCCGCCCACTGGCATCGACCGCTATGTCGTGGGTGAGCCCATGCTCCAGCACCACGGCGCCCTCGACGGTGGCGTCGCCGGCCATCCGCTCGCCGGGCCGGAACGGACTCTGCTCGGCGGCGTGCACCTCGCCCCTGTAGGCGAACGAGCCGGCCGGCAACAGCCGATACCGGGCCTCGTTGAAGGCGATACGAGTGGCCCGGGCCCTGTCTCCGCCGATGCCGCCGCATGAAGGTTCATCACCGCTGTCTCGCCCGCCGTAGCGGGCCCACCACAGCAGTCCCCCGCCCAGCAGCCCCACCACGGCGACCACGCCCACCAGCCGAGCCAAGCGCCCAGGCCCACGCACGACCCGCCTCGCCGACGCACCCTGGCCGGGAGCGTCGTGCCCCGCGTCCGCTCGGTCCCACGCCGTCGTGACCTCGGACTCGATGTGGATCGGGGGCTCATCGCCCACGCGCCCAGTGTCCCACGCGGTGACCCACCCGATGCCTGGTGGTGGGCCGATCCTCTCTCAACCACCGCCATCGCGGCCCACGCAAGAGGAACGCAGAACTGCCCGATCCGCGCCGGCGTCGTTCTGGCCGCCCTCCTGGCGGACGGTAGACGCCCGGTTCGGGCAATCGGTGCTAGGGCGCTGACGCCCGTGCTGTCTCACCCATCCGGCGTCTACGGACAGTCCCCCTAGCTAGAAGACTTGGGATGCACGTCAGCGTCCAGAAGTTCACGAGGACGACGTGGCCCCGCAGCTCGGCGGGGCCGAGTGGCTCGGAGTTGAGCCACTCGGTCGCACCGGCGAACGAGGGCATGTGCACACGTTCGAACAGGGTGATCGCTAGCGAAGCGACCGGAACGTCGCGCGAACGTCTTCTGAGAGCAGCTGCGGCTGCTCCCAGGCGGCGAAGTGGCCGCCCCTGTCGTGCTGGTTGTAGTAGACGAGGTTGGGGTACGCCTGCTCGGCCCAGCTCCGCGGAACCCGGTAAAGCTCGTCGGCGAAGGTGCTCACGCCGACCGGGATCGTGACGCCCTTGGTGCCGAAGAAGGCGCCCTTGAACTCCCAATACAGGCGAAGCGAGGAGACTCCGGTGTTGGTCAGCCAGAACAGCGTGATGTTGTCGAGGATGTCGTCGCGCGTGAGGTCGCTCGGCTTCTCCAGACGGTCCTCGAGGACCTGCTGAACCAGGCCGGGCTGCCCGAGCCCGTCGCCGTGGTCGAGCATGAAGGCCGCGAGATCGACCGGTGAGTCCGCCAGTCCGTACAGCGTCTGCGGACGCGTCCCCGCGAGCAGCCCGTACCCCACGTGCGTCGCAAAGAAGCTGCGCAGCTGCTCGTACGTGCTCAGCTCCTCGTCGGAGAGGCCGGACGGCGGCGGGCTGCCGGCGAAGGACGCGGAGAAGAGGTCGGGCGGAATCGCGCCGGCCATGTTGGTGTGGATGCCGATCAGCTCCGGAGGCGCCGGCTCAGCCGGCCCCGGGCTGCGGCCGCCTGCCATCAGGTCGACGACGATCGCGCCCCAGTCGCCGCCCTGCGCGACGAAGCGCGTGTACCCGAGGCGCTTCATGAGCTCGACGAAGGCCTTCCCGACGTGCACGGGATCCCAGCCGGTGCCGGTCGGCTTGCCCGAGAACCCGTACCCCGGCATCGACGGGATCACCACATGGAACGCGTCCGACGCGCTCGCGCCGTGCGCGGTGGGATCGGTGAGCGGGCCGATGATCTTCAGCTGCTCGACGACCGATCCCGGCCAGCCGTGGCAGACAAGCAGCGGCAGCGCGTCCTCGTGCTTCGAACGGACATGGACGAAATGGATGTCCAGCCCGTCGATCTCGGTGACGAAGTTCGGGAGGGCCTTCAGCCGCGCCTCGCACTTGCGCCAGTCGTGGTCGGTCGCCCAGTAGCGAGCAAGGTCCTGCATGAGCGCCAGCGGCACGCCCTGCGAATCGTCCTCGACGGTCTCCCTGTCGGGCCAACGCGTGGCCACGATACGCGCACGCAGATCCTCGAGGTCCTTCTCGGGGAACTCGATCGTGAACGAGCGGATCGTCTGGCCGCCGGCGGCGCCGTGCTCCGCCGAAAGCGGGGTGGTCTCGGTCATTTTCCGACTCCTCGGCTTGTGTATTCCGCGCGGCCATCGGGGTCACACGCGAGGCCAGCCAAGGGTCGGAGCCGACACGATCGTCCGGCGGGGGTGCGGGTCGGACTAAGGAAACCGTAACACCGCACGCAAGGTGGACCGCGTTGTCTAGGCCCGACGGCGAGGGCGCAGCGTGACCTGATGCGAGGACGAGACGGTCGTGCCCCGACATGCCGATAGGAGACGCGCCATAACTGCTGCGGCCGATCTCGCGCTACGTCGTTCTGTGCTGGCGGCCTCGCTGGCAGCCGGAGCGCGGTCCGGGCTACTTGTTTGAATCTCGTTTAGGCCTGGGGTCGGCCAACCTTGGGTCTAGGTGTCTGGCGGGTTGGCTCGCGATCGGGCTGCCCACTCGAGGTTGGGGTGTGGCTCGCTAATGGTTCGCCTCCCGCCGGGCATCGCGTGCGAGGAGTGGCTCGAGAGGGATCTGCCACGCTCGAAGTAGCGCTGCCCTCCTCGTGTTCTTCCAGACGATGAGAGAACGGAGGGCTGGGTGTGGCCAAGGTCGTGATCGGTGTTGATCCGCACAAGCGGCTCAACGCCGTGGTTGTGTTGAACCATCGGGGCAAGGTGCTGGCACGCCGGCAGTTCGCCAACACGTCAGACGGGTTCGGGGAGCTGGCCACGTTCGGTCATCGGTGGCGGCCACGCACGTGGGCCATCGAGGGCTGCAACGGCGTCGGCAAACACGTGGCCCAGCGGCTGGTCGCCGCCGGTGAACGCGTGCTGGACGTGTCCACTCGACGAGCGGCGCTGGTGCGGGTGTTCGCCGGCGGCAACGGCCGCAAGAATGACGACGTCGACGCCCACTCCATCGCCCTGGTCGGCCTGCACACACCCGATCTCCCCGAAGTGCGCGCCGATGACCGTCGAGTGGCGTTGCGGCTGGTCTCGAACCGGCGCAAGGAACTCATCGGCCTGCGCACCCAGTGCGTGAACCGCCTCCACCGTGACCTGGTAGCACTGCTGCCCGGCGGCGCTCCACGTGCCTTGACCGCCAACAAGGCCAAGGCCCTGTTGGCCGCCGTGCGGCCTCGTGACGAGATCGGCCGACTCCGCCGGCAGCTCGCCGCCGACCAGCTGGCCGATCTGGTGGCCTTGGACGGCAAGCTCTCCGCCATCGAGGCCCAGCTGAAGGAGCTGGTGAAAGCGACCCCCACCTCACTGCCCGAGCTCTACGGCGTGGGACCGGTCATCACCGGGATCATCCTCGGCGAGGTCGGCGATGTCGCCCGGTTCAAGAACAGGCACCACTTCGCCAGCTACAACGGCACCGCCCCCGACGACAAAGGCAGCGCCGGACATCCCGCCTACTGCGTGAACATCAAGGGCAACCGCAAGCTGAACCACGCCATACACATGGTCGCCATCACCCAGATCCGCAACCCCCGCAGCCCCGGCCGCGCCCACTACGACCGCAAACTCACCGAGACCAAGACCACCAAAGAAGCCCTCCGCGCCCTGAAGCGGCGCATCTCCGATGTCATCTACCGCCAACTGTGCCTCGACGCCGAACTCCAAGCGGGCCCGGGAGGGCAAACGGGGACGACTCTGCAATCCAGCGTGACCGGCCCAACCCCGACGACCGGCTCTTCGGACAAGCCACAACCCGGACCCGAACCCGAGCCTAGACCTCCAGCGCCCCACCGGTTGACAGAGGGGTGCCATTATGCGTCCCGATGACTGTCGGCGCTGGTTGGACATGAACCGAGCGTGCGGGGCAGATGGATCATCGCTGCCCGGCACTGAGGTGCCTTATCTGCCCAGCGACGACGGATCGCCGCTCTCGGGTACCGAGGTGCACTATCTGCGTTCCAAGCATGTGGTTGACGAGTTCAAGATCTTCGTCGGCCATTGCGGCGGCTCCGAAGGCTCGGCTCCCATGGTGCTGTACGTCACCGACGCGAACGGTCTGTTCGCGAGCGCGGTCGACATCGTCCGGCTCATGCAACTCTCGGCCCATCTGCCGCCGATTCTCGTCGTCGGCATCGGCTACCGCTTGCGCGCGCTCGCGGACACTGTCGGGGTTCGGACCCGTGACTACACCCCGACGTCCGACCCGTTGGTCGCCCGGATCTCTCCAGGCGTGACGGTGATGGGAGGTGCGGAGCGCTTCTTGGCGTTCATTCGCGAGGAACTGCAGCCGTGGGTGCGGTCGCGATACCGCGTCGACCACGAAGGCTCTGCCTACTTCGGGCACTCTCTCGGTGGGCTGTTCGGCACGTATGTGCTTCTCACCGAACCGGCCACATTCCGCAGATACGGGATCGGAAGCCCAGCGCTGTGGTGGGATGACTACATGATGTTTGACTACGAGGCGACGTACGCAGAGACCCATGAAGACCTTTCGGCCAAGTTGTTCTTCTCTGTCGGCGCGTTCGAGGATCACGACGGCCGCCAACGCGAGGCAAGCAGGCTCCCCGCCGACGAACGCGCCAAAGCGGGGCTCCGATACGTCGACATGGTCGCCGACACCGAACGCATGGCAGCGTCCCTGCGCACGCGCCAGTACCCGAACCTCGACGTCGCCAGCGTGGTCCTGCCTGACGAGTTCCACATCACCGTGCCGCACGTCAACCTGTCGCGATCGCTGCGATTCCTCTTCGACGCGCCCCAGTGATCCGACCTCCAGACCGGAACTCCTCGAACTCCCGGTGAAGACTCGCCGGGTGGTGCATATCTTTCGATACCGCGCCTTGGCGGTCTGTACGGGCGCCCGGGCGGGCAGCGGCCGCTCGCAGCGGGCAATCGGTGCGTTTCTCCTCCCACCTTGCGGTGGTCGGTGGCACTCTGGCCGGTGTCACTGGACGATGAGCAACGGTGCTGGCCTGGCCACAATGGCTTAATGGACGAGGTGCTCCTACGGCCGATCCAGGAAGCGGACCTAGTCGATCTCTGCCGGTACTCCACCGATCCAGAGGCCGCCGGCGAGTTCGAGTGGACGGGCTTCACCGACCCGAAGGCGATGCGGCGGCGCTGGGAGGAGGACGGCTGGCTCGGCCCGAACGGTCGGCTGGCAGTCGTGAGCGCAGACTCGCTCGCCGGGGACGTTAGCTACAGGGACCGGTCGCCGGCGGCGTCTACGCGTGCGATCTATGAGATAGGGATTGCCCTGTTCCCCGAGCATCGGGGCCAAGGGGTTGGGACGATCGCCCAACGCCTGCTGGTTCAGTACCTGTTCGACACCACGCCGGCGCATCGGCTCGAGGCATACACCGAGGTCGCGAATACCGCTGAGCAGCGGGCGCTGGAGAAGATCGGTTTTGAGCGTGAGGGTGTCCTGCGGGGGACCATCTTCCGGGCTGGGAAGTGGCGCGACAACATCGTGTACGCGCTGCTCCGACACTGACGGACAGATCCAGCAGACCGTCGGCGTGCCGGCCGTCGACCTGCTGTCGCACGCTGAGTCAACAACGTCACGAGGTTCCCATCGGGGACGGCACGCCGCGCCAGATCTGCCTGATACGCGTTACCGCGATCAGTGCAGAACGCAGCGACAGAACATCGTCGTCCCGAAAGCCGCGTCCACGCTCCGAACAGCGCTCTGTCGGCGGGCGATCGCGATTGTCGACCTGTCGGGCAGGGCGAAGAAGTCGTCTACGGAGTCCTCGACTCGCACCGACGGGAGCCCGAGCACAGCGCGGACCGGCGGGGCCATGCGTTCCCGGGCGTTGATGGACGTGCCCAGGGACACCCCCAGCACTGTCGATTCTGGGTTTGACGTTGACGTCTTCTACGTGCGGGCGGCGAAGGCTTCCCGAATGTGACCGGCGATTCGACCTCGATCGCTGACCGTGTATCCATTGGCGCGGGCCCATTCGCGCACTGCCGCCGTGTCCGGGGCACCGCGCCTGCGACGCCGAGTCTTCGCCACCGCAGCCTTGTTGGCGGCGTTCGTGGTAGAGCGGGCCGCGCCGGTTCGACGACGCGGTCGCAGCCGCCGACCTGCTCCGGTGAGCTCATCGAAATGCGATTGGCACAGGTCGAGTTCGTAGCGGGCGGTGCCGTTGTCCATGCGAATCGTCGTCACGGCCTCGGTGCTGTCACCGTGAAGATCGCAGGTAAGCACGACACGTGTTGTCTTAGCCATGACACAAGTGTGCAGCGCCAGACGTGCGACCGGCTACTCGCCTGAATCCTAAGCAGCAACGATCGATCCATTGAACCGCCCTGGGTTCGGTGACATACAGCCCGCGCAGCGTCGCAGCATCCGGTCTCGCAGCCGACCCAAGCACCGCCAGCGAGTCTGCAATCCCCGCCATCCAGCCAACCCGACACTCCCCTGGCTGGCGAGCGCGGGGCGCGCGTCCGGGACACGTCGCAGGCCTCCACTACAGCGCGCCGACGCGTCACGCCGCCAAAGCGCGTTGATCGGTGCAATCCCCGAGCGGATAACGCCTAACGCCGGTTCCGCGTACGGTTCTCAGTCCCGCTGCGACATTCTGGGCGACGGCGGGCGCGCGATCTGGGCGCTGTGGATCTGAGCGCGCGTTCTGGTGCGGATCGCGTAAACGAAGCCATCGCGGATCAGGCAGATCTGTATCGGTGCCCGAAGGCAACTCATGGCGCGTTGCTAACCGTCGGCAGCCTTGTCGTGCCGCACGAGAACCGTCGTTATGCAGCCGACGGTCTCGCCGCGTCCCTACGTCGAGGCCGCGCTCGGGTCGCACCTCCTGCCTGACTGGTGGGCAGGCTGAGAGCGAGTCGTTGGGACCGCGACGCCAGGGCGGGGTCAAACACGGGCGGGAGATCTTGTCACTGTTCACCTCGCGACCGTGCGGCGTGGCTCCCATGCGGGCGCCTTGGTCAACCCTCGACGGCGTAGAGCCGCCATGGTTGGGGGATGCCTTTGAGCCCGTGTTCGCCGCGATCGACGAAGCCGATGCCGGATCCGGCGACGAGATCGACGACCGTCCGTGAGGCCACGATCTGGCCGGGCTCTGCGTGCGACGAGACTCGGGCGGCGATGTGAACCGCTATGCCGGCCACGTCGTCGCCTCGTTGTTCGATCTCGCCCGTGTGCACGCCGGCTCGAATGTCGATGCCTAGTGGACGGACCGCGTCTCGAATGGCACACCCGCAACGCACCGCCCGTCCTGGTCCGTCAAAGACGATCACGAAGCCGTCGCCGGTGGTATTGACCACTCTTCCCCGGAACCGTTCTATCTGGCGCCCCACTATCTCATCGTGTCTGTCGAGCAGTCGTCGCCAGTATTGATCCCCAAGCTCAACCGCCCTGTCGGTCGACCCGACGATGTCGGTGAACAGCACCGTGGCGAGCAGTCGGTCAGCGACCGAGACCGCCGTCGCGCCAGTTAGGAACCTTTCGATCTCGTCCGCGAGGCCGTCGACGTCGCCGACCCAGTAGAGGTGGTCCTCCCCAGCCAGCTCGACGTGGCGCGCAGCCGTGATGTGCTCCGCCAAGAACCGTCCCAGCCGGGACGGTATGTAGGGATTCCCGGCGTGAGCGATAACAAGCGTCGGCGCCGAGATCGTCGGCAGCACCGACGTCAGGTCGGAGTCACAGACCAGGCGCTGGATGGCAACCGCGGCGCCCGGGCTTACCGAGAGTCGCTCGGCGCGTGCCAGCCGGCGACGGAAGGTTGCGTTCTCGGCTTGGCTGTGGGCGACGAGCACGGCGAATTCGCCCGTGCCCCAACCCGTCTCCAGCCAGTTCAAGAACGCGTCGATGACCTCGGGTGGGTACGCCCCAGACTGATCATCGGATTGGCGAATGCGAGCATAGGCGTCGACAAGCACCAATGCCTGGGTCCGCTCCGGCCAGCTCGCGGCGAATAGCAAGCTCACCAAGCCGCCGTCGCCGTGACCGATAATCGCGGCGTCCTTCCACCCCGCTGCGTCGAGCACGGCCCGCAGATCGTCCATCCACTCTTCCAACGTCGGCAGGGCGTTGAGCGCAACGGGATCGGACAGACCCGTGCCCCGCTGGTCGAAGACCAGAAGTCGACAGAACGACCCCAGACGGTCATAGAACCGGGCAATGCCGGGCTCTTCCCACGCCGCCTCGACGTTGTTCCACCACCATGGGACGAACACCGCGTTGAGCGGGCCATCGCCGAAGACCTGGTAGGCGATGTGGACGCCGTCGGCGCTCCTCGCGTAGCGGGTGTCTGGAGTGGCGTTCACCACCGCACATTGTCGTCGAAGCCGCGCCAACGTGTGACCGACCAACCGGAAGTGTCCGCTTCGAGCGCGGCAAGGGATCGTTTCGTCATCGTGCCCGCCGTCGCGAGCAAGCGCCGAGTGCCCGATCCCGCGCTACGCCAAAGATCCACGGTGATGCGCCGCCTAGCCGTCACAGCCTCAGCGCCGACGGCGTCCGGCTCTAAGCAGCGGGGGTTCGGCCCGCCCATACTCGGCGATCTGTCGCCCGGCGTCGCTCTGCCACGCGAGTTCCAAGAGTCCGATGGCGGCGGACCCTTCACCCCGCACCGATTGCCGCACCCGAATCGCGCACCCCTCGCCTGTCGGATCATCAGCACAGAACGACGGGGCGCGAGATCGAAGCAGATCTGGCGTGGTCTTCCGTTCCCGATCGGCACTGTTTCGGGAAGCAAATCGGTTCCCGTGGTCGGGTCTGACTGGTTGTCGTACCGAGCTGGTTGAGGTGCTTGTCGGCTGGGCCGTGGGGCTGGAACGAGGCAGCACGCCCCGTTCTGGAGGGTGACCGAGCTAGCTGGGCCAACAGCCGGCTCGACACGGTCTCCCTCCCGGGACGTGCGTGCCACCCCTTGAACCGTTGAGAGAGGAAGGGATGGCATTGACCATCGTAGAGAGCACGCGCCCGGTAACGGGGGGCGTTGATACGCACCTGGACACCCATGTTGTGGCGGCACTGCACGCCAATGGCGGTGTCCTGGGCGTCGAGTCGTTCCCGGCTAGTCGGGCCGGATTCGCGTCGTTGTCGAGCTGGCTGGCCGGCTTCGGGCCCGTTGACCGGGTCGGCGTGGAGGGCACGGGCGCCTATGGCGCGGGCCTGGCTCGCCACCTGCGGGGCTGTGGGCTCGAGGTGATCGAGGTGGACCGACCGAATCGTCAGCTGCGCCGGGCCCACGGCAAGTCCGACACCGTGGACGCCATTGAAGCGGCTCGGGCGGTGTTGTCGGGACGGGCCACAGGCGTGGCCAAGACGGCTGACGGCAACGTGGAAGCGATGCGGGCGCTGCTGGTCGCCAAACGCTCCGGTCGCGAGGCCCGGATCACGTGCTTGAACCAGATCCGCCACCTCGGTTACACCGCCCCAGAAGAGCTGCGGGAACGATTCCGGTCCACCCCGCGCACGGCGCTGGCCGCTCAGGCCGCCGGGCTGCGTCCTCGACCCGACCGCGACGCGGTGGTTTACGCCACGAAGCTCGCCATGCGCAGCCTCGGCCGACGCGTGCTCAGCATCGACGACGAGATCGCCCCGCTCGATACCGCCCTCGGCGAGCTCGTCGGTGCCACGGCTCCGGGTCTGGTGGGCCTCTACGGCGTCGGTGTCGACACCGCCGCCATCCTCTGCGTCGCCGCCGGCGACAATCCCCAGCGAGTCCATAGCGAAGCCGCTTGGGCGCACCTGTGCGGCGCCGCACCCCTCGAGGCAACCTCCGGCAAGGTCACCCACCGCCACCGGCTCAACCGGGTGGGAACCGCCAGGCGAACCATGCGCTGTGGCGCATCGTGTTCACCCGTCTCGGCTCCGATGCCCGTACCCGCAGCTACGTCGCCCGCCGCCTTGACGAAGGCCTCAGCCGCCCCGAGATCATCCGCAGCCTCAAGCGATACGTCGCCCGCGAAACCTACCGACACCTCCCACGCTGACGATCTGCAGCGGCGGGCCTGGCCCAACAACTGCCTGACCCGCGCCGCGGTGTCCTTCGATCGACCCGCCGACCCGGCACACCCACCCGGCGTCGCCTTGCCCTAATAAGAGCCCGCCCTCACCGAGTGGCCCATCACTGGTCTGCCAGCACCGCCGCAAGCACCTTGACAACACATGGGAGCGTCGATCTCGCGCCCCGTCGTTCTGTACTTCCCGGCCGGCAGGCAGCATGTACCCGGTTCGGGCAATCTGGCGCGATGTCGTCACCGACCCGCGGCTGGGACCGATCGGGCGGCTTCCGCATCGAGGTGATGTCAGCGCCGCGCTATCAGAGGGTCATCGACAGCGTCACAGTTCCCCTGGGGCGGCTATTGGCGGTGTTGATGCTCGAGGAGCCGGAACGACGGAACGCGAGAGACAACTTCCGTGTGATCGTCCGCAACCCTCGGGGCCAGTGGAGGGCCCTCAGGATTACTAGCCGCGAGGAGGCCGAGCGGGTGCGAGACGAGACGCAAGCTCGAATCGAGAGCGTCGGGATCGACGCGTGGAGTCGCGAGATGCGGGGCCGGATCCCCGAGTCCTTCTTTCGCTGACAGGCCCGGAGACTGAGCGTGTCCATGCTAAGAGCCCGCACATAGCTGCCAGTGATCTCGCGCTGGACCGACGGCGCCATCGCCCGCGACCAGGGCGCTGTCCGCTGCGGACGCAACGGTGCCGATACCAATTCCGTCGGCTTCAGGGTCCGGACTCGTCGGTTCTAGAGTTCGATGTTGGAGGTGGTGGCCTATGCGACGGATGCGGGCCGCCGGTATCGACGCGTTCGGCGATGGCGTGCGCTTGCTCGAACTCGCGGCGCCAGCGTCTCCTGCTCCGGACGAGGTCGTGATCTCGGTGCACGCGGCAGGGGTCGGCAGCTGGGACGAGATCGTCCGGGTCGGCGAGTGGGATGTCGGCCGCCGACCACCGTTGGTGCTCGGCGTCGAGGCCGCGGGAGTTGTCGCCGCAGTCGGCGAGGACGTGACGAGCTTCGTCCCGGGTGACGAGGTGCTCACTCACCCACTGCCGCTGCGACACCAGGGGGCGTGGGCGGAGTGGCTTGTCGCTCCGGCCGCGCTTGTCGCGCCGAAGCCGGCCCCGGTCCCCTGGGACGGCGCGGCCGCGTTCCCGGTGCCGGCACTCACCGCGGACCAGGCGCTCACCGAGGTCGCACCAGCCCCCGCCGGGGAGTGGGTCCTTGTGCACGGCGCCGGCGGCGTGACCGGCGGACTCGCCGTGCAGCTCGCGGTCGCGCGAGGAGCGACCGTCGTCGCCACGGCGGGCCCCGCGAGTGCGGTGCGCGTCCACGACTACGGCGCGCGTCTCGTCGTCGACTATCACGATCCCGCGTGGCCGGCCCGCGTGCGAGACGCGTCTCCGGGCCGCCAGGGAGTGGGGGCCGCCGTGAACGCGGCCCCCAGTGGCGCAGCGACCGCACTGCAGGCGGTGGCGGACGAAGGCCACCTCGCGACGATCACTACCGATCCGCCGCCGCCCGAACGCGGGATCACGGTCGTAGACGTCTACGTCCGAGCCGACGGCCCACGGCTCGCCGCACTGGTCGCAACACTCGCCCAAGGGCAGCTCTCGCTGCCCGTCGTGGCGACACTTCCGCTCACGGAGGCGGCCACAGCACTCGCGAACGCCATCGCCGGCCGCGCGGCCGGCGCCAGTGTCCTCACGCTCGAGCCCGCCTGACCAAAGCTCAGAACTGCTGCGGCCGATCTCGCGCCCCGTCGTCCTGTGCTGACGACCTGGCAAGCGAGAGGGTGCGCGGTTCGGGCCATTCGGTGCAGGTCGGTCGGGAGTCTGAGACTTGTCTCGGAACCGGCGTTGGAGGGCACATTCGACGAGCGACGTTATGCGCGAGCCAACACGCTCACGCGACCGGGCTCGCCGTTGCACTCGACGACGGTCAGGCCCTGGTCCTCGACTAGACGAGGGAGGGAGTTCGTGTCGTAGAAGCGGACGACGCCGGGCACGAGGTGGTAGCACGCTGCGCGCAGCCGCCAGTACAGGTTCGGAGACGTGAGCGGCGTGCTGTCGCGGGCGGGAGCGGTGATCAACAGGTGCCCGCCCGGCCGCAGGCAGCGCCGGATCTCGGCGATGAAGGCCGCGGGATGCGGGAGGTGCTGTAGGACGAGGATCACGAGGACACCTCCGAGCGACGCATCCGCGAAGCGGAGCGGCGCGCTGACGTCGTGCACGTCGAACGTCGCGTCGACCCCGTCGCGCGCGGCTCGTGTCCGCGCGACCTCGACCATGCGAGGTGACCCGTCGACACCGACGACGTCGTAACCGCGCCGCGCGAGTGCGAGCGCGTGCGCGCCAGGTCCGCAGCCGAGGTCGGCTATAGGTCCGGGCGGTGCAACCACGTTCGCGAGCTCATCGGCGGTCCGCTCGACCAGCTCACGATGCTCCGGCTCGTCGCGTCGCCGCTCCCAGGCCGCGCTCTCGCGGTCGTACATGAAGCGAAAGAACCAGTGCGGGGCGGGCATGGCGGCGACGCTACGCGTCGGCTGCCCGCGGGGTTCCCGATGCAATCCGTGAACTGGTCGTCGAGGACCAACTGCGACGGAACGACATCTGCTGGCGGATGTTCGACTTTTAGCCGGGGTGACGCTCGTGGTGTCCCCGAGGTGCCGGTAGGGGACGCTCGCGAAGGCGAGCACACGAGTGTCGGCGAGAGCGGCCCGCGCGCACCGAACTGCCTGATCGGGCGCGGTAGGTTCGCCTCCCCCCCGGCATTGTCGCCGGACGCGTCCGAACATGCTCGGCTGAGCGTCCGGATCTACCGTGCCGACGTGAGCCAAGAGACCAACCAGGATGCAGGCATGCCCTCTACACCGGCGGCCATCAACGCCGCCTTCGCTGCGGGCTACAACTCACGTGACGTGCAGGCGCTCGCCGCCCTCTACGAGCAGGACGCGGTGGTGACCAACCCCGACGGTTCGATCGCGGTCGGTATCGACGCCATCCGAGTGCACCTCGGCCACCTCGTCGAGCTCGGAGGCTTCATGACATCGCAGAACCGCTACGCGATCCCCAATCGTGACCTGGCGCTCGTCGGCGCCGACTGGGGGATCGACTTCACCGACGGCCGTGAACGTATCGTCGGCCGCAGCGCCGAAGTCGTACGTCAGCAGCCCGACGGGTCCTGGCGCTACGTCCTCGACCACCCGGGAGCTGGGTGACGGCTGGGCGGATCCGGCGCCGAACTGCCGATCTCGCGCCCCCGCGATCCGTACGGCGGCGGTGTCACTGTCAGCCCGAGCGCGGTCCGGGCATCATGCGTGCGTTGGGTCAGGGGCGTAATGGGAGATGCCGGAATGGTCGCGTGGGCAGGCTCGTTCGAGTGGCGTGGACTCACGGGCAGCGTGCAGGTCGAGTGCATCCCGAACGACGACCCGGCCGGGTACGGCACGACCGCATCCGAGGCGTTCGGCTTTCCGGTATGCACGGCCACCGTGCGCTACCCCCGACGCGGATACAACGCGATGTTCGGTTGGGTGCAACTTGTACGTTCGACCGACAACCAATCCGGTGGTCAGCACTTCGAGATGGATCCCTTCGCGCTCTTCGGTGACGTGCGCTCGCCGTATTGCTGGTATGGCACGGAGCCGACACTGTTCGACGCCCCCTCTCGGCAAGACCGAGCGCCGATCGAATGGATCGCCTACAGCTTTCTCGCCACCACACCAATCGACGAGGTAATCCAGGGCAGCCCTCGACGGGTCGTGCCCTTGCTCGGTTTCGAGTGGGGCTTCGACATCCGGATCGAAGCCCCGATAGTCGAGGTGCGTGCCGTCGCTTCGATCGGATCAAGCGAGTGGGCAGCCCAGTTGCCAATACTTCGGGCGGAGTACCCGAGTCCGCTGTGGACCTTCGCCGACGCGATGTAGCCCTGCACTGCATACAGAACTGCCTGATCGATCGGCGCTTGCGCCGGCGGCGCGATCAGCGCGGCTTCAGTCCGGACGTGAATTTCTCGGTCCTTCCAAGAACGGCGCGTGTAGACGGAAGCCCTGCCAACGCGCGTCACCGCCCAGCGCTTCGTAGAACTCCACGCCGCCCTCGGTGATGAGGTCGACACGAATGCCACCGGCCTTACGAATCGCGAGGTCCAGGAGCCTGCGACCGATCCCGCCCCCGGCGACGAGAGCGTTGGACCGCAATGAGCGACAGGTGCGCTTGGATCTCACCGTCGCTCTGAAGATAGGCAAACCCGACGACCTCGTTGCCGTCGACAGCGACGACCGAGGTGACGCCGGGCGCGGTCAGTACCCGATGTGCGCGCTCGTGGTCGTCCACGAACGACGGCCACCCCTCTGCGTCGCCGGAGCACCTTGACAACACATAGGAGCATCGATCGGCGCTCAGCGGCGGGGACTTATGAACCAGTTGAGGCCCCGCAGCGCCTCAGCCCCGCGGCGCGCTGCTTGATGTTCCTGGCTGACGGACGCGAGCAGGCGCTTTGCCTCTCTGCGTTCTCGCCGAGTCGTCGCGTCATTCAGTGCCTGAGCAGCGGCTTGGAGTCTCGGCAGATACTCAGCGTCGATGGCCTTCAGACGCTCTCCGATGAGCGGCGTGGGATCGACGATGTGGGGCACTCGACCATTCTTCTTGACGCGCCGGTGCGGCGACCACCCAGAACTGCCGGGCCGCGCCGTTCACCTCGCCGCCCACACCTCGTCGGTCGCCACCTGCGCCGCCTCAACCGAATCGAAGCGGCCGACGGTGGTGATTGGCGAGGGCCCGGGCGGGTCCTCAAGCCGGACGTAGGCGACCCAGAGTCCCGACGTCTCAAGCATGACTGTGCCGCGGGGCTGGCTGCCCCACGAGCCGGACCAGTAGTTGGCGCCGGTCTCTCGCCAGGTGAGGCCGGGGCCCTCGTCGGGTTCGGGGTCGGGTGTCTCCCAGGCGTACTCGGACCGGTCTCGCCAGTCACCAACCCACGGAAACGAACATACGTTTGTGGCGCGTCGTAGGGCAAGGCCGGGGGACCCGTCCGCTTCAGCTTCTCTCAAGGTGGCGGACCTAGCGTGCGCGTCTCGGCGCCGCAGGCGGTGGCGCCGACTGGCGGACAAACACCCGCAGAAGGGGGATCGCCGTGAAGCGGTCATTACTTGCTCTGTTCGCGGCACTGGCGGTGTCGCTCTTGTTGAGCGGCCCGGCATCGGCCGCAGACCCGCACTCGAGCTGCCAGGGCCTTGCTGCGTCGAGCCTTGCCGGTCAACCCGGAGCCCGCGCCGCTGACGTGCGGGACGCCTTCGGGGAGGCGGACGACCTCGGCATCACGCCGGGAGCGCTCATCAGCGAGTTCTCCCGGTCCCATCTCGGCTCAGCCGAGGCCTGCTTCGAGTAGTTGCCTAGCCAGCGGCGGGCTCACGGAAGGCTCGTCGCCTGAGAGTCGACGGCAGCACATCACGAGGTCTCATCGAGCGGCCTGGCGCGGGACCGCCCTCGACCCGTAGGTAGAGGGCGGTGTTCCTCCGAACGTGCTGCGACTTACTCGAGCGCCGAAAACGTGATGCCGGCGAGAACGGCCGGGGCCGCGACGGCAGCCGCAGCGGCCATGGCAGCGAACAGGGCAGCCCACAGAAGGCGGATTCGTGTCATCGTCAGCTCGCTCAGTCCAGCAAGTTGAAGCTGATGCCGGCGTGGACCGTGGCCGGCGCTCCGACCAGCACGGCGGTGGTCGCGGCGGCCAGCAGGCCGGCGCAGATCAGGCGTGCGCGTGTGGACATGTCAGCTCCTTTCGCGGCGGCGATCTGCCGCCGCCGCTACTTCGGTGCAACCACCGACAGCGGACGGCCCGCACAGAGGTCAATACGATTTCGCCTGCTGGGCACCCGACGAAAGGGGTTCAGCTATGGAGTGGCTGATAGTGCTCACCGGGATCGCGCTCGTGGCCTACTGGTTCGGAGTTCCGAGCCGGCACACGCGACGCATCGCCGACCACATGGCGGCGGGCGCCGCCGGAGGGGCACGCAGGGCAACCCACCGCTACTTCAGACGCCGCGATTTGTACTGGCTGGGGGGTCTTCTCCTCGCCGGGCTCATCTTCCTCATCGTCATCTTCGACGACGATGAGACACCCGCATCGGCCACCGAGACCGCGGAGGCCGCGCCCACCACCGAGACCATCTCCAGTCCGTTGAGCTTCGGCGACACAGGGCCAGACGTCGTCATTCTCCAAGAGCGCCTTGGCGCCGTGGGCCTACCCGTCACCGAGGACGGCGTGTATGGCCAGGAGACCGTCGACGCCGTGATCGCGTTTCAGGAGCAAGAGCAACTCGTCGTCGACGGGGTCGTCGGGTCAGAAACGGGTGAGGCACTCGGTATCTGGTCGAGCTGATGTCGCGACGCCGCCCCCCGACCCGTAGGCCGAGGGGCGGCAGGTGCCCATGACGGGACGTCACTCGTTGTCGAGCAGCCGGGCCAATAACAGCCCGTGATTCTCGACCGTGTCGGGGAGCTCGGCCACTTGGCCGGCCAAGTTCGGGTCGATCGCTTCGGCGATGGTGGCGAGGTCGGCCCTAGTGGGATCACCACTTCGCTCATGCGTTCAACCTCGGCGACCCGCCGCTCGAGGGCATCGAGCCCTACTCGGCGTGGTGACACCCGAGGGGGGTCAACGGTGACATACGGGGACAAGCCGCGACAGTCGGTTTTCCCTGGTCACAGGCGGTTTTCTGGCATCACCGCAGGTCAGCGACACCCCCTAACCGATATCCGGAGTAGCGGCTCCCCGGCCGCCAGCCCGCGCCGGCGAGGTCGCCGGGTTACTCCAGCTCACGGATCCCGACCTCGTCGAGGTGGCGCAGCAGGTCGGCGGGGTCCTCGTACACCCGGAACGCGCCGGCACGCTCGAGCTCGTCGGTGCCGTACCCACCCGACAGGAGGCCGATGCTCAACGCGCGGGCGCGGCGGGCGGCGAGCAGGTCCCACACGCTGTCTCCGACGACGACACAGTCCTCGATGGCCAAGCCGAGGGCGTCGGCCGCCGCCAGGAACAGGTCGGGATCGGGCTTGGCGCGGGCCACCGCTTCCCGAGTGATGATCGGCACCCCCTCGGGCACGCCCAGCAGCGCCAAGCTGGGCCCGGCCGTTGCCCGCCTCCCGCTGGTGGCGACCGCCCAAGGCGCCCGGTAGGCATTCAGCCGCTCCAGGAGCTCGACGGCGCCGGGCAAGGGACGCACCCCACCGCGGTAGCGCTCGAAGGCATCGTGATGCCGGGTCTGGAGGCGCTCGGCCACGTCGGGGCCAATGGGTGCGCCGACCTCGCGCAGCAACGCGCGAGCGAACAGGCCGCCGCTCATGCCGATCTTGCGGTGGATCTTCCACACGGGGATGTCGATGCCCACGGCCTCCAGGGCCTCTCGCCAGGCGAGCACGTGCTGGTAGACGCTGTCGATGAGGGTCCCGTCGAGGTCGAAGAGGATCCCGGTCCGGCGCACCCCTCGCGGATCGTCCACGCCACCAGCTTGACGGTGTGACCTTTTACACGTTGCCAAATACTTTATTTCGAATATATGGTAACGAGCATGCCTGCGAGGAAGCGGTCGAACCCACTGGCCCTGGCGGTCCTCACCTGCCTCTACGAGCGGCCGATGCATCCCTACGAGATGGCGCAGACCCTGCGCAGCCGCGCCAAGCATGAGAGCGTGCGGCTCAACTACGGCTCGCTCTACGGCGTGGTGGAGTCGCTGGAGCGGCAGGGGCTCGTCCGCGCGGTCGAGACATTCCGCGAGGGCCGGCGCCCGCCGCGCACCGTCTACGAGATCACCGACGCCGGCCGCACCGAGATGGACGACTGGCTGTCGGAGCTGCTGTCGGTCCCGATCAAGGAGTTCCCCCACTACGAGGCCGCGCTCTCGTTCCTCCCGGGCGTTCCCCCCGACGAGGCCGTGACGCTGCTGCGGCGGCGCTGCGAGGCGATCGAGGTCCGCCTCGACCAGATGCAGGCGTCCGACGACATCGCCACCAAGCGCGGTCTCCCGCGCCTGTTCTCCATCGAGGGCGAGTACGAGATGGCGCTGCTCCGAACGGAGCTGGAGTTCACCCGGTCGCTGATCGCCGACATCGAGTCCGGCTCGCTGTCCGGCCTCGACCAGTGGCGCAGCTGGCACGAGCACGGGATCGCCCCCACCAGCGGCGACGCGCCCGCGCCGCCACCACCCTCCCCCGACACCGACGACATCAAGGAGTGACGCGATGGCACCTCCCATCGTTGAGGCCCACGGCCTCACAAAGCGGTTCGGCAGGGTCGAGGCCCTGGTCGGCCTCGATCTCGTCGCCCACAGCGGCCAGGTGGTCGCCGTGCTGGGCCCCAATGGCGCCGGCAAGACCACGTTCGTGCGGGCAATCGCCACGCTCGTGCGGCCCGATGCCGGATCGCTGCACGTCGACGGCGTCGACGTGGTTCGCCACCCCGAGCACGTGCGCCGCGTCATCGGCCTGGCCGGGCAGTACGCCGCCGTCGAGGAGGCCATGACCGGCCGCGAAAACCTCGCCATGGTGGCCCGGCTCTTCGGGCACGACCGAGCCACCGCACGAGCCAACGCCGATGCCGTACTCGCGCAGCTGGGACTGACCGACGCCGCCGACCGGCTGGTGCGCACGTACTCGGGCGGCATGCGGCGCCGGCTCGACCTCGGCGCCAGCCTCGTCGGGGCACCCCGCCTGTTGCTGCTCGACGAGCCCACCACCGGCCTCGACCCCCGCAGTCGCATTGACCTCTGGGATGCGATCCGCGGGCTGGTTGCCCACGGCACCGATGTGCTCTTGACGACCCAGTACCTCGACGAGGCCGACCAACTCGCCAGCCAGGTGGTCATCATCGACCACGGCAGAGTGATCGCAGAGGGCACGCCGAGCGAGCTGAAGTCGCGCGTCGGCCGCGACGTCATCGAGGTCCACGCCCACCGGGCCGACGACCTGGGCGGCTTGGCAGGCGCCCTTGCACCCATCGGCACCGAGGCGCCGCGGCTCGACCCCGCAACCCGCCGGGTCACCGTTCCCGTCGTCGGTGGCCGCCGCGCCATCAACGACGCCGTCCGGGCGCTCGACGTGCTCGGCCTCGAGGTCGGTGACATCGCGCTGCGCCGCCCGACCCTCGACGAGGTCTTTCTCACGCTCACCGGCGCGCCAGTCGACGCGCCGTCCGAAGACACCGACATCCATGACCCGCCGGCACCGGCCGTCCCCGCCGGCGCCGCCTGATTCCAAGGAGCCATCCGATGACCGTCACCACCCTCGACCACCCCACCGGCGTGGCGGCGCCGACCATCGCGCCGGCCCGCGCCATCGCGCCCGCTCCGGCGCCGGCCGGCCCCTTGGCCACCGCGTGGGCCGTCGCCCTCCGGACCCTGCGCAAGTTCAGGCGCACGCCCCAGCTGGTGCTCATCGGCACAATCCAGGGCGCCATGTTCCTGTTGATCTTCCGCTATGTGTTCGGGGGCGCCATCAGCCCCGGCCCTGTCCCCTACGTCGACTTCCTCGTGCCGGGCTTCGTGATGACAAGCGTGCTGTTCGCCGGGACCGGCACGGCCGCCGGCGTGGCCGAGGACGTCGAGCACGGCTTCTTCGACCGCCTCCGGTCGCTGCCCGTGTCCCGGGGCGCATTGCTGGCCGGGCGGACGCTGGCCGACACCGGGGTACTGGCCTGGGGCTTGGCCATCACCACCGCGATCGGCTTCGCCATCGGCTTCCGGATCCACGGTGGCGTGTCGATGGCGCTGGCCGCCTTCGGCCTGTGCGTCGTCTACGGCTTCGCCACGACGTGGCTCTTCGTCTGGATCGGGCAGGTGGCCGGCAACGCCCAGGCGGCCCAGGGCATGTCACTGCTCGTGTTCCCGCTGACGTTCGTGTCGAGCGCCTACGTGCCGGTCGACTCGATGCCCGGGTGGATGCAGCCGATCGCCGAGAACCAACCCATCACCGTCATGACCAACGCGGTGCGGTCCCTGGCCCTGGGCGATCCGTCGCTCGCCGGCCTGACCGGCACCACGGCCCACTGGGTGGTGCTGTCGCTGCTGTGGTCGGCGGGACTGGTCCTGGTGTTCGCGCCGCTGGCGGTCGCCCGCTATCGCCGCTCGTAGTGGGTGGGTCCGCGGGGGCACGATGGGAACATGAGCGAGCGTCCGTCGAGGGTGACGGGGAAGCAACGACAGAGCGAGCCCGGCCCGAGCGGCCGTCGGAGCGGACAAGCAACGCGTCGGAGCCCGAGCGGCCCGCTGCGAAGCAGCCAGAGCGGGAAGCAATGAACCGATCGGAGGTGGAGCAGTGGGTCGACGGCTACGAGCGGGCCTGGCGCACCGCCGGCACCGACCGGCTCGGCGACCTGTTCTCGCCCGACGCCTCTTACCTGGCGTCGCCCTGGGCGCCACCGGTCGAGGGCCTGACCGCCATCGCACGGTTCTGGGAGGACGAGCGCGAGGGCCCCGGCGAGTCGTTCACGATGGCCCGCGAGATCCTCGCCGTCGACGGCGCGACGGCGGTGGTGCGGGTGAGCGTCGACTACGACGAAGGTCAGGCCACGCCCGCGCAGCGCTGGCGGGACCTGTGGGTCATCCGCTTCGACGACGACGGCCGGTGTGTCGCCTTCGAGGAATGGCCGTTCGCGCCGGGGCAGCGGGACGGCCACGAGCATCCGACTTGAGAGCCGAGCGGATAGGGCGTTCGGGCGGCCTACGCGTGGGATTTTGGCGGTCGACCGCCGGCTCAACAGCTCGGCTCCCCGGCAGCGCTGACCACCGTGAGCCAGAGGACGTGCCTATCCGCTCACGTCCTTACGGCCCGAGGGCCTGGCGTCACTTGCCGGTGGTCGACGCGAACTTGCGGGTTGCCAGCACCCCGAACACCAGGGCGATGCCGATGGCCCAGGCCCATGCCAGCCACAGGTCCGACCCCGGGTCGCGGCCGTTGTAGAGGGCCCGGGTGGCGTTGGTGACGATCGTGAACGGGTTGTGCTCGGCGATCGGCTGGAGCCAGCCGGGCATGGTCTCCACGGGCACGAAGGCCGAGGACACGAACGTGAGCGGGAACATCCAGATGAAACTGGCCGAGTTCGCCGCCTCGACCGATCCGACCGATAGGCCCACCAGCGCCTGGATCCAACTGAAGGCGTAGCTGAAGGCGAACAGCAGCACCGTGGCGCTGACCGCTTGGGCCATGGTGCCCTCGATCCGGAAGCCGACCGCGAAGGCCACGCCCAGCATCACCGTGAACGTGAGCAGGTTGCGGACCACGTCTGAGAACGTTCGCCCGACCAGCACCGCCTCCTGGTACATGGGAAGCGACCGCAACCGGTCGATGATCCCTTTGGTCAGGTCGTCGGCCAGGCCTACCGCCGTAAACGACGAGTTGAACAGCACGGTCTGGGCGAAGATGCCGGGGAGCAGGTACTGCTTGTAGTCGCTGTAGCCCGGCGCCTGGATCGCCCCGCCGAACACGAACACGAACAGCACGACGAACATGATCGGCTGGATCGTGGCGTACATGAGCAGCTCGGGGCTGCGGCGCATGCCCCGGAGGTGACGCAGCGCCTCGGTCCAGCTGTCGTGCAGCAGCCAGACCCGGCCCGTCGGGACGTCGTGCTCTGGGGCGGGGGTGAGGAGGACCTCGTCGACGGTGGTCGCCATCAGCCCTCGGCCTCCTTCAGGACCACACGATCCCCGTCGGAACCCGCCTGGCCGTCGCCCGCGGCTCCCGCCTGCCGACCCTCGCCCGCACCGTCGCCGGACTCGCCGGTCTCGCCGTTGGGCGACTCGTCTTCGGCAGCGTGGCCGGTGAGCGCGAAGAAGACGTCGTCGAGCGTTGCCCGCCTGGCGGCCACGTCGTGCACCGGGATCCCGGCCGCGTCGAGCTCGCGCACTGCGATCGGGACCATGCCCTCGACCCGGAACACCGGCAGCGACACCGTCCGCCCGTCGTCGCCGACGTGGGGATCGCCGCAGGCATGGTGCGCCAACACGTCGATCACCCGCTGCGCGTCACCGGGATCCTCGACCACGACCTCGATCAGCTCACCACCGATCTGCTGCTTGAGCTGCTCGGACGTGCCGCGGGCGATGGCCTTGCCCCGGTCGATCACGACGATGTCGTCGGCCAATCGGTCTGCCTCGTCGAGGTACTGGGTGGTCAGTACCGTCGTCGTCCCGCCCCGCACCAGCTCGTCGATCAGCGCCCACACCGACTGGCGGCTGCGGGGGTCGAGGCCGGTGGTGGGCTCGTCGAGGAACAGCACCGAAGGCCGGGCGATCAGGCTCATGGCGATGTCGAGCCGGCGGCGCATGCCCCCGGAGTAGCCCTTCACGACCCGGTCTCGGGCGTCCAACAGGTCGAACCGCTCGAGCAGCTCAGTGGCGCGCTCGCGTGCGACGGCCGTGCCCATGTGGTACAGGCGGCCCACCTGCTCGAGGTTCTCGTGGCCGGTGAGGGCCTCGTCGACGGCCGCGTACTGCCCGGTGAGGCCGATGCGAGCACGGGCCCGCTGGGGCTCGTTCAGGACATCGATCCCGTCGATCTCGGCGCGGCCGGCGTCGGGCCGGAGCAGCGTGGTCAGGATGCGGACGGCGGTGGTCTTCCCGGCTCCGTTCGGCCCGAGAACTCCGAGGATCTGGCCCCGCTCGACGTCGAAGTCGACGCCGCAGAGCGCCTTGGTGTTCCCGAAGCTCTTGGCCAGTCCCTCGGCAACGACGGCAGGCACAGAATCCGAACCTATCGGCGGAGGGCCCCGGGTCCTACCGGATATCCGCGTTCACTAGCCTGACGCCATTCGCCGCCGAGCTACACCGGAGGACCTCGATGGCCTCAGCGCCCCCATCAAACCCGCCCGTCGTCACGCTCGACGAGGCGGCGCGCGGAGAGTTCCTCGTCCGCGTCTACCAGCACCTGCTGGCGGCGCTCCTAGCGTTCGTGGCGTTCGAAGCGCTACTGATCAACCTGGGGGCGGCCGAGTCGCTCTACGACCTGGTGTTCGCGAGCGGGGGTCGCTGGATCCTGCTGCTCGGCGGTTTCATGGTGGTGAGCTGGCTTGCCACGAACGCCGCCCACGACATCCTCAACCCGTCGCGGCAGTACGCGGGGCTGTTCGGGTTGGCCGCCGCCGAAGCCGTGATCTTCGCGCCCTTCCTCCACTACTTCTTCGAGGTCCAGGGCGACGGCACCACCACCGTGCTCGCGGCTGTCGTCATCACCGCCCTCGGGTTCGCCGGGCTCAGCGCCATCGCGCTGGTGACGCGAGCCGACCTGTCCTACCTGCGCCCCATCCTGCTGTGGGCGGGCGTGTGCGCGCTGGTGCTCATCGCCGGGGCGCTGCTGTTCGGCCTCGACCTGGGCGTGTGGTTCTCGGTCGCGATAATTGGCTTGGCCGGCGGTTCCATCCTCTACCAGACCCAGACGATCATCCGGCGCTACCCGGCGGAGGCCTACGTCGGCGCCGCAGTCCAGCTCTTCGCCTCGGTGATGCTGCTGTTCTGGTACGTGCTGCGGCTGCTGGGCCAGGTCCGCCGCTGAGCGGGCGGGCCGTCGTGACCGTCCAGGGCACCGAGGAGTCGCCCGACGCCGGCACCTACCGGCAGCTCCGCTTCCGGCGTCCACCTGGGGCCTGCGAGCTGCTACTCGTGCGCCACGGCGAGTCTGCCCCGGCGCGAGACGGTGAACCGTTCCCGCTGGTGGACGGGCACGGCGACCCCCCGCTAGACCCCGTCGGCCGCGATCAGGCGCAACGCGTGGCCGACCGGCTGGTGCACGAGCCGATCGCGGCCATCTACGTATCGAACCTGTGGCGGACCGCCGAGACCGCAGCGCCGCTGGCCGCCCGGCTCGGCCTCGAACCCCGCGTGGAGCCCGACCTCCGGGAGGTCTACCTGGGCGAGTGGGAGGGCGGGTCGTTCCGGAAGCACGTGGCCGAGGGGCACCCCGTGGCGCTGCGGATGTACGCCGAGCAGCGCTGGGACGTCATCCCCGGCGCCGAGCCGGGTGAGGCGTTCGCCGCCCGCGTGCGCGGCGCCATCGTCCGGATCGCCGCCGCCCACCCGGACGAGACGGTGGCGGTCGTCTCCCACGGCGGAGTCATCGGCCAGGCCCTGGCCGAGGCGAGCGGGGCGAGGACCTTCGCGTTCACCGGCTCGGACAACGCCGCCATCTCCCACCTCGTCGTCACCGACGATCACTGGGTGATACGCCGCTACAACGACACCGCCCACCTCGGCCTGGCGTTCACCACCGCCCCGGAGCCGCTGACGTAGGCCGCGGTCAGCACGCTCGCCGAGCTCCTGGCGCCGACATGGTTGCTGCGCAACCAATCCCGCGCCAGAACCAGCCCGGGGTTCGTCAGCCTTCGCCGGTGTCAGCTACTGCGGCGCAGCGGCTCGAGGGCGTCGATGTAGTCGGTGAGCCGCAAGGCGACCTGTACGGGGAGCTCGGGATCGTCGAGTTCGGGGTCGGGCCAGGCCTCCGAGACGCGGCGCCAGTCCGGGAAGCGGCCCAGGAACGTGCCGACGACCGCGTCGTCGCCGAGCGCCTCCCGCCACCGGTCCTGGCCGGCCATCAGGCGGGCAATCGCAGCGTCATTCTCTTCTGCGTCGGGATGCTCGGCGTGGAACCCGATCTCGAGAGCCGAGATCTTGGCGCCGTCGACCCCGTCGGGCGCGATCAGCTGGGCCTCGTAGTGCTCACGGCTCGGCCGCTCGGCGCCGAACCAGGCCTTGAGACCCCACCGGCGCGCCTGCTGATGCATGTCCCCACGGTCGCCCGCAGTCAGGCCCCGCACCGCCTCGGCGACCTCGTCGAAGAACCCGAGCTCCACGACACCAGCATGGCCCGCCGCGCCGGCGTGCCACGATGTCGTTCCCGAGGCAATGGGTCCGGGGCTGGTCCCCATTGCCTCGGGAGCGGCCGGCTACTCGAAGCAGAGGTCCCTCAGGTCGTCGACGTTGTCCTGGCTCACCTCCGTCGGGGGGACCACGATCTGGGACGGAACCTCGGGCTCGATCAGGTCCGAGAACCCCCGGCCCTGGGCGATCAGCCGGGCCATGTTGACCGCCGAGCCGGCCATGGTCGGGCTGTAGAGGTAGGTCGCGGCGTACAGGCCACCGGACTCGATGCGGTCGAAGGCGGCGCATGAGCCACCGGCGCCGGTGAGGATCATCTCGTCCTCGCGGCCGGCGTTCTCGATCGCGGCGACGACACCTTCCGCCATGTCGTCGTCGTGCGTGTACACAGCGTCGATGTCGTCATTGGCCTGGAGGATCGCCTCCATGACCTCGAGGCCCATGTCGGGGAGGAAGTCCGCCGGCTGCTGGGCGACGATGTTGATGCCATCGCCACACAGCTCCTCGATGGTGTCTGCGAAGCCCTGCGTGCGGTCCGTCGTGACCGAGATGCCCGCGATGCCCTGGATCTCCACCACGTTGCCTTCGCAGTCCAGTTGCTCGGCGAGGAACTCGGCCGCCTTGACCCCGATCTCGTAGTTGTCACCGAGGATGGTGGCGCGGGCCGCGTCCGGGCTGGCGAAGAGCCGGTCGACGTTGATCACCGGGATCCCCGCCTCCATCGCCTGCTCGGCGACCGGGGTGAGCTGTTCGCCGTCGTATGGGAGCACGACCAGCGCATCGGGCTCCTCGTTGATCAACGTCTGGATCTGGGACGCCTGGCTGTCGGCGTCCGCGGCCTCGACCAGCCTGAACTCGACGTCATCCCACTGGTCGGCCGCCTCCTGCGCCTTGGCCGCGATCTGGCCGAGCCAGCCGTGGTCGGTGGGCGGCACGCTGGCGGCGATCGTCACGGTCTCGCCGGTCTCGCTGCTGTCGCTCCCGGCGTCCGCTTCGGTCTCGTCGCCTGCGCCGGCGCTGCCGTCGTCATCGTCGTCGGAGCACGCGGCGGCGATGAGGGCGAGCACCGCGACGCCCGCAATGAGCTGTCGTTTGAATGACATTTCGAAAGTCCCCCTCCTTGGTTGTGGGATCCGTTCCCATGGATGGACGGGCAAGGAAAAAGCGCCGCGGAGCGCGCAGCGGCAAGCGAACGTCGGGCCTAGATCCGCTCCGGCCGCTGGATGAGGACCGCCCCGAGGATGATCGCCCCCTTGACGATCTGCTGCCATTCCGTGGCCAGGTCTAGCTGGGTGAGGAGGTTGAACATGATGGCGAAGACCATCACCCCCAGGAACGTGCCGACGATCGTGGCGCGCCCGCCCGCCAGGCTCGTGCCGCCGATCACTGCGGCGCCGATGGCGTCCAGCTCGAGGAGCTCGCCGGCGACCGGCGAGGCGCTCGCCAGGCGGCCGGAGAGCAGGACCGCCGCCAGCCCGGCGAGCAGGCCGCTGAGGCAGTAGACGCTGAACACGACCCGGCGGACGGGGACACCGGCGATGCGGGCGGCCTCGCGGTTGCCACCGGCCGCCACCACGTGCCGCCCGTAGCGGGTGCGGTTCAGCAGGATCCAGCCGCCGATCGCGATGCCGGCGAAGATGACGATCGACACGGGGACGCCCAGGATCTCGCCGGTCCCGAACCAGCGGACGCCGTCGGAGCTCAAGAGGCTGATCGGGCTCTTGTCGCTCATTAGGAGCGCCAGGCCCCGCGCTATGGCGAGCATCGCCAGCGTGGCGACGAACGGCACCACCTTGCCGTAGGCGATCGCGGTGCCGTTGACGAGTCCGAGGCCCAGGCCGAAGCCGATCGCGACGGCGACGAACGCCACGGCGCCGGAGTCCACGACGAGCCCGCCGGCGACTCCCGCGGCGGCGACCACGGAGCCCACCGAGAGATCGATGCCGGCGGTGGCGATGACGAACGTCATGCCGATGGCCAGCACGCCGACGACGCTCGCCTGGGTCAGGATGGCGCGCAGGTTGTCGGCGGTCGGGAACGTGTCGGGCTTGAGGATCGTGCCGATGACGACGAGCGCCAGCACCACCCCGACCAAC
>CAVQVM010000003.1:0-72132 GCA_963717085.1 uncultured bacterium
GGTGCTGCAGCTCGGCGAACGACGGCGGCGCGGCCTCGCCGACCAGGTGACGTGCCATCCCACGCCCAGCCAGGTGTTGAGCGCCACCCCGGAACCGTTGCATCCGGTCACGTACCAGGCCCCCTCGAGCCGACCCACGTGCGGCAGCCTGTCGACGGTGACCGCGACGTTCCCGCCCCAGGCCCGGTCGATGCGGATGCCGGCGAGCTGGGGATGGACCCGGAGCATCGATCCGTACAGGAAGTCGCGGGCCTGCGGGATCGTGGACGACGCCAGGCTCCGGCGGCCGCCGAACAGCAGCCGGCGGTCGGGCGTCAGCCGCCAGTAGAAGAGGAAGTTCTTGCTGTCGACGAGCATGCGGCCACGCGGGCTGACCGACCGGGCCAGGTCGGGCTCGAGCACCTCGGTGGCGACGATGAAGCTCCCCACCGGCAGCACCCGGCGGCGCAGCTCGGGCAGCAGGCCGTCGGCATAGGCGTTGGTGCAGACCACGACGGTCCCGGCGTCGACCGCCCCGCGAGGGGTCACGACGCGGAAGCCGGCGTGCCCACCCCCGCGCCGCTCGATCGCAGTCGCGGCCGTAGCAGGGTGCACTTGGCGCCCGCCGCCAGGGCCAGGCGGAAGAGGCCGGCGTGAAAGCGCGCCGGGTGCAGCCCGCCGGTGCGCTCGATGACCAGGCCGGCCGCATATGCGGTCGATCCCACCTCGTCACCGAGCGCGTCGCGGGGCACGAATCGCACCGGCTCGCCCAGCTCGTCGCCGTGCTCCCGTGCCATCGCCATCAACGACGCCACCAGCCGCTCGGCGTGGGCGACGAAGAGCTGGCCGGTGCGGCTGTAGTCGCAGTCGATGGACTCGGCCCGGATCAGGCCCTCGACGTGGTCGAATGCCTGGTTGACCTCGCCGTACATGCGGCGCCCCAGGGGACCGTACGCCCGCGCCAGGGCCGCCGGACCGGCCTTCAGCTCGGGAATGACCATGCCGCCGTTGCGGCTGCTCGCACCCCAGCCCGCCCGGTGGGCGTCGAGCACGGCGACCGACCGGCCCGCCCGGGCCAGGTCCCGGGCGCACGACAGGCCCGCGTACCCAGCGCCGACCACGATGTAGTCGGCCGATTGCGGAAGCGGTCTCGCGGGCAGGTCCGGAAACTCGGCCTGCTCCTGCCAGAGCACCGCCTCGCGGTACGACCGCGACCGCAACGCGGTGGGGGTCACCCTTGGCCCGTCACCGGGGGCGGATCGTCACCGCCGCCATGGACCAGCAGGTTCGCGCCGGTGATGAACGACGCTCCCTCGGATGCCAGGAAGAGGCAGGCCTTGGCGACGTCCGGTGGCCGGCCCATGCGCCCCAGCGGAACCGTGGCCGCCACCGCCTCGAAGTAGGCGTCGCCGCCGTAGGCGTTGTGGAGCTCGTCGGTCTCGAGGGCGCCGGCCGTCACGCAGTTGACCCGCACCTTGGGGGCGAACTCGACGGCCAGGCTCTCCGTCAGGTTGATGAGCCCGGCCTTGGCGGCGCCGTAGGCGGCGGTGCCGGGCGAGGGTCGCAGGCCACACAGCGACGAGATGTTGATGATCGAGCCGCCTTCGGCCTGCTCCTGCATCACCTCGTTGGCCCTCTGGGAGACGACGAAGGGGGCCACGAGGTTGAGGGTGACGATCGCCGCCACGAAGCGCGGCGACACCGTGGCCGCGTCGGCGGGCGGGGAGCCGCCAGCGTTGTTGATCAGGACGTCGAGACAGCCGTGGCGGTCGACAACCGCCCGGACCAGGGCATCGACCTGGTCGGGGTCCCGCACGTCGGCGGGGACGAAGGTGGCGGCGCGGTCGCCGGTGGCCGCGGCCGGCAGCCTCTCCGGCTCCGACCGGCCGCACACGACGACATCGTGGCCCTCGTCCAGGAACGCCTCGCCCAGGCCGCGCCCCAGCCCCCGAGTCCCTCCCGTCACCAGCACGATCATCGCCTCTTCATAATCGATCGGGTGGACCAGGGCGCTGCCGGTAGCCTCCTGCCCGTGCGCTCGCGCCTCCGATGGTGAACTAGCCAGATCGCACCCGCGGCACCGCCGGCCCTCTTGGTGTCGCTGCTCGTCGCCGGCTTCGTCGACGAGACGGTTGCGTTCCTTCCGTTCGGCGCGCTCGAGCCCCTGCGCCACGACCTCGGCCTGAGCTACGCCGGGGCCGCGGCGCTCCTCGCCCTCTACCCCGGCATCGGGCTGCTGGGAGGGGTGTTCGGCGTGCTGGCGGACCGCTACAGCCGGAGGCTCATCGCCGCGGGGGGTGCGCTCGGATACGCCGCCGGCCTGTTGCTGTTCGCCGCTGGCACGAACCCCCCGATGCTGGTGATAGCCGTCAGCGTGATGGGCTTCGCCGGTGACGCCATGGTCCGGGCCACCGACGTCGCGCTGGTCGACGTGGCCGGCGACAGGCTCGAGCTGGCCGTCGCCCGGGCGACCCTGCTGGGGACGATCGGCGACCTGGCCGGCCCGGCCCTGTTGGCGGTGTGCCTGACCACCGGCCTGGGCTGGCGCGCCGCGTTCGTGGTCGCGGGACTGGGGATGGCGGGGTACGGCCTGCTGCTGGCGAGCCAACCGCTGCCCACCCCGACCCGGCGGCCGGATGTGACCCCGGACGGCGACCGGCGGCCACGCCACGAGGTCGCCGCCGTGCTGCGTGACCGCCGGGTCTTCCGGCTGGGCCTCCTGGCGGCGCTGGTGGACGTGTTCGACGAGCCGTTCCTGGCCTTCGCCATCGCCTACCTCGTGACCGCCCGGGGCCAACCCGCCGGGGTGGCGGCCCTCACGGTGGGCGTGGGCCTGGCGGGTGGCGTCGCGGCCGCAGCCTGGGCGTCACGTGTCGAACGGGCGGAGATCACGCCCTCGACCGTGGCCGCCCTGCTCGTCGGCGGCGTCGCCGCGATCGTGGCGGCGCCCCATCCGGTCGTCGCCGCGCTCGGGGCCGCGGGCGTCGGCGCGGCGGTCAACCTGGCGTGGATTCCGCTGGAGACACGGATACTGACGCTCCGCCCTGGTCAGGCCGGAACGACCTCCGCGATGGTGTCGGCGGTGGCGCAGCTCGCAGTCCTGGTCCCCCTGGTCGCCGGCGTGTTGGCCGACGGAGGCGGGGTCTCCACGGCACTGCTGCTCTACCTGGCGCTGGCCCTCGTGTTCGCGATGCTGAACCGGCGAGATCGTGGGACCCGAATCCGCGTTGCCGACGAGGAGGCACTAAGAAGTTCTCGGAGGTGATGCCATGCATCACGAGACCTCGATCGAGATCGCCGCCAGCCCCGAACTCATCTGGTCGACGCTCAGCGACGTCGAGCGCTGGCCGGAATGGACCCCCTCCGTGTCCGAGGTCGAGCGGCTCGACGCTGGCGACTTCGGTGCGGGCAGCCGGGCACGTGTCAAGCAGCCGGGGATGCCGCGGCTGGTGTGGGAGGTCACCGAGTACGTGCCCGGGGAGGTGTTCAGCTGGGCGTCTAAGGCTCCGGGTTTCACCACCACCGGTGGCCACCGTCTGGCTGCCGACCCGAGCGCCCGTGCAGGCGGGGGAGACGTGCCGGGTGACCGCGTGACGGTCACCCTCACCCTGGACCAGGAAGGGTTCCTGGCCCCGGTCGTGTGGCGGTTGACGGGGTCCCGGAGCCGCCGTTACGTGCAGATGGAGGCCGACGGGCTCAAGCGGCGCTGCGAGTCGGGCGGCGCGTGAGGCGGTGACCCGGTCACGCAGCTTCATCGCCGCGGCGGTCCTGCGGGCGCTCGTCGCGGCGGGGATCGCCGCGGCCCCCTCGCACCAGCACGGGTGATCAAGCGGTGCGGACGACCTCGCCGGCCACGATCACGATCCTGGCGAGCCGCCCGCCGATCCAATAGACGAGTTCGGCCGGCTGCCCGGCGTCCCAAACCACCAGGTCAGCGGCCTCGCCGGGGGAAACGATCCCGGCCGTGCCGGCCAGCCCCAACGCCCGGGCGGCGTTGCGGGTGATGCCGACGAGCGCCTCCGCTGGGGTGAGACCCAGGAGTGTGCAGGCGAGGTTGGCGGCGATCCTGAGCGACAACAGCGGTGACGTCCCGGGATTGGCGTCGGTTGAGACGGCAATCGGGACGCCCGCCGCCCGCAGCGCCGCCACCGGCGGGCGGTCGGGGCCCCCGAGCGTGTGGGTGGCCCCCGGCAACAGGACGGCGACGGTGCCCGCGGCGGCGAGCGCTCGAACGCCCGCAGACGCCGTGTGCTCCAGGTGGTCGGCCGACAGGGCCCCGAACGACGCGGCCAGCGCCGCCCCGCCGCCGTCGGAGAGCTGGTCGGCGTGGAGCTTGACCGGCAGGCCGTGCCGGCGGGCGGCGGCGAAGACCAGCGCCACCTGCTCGGACGAGAAGGCGATGCGTTCGCAGAAGGCGTCGACCGCATCCGCCAGCCCGGCGTCGGCCACAGCGGGCAGCATGTCGTTGCACACCAGGTCGACGTATGCATCCGGCCGCCCCCGGTACTCCTCGGGGACCGTGTGGGCACCGAGGAACGTGGTACTTATCCGCAGCGGTAGCTCGTCGCCCACGCGGCGGGCCGCCGCCAGCATCCGACCCTCGGTGTCGAGGTCGAGCCCGTAGCCCGACTTGATCTCGACGGTGGTCACGCCGTCGCTCAACAGGTGCACGGCCCGGCGGGTTGCGGCCCGCACCAGGTCGTCCTCGGCCGCCCCCCGGGTGGCGGCGACCGTGGAGGCGATGCCGCCGCCCCGCCGGGCCAGCTCCTCATAGCTGGCACCTGACAGCCGGGCCTCGAACTCCCCCACCCGGTCGCCGCCGAACACCAGGTGGGTGTGGCAGTCGACCAGCCCCGGCGTGACGAGGGCGCCCGCGGCGTCGACCATGCGGGTGGCGCCGGCGCCGACGGGCAGCTCGGCCATCGGCCCGACCCAGCGGACGCGTCCGTCGGTCACCCCGACGGCCGCGTCGCTCACCAGGCCGTAGGGACCCGGCCGGGCCGTGTCCATGGTGGCGACGGCGCCGTTGACGACCAGGAGGTCCCAGGTGCTCGCAGTCACGGTGCGCCTCCTCGCGTCATGGCACTACCCGGGACCATGCGGACGTGATCGCCCGGTGCAGGTCACGGGCCACGTCGGGGATCGTGACGTGGCAGCGATCCCGCACGATCGTCTGGCCAGCCACGACGACATCCGTGACGTCGGACGCGGTGGCAGCGAACACCAGGCCCGCCACGGCGTCCGCCGGGTCGAGCCCGGCGAGGCGCACCGAGGCGCGGTCCAGGGTCACGAAGTCGGCGGGGCAGCCGGCCGCCAGCGGCGCCGCCTCCCGATCACCGTCGGCGGACCACCCCAGTGCCCGGTAGCCGCCGGTGGTGGCCGCTTCCAGGAGCGCTGCCGCCGCTTGCCCGCCGCGGCGGCGGTGCACCAGGCGCTCGTGGAGCTCGACCAGGCGGGCCTCCTCGAGGAGGTCGACCACGGCATGGCTGTCGGTCCCCAGCGACAGCGGGCAGCCGGCCACCGCCAGCTCCCCGGCGGGGCCCACCCCGTCGCCGAGGTCGCGCTCGGTCGTCGGGCACAGGCACACCCCGGTCCCGGTCGCGCCCAGGGCCTCGACGTCGCCGCGGGTCAGGTGGGTGGCGTGGATGGCGACCGTTTGGGCCCCGAACACGCCGGCCACTCCGGCCAGCCCGGCGGGCGTACGGCCGGTGGCGGCCAGCGCTTCCTCGTTCTCGCCGCGCTGCTCGGAGAGGTGCATGTGGAGCGGCGCGCCCCGCGCCCGGGCCCAGCCGGCCACCACGCCCATCGACCGTTCGTCGACCGCCCGCACGCTGTGGATCGCGGCCCCCAGGCGCCAGCCGCTTCCGGCCCCCGGCGCCAGGTCCTCGACCCGATCGACCCATCGCTCGGCGTCCCCGTCGCTGAACCTGACCTGCGCACCGGTCAGGGGTGACCCGGCCCGGAAGCCCGCCCGCAGGTAGCAGGTGTCGAGCAGGGTGAGCCGGACACCCGCCTCGGCTGCAGCCGCGATCAGCGCCCCGCCCATGACGTTGTGATCGGCGTAGGGCCGGCCGTCGGGCCGGTGGTGCAGGTAGTGGAACTCGCCCACTGCAGTGATCCCCGCCAGGGCCATCTCGGCGTACGTGGACCGGGCCAGCTCGAACACGTCGTCGGGGTCGAGGACGGCGGCCAGCGCGTACATGCGGTCTCGCCAGCGCCAGAAGTCGCCGGCACCCGCCTCGGCGCGACCCCGGAGCGCTCGGTGGAAGGCGTGCGAATGGACGTTGGCCAGTCCCGGCACCACGATGCCGCCGAGGTGGGTGGCCCCCGCAGGCGGGTCCTGACCGGCCGCCACCCGCGCCAGCCGCCCGTCACCCGCGTCCTCCAGCACGACCCCGGGCGCCAGTCCCTCGCCGCCGAGCCACGCGTAGTCGGCGAACCACGTGTTCACGAGCGGGGTGGCGCCATCGGCAGGCGGATGCCGTGCTGTGCGGCCACCTCGCGTGCCTCGTCGTACCCGGCGTCGGCATGGCGGACCACCCCGATCCCCGGGTCGGTGGTCAGCACCCGCTCCAGCTTTTCGGCGGCCAGAGCGGTGCCGTCGGCCACGACCACCATGCCGGCGTGCAGGGACCGGCCGATGCCCACCCCGCCGCCGTGGTGGAAGCTCACCCACGAGGCGCCGCTGGCGGTGTTGAGCAAGGCGTTGAGGATCGGCCAGTCGGCGATGGCGTCGCTGCCGTCCAGCATGGATTCGGTCTCGCGGTACGGCGAGGCCACCGACCCCGAGTCGAGGTGGTCCCGGCCGATCACGATCGGCGCGCTGATCTCGCCGGACGCCACCAGCTCGTTGAACCGCAGGCCGAGCCGGGACCGTTCGCCGTAGCCCAGCCAGCAGATGCGGGCCGGCAGGCCCTGGAACTGGACGCGCTCGCGGGCCATGCGGATCCAGCGACCCAGTGCCTCGTTCTCCGGGAACTCCTCGAGCACGAGCCGGTCGGTCACGTCGATGTCGGCCGGGTCGCCGGACAGGGCCGCCCAGCGGAACGGCCCCTTTCCCTCGCAGAACAGCGGGCGGATGTACGCGGGCAGGAAGCCTGGATACGCGAAGGCGTCGTCGTAGCCGGCGGCCTTGGCCTCGGCCCGGAGGGCGTTGCCGTAGTCGAAGACCTCGACGCCCCGCCGGGCGAACGCCACCAGGCCGGCGCAGTGGCGCACCATCGAGTGGCGGCTGCGGGCGAGGTAGGCGTCGGGGTCCCGCCGGCGGAGGTCGGCGGCGGCACGCACGTCCAGCCCCACGGGCACGTACGACAGCGGGTCATGCGCCGGGGTCTGGTCGGTCACGATGTCGAGGAGGTCGGCCCTTGCAGCGTCGACGGCCAGGGCCGGCACCACCTCGGCGGCGTTCTCGCAGACGCCGATGGATAGCGGCTCGCCGGCGGCCTTGGCCGCAGCGGCCAGCGTCCAGGCCTCGCCCATGTTGGCGGCGACCCGGTCGAGGTACCGGTGCTGGCGCCGGCGCTCGATCCGCTCGGGGTCGACGTCTACGCAGATGGCCACTCCCCCGTTCATGGTCACCGCCAGCGGCTGGGCGCCCCCCATCCCGCCCAGCCCCGCGGTGAGGGTCACGGTGCCGCGCAGCGAACCGCCGAAGCGCTTGGCGGCGATGGCGGCGAAGCACTCGTACGTGCCCTGGAGGATCCCCTGGGTGCCGATGTAGATCCAGGATCCCGCTGTCATCTGGCCGTACATGGTGAGGCCCAGGCCCTCGAGCCGGCGGAACTCGTCCCACGTCGCCCAGTCGGGCACCAGGTTGGCATTGGCGATGAGCACGCGAGGCGCCCACTCGTGCGTGCGGAACACGCCCACCGGCTTGCCGGACTGCACCAGCAGCGTCTCGTCGTCGGCCAGTCCCCGGAGGCTGGACACGATGGCGTCGAACGCCTCCCACGACCGGGCGGCGCGGCCGGTGCCGCCGTAGACCACGAGGTCGTCGGGGCGCTCGGCCACGTCGGGATCGAGGTTGTTCATCAGCATCCGCAGCGCCGCCTCCTGCACCCAGCCGCGGCACGTCAGCTCGGCGCCGCGGGGCGCCCGGACCACGCGCGGGCCGGTCGGGCCGGGGCTCGTTGCCCGCTCTTGGCCTTCGGCCGGCCCGCTCGGGCTGTCGACGCTTTGTTTTCCGCTCCCACGGCCGCTCAGGCCGGGCTCGCTGTCTCGCCCTGCGGGACGCTCGCTCACGGCAGGGCCCCGATCACGTCCTCGGCGGCGCCGACGGCGGCGCCGCTGCGGATCAGCCGCTCGGCCGCCGCCAACTCGGGGGCCACGAACCGGTCCGGCCCCGGGCCGTCGACGTCGCGGCGCACCACGTCGACCACCGCGGCGGTCGCCGGCGCCGGCCGCAGTGGCCGGCGGAGGTCCAGCGCCCGGGCGGCCACTACCAGCTCCACGGCGAGGATCTGGGCCAGGTTCGCGAGGCTCGTCCGCAGCTTGCGGGCGGCCGCCCATCCCATGGAGACGTGGTCCTCTTGCATGGCCGACGTGGGGATCGAATCGGTGCTCGCGGGTACGGCCAACCGCCTGCTCTCGGCGACGAGGGCGGCGGCGGTGTACTGGGCGAGCATCATCCCCGAGTCGACGCCGGGGTCGGCGGCCAGGAACGGCGACAGGCCGTGCGAGCGTGCCGGGTCGAGCAACCGATCCAGCCGGCGCTCGGCCATCGCCCCGAGGTCGGCGGCGACGATGGCCAAGAAATCGCAGGCATGGGCGAGCGGCGCCCCATGGAAGTTGCCATTGGACTCGACCCGTCGGTCCGTGAGCACCACCGGATTGTCGATCACCGCCGCCAGCTCCCGCTCGGCCACCGTCTCCACATGGGCCAGCGTGTCACGCGCCGCGCCCGCCACCTGGGGTGCGCAGCGCAGTGAATACGCGTCCTGAACCCGGGGATCACCGGTGCGATGGGAGGCCACGATCTCCGAGCGGGCCAGCAGCCGAGCCATGTTGGCGGCGCTGGTCGCCAGGCCGGGATGCGGCCGCAGGCCCGCCAGGTCGGGCGCGAAGACCCGGTCGGTGCCGAGGGCGGCCTCGACGCTCATCGCCGCGGTGAGGTCGGCGGCGGGCAGCAGCCGCGCCAGGTCGTGGCAGGCGAGCACCAGCATGCCCAGCATCCCGTCGGTGCCGTTGACCAGGGCGAGTCCCTCCTTGGCGACGAGCTCGACCGGCTCCAGCCCGGCGTCGGCAAGCGCCCGGGCCGCGGGCACGGACGCGCCGGCCCCGTCGGCCGGCACCCGACCCGCCACCCGCACGTCGCCCTCGCCCATGAGCACCAGGGCCACGTGGGCCAGCGGCGCGAGGTCACCGCTGCAGCCGAGCGACCCGTGCTCGGGCACCACCGGCGTGACCCCGTGGTTCAGCAGGGCCACCAGCAGGTCGACCACGGCGGGACGGACGCCGGACAGACCCTGCGCCAGCGTCCGGGTGCGCAGCAGCATCATCGCCCGCACCACCTCGTCCTCGACCGGCCGGCCGAGTCCGGCGGCGTGCGAGCGGATCAGCGACCGCTGCAGCGCGGCGCGCCGCTCCACCGGGATGTGGCGGACGGCGAGAGCACCGAACCCGGTCGACAAGCCGTACACCGGGGTCTCCTGCGCGACGAGCTCGTCGACCGTGGCGCGCGCCCGGGCGATCGCCGTGCGGCACTCGTCGTCCAACGCCACCCGGGCACCGCTGCGGGCGACGGCCACGACCTCGGCGGCGGTGAGCGGCGACGAACCGACGGCAACGACCTCATGCGTGTCCACGGCGCCGACGGTACGACGTGATTGTGGGCCGGGGTGGATTTGAACCACCGAAGGCATGCGCCGGCAGATTTACAGTCTGCCCAAAGCGCTGCTTGCTCATGCTGCGCTGTGCTGAATGGGCACCTGACCTGGGCCTTTGCGGATGCTGCCGTCCGTCGGTAACCGACACGTGTTGCGACGTTGCGGACCGTTGGTTTGCAAAGCGTTTGCACGTGGAGACTCGCCAGCCTCGGCGAGGCCTTCTCGGCATGACGAGCGTGTCAAGAGCGTGCGCCCGCCGAGCGGAGATCGATCACGTTGCGACGAACCGGAGTACTCACTGGGCGGCCTCTGGTTCCGTGGTCATGTTCTTGACGCCATCGAGCTCCTAAACGATCAACAGCATCCGGATCACAGCTCTGATGAGGAGTTTGATCCCAGTCGGGAATCGCCGTGCCGATCTGCAGCGGGGAGGTGTCACCCGGAACGAAGGCAGACCCAGAGCGCGAACATCGCAAGTGCGTAACCGGAAGGGCGAAGCAATGGAGCGAGGGGTGGCTGCCATCACGCTGGTGACGATGGGGTCGTGGGGTGACCTGTTCCCGTTCGTGGGGCTCGGTCGGGCCCTCGGGGCCCGTGGGCACGAGGTGCGGTTGGCGGCCTCACCGGCGTGGGAGGACGTCTTTACCGGAGCGGGCGTGCAGTTTGTGGGCGTTGGCCGGCGGTTGGGCTTCGAGGAGCTTCGCCGCCATCCGGAGATCTTTCAGCGGGTGCCTCTCGGTTTGCGCCACGCGCTGAGCCGGTTGGTGTTCGACCAGATCGACGAGCTCACCAGCGACTTGCGCGACGCCATGACCGGTGCCGATCTGGTGGTCACCCACCCAGCCCATGTCGCGGCCCACAACGTGGCCGAACACCTCGGGGTGCGCCGGCTGGTGGCGACAGTGTTCCCCGGCATGATCCCGAGCGCGAGAACCGTGCCGGGCGGCACGCGGGTGGGCCCTTGGTCGGGACGGGCGGGTCGGGTCGCGAACCGCCTGGCGTGGCGAAGCGCCCGGTTGGGGACCGCTGTGTTGTTCGATGGACCGATCAACGGCCACCGCCGCCAGCTCGGCCTCCCCGTGCTGCGGGCGGCGCTGCTGGAGCTGTCCCGACAGGCCGAGGGGATCGTGGTCATGGCGTCCCCTCAGGTGATCGAAGCGCCACCGGATTGGCCCAGCTCGGTGTCGGTGACGTCGTTCGTTGCCTGGGATGGAGCCGCCGAGGATCCGCTCGATGAGACGACTCGGGTGTTTCTCGACGGCGGTGCCGCACCGGTGCTGGTGACGTTGGGGTCCAATGGCGCCATCGTTGCCGGCGACTTCTTCGAGGAGGCGACCCGGCTGGTTCTCGACCGAGGCGCCCGGGCGCTGGTCGTGACCGGCCCGGGCGGGCGACCGGACGTCGTGACAGGCCTGGATGGTGTGCACGTCACGGACTACGTGGCGTTCAGCAAGGTCATGGACCGCTGCCGCGCCGCAGTCCACCACGCGGGTGTCGGCACGACCGTCGCTGCCATCAGAGCCGGCCTCCCTCAGGTCGTCGTCCCCAAGGGATTCGACCAACCGGACACCGCCGCGCGCGTCGAAGCGCTGGGGATTGGCGTGGTCGTCCCCTGGCGCAAGCGCCACCATGGGCTGGGACCCGCGCTGAGCCGGGTCCTGTCTGAAACCTCGTTCAGTCAACGGGCGGCGGCTCTCAGCGCCTGCGTCCGCGACGAGGACGGCGCCGCCCTGTCGGCGGACATCATCGAGAGCCACCTGCCCTGAGGGTCGCACGGGATCACCCGCAAGGGGCAGACCGCAGTCCCGGCGTTCGGTGCGACCACATGGCTCGCTGTGCCGCGTGTTCTGGGACACTGTTTCGGTTCAGTGCGCCTCGAACAGATCGCCGGGTCGGTCGCGGTCGGCAGCTACGTCTTGTGCGCTTCGACGGCGACGTTGAGCGGGAAACGGGGATCGTTCAGGTCAAGTACTGCGTTCGGAACGTCTTCGACGACCTCGCCGAGGAGAAACCCGATACAGGAGCGGAGATTGCCCTTGGCATGGACCGTGAAGCCGCCATCCCAGTGGCGGGAGAACAGCTCGGCGATGCCCGCTGGGGTAAAGCGCCAGTAGTCGGCGTCAGGGTAGGTCGGGCTCACGCGGCTCACCGACGGCGCGGTGACGAGCAGCACACCTGACTGACCCAGCGCCTGGTGGCAGTTCTCGAGGCAAAGCCCGGGTTGCCGCAGGAGGTGAAGGGTCTGGGTCAGGATGATGCAGTCGTAGGCCTCATGCGGCAGTGACCCTGGTTGCTCGAGGTCAGCGATAAGCGTCGCCCGCGGGTTCGATCGGTTGAGGTCGACGACGGTGCGCTTCGAGACGCGATCGGCTCCGAACGTCGTCGTGTAGGCGTCGCTCTCGACTTCGAGCACCGATCCACGAATCAACCTCTCGCGTTCAGCGAGGAACGCCTCGATGCACCGACGGTCGAGAGGCGTGCCCCGATCGAGGCCGTAGCGATCGCTGAGCGGCTCGATGGGAAGGTCGGCCAAGGCGCTCACTGCGCCAGTCTCGCTCCACGCGACTCGGCCTGGGCGACCAGCGGTCGCCGCGTCCACAGCGGCCATGAACGGCGTGAGCCGTACCGAACGACGGTCCACGCCGCGGGTCAGCGGATACGGACTGGCCCAGAACGCGGAGCACACCTCGTTGGCTCGCCCTCGCCGGAGGCGCCTGCCTGGCGCGGATCGCGGCCATCGCTCAACCGGCGATCGGTGGCACGCCTCCACGCTGCGCTTGGTGAGCGATATGGGGCACCCGGTAAGGGCCGAACTGCAGCGCGTCTCACCGCCTGAACGCCGCGTTATCGCCCGCGTATTCTCGGCCGTTCGCGGCATCCTCGACCGGCACATCGAGGATACGGTCGACGGCCTGCTGCTGCGTGCTATCAGACGCGCGTTGTCGGCAACGAGTACAAGTCTCGGGTCTCGTCTCGGCGTCCGACTCCGGCACTTCGATTGCCCGCTCGAGAGCCCCATCCCTGAGTTCCGGATGCGCGGTAGCGGACGCAGGCGCCATAGTCGTGGCGGGCCGCGCCTGAAAGTCCGGCGCGTTGACGCCGGTTCCCTCTTGCAGGCAGGCGCGGTGCAGGAACTCCTCGGCCGGCGCCTTCATCGCCCTCGTGCGGGGAGGTGTGGAAGGTTGCCGGCTTGCCGTGTTCGTGCGACATCCCAACTCGTTTCACTCGCGCTCGGTCCATTGCCAGAGCGCATTGACGATCTTCCAGCCGTCGCGCGTCGCGCGAGCTGGAGGTATTCCCTGTAGACGGCCGACCGAACGGTGACGTTCGCGACCGCTCCGTAGACGTCCTCGACGTCGACTTCGATGCGCCGGTCCGGCACGTCGCGCGTCGTCCCGATGCCCCGCGCCGTCGCGTCGATCATCTCAGGCGCGGTCAGGTGCTCGACCTGCTGACCGTCATCGGCGAGTGAGCGTTTCGCCAACGACGGGTGGAGTGCGCGCTCCATCCGAGTGACGTCGCCCTCGAACCATCCTTGGAAGTAGTCGAGAACCGTCTCGACGATTGCCGCTCGGTCAGTCGTGGGCGTAACGGTCATCGTGATCGCCTGTGTCCTTTGCCTTCTTTGAGGAGCGGCGCGATCAGTGCGGCCGCGCGCGCGGCGCCGTCGGACTCGACAGGGCGGTAGTCGACCTTCGTCCCGATCGTCTCGGCGATTGCGGCGGCGATCTCGCCCGGGCCGTCGGACTCGAAGTCCATGCAGCGCCCGGCGCCGTAGCGGCCGAGCCGGTGGCGGACGTGGAGGTTCTGCTCGAAGTGGTGGCGGAGCGGGAAGTAGAGGAACGGGCGCCGGTTGGCGGTCAGCTCCATCGACGTTGTCAGGCCGCCCTGGACGACGGCGAGGTCGCAGGCCGCCAGGTTGCGGTAGAGCTGGTGGACGTAGGCGCGCACCTCGAGGCCGTCGTGCGCCGGCAGGGTCGCGGGGTCGATCCGCGGGCCGGCGACGACGATCATCCGCAGCGCCGGTACGCGCTCCTTCGCCTCCGGGAACGCGGCGATCACTCGGCGCAGCAGGTCGCCGCCGACGCCCGAGCCGCCGACGGTGACGATGCAGACCTGCTCGTCGGCGGCGTAGCCGAGCTCGTGCCGGAGCGCGGCGCGATCGGCAAAGTCGGCGGGATCGAAGCCTGTGACGTAGCCCGCGAACGAGTAGTGCTCCTCGGTCCACTCGCGGATCCACGGCAGGTGGGACGCGAACCGCTCCGGCACGATGTCCTCGGGTTTGCCGACGAACACCGCCTGATCGCGCACGCTCGGGAAGCGCGCGATGTGCTCGATCATCTCCTCGTTGTAGTCACCGGTGAGGAACGCCTCGTGGTCGCCGCCGTCCGGCATCGGCAGCCAGCCGACGAAGTCGGTCAGCCAGACGTAGGGCGTGTGCTTCTGCTCCGGGTTCTCGTGCAGGTAGTAGTCGAGCTCCCAGGCCTCGTCGCCGATCCACAGGTCGTACTGCTCCTCGCGGACGAGGTCGTGGAAGACCATGAAGTTGGCGAGCAGGATCTCGTCCATGCGCCGGATCGCCTGGAAGCAGTGCAGGTCGTGCTCGGCTGACTCGCTCTCGACGTGTCGCGACTCGTTGGCGAGGAACGTGCTCGCCGGATGGATCCGCTCGCCCCGCGCCTCCAGCACCGACGTGACGGGATGCTGGGCGAGCCAGTCGATCTCCAGGTCGGGGTGCAGCTTGCGCAGCTCGTCAGCGATCGCCGCGTCGCGCTGGGCGTGGCCGAGCCCGATCGGCGAGGAGATGAACAGCGCGCGCTTGCGGCGGGACTTGCCGCGCACCCAGCGGCGCGGCGGCGGCGCGGGGCGATGAAGTCGCGCAGCAGCAGGTTGACCTTGACCGGGTCGCGTGCGTGCGGCAGGTGGCCGCAGCTCTCGAGGGTCACGAGCTCGCCGCCGGTCGCCTCCGCGAGCGCGGCGCCCTGCGCGTGCGGCCGAATGGCGTCGGCGTCGCCGTGGATGATGAGCACCGGGCAGCGCACACGCGCGCACCGCTCGGCGAACGGGATGCCGCTCGGCAGCTCCATCCCGCGGTCCGTAGCGACGAGCGTCTCAGGCGTCGTCTCGAGCCCCCAGCCCACGCAGTCCTCGATCTGCTTCGTGGAGTGCGGCTCCGTGAAGCACTTCGAGAAGAAGAATTCGAGGAAGCCGCGGTAATCGCGCAGCCAGTAGTGGATGTTGTACTTGGCCCACTCCTCCTCGGTGTCGAGCGGTTCATCGAACGAGAAGACGCGGCGCTCGGGAAGCGGCGGGGCGAGCGGAACGGCCGGGCCGATAAACGCTGCACCGGCGACGCGCTCGGGGTGCTCGTCCGCGAGCTGCACGCCCCACATCGCGCCGCACGAGACGCCGACCAAGACGGCGCGCTCTGTCTCCGTCGCGTCGAGCACGGCAAGCGCGTCGAGCGGCGAACTCGCGCGCGTCGTACGCTTCCGCCCCGGCCGGTCGGTCGGACCGCCCGCTGCCGCGCCCGTCGAACGTCACGACCCGACAGTGGCGCGCCAGGTAGGGGATCTGCATCATCCAGTGGCGCGAGTAGATGATCGACCAGGCCGGCAGGAGCAAGACGGTCGCCTCCCCCTCCCCGTAGACCTCGTAGAAGATCCGGACGCCGTCGCGCTCGACGTAACCCTCCTCATCCGGGAAGCGCGCCCGTGTCTGCTCCTGCGCCGTCAGGCGTTCCGGCGCAATGGTCATCGCGACCTCCTCTCGAGCCAGGCGTCGATCCACTCGAGGAGCTCCTCGTGCCCCTCGGTGACCCCGGAGAGACGTTCGAGCATGATGCCCTCGTTGAACGTGATGACCAGCGAGACGAGCACCTCGAGCGGCATCTCGATTCCGTACTGCTCGCGCGGCTCGGCGAACGCCTCCATCAGAACCGCCCGCCACTCGGCGTTCACCTGGTCGACGCGCTCGTGCAGCTCGGGCCGGTTCCAAGCGAGTGCCTGGAGCTCGAGCCAGACCTTCTCGTACGCGACGTCGTCGCTGATGAGGTAGCGCATCGCCGTCCGCCACTTCTCGATGAAGGGCACGTCGGCGGCGTACATCTCGCGCTGGCGCGCGATCTGGCGCTCGGTGAAGCGCTCGAGCACGCGCACGAACAGCTGCTCGACCGAGCCGAAGTAGTAGTGGACGAGGCCGTGGTTGGCCCCGGCCTCCTCCGCCACCCGGCGCGTCGTGATCCCAGCTGCACCCACATCGAGGAGCAGCCGCTCGGCGGCGTCGAGGAGCGCCTGCTCCGTTTCGTGTCCGGGGCGAACAGCGATCTTGTTCATTTGACTAATACATTTGACTAAATCAACGCTGCGTTGTCAAGGCTCTGAGGTCTCGCCTGCGCACCACCTGCCTCTCGCCTAGCTCGAAGAGTTCGCCGCTTGCATCGGCAGCTCGGCGCGCACGGTGGTGCCGAGGCCTTGCTCGCTCGAGACGCGCAGACGGCCTCCGAGCGCCTCGACCCGGTCGCTCAGCCCTCGGAGCCCGATTCCTTGCCGGCGTCTGCCGCCAACGCCTTCGTCAGAGCGCCCCTGAGCCTTCCGTCGGCACCTCCACGGTGGAGTCGAAACCCGCCGGATCGACTGGGCCGACGAAGAGCTGGACTGTCCCCGAATGCGCGCGAATACCGGCCTGGGGCATCGCCCCAATGTGCGGTAGGGGCGTAGCGGTGCATTCCGGTTGCGGAGGGTGGAATCGTTGGGCGGTGGTCCTACATGCCGGTGAGGTCGACGCCGTGGTCGCGCTCGACCGCTCGCGCGGGCGGCCGTAGCGCGAGGTTGTCGAGCCGTTCGTTAATGCGGGCCACCGTCTCCTCATGGTGCGCCTGCTGGACGCTTGTCTCGGCAGCGCGCACGCGTTCGACGTACGGAGCGGCAACCCGCTCGGAGTCATCGAGTCGCGCCTCGGCGGTGGTGAGCCGCTCGGATGCCTGAGCCACCAGGTCTCGCGCGCCTCGGCGTCGCCAGCGAGCGACACGGTCGAGCTCGCCGCGCCGCAGCCGCAGGTCGGCTTCGGCAGCGCACACGTCCCGCTGGGCCTCGTCGAGCGGTCGGATGTATGGCTCGGCGCGGTGCATGGCGTCGTCGAGTGCGCGGCGGGCTGCGGCGACCGCGTCGTCGACGGCCGGCGAGCGCGGAACCTGGCGGGCGAGGTTGCGGCGCTGAGCTACGGCTGGGATGTCGGCGCGGTCGTTGGTCAGGACCTGTTCAAGGACGTCACGAACCTGCGCCGGGTCATCGGTGACGACCATCAGGCGGTTCTCCTGACGTCCCCGGGTGGCCGCGACGTACAGGCCAGGGTGGCTCGTGGCTTCGGTGATGACGGCGAGGCCGATGTCGACGGTGTCACCTTGGTGGCCGTGGGCGGTGGCGGCGTAGCCGAGCCGGACGTGGGCCCGGGCGTAGTCGGCCGGGAGTGTCACCTGCCCGTGTCCGTGGAGATGAGACACGGTGATGCTGCCGTCCCGGCCGACGTCGACGACTGTCCATTGGTCGCGGTTGCGGACGGGTTCGCCGCGGTCGGTGCGCAGGGTCCGGTCGTTGCGCCGGGTGGCGACGATGTCGCCGTCAGCTGCCGTCTCGGCTCCTGCGACACGGACTGCCCGATCGTCGAGGTGGCCGTGCTGTCGGCGTTCCCGCTGGATCGCGGCGTTGAGTGCGTCGACGTGTTGGTTCGTCTCGGCGACGACGGCGACGGCGCGGCCAGCAGCGGCGTGGTCGATCCATTGGCGGGCTGCTTCGGCAACGAGCTGGTCGAAGGTGCCCGAGGTGACGCGACCGTGGTCGATGTAGGCGTCGAGGGCGTCGGCGTTGCTCTCTCGCAGTTGGAGTGACGCGGTCTGTTCCCAGCGGTGGTGGAAGCGGTCGATGGTTGCGAGCTGGTGGGTGCGTCCGGTGCGGCAAAGCTCGTCGAAGATGCCGCCGCGGCCAACGGCTTGGAGCTGGCGCGGGTCGCCCACGAGCACCAGTCGCCATCGCTGCGACACGGCGAGCGTGACGAGGTCGTCGAGCGCTCCCGTCCCCACCATGCCGGCCTCGTCGAGGACGAGGGTGGACCCGGGCGGAAGGCGGTAGTTGTCGCGCGGCTGGCCCCGCCACTCGTGGAGAAGCTTCGCGACGGTGTCCGCTCGCATCGCGGCCTCGTCCCGCAGGACCTTGGCGGCCTTGGCGGTGGGAGCGACCCCAAATACCGGGCGGCCCTGGCGGTAGAGATCCTGGACTGCGCAGCGCAACGTCGTGGTCTTGCCCGCGCCTGCAGGGCCGACCACCAGAACCAGGCAGTCATGGCCGGCGACGGCTGCAGCCGCGTCGCCTTGGAGGACGTCGAGTCCTCCACGGTCCAGTGTGGTCGACGGACGGGCGGTTGACTCATTGGCCTCGATGGCGAAGAGCAGGATGCGCTCCTCCTGGGCGAGGATCCCGTCGTGCGTGAGATGCGGCTCGATCGGCGCGAGCCAGATCAACCGACCGTCCGACGCGCGCACGGGCCCACGAGCATCTGGCGGATCGAGTGTCAGGCACGAGGCAAGCACTCGGTCACACGCCTGCTCCACCACCGTGGCCCACCCGTGTCCCGAAAGCTGCGACACGGGTGGCGCGAGGTCGCAGATCGCTCGCAGCACATCGGCTCGTGTCCACGACGAGCCGTTGGCTGAGAGCAGCTCGAGAACGTCCGAGATCGTGACGATGTCCTTGGCCGGCACGGTCCGCGTGCGGCGGCACGCAGTGCCGCCGTAAGGCGGGTGGGCGTCCAGCCGAGAGCAGCTGCTTCGTCGTGCCAATCTCGCTCGACGTCCGCGGTCGAGGCCTGGGTCTTGGCCGCACGGGTGTCCTTGGCGGCCTCGCGGGTGAGCGCCGCCCGCTCCCACCGAGACGGATCGCGTCCCTCCCGATCACGGAACTCCGTGATCTTGTCGGCGAGTGCAGCGTCGACCTGTGCGGTCCGCTTCGAGAACACGTCGAGCAACTCGGGCGGCATGCCGGCGATCTCCGCCTGGCCGTGCTCGATCGGCCCCCAACCCACGCCGTAGCGATGGGTGAGCTCGGCGCGTAGCACCGACTGGTACAGCCCGCCGAGGGCGCGCTGCTTGCGCTTCAGGTACCGAGCATCGAGCGCCATCCACCGCCCGTCGGGCGTCTGGACCTTCGTGGAGATGACGACGTGGGTGTGCAGCTGCGGGTCGTCCTCCCGCGACGTCGCCTGCCGGAACACGGCCATGACCAGCCCCCCGACGTCGGGGTGCTGGCGGGCGCCGTTGACCCGCACGCGGGTCGTGGCCCCGCACCGCTCGAGGTGTTCAAGGACAGCGTCGCACCGCGAGGTCGTGCGCTTCGAGCAGGCCCGGATCACCGGTCAGGCCCCACCACACCGACAGCGACTTGGGGGCCGAGAACGTGCGCGTCGAACCCAGCGACAGCCGGGATCAGCTTGCCCCTGGTGTCGTAGCGGTCCACCGAGCGCGCTCCCCAGCCGTGTCCCCGTCGTTGGGTCATGGCCGGACAGCAGCGCTTCCAAATCCTCGGTCGACACGGTCCCGGCGAGGCCGAGGCTCGCTGCCTCACGGCCGAGCCACTGGCCTTCCCCCTCCGGGCCGTCGTCGGCGAGATAGCGCGTGTAGTAGCGCGCCGAGGCTCCAGCGGTGTTCGCACGGATGGTCGTCACGCGCAGCACGAGATCCCCCCGCCGCCGGCGGGCACTTGTCTGTCGTGATGATCGGTTCGGGCCGTGGCGGGGACGCGGGTGCGCATCGTCAGCTCGGGGTGAGCAAGGAGAGCTGCGTGGGACCGGCGCGTCGTGGGGCGCGGGGACGTGGGCGGAGCGGTTGGTGTGTCGGTGTGGGTGCGGCGGCGAGGAGGCCGGTGAGATGGAGGCGGTAGCGGCCGGGACGGAATCGGCCCCGGGCGTCGCGCTCCTGGACCGGTTCCGCGAGCCCGGCGTTCACCAGGCGGGCGATGGCGCGCTGGGCGGTGTTCTTCGCGACACCGAGATCCGCGGCGATCGACCGCACCGACACGGCGCACGTGCGGCTGTCGTCGGACTGCTCGAGCAGGCACTCGAGCACGCACCACGCCACCGGGCCGAGGCCGCGACGAGTCGCCGCCGCCCGAGGCCCGGTGGGGATCGAAGCCGCTCACGCGGCGGGCGGCCGGTCGAGCTGCGCATCGACCCACCGCATCAGCGCGTCGAGCGGGATCCGCTTCTGGTTGCCGAACCAGACGAACGGGACGCCGGAACGGCCCTCGGTCCGCTCCCACTCGACGGTGAGCTCGTAGGTCTTCGACCGGCCAAGCTGGAGGAGCTTGCCGGCCTGCTCGACGGTGAGAAAGCGGGGAAGGTCGGCCACAGCACACGTCTCCATGTTGTGGTACAAAGCGCCGCGTACTTATCGCGCGTATGTGGCACTGTTGTCAAGCACAGCAGCACAGATTGAGGAGGGCCGATGGTCCGCCCCCGCAAACGGCACGCTCCCGCCCCGCCAAAATCGTCCGAGCCACCCGGACTCGACGTCAACGCCGTCGTCTCCTACAACGTCAAGGCCATCCGTGAGCGACAGGGGATGACCCAGCAGCAAGTCGCCGAACGGCTCGCCCAACTCACCGGCCACCAGCTGCCCCAGGCGTCGATCTCGGCCATGGAACGCGGCTTCGACGGCGAGCGCCGGCGGCGGTTCGACGCCCACGAGCTGTACCTGCTCTCCGTCGTATTCGACGTCCCCATCGCCTACTTCTTCATCCCGCCGCCCGGCACCGGCATGGGCGAACTGGCCGACACCCGCCGCCCCATCGCCGAGCTGTGGCGCAGCCTCCTCGGCACCGACGACCAACTCGACGCCATCGACGCCCGGCTCGCCGAGATCAAGATCGACAACCCCGAGGACGCCGACGAAGTGCTCGCCGCCATCTTCGGCCCCGAGGGCGCAGCCCGGAACTGGCACCAGCACTTCCGCACCTGGCGCAAGCACCGGCTACGCGAGATCGAAGTCGAATACGGCGACCGGCTCGACGAGGTCGCCGACTTCCTGGCCGACTTCGCCGCCAAGGTCAAGGCCCTCGGCCCCGCCGGCTACCTGCGTTCGGCCGCACACCGCGCCGGCGAACCCGTCGACCTCGACGAGGAGGATGAACAACCGTGAGAGGACACATTCGTAGGCGAGGCAGGACGTGGAGCGTCGTGGTCGATCTCGGACGCGACGACCGAGGTCAGCGGAAGCAAAAATGGCACAGCGGGTATCGCACCAAGCGGGACGCCGAGCGAGCGCTCGTCGAGATTCTCGGACGGCTCGAGAGAGGCACTTACGTCGAGCCCACACGGCAGGAACTCGGCGCGTACCTGCGCGAGTGGCTGCCCGCCGTCCGGAGCACGGTTCGCCCTGGCACATGGAACAGCTACCGGACGAACATGGAGCGCCACGTGATCCCCAGGATCGGCACGGTACCCCTGCAGCGGCTGGGCGCGGAGCACCTGAACGGCCTCTACACCGAGCTGTTGGAGGGCGGGCGATGCGACGGCCGTGGCGGGCTCTCGCCCCGGACGGTGCGGTACACCCATACGATCCTGCACCGAGCGCTTCGCGACGCAGTCCGATGGGGACGACTCCCCCGGAACGTGGCTGACCTCGCTGACGCGCCTCGATCGAGGCCGCCTGAGATGCAGACGTGGCACCAGGACGAGCTGAAACGGTTCCTCGACCACGTCGTTACCGACCGCCTGTACGCAGCATGGCTACTGCTGGCGACCACAGGTCTGCGCCGCGGCGAGCTGCTGGGCCTCCGGTGGCAGGACGTCGACCTCGACACCGGTCGGATCGTGATCCGCCATTCGCTGATGTCTGTTGGCGGAAAGCTCAGCCTCTCGGCTCCGAAGACCTCGAAGTCGCGGCGAGGTCTATCGCTCGACGCCACAACCGCCGCGGCACTGCGTGCTCACCGGGGCCGCCAGCTCCAAGAGCGGCTCGCTTGGGACCGGACTACCAGGAAGCAGGGCTCCTGTTTTGCCGTGAGAACGGCACGCCGGTGCGGCCGGACAGCTTCAGCCGCCGGTTCCAGACGCTCGCCCGCGCCGCCGGGCTGCCGGTCATCCGGGTCCACGACCTACGGCACACGTACGCCTCGATCGCCCTAACTGCCGGAACGCATCCGAAGGTGGTCGCCGACCGGCTGGGCCACTCAACGATCGGAACGACCCTCGACACCTACAGCCATGTGGTGCAGTCGCTCGAGGAGCAAGCGGCTGCTCGAGTGGCCTCGGTGATCCTCGGCGGCTCGGCCTAGCAGCCCCGCACATAGAAGGAACAATTGTTCCATTCATGAGGGATAAAGCGGTAGCTTGCACCCGCGGATTTCAAACAGCCGGTCGAGGCGGTGGCACCGGGAGCTCAGGGCCGAATCCTCGCGGTGCTGGTCGAGAGTTCAGCTGAACTGAACCTGCGGACCATCGCCCGCCTCTCCGGCGTGAGCCTGGCACACGCTTCGCGGCGTCCTGCCGACACTGGTCGAACTGGGCATCGTCGAGCGCCGGGACGTGCCACCGTCCGCTCTGTTCCGGTTCGTGCGCGAGAACGTCGCGGCGCGGGCGGTAAGCGCCCTGGCGGATGCTCGCCGAACCGTCCTGCGTCAGGTCGGCGAGAGCGCCGGCCAAATCGAGCCGCATCCCGTCAGTGTCATCGTCTTCGGCTCATTCGCCAGAGGAGAGGCTGACCGCGACAGCGACCTCGACGTCGTCGTCATCCGGCCAGCCACCGTCGACGAGGACGATGACCGCTGGCGCGCATCCATTGATCGGTGGCTGGAGCAGGCCCGTCGCCTCACCGGCAACCGAGTTGAACTGCTGGAAGCTACGGACGAGGAGGTCCGACGTCTGCTCCGCAGCCGAAAGCCGCTGTGGCTGGACGTGCGGCGCGACGGAGTCGTCGTGCACGGGCTGGAGATGGACGACCTCCGGGGCCGGCGCAGTGCCTAGGGCGAGCCGAACGCGGGCGGTCAGCGCCGTGCACGTCCGCCGCTACCTGGCCAAGGCCGAGGAGTACCTGGCTGCGGCGACGACCGAACTCGAGGCGAGCCGACCGATCGCTGCGACCAGCCTCGCCATCCACGCCGCGATCAACGCCGCTGACGCCGTCACCGGCCACCGGCTGGTTTGCATTTGGTTTGGACGGCGGCTTGCCACCGAGTCGTGCAGCCATAACGCATCTGGCGTTTTCCCTGCTCAGCAGATGTGGGCCGGGGTGGATTTGAACCACCGAAGGCATGCGCCGGCAGATTTACAGTCTGCTCCCTTTGGCCACTCGGGCACCGACCCAGGAAGGGAACACGCTAGCGGTTGGCCGGAACGGCCCACCACACGGAACGTGTCGGTAGCCTCCGCGTCATGCCCAGCTTCGACGTCGTCTCCGAGATCGACATGCAGGAGGTGCGCAACGCCGTCGACCAGGCGTCCCGGGAGATCGCCAACCGGTTCGACTTCAAGGGCACCAACAGCTCGGCGGAGCTCAGCGGTCACGAGATCACGCTCCACAGCGTCAGCGAGGACCGCCTGAACGCGCTGCGCCAGGTGCTGGAGGAGAAGCTGGTGCGGCGCAAGGTGTCGCTCAAGGCGCTCGACTACGGCAGGGTCGAGGAGGCCTCGGGCGGCACCGCTCGACAGCACGTCAACCTGGTGGCCGGAATCTCCCGCGACAAGGCCACCACCATCAACAAGTTCATCAAGGGCCTCGGCCTCAAGGGCGTGCAGAGCCAGGTGCAGGGCGAGCAGCTGCGGGTGAGCGGCAAGAAGCGCGACGACCTGCAGTCGGCCATCCAGGCGATGCGCGAGGAGGACTTCGGCATCCCCCTGCAGTTCAGCAACTTCCGCGACTGAGGCCGCTCGATCAGAGGTCGGTGGCGCGCTGGGATCGGTCGAGCGGGTGGGACCGGTCGAGCGGGTGGGATCGGTCGAGCGTGGTGCGCTGAGGCGCTAGCGCCACTCGCCCCCGCGGAGCCGGGCGACCCGGTCCTCGGTGGGGGGATGGGTGCGCCACAGGTTGCCGAAGCTCATCTTCCGGCCAGCCAGCGGGTTGACGATGAACGCCGAGGCGTGGGCCGGGTCGATGTTCATCGGGATCTGGTGGGCACCGGCCTCGAGCTTCTGGAGCGCCTGCGCGAGAGGCTCGCCGTCGCCGATGAGGCGGGCACCGCTGCGGTCGGCCTCGAACTCGCGGCTGCGGCTGAGCGCCATCTGCAGCAGGCCGGCGGCGATCGGCGCCAGGATCGCCAAGGCCAGCAGGGCGATGGGGTTGCCCCCCTCGTCGTCACGGCCGCCGAAGATGGCGGAGAAACGCAAGAAGGTGGCGATGGCCGTGATGCCGACGGCGATGGCGGCCGCCACGGAGCCGATGAGGATGTCACGGTTGCCGACGTGGCTGATCTCGTGGGCCAGGACGCCCCGGAGCTGGTCCCAGGTGAGGATGCGCAGGATGCCCTGCGTGACGGCCACGGCTGCGTGCTCGGGGTTGCGACCGGTGGCGAAGGCGTTGGGCTGCTGGTCGGGGGTGACGTAGAGCTTGGGCATGGGCATGCCCGCCTGCTGCGTGAGCTCGCGCACGATGGCGTAGTACTCGGGCATCTCCTCTTCGGTTACCGGAACCGCGCGTGCAGCGCGGATGGCAAGGGTGTCGCTCTTCCAGTAGGAGAAGCCGACCAATACGAGGCCGATGGCGAGGCCGATCAGGGCGCCGGTGTAGCCGCCTAGGAGCTGGCCGATGATCACGAGGAGACCGCCGAGCCCAGCGAGTAGCACGAACGTCTTGAAGGTGTTCTTCACGGCCCGCAGGGTAGCCCCGGTTCCTGAGAGCCGGCTGTGTGCGAGGTGTGAGCCGATGCGGCTGACCTGGGGATCAGTGGGCCCACCTCGCCCGTCCGGGCGTTCCAAAACGCCGAAATCCGGCACATCCGGACGCCGGTTCAGGGAGCGGGGGCCTGCGGTAGGCCCTGCGGCCGCGGGGGCTCAGTCGTAGTAGCCCGAATGGATGTAGATGCAGGGCACGCCTTGGGCGTGGAACATCTGGACGTTGCGCCGGTCGTCCTCGAACGCGAGGCGCAGGTCGAATCCCCAGGCCCGGAGGTCGTCGACCGCCTCCAGCTTGAATTCGCGCGACGCGGAGTAGTCGCCATGGTCCCGCATGATCAACAGGTCCCAACGCAGCTCGTAGCGGTCCAGCCAGGCCAGGGTCTGCGGCCGGACACGCAGCGGCCGGGCGGTCAGCAGCACGATCCGCAGGTCGTCGTCGAGCACACCGAGCAGCCGCGCCACCTCGTCGATGAGCGCGTCGTCCCCGCAGGCGGCGAAGAACGCCTCCCAGTCACGCCGTGGCCAGTCGAGGAAGTGCTGCCGACGGGACGCGTCGGACAGGACGCCGTCCATGTCGAACACCACGGCGGGGCCGCCCCCGTCGACCGGCCCGTCATGCCAGCGCCAGTGGTCGGGGGTGCGGTGCACCGGCCTAGCTTGGCCCAGCTCCATCCCGGCACGATCGCACCCACTACCTCGGGCGGGCGCGGATGGTGAGCAGGATCTGCCAGGCGAGCAACCCGATGAGTAGGACGTAGGTCAGCAGGAAGACGCCGAAGACCGGCTCCCATTTTGGGTCGCCGATGGCTCCGAAGACGTCGATCGCCAGCGGTGTCAGCGACGCCAGGGCGGCGAGCGTCACGGCCCCGAGGAGGACGCATGTGACGAGGGTGGTCCGCAGGGCCGACCGCTTGGCGCCACCGGTGCGCGTGCGCTCCTCGGTGAGGCGGCGCGCCTGCTCGGACGTGAACAGCGTGTCGAGCGCCAGCAGCAACCCGAGCAGGCTGGCGGCCTGGGCGACCTGTTCGTCGAGTCCTGACACTAGGCCGGCTCCGACAAGCCGAGCGCGGCGAGCACGTCGACCTTCCGTCCGCCTACCGTCGCCACCCGCGGAACGGTGATCCGGTGGTGGGACGCCAGCGCGTCCGACTGGCGGAGCAGGTCGAGGCGCGCCAGCTCGGACAGGGCGGCCTCGTACGTGGAAGCCTCGGTGAACCGGAGCGTCCAGGTCAGGCCGGCATCCTCGGTGCCCGACGGCAACACGGTGGCGTCGTCGCGCATGCGAGCGAGGAACTGCTCGTGGAGTCCCTCCTCGTAGGTGGCGAGCATCGTGTTGAGAATGGTTCGGGCGGACGTGGGTGTGATGCGGAACAGGATCTCGACCTCGCGCTGAGCCACCAGCCGGCCGAGGCGTTCGCAGATCCAGCGGAGCTGATCGGCCTTCGACGTTGACATGCTCGTCGGCACCGGCCCCGAACCGTTGATGAGCTCGAACGCATGGTCGACGGCACCGGCCACCATGGCGTCGACCAGCGCGGCGGCCCTGTCGGGCGAGAGGCCACCCAGGGTCATCAGACGGTCGACGGCATGCGCGTGCGCTACCGGGTCAACCTTCACAGCCTCATCCGTCTTCACCTCCAGCTCGGCCGCCTGCCATGAGCCACGACAACGGCATCGGCCGCGATCCGGTAGACCACCGGGGGTCGAGGGTAGCGACGGCCTTGCCTGCACGCCCCCGACAGCGCCATTCCCATCCACGACACGCCGGCGAGGTGACGGCCGTGACCGAACGATCCCCCGCCCTCACCTACACCTCGTACCTGGCGCTCGACGACGTCCTCGGGGCGCAGCACCCGCGCTCGGACGAGCACGACGAGATGCTCTTCATCGTCATCCACCAGGTGTACGAGCTCTGGTTCAAGCAGCTGCTCCACGAGCTCGCGCACCTGCAGCGCCGGCTCGAGGACGGCGACACCCCGCACGCGCTGACCACCCTGAAGCGCGTCCTCACGATCCTCAAGGTGGCGGTCGCACAGATCGACGTGCTCGAGACGATGACGCCCCGCCAGTTCCTGGGCTTCCGCAGTCGGCTCGAGGCCGCCAGCGGTTTCCAGTCGGCCCAGTTCCGCGAGCTCGAGGCGGTGCTCGGCCGGCGCGATCCCCGGGTCTTCGAGCACTACGACGAGCCGAGCGACGCCCGCACGCGCATCGCCGCGGCGATGGCCGGGCCGTCGTTGTTCGACTCGTTCCTGCGCTACCTGGCCGCCCAGGGATACAGCGTTCCCGCCGGCGCACTCGCGCGAGACGTCTCCCGACCGCTCGAGCCCAGTGCCGCAGTCCAAGGGGTGCTGCTCGCGGTCTACCGCGATGACGGCGAGCCGTCACAGGTCGCCGAGCGGCTGGTCGACCTCGACGAGGGCATACAGGAGTGGCGCTACCGCCACGTCAAGATGGTCGAGCGGACGATCGGCTCCAAGCCGGGTACCGGCGGATCGCCGGGCGTGTCGTACCTTCGGACGACCCTCTCGAGGCCGATGTTCCCCGACCTGTGGGCCATCCGGAGCGAGCTGTGATCACGCTCCCCGATCTCGCGCGCACTCCCAACGCCCTTGCCCCGCACTACTCCCGCTTCCGCGTGGCCGACAGGCTGCTGCTCACGGGGCACTCCCATCAGGCCTGGCCCGACGTGGCACGAGAAGCGCAGCTGGAGGCATACGACGACGCGGCCGAGCTGGTGGACCGCAAGTGGGACCGCGCTTTCGACCGGGCCGACGACGTCCGCGCCGGGTTCCGCCGTCTGCTCTCCGACCCCGGCGCTGCCATCGCGCTCGGTGCCAGCACGCACGACGTCGTGGTTCGGTTCCTGTCGGCCCTCGACCTCACGGGCCGCCGACGCCGGCTGGTGACGTCGACCGGCGAGTTCCACACCCTGCGGCGACAGCTCGCGCGGCTGGCGGAGGCGGGCGTCGAGGTCGAGTGGGTGGTCGCGGAACCGGCCGCGTCCCTTGCCGAACGGATGGCCGACGCGGTCGACGAACGGACGGCGACCGTGCTCGTGTCGGCGGTGTTGTTCGAGACGGCGCGCGTGGTCCCCCATCTGGGCGGCCTCGCCGCCGCGTGCCGGCGCACCGGCGCGGAGCTGCTCGTGGACGCATACCACGCCCTCGGCGTCGTGCCCTTCCCGGTACACGATCTCGGCCTGGGGAACGCCTGGGTCGTTGGCGGCGGCTACAAGTACCTGCAGCTCGGCGAGGGCAACTGCTTCCTCCGCCTGCCGGCCCACGCTGACGGGCTCCGTCCGGTCGTGACCGGGTGGTACGCCGACTTCGACACCCTGCCCGGCCAGGTCCGTCCGGATCCGGTCGCCTACGGCCCGGGCGGGCAGCGCTTCGCGGGCGCCACCTACGACCCCACGAGCCACTACCGGGCGGCCCGGGTGTTCGGCTTCTTCGACGAGCAGCGGCTGACACCTGACCTCCTCCACCGCTCGTACCGGCACCAGCTCGAGGTGCTGATGCGGGCGTTCGACGAGCTGGGCGTGCCGGACGAGGTGATCACGCGCGACCGCGCCACCCCGTTGTCCGGACTCGGCGGGTTCCTGGCGCTGCGCACGCCCGATGCGGCCGCGCTGCAGGCGGCGCTGCGGGACCGCGGCGTCAGCGCCGACTCGAGGGGCCAGACCTTACGGTTCGGCCCGGCGCCCTATCTGTCCGACGGCCAGCTCGAGGCGGCGATCGGCATCCTCGGGGATGTCGTTGGGTCCCGTCACAGGTCTCGGAGTAGCGGAGCTCGACCGGGCCCCAACCCTCAGTGAGGGTTGATTCCGCCGGCTACGGGTCCGCCATCAGCTCACAGCCCGTGCGCGTGCGTCATCCGCGGAATCAACGCTCAGTCCTCCTGCGGGTGGGTCTCGGCGCGCTTGCGGATCTCGTCGACCACGGCGGGATCGGCGAGCGTCGTGGTGTCACCCAGAGCCCGGCCCTCGGCGACGTCGCGCAGCAGCCGCCGCATGATCTTCCCGGAACGGGTCTTGGGCAGCTCCTCGGTGAAGATGAGCAGCTTGGGCCGAGCCGTCGGGCCGATCTTGCCGGCCACGTGGGCGCGCAGCTCCTCGCCCAGCTCGGGGGTGGCCTCGATGCCGCCGCGCACGATGACGTAGGCGACGATGGCCTGACCGGTCACCGGATCGGTGGCGCCGCACACGGCCGACTCCGCCACCGCCACGTGGTCGACCAGAGCTGACTCGACCTCGGTGGTGGAGATGCGATGGCCCGACACGTTCATCACGTCGTCGACCCGGCCGAGCAGCCAGAAATAGCCGTCGTCGTCGACCTTGCAGCCGTCGCCTGCGAAGTAGCGGTCGCCGTAGCGGGCCCAGTAGGTCTCGCGGTAGCGCTCGGGGTCGCCGTAGATACCCCGCAGCATCGAGGGCCAGGGCTGGGTGAGCGTGAGGTAGCCACCGCCCCGCTCGACCTTGGTGCCGGACTCGTCGACCACCTCGGCGGCGATGCCCGGTAGCGGGAACGTGGCGGAGCCGGGCTTGAGGGTGGTGGCGCCGGGCAGCGGGGCGATCATGATGGCGCCGGTCTCGGTCTGCCACCAGGTATCGACGATCGGGCAGCGGCCGCCACCGATGTGCTCCCAGTACCACATCCAGGCCTCGGGATTGATGGGCTCGCCCACCGATCCCAGCAGGCGCAGGGAGGACAGGTCGTGCCGCTCGGGCTCCTGCGCCCCCCACTTCATGAAGGTGCGGATGGCCGTGGGGGCGGTGTAGAGGATGGTGACGCCGTAGCGCTCGGCGATCGACCACAGCCGGTCCCGGGCCGGCGTGTCGGGCGTGCCCTCGTAGATGACGCTGGTGGCCCCGTTGGTGAGCGGCCCGTAGACGATGTAGCTGTGGCCGGTCACCCAGCCGATGTCGGCCGCGCACCAGTAGACGTCGGTCTCGGGGTGGAGATCGAACACGTACTTGTGGGTGTACGCGACCTGCGTCAGGTAGCCGCCGGTGGTGTGCATGATGCCCTTGGGCTTGGCAGTCGTCCCCGACGTGTAGAGCAGGTAGAGCAGGTCCTCGCTGTCCATCGGCTCGGGCGGGCACTCGGCGTCGGCCTGTGCCATCAGGTCGTGGTACCAGTGGTCGCGGCCCTCGGTCATGTCCGTCGGCCCTGCCTCACCCGCGTCCGGATGGCCGGTGACCCGGCGCACCACCACCACGTGCTCGATCGACGGCGACGCGGCCACCGCCACGTCGGCGGTGGCCTTGAGGAGGTTGGGCTTGCCCCGCCGGAACCCGCCGTCGGCGGTGATCAGCACCTTGCACTCGGCGTCGTTGATGCGGCCCGACAGCGAGTCGGCGGAGAACCCCCCGAACACCACCGAATGCGGCGCCCCGATGCGGGCGCAGGCGAGCATGGCCACCGGCAGCTCGGGAATCATCGGCATGTAGATCGCCACGCGGTCGCCTTTGCCGACCCCGAGCCCCTTGAGCACGTTCGCGAAGCGCTGGACTTCGCCCAGCAGGTCCCCGTACGTGATGGTGCGGGTGTCGCCCGGCTCGCCCTCCCAGTGGTAGGCGACCTTGCTGCCGTTGTCGGCCTCGACGTGGCGGTCGAGGCAGTTGTAGGAGACGTTGAGGGTCCCGCCCACGAACCAGCGGGCGAAGGGCAGGTCCCACTCGAGGATGGTGTGCCATTCCTGTTGCCAGCTCACGAGCTCCGCGGCCTGGCGGGCCCAGAACCCCTGCCAGTCGGCGGCGGCCTCGTCGTAGATCTCGGCGCTGGTGACCAGGGCGTCGGCCTTGAACGAGTCCGGCGGCGGGAAGGTGCGGTCCTCGACCAGGAAGTCCTCGATTGCGGCGCCCGCGGCGCCCGGTCCGGATGCCTGTTCGGCCATCGCCTGTCCCCCTGGGTGTCTGGTCGTGGTGCCTGGTCGTTCGTGGCACCGGATGGCCCGACGAGCCTATCTGCCGTCGCTGGCGCGGTGGCCGGGCGGGCCTGGGCCGTGCCATGGTGCAGGGATGGCGACCCCACCCACCCGGCCCGCGCTGACGAGGACGCGGGTCCTGCGGGCGGCGCTCGACCTGGTGGATCGCGAGGGCGTGGACGCCCTCACCATGCGCCGGCTGGGACGGGAGCTGGGCGTGGAGGCGATGTCTCTGTACGGCTACGTCGAGAGCAAGGAAGACCTCGTCGAGGGCGTGGTCGAGCTGATCTTCGGCCAGATGCCGCTCGTCGTGCCGGGGCCCGAGCCCTGGCAGGAGCGCATCCGGCGGCATGCGGGCATCTACCGCACAGTGCTCCTGAGCCATCCCAACGCCGTCCGCCTGGTGGCCGGCCGGCCGCTGGTCACCGAGGGGACGGCGGCGTTCGTCGACTCGGCCATGCGCGAGCTCCGCGCCATCGGTCTCGACGTCGAGACCGCCGATCGGGTGCTGGGCGTGATCGCCAGCCTCACGCAGGGGCACGTGTCGGAACAGACCGGCGCTGGGCGGCGCACGTCGTCACCGGGAGAGGTGCTGGACCTGAGCCGCTTCCCCGACCTGGCCGAGATCGAGAAGCTGGGCAGGATGACGCCGGCACGCTACGACGCCGAGTTCGAGCTGGGCCTCGACTTCATCGTCGCCGGCGTCGAAGGGCTCCTGGCGAATCATGCGGCCACGCGAGAGGGAGGCGGGGCCGCGGGTGGCGCCGAGGATGTGGGGCCGCTGGAGGCGCCTAGCAGGCGCCTCCGGCGCTAGGGCCCAAGCGGCCCGGCGGCGAAGCCGCCAAGAGCGGGAATCACAGCGTCGGAGCCCCCATACCGGAGGGGACAGGACCCGCAGCCCCGCCGGAAGTACCCCACTCGAGGACCCGGAAGCCGCCGAGGCCCGCCGGATCGAGCAGCGCATCCGACTCGCCGACCCGGCTGCGTGCCTTCATGGCGGCGAGGTCGCCGGCGTGGGCGCGCTCGCTCCACTCGGCGCGGCCCTCGGCGACCAGCTCGTCGATGCCCCAAGCACGCAACCAGTCGCCCTGGCTCCGATCGAGGAGCGGTCGTTTCACGGTCGCCAGCTGGTCGACCGCCACCTCGCAGGTGACGTCCTGCTCGCCCAGGTCTTCGAGCAAGCCGGCGCCGTGGCGGTGCCCGCGGTACGTCCTCACCCACTGGTCCTGGGGGCGGTCGGCGAGCCCGGCGGTGGTCGCGGCGTAGTCGATCACCACCATGCGACCTCCAGCACCCGCGACCGTCAAGGCGTCGCGCAACCAGGCCCTGGCCGCGTCCTGCAGCGGAACCCGCGCGCCGGCGACGGGGTCGGGCACCAGGCGGTCCAGGAGCTCGGCCCGTTCGTCGTCGAGCGGCACCAGCACCTGGACGAACCCGGCCGGGGGCGCCGGCCCCTGGGCCTCGCCGAGGTCCACGCGCACCTCCCACCACTCGCCGGCGCGGCGCTCGGCCAGGCCGAAGGGCAGGTTGTCGACCAGCTCGTTGGCCAGCACCACGGCTGGTCCGTTGACGCGGGGCAGCTCGCCGAGGCTGACGCAGATCGGCCCGCGCACCGCTTCCGGCACCGGCGCCTCGGTGTCGGGGTCGACCGGGGCGAAGGCGAGGGCCGGGTCCTCCAGGCGCAGGGTCTGCGCGTGCAGGCGCCGCTGCGCGGTCGAGCGCTCGACCAAGACGTAGCGCAGCGCCGCCGCGCAGTCCGGGGCCGAGGCCAGCACGGCGCGGCACAGCGAGCCGGGGCCGGCGCCGGCGTCGACCACGACGAACGGGTCGGGAGATCCCATGTCCCGCCACCAGCCGTCGAGCGCCCGACCCACCACGGCGCCGAACAGCGGCCCCACCTCGGGGCTGGTGAGGAAGTCGCCCTGGCGGGCACCCGACCGGCCACCGGTCTCGTAGAACCCGCCGGCGGGGTCGTAGAGCGCGGCCTCGAGCACCCGCTCCAGCGGCCGCGGCCCGTGCCGGCGGATCTCCGCGGCGATGCGCTCGGCGACGGTCACGGGCCCCCGCGAGGGTCCACTAAGGGCCGATGTTCGCCACGAAGCTCGCCATGTCGCCGAGCTCGGTGGCCCACTGCGTGACGCCGAACACCAGCGTGAACACACCGGTGATGACGAGCGCCGCGGTGAGGGAGACCGGTACCCGCACCGGCGTCTTGTCGCCGCCGGGCGCCGGGTTCATCCACATCTCCTTGGCGATGTTGGCGTAGTACGCGAGCGCGATCACCGAGTTGACGGCCATGACCACCGCCAACGCGTAGGCCCAGCCGGTGTCGGCGTCGATCACCGCCCGGAACGCGACGAACTTCGCCAACCACCCGGCCAACGGCGGGATCCCGGCCAGCGAGAACAGGAAGAGTGACATCAACACGGCCAGCGAGGGTGCGTATTCGAACAAGCCCCCGAAGCTGCTGACCTCGGCGCTGCCGGTCTTGCGGGCGACGGCCATCACCACCGTGAAGGCGCCCAGGTTCATGGCCGCGTAGATCACCAGGTAGGTGACGATCGACGTGAGCGTGTCGTCGCCGATCTGGCCCACCACCGCCAGGGGCGCCAGCATGAACCCGGCCTGCGAGATCCCCGAATAGGCCAGCATCCGCACCACGTTCGTCTGGCGCAGGGCGACGACGTTGCCGATGGTCATCGATAGGACCGAGAGCACCCACATCAGGGGCCGGACCACGTCGGACCGCTCGGCGAAGCCGATGATCACCAGCTGGAGCAGGGCGACGAACCCCGCCGCCTTGGAGGACACCGACAGGAACGCGGTGATCGGGGTGGGCGCACCCTCGTACGTGTCCGGCGCCCAGGTGTGGAAGGGCACGGCCGACACCTTGAACCCGAAGCCGGCGATGCAGAACACGATGGCCAGCGTGATCGCCGGGACACTCTCGGCGCCCGCGAGGCCGGCACCGATGTCGGACAGCTTGGTGCTGCCGGCCACGCCGTAGAGGAGCGACATGCCGTAGAGCAGGACCCCGGTGGCGAACACCCCCATCAGGTAGTACTTCGCGCCCGCCTCGTTGCCCTTCGGATCCCGCTTGCGCCAGCCCGCCAGCAGGTAGGCGGGGATCGACAGCAGCTCCAGGGCGACGAAGATCGTGACGAGGTCACGGGCGGAGCCCATGACCGTCATGCCCAGGATCGAGGACAGCAACAGGAAGTAGTACTCCCCCTCGGCGTAGTCCCCCTCGGCGATGTAGTTGGTCGACTGGAGGACGGTGACGTAGCCGGCCACCAGGAACAGCGCCTTCACCACCAGCGCGAAGTTGTCGACCACGTAGGTGCCGCCGAACATCGAGCGGTCGGCCCCGTCGACGGCGAGCGTCAACACCGGGATCAGCGCCGCCAGCAACCCGAGCCCCGCCAGCGACGGCAGCAGCGCCTTGCGGCCTTCGGGGAGGAACAGGTCGGCGACGAGCACGATGCACAGCACGGCCGTGAGCACCAGCTCGGGGGCGAGCGCATGCCAGTCGATGACCGGCCGGACGAAGCCGCCGTCGTCCTGCGCCAGGAGGGCGAGCGAACCGAGCATCAGCCGGCAGCCTCTCCCGCGGCGCGGGTGGTCGAGCGCGGACGCACGCTCAGCCCCCGACCGCCGACGCGACCATCTGTGCCACCGCGGTGAGCTGGTCGTCGGTCACGCGGAAGACCACGTTGGGGTAGATGCCGATCACGAGGATGAGGACCAGCATGGGCACCCAGGCGATCCACTCGGGCACCTGCACGTCGGGGATGTCGTCGTCCTCGAACTCCTCGGTGGGGACTCCGAAGGAGGTCCGCTGGTAGAGCCACAGCAGGTAGCCGGCGGCGAACACGGTCCCCAGGGCGGCGATCACCATGTAGACCCGGAACGTCACCGTGGACAGGCCGGCGCCCGGGTCGTAGGCGGACAGGATCGCCGGGAACTCGCCCCAGAAGCCGGCCAGCCCGGGCAGGCCCAGCGACGCCATGGCCGTGAACCCGAGGATCCAGCCCATGCGGGGCGCCTTCACCAGGATGCCGCCCAGCCGGCGGATCTCCAGCGTGTGGTAGCGATCCTTCACCGACCCGGCCAGGAAGAAGAGCATGCCGGTGATGAGGCCGTGGGCGACCATGCCCATCACCGCAGCGTTGAGGCCGAAGTCGGTGAGCGTGGCGATGCCCAGCATGATGAAGCCCATGTGCGACACCGACGAGAACGCGATGAGCCGTTTCATGTCGGTCTGCGCCAGGCACGCCAGGGCGCCGTAGATGATGCCGATCACCGCCAGCGCCCCGATGTAGGGCGCCCACTCCACGGCGGCCTCGGGCAGGATCGGCAGCGCCACCCGGATGAAGCCGTACGTGCCCAGCTTCAGCATGATGGCGGCCAGGATGACCGACCCGACCGTGGGGGCCTGCGTGTGGGCATCGGGCAGCCAGGTGTGGAACGGGAAGATCGGCACCTTGATGCCGAAGCCCATGAACATGCCGCCGAAGATGAGCACCTGTGTCGCCAGCGGAACGGCCTCGATGCCGGCGGCGGCGGGGTCAGAGATGTTCCGGGCCAGCTCAGGGATGGAGAAGGTCTCGCCGCCCACGAAGAACAGGGCCAGGAAGCTGATGATCATCAACGCCGAGCCGAACAGGGTGAACAGGAAGAACTTGATCGCCGCGTACTGGCGCTGCTCGGCGCCCCACACGCCGATCAGGAAGTACATCGGAAGGAGCACGACCTCGAAGAAGACGAAGAACAGGATGAGGTCCTGCGCCACGAACGTGCCGAGCAGGCCGGTCTGCAGCACCAGCAGCAGGATCAGGAACGGCTTGGGGTTGCGGGGCTCCGGGAAGTGGTTCCAGCTGTAGACGATGCACAGCGGCGTGATCAGCAGCGTGAGCGCGATGAGCGGCACCGACAGGCCGTCGATGCCGACGAAGTACCGGGCGTTGATCACGTCGATCCACGGCTTGTTGACGACGAACTGCAGCTCGGCGGTGCGGTCGTAGTCGAAGTTCGCCAGCACGGCGATGCCCATGCCGGCGCTGGCGAACACAGCGACCAGCGAGACCCACTTGTGGGCCTGCTCTTCGGCCTTGGGGATGAGCAGCATCACCAGCGCGCCCGCCGCCGGCAGGAACACCATGAGGGTCAGGCCCCAGTCGGTCAGGAACTCATTGTTCATCGGGTTCAACCAATCAGACGAAGACGATGAAGGCGCCGGCGAACAGCGCGGCCGCCCCGAAGAGGAGGGCGCCGTACTGCTGCACCTTGCCCGACGTCAGCTGGCGGAAGACCTGGCCGCCGCTCTGGGCGGCGGTGGCGGAGCCGTTGACGGCCCCGTCGACGACCTGCTGGTCGACGTGCGCGTAGACCCAGCGGCCGCTGGCGGTGGCGAGCCGCCCGGCGCCGTTGACCACCCCGTCGATCACGTTCTGGTTGATCCAGTTGACGCCCCGGGCCACCGGGCCCTTGGTGCCGGCCGCGATCACATCGGTGTAGAGGTGGTCGAAGTAGTACTTGTTGACCAGCGTCGTGTAGCCCGCATGAGCCAGGGCGTTGCGCTCGGTGATCCCGCGGAGCGCGATCCGACCCGTGTACCAGGCGATCCCGAACCCGATGCCCAGCAAGGCGACCAGCGTGCTCACGATCGCGATGCCCCAGGAGAACTCGGGGTGGGCGAAGCCGGGGACGATGCTCGGGAAGTAGGCGCCGACCGGTTCGTAGTAGTGCTCGAACCGCAGCTCAACGCTGTCCGGGGCCAGCGCCGACGGCAGGTTGACCAGGCCGGCAAAGACGCCCAGGGTCGCCAGGATCCACAGGGGGACGACGATGCGCGGCCCCGACTCGTGGGGATGGCCATGACCGCGGAACTCGCCGAAGAAGGTGAGGTACACGCACCGCGTCATGTAGACGGCGGTCATGACGGCGCCGATGATGCCAACGACCATGAAGATCCGGTAGTTGCCGGCGCCGCCGAGCTGCGATGCGCCCGCCAGGATCTCGTCCTTCGACCAGAAGCCGGCCAACGGGAAGATGCCGATGAGCGCTCCGGTGGCGATGACGAACGTCTTGTAGGTCTGCGGCATCGCTTTGCGCAGGCCGCCCATCTCCCGCATGTCGAAGCTGTGGACGGAGTGGCTGACCGACCCGGAACCGAGGAAGAGGCAGGCCTTGAAGAACGCGTGGGTGAACAGGTGGAACAGCGCCGCCGTCCAGGCGCCCACGCCGAGGGCCATCACCATGTAGCCGAGCTGCGAGACCGTGGAGTAGGCGAGGACCCGCTTGATGTCGTACTGCACGAATGCCAGCCCCGCCCCACCCAACACGGTCACCCCGCCGACGAGCGCGAGCAGGTTGATGCTGGACGTGCCGATCGACAGGCCCTCCCAGAAGACCCCGTAGAGCCGGGAGACCATGTAGATGCCGGCCACGACCATCGTGGCGGCGTGGATGAGGGCAGACACCGGCGTGGGGCCGGCCATGGCGTCGGGGAGCCAGGTGTGCAGGATGAACTGGCCCGACTTCGACATGACGGCGGCGATCAGCGAGCACGACGCCACCAGCAGCGCCAGGTGGCTGATGTCGCCGTTGAGCGCCTTGGTGTTGATGTCGACGATGTCGAAGGTCTGTCCCGCAGCGAAGAACAGGATGATCACGCCCACGATCAGCCCGATGTCGCCGACGCGGTTGGTGATGAACGCCTTGAGGGCGGCGTCGCTGTTGGCCTTCTCCTCCCACCAGTGGCCGATGAGCACGAAGGAGCAGACGCCGACAAGCTCCCAGCAGACCATGAGCTGCAGGGTGCTGCTCGACATGACCAGACCCAGCATCGACGCGGTGAACAGCGACAGGAACGCGAAGAAGTGGGTGTAGCGGCGATCGCCGGCCACGTAGTCGGTCGAGTAGACGTGGACCAGCAGCGAGACCAGCGTGACGACGATCAGCATCATCACGGCCGGGCCGTCGATGAGCGTCCCGACGTGAACCTCGCGCTCGCCGAACTGGAACCAGTCCCATTCGCGCGTCACCGGCTCGATCGGGGCGGGCTCCTCGGACTCCGTGGCGGGTTCCCCGTCCTGTTCCGGACTTGCGGCGGTTGGCGTTGCCGTTGCCTCGCTATCGGCCGCAAGTTCGGTGGTGATGGCCGGTGCTGCCTCGTGCTCCGCGTCGTTGACGTGCTGGAACCACTGCACCTGCGTCACGATCGCCAGCACGAACGCCGCACCCACGGCGGCGACGCCAAGCTCGCTGCCCTTGCGCGGGAGCCGCTTCCCGAACAGCAGGATCAGGAAGAACGAGACCGCGGGGATGACGGGGATGATCCAGGCCTGCTCGAGCACGCTGCGCCTATCCCCTCATGGAGTCGACCTCGTCGAGGTCGACGCTGTGGCGGTTGCGGTAGATGATCAGCACCATCGCCAGCCCGACGCCCGCCTCGGCCGCGGCCACGGCGATCACGAACAGGGCGAACACGGCGCCGGCGACGTCGGCGTTGGCGGCGCCGAACGTCAGCAGGTTGATGTTGACGGCGTTGAGGATCAGCTCGATCGACATCAACACCATCACCGTGTTCTTGCGGGCGATGACCCCGTAGACGCCGATCCCGAACAGGATCGCGGCCAGCAGCAGGAACTGGTTGAGCATCAGGTCGTCCATCAGGGTGCCCTCAACGGTCCTTCCGGGCGATGACGATGGCGCCGACGAGCGCTGCCAGCAGCAGCACCGACACGATCTCGAACGGGATCAGGTACTGCGAGAAGATCGAGTCGCTCACCGTGGCGGTATTGCTTCCGCCGACCGAGTTGACCTGCCGGTCGGCCGGGAGGGCGTCGTCGCCCCAGCGGTCGATGAGCGAGTACGCCATCACCGCCACCAGCAGCAGTGCCGTGCCCAGGCCGACCCACCAATGGTCGTTGGTCATGTCGACGTCCCGCCCGATGCGGGCCCGCGTCAGCATGATGCCGAACAGCATCAGGACCATGATCGCCCCGATGTAGATCAGCACCTGGGTGACGGCCACGAACTCGGCCGCCAGCAGGACGAACTGAGCGGCGACGCCGGCGAACACGGCGATGAGGTAGAGCGCGGCGCGCACCACGTTGCGCGTCGTCACCACGGCGACGGCAGCACCCACCATGCCCGCGGCGATCACGTAGAAGAAGATGTTCTGGGCAACCATGCGATCAGCTCGGCACCATCAGCGAGGGACCTTGCGCACCTTCTGCTCCGACCCGGCCTCGTAGGCCTCGAAGTCGGGCACCGTCTGCATCCACTCGCCGAGGCGGTCCTTGTCGTGGAGCAGGTCGGCCAGGCGCAGCTCCGAGTACTCGTACTCGGGGCTCCAGAACAGGGCGTCGAACGGGCACACCTCGACGCAGATGCCGCAGTACATGCACAGCGCGTAGTCGATGTCGAACCGGTCGAGCTTGTTGACCTGGCGGGGCTTGCCGCCCGGGCGTCGGGGCGGCGCCGTGTCCTTGTGCCCCTCGATGTAGATGCACCAGTCGGGGCAGCTGCGGGCGCACAGCATGCAGACCGTGCAGTTGTCCTCCTTGAGGGCGATGACACCGCGGGCGCGGGGCGCGGGCAGCTCCTTCACGTGGGGGTACTGGACGGTGGCAGCGCCGATCGACGGGGCGGGGATGAGCGTCTTCAGCCCCCGGGACGGGAACGTGGTCTTCAGCATCGTCTTGAGCGTCACGCCCAAGCCCTTGACCAGTCCGGGTGCCTTGGGAGCGGGGAACTTGGCCATCAGAACATCACCTTCAGCGCCATGGTCGCCAGGATGTTGACCAGCGACAGCGGGATGAGGATCTTCCAGGCGAGCTGCTGCAGCTGGTCCTCGCGGAAGCGCGGGTACGTGAACCGGGCCCAGAACACCAGGAACGCCACCAGCATCATCTTCGTGAGCAGCACCACGGGGCCGACGACGTTCATGACGTCGGCATCGAGGTCGACCCAGGGGATGCTCCACCCCCCGAGGAACAGCGTGGCCGCCACCGCGGCGAAGGCGCCGGCGCTCGCGAACTCGGCGATGAAGAACAGCAGGAACCGCATGCCCGAGTACTCGGTCAAGTAGCCCGACACCAGCTCGGACTCGGCGATCGGCATGTCGAACGGGGTCTGGGTCAGCTCGGCCTGCGTCGCCACCAGGAAGATGAAGAACCCGATGAACTGGGTGAAGATGTAAGGGTTGCCGATCCCCCCGAAGCCGAAGATCTCCCCGCTGTGCTGGGCGGCGACGATCTCCTGCAGGTTGAGCGTGCCCGCCTGGATGACCACGCCCACCACGGCGAGCACCATCGGCAGCTCGTAGGCGATCAGCTGGCCGGCGGCCCGCAGGCCCCCCAGCAGCGAGTACTTATTGGCGGACGCCCAGCCGGCGATGATGATGCCGAGCACCGAGATCGACGACACCGCCAGCACCCAGAAGATGCCGACGTCGAGGTCGGCGAACCAGGCGTCGGGCCCGAACGGCACGGCCAGCAGGATGAGGAAGACCGACGCCACCACCACGTAGGGGGCGAGCGCGAACAGGCGCCGGTCGGCCCGCCACGGGATGATGTCCTCCTTCTGGATCCACTTGCCGACCTCGGCCAGCAGCTGCAGCGACCCGTAGGGCCCGGCCTCCATGGGCCCCAGGCGGCTCTGCATGAAGCTCATCATCTTGAACAGGAAGACGTAGACGAGCGTGCCGGCGGGGATGAGCACGGCCACCAGCACGCCGACCGTCCGCAGGACGGTCTGCTGCCAGTAGGCCAGTTCGATGGCGAGGCTCATCGGAAGACCTCGACTCGGCCGAAGGCCGAGGCCATCGACGCCGCCGATGCAGGGCGGAGCGAGCGGGTGGCGCTGAGGATGCGAGGCCGCTGTCGGCGCCTGGCAGGCGCCGACGGCGGTAGGCCTCGCACCGGAGGCGACAGGACCCGTGAGCGGGGTATGGACGGGCGCAGCGGCTTCATCGGTCGATGTCCCCGAGGATGAAGTACATGCTGGCGAGGATCGTGATGATGTCGGGGACGTACACGCCCCGCAGCAGCCAGGGCAGGATCGACACGTTGGAGAAGCTGGCCGAACGGATCTTCACCCGGAACGGTCCCAGGTCGCCCCTGCTCACCACGTAGTAGCCCATGGCGCCCAGCGGGTTCTCCGTCTCGATGTATGCCTCGCCCTCGGGCACCTTGATGATGCGGGGGACCTTGGCCATGATCGGTCCGCCGGGCAGCCCGTCGCAGAGCTGATCCACGATCTTGGTGGCCTCGCGGGTCTCCTGCAGCCGGACCCAGCAGCGGGCGAAGCTATCTCCGTCCGGGTGGGTCCAGACCTTCCAGTCGACGTCGGCGTGGGCGAGACCGGTCACCGCCCCGTCGCGGCGCAAGTCCCAGTCGACACCCGAGCCGCGAATGCTGGCGCCGCTCAGCCCGTACGACAGCCCCACCTCGGCCGGCACCACACCCACGCCCCGCGTGCGTGCCTCGAAGATCTCGTTGCCGAACAGCAGCTCCTCGACGAGGTTGCAGAAGCCGCGGATGCGCTCCATGACGGCCTTGGTGTCGGCGATCCAGCCCTTGGGCAGGTCGTCCTTCAGGCCGCCGATCCGGTCGAAGTTGGGATGGAAGCGCCCGCCGGTGACCGCCTCGATCTGGTCGAGGACGTGCTCGCGGTCGCGGAAGGCGTAGAAAACCGGCGTGACCGCCCCGAGCTGGGCACCCAGGTCGCCGAGGAACAGCACGATGTTGGCCACCCGGGCCATCTCGAAGAGGATCGTGCGGATGTGGCGGGCCCTCGGCGGGGCCTCGATCTCCATGAGCTGCTCGGCGGCGAGGATGAACGGCACCTCGTTGGCGAAGCTGCCGAGCCAGTCGATCCGGTTGACTAGGGTCGTGACCTGGGGAAACGTACGCACCTCGGCGAGCTTCTCGTAGCCCCGATGCATGTAGCCGGGCACCACGTCGGCCCACACCACCTGCTCGCCGTCGAGCTTGGCCACCACCCGCAGCGTGCCGTGGGTGGCAGGGTGCTGGGGCCCGATGTTGAGGGTCATGCCCTCGTCGGTCTCGAGCTCGACGTTCACCCGGGCGTCGGCGGCCTGGGCGTCGACGTAGGCCCGCTGCTGGCGCTCGGTGACGGTCATGAGCGCAGCTCCTGACCGGCCGACGGCGCGATCGACCCAACTAGAGCCCGCTCGCCTCGTCGCCGCGAGACGGGCGGATAGTTGGGTCGACAGGCCAGGGAGCCGGGCGGCGATGGGGTCCGGGGGCGCAGCCCCCGAGGCAGCACGGTCATGAGCGCAGCTCCTGACCGGCCGACGGCGCGATCGACCCAACTAGAGCCCGCTCGCCTCGTCGCCGCGAGACGGGCGGATAGTTGGGTCGACAGGCCAGGGAGCCGGGCGGCGATGGGGTCCGGGGGCGCAGCCCCCGAGGCAGCGTGGTCATGCCTGGTCCCCGTCCCCGTTGGCACCACCCTCGGCGTCCTCGGCAGCGGCCGGCTCGCCGGGCATCGGTTCGACGTCGACGATCCCGGGCCAGGGCTTCACCAGGCGGGCCAGCAACGGGAAATCCTTGCGCAGGGGGTGCCCCTCGAACTCGCCCGGGAGGTAGAGGTGCCGCAGGCCCGGATGCCCGTCGAAGCTGATGCCGAACATCTCCCAGCACTCGCGCTCGTGCCAGTTGGCCCCGCCGTACAGTGGCACCAGGCTGCGGACGCGCAGATCGTCGTCGGGCAGGTCGGCCCTGAGGATCACGTCGGCACGCTGACCGTTCCGGCCCCGCACGTTGGCCAGGTGGCAGAACACCTGGAAGCGCGTGTCTCCGCCGGCGACGCCGGTGGCGAAGGTGGCCGACGGATCGAAGGGTTCGATGCCGACGTCCACCGACGAGTCCTCGTAGCGCCCCCAGGGAGACGGCATCCAGTCGATGGCCGACAGGAAGTCGAAGAAGGTGCAGCCCATCCGCTCCTTGGCCGCCTCGGCGGCGTCGAACCAGGAGTCGCGGGCGACCCGCACCCACAGACCCCGGCCGGGGGCGATGTGGCTGCCCACGACGGCGTCGCCGAGAGCCTCGGTCAGCGCGGCGAGCCAGCGCTGGCGCGCCTCGTCGACCTCCGGCGCCCCTTCCTGGGCTTCCGTCGCGGCGTCCCCGGTGGTCGTGTCCGACATCACTGCACCACGAGCGGGTCCCCCCGCCAGCGCTCGGCGGGGTCCTCCCGCCCGATCCGCTGCTGCAGGAGGACGATGCCCTCGAGCAGGGCCTCGGGCCGGGGCGGGCATCCCGGGATGTACACGTCGACGGGCACCACCTGGTCGACGCCCTTGGTGACCGAGTAGCTGTCCCAGTAGGGGCCGCCGCAGTTGGTGCACGCGCCCATGGAGATGACGTACTTGGGGTCCGCCATCTGCTCGTAGAGGCGCTTGATGGCCGGAACCATCTTGTCGGTGACCGTGCCGGAGATGACCACCACGTCGGCCTGCCGGGGGCTGGCGGGCAGGGGGATGACGCCGAGGCGCATCACGTCATAGCGGGGCGATGCGAAGGCCGCGCCCATCTCGATGGCGCAGCAGGCCAGGCCCCACTGGTAGGCCCAGAGGCTGTACTTGCGGGCCGTGTTGAGAAGGGAGGTCAGCGGCTTGGGCAGCTTCCCGCTCTCGACGAGGCCCATCAGCGATCCGTCCGGGAGTCGGCAAAGGCGCGTACCGCGCTGCCAAGAGCGTTCCCACGCTTCCCGCTCTTGGCGCCTTCGGCGCCGGGCCGCTCAGGCTTCGACGCAGCGCTTCCCGCTCTTGGCGCCTTCGGCGCCGGACCGCTCGGGCCCTGGGCCCTCGGCTCCAGCCTCGGCCTCGGGATCGTCATCGGCAGCATCAGACCCAGCGGAGGACCTTCTTCTTCCAGGCGTAGAGCAGCCCGAGCGCGAGGACGACGATGAAGATGCTCATCTCGACGAACCCGAACCAGCCATACTCCTCGGCTCGGGTGGCGAACGGGAATATGAACACGGCCTCCACGTCGAACAGCACGAACAGCAGGGCGAAAAGGTAGTAGCGGACCTGCGTCTGGCCCCACATCGAGCCCGCGGGGTCGACGCCGGATTCGTAGTTCATGTACTTCTCTGGCTGCGGGCGAGTGGGTCGGATCAGGCTCCCGAGGCCCATGATCGAGGCCACCAGCGCGACCGCAACGACCAGGAAAATGCCGGCCGTGAGGTACGAACGGAGGAGTTCCGACACGTGGCGGGAGCCTAGTGACCGTTTGCACGAGGGGCCAAAGCCGCCCCGACCAGGATTTTCAGGCCAAGAACGTACCCGATGGCCGGCTCACAGGGCGGCGTGAACGCCGAGCCCACCCGGCATCCGGCACGTTGATCGGCATCGAAGACACCGACATGAAGACACGACACTTCCTAGCCCGCATCGCGGCTGTCGTGACGGCGGCCGCGGCCATCGGGATGCTCCTAGGGCCGGCCCGCGCCGATGCGGCCGACCACGAGCCGGATGGCTCGGCAAACCGGGACCTGAGGTCGTCCATGGCCGAGGAGCTCGGCTCCCGGCTGGACGGCTGGGACAACCGGGACCTCGAGATCGGGGCGTCTGGCTTGTGGTCGTCCAGGGCCGAGGAGCTCGGCTCCCGGCTGGAGGGCTGGGACAACCGGGACCTGGATCTCAGCTCGTCTGACTTGTGGGAGGCCATGGCCTTCGGGATCGGCTCCATCCTGGACGGCTGGGGCAACCGGGACATGGATATCGGGGCGTTCTAGTACGTGCCTCCGCCGGGGGGGAGGGGTTCCCTCCGCCCGATATCAAGAGCATCCGTCGACGTAGCGGACGATGTCGTAGGCGCCGACGGTGATCTGGTTCACGGTGAAACCGTCGGTCAGGTAGGCGATGGCCAGGCCCGTCTCCGCGGCCGACGGGGCGATCAACACGTGACCGCCGGGGATATACGGGTGGCTGTGGTCCTCGAGGTTCCCGGCGTATGTGCTGAGCACCTGATCCTGGGGCGCGCCGAGACCGATGCCGCTGTCGGTGGTCCGGGTCGTGGGCAACCCGGAATCGATGCCGACCGCGGCGAGGACACCATCGGCGGGATCGGCGACGCCCTCGTCGGGCACCGGGCTGCGGAAGCGGAGCAGCAGGTCGAGGGCGCCGGTGACCCGGGCGTCGTAGCAGTAACCGCCCGAACCCTCGAACGTCGCTTGGTCGACGGTGAGGGCGACGCCGGCCGCCCGCAGGTCCCGGAACGACGTGTTGATCCGCAGCGGCCCGACGCCGTCGGGCGCCAGCGGAGCCGAAGCGTCGATGGCTCCGGGCGCGGTCGTCGTGGTCGGCGGCGCCGTCGTGGTCGTCGACTGGCCCGTGGCCTCGGGTGCCGACGTGGTGGCGGTGTCGGCCGCATCGTCGACCCGGGTCTCGTCGTCGGGTTCGTACAGGGCGGCGGCGATCAGCAACGCGGTCACCCCTATGGCCGCGCCCCAGGCGAGGAAGCGGAGCGGCCGCATGCGGCCCGCTCGGGGCCGGGGACCGGCGAGGTGCTCGGCAAGCTTGCGGTCGTCGATGACCGGAGGTGGCTGGGTGATGGGCCTGATGGCGGCTCGGGGCGCGAGGCGGAGCTGGGGCTCGTCGGCCAGGCGGCGATCGAGGTCGTCCCAGAAGCTCGGGGTGTGCTCGGGAGGCGCGAGCTCCCGAAGGGCGACGGTCACGGGTTGGCGCTGGCCTGTTCCCTCCCCCGCAGCGTCGGGATCGATGGGATCGTGGCCGTCGCCGTCGCCGCCCGTGGCCGGCGGTGTCACGACGCGTCGCCCCCGCTGTCGTCCGCGCCGTTGGTGCTTGCGGCACCGCTCGATCCGTTCGGGGATGGGCTGGCGGCGCTTCGGCTCGCGACCTTGGTGTCGGCCGGATCGGCCGACGTGGCATCGTCGAGCTCGGCCTCCGGCTGCTCGGACGCCGGCTGCGGTTCCTCGGATTTCGCCTCCTTCTCGGCCTCGGGCTCCTCCGCCTCTTCGAGCAGTGACTCCGGCTCCTCCTCGTCGGCGGGCGCGGTCGGCGCGGTGAGGACATCGGCGAGCTGGTTCGTGAGCCGGACCCGTGCGCCGACCAGCCGGGCCTGCAGCACGTCGGGGGTGAGGCCGAGGATGCGGGCCGCCGCCTCGGGAGCGAACCCCTCGCGATCGACCAGGACCACCGCCACCCGGTCCGCCGGCGCCAGTGCCGCCAGCGCCTCGACGACCTGCGCCCGGCCTCCGCCCGTCGTGGCGGGCATGTCCCCATTGCCGCCGGCCGGCTGGGGCTGTACCGGAGGATCCGCAGCCACGACCGCCGCGTCCGCGTCCGCCGCGTCAGCGACATCAGGCGCTGTCGGAGGTGCGGCACCGATGCGGGTGCTCTCGCGGCGGAGCCCGTCGATGCAGGCGTTGTAGACCAGGCGGTAGAGCCAGGATGCCGCATCCTCGCGAGGGTCGATGCGGACGACCTCGCGCCACGCCCTGACGTAGGCGGCCCGAAGAACGGCGTCGACCCGCTCGGGATCGAGCAGCAGCGCGTGCGCGAGGCCCCGCAGGCGCCAGTCGTAACGGGTCAGGAGCGCGCGGAAGGCTCTCCGGTCACCCTGTTGGGACCGTCGCACCAGGCGGGTGTCGGTGACTGATGTGTTCCGCGGCATGTCGAAGGGCGGCGCTTGCGCTCACGGGCATTCCACCACACCGCCGACCCCCGATTGGGCCACCCCGCGTTCCGAGGGGACAGCGGGACCCGCGGCACCCCAGAGGATCGACGCGATGGGTCAGCCGAACGTGGTGAGGACCGGTACGGCGTCGCGGGCGAGGTCGGCGATCGAACCGGGCCAGAGACCGGCGCCGATCGTGACGATCACGCACGCGGTCAGGGCGATGGTGGCGCCGGCGGGGACGGCGATCCGTGGCGCGCCCGGCGCTCCCGGTTCGGCCGTCTCGGACATTTCGCCCGCTCCCACCGCCGCTGTGGCGGGGGGGTCGGCCATGTACATGCGCGCCGCGATCCGCAGGTAGACGAAGGCGGCGATCACGGCGCTGAGCATGGCCACGGCCGCCAGCCACGTCGAGCCGGCGTTGACGGCGGCGTTGATCACGTAGAACTTGGCGAAGAAACCCGACGTGAACGGCACGCCGGCCTGCGCGAACAGGAAGAGGGCCAGGACCAGGGCCAGGACCGGCCGCGACCGGGCGAGGCCCCGGTAGTCGTCGAGGCTGTGGTGGCCGTCGCCCCGGCGCCCCACCAACGTGATGATCCCGAACGTACCGGCGATCAGGAAGACGTACGTCGCCAGGTAGAACAGCGCAGCCTCGACCCCCTGGTCGGTGGCGGCCTGGACGCCGACCAGGATGAAGCCGGCGTGCGAGATCGAGCTGTACGCCATCATGCGCTTGACGTCGGTCTGGACGACGGCGAGGACGGCGCCGACCAGCATGGTCGCCACCGCGACGGCGTAGATCAGCGGCTGCCAGTCGACGGCGTAGGCGGTGAAGGCGACGTCGAACACCCGCATGAGGCCGGCGAAGCCCGCCACCTTCACCCCCGACGCCATCCACGCCACCATCGGCGATGGTGCTCCCTGGTAGACGTCGGGCGTCCAGAAGTGGAACGGCACCGCCGCCACCTTGAACCCCAACCCCACCAGCAGCAGCGCGAGCCCGGCGAGGATGAGACCGTCCTCGGTCAGCGCGGTGGTGCTGAACGTCTCGAGGATCGTCACCAGGTTGGTGGTGCCGGTGCCGCCGTAGATCATGGCGATGCCATAGAGGAAGAACGCCGACGAGAAGGCACCAAGGACGAAGTACTTCATGCCCGCTTCCTGCGACGTCACGCGCCGCCGGTGCATCGCCGCCAGCACGTAGGCCGCCATCGACAGGACCTCGAGGCCGAGGAACAGCACGATCAGGTCGTTGGCGTGGGCCATGATCACGCCGCCGGTTGCCGACAGCAGCAACAGGACGTAGGCCTCGACGCCTTCGAGCTGCTCGCGCCGCAGGTAGTCGTCGATGAACAGCGCCGCCAGCACCACGGCCGCACCGAGCAGGAACGTCACGAACGTGGAGAACCCGTCGACGCCGACTGACCCGGCGAGCGTCGAGAAGGGTCCCCGTTCGTCGTCCGTGACCTCGATCCACAGCGGGATGGCGGCGCCGATGGCGCCCAGCCCCACCAGGCAGGTGAAGATCGTGTAGCCGACGTTCGAGCGGCGGCTGGACACGAACGACGACGCCAGCATCAAGGCCAGCGCGCCGCCGACGAGCACCAGCATCGGGGCGACCGCGCCCCAGTCGACGCCGGGTCGCTCGATCGGCAGGGGATCGACCGGCAGGGGCTGGGCGAGCGATCCCAGGACGCCGATCATCCGCCGGCCTCCTGGTCCCTGGCCTCGTCGCCGGCGGTCACCAGCGGTCCCTCGGTTGCCACCGGCGGCTCCTTGTAGTCGCTGTTCGCCTCGACGTGGTCGATCAGGCGGTCGACCGACGGTTGCATGCGTTCGAGCACGGGCTTGGGGTAGATGCCCAGGAACACGATCAGCCCCAGCAGCGGCGCCATCACCAACCCCTCGCGCCAGTTGATCTCGGGGAAGCGGCGGTTGTCGTCATCGGGTTCCCCGTGGAACACGCGCTGGTACGCCCACAGCAGGTAGAGGGCAGCCAGGATCACCCCGGTCGCAGCCACGACCGTCCACCATCGCCGGGTCAGGAACGAGCCGATCAGCACCAGGAACTCGCCCACGAACCCGTTGAGCCCCGGCAACCCGATCGACGACATCATCACCACGGTGAAGACCCCAGCGAAGATCGGCGCCGCCTTCTGCAGGCCTCGGAGGCCGGCGATCTCGCGCGTGTGACGCCGCTCGGAGATCATGCCGACCAGAAGGAACAGGGCGCCGGTCGAGAGGCCGTGGTTGACGCTTTGGATCAACCCGCCCTGCAGTCCCTGGGTGGTGATGGCGAAGATGCCGAGAACGATGAACCCGAGGTGGGCGATCGACGAGTAGGCGACCAGCCGCTTCAGGTCCGGCTGCATGGTGGCGACCACGGCGCCGTAGACGATGCCGATCACGCCGAGCGTCACGAGCGCGGGCGCGAAGAAGGACGCGGCGTCGGGGAACAGGTAGAGACCGAAGCGCAGCAAGCCGTAGATGCCCAGCTTCAGCAGCACCCCGGCCAGGATCACTGACCCGGCCGTGGGCGCCTCGGTGTGGGCGTCGGGCAGCCAGGTGTGCAGCGGGAACAGCGGCACCTTGACTGCGAACGCCAGGACGAAGGCCAGGAAGATCCACCGGGCCGCGGCCCAGTCGAACGGGTTGGCACCGGCGGAGTTGTCGGTCACGGCCCGGCCCTCCGCGATCTCGACCAGGTCGAAGCTCAGCGGCACGTCGGCCTGCAGCTCGTCGACCCGTTGCTGCACGACAGGCGGTACCGTCTGCTGGTCTCCCTGCTCGGCCAGCAGCTCGGCGGCCTCGGCGCGGTTCTGGTCCTCGACGGCGTCGCGGTTGAGGTATGCGAGGGCGACGATGCCGACGAGCATCAGCGCCGAACCGAACATCGTGAACAGGAAGAACTTGTTGGCGGCGTAGACCCGCCGTGCGTAGCCCCAGCCCCCGATGATGAAGTACATCGGCACCAGCACGATCTCGAACATCACGAAGAACAGGAAGAGATCGAGCGCCACGAACACGCCCAGGCAGCCGGCCTCGAGCAGCAGCAGCCACGCGTAATAGGGCTTGGCGTCGTGCGACGGTGTCGACCCGAGCAGCGCCAGCGGGAACAGCACCCCGGTCAGCACGACGAGGAACAGCGAGATGCCGTCGACCCCCAGGTGCCAGGAGATGCCAAAGTCGGCGACCCACGAGCGGTTGACCTCGAACTGCATCCCGGCGTCGTTCTTGTCGAACGCCGCCAGCACGTAGATCGCCAGTGCCCCGGCCGCCGACGAGAACAGGAGCGCCACCCCACGGTGCAGCTCGGCCCGCGCCCGCGGGATCAGCGCCACCGCCACCGCTCCCACCGCCGGGACCAGGACGAGGGCGGTCAGGACCGGAAAGTCGGGCGCCCCCTCCTGGGCCAATACCAGCGGGCCCATCAGAACGACACCCTCGTGATGAAGTAGCCGAGGACGACCACCACGCCGATAGTCACGCCCAGGGCATACGAGCGGACGAATCCCGACTGCAACGGCCGCAGTCGCCTGCCGACGCCGCGGACCAGCGTGGCCACCCCGTTCACTGCGCCGTCGATGATGTGGACGTCGAACCAGGCGATGGCGTCGAACGACTTCCTCCCCGGTCCGCCCATGAACGCGGTCACCTCCTCGTCGTAGTACCAGGCGTGCGCGAGCACCTCGGGCTCGATCGCTCGCACCCGGTGACGCAGGTAGACGGCCGATGCAAGGGCGATGCCGACCAGCCCAGCTCCGATGGCGACCGCCGCCAGGGCGACCTTGGCCCCGGTGGACACGGCGATCTCCGCCTCGTTCGCGCCCAGCACCGGCTCGAGGAAGTGCTCGAGGAAGTGGACGTCATCGTTGAACGGCAGGTTGATCACGCCCCCGACGATGGAGAGCACCGCGAGCACCACCAACGGCGCGGTCATGAGCCAGGGGGACTCATGGGGCTTGCCGTGTGCGTGCTTGTCGGTCTCCAGATCGAGCTCGTTGGCCGCGGCCCCGACGCTGGCCGGCTGCGGTTCCGGTTCGGCGCGCCAGCGGGACTCGCCGAAGAACACCATGAAGACCTCGCGGCTCATGTAGTAGCCGGTGAGCAACGCGGTCACGAGCCCGATGGCCCAGAGGGCCTTCCCACCGGCGGCGCCGCTTCCCCATGCGAACAGCAGGATGTCGTCCTTCGACCAGAAGCCGGCGAACGGCGGCACGCCCGCGATAGCCAGCCAGCCGACCATGAACGTGGCCGCCGTCAGCGGCATGAACTTGCGCAGCCCGCCCATACGGCGCATGTCCTGCTCGCCGTCTAGCCCGTGGATCACGGAGCCGGCGCCGAGGAACAGCAGGGCCTTGAAGAACGCGTGGGCGATCATGTGGAAGATGGCGGCCACATAGGCGCCGACCCCCACGGCGAGGAACATGTAGCCGAGCTGGCTCACTGTCGAGTAGGCGAGCACCTTCTTGATGTCGTTCTGGGCGATGGCGATGGTGGCGGCCACGAACGCAGTGATCACCCCGACCCAGGCGATGACGTCGGGCACCCAGTCGTAGCCAGCGGCCAAGATGGGGTTGACCCGGGTCATCAGGAACACGCCCGCGGTCACCATGGTGGCGGCGTGAATGAGGGCCGACACCGGCGTCGGGCCGGCCATGGCGTCAGGCAGCCAGATGTACAGCGGGATCTGCGCCGACTTACCCACGGCTCCCAGAAACAGCAACAACCCGATGGCCGTCGCGGTCACCGGCGCGATGGTCGGGACCCGGTCGAACAGCAGCTCGTAGTTGAGCGTCCCCACCGTGGCGAATGCGAGGAACATCGCGAGCAGGAAGCCCCAGTCGCCGATGCGGTTGGTGAGGAAGGCCTTCTTGCCGGCGGTGGCGTTGGCGTCAGACGTGAACCAGAACGAGATCAGCCAGTAGGAGCAGGCGCCCACGCCCTCCCAACCCAGGAAGGTGACCAGCAGGTTGCTGCCGAGAACCAGCATGAGCATCGAGAAGACGAACAGGTTCATATAGACGAAGAACCTGGAGAAGTCCGGGTCGCCGTGCATGTAGCCGATCGCGTACAGGTGGATGAGGGCGCTGACGCCGGTGATGAAGAGCGCCATCGTGATCGACAGCGGGTCGGCCAGGAACCCGATGTCGACCCGCAGCCCGCCCGCCGGCACCCACTCGAACAGGGTCTGGGTGAACTGGCGCCCCTCCTCGTTCTCGCCCGCCAGGCCGGCGAAGACCACCACCGACGCGACGAAGCTGCCGGCACACATGACCGTCGCGATCCAGCCGGCGGCGGGCTCGCCCACGCGCCTCCCGGCGACCAGCAAGATGAGGAAGCCGGCCAGCGGCAGCGCGGGGATCAACCAGACGGCGTCGAGCACGGCGGGTTCAACCCTCCAGGATCGCGACGTCGTCGGCGGTGGCGCCCGGGCGCTTGCGCAGCAGGGCGACGATGATGGCCAGTCCCACCACGACCTCGGCCGCGGCCACCACGAGAACGAACACCACGATCGACAGCCCCCCTGTGTCGCGCACCATGCGCGAGAACGTGACGAAGGTGAGGGTCACGGCGTTGAGCATCAGCTCGACGCACATGACCATCACCAGTGGATTGCGGCGGATCAGCAGGCCGAAGGTGCCGATCGAGAACAGCGCCGCGCCCAGGATCAGGTACCACGCCGGAGTGACCTCGATGGCGACTGTCACGAGCCCATCTCCTGGGCGGAGGCGGGCTCGGCCGCGGGCTCGGGCTCGGTGGCGCCCGGGACGGCGCCGTTGCGCGCGCCGTCGGTGTGGGCGGCACGGGCCTCGGCCCTGGCGATCCGCTCGGTGATCTCGGCTTGGCGCTCTGCCTGGCCCGGATCGACGATCTCCTCCTCCCGCCGCACCCGCCGGGCGAGCAGCACTGCGCCCACCACCGCGACCACCAGCAGGACGGACGTGATCTCGAAGGCGTAGAGGTAGCGGGTGAACAGCGCCTCGCCCAGCTGATTGATGTCGGGAGCGGTCTCGTCGAGCTCGCCGACCACCCCCGTCGCCTCCCAACCCGTGCTGGCCAGTGTGACCAGCACCAGGCCTAGGACTCCCAGGGCCACCACCGCGGCTGTGACCCGCTGGCCTCCGCCCAGCGGTTCCACGCGCAGGTTGTCGGTCCGGTCGACGCCCAACAGCATGATCACGAACAGGAACAGGACGACGATGGCGCCGGCGTAGACGATGACCTGGACCGCGGCCAGGAAGTTGGCCTCCTGGGCAACGAACAGCACGGCGATGCCGAACAGCGTCCCCACCAGGGACAGTGCCGCGTGCACGGGGCTGCTGCTGGCCACGACGCCGATGGCCCCGGCCAGGCAGGCGGCGCCTGCGACGGCGAAGACCACGAGCTCGATCATCGCTGGCCCTCGCCGTGCACGTCGCCCTCGCCGTGCGCGTCACCCTCGCCGTGCACGTCGCCCTCGCCCTGCGCGTCGCCCTCGGGGATCTCCTTGCCCTGGCGGGCGTCGGTGGGCTCGCCGACGTGGCCGAGGTCCTCGATGGGCGTGTCGACTGGGTGGCCGCCCGGCTCGCCTGGGTGGCTCAGGATGACATCGGCCTCGTGGGCGTCGGCCTCGCTCTCCGGGCGCGACTGGCCGACCTCCGGAGGGCGTACACCGAAGCCCAGCTCGCCCGACCACGCGACCCGGCCCTCGTAGGCCGCCGCTCCCGACGGGGACGTCGCCCGCACCCAGGCCGAGGTGTGGGGCACGATCGCGTCGGCGTCGGTCCAGTCCTCCCAGGGAAGCTGCTGGGGCTTGCCGTCGTCGTCGACCATCAACTCGGCCTTCGTGTAGATGGCGTCCTGGCGATTGCTGAAGCTGAACTCGAACAGCTTCGTCTCGGTGATCGCCTCCGTTGGGCACGCCTCCACGCACAGGTCGCAGTGGATGCAGCGCAGGTAGTTGATCTCGTAGATGTAGCCGTAGCGCTCGCCGGGCGAGACGGGATCCTCCGGCGGATTGTCGGCGCCGCGCACGTAGATGCACCGGGCTGGGCACACACCGGCGCACAGCTCGCAACCGATGCATTTCTCCATCCCGTCCTCGTAGCGGTTGAGGACATGGCGCCCATGGAGGCGGGAGGGCTTGGCGCGCTTGCCACCCTTGTCCTTGACGTAGTCCTTGGTGAGCCGCTCCTCGAACAGCTTGCGGAACGTGACCTTGAACCCGTCTAGGTAGCCCACTAGTGCTGCCTCCCGTGACTGGCGTGCGTGAATCGCCGAGTCAGCGGCGGCGCTGGCAAGGACGCAGGACGAAGGCGCACACCCTGCGGTGCGGCGAGGACGAGGACACCGCCACCGGCGTCGCTGGCCAGTGAGGCATGTGCGACAGTCGCGGGAGGTAGCACTAGACGATCACTTCCTCCGACGGGGACTCCTCGCGGCGTTGGGCGATGGCGATGGCGCCGGCCAGGCCCATGTACCCGGCCACCAGCGCGACGAACGACACGCCCACCACGGCTGCCATGTTCCAGTCGGCGTCGCGGCCGATGTTGATGGCCCCGAGCAGCAGCACCCAGCCGAGCGCTAGCGGGATGAGCGCCTTCCAGCCCAGGTTCATGAGCTGGTCGTAGCGGAAGCGCGGCAGCGTGGCACGGATCCACACCTGGACGAACAGGAACACGAGCAACTTCGCCGAGAACCAGATCAACCCCCACAGCCAGCCCGGCAGCACGTCGAACGTTGGCCCGGCCGGGCCGCCGAAGAACAGCACGACCATGATCGCCGACATCGTGATCGTGTTCATGAACTCGGCCAGGTAGAAGAGCGCGAAGCGGAACGACGAGTACTCGGTGTGGAAGCCGCCCACCAGCTCCTGCTCTGCCTCCACCAGGTCGAACGGGGGTCGGTTGAGCTCCGCGGTGCCGGCGATGAAGAAGATCACGAACGGCACCAGCCCGGTGGCGATGACGTTCCAGCGAGGGATCGGGATCGCGCCGAACAGGTCGTAGCCGTTGCCCGCCTGCGTGGCCACGATCTCGTGCGTCGACAGCGACCCGGCCAGCATGACCACCGTGACGGTGGCCAGGCCGAGGGCGGCCTCGTAGCTGACCATCTGGGCCGCGCCCCGCACCGATCCGAGGAGCGGGTACTTCGACCCCGACGACCAGCCGGCCAGCATCACGCCGTAGATGGCGATCGACGACATGGCCAGGATCAGCAACACGCCGATCGGCGGGTCGGCCAGCTGGAGATAGGTGTCGTGCCCGAACAGGCTCACGACCCCTTCCTGATCACCGTCGAACGCGCCGGCGATGGGGATGACAGAGAATGTGACGAACGCCGGCACCGCTGACAGGAACGGCGCCAGTATGAACACCCGGCGGTCGGCTTTGTCGGGGATGTTGTCCTCCTTGAGGAGCAACTTCATCCCATCGGCCAACGTCTGGAGGATCCCCCATGGCCCCGCCTTGTTGGGCCCGATGCGGTTCTGCAGGTCACCGAGGATCTTCCGCTCGAACCAGATCATCAAGATGACGGACCCGAGCAGCAGCCCGAACGCCACCACCGACTTGAGCACGACGATGAGGAACTCGGCGAGCCCGATGCCGCCCTCCAACAGCGGATCGAGGGCAATCATGAAGGCACCTCGACTCGGCCGTAGGCCGAGGCCATAGACCGCTTTCGGCGGAGGGCGGGTAGCGAGCGGGTGGCGCTGAGGATGCGGGGGCGCTCGAGGCGCTGTTGCGCCGAAGGCGGCCAGGGCCCGAGCGGCCCGGCGGCGAAGCCGCCGAGAGCGGGAGACACGGCGTCGGAGCCCCGCACCGCAGGCGACAGGACCACGCGATGGAGCCCGAAGGGCGAGCGAGCCAGGAACACAGTGCGGTTCTCGCCGCAAAGCGGCGATCGCTCATTGGCGGGCCGCAGGCACGCCGATGAGCGGAGGGGCGCGGACGGGCGAAGCCAGCTCATGGCCGCTCGACCCGCACGTCGGTGACCGGGGCGTTGGCGTCGATCAGGACATTGGCCCGCCCGCCGGCCTTGTTGGCGTCGAGCACGGCCACGCCCCGGGGCACGGCCGGGTCGGGCCGGGCCGCCACCGTCACGTGGCCGCGGCTGGACGTGAGGCGCACGTCGTCGCCGGGGACGATGCCGAGCCGATCGAAGTCCTGAGGATGCAGCCGCAGCGTCGCCCGCTCGGCAAGGCCGGCCAGCGACGGCGAGTGTTGCACCAGCGTGCCCCGGTCGTAGAGCTTCCGGCGGACCACCAGCCGCAGCGAGTAGGCGTCCAGCAGCGGCGGATCGATCACCCGCCAGTCGGGTAACGAGACGCCCACGATTCCTGCCGCGGGATCGGTGGCCCCGGCAACCGATTCCGCGGCAGGTTCGTCCACGGTCTCATCCTCGGTCTCGCCCTTGGTCTCGTCCGCGGTCCCGTCGGTGGTCTCGCCTGCCGTCTCGCCGTTGCTCCGCGAGGGCAGGGAGACCAGCACGCCGTCCGCACCGCCGGGAGCCGCCAGGTCGTGAAGCAGCCCCGCGAACGCCGGGGCGACCCTCTCGATCTCCTCGCCGATCTGCTCGGTCGACTCGAGTCCCAGGTCGGCGCCCAGCCGGTACGCCAGCTCGGCGGCGATCGCCCAGTCGGGTTGGGCGGTACCGGGGGGCGTGACGATCCGGGCCAGGGTCGAGACGCGTCCCTCGAGGTTGGTCGTGGTCCCGTCGACCTCCGCATACCCGGCGGCGGGCATGACCACGTCCGCCTGCCTGACCGACTCGGTGAGGAACTGGTCGCAGGCGATCACCGTTCGGCCCCCGGCGACGCCGCGTTCGGCGAGGTCGCGATCCGGAAAGTCCGCCAGTGGATCCGCGCCGAGCAACACGAGCGTGTCGATCTTGCCCTCCGACGCCGCGCGCAGGATCCCGGCGGCGTCGAGGCCCTTGGCCTCCGGGACGGTGGGCCAGTGGCCGGCGAACCAGCTGCGACCGGCCTGGAGCGTGACCCGCCCCGGCAGGACACCGGGCGCCATGCCCAGCTCGAGGGCGCCGCGCACGTTGGCCCGCCGCAGCGCCGACAGGAACCGGACGTGCGGATGCGCCTCGTGGACGAGGTTGGCGGCGGCGGCGATGGACCTGGCGCCCTCGGCCGGGTTGGCCCGGCCGAGCACGACCGTGACCGGCCGTTCGGCCAGCAGCGACGCCGCCGCCACGATGGCCTCCGGTGCCACGCCGGCCACCTCTTCGTCGGCGTCGGTTGGCGCCAGGAGGGCCCGCATGAGGGCCAGCGCGTGGCCCGGCTGATAGCGCAGCGTGTGGGTCGCGAGCGCGGTCGTGCCGGTCTCCGTCGCCGCCAGCTCGACGATCTTGACGTCGTCGTTGAGCACCGCGTGGCGCAGCCGCAGGAACAGCACCGGCAGCTCTTCCTTGGGGTCGGGCCCCAGCAGCAGCACCGCGCCGCCGGGCCGGCAGGCGTCGTCGATGGTGGCCGGAGGCAGACCGAGCACGGCCTCGGCCGGCAGGCCATCGCCCAGCTGAGCGTCGACGTTGTCCGACCCGATGATGCCCTTGGCGAGCTTCACCCAGGCGTAGGCGTTCTCGTTCGTGAGCCGGGAGCCCCCGAGCACCGCGAGCCCTCCGGGCCCGCTCCGCTCCAGTCCCTCCTGGATCGCTGCCGCGGCCCGCCGGACTGCGTCGTTCCACGTGGCGGGCTTGAGCAACAGGCCCTCGTCCCGTACCAGCGGGCCCGCCAGCCGCTCCGACGAGCTGACCGCCTCGAAGTCGAAGCGCCCCTTGTCGCAGAGCCACCCCCAGTTGACGGCGTCGACGTCGACCCCCAGGTAGCGCAACACCTGGTTGCGGCTCGACTGGATCACCACCCGGCAGCCGACGGAGCAGCTGGTGCAGGTCGACTCGACCTGTTCGAGGTCCCAGGGCCGGGCCTTGAAGCGGTAGGGCGTGGCGGTCAGCGCCCCCACCGGGCAGATCTGCACGGTGTTGCCGCTGAAGTAGCTGGAGAAGGGATCCCCGGGGAATGTGTTGACCTGGGTCTCGTTGCCCCGGTCAATGAAGCTGATCAGCGGGTCGCCGGCCACCTCGGCGGCGAACCGGGTGCAGCGGTCGCACAAGATGCAGCGCTCGCGGTCGAGCATCACCAGGTCGCTGATCGGGATGGGCTTCTCGAAGTGGCGCTTCTCCTCGAGGAAGCGGCTCTCGCCCGGCCCGTGCGACATGGTCTGGTCCTGCAGGGGACACTCGCCGCCCTTGTCGCACACCGGGCAGTCGAGCGGGTGGTTCACCAGCAGGAACTCCAGCACGCCCTCCTGCGCCTTGCGCGTAGCCGGTGACCCCGTGGCGACGGTCATGCCGTCGGAGCACTCGATCATGCACGCAGGCTGGAGCGCGGCGCCGCGCCCCGTGTCGATGTCGACGATGCACATGCGGCACATCCCCACCGACCGCATCCGGGGGTGGTAGCAGAACCGGGGGATGTAGATGCCGTTGCGCTCGGCGGCGTCGATCACCAGCTCCCCCTTGGCGGCTGTGATCGTGCGCCCGTCGACGGCGACGGTGACGCCGGGCGGCGCGCTCTCGGGCAGCGTCGGTGGTGTCCGTCACTGGCTTGCCCCGACGGCCGGAGGCGTCGACAGGTAGGCCTTGCCATGGACCGGGACCGTGATCTCCCCGCCGCCGCAGTAGGCGAAGAACTCGTCTCGGAAGCGCATCACCGCCGAGGCGATGGGCGACACCGCAGAGGGTCCGAGTGGGCAGATCGTGGTCTGCTTGGGTGGCCAGGTGATCTGCGGGCTGATGTTGTCGCAGATGTCGAGCAGCTTGTCGACGTCGCTGGGCCGGCCGTAGCCGTCGAGCATGCGGCGCAGGATCCGCTCGAGCCAGGTGGCGCCCTCGCGGCACGGCGTGCACTTGCCGCACGACTCGCGGGCGAAGAACCGCACGATGCGCCACGCGGCCTTGACGACGTCGGTCGTCTCGTCCATCACCACGATGGCGCCGGAACCGAGCATCGACCCGGCGGCGCCGACCGCACCGGTCTCGAGCGGCAGGTCGAGGTGCTCCTCGAAGAACCACGGCGCCGACACCCCACCGGGGATGAACGCCTTGAGCCGGTTGTCGTGACGGATGCCGTCGCCGTAGTGCTCGCCGTAGAGGAGCTCCCGGAAGGTGGTGGTCCCGAACTCGACCTCGTACACCCCGGGCCGGTTGACGTGTCCCGACACCGTGAACAAGCGGGTCCCTAGGCTCTTGTCGACCCCGAGCGCGGCGAACGCGGCGCCGCCGTTGTTGACGATCCACGGCAGGTTGGCCAGCGTCTCGATGTTGTTGACGACGGTCGGCTGCATGTAGAGGCCCTTGGCCGCCGGGAAGTACGGCGGCTTGAGGCGAGGCATCCCCCGGTAGCCCTCGAGCGACTCGATGAGTGCCGTCTCCTCGCCCACGATGTAGGCGCCGGCGCCCCAGTGCAGGATCACGTCGACGGAGAAGTCCTCGTTGCCCAGGATGTTCCGACCGATGTAGCCGGCGGCGTAGGCGTCGTTGAGCGCCTGGGCGATGCGCTCCTGCGCCAACGCCATCTCGCCCCGCACATAGAGGAAGGCCTGCGCGGCACCGATGGCGTAGCAGGTGATCAGCACCCCCTCGATGAGGAGGTGCGGATCGCGCTCCATGATGATGCGGTCCTTGTAGGTGCCCGGCTCGGACTCGTCGCCGTTGACGACCAGGTAGCGGGGGAACACGCCCGGCGGGACGAAGCCCCACTTCACGCCGGCGGGAAAGCCCGCACCACCGCGGCCCAGCAGGCTGGCCGCCTTGACCTCCTCGGTGACCTCGTCGGGGGTCATGGCGGACAGCGCCCGCCGGAGCCCCTCGTAGCCGCCGGTGTCGAGGTAGCGCTCGAGCGTGTGGCCGTCGGCGAGGTCCCAGCGGGTGCCGAGGATGGTCGGGACGGGCGTGGCTTCGTCGGTCATCGCCCCCCCAGCCCAGCCGGCAACGCGAGGCAATGACGAACGGTGGCGGCAGGGCGAGGCACAGGCGAACGGTTGGCGACGGACATTGCCTCGCCCTCATCGGACCGATAGCCATTGCCTCGGGTCACGACGCACCCCCATCGCCGGCGCCGTCGTCTGCGCCTTCGCCATTCCCCTCGCTCTTGGCCCTGCGGTTGCGGGCCAGCCACGGCGGCTCCACGTTACGGTCCGGCGGGGCGTTGCCCGCCCGGTTCTCCGGCAACTGCTGGCGGACCCGGCTCAGGGTCCCGTGGCGGGGGACCTCGTGCGCCAGCTTGCCGGCGCGCAGGTCGTCGAGCAGCTCGTCGACCTCGTCGAGCTCGACGCGATGGAAGTAGCGATAGTTCACCTGCATGCAGGGGGCCTCGGTGCAGGCCGCGATGCACTCGACGTCCTCGAGCGTGAACTTGCCGTCGGGCGTGGTGCTGCCCGCCTTGATCCCCAGGCGGTGCTCGAGGTGGTGGAGGAGCTCCTCGCCGCCCAGCAGCAGGCACGAGATGTTGGTGCACACGGTAACCACGTAGTCGCCCACGGGCCCGCGCTTGAACATCTCGTAGAACGACGCCGTGCCGAGCACCTCGGCCGGGGTCACGTCGACGAGCTCGGCGATGTGGTCCATCGCCTCCTCGGTGAGGTAGCCGTCTTGCTCCTGGGCCAGGTGCAGCAGTGGGACCATCGCGGACCGCGGGCGGGGGTAGCGGGCGATGATGTCGTCGGCCACCGCGGTGTTCTCGGAGGTGAACCGCGGCATCAGTTGCTTCCCGCTCTTGTCGGCTTCGCCGACGGGCCGCTCGGGCTTCGACGCGGTGTTGCCCGCTCTCGGCGCTTCGCGCCGGGCCGCTCGGGCCCGAGCACTCGCCCGCCGCTCGTACTCACCGATCCACCTCGCCCATGATCGGGTCCACCGAGGAGATGACCGCGACAGCGTCGGCGATCAGGCCGCCGCGCAGCATGTGGGGCAGCGCCTGGACGTTGACGAACGACGGGCCCCGGATGTGCATGCGGTAGGGCACGGCGCTGCCGTCGGACACCATGTAGCAGCCGAGCTCGCCGCGTGGGCTCTCGACGGCGCAATACACCTCGCCCTCGGGCACCTTGAAGCCCTCGGTGAAAAGCTTGAAGTGGTGGATCAGCGCTTCCATGGACTCGTCGATGCGGGCGCGGGGCGGCGGCGTGACCTTGCGATCCTGGATGCGGTAGTCGCCCCCCGGCAGCGCGTCGAGGATCTGGCGCACGATCGCCATCGACTCCCGCACCTCGTTGAGCCGGATGGCGTAGCGGTCGAACGCGTCACCGTAGCTGCCCACGATCGCCGCGAACTCGACCTGGTCGTAGAACAGGTACGGCATGTCCTTGCGCAGGTCCCACGACAGCCCGGTGGAACGCAGGATCGGCCCGGTGGCGCCCAGGGCGATTGCCTCGTCGGCGGTGATGACGCCCACGCCCTGGAGCCGGGCGCGGTAGATGGGCTGGCCCGTGAGCAGCTCGTCGTACTCGTTGAGCCGGGGAGCGCACAGGTCGAGCACGCGCAACACGCCGTCGCGCCACCCGTCGGGCAGGTCGGCGGCCACTCCGCCGGGCCGGATGAAGTTGTGGTTCATCCGCAGTCCCGTGATCATCTCCAGCAGGCGCAGCGTCTCTTCCCGCTCCCGCCAGCCGAACAGCATCATCGACACCGCACCCAGGTCCAGGCCGTTGGTGGCGAGGAACAGCAAGTGCGACGACATCCGGTTGAGCTCGCACAGCAACATGCGGATCCACTGCGCCCGGGGCGGGATGTCGCCATCGATGCCGAGCAGCGTCTCGGTCGCGAGCGAGAACACCAGCTCGTTGAAGAGCGGCGAGGCGTAGTCCATGCGGGTCACGTTGGTGGGGCCCTGGAGGTAGGTGAGCGTCTCACCCGTTTTCTCCATGCCGGTGTGCAGGTAACCGATGACCGGCTTGCTGCGCAGCACCGTCTCGCCCTCGAGCTCGAGCATGAGCCGGAGCACACCGTGCGTGGACGGGTGCTGGGGGCCCATGTTGAGGATCATCGTCTGGTCCTCGGTGGGCTCGTCGTCGGCCATGGCCGCCAACTCGGCCTCGGACATCCGTAGTACCGAACCCACCTCGCGCATCAGCTCGGCGGCGCCTGCGCCCTTGCGCGGCGTGAGCTCCTGGGATCCCTCGTACGTCCGGATGGTGGCGTCGGTGGAGAGGGAGGTCACGGCATCAGCCCCGCATCACCTGGCGTTCTGGACGCCCTTGAACTGCACCGGGATCGCCCCCACGGGGTGGTCCTTGCGCAGCGGGAAGCCGTCCCAGTCCTCCGGCATGAGGATCCGGCTCAGGTCGGGATGGCCCGTGAACTCGATGCCGTACATGTCGTAGACCTCGCGTTCGAGGGCTTCGGTGCCGGGGTGGACGTCGAACAGGGACGGGCACGTGGCGTCGTCGGCGGGCACCTGGACCCGCAGGCGCAGGCGCTCGTGCGTGTCGTGGGACAGCAACCCGACGACCACCTCGAACCGCTCCTGTGCGACCTGCGGGGGCAGCCGGCGTGGCGCCTCGTAGGCCAGATAGTCGACGGCGGTGAGGTCGACGCACACCTGGTAGCCCTCGTCGTCCCTTAACGTCCTGACGAGGTCGACCAGTTGGTCGCGGCTCGGGTGCAACACCTGCTGGCCCCTGCTCGAGGTCGCGGGAACACCGAAGCGGGTCTCCAGCTCCGCCGTCGCCGCTCCGGTCTCGTCTGCGACCGACTCTTCGAATCCGGACGTCGCCTCGATGTCGGACATGGGACCGCCTCAGCGCTCTCCGCCCGCCGAGGCCGCGGTCGCCGGCTCGAGCTGTCCGTCGCGCTGCTCGATGACTACGCCAGCACCCGCGCCCTGGCCGCGGGTCTCGCGGCGGCGCAGAAGCTCCCCGTTCTGGATCTGCTCGTGGATGGTGTTGATGGCGTGGATCAGCGTCTCCGGACCGGGCGGGCATCCGGGTGCGTAGACGTCCACGGGCACGATCTGGTCCACGCCCTGGACGAGCGCGTAGTTGTTGAACATCCCGCCGGAGCTGGCGCACACGCCCATCGACAGCACCCACTTGGGCTCCATCATCTGGTCGTAGACCTGGCGCAGCACGGGCGCCATCTTCTGCGACACGCGGCCGGCCACGATCATGAGGTCGCTCTGGCGTGGCGAGGCCCGGAACACCTCCATGCCGAAGCGGCCGAGGTCGTAGTGGGAGGCGCCGGCCGCCATCATCTCCAGCGCGCAGCACGCCAGGCCGAAGGTCACGCCCCAGAAGGAGCGCCGGCGCGACCAGTTGACGAGGTCCTCGACCTTGGCGGTGAAGACGTTGTAGTCGAGGCCCTCGAGTCCCCGCTTCATGTCCCAGCCCACTTATGCCACCTCCTCTCCCTCCGTGAACGTGTCGTCCGCTCCGCCGGCCGTTCGGGCCGCCGCGGGCTCGACGGGCTCGGCCGCTTCCTTGCCCTCGGGGCGGCCTTCGAGGCCGACGCGCCGGATCGTCGTGCGGGTCGTCCGCTCGGGCGACACCATCGGCGAGGCGGGGCGGGCCCGGTTCCGCGGCCCCCATTCGAGCGCGCCATTGCTGATCAGGTACACGAAGCTCACGAACACGGCCGCCGAGAAGAGCAGGACCTCGACCAACCCGAAGGCGCCGAGGTTCCGGTAGATGACGGCCCACGGGAACAGGAGGATGATCTCGACGTCGAAAACGATGAAGATCATCGCCACCAGGTAGAACCGCACCGGGAAGCGCTCGGGGGGGTCGCGCGTGGGGAGGATGCCGGACTCGTAGGGCGCGCTCTTGGCGGCGCTCGGACGGCGGGGGGCCAGCAGCCGCGACATCAAGAGGCTGATCGCCGCGAACGCCGTGGCGAGGACCGCCAAGGCGACGATGGGGAGATACTGGCCCACGGGACTAACGCCCTCCGGTTGGGGCTGGCAGCGGCGCCGAGCGGTGCTCGGCAACCACGCGATCGCGCGCGTGAAGGATGGCGCACAACAGCCCGAACATCAGCCCCGAACCCAGTGTGATGAGCGCGGGGACCAGGCGGCGCTGGCCGAGGTCACGCACCATCACGATCGAGATCACCTCGGCGTTGGGGTCGGCCTCGGGCGGAGGCGGAGCCTGCCCGACCACCTCCTCCTGGGGGATCGCCGGCTGGATCTGGACGATGGCGTAGTGGGGCGGGCTGGTGATGCGCAGGGTGTTGGTGATCCGGTTGGTCACCCGGTCCCAGACGCCGTCGCTCTCGCGTTCGGGCTTGCCGCCGGTCTCGAACGTGTAGAGGTGCACATAGCTGGTGGTCTCCTCCAGGCCCGGGATCACGCCCTCCGTGAGGGTGGCGTCCGCGGTCGACTGCGCCTCGGCGCGGGAGGCGTCCGAGGCCGCCAGCAGCTTCCACTCGTTGAGCTGGCCGGCGAACTGGTCGTTGATCTGGGCGATGTCGGCGTCGGTGGCGTCGTTGATCTCCTCGGTGGAGGGCAGGTCCGAGGGGTCGAGATCGTGGGCGTCGCTGAGCAGCGCCTGGGAGAGGTCGCCGTGGTTGATCTCCTCGACCTCCCATGCAGGAATGTCGCCGATGGGGCCCTGACCCGGCGGGTAGAGCCACCAGACGAGGCCATGGATCGTCATCCAGCCGAACAGCGCCGTGAGGATCACCAGGAACCCGAGCCGCTGGGCGAGGTTGGTGGCCAGCACCAGGTAGACGCCACCGCCCAGCACGATGACGCCGGTGAGGACGGCGAGGATGCCCCGGATCGTGGGGTCCCAGGCGATGCCGGCCACGATGGTGGGAAGCAGCGCCATCGTCAGCCCTCCCCGCCCGATGATGCGGAAGAGTCCGACAGCCCGGGCCGTGGAGCATTGGTCGTGGTCTCGGCCGGGGGCAGGCTGGCCTCGTAGCGGGCGATGGCCTCGATCATGTCCTGGGTCATCATCCCGTCGTTCTCCACGTTCTCGGTGTTGGGGTTGTCACCGAAACCGGGCATCTTGCCGCTGCCGATGCCGTTGTTGCCGTAGGCCTCGCCCTCGACGCTGCCGGTGCTGACGAACAGCACGAGCTCGTCGACCGACGCGAACTGCTTAGGCACGAGCCCGCCCGTGAGGTTGGGGCCGAGGGCGCCGCTGCCGTCGGGGAACCCGGCGTAGTCGCTCAGGTCGGCATTGGGGGGCTCGACGCTGTCGGGGATGATCGACCAGCCCCGCGTGTGGCAGCGGGCGCAGGCGTAGGCGCCACCGGCCACCTCGAGGTTGAACAGCGCCTTCCCCGTCTCGGGGTCCTGGTAGTCGATCTGGGACAGGGCCGCGTCGATGGCCGCGTCATCGCTCTCGCCCTCCTCGAGCAGGCCGAGGTCCTCGGCGAGGGCCACCTGGGCCTCGCGTTGGGCCTCCTCGGGCGAGAGCTGGATGGACTCGAGATAGTCGACCACGTTGGAGATCTGCTGCTCGTTGAGGGGGCCCTTGTTGACCGCCGCGCCCCAGCCGGGCATGGGCGAGAAGGGCCGCCCGTAGTTGATGACGAAGGTCACCTCGTCCCTGCTGTAGCGGAGCAGCACGGTGTTGAGCGCCGGCGCCCGCCAGTTGACCTGGGCCACGAACTTGTTTTCGGCGTCGGTGATCGTGAACGGCGCCTGGCCGCCGGTCCCATCGGGCCCATGGCAGTTCTCGCACTGCGAGCCCTCGGTGTAGATCTCCTCGCCGCGGCTGACGAACTTGTCCTGGAAGCCCTCGACCGCGCCGGACTGACGGCTCGGCTCGTTCAGCCAGTAGAGGGGCAGGCCGACGCCGACGATGACCAGCGCGATCAGCGCCCACCGCAGGGTGCGGTCGAGCTTGCTGGTCTCCAGCTCCTCGTCGTCGAGGTAGGGCTTGCGGTTGGGCGCCAGCTCGATCTCGGAGCCGGCCTCCGCCCGCCCCCCGCGGATGTTGACGGCGACGTAGATGACGAAGCCGATGAGGATGATCGCCACGATGACGGCGCCGACCACGGTGACCGTGCTGGCGGCGAGCACGGTCACGCCCGCGAGGAGCGGATGCATCTACTCGGAGCCTCCGCCGACGCAGTGGGGGCCCTCGGCCTCCTGGCCGGTGGTGTTGGTACCGATCGGCGGGCCCTGGATCTGTCCGGACGTGCCGGTATCGACCGTCACGACGTCGCCGTCGATGGTCGCCGCGAAGCGGTCCATGCCCCGCGGCGCGGGCCCGCCCCGCTTCTCGCCCACCTGGTTGTACTGAGAGCCGTGGCAGGGGCACTCGAACCACTGCGAGGTCTCGCACGATGGCACCCGGCAGCCCAGGTGGGGGCACTTCTGCCACAGGGTCACGATCCCCGCCTCCATGGCCACCAGCTCGGGCGGGGAGTAGACGGCTTTGGCCTTCGGCAGCGCGTCGGACGGGTACGCGGTGACCCACATGCGGGCCTCCGGGTAGTAGGCGAACCCGTTGCCGTCGGCGATCGCCTTGTTGATGTCGTCCAGGGTACCGACGCGGATCTTGGCGCCGAACCCGCCGGTGCCCGAGGGCCACAGCTGGGCCAGCATCGCCCCGCCCAGACCCACGCTGCTGAACGCGAACAGCGTCACGATCGAGCGGTTGAAGAACTGGCGGCGGGTGACGCCGAGCGTCTCCTCGTCCGGGGGCACCCACTCGACCGGAGCCTCCTCGACCCTGACCGCCGGCAGTGACTCCTCGCGGCGGGCCAGAACGGCCGCCCGTTCGACCTCGCGGCCGCTCATGGGGGCCCCGTCGTCGTCGTCGAGGGAGACCGGGCCGCGGTCGCGCCTGGTCGTCTCGTGGCTCATCACCCCGGTCGCGGAGCCGGTGTCGCGGCGGCGGGCCGCGGCGAACAGCAACACACCGGCGGCCACGACCAGTGCGGGGATGGCGATGGCGAGAACGGTGGTGGCACTCACGAGCTGGCCCCGTCGCTCACAGGTCGAAGAACAGGCCGGCGTTCCACGGGAACACGAAGTTCTGGCCCGGGCCCCGGAAGAACGAGCCGATCATCACCAGCACGGTCCACGACATCAGGAAGATCGTGAAGATGGAGATGGCGAACTTGCGGTCCTCGGGCTTGTGGGACGGGTTGCGGTCGGTGTACGGGGCCAGGATCAGGCCGATCAACCCCAGACCGGGAATGGTCACGCCCGCCACCATGGGATGGAACATGGTGAGCAGCTCCTGGAGGCCCAGGAAGTACCACGGCGCCTTCGAGGGGTTGGGCGTCTGGTTGGCGTTGGCCAGCTCCAGCAACGGGGCGTTGACGAACGTCGAGAACACCAGCACGAAGGCGGTGCACGCCAGCGCGGCCACGAACTCGACGCTCAACAGGTGGGGCCAGACGTGCACCTTGTCCTGCGGGACCGCCTTGACGTCCTGGATCGAGCCGGACTTGACGACCGTCAGCAACCGCTGCGTGTGCCCTCCGGGCCCGGTTGCCAGGGGCGGCGCCACCGGGGCCGCCGCGGCAGCAGCGGCCGCCGGCGCAGTGGCTACCGCCGTACCGCCGCCGCCCGACTCGGCCCCCGCGTCCTCGCCACCGCCGGCCCTCGCCTTGGCGGCGCGGGAGCGCTCGAGCAGGTGCGCCGGGATGCGGCTGGCTGCGTCGCTCTGCGGCGCGTCTCCGGCACTCGCAGACGTATCGGCACCCTCGGTTCCGGTGCCCGCGCTCGCGTCGGCGGCAGGCGCGCCTCCACCCTTGGCCGCCTCGGCCTTCTTGCGGGCCTCCTCTGCCCGCTTGCGCAGGTGTTCGGGGATCTCGGTCATGTGGCTGTCTCCCGTGGGGCCGCGCTACTCATCACAGCGGCCCCGACATGCCGCCGTCCTTGCGGACCCGCCAGAAGTGGATGGCCAAGAAGATCACCAGGACGAACGGCAACATCAGCACGTGGAGCACGTACCAACGCAACAGCGTCTCGGTACCGATCTCGGACCCGCCCAGCAGGACGAACCGCACCTGGTCGCCGAACACGGGCGTGTAGCCCATCATGTTGGTGCCCACCGTGACCGCCCACAGGGAGAGCTGGTCCCACGGCAGCAGGTAGCCCGTGAAGCTGAGCAGCAGGGTCAGCGTGAGCAGGATCACGCCGATCACCCAGTTGAACTCGCGCGGCGGCTTGTAGGCGCCGTGGTAGAAGACCCGCGCCATGTGCAGGAACACGGTGATCACCATCAGGTGCGCCGCCCATCTGTGCATGTTGCGCACCAGCAGCCCGAACGTGACCGACGTCTGCAACGTGTAGATGTCGTCCCACGCCTGCGCCGCCGTCGGCCGGTAGAAGAACATCAGGAAGATGCCGGTGACCGTGAGCAGGATGAACAGGAAGAAGCTCAGTCCCCCCAGGCACAGCGTGTAGCTGACCTTGACCGCGTGCCTCTTCACCTTCACCGGGTGAAGGTGGTAGAGGACGCTGTTCATGATCACGTAGGAGCGGTTCCGGGGGCTGTCGTTGTAGCCCCGCCGGAAGATCGAGCCCGGGCGGAATATCGAGTTCCAGGCCTGCGAGCCCTGGATGGCGTCGGGGAGCCCCTTGACCGCGGTCTCGACCCGCTCGCGCAGGGGGACCTTCGGTTCCATCGTCTTGGCCACGATCTCTCCTACCCCAACCGCATCCCGTAGCCGTAGCCGTAGGTGGTGGTGCGCTGGTGGGCGTCGCCGGTCGCCGCCGGGTCGCCGACCTTGCCCATGATGATGACGCCGGTGGGGCAGCGGTCGACGCACAGGGCGCAGCGGGTGCACACATCGTCGTCGATGGTGAAGATCACGTGGTCGGAGGGATCGTCGCCCGGCTGATCGACGCCGATGGCCTCGTCGATCGCATCGGTGGTGACCATGTGGATGCACTTCCACGGGCAGATGTCCACGCAGCCCTCGCACATGATGCACTCGGACTGGTCGATGTGGATGAACTGCTTGGGCTTGACCGCCTTCGACAGCCAGGCGGCGTCGACCTCCTGGAGGACGTAGTCGTCGCGGAACTCAGGCATGGGCGGGTTGGCGTCGCTCTTGGCCATTAACTCAGCCCTTCCTCACCAGCGGCCGGCCGTAACGGGAGGCGGGCACCTCGACCGGGCGCGGCTTGGCCCGGTCGTTCCACCACGCCCACACGCCCACGTGCAGGCCGATCCCGACGCCGTAGATCACGACCACGAGGATGTCGCGGACCGCCTGCATGTTGATGGTGAGCGGCTGCCAGCTGTTGGGCTCGATGAGGATGTTGTCGACCGTCCAACCCAGTTCGGCGCTGGCCCAGGTGAGCCACTGATGGGGGATCACCGCGTACCACCAGAAGAACATGAACATGGCGTACGTGGCCGCCAGCATCGCCTGACCCCACGACAGCGGCGCTCCCAGCGGGCGGCGCCGGCCGTACAGGATCACGGCTCCGACACCCAGGAAGCCGATCACGACCTCGGTTATGAAGGCGACCACTTAGCTCGCGACTCCTCGTGAAATCGCTCACATAGAACAGTACCAACAACGGGAGGCCGGCACCGTGGCCTGGTCTACCACGCGACCTCCGGCGCAATCACATTGGGGTCGGCCCGCATCGGGGGCGGCTTCCCGGTCTTGGTACCCCTCGTCCGGACCTGCATAGAGTGGCCGTTCGGAGCTCCCCGCGGAGGCTGCGTTGACCGAGATCCCCGAGCACCTTCTCAAGCGCTCTCGCGAGCGTCGGGCCGCCCTGGGCCTGGAGGGCGGCGAGACGCCTGCAAGCGCGCCCGCCGAGGGCCAGGCCGCGGACGCAGCCGCCGAGTCGGCACCCGTGCCCGCAGCTGCGGCGGCCACTCCCGCGCCGGCGCCCGCGGTCAAGGAGATCGAGGAGGCGAGGGCGGCGCCCCCCAAGCCCGAGCCCGCCTACATCCAGGCGGCCAAGGCCCGCAAGCGCATCCCCTACTGGGCCATGCCGGTGCTCGCGGCGCTGCCGATCTGGGGTTACGTCTACGTCCGCACCCTGGAGCCGCCGCCCGCCGGCGAGACCGATCCGCTGGTCCTGGGCACGGAGCTGTTCGGGGCCGACTGCGCGTCCTGCCACGGCGCCAGCGGGCAGGGGGTGTCGGCGCCTGCGTTCGTCGACGGTGCCGTGGTCGAGACCTGGCCCGACTGGCGGGACCACGTGATGTGGGTGAAGCTCGGCTCGGACGGATGGCCGGCCCCCACCTACGGTGCGAACAACAAGACGGTCGGCGGGGGCGGCACGATGCCGACGTTCGGCGGCCAGCTGACCGATCAGGAGATCGCCCAGATCGTCCTCCACGAGCGCGAGCTCGCCGGCGAGGACGTGACAGCCGACAACCCGCAGTACACCGGGCTGTTCGCGGTCGCCAACGGCGAGACGACGCTGGCCGAGGCCCCCGGCCCCGACGACGCGCCGCCCGGGCTGGGCCCGATCTCCCAGAAGGACGGCGTCGACGAGAGCGAGCTGGGCGGCTGACCGAGCCGATGACCGCCGAGCGGCACGACGTCCTGGTGGTGGGTGGGGGGCCGGCCGGGGCCGCCGCGGGGTTCTGGCTGGCCAAGGCGGGCCACGACGTGTGCGTGCTGGAGCGCAAGGCGTTCCCCCGGGACAAGACCTGCGGCGACGGGCTCACGCCCCGTGCCGTCCACCAGCTCCAGGAGATGGGGCTCGAGCCCGCGATCGCCGCCCACCACCACCGCCACGACGGCCTGCGGGCCGAGGCGCACGGCATCACCCTGGAGCTGCCGTGGCCCGACCATCCGGTGTTCCCGAGCTACGGCTACGTCGTGCGCCGGCGCGACCTCGACCAGATGGTGGCCGAGCAGGCGGGCGCCGCGGGGGCGGCGGTGCGAGAGTCCAACGAGGCGCTGCGCCCGCTGACACGTGACGGCCATGTGATCGGCGCGCTCGTGAAGGACAAGGCGAGCGGCGAGACCCGAGAGGTCCACGCCCGCTACGTGGTCGTGGCCGACGGGTCCCTGTCGCGCTTCGGGCGGGCGCTCGGAACCGCCCGCAACAAGTCGTACCCGCAGGGAATCGCCATCCGCGGCTACTTCGAGAGCCCGCTGTCGGCCGACCCGTGGATCGAGTCGTGTCTCGACGTCCACGACCGCGACGGCCGGAGCCTGCCGGGCTACGGCTGGATCTTCCCCCTGGGCGACGGGACCATCAACGTGGGCATCGGCCTGCTGTCGACGTACAAGGGCTACCGCGACGTCAACACCACCCACCTGATGAGCGAGTGGGCGGCGACGGCGCCCGAACGCTGGGGGATCGACCCCGACGCGATGCTCGCACCGCCGACCGGCGGCCGGCTGCCCATGGCCGGGTCCGTCAACCCCAAGGTGGGGCCCAACTGGCTGGTCGTCGGCGACGCCGCCGGGTCGATCAACCCGTTCAACGGCGAGGGCATCGACTATGCCTACGAGACCGCCCGCATGGCCGCCGACCTCATCGACGAGGCGATCGTCTCCGGGACCGGCCAGCCGCTGCAGCGCTACACGACGATGCTCGACCACGAGTACGGCCTGTACTTCAGGGTCGCGCGCAGCTTCGCCAGGATCATCGGCCAGCCCGTCCTCATGCGTGAGCTGACGCGGGTGGGCATGCGGTCGCAGAGCCTCATGGAGTGGGTGCTGCGGATCATGGCCAACCTGCTGCGCGACGACGAGCTGGGGCCGGCCGAGGCCGCCTACCGCTCGGTCGCCCGCATCGCCCGGCTGGCACCCAGCCCCGCAGCCGTATAGTCACGGCCGCCGGCGGGGGGTGTGGGGGGGCAGAGGCTCGTTGGGTTCAGGTGGTGGCCAGAGCCTCGTCTCGCAACCTCCGGTTGCGAGGCGAAACGATCACCCCTCGGCGAGGGGTTCGACCCAACCGCCGACGGGGGCGGCCAGGGTCTCCGCGCTCGGGGGTCCCCACGTGCCGCGACGGTAGAGGTGGACCGGCGGTGGCTGGTCGAGGACCGGCTGCACGATCCGCCACTGCTCCTCGACGCCGTCGGCGCGACCGAAGCGGCGGTGGTCGCCCTCGATGGCGTCCTCGAGCAGCCGTTGGTACGCCTCCTGGCGGTTGGGGAACAGCCGCTCGTAGGACACCTCCAGCTCGACCGGACGGCTCACCAGTTCCTCACCGGGGGCCTTAGCCTGCACCTGGAGGGTGACACCGTCGTCGCGGCCGAGCCGGAACCGCAGTCGGTTGGGCTCGGGTGCCCGCGACCCGGCCTTGGCGAACAGCAGGCGCGGCGGCTCCGCGAACGTGATGACGGCCTCGGTGGCGTGCACCGGCAGGTTCTTACCCGTGCGGACCAGCCACGGCACCCCCGCCCAGCGCCACGACTCGATGTCGACCTGGAGCGCCACGAACGTCTCGACGTCGCTGCCCGGCTCGACCCCGGTCTCGTCGGTGTAGCCCCGGTACTGGCCGCGTACCACCTTCGACGGGTCGACGGCCCGGATCTGGCGCCACAGGCGCACCCTCTCGTCGCTGAGGGCGTTCTCGTCGGCGGACACCGGGGGCTCCATGGCCAGCAGCGCGATCACCTGCAACAGGTGGTTCTCGAACACATCCCTGAGGGCACCGACCGATTCGTAGAAGCGGCCCCGCCCCTCGACGCCGAACGGCTCGGCCATGGTCACCTGCACGCTCGAGATGTAGTTGCGGTTCCAGAGCGGCTCGAGCATCGAGTTGGCGAACCGGAAAACGAGCAGGTCCTCCACCGACTCCTTGCCGAGGAAGTGGTCGATGCGGAAGATCGCCTCCTCGGGGAACACCCGATGCAGCACCTCGTTGAGCTCGGCGGCCGACGCCTGGTCCCGCCCGAACGGCTTCTCCACCACCACCCGTGATCCCTCGCCGGCGAGCCCGACACGCGCCAGGCCCTGCACCACGT
>CAVQVM010000004.1:0-173849 GCA_963717085.1 uncultured bacterium
CAGAAGTTGCTGACGACCGCGGTGAAGACCTTGTCGATGCTGGTGGGATCCGACGAGTCGTACACCGCCGCCGATGTGGCCTCGGCGATCTGGCGCAGGGTGGGCAGGTCGGCGTCGTCGCCGTAGGCGATGGGGAAGACCCGCACCGGCCGGCTGGCCTGGCCCTCGCCACCCGCCTGGAGCGTGTCGATGAGCTCGGTGAGCTGATCGCGATCGTCGGCGGAGTCGTCGTCCTGGTTGCGGCCGTCGGAGAGCAGCACGACGGCGTTGATCCGTGCCGGGTCGTAGGCGGCGACCGCCTCCTCGTAGGTCCGCTGCGTCACCGCGTACAGCGGCGTGTTGTTGGTCGGCACCAGGTCGCGGATCTGGTTGGCCAGCTGCTCTCGCACGCCGCCGACCCGGGAGGTCGGTACCAGCTCCAGCACCTCCTGGTCGCCTTGGTCGCCCAGCTCGGTCGAGAAGATCGACAGGCCGACCTGGTCGTCCTCCTTGAACTCCTCGAGGGCGGTGATGGCGGCCTCCTTGGCCAGGTCGAGCTTGGTGGCGCCCGTCTCCGGATCGCCCGGGTCGCCCATCGAACCCGACACGTCGATGACGATCTGGACCCGAGCCGACTTTCGCTGGGTCGCCCAGTCGTCGAGCAGGCGGGCCAACACCTCGGGCTCGGGCACGTCGAGCAGCGTCTGCGGCGTGGCGGGGTTGACGCCGTTGGCCTCGCTGATCGGCGCCGCCACCGGCACGTCATCGATGCCGGGCCGGAAGCCGTACTCGAGCACCCGTTCCTGGTTCTCCGGCGTCTGCACGTAGTCGACGAACGCCGCGGCCGCCTCCCGCTGCTGGGCGTCCACCCACTCGGCGTCCAGCACCATCAGCGGGTTGTCGCTGTAGACGGTGCCCTCCTCCGGATAGATGGCGACGAGCGGCACCCGGGGCTCACGCGGCTCTTCGCCCTGGTCGAGGATCCCGTCGGGGTTGCCCGAGTTGTAGTCGATCAGCGACTTCTCCTCGACGGCGACCGCCGACACGTATTGGTAGGGGTTGCCGCGCTGGTCCGCCCGGTACCAGTTGTTGAGGAACGTGAGCGTGGTGTCGCCGTAGTGCACGACGGCCGACTCGACGCCACTGGCGAAGCTCCCGACCGCCGGGTCGGCGAGGTCTTCGAGTGACAGCCCACTGGTCTTGCCGGTGGCGGCGTAGGCCTGGGCGATGAGCGCCGACAGCCCGCTGGTGGAGAAGTTCGGGTTGGTCTTGCCGAGCCGGAATGCACCCCACTCCGGGTGGCCCCGGGAGCTCCAACCGGCGCCGTCGCGGGCCAGGGCGAGCACGTCGGCCCAGCCGAGGGGCGTGTCGGGCCAGCCGAGCGCCTGGGCCATGGGCCGGGGCATGGCGATGACCAGCGGCGTGAGCATGAAGCTGGCGGCGTCGCTGGGCGCCATCGCCGGCTGCCCGGCCTCGGACAGGTGCTGGTTGAGCACCTGCCCCCAGGTCGAGGCCGCGGGCGACCAGATGACCGGCCGGGGGCCCTCGACGGACTCGTCCCAGCCGTTGGCCAGCAGCTGCTCGGCGGCACCCGATGATTTGTTCTGCACCCGCACGAAGGCGCAGTCGTCGTTGGCCAGCCTGGCGGCATCGGATTCGTTGAAGCTCTCGGCCAGGTCGCCGAGCAGTTCGAGCTTCTCGGGGGAGCTGGCGACGTCTACGGCCACGCAGTCGCCGGGATCTGCGAGCGCCTCGGCGTCGCCGTCTCCGCCCCCGTCGTCGTCGCCCGAGCAGGCTGTGGCGGCGATCAGGCCAACCACCAGCGCCGCCGCCCACCTCGCCCCGACGCGTCGGGTCCTTCGCCTCATCCCGTCACCTCGTTCCACCGGGCCAGTAGCGCACCCAGCACACCACCGTCCGGGAGGGAGTCGTCGGCCGGCAGGTCCAGCCCGCCGTCGACCCCTGCGACCTGGGGCTCCCCGTCGACCCGCCAGCCGGATTCGCCCAGGACCCGGCGAAGGTCGTCGTTGCTGGCGATGTCGCCCGCAGCTCCCTCAGCGCCGCCGATCGGGGTGGCCACCAGGTCGGCCGTCGCCACGGGCGCAGGGTAGATCACGCGCACGCCGTCCCGGCCGGCGGCATCCAGTGCGTCGACCTCGAGCGCCCCGACCGCGCTGAACTGGCCCGGCCCCCGGGTGAGCATCTCGTTCACCACGTCGGCGGCGGCCGCGTCGGACTGGGCCGCCAGGGCACCGAGCCATCCGGAGAACTCGCCGTCGAGGTCGTTGGCGGCGTAGTCGGCGGTGCCGAAGTATCCCGACGCGGCTCCGCCGAGCACGACGAGGCCGGTGGCGGCGTCGGGGTCGGTCAGGCCGACGTTCACGCGCCCCCAGGCGCTCTCGCCGCCGACCGTGTCCCAGGTACGGTCGGCGGCGTCACCCACGCAGCGCCATTCGAGGGGCCCGCCGCACGCGCCCGCCTCGAGGGCCGCGGCCCGGTCGTCCCACATCACCAACACGACCGGGGACCGCCCGATCACCGCGGTGGGTTCTCCCACCAGCGCAGGGGCGCCGGCCCGCTCCCGCGCGTCACCGACCACCTCCGCCCACGGTGCCGGGGCCAACCACACGTCGACGGCGGCCTCGTCGGCGTCCGCAGCGCTCGCCAGCCGCTCTGCGGTGACCGACGCAGCCTCCACTCGCACGGTCACGTCGTCCTCCAGCTCGGCGCAGGCATCGGCCAGCTCCGGGGGGCACACCAGGGTGGTGCCGCTCCCGGCCGAGGTGCCTCCGGCGCTGTCGCCGTCGTCGTCGATGGCGTCGCGGGTGAGGATCGCCGCCACGATCAACCCGACCGCGGCGGCGAGGGCGGCGACCGCCTTCACGCCGGGGCCCTCCGCGGCGATCCGGGGGTGGTCGCGGCGATGCGTTCCGCCGCGGGAATGTCGGCGGCGGTGAGCGTGGTGAGCTCCTCGTCGCTTGGCGATTCCCCGGCCACCAGCCGGGTCGCCTGGTTGGCCACCGCCGCCTCGAACAGGTTCCGCGCCAGCCGGCCGTTGCCGAACCCGGCGTCTCGGGGTTGGGCGGCAAACCAGTCCAGCACAGCCTGGCGCCCGCCGTCGTCGAGCTGGTAGCGGCCCTCGCCGCCGATCGCCTCGAAGATCGCCAGCAGCTCCTCGTCGCTGTAGTCGGGGAAGTGGATCGTGCGTGGAAAGCGCGAGCGCATGCCCGGGTTGGCATCCACGAGCGCTGCCATCTCCTCCGGGTAGCCGGCCAGGATCACCACGAGCCGCTCGCGGCGGTCCTCGACCAGCTTGACGATCATGTCGATCGCCTCGCGGCCGAAGTCGTTCTCGCCGCCCCGGGTCAGGCTGTAGGCCTCGTCGATGAGCAGGACGCCCTCGTCCGCGCGGTCGAACGCGGCCACCACGCGGCCGGCGGTCTGGCCCACGAACCCCGCCACCAGGATCGACCGATCGGTCTCCACCAAGTGGCCGCGCTGCACCACGCCCAGGGTGCGGTAGATCTGCGCCAACAGGCGCGCCACGGTCGTCTTTCCCGTCCCCGGATTGCCCGTGAAGATCAGGTGACGGCTGGCCTCGAGCACCGGGAGGTCGCGCTCGCGGCGAATCTGTTGCACGCGCAGCAGGTTGGCGACGAGGTGGACCTCGTGCTTCACCTCGCGCAGGCCGATGAGGGCGTCGAGCTCGGTCAGCAGTTCGTCGAGGGGCCGGGCCGGGGGCAGGGCGGCGCCGGCGTCGGTCGACGGGACCTCGGCTGCGGCGGCGATGGTCGAAGCCGGCGCGGCGGGCGCCCCGGCCTGGCCGGCGCCGACCCGGGCGGTGTCCAGCGTGCGCTGCACCATGGCGCGGAAGCGTTCGACCGCGTCGAGCTCGGTGCGCGACGGCAGCAGGTCGAGGGAGGCGACGGCGTGGCCGATCTGGGACCCTCGCCGGGCGTAGAGGCCGGTCCGTCCGCCGCCGTCGCGGGCGTCCGACCGCACCAGGATGTCGAGGAGCGTCGAGGGTTGCTCGAGGTACGAGCGACTGCCCGCGACCAGCGCGGCGTCGCGCAGCGCCCGCGGTGTGGCCTGGGCGAGGCCGGACTTCATTCGAGGGCCGAAAGCTCCGATCAGCCCCCACAGCTCGTCGTCGGTGTGGAGCCCGTCGGCGTCGATGAACCCACAGGAGAGGTTGTACGCATCGACCACCACGTAGGAGCGGAGGCCGGACATGTCGATCCGGGCCACGCTGCTGGCCAGCGCCTCGACCTCGGGTACGAGATCGGTGACGAAGGCGGACACGGCCTCGTCCAGGGCGGCCGAGGTGGGTGGGTTCACCGGGGGTTGCGCCACATCGGCCACACCGGGGGACCGGACGGCAGGTCGATCTGACCGGTCACGCCGAAGCCGAAGCGCTCGTAGTAGGGGACGTTCGTCGGCTTCGACGACTCGAGGTAGGCACCGAGCCCCTCGCGGTCGCAACGCTCGAGCACCGGATCGACCAGCGCCGTGCCCACGCCCCTGCCCTGGTGCGGTGGATCGGTGCCGAGCACCGCCAGGTACCAGTGGTGCTCGCGGGGATGGGCTCGATCGATGAGATCGAGGGCCTTCGCCGCCCGGAGGATCCGCGGGCCGACGGCAGTCAGGATCACGGGGGCGGAGCGCACCAGCTGCGGCCACGTCGCCCGCCACAAGCCCGGGGGATCCCAGAAGGCCACCCCGGCATGGTCCCCGCTCGTCAGCACCTGGCCGCGGCGGCCGTGGCGGCGCGCCTCGAAGGCGAAGTAGCGCCGCAGGCGCCGGTGGCGGGCGATGGGCCGCGCGCCGAACAGCCAGGTCATGACCGGGTCGTCGTGGAAGGCACGGGCCAGGGTGCTCGCCAGCGAGCGGACGTCGCCATCGGTGGCCTGCCGCGCCTCCATACGACGCTGAGCCTGCCACGCAGCCGTCGTGGGCGGCGATGTTGCGCCACTTCTGTGTCAACCGAGGATGCCGGACAAGCGTCTGTAGGGGATGATGACGGTGATGAGCGTCCCGCCAGGCGGGGTCGGACGGCGTAGCTTCCTGCGAGGCAGCAGGGGGAACCGACCGACGGCCGACCTCCAGACCCGGGTCGTAGAGATCGACGCCCTCGCCCCCGGCGTTGGTCGCCGGACCCGCCGCGACGCCGAGCCGCTGGAACTGCTGCACCGTGAGCACTACGCATCGCTCGTGCGCCTGGCGTCGCTGGTGCTGGGCGACGTCGGACTCTCCGAACAGGTGGTCCAGGACGCCTTCGTGAAGCTGCACCTCCGCTGGGGTGGACTGCGCCAGCTCGATCGGGCGCCCGCCTACCTCCGCAGCTGCGTCCTGAACGGGGCCCGGTCGCAGCTCCGTCGCCAGAAGGTGCGCGACCGTCACGACGCCCGGCGCACCGTCGCTCCCGCCGCCGGTACGCCGGAGGCGTCGGCCGTGGCCGCCGCCGAGCACGACCGGGTCGTGGCCGCCCTCCGGCGCCTGCCCGAGCGCCAGCGCGAGGCGCTGGCGCTGCGCTACTTCCTCGACCTACCCGAGGCCGAGATCGCCGCCGCCATGGGCGTGTCGGCGGGTTCGGTGAAGACTCATGTACACCGAGGCCTGGCCGCGCTTGCCCAGCTTCTCGGGGAGAAGGACCAGTGAGCGAGCACACCGAGCTCGAGGACCGCCTTCGCACCGCCGTGCACGCACATGCCGCCGGTGTGGAGGCAGACGACCGCAGCCTGGATACGATCCGCACCCGCGTCCGGGCCGCCAAGCACCGCCGGCGGGCGATCGTCGCGGGCGCGGGCATCGCCGCCGCCGTGGCCGTGGCGGTCGCCGTGCCTCGGCTGAACGACCAAGGTGACATCAAGACCATCGACAATCCTGGCCCGACCACGATCACCGAGCCCCCGTCGACCACGACCCCACCGGACCAATCCGCGCAGTCGTCAACCACGGTTCCGGCTTCGCAGGTCGACGCCGACCAGGTGCTCTGGCCCGACCCGGCCGGCGAGCTGACCACCGACCCGCTCGACGCGGTGCGGGGCTTCCTCGGCCAGCAACTGGACATCTCGGACCCTCCGCTCTCGCCGTTCCGCGAGACGGAGCCCGACGCCGGCGAAGTCGACGTCCACGCCCGGGGCGAGACGGGACCGAGGCTCGATCGGGTCGCGAGCACCGTGACCCTGCGACGCCTGGACGGCGAGCACTGGTTCGTCACCACTGCCGTCTCCGACGACCTCGAGGTCGGCTCGCCCGAGCCGCTCGACACGGTGTCCTCCCCGTTCACCGTCTCCGGCCGGGCCCGCGGCTTCGAGGGGACCGTCAACGTCCGGGTGCTCGCCAGGTTCGACGGCGGAGGGGTCGAGTCCGACCTGGCCACAGGGTCGGGCGGCGGCGGCGAGAGCCTCGAGCCCTTCTCCGCCGAGGTGTCGTTCGTGGCGACCGGCACGGAGCGGGGGGTCCTGTACGCGCAGACCGACAGCGGGGTGCCGAACGGCATACCGAGCTTCACGGCGTTCCCCGTGCAGCTCTCGGAGGGGGCACCCGACAACGCGAACGGCGACGCCGGCGCCGAGTTGGGGTATCCGCCGCTCTGGCCCTTCAGCTCGCAGGCCGAGGCCGATGCCTGGCGGCGACAGTACGCGGCCCAGGGCACCCAGCCCTGGCACCTCGACGCCGACGCCACGGCACTGGCGTTCACGACCGGGTATCTCGGGTTCGGGGAGATCAACCAGGTCGTCGGCCGCGATGTGCGCGACCGCGATGCCTGGGTCAGCGTGGGCTACGACGCGGGTTCGGGCCCGTCGACCGCCGCGGTCGTCCACCTGGTGCGGTACGGCTCCGGTGACGACGCCCCCTGGGAGGTCGTCGGCACCCGCGATACCGACCTGACCCTGGAGACGCCCAGCTATGGGTCGCAGGTGTCGTCGACGGTCACGGTCGGCGGCCGGATCACGGGCGTCGACGAGAACCTGCGAGTCCAGGTGCGCCAGGCATCCTCGGAGGCTCCCATCGGCGAGGCGTGCTGCCTTCCCGCCGGCGGCGAGGACGCACCGTGGCAGACGACGGTCTCGTTCTCGGGTGCGACTGCGCCGGCGCTCACGATCGTGGTGTCGACCGGCGGGCACATCCAGGGCGTGGAGCGCTTCGCCATCACCGCGGTCCGGCCCTAGCCGTCCCTGAGCCCACGGACCGGCGGCTACGGGCGGGGGCCCGCCCGTAGCATGTGTGTCCATGAGCGAGCGTCCCATGGGGCGAGAGAGCGAGCCCGGCCCGAGCGGCCGTGGGAGCGGAGAAACAACGCGTCGGAGCCCGAGCGGCCCGGCCGAAGGCCAAGAGCGGGGAACATGGTCCGCGATACCCGACCTGGGGCGCCGCGCTCGCGCCGCCAGCCGGCCGCTGGCCACCGCCTCCACTGCCGCCAAGGACGCCGCCCTGCTCGCCGCCGCCGACCTGCTCGTCGAGCGGGCGGACGACCTCGTGGCTGCCAACGCCGCCGACGTCGAGCGTGAGCGGGCCGCCGGCGTGGGGGCCACGGTGGTCGACCGCCTGCGACTGACCCGGGCCCGGATCGACGGCATGGCCGGCGGCCTGCGACAGGTGGCGGCGCTGCCCGACCCCGTGGGCGAGATCACGCAGGGCTGGGTCCGGCCCAACGGGCTCCGGATCCGCAAGGTACGTGTGCCCCTTGGGGTGGTGGCGATCATCTACGAGAACCGGCCCAACGTCACCAGCGATGCCTTCGGGCTGTGCCTCAAGTCCGGCAACGCTGCCTTCCTCCGGGGCTCGTCGGGGGCGATCCGATCGAACGTCGCCATCGCCGGCGTGTTGCGCGAGGCGCTGGCCAAGGCCGAACTCCCGGAGGACGCTGTGGTCCTGGTCGAGGACACGTCCCGCGACGCCGCCGTCGAGTTCATGCGGCAGCGTGACACGGTGGACTGCCTGATCCCGCGGGGCGGACCGTCGCTGATCCGCTCGATCCTGGAGAACGCCACCGTGCCCTACGTGATCGACGGCGACGGCAACTGCCACGTGTACGTCGACGCCCGCGCCGACCTGGCCATGGCCGCCGACATCGTGGTCAACGCCAAGACCCAGCGGCCGTCGGTCTGCAATGCCGCCGAGACCCTGCTCGTGCACGAGGCCGTGGCCGGCGAGTTCCTGCCCCGGGTGGCGGCGCAGCTCGAGGGCGTCGAGCTGGTGGGCGACGACGCCACCCGGCGCGCGCTCGGCGCCCACCGCGTCGGCAGTGCGACCGAGGACGACTGGGCCCACGAGTTCCTGGCGCTGAAGCTGGCGGTGCGTGTCGTCCCCTCCCTGGACGGCGCACTCGATCACATCGCCCGCTACGGCAGCGGCCACAGCGAGGCGATCGTCACGGGCGACCTGGGAGCGGCCGAGCGCTTCACGCAGGAGGTCGACGCGGCGGCCGTCCTGGTCAACGCGTCGACCCGGTTCGTCGACGGCGAGGAGTTCGGCTTCGGGGCCGAGATCGGCATCTCGACGCAGAAGCTGCACGCTCGGGGCCCCATGGGGCTGCGCGAGCTCACGACCGAGAAGTACGTCGTCCACGGCGACGGCCAGACGCGAGGCTGAAGTGCGAGCGAAGCGAGCGCTGCAGGCCGACGGCGCGAGCGCCTTACGGTTGCGTGACGGCGATGGGTGTGGGGCGCAGCCCCACCGGAGAGGCTGATCCACATGAAAGCTGCCGTGTATGACCGGACGGGCGGACCCGAGGTGTTCCGCTACGACGAGGTCCCCGATCCCGAGCTGCGGCCGGGCGGTGTGATCGTCGAGGTCCAGGCCGTGGGTGTTCAGGGGGGCGACCTGCTGCACCGCCAGCGCAGTGAGATCCCGTCGACCCCGCACATCGTGGGCTACCAGGCGGCCGGGGTCGTGCGCGAGGTGGGCGACGGGGTCGAGGGCCTGGAGGTCGGGCAGCGGGTGGTCGCCACCATGCCCGCGGGGTCACACGCCGAACTGGTGAGCCTTCCCGCGGGGGCCGTCTGGCCGCTGCCGGACGGTCTCTCCGTGAGGGACGCGGCGGCGGTGCCGATCGAGTTCGCCACGGCCCACGACTGCCTGTTCGAGTTCGGCCACCTCCGCGAGGGTGAGACGGTGCTGGTGCAGGCGGGCGCGGGCGGGGTGGGCGTGGCCGCCATCCAGCTCGCCAAGGGCGCCGGCGCCACCGTGGTGGCCACCGCCTCGAGCGACGAGCGCCTCGAGCGGCTCCGCGAGTTCGGCCTGGACCATCCCGTCAACTACGCCTCGGCGGACGTCGTCCACGAGGTGATGAACGTGACCGAGGGCCGCGGCGTCGACCTCGTCGTCGACCCGGTCGGCGGTCGCGTGCTCGAGACCAGCATCGCCTGCCTCGCCTACCGGGGGCGGGTCAGCTGGGTGGGGCGGGCGGGCCGCGACGACGCCGTCCCCGACGTCTGGCCGCTCGCCATGAAGAACGCCACGTTGACGGGCGTGTTCCTGGGCGCCGAGATGATGATGATGCCGGAGCGCACCCGTCCTCTCGTCGCCCAGCTGCTGGAGCGGGTGGCAAGCGGGGAGCTGCGCGTCGCGATCGACCGCACGTTCCCGCTGGCCGACGCCGCCGACGCGCACCGCTACATCGAAAGCCGGCAGGCGTTCGGTCGCGTGCTCCTCATCCCCTGAGCAACGGCGCCGCCTAGGCGCCGCGCCCCCGAGCGTCCACTCAGTGGACCCTCGCGCCCACTAGTAGCGGAGGCGGTGGGCCGCCGCGAGGCGGGCGACTGCGGTGGGCAGGAGCAGATCGTGGGGCCGGGCCGACGCCACCGCCTGCTCCAGGACCTCGATGTCGAAGGGATGGACCTCGGCGTAGCGCAGCAGGGCGGCGGCCGAACCGTCGCGCAGCAGCGCCGTGCGCAGGGCCACGTCGATGTGGTGCCGGCGCTCGACCACGAGCGGGGCGTCGCTGGCGGGAAGCAGCTGACCGTTGTACAGCTCACCGGCGCCGTCGACGTCGCCCACGTCGAGCCGCTCCAGGAGGCGCAGGGCGTCGGCGCGGCAGGGAACTGCGAGCCGGTAGGGCCGCGACGCGATGTGGCCGCCGAGGACACGACGCAACCGCGAGACCTCGGCCTTGAGCGTCGTAGCGGCCACCGGCCGGTCGCCGTACAGGAGGGCGTGGAGCTCGTCGAGGGTGGCCGTGCCGACGACGGCCAGGATGGTGAGGATCTCGATCTGGCGGAGCGACAGGGCCAGGGGGATGTCGCCCAGGGTGGCTCGCCCCCGGCCGAGGAGTCGCAGGTGGAGGACGGGTCCGCCGCGTGTCGTCGCCCATTCGCGCTCGACGGCCTGGAGCTCGTGCTCGACGAGCTGGGCCATGGCCGTCACGGTGGTCAGCCCCAGCGGGTTGGCGTGGTCCCACTTGGTCGACAGGTTGAGGGCGCCCACCTGCGAGCCGTCGGCGGCGTGCACGGGGGCGGCGTAGCAGACCCAGTCCCGGAAGGGCGCCAGCCAGTGCTCCGTGGCGAACACCGAGACGCCGAGGTCCGCGGCGAGGGCAGTGGCCACGCCGTTGGTGCCGGTCGTGGTCTCGTTCCAGACCCCACCCGGGACGAGGCCGATGCGCTCGGCGCCACCCCGCAACCACTTGGGCGTCCACCCCCACAGGAGGCGCCCCTGCGGATCGTTCACCGAGGCGATCAGGTCGCCGTTGGACGCCAGGGACTCGAGCTGAACGGCCAGCGTGGGGACGGCCCGGCGGATCGGGGAGGCCTCCCAGCGCTCGCGCGTCTCGTCGGCGGGCTCGACCGGCGCCGCCTCGCGCTCGGTGTCGAGCTCGTGGGCGCACCTGCGCCACGACGCCCTGATCACCGGGCTGACGACGGAGCGGTTCGACGCCCCGGCGTCGGAGCCGCGGGGCGCGACGTCGTTGCCAGCGGGCAGTTCGCCTCTCGCCAGCTCGATGGCACGGCGTCGATGAACGAGATCGCGGTCCACAGCACCCCTAGCTGCCCGTTCGTTCGGCGTGAGTCTACGCGCCGGGCACGCCGAGAAAGCGATCGGGCTGCCCCGCAGCGGGGTCGGGGGACAGCGGGCGGGCGGACAAACCGCCCCCGACCCCGCGGCTGGGGTACCGGGGGAGACGCGGCGCCGCCTGGTGGCACCGCAGTGTCAGTTTCGCCCAATGGGGGTTGGCGAAAGGTTGGTCTCGCACGGTCGCGCCCCGGCGGAACGTGATTGACCCTCTGGTCAAGGCGGCCGGTAGCCTTGGAGGATGACCGAGGCCTACCGGTTCGAGTCCGTCGCCGCCGTCCGCGAGTCCCTAGGGAAGGTGGACTACCTGGCCGACGAGGGCATCGCCGGAGTCGTGTACCTCGCCGATCGACTCGGCAAGCCGGTGCTCGTCGAGGGACCCGCCGGCACCGGCAAGACGCAGCTGGCCAAGTCGGTGGCCGAGATCACCGGCTCCCGCCTCATCCGGCTCCAGTGCTACGAGGGGCTCGACGAATCCAAGGCCCTCTACGAGTGGAACTACAAGAAGCAGCTCCTGCGCATCCAGGCCGAGCGCAACGAGGGCACCACGTGGGAGGAGCTCGAAGACGACATCTTCTCCGAGGAGTTCCTGCTCACCCGCCCGCTGCTGGAGGCGATCCGAGCCGACCAGCCCGTCGTCCTGCTGATCGACGAGGTCGACCGGGTCGAGGTCGAGACCGAGGCGCTGCTGCTCGAGATCCTGTCCGACTACCAGGTGTCGATCCCCGAGCTGGGAACGGTCCGTGCGACACAGGTGCCGCTCGTCTTCCTGACCTCCAACAACACCCGTGAGCTGTCCGAGGCGCTCAAGCGGCGTTGCCTGTTCTTGCACGTCGACTATCCGGACCTCGAACGCGAGCGTGAGATCGTCCTGGCGAAGGTGCCGGGCATCACCGAGAGCCTGGCCGACCAGGTGGCTCGGATCGTCCGTTCCATCCGCCAGCTCGAGCTCAAGAAGCCACCGTCGGTGTCCGAGTCGATCGACTGGGCGCGGACCCTGCTGTTGCTCGGCGTGGACCAGGTCGACGCGGCCACCGCCACCGGCACGGCCAACATCCTGCTCAAGTACCAGAGCGACATCACCAAGGCGGCCAAGGAATTCGAGCAGGACACGGCGCTGGGTGGTGGCGAGGCTGCCGGGGCGGGTGCCGGTGCGGCCAAGCCCTGGCAACGGAATGCCTAATTCGGCGGGGCTCACCCTCGACGGGGCACGCCACCGGATGGCCGAGGTCGGCGCCGGGGCGGCGCTGACCGAGCTCCTCGCGGGGTTCATCTCCGAGCTGCGCGCCGCCGGCCTGCCCGTCAGCCTGACCGAGAACCTGGACGCCATGGCGGCCGTGCAGCACATACCGCTCGAGGACCGGGACGCGTTCAAGTACGCCCTGGCCGCCACGCTGGTGAAGAACGCCGCCCACTGGCGAGTGTTCGAGACGGTCTTCGAGGTCTATTTCTCGCTGCGGGGACGCGAGTTCGCGCTCACCGACGAGCAGATGGCCGACCTGCCGGACCTCGACGAGCTTCTGGGCGAGCTGGCCGAGCAGCAACAGGGGGAGCGCGGTGCCGGCGGCATGGGCGAGCAGCTGACGCCCGAGGAGCTGGCCGAGATGCTGTACAAGGCGCTGGCCCAGGGCAACGAGGCCATGCTCAAGGCGCTCGCCCGCCAGGCCGTGCGGCGCTACGCCGGCATGGAGCCCGGGCGCCCGGTGGGCGGCACCTACTACCTCTACCGCACCCTGCGGAACCTGGACCTCGACGGCGTGCTCGATCGCCTGATGCAGCAGGCCCGGGAGGACGCCTCCCAGGCCCTCACGCCGCTGGAGGAACGGCTCGAGCGTGACGAGTACGAGGCGCGCATCGACCAGCTGCGCAAGGAGATCGAGGCCGAGATCCGGAGGCGGCTGGTGGCCGACCGGGGCGTCGAGGCGATGGCCCGGACGTTGCGCAAGCCGCTGCCCGAGGACGTGGACTTCATGCACGCCAGCCGCGAGGAGATGGCCTCGCTGCGCAAGGCGATCTACCCGCTGACCCGCAAGCTGGCGGTGCGGCTGGCCCGCAAGCGCCGCCACGGACGCAAGGGCCCGCTCGACTTCCGGTCCACGATGCGCCACTCGCTGTCGAGCGGTGGCGTGCCGGTGGACCCGCAGTTCCGCTACCCCCGTCCGTCGAAGCCCGAGATCTTCGTGGTCGCGGACATATCGGGATCGGTTGCGGCCTTCGCCCGCTTCACGCTGCACCTCGTCTACGCCATCAGCCACCAGTTCTCGAAGGTCCGCTCGTTCGTGTTCATCGACGGCATCGACGAGGTCACCCGCATGTTCGAGGGGGTGGAGGACATCGCCGACGCCGTGCACCGCGTGAACACCGAGGCCGACGTCGTGTGGGTGGACGGCCACAGCGACTACGGCCACGCATTCGAGGCCTTCTGGCAGCGCTGGGGCAAGGAGGTGGGGCCCAAGACCACGCTGCTGCTGCTCGGCGACGCCCGCAACAACTACCACGCGTCGCAGTCGTGGGTGGTCAAGGAGATGCAGCACCGCGCCCGGCACGTCTACTGGTTGAACCCCGAGCCCCGCAGCTATTGGGACACGGGCGACTCGATCATGGGCGAGTACACGACGTTCTGCGATGGCGTCTTCGAGTGCCGCAACCTCCGCCAGCTGGAGCGTTTCGTCGACAACCTCGTTTAGGTGTCGATCCCGAAGCCGAGCTTCGGGATCGATTGTTTGGCCGCCGCCCTTCGGCGGCGTCGATTGCCGGCCGCTCGGCCGGCGGAGCCGGACCGAGCGACGGTGGGGGCTCCGGCGGAGCCTCTGCCCCCACACCCCCGCCGGTCACTGCGCGCAAGTCCCCGCCTGCGTCCGCGCCCGGCTTCGCCGCATCATGGAACTGTCACGGATGTGTGGAACCGGTTCCATTGACACGCCGCCCCACCTGGCTTATTTTCCTGCCAACCCAAGGTGGAAGCGGTTCCACCTTGTCTTTGGATGGTCGACCGAGAGGGGGGTGGTGGTCACCATCGCCGACGTCGCAGCTCACGCCGGGGTCGGGGCGGGCACCGTGTCGCGGGTGCTCAACGACAGCCCACGCGTCCGCGACAGCACGAGGGCGCGCGTCCTGGCCGCCATCGAGCTTCTCGACTACCGGCCCAACCCGCTGGCCCGGGGGCTCTCCCGCGGCCGCTGCCAGACCCTCGGCGTCGTCGTCCCCTTCTTCACCCACGCCTCCGCCGTGGAGCGCCTGCGCGGCGTCGCCGCCGCGCTCGACGGCAGCCGCTACGACCTGGTCCTGTTCAACGTCGAGTCGCCGGTTCACCGCGACGAGCACTTCGCCACGCTGACCCGCCGGGACCGCGCCGACGGCCTGCTGATCATGTCGCTCCCGCCGCCGCCGCACAGCCTGGCCCGCCTCGCCGACGCGGGCGTGCCGGTCGTGTTGCTCGACACGTCCGGGCGGGGAGTGCCTGCGGTCGTGACCGACGACGTCGAGGGCGGTCGCCTGGCGACCCGCCACCTCCTCGCGCTCGGGCACGAGCGGATCGCGTTCATCGGCGACGATCCCGACAACCCGCTGGGCTTCACCGCCGGCAGCAGCCGAGAGGCCGGGTACCGCCAGACGATGGCCGACGCCGGCGTGGACTTCCCGGCCGGCTACGTGTGCCACGGTCCCCACGTCCGTGCCGTCGCCCGTCGGCTCACCGAGCGGCTGTTGGCGCGGCGCGACCGGCCGACGGCGGTGTTCGCCTCGTCCGACGTCCAGGCGCTCGGCGTGCTCGAGGCGGCCCGGGCGGCGGGCCTCGCCGTGCCCGGGGACGTATCGGTGGTGGGCTTCGACGACGTCGAGGTGTCCGGCTACGCGGGGCTGACCACCGTCCGCCAGCCCCTGTTCGAGAGTGGCAAGGTGGCGGCCCGCATCCTGCTCGCCGCCCTGGAGGAGGGGCGTCTACCCGAGGCGCATGAGCACCGTCTGGGGCTCGAGCTTGTGGAGCGATCCACCACCGGCCCGCCGTCCGGCACACGGGATCACCAGTCATCGGCGATACGAAAAAGTAACGTCCGCGCGGTGAAGGGGTTGAGGAAACCCGCCAGAGGGTGAACGGTAGGGACATGGCACAGATCGTTCTCGAAGACGTGTGGAAGGTGTTCCCCGACGGGACCGAGGCCGTGCGGTCGTTCGACCTCGACATCGCCGACGGGGAGTTCATCGTTCTCGTGGGCCCGTCGGGGTGCGGCAAGACCACCGTGCTGCGCATGGTCGCCGGCCTCGAGACGATCTCGAAGGGGACGGTCACGATCGGCGACCGGGTCGTCAACGACGTCCCGCCCAAGGAACGCGACATCGCCATGGTGTTCCAGAACTACGCGCTCTACCCGCACATGAGCGTGTACGACAACATGGCCTTCGGCCTGAAGCTCCACAAGATGCCACGCGAGGAGATCGAAGACAGGGTCCAAGACGCCGCTCGCATCCTGGGTCTCGGCGAGCTGCTCAAGCGCAAACCGGCGGCCCTATCGGGCGGCCAGCGCCAGCGGGTGGCGATGGGTCGGGCGATCGTCCGACATCCCCAGGCCTTCCTCATGGACGAGCCGCTGTCGAACCTCGACGCCAAGCTGCGCGTGCAGACGCGAGCCGAGATTGCCCGGCTTCAGGACGAGCTGGGCGTCACCACCATCTACGTGACCCACGACCAGGTCGAGGCCATGACCATGGGCGACCGGGTGGCGGTCATGCGCAAGGGTGTGTTGCAGCAAGTGGATACCCCGCAGTCGCTCTACGAGCACCCCACCAATCTGTTCGTGGCGGGGTTCATCGGTTCGCCGGCCATGAACATGGTCGAGGCCAGCCTCGTCCCGGCCGATGGGGCGCTGGCGGTAAAGCTCGCCGAGTTCCAGCTGCCGGTGCCGGACGAGGTCATGGCCGAGCGGCCCGATCTGCGCCAGTACGAGGGGCGCAAAGTCGTCGTCGGCATCCGGCCCGAGGACATGGAGGATGCGTCGTTGGTCTCGGACGCACCGGCCGAGCGCCGCATCTCCTCGACCGTGGAGCTGCGCGAGGCGCTGGGCTCGGACGTCGTCGCGCACTTCCCGATCGACGCACCGCCACCCGTGACCGAGGAGGCGATCGAACTGGCGGCGGACGTCGGCCAGGAGGCCGTCGAAAGGGTCCAGGAGACGGTCGAAGCGAGCCGGTCGAACTTCATGGCCCGCTTGAACCCCCGCACCCGCGCCACCCAGGGGGAGCCGATCGAGCTCGTGGTCGACACCCATCGCCTGCACTTCTTCGATCCCGACACCGGGCTGGGGATCTACGGCAAGGACGAATAGCCCACAAGTCACGACAGCAAAAGGAGAATCACAATGCGAATGCGCCGGTTATTGGCGGTGCCAGCCGTCGCCATCCTCTTCCTCGCCGCCTGCGGCGACGACGACGATGACGGGGGAGGCGCGGGGACCACAGAGGGAGGCGGCGGAGCCGAGCAGGGCGAGAACACGGGCGAGATAAACGTGTTGACCGCCATGGAGCCCGAGGAGGCCGAGGTCGTCCAGGGCATCGTGGACGAGCTGATCAACGCGGACGCCGACTACGAGGCGACCCTGGAGGCCACCGGCTCCCTCGAGGAGGACGTCCAGATCCGCGGCGAGGGCGGTGACCTCGACGTCGCGCTGCTGCCCCAGCCCGGCGCGGTGGCCGACGCCCCCGGGCTGGGCGCCGTCTCGCTCGAGGACCTGGGCCTCGACATCGCTGAGCTCGAGGACACGTTCGGCGAGTACCTCATGGGCCTAGGAGAGGTCGACGGCCAGCACTACGGCCTGCCCACCAACGTCAACCTCAAGAGCATGATCTGGTACCCGAAGGACGACTTCGACGCCGCGGGTTATCAGGTGCCCGAGACGTTCGATGACCTCCTCGCCCTCAGCGACCAGATCCGTGACGAGCAGGGCGTCGCGCCGTGGTGCGTCGGCTTCGAGAGCGAGGCCGCGACCGGGTGGCCGGCCACCGACTGGATGGAGGACATCATGCTCCGCACCGCGGGGCCCGACGTCTACGACCAGTGGGTGACCCACGAGATCCCGTTCAACGACGAATCGGTCCAGAACGCGGCCGAGGTCTTCGGTGGGGTCATGTTCGGCGATGGGTACGTGCTCGGCGGCGCCGACCAGACGCCGGCGATTGCCTTCGGCGATGCACCGGGCCCGATGTTCCAGGACCCGCCCGGCTGCTGGTTGCACCGCCAGGCCAGCTTCATCAACGCCTTCTTCCCGCCCGAGGCGGAAGCGGGTGTCGACTACGACTGGTTCCCCTTCCCGCCCATCGACCAGGAAGGAACCCTGATCGCCGGTGAGTTCGCGGTGGCGTACCGCAACGCCCCGGAGATCTCCGACTTCCTCGAGCGCTTCGCGAGCGAAGAGGTGCAGTGCGCCCAGGGCGGCGAGACGGGCTCGTCCCGGCTCTCGGCCAACGTCAACGTCGGGCCGGACTGCTACGCCAACCAGATCCTCGCCGACTCGTCCGAGGTCACGACGGCGGCGATCGAGGACGGGACGGCGCGGTTCGACGCCTCCGACCAGATGCCGACCGAGGTCGGCGCCGGAAGCTTCTGGACCGGCATGATGGACTACATGTCCCGCGGTCCCGACGCGGCCACGCAGGTCCTCGACGACATCGAGGCCAGCTGGCCCAGTTAGTCCGCCCAGTGCCGCTAGCACGTTGATTGCCGGGAGGGGACGGCCCCAGCGGGCCGTCCCCTCCTGATCTACCCTGGCCGCAGTTGGCCGGACGAGGAGGAGGAGGGCGCCGTGACCACCACGGTGGAGGAGCCGCCGGTCGCACCCGAGCCCGGCCCCGAGCCCGGCCCCGAGGTCGAGAAGAGGCCCAGGGCGCGCCAGGCGATTGGGATGACCGTCCTGCGTGTCGTCGGAGCGCTGGTCGTTCCCATCGCCGCCTTCGCATTGCTGTGGCTCGCGTTCGACTTCCTGCGCGACACGGACGCGAATCGCTTCGTGCTCGTGGGCGTGGCGATCGTCGTGGGGGTGGGCGGGGTCTTCTTCCTGTACTGGGCCATGAACCGGGCAGTCGACTGGCTGCCCGAGCGCTACCGCGGCGGGGTCCGTCCCTACGTCTTCGTCGGACCGGCCCTGGTGATCCTCGCCGTGTTCCTCGTCTACCCGGTGATCAACACGATCATCATCAGCTTCGGCGGTCGCCAGCCGGGCTCGGGTTTCGTGGGCCTCGACAACTACGAGTTCGTGTTCACCGACGACGGCATGCGCCGGGCCCTGCGCAACACCCTGGGTTGGATCGTGTTCGTGCCACTCGTGGCCACCACGATCGGCCTGGCCTTCGCCACCCTGGCCGACCGCTTGCGCCGCGGCGAGGCGGTGGCCAAGTCGCTGATCTTCCTGCCGATGGCGATCTCGTTCGTCGGCGCCGCCGTCACCTGGCGGCTCGTCTATGGCTTCCGGCCCGAGGGGTTCGGCACCAACATCGGCCTGCTCAACGGGATCAAGCAGGGTTTGGGCATGAGTCCCACGGCGTGGCTGCAGGTGAAGCCGTGGAACAACCTGCTGCTCATGGTGATCATGATCTGGATACAGGTGGGCTTCGCCATGGTGGTGTTGTCGGCGGCCATCAAGTCGATCCCCGACGAGATCATCGAGGCGGCGCGCATCGACGGCGCCTCGGAGCTGCAGGTGTTCCGGCGAATCATCGTGCCGAGCATCGCCCCCACCATCGCCGTCGTGGCCACGTACATGGTCATCAACGCCATGAAGGTGTTCGACATCGTGTTCGTGATCGGCGGCGCCGAGACCAACCAGACCGAGGTCGTCGCCGAGCGCATGATCCAGTGGTTCTTCATCAGCAACCACGACGGACGGGGAGCCGCCATCGCCGTGGTCCTGTTCATCGCGGTCATTCCCGTGATGGTCTTGAACGTGCGGCGGTTCCGCGAGCAGGAGGCACTGCGTTGACGCTGACCGCACCCCTGCCAACTGAGGTCGAGGGCGAGGCGCCCCCGCCGACCGCGGGCGCCGACGTCCGGAAAGGCGGCCGGTCGGTCTCGATCATCGTCCTCTTGATCGTCCTGCTGTGGCTGGTCCCCACCGTCGGGGTCCTCGTCACCTCGTTCCGCCCCGAAGCCGCAGTCGAATCGAGCGGCTGGTGGACGGCCTTCGCGCACCTCTTCGATCCCGCGCAGTGGACCTTGGACAACTACAGCCAAGCCCTCGACACTGCGGGCTTCGAGAACGCCTTCCTCAACAGCCTCGCGGTGACCATCCCGTCGGTGGTCATTCCCATCACGATCGCGGCGTTCGCCGCCTATGCCTTCTCGTGGATGGAGTTCCGAGGGCGCTACGTCATGTTCGTGGCGGTCATCGGCCTCCTGGTCGTGCCACTGCAGATGGCACTTATCCCGATCCTGCGCCTGTACACCGGGGGCGCCCAGATCGGCGGGGTGCCGGTCTTCCCCGACCTCGACCTCAACGGCACCTTCCTGGGGATCTGGTTGGCGCACACGGCATTCGGCCTGCCGCTGGCTGTTTACCTGCTGCGCAACTTCATCGGCTCGCTGCCGTCATCGATCATCGAGTCGGCCAAGATGGACGGCGCCGACCACTTCACGATCTTCTGGCGTCTCGTCGTACCCTTGTCGGTGCCAGCGCTGGCCGCCTTCGCGATCTTCCAGTTCCTCTGGGTGTGGAACGACCTGCTCGTCGCCCGCATCTTCCTCGGCGGCACTGAGGACACGCGCGTGCTCACGATCGCTTTGCAAACCCTCAACGGCTCCCGCGGCGAGGACTGGCACCTGCTGACGTCCGCGGCATTCATCTCGATGGCGCTGCCGTTGGTCGTGTTCTTCGCACTGCAGCGTTACTTCATCCGCGGGCTCACCGCCGGGGCGGTCAAGGGGTGACCGACTGAATGGCAGCTGCCCCCGCGTCCCGCAGGAGGGGCGAGCCGGTCGGCATGCAGCCGCTCTCGCCGGCCAGGAAGTGGCGGGCGATCATGATTGCCACGCTGGTGCTGGTGGTGGCGTTCTGGGCGTTGCTGGCCGGGCTCGTGGCCGCGGCCACCGACGACTCCTCCGGGAGCGAGGAGCCCCACGCCGCGCTCGGTCTCGCGGTGGGGCTGACCGTGGTCCCCTTTGTCTTCGTCGCGCTGGCCTTCCTGTCCGAGCATCCGCGCGCTCCCGGCGCCGTGGTCCGGGCCATGGGCTGGTCGCTCCTCGTGGGGATCCCGGTGTCGGCGCTGGCCGGCGATGCGGTCACCGGCATCGTCGCCGGGGTGGGTGCCGGGGGCATCCAGGCACTCCGCATGGACGGGCCCCAGAACTGGCGGGCCCGGGCGTGGGCGGTGGTGGTGGCGGCCGCGTACACGTTCGTGCTGGCGCGCATTGCCGGCGGGCTGGTGCTGCTGCCGGCGCCCATCTTCCCGCTCACGGCCATCGGCATCGCCGATCACCTCTCCGAGCGCCGGGCGGAGCAGGCGGCGGAGCGCTGACGCCAGAACATGTCGGCGATCACGCGGCCGACCGTCAACCCCAAAGCAAGTGCGCAAGGCGGCGGACGCCGGGGTCGTCGAGCACCGAGGGCGACACCGAGCCTGCGGCCCGGTGGCCGCGGAATCGACCCTCACTCACGCCGAGCGGCGCACCACCAGCTCGGTCTCGAGCGTGACGCCCCGGGGCGGCGCGCCGCCGAGTTGATCGAGCAGCAGCCGCCCCATCTCGGCCCCGAGCCCCTCGATGGGCTGGCGGACGGTCGTGAGCGGTGGGTCGGAGTCAGCGGCGAGCTCGCTGTCGTCGAACCCGACCAGCGCCACGTCGTCGGGAACGCGTCGTCCCGCGGCTCGCAGCGCGTCGAGCGTGCCCAAGGCCATGAGGTCGGAGGCGGCGAAGATGCCGTCGACCTCTGGGTGCCGCTCGAGCAGCTGCCGAACGCCCGCGGCCGCGCCGGCGCGGTCGAAGTCACCGTCGGCCACCAGCGACGGCGACGCCGGGCGCCGGGCCTCGCTCAGGGCGTGGCGCCAGCCGGCGAGCCGGTCGGCGCCGGGTGCCATGTCGAGCGGACCGGCGACGGTGGCGATCCTTCGGCAGCCACGCCCGATCAGGTGGGCACAGGCACGGCGAGCCCCGCCCACGTTGTCGGCGTCGACGAAGCCGATGGCCGACGCGTCCGGTCGGTCCCCGGGGTGGCCGGCGATGACGCACGGGACGCGGGCGGCGACGAGCCGGCCGGGCAGCGGGTCGTCACGACGGGTCGACAGCAGCAGCACACCGTCCGTGTTGCCCCGCAGCAGGAGGCGCTCGACGCCCTCCCGGTCCGACTCGTCCTGGATCATCAGCAGCACCAGCTGGTACCGGGAGCCGGATCAGCGCGGTGGCGATCCCCCGGATCGTGCCGGCGAAGAACGGATCGCCGAACAGGCGGGTGCTCGGCTCCGAGACGGCGAGAGCGACGGTGTCGCTGCGATGCGCCGCCAGACTCCGAGCCGCACGGTTGGGCGCGTAGCCGAGCTGCTCGATCGCGTGCTCGACAGCGGCGCGGGCGCCGTCCGACACACGGGTGCTGCCGTTGACGACCCGCGACACGGTCGCCCGCGAGACGCCCGAGCGGGCCGCCACGTCCTCCAACGTGCACCGTGTGGCGGACGGCCAGGTCATCGGGTCACGCCTCGGGCAGGCCGTTCGCGGCGATGACATCCCGGAACCACAGCGCGCTGGCCTTCGGGGTCCGGTGCTGGGTGGCGAATTCGACGTGCACGATGCCGAAGCGTTGGCCGTAGCCCTCGGCCCACTCGAAGTTGTCGAGCAGCGACCACACGAAAAACCCGCGCAGGTCGACACCGGCGGCAATGGCGTCGTGGCACGCCCGCATGTGGGCGTCGAGGTAGGCCCGGCGGTCGGGGTCGTGCACGCGGCCGTCGCCGCCCGGCACGTCGGCGAACGCGCCCCCGCTCTCGTGGACGTACAGCGGCGGCGGCTCGTAGTCGCTGGCCACCGCCACCAACGCGTCGAACAGGCCGTCGGGTTCGACCGCCCAGCCATTGGACGTCGGCGTGTGCGCAGGAGCGGCGAAGCCGACGTCCGGGGACCCCGGCCACGGCGACGGCGGTGCCGAGGCCGCGGGCTCGTGGCGCACGTAATAGCGGCGGTAGTAATTCAGCCCCAGCGCGTCGATGGGGCGCGCGATCTGGGCGAGGTCACCGTCCCGGATGTGGCCGAGATTGCTCACCAGCGCCAGGTCCTCGAGCACGTCGTCGGGGTAGGCCCCCCGCAGCACCGCGTCGTACCACAGGCGGTTGGCGATGCCGTCGATGCGGCGCACGGCATCGCGGTCGGCGTCGGTCTCCGGCGTCGAGGTGGCCGCAACCACCGGGTAGGGGTTGAGCGTGATCCCGATCTCGGGGCGCTGGTCGGCGTCGTGCCCGCGTCCGGACACGCGGGCACGTAGCGCGTCCATGGCCAGCCCGTGCCCCAGCAACAGGTGGTGGGCGGCGGCCACGGCCGCGCCCGGCTCGGTGCGTCCGGGGGCGTGGATGCCGGCGCCGTAACCCAGCATGGCGGCGCACCAGGGCTCGTTGATGGTGGTCCACCGCCGTACCCGGTCGCCGAGGGCCTCGGCCACAACGGCGGCGTAGTCGGCGAACCGACCGGCGGTGTCGCGGACCGGCCAGCCGCCGGCATCCTCGAGGGCCTGGGGGAGGTCCCAGTGATACAGGGTGACGATCGGCTCGATGCCGCTAGTCAGGAGCTCGTCTACCAGCGCCCGGTAGAAGTCGAGCCCCGGCCGGCTGACGGCGCCAGCGCCCTCGGGCTGGACCCGGGGCCAGGCGATGGAGAACCGGTAGGCCGGCAGCCCCAGGCGGGCGATCAGGGCGACGTCGTCGACCATCCTGCGGCGGTGGTCGGCCCCGGGATCGCCGGTGTCGCCGCCGGCCTTGCCGGCGGCGGCGAACGTGTCCCAGATGGACGGCCCGCGCCCGTCGAGGTCGATGCCGCCCTCGATCTGGTAGGCGGAGGTGCCCGCGCCCCACAGGAAGCCATCGGGGAACCGACGGGGTCCACGGCGGGGCCGGCCGACGGGTTGCCTCTCGGCGTCGATGCTGTGAGAGCGCTCTCACAGCGCCCACGCTAGCCGGTCGCCGGGTCTGGCCGTTCAGCCGGCGTTCAGCGAGCCGGTGAGACGCTCTGGTCCGCTCCCCTCGTCACGAAGGACGCCGTGCAGGCAGGTTCCGCCACCTCGACCATCGTCCGCCCCGCCGCGTCCAGCTGGCACGGCGGCCCTGGCGGTCTCCGCAACCGACGCTCGGCCCGACCTGCACCGGGCGCCACCGACGACCCTTCGCCGTATCCGTCAGCGGTGGCCGTGGCTCGTGCCGGCGGCGCTGGTGCTAGCCAGCGTGCTGGGGGCGCTGGCCAGCGTGCGCCATGGTGCGCTGTTGGTGTGGGACCGACCGATCACCGACGCCAGCGTCGCGTTGCGGAGTCCCCTGGTCGACCGGCTGGCGCTGTGGGTCTCCCGGCTCGGTTCGACCCCGGTCGTCCTCGGCGCCGGCGCGATCGGCGTCGTCGTCGCCGCCCGGCGCTGCCGCGCGCTGGCGCTGGTCATGCTGGTCACGATCGCCGCGCGGCCGGCCGTCGAGTGGCTGCTCAAGGACCTGGTCGGCCGCCCCCGACCCACCGGCGCGCGGCTGGTGGCGGGCACCGGATTCTCGTTTCCCAGCGGCCACGTGCTCGCTGCGGCCGCAACGTGGGGCTTCGTCCCCGTGGTCGCGGCGCTGTACATCCACCGCCGATGGCTCTGGTGGGCGCTGACCGGCGTCGCGTGGTCGGCCATCGCCCTCGTCGCATGGAGCCGTGTGTGGCTGGGCGTCCATTGGACGTCCGACGTCGTCGGCGGCCTCGCCATCGGCTTCCTGGCGCTGTCCGCCGCCGAGGTGGTGGTCGACAACCGGCACCATCGAACGGTCGCGGCCTGCTCCGGCGGCGGGCTGCGGGGCCCGCCTCAGTAGGCCGCCCCAGTACGGCCCACGTCTCAGTAGGTCATACCGGCCTGGAAGGCGGCGTCGGGGGCCTCGCGCCGAGGGCTCCGGCGGGCCAGGGCGGCCTCCATGGCGGGCGCCAGGCGCTCGAGCTTCGCCTTCTCCCGCTCGGCCTCGTGCTCGGCGAAGTCCGGCATCACCTCCGTCGCGAAGAGCTCGAGCGACTCGCAGATGTGCTCGTGGCGGTTGCGCCCGGCCTGCGACACGAAGATCACCTGGTCGACGCCGGCATCCTCGTAGCCACGCAGGAGCTCCCGCACCTGGTCGGGCGTCCCGACGGCCCCCCGCAGCGCGCCCAGGCCCTGCTCGAACAGCTGGGCACCCAGCGTCTGGCCGGTCTGCGCCGCGGTCTGCCGCCGGAAGCCGAACAGGTCGCGTTTCTCCTCGAACTCGTCCCACACGACGGTTCGACCCGGCCTGTGCGTGCCGAACACGTAGTAGTGCCCCAGGCTGAAGCCGAAGAAGTGGGCGCCGTCCAGGCCGCGCTCGATCGCCGTCTCCTCGTCGGAGTGGCACATCATCGGCAGCACCACCGCCACGTTCGGGTTGACGGCGAAGCCGCCGGGCACGCACTCGTCCGACGCCAGGGTTGCGTAGTAGTTGTCGACCCAGGCCTTGGCCTCGGCCGGCTCGATGAAGCTGAAGCTCAGGGCGCCGATGCCCTTCGTGGCCGCCAGGTGGATCGTCTCCCGCCGGCTGCATGCGACCCACAGGGGTGGGTGCGGGCGCTGCAGCGGCCTCGGCACGACCCCCCGCACCGGCATCTTGAAGAACTGGCCGTCGTAGCCGGCGAACGGCATCTCCACGAACATGCGGGTGACGGCGTCGAGGGCCTCGTCCCACTGCGCCCGCTTCTGCTCTCGGTCGATGAGGAAGCCGCCGAGCTCGGCCTCGGACGACGCCTCACCCGTCCCGAAGTCGACGCGGCCGTCCGACACCAGGTCGAGCGTGGCGATGCGCTCGGCCACCCGGGCCGTGTGGTTGAAGTTGAACGGCAGCTGGACGATGCCGTGGCCCAGCCGGATACGCGACGTCCGCTGGCTGGCGGCCGCGAGGAACACCTCCGGAGCGGACGAGTGCGAGTACTCCTCGAGGAAGTGGTGCTCGACCTCCCACACGTAGTCGATGCCCAGCCGGTCGGCGAGCTCGACCTGCTCCAGCGCGTCCTTGAGCAGCCGGTGCTCGCTGTCGTCGTCCCAGGGGCGGGGCAGCTGGTGCTCGTAGAAGATGCCGAACTTCATGGGGTCCTCCTGGCAGGTGGCCTACGCCAGTGCGTCGATCAGGTCGTCGAAGGAACGGAACAGGGCGGGTCGGTTGTGCTCCGCACGGATCTCCAGGGCCAGCCGGCGGCTCCGCACCAGCAGGTCGCGGGCCGCCCCGCCCGGCCAGGGGTGGGGGAGCAGTTCCGGCGGGAGCAGGGGGTCGTCGTCGAAGCAGGCCTGGTAGGCGACGCCCATGGCCAGCGCACCGGGCAGGAACGCCGAGTCCGGCAGCGTCTGGTGGCGCCGCCGCATGCTCGCCAGGTCGGCGGGCACGTGCCCCCAGCGGTCGACGAAGGACTGGTAGCGGGCGGCCAGCCGCTCGATCGGCCACAGCCGCGCGGCGAGGGCCGTCGGCTCGGACACCCCACCCACGGCAAGGTCGTCGGTGGCGGCCAGGGTGACGTGCTCCGACACGCCGAGCCGTTCGGCCTCGTCGGCGACGTCCTTCTCCCACCGGTGAGGGCTGGCATAGAGGCCGTTGTGGACGGCGGCGCCGCCGAGGCGGCCGAGATGCTCGCGCAGGGCATCGCGGGCCGCGCGCCGGGCCTCGGGGATGGCGAAGGCCGCCAGGTGCCAGCGGCGGTCCCAGACATGTTCCCCACTCCCGCGGCCTGATCGTCCCGGGGAGCGGGTGTGGTGTCTCGGGCCGGCCCCGGCGATGTCCTGGGTGTGGGCGAGTCGGGCGCGGGCGGTGCTGGCACCGAGCGCCGCCAGGCCGTCCTCGGTGGGGCGATAGACGGCGCGCTGGCCCTGGCCGTCGCGGGTGAACAGGCCCTCGGCCACGAGGCGCCGCAGGCAGGAGCGGACCTGCTCGGGGGAGCGGCCGCAAGCGTCGGCAACCGGGAACGCGTCGGTGGCGAGGATCGACCCGTCCTGGCGGGCCAGCCCGAGGACGAGCATGCGGGTCGGAAGGTCCCCTCCGCCGATGCTGGGGCGAGGGAGCGCTGGCACCGGATCGGTCGCCACTGATCCCGGTCGTTTCACCCACGACCGACAGTCAACGCGACCGCCGGGACGGCTGTCAATCGATGGCGACGATGCCCAAACAGCACCGATCTCGTGGCCCCGGCGGGTAGCTTCGGCGGGATGACCCGGTCACCGAGTCCCGTGGCTGTCATTGCCCTGGGATGGTTGGCGGGATCCATCCCGTTCTCCAACATCGCGGCACGGATCAGAGCCGGGGTCGACCTCCGGGACGTCGGGGGCGGCACGGTGTCGGGCACCGCGCTGCACGGCGTGGCCGGGTTCGGGCCGCTCGCCGTCGCCGGGATCTGCGACATCGCCAAGGGCGCCGTCGGTCCGGTGCTGGCCGGGCGGGACCGGCGGATGCTGGCCGCCACCGCCACCGTCGCGTCCGTGGCCGGGCACAACTGGTCCCCATGGCTGGGAGGTGCCGGGGGGCGCGGCATCTCGGTCGCCATGGGCTCCCTGCTGGTCCAGGGCTGGCCCGGCACTGTGGTCCTGGCGTCCGGGCTGGCGGCCGGCCGCCTCTGTCGCCAGACCGGCCTCGGGAGCTTCGTCGCCGACGTCGCCCTCGTGCCCGTGCTGGCGCGGACGCGGGGGCGGGCCGGCCTGCTCGCCGGCGCGGGGGTGGCCGGTGTGATGCTGGCCAAGCGCATGGCTGGCAATCGGCCCCCGGCGCGGCCGAGCGTCGACGTGTACCTTCACCGGCTCCTGTACGACTGCGACCCCGGCGCCGGGTACGCCACACCATGACCGTTCTCCTTCCGGGGGCTGCGCCCCCGGACCCCATCGTCGCCCGGGTCGCTGGCGCTCCCACGGTCGACCGGTCAGGAGCTGCGCCATGACCGTTCTCCCCCGGGGGCTGTGCTCATGACCGTCACCGTCGTCACCGACAGCGCGGCGGCGCTCCCCCCGGATCTCGTCGCCCGCTACGACATCCGTGTCGTCCCCCTCGTGCTCCAGGTGGGCGCCGACCGCTACCGCGACGGCGAGATCAGCCTCGAGGAGCTGGTCCGCCGGTTCGACGAGCCGATCAGCACGGCGGCGCCGTCGCCGGGCGAGTTCGCCACGGTCATCGCCGGCGCCCACCGGACCGGGCCGGTCGTCACCCTCACGGTCGCGGCCGGCATGTCCTCCACGCACGACTCCGCCAAGCTGGCGGCCAAGCTGGTGACCGACAACGACCCCCGGGCCACGGAGTCGTCCCCCGGACCCGATGTGGCGGTGCTCGACACCGGCACCGCCGCCGGCGCCCAGGGGCTGGTGGTCCTGGCCGCAGCCCGGGCCGCCGCCGAGGGCGCCGACCAGGACGAGGTCGTGGCCACCGCCGAGCGGGTGGCGGGGCAGGTCCGCCTCGTGGCGAGCGTGGCCGACCTGGAGCGCCTGGCGCGCTCGGGCCGGGTGCCCGACGCGGCCCGCTGGATCGGCGACCGCCTTGGCGTCCGGCCGCTGTTCGAGTTCCGGGACGGCCGAGCGCGGCCGCTCCGGCCGGCCTTCAGCGCCGAGGCCGCGCTCGACCGCATCGTGCAGCGCTGCGCCGCCGGCGCCGGCCGCGGCGCCCGGCTGCACGTGACCGTCCTCCATGCGCTGAACCCCGACGCCGCCGCCATCCTGGCGGAGCGCGTTCGGGCCCTGGAGCCGGTGTCGTTCCTGGTCGGGCCGTTCAGCCCCGTGATGGTGGCCCACACCGGTCGCGGGCTCGCCGGGCTCGCCTGGTGGTGGGAGGACTGATGTCCCGAGGGACCCGGTTCCGGCGGCCCGAGCCCGAGGTCATCGGTTCCAGATCCGGAACCCACGCCCTCGGCCTCCACGCCGTGGAACCCGTAGCCTCGGGTTCCGTCGGCCCGCAGGCGGGGGCCTGACGTGGGCGGGGGGCCGACGACGCTCGACACCGCCGATGGCGTGCGGCTTGCCGCCCGCTGGTGGGAGCCCGCGTCGGCCAACGGCGACGCCGTCGTCGTCGTGCACGGCTTCGCCGCGCGCAAGGACCAGCCGGCGGTCGAGGACGTCGCGCGGCACCTCGTGGCTGCGGGCCACTCCGTCCTGACGTACGACAGCCGGGGTCACGGCGAGTCCGGGGGCCTGTGCACACTCGGGGAGCTCGAGCGCCTCGACGTCGACGCCGCCGTGGCTGCGGTCCGCGGCCACGCCGACCGGGTGGTCGTGGTGGGCACGTCGATGGGCGGCGTGGCCGTCCTCAACCACATGGCGGCGGCCGGCGGCGGCAGCACCGACGGTGCGGGCGCGCGGGGGGCCGTGGTCGTGGCGACACCGGCGCGCTGGAAGATCCCGCGCACCTGGCGAGGTGCGGCCTCGGTGATGATCACCCAGACCGGGCCTGGCCGGGTCATGGCGGCACGGCGCTTCCAGACCCGGCTCGCGGTGCGGCCCGACCGGGGTGACCCGCCGATCGAGCGCATCTGCCTGGTGGGGAGGCCCGTCGCGGTTGTCCACGGGCTCGCCGACCGATTCCTACCCCCGGCCGCCGCCACGGCCCTGTTCACCGCGGCGCGCGAGCCCCGCCGCCTCGACCTGGTTCCGGGGATGGGTCACGGTTTCTGCACCGCCGCGCTCGGCCCGGTCGAGTCCGCCGTAGCCTGGGTGATGCGAACGGCACCGGCGGGCACGGTCTGAGGATCCATGAGCGACCAGCCACGCATCGCAGCGTTCGGCATAGCGACGGCCCCGGCCGAGCGGACCGAGTCCCGTCGCCGCCCCTTCCGCGATCTGCTGGTTGGCCAGGCCATCTCGTCGCTGGGCGACTGGATGGGGACGGTGGCGCTCATGGCCCTCGTCCTCGAGATCACCGACTCGGCCACCGCCGTCGGTGGCGTGCTGGTGCTGCGGCTGGCACCGACCGTCTTCGCCGGTCCGCTGGCGGCGCGCTTGACCAGGCGCTGGAGCCGGCGCCGGACGATGCTGGCCATGGACGCCATACGGGTGCCCGCGGTGGCGATCCTCCCCTGGGTGACCCACCTGTGGTGGATCTACATCTGGGCGTTCGTGGTCGAACTGGCTGGCATGGTGTTCCTACCGGCTCGGGACGCCTCGATCCCCGACCTGGTCGAGGACGAGGACGACCTGGCGATGGCCAACGGCCTGGTACTGGGAACCTCGTACGGCATGATCCCCTTCGGCGCCGGCCTGTTCGCGCTGGTGTCGGCCCTCACGGGGGACGCGTCGACGGTGGAGGCGGCGCGGGTGATCTTCCTGGTCGACGCGCTGACCTTCGTGGTGTCGTACCTGGCCATCACCCGGCTGCCCGAGCTGGGCATCGCCGCCGGCGAGGCCGATGCCGCCGGGGGGCGCTTTCGTGACGCCCTGCGCCTGCCGCTGGTTCGGAGGTTGGCGCCGGTGGCGGCGGTGGTCGCGTTCGGCCTGGGTGCGTTGTTCTCCATCGGCATCGTCTGGGTGAACGACGTGCTGGGCGCCAGCGACACCGAGTTCGGCCTGCTCGTCGCCTGTTTCGGGGTCGGTGCGGCTGGCGGGCTGTTGATCCTGCGCCAGATCGAGCGACGCGACCTGGCACTCATCCGCACCCTGCTGATCCTCCTGGGTGGGGTGGTGGCGACCATGAGCCAGGCACCCGCCATCGGCCTCGCGTTGCTGGGTGCGCTCGGCTTCGGCGGGCTGTGCGCGATGGTCCTGGCGACGTCGATGGAGCTGCTTCAGGAGCACCTGGGGGAGCGCGACCGCCTGCTGGGGTTCGCGGTGTTCCACGTGGTCATCCGGGCCGGGCTGGCGCTGGCGGCCATAGGTGCCGGCATCGCCAGCGACGTGCTCGACCGGGTGTCGTGGCCGCTGTTGGGCCGCCTCGAATCGTCGCAGGTGGTGTTGCTGTCCAGCGGCTTGCTGGTCGTGGCGGTCGCCCTGGTAGCCGGCCGCCCGGGCGGCGCGGTGACGGACGCCGCCACCGACGAGCATTGACGCGCGCTCGACCCGGCCCCATGGCGGGGGCGTGGGCCGGACCTACATGTGGATGCCGCACTCGGTCTTGCCGTTGCCGGCCCAGCGGCCCGAGCGGGGGTCGTTCGGGTCGACGGGCGGCTGCGTGCACGGCTGGCAGCCGATCGACGTGTAGCCCTGGTGCAACAGCGGGTTGACGGGCACGTCGTGATCGGCGATGTAGCCCTGCACGTCGAGGTCAGACCAGGTGGCCAGCGGATTGATCTTCACGAGGCCGCGCAGGTCGCGGGCCACGATCGGGGTCCCGGCCCGGCCGGCGGCCTCGTCGCGGCGCAGCCCGCTCATCCACGCCGCCTTGCCGGCCAGTGCCCGGTCGAGCTGGCCCACCTTGACCGCCGAGCAGCAGCTCTCGGGGTCGACCTTCCACAGCTCCTCGGCGTGGGGCGTCACGGTCATCATCCGGAGGTTCAGGCCGTAGCGCCTGCGCACCAGCTCCACGGTCTCGAGCGTCTCCGGGAAGTGGTAGCCGGTGTCGATGAACACCACCTCGATGCCGGGATCGACCCTCGTGGCGAGGTCGATGAGGACAGCGTCCTGCATCGACGCCGCCAGGCAGAGGTGGGGCGAGTAGTTGTCGACCGCCCACTGGATGATCTTGGGCGCCGGCAGTCGCTCGAACTCCGCGTTGAGCTCGGCCAGCTCCTCGTCGTGGAGCTGCGGGACCGGCAATGCCGGCGGCTCGACCAGGAAGCTCATCCGCCCACCCCCAGCGCGTGCGACATGCTCGTCCCGCCCGGTCCGCTCACACGCCGGCGCATTCGCCGACTCCGACCTCGGCCTCGTAGGGACCCGTCTCGTCGTAGTCGACGTAGAACTCGGGGCCGTCCTCGGGCGTCGGGAACTCGTCGAGCTCCTTGAGCTCGGCGGCGATGGCCTTGGCGCCACCCGCCCGGTCCATCCACTCCCGGAAGGACTCGCCGGCCACGCGCTCGTTGGCGAACCGCCGGACGACCCGCACCGTGGCCTCCGGGGCGCCCTTGGCTGGCAGCCGCAGCGCCTTGTCGCCGAAGTGGATCTTCTCCTGGCCCACATAGCCGCCCAGGAGCATCTGGTAGCCGGGAGCCGAGCGCCCGTGGGCGCGTCGCTCGGCGCCGAAGAACCCGATGTCCGCGGTGTGGTGCTGGCCGCAGCTGTTGGTGCAGCCGGAGATGTTGACGCGCAGCCCGCCGACCTCGGCCAGTCCCTCCTCCTCGAGCCGGGCGCCGATGGCGGCGCCGAGGCCGCGGCTCTGGGTGACGGCCAGGTTGCAGGTGTCCGCGCCCGGGCAGGCGACGACGTCGCGCGCCAGCTCGGCGCCGGGCTGGGCCATGCCCATGGCCTCGAGCCGCTCGTACAGCGCCGGCAGCTGATCCTCCCTGAGCCCGCGGAGAGCGACGTTCTGGCGGTTGGTGAGCCGGACCTCGAGCCCGAGCTCCCGCTGGATGGCGGCCAGTGCCCGGAACTGCTCGCTGGTCACGTCGCCGAGCCGGGCGTACGCGATGGCGGACACCGTGCCCTTGGCCGCGCCCCGGACGACGTTGGTGTCCTCCCAGCTCTCGAAGCCGCTGGTGCGCCGCGTGATCTGCACTGGGGTGCCATGGCCCATGGGCGTGGGCACCACGCCGGCCGCCACGCCGGCAGCGGCATCGCCCGCCTTCACGACCTCGTCGGGCACGCCGCCCGGCCACGAGGAGGAGCCGAGCAGGAGGCGCCGCTCCTTGACGACCCGGGCCTGGAGCTCCTCCCAGCCCATCGTGTCGACCAGCCACTTCATCCGGGCGCGGAGCTTGTTGTCGCGGTTGCCGTGGTTGTTGAACACCCGCAGGATCGCCTCGAGGGTGGGCATCAGCTCCTCGCGGGGCGTGAAGTCCTCGAGGGCGAGCGCCGGATGGGGGTTGGCGCCCAGGCCACCGGCCACGAACACCCGGAAGCCCCGCTCGACGCTGCCGTCCTCACCGGTGCGGGTGGTGCCGATCACGCCGATGTCGTTGAACATGGCCTGGCCGCAGTCGGTGGCGCACCCCGAGAAGTTGATCTTGAACTTGCGGGGCAGGCGCTGCGACAGGGGGTTGCGTACGAAGTGCCGGTACGTCGCCTCGGCCCACGGCGTGATGTCGAGCACCTCGTACGGGCATGCGCCCGCAAGGTGGCAGCCCTGGACGTTGCGGACCGTGTCGCCGCACGCCTCCCGGGAGGTGAGCCCCACGGTGCCCAGGAGCCGCAACAGTTCGGGCACGCGTTCGAGCTCCACGAAGTGGAACTGCACGTTCTGGCGCGTGGTGATGTGGCCCCAGCCGCGGGAGTACCGGTCCGCGATGTCGGCCATGAGATCGAGCTGGTCGGGCAGCAGCCCGCCCCAGGGGACCTTCACCCGCACCATCTGGTTGTGGCCGCCCTGGCGTTGACCGTAGATGCCGTTGTTGAGACGGAAGATGCGGAACGCATCCTCCTCGATGTCACCGGCGAGGTACTGGCCGAGGATGGCTTCGAACTTGTCGGCGTCGGCGAGCTGGGCTGGATCGATCTCTCGGTGGCCCATGGGTGCTCCGATCTCGGCTGGCGGCGGCGTCCGGCCGGCTACCCAATTCCTGAGGAATATGAGTAGTTCGGTCAGGTACCGGGAACCCAGTCAATCTAAACCCGAGTGGCCCTGTCAACATTCCCCAGCAGGGCGCCGAGAATCCCAACTTGTCGCGGTTACGGGTGCCATGGCCCTCCAACTACGACAAGTTCGGACTGGCTAGCGCCGGTCGAGCAGTTCCGCCACCCGGAAGGCCAAGTCGATCGACTGGCGGCCGTTCAGCCGGGGGTCGCACATGGTCTCGTAGCGGTCGTCGAGGTCGGAGTGGCCCAGGGCGTCGCCACCCCCGAGGCACTCGGTCACGTCCTCGCCGGTCAGCTCGATGTGCACCCCGCCGGGCCAGGTGCCCTCGGCCCAGTGGGCGGCGAAGAAGCCCGCGATCTCGGCCAGGACGGCGTCGAAGTCGCGGGTCTTGCGGCCGGTGGCGGAGGTGAACGTGTTGCCGTGCATGGGATCGCAGGCCCACACCACCGGGTGCCCGGCGTCACGCACCGCCGCCAGCAGCGGGGGCAGCCGGTAGGCGACGGCGTTCGCCCCCATCCGGGGGATGAGCGTCAGGCGACCCGGGATCCGCTCGGGGTTGAGCGCCTCGCACACCGCCAGGGCGTCCTCGGCGCTGGTGGTGGGGCCGAGCTTGCAGCCGACGGGGTTCCCCACGCCCCGCAGGAACTCGACGTGGGCGCCGTCGATCTGCCGGGAACGCTCGCCGATCCAGAGCATGTGCGCCGAGCAGTCGTACCAGTCGCCGGTGAGCGAGTCGCGCCTGGTCAACGCCTCCTCGTAGCCGAGGATGAGCGACTCGTGACTGGTGAAGAAGTCGACCTCGTGCAGGCTCGGCTGGCTGACCGTGTCGATCCCGCAGGCCGCCATGAACCTGAGCGCCCGGTTGATGGTGTCGGCCACCCGGTCGTAGCGCCGGCCCTCGGGGCTCGAGGCCACGAACTCCTGGTTCCACTGGTGGACCTGGGACAGGTCCGCGAACCCGCCCTTCGTGAACGCCCGCAGGAGGTTCAGCGTCGCCGCCGACTGGTGGTACGCCTGCACCAAGCGGTCGGGGTCGGGGGTGCGGGCGGCCTCGTTGGGCGCGCTGTCGTTGACCATGTGGCCGCGGAACGCCGGCAGCTCCCGGTCGCCCACCTCCTCGAACGCTGCCGAGCGGGGCTTGGCGAACTGGCCGGCGATGCGCCCCACCTTTATGACCGGCACCCCGGTCGAATAGGTGAGCACCACGGCCATCTGCAGGATGACCTTGAGCTTGTCGCGGATGGCATCGGCCGAGAACGCGTCGAACGACTCGGCGCAGTCGCCCGCCTGCAGCAGGAAGGCTCTGCCCTCCGCCACATCGGCGAGCTGGGAGGTCAGCGCGCGGGCTTCGCCCGCGAACACGAGGGGCGGCACGGTGGCCAGGTGCTTCAGGGCGTTGTCGAGCGCCGACTCGTCGGGCCAGGTGGGCTGCTGGGCGGCCGGTCGCTCACGCCATGAATCCGGGCACCACGTCGGCCCTGGTGTAGACGGGAGGGTGGACGCCCGGTCACTGGTCATGGTGCACCATCGTGCCGCCAGGCCGGCATGACCGGCAAAGCGGTTCGCGCAGCGCACTCGGAATGGCACCAGCCGCCCCTGGGTGGGATAGGGACGGCTGGCGCACGGGGGGCCGGGAGGCGGGTGCCCGGCACGCCCCGATGAAGGGCATGGCGGTTGGGGGTGTGGAGCCGGCGGGTTACGCCGCGCTGGAGCGCGCGACCGCCTCCTCGCGCACCGCGTCGACCGCACGCTTGACCAGGCGACGGGCGGCCTCGGCGGTGACGCCGAGCTCCTCACCGACCTCTCGGTAGCTGCGCTTGCGGCCGTCCGTGAGGCCGAAGCGCTGCTCGACCGCATACCGGGCCCGCGTGTCGAGCACGTCGAGCAGGTCGTTGAGCGACTCCTCGTCCTCGCGCTCGAGCAACACCTGCTCAGGCGTCGGTACGTCGGCCGCCAGCAGGTCGACCAGCTCACTGCCGTCGTCGTCGCCCACCGGGCGATCGAGGGACGTGGGGGTGGTCAGGCGGTAGAGCCGGGCGCTCTCGTCGTCCAGCTCCTCGCCGTCGCCCGAGGCCTGGCGGAGTGCGGCCCGCAGAGACGCGGAACGGTCCCCCGGCAGGCGGACCAGGCTGGCCTTCTGGTCGAGGGCCCGACCGATGGCCTGGCGGATCCAGAAGGTGGCGTACGTCGAGAACTTGAAGCCCTTGCGCCAGTCGAACTTGTCGACGGCGTGCTCGAGGCCGAGGTTGCCCTCCTGGATCAGGTCGAGCAGCTCCATCGAGGGAGGGAGGGGATAGCGTCGGGCGATGCTCACCACGAGCCGCAAGTTCGCCCGGATGAAGCGGTCCTTGGCGGCGGCAGCGGCGGCGACGGCCTTGCGCAGCTCACGGCCACGCTCGCCGGCGTCGAGGCGCGCCTGCGCGTCACGTCCGCGTTCGATCGTCTGGGACAGCTCGCGCTCCTCGTCTGCGGTGAGCAGGGGCACGAGGCCGATTTCGTTCAGGTACTGACCTACAGAATCACTCATCTCGTATCTCCTCAACCACCTTTACCGCGGTGGGATTCCCCCAACCAGGGGATTTCCGGCCGCTCCGCCGTGGAAAGCGGGGTCCATGCAGGACGCTGTGTTGTTGTCCGATCCTCCGGTGACCGATGTCACCAACTACTTCGAGCGTGGGGGTGGTGCCGGATTCCGGCGTGCTCTCGGCCTCGGTCCGGGTGGCACGATCCAGGAGGTCATCCTGTCGGGCTTGCGGGGGCGGGGAGGCGGCGGGTTCCCGACGGGTCGGAAGTGGCAGTCGGTGCGGGACGCGGCGGACGGCGCTGGCGATGGCGAAGACGAAGAAAACCGCACCTTCGTGGTGTGCAACGGGGCCGAGGGAGAGCCCTCGACATTCAAGGATAGGGCGATCCTGCGCGCCAATCCATATTCGGTCGTGGAGGGCGTGGCCATCGCCGCATTCGCGGTGGGCGCCGACAGGGCCTTCATCGGCGTCAAGGAGCGGTTCGAGACCGAGATCGAGCGCCTGGCCGTGGCCGTCGACGACTTGAGCGGGTCGGGCGCCATTGGCGGTGTCACCATCCAGGTGGTTCTGGGACCCGATGCCTACCTGTACGGCGAGGAGACCGGGTTGTTGCAGGTGATCGAGGGTGAGGCGCCACTTCCACGCAACGTGCCGCCCTACATCCATGGGCTGTTCGCCACGGTGCCCACCACCGGCTGGAGCGCCTCGCCGGCCGGTGTGGTCGACACCATGCCGGCGTCGAACCCGACCGTCGTCAACAACGTCGAGACGCTGGCCACGGTCACCCAGGTGCTGGCCCGCGGTCCCGAGTGGCACCGGTCGCTGGGCACACCCGAGTCGCCCGGGTGCATCGTCGCCACCGTAGTGGGGGACGTCGCGCGCCCGGGCGTCGGCGAGGTCGAGCTGGGGGCGCCCCTGGGGGAGGTGATCGAGCGTGTCGGCGGCGGGGTGCGGCCGGGCCACGAGATCAAGGCGGTTCTCTCCGGGGTGGCGAACCCGGTGCTCACCGGCGACCAGCTCGACACCCCCTGCAGCTACGAGGGCATGGCGGCCGTCGGCTCCGGGCTGGGTGCGGCCGGGTTCCTGGTGCTCGACGAGACCGCGTCGATGGTGGAGGCGGCCCAGATGATCTCGCGCTTCCTGTACGTCGAGTCCTGCGGCCAGTGCCCCGCCTGCAAACTCGGATGTGGGGCCGTGACCGAGCGGCTGGACGTCCTGGCCTCCGGCGGCGCCACCCCCGAGGACCTCGACACCATCGCGGTGCGGCTGCTGTCGTGCACCGATGGCAACCGCTGCTACCTGCCGGTGCAGGAGCAGCGCGTGGTCGCGAGCATCCTCCAGGCGTTTCCCGAGGAGGTGGCGGCGGCGCTCGACGGCCGGCCGCGGCCGGCCCGCGGGCTCCAGGTGCCCAAGCTCGTGGACCTGCGCGACGGCAAGGCGACGGTCGACGAGCGCCAGGCCCGAAAGCGACCCGACTGGACCTACGAGGGGGAATAGTCCACGGCGGCCCCCTGACCTGGGATCGCGATGGGTACGTTTTAGACGTGAGCGAGCGTCCCGGAGGGCAAGAGAGCGAGACCGGCCCGAGCGGCCGGGGGAGCGGGAGACAACGCGCCGACAGCCCGAGCGGCCCGGCCGGAGGCCCAGAGCGGGAAGCAACGACTGCACGGTATGACGCGTCGACGGCACTGCTCGTCGTCGACATCCAGAACGACTTCGCGGATCCGGACGGCAGCCTCTACGTGCGTGACGCCGAGTCCGTCATCGACGTGGCCAACGCCGAGATCGACGCCGCTCGGTCTGCCGGGGCCATGGTCGTGTACACGCAGGACTGGCATCCGCCGGACACGCCCCACTTCGCCAAGGATGGCGGCATCTGGCCCGTCCACTGTGTCAGCGGCTCGTGGGGGGCCGCGCTCCACCCGCGACTGACGGTCGTCAACGGTGAGCGGGTCCGGGTCGGCGTGGGTGGCGAGGATGGTTACTCGGCGTTCACGGTGGCCGATCCCGTCACCCGGGATACCGAGCCCACGGCGCTCGACCCCCTGCTGCGGGAGCGTGGCGTCGAACGGGTCGTCGTCCTCGGCCTGGCAACGGACTATTGCGTCAGGGCGACGGCGCTCGACGCCGTGGCCCTCGGATACGACACCACGCTGGTGGTCGACGGGGCGCGGCCGGTCGAGCTGGAGCCGGGCGACGGTCAGCGGGCCATCGCCGAGATGGGCGCGGCCGGGGTCACGCTTGCATGAGCCGGCGACGCGAGGGTGATGCATGACCGACCCCCGGTCGGCGCGGGCACGTCCTCCCGTACCCGCCTCGCTGGTCACCGATCTCTACGAGCTCACGATGGCGGCCACATACCAGGCCGAGGGCATCGAGCACGAAGCCACCTTCGAGCTGTTCGTGCGGCGACTGCCCGCCCAGCGGCGGTTCCTGGTGGCCGCCGGGCTCGACGACGCGCTCGCGGGCCTGGAGGCGCTGTCCTTCGCCGCGCACGAGGTCGAGTACCTGGCCGGGCTGGGGCTGTTCCCGCCGCGCTTCATCGACCGACTGGCCGAGCTCCGGTTCACGGGCGACGTGTGGGGGGTGCCCGAGGGCGACCTGGTCTTCGCCGGCGAGCCGATCGTGCGGGTCACGGCGCCGTTGATCGAGGCGCAGCTGGTGGAGACGTTCCTGCTCAACGCCATCGCCAGCCGCACCATGCTGGCGTCCAAGGCGGCGCGGGTTGCCCTTGCCTGCGGCGACCGTACCTTCGTGGACTTCTCCGCCCGGCGCGACCACGGCGTCGACGCGGCCATGGCCGCGGCCCGCGGGGCCTGGATCTGCGGAGCGACCGGCACCTCCCTCGTGGCCGCGGGCCAGCGCTGGGGCATACCGCTGTCGGGAACGATGGCGCACTCGTTCGTCATGTCGTTCGAGGACGAGCGGGACGCATTCCGGGCGTACGCCCGCTGCTTCCCGCAGCACGCCGTCCTGCTGATCGACACTTATGACACCGTCGAGGGAGCCCGGCTCGCCGCCGAGGTCGCCCACGAGTTGTCGAGCGAGGACATCCGCGTCTCGGCGCTCCGCCTCGACTCGGGCGATCTGGGCGGGCTGGCGGTCGAGGTGCGCGCGGTCCTCGACGAGGCCGGGCTTGCGGACGTCGGGATCCTCGCGTCCGGTGACCTCGACGAGCACCGCATCGCCGACCTGCTGGCGTCGGGTGCGCCCATCGACGCGTTCGGCGTGGGCACGCAGCTCGGGACCAGCGGTGACGCGCCCTGGCTCGGCGCGGTCTACAAGCTCGTGGACGACGCCCTGGGGCCGAGGATGAAGCTGGCCGAGGGGAAGGTCACGCTGCCGGGCCGCAAGCAGGTCTGGCGCTTCGCCGATCGCGACGTCCTGGGCCTGCACGACGAACACGTGGCCGGGGGGCGGCCGCTGCTGGTCCGTGCCATGGCCAGGGGCCGGCGGGCCGAGCCGCCGGAGCCGCTGGCGACCACCCGGGAGCGCTGCTTGGCGGCGTTGGCGGGCCTGCCGCCGCAGCTCCGGTCGCTGGAGCCGGTGGACGATCCGGTGTGGCCGGTCGAGGTCTCGGCCGGCCTCGGATCGCTGGCCGAGAAGGTACGGCTGAGTCTTGAGGCTGCGCCGTTGGCGCGGCCCGGCCCGAGCGGCCGTGGGAGCGGGAGGCACGCGCCGAAGCCCGAGCTGCCCGGCGCCACTAGCGCCAAGAGCGGGAAGCACAGGAACCTGGGCCAAGGTGAGGTGAGCAGTCTGCGGCTCCATCCGGAGGATCACGAGCGTTGACCGCCGACGTCGCCGGCACCCCCGGACCTCGGACCGGTGAGCGCCTGGGCATTTTTGGGGGAACCTTCGACCCACCCCACGTCGGCCACCTGGTGACGGCCGTCAACGTCCGCTACGAGCTGTCGCTCGACCGGGTGCTGCTGGTCGTCGCCGACCAGCCGTGGCAGAAGGTGGGTACCCGCGACATCTCGCCGGCGGAGGACCGGTTCGCCATGGTCGAGGCCGCCGTGGGCGACGTCGATGGTTTGGAGGCCAGCCGGATCGAGCTCGACCGCGGCGGCATGTCCTACACGGCCGACACCCTGTCGGAGCTGCTCGCCGGTGACCCGCCCCGCGACCTGTACGTGATCCTGGGGAGCGACGCCGCTGTCGGCCTGCCGGGCTGGGAGCGGGCCGACGAGGTCCGTGCGCTGTCCACGATCGTGGTGGTCGAGCGGCCGGGGAGCGGCGAGGGGTTGCCGCCGCCCGGCTGGTCGTGGGTCCGGGTCGAGGTACCCCGGCTCGAGGTGTCCAGCACCGATCTGCGGGCCCGCGTCATCGACGGTCGCCCGCTGGACTACCTGCTGTCGCGGGCGGTCATCGACACCATCGAACGCCGGGGGCTGTACCGGGAGCCTGTCGTCCGGTGAGCCGGCTACGCCCGTCTGCTCCCCTCCGCGCCGACAGCGGCCTCAGGTCCTCGGCGCCACCCGTTCGCCACCCGCCCTCCGCGGGGAGGCAGTCACTGGTCTCGGCCTCGGGCCGAGTCGAGGTTCTCGTGTGACCGGCGTCGTCGACAACGAGGACCATCGGTCTCGCCCCATGGCGCGCCCCGGCCTCGACCACGACCCGGCCGACTCGGATCGGTCGACGGCCGTCGCCGACCACGACGACGACGGTGCGACGGCGACCGTCGCGCCCACCCGCCGACCGCCGTGGCCGGCGAGCCGCCGCGCCAGGGCACGGCGCCGGGCGCGGCCCCCTGCACGATCCGCACCGGGCGCGGTGGGTGCGGCGGCTGCGGCACCCACCGCGGCGGCCTCGATGGCCCCGCTGGGGACTCCGGTGGTGGTGCCTGCGGCGCCGAGTCCCGGACGTGCCCCCGAGCGCGTGCGACGCCGCCGCCGGCTCGTGCTGGCCACGATGGCCGCGCTCGTCGGGGGAGGGGCGGTGCTGACGGTCGTCGGCGTCAACCTGGTGCGGAACAGCACGGCCGGGCGCTACGTCGCGCCCACTGCAGGCCCCGACGACCCCGGATACCAGGCGTACGTCGTCCCCACCCCGACGATGGCTGTCGTGCAGCGTGGCGAGGACGGCGAGCTGGTCAGCGTGGCGGTGCTTGCCATCGAGTCGAGCGACGACGGTGGCACCGTGATCCTCCTGCCGGCCTCCACGCTGGCGAGGGACCGGCCGGTCGACCCCGGGTCGGGCTCCGCCGGATCCGCCGGGTCGGGCGAGCCACCCACGCTGGCGGACGTCTACCGCCAGGGCGGCGTCAACGGCGTGGTGGCCGCGGTCGCCGACCTGCTGGCCGTCGCCATCCCGGAGCACCTCGAGGTCGACGACACGCGCTGGGCGTCGCTGGTGGCGCCCGTGGCACCTGTCGACCTCCAGCTCACCAAGAACGTGGGGAATTGGCGGGCGGGAGACGTCTCTCTGGCGGCCGATGACGTGGGGCCATTTCTGCGCGCGGGTGGCGAGCGAATCGGAGGCCGACCGCATCGACCGCCAGGCGGACTTCTGGACCGCGTGGCTGCCGCTCGTGCGGGACGCGGGGGTGGACGCCTTGCCCGGCGAGGCCGACGTTGGCATCGGGCGGTTCGTTCGGAGCCTCGCCGATGGCTCGCCCTCGATAGTCCCCCTCCCCGGGGGGGCCGTCGGTGACGACGGGTCGGTCGCCGAGACCTTCGTCCCGCACGACGAACGACTGGCGGAGCTGGTGGTGCGTGCCGTGCCCTATCCGGTGTCGCCCAGCCCCGGGCGGCGCTTCCGCGTCCGCCTGCTCAACGGCACCACCGACCCCGGACTCACGAGGGTGGCCGCCAACCGGCTGGTGCGGGGCGGCGCCGAGATCACCATCGCCGGCAATGCCCCGACCTTCGACGAGACTGAGACTCTGATGCTCTACGGACGCGCGGACCAGCGCGACGCGGCGCTGTGGCTGGCGGCCGGGCTCGGGGGCGGGAGGGTCGAGCCGGACCCGGCCGCGTCGGGCGGGGTGACCGACGACGCCGAGATCGATGTGACCGTGATCCTGGGGGCCGACGCCCCGGATCTGATAGGGAGGTAGGACAGCGAGCAATCTGACCAACGAACGTGTGCAAGCCCGGGACCTGGCCGCCGTGGCCGCCCGCGCCGCCGACACGAAGGGGGCCCGCGACGTGGTGATCCTCGAGGTCGGCGACGTGCTCGTGGTGGCCGACGAGTTCGTGATCGCCTCCGCCCCGAACGACCGCCTCGTCAAGGCGATCGTCGACGAGGTCGAGCGGGTGGTCGCCGAGGCGGGCCATCCGCGGCCGCTCCGGGTGGAGGGCCTCGACGACCGCCACTGGGTCCTCATGGACTACGGCGACGTCGTGGTGCACGTGTTCCTCGACGAGACCCGCGACTACTACGAGCTCGAGCGCCTCTGGGGCGATGTCCCCCGTGTCGAGTGGGCGCCGGCCGCTGCGGTGCAGCGGCGCTGAGAGGCCGAGCGGGTAGGCCCGCATGTGGGCACAGAACAGCACGGGATTTGCAGCGTGGGCCCAGGCCACACAGCTCGGCCTCCGGCAGCGTTGACCACGGTGAGTCAAGACGACGTGCCGATCCGCTCAGGTCCTGAGGCGCCCCGACGCGCAACCGAGCCGGCGCCACCTGGCTATCGGCTCGGGGGGGTGGAGCCGACGCGATTCGAACGCGCGACCTCGTCCATGCCATGGACACGCTCTACCAACTGAGCTACGGCCCCGTTGCGGAGGAGTGAGCCTATCGTCGGGGCGGCGTGCCTGTCACACGCCGCCGCACCTCACCCCACCACGAAGTTGATCAGGCGGCCGGGCACGACGACGACCTTGCGGACGGCGCCGTTGGCGGCCAGCAGCTCTGCGACCTGAGCATCGGCGCGGGCCAGTGCCTCGATCCCGGCCTCGTCGGCATCGGCCGGAACTTGTATCCGCGCCCGGACCTTGCCGTTGACCTGGACCGGGATCTCCACGGTCTCGTCGACCAGCCATTCCGGGTCGGGCTCGGGGAACGGCTCGGTGGCCAGCGAGTCGGGGTGTCCGAGCCGGGACCACAGCTCCTCGGCGATGTGCGGTGCGAGCGGCGCCAGCAGCAGCACCAGCGGTTCGGCCGCGGCGCGGGGCACGCCGCCCTTCCCGAGATACCGCGCCGTCAGGTGGTTGTTGAGCTCGGTGATCTTGGCGACGGCCACGTTGAAGCGCAGCTTCTCCATGCCCTCGCGCACGGCGGCGATCGTCCGATGGACGATCCGCTTGGTGGTGTCGTCGAGATCGACGTCCACGACCGTGGTTTGCCCGGATTCCTCGTCGATGACGTTGCGCCAGATGCGCTGCAGCAGCCGGTACACGCCGACCACGTCCCTGGTCTCCCAGGGCCGACTCTGGTCGAGCGGCCCGGAGAACATCTCGTAAAGCCGCATCGTGTCCGCGCCGTAGCTCTCGTACATCTCGTCGGGCGCGACTGCGTTCTTGCGGCTCTTGCCCATCCGGCCCAGTTGGCGGTTGACCTGTTCGCCGCCGTGCCAGTAGGCGCCGTCGTGCTGGGTGACCTCGTGGGCGTCGACGTAGAAACCGCGCCGGTCGGTGTACTCGTAGGCCTGGATCAAGCCCTGGTTGTACAGGCGGTGGTACGGCTCGAACGACGACACGTACCCCAGGTCGTACAGCACCTTGTGCCAGAACCGGGAGTAGAGCAGGTGCAGGACCGCGTGCTCGGCGCCGCCGACGTACAGGTCGACCCCGCCGCAGTCACCCTCCCACCGCGGCCCCATCCAGTAGCGCTCGATCTCGGGGTCGACCGGCGCCTTGTCGTTGTGGGGATCGAGGTAACGCAGCTCGTACCAGCACGATCCGGCCCAGTTGGGCATGGTGTTGGTGTCGCGCCGGTAGGTCTTGGGACCCTCTCCCAGGTCGAGCGTGACGTTCACCCATTCGGTCGCGCGTGACAGCGGCGTCTCGGGCTCGGACGTCTCGTCGTCCTCGGCGAACGTCTTGGGCGAGTAGTCGTCGACGTCCGGCAGCACGACCGGCAGCATCGTCTCCGGTAGCGCCCTGGGCAGCCCGTCGTCGGGGTCGTAGACGATGGGGAACGGCTCGCCCCAGAACCGCTGCCGGCTGAACAGCCAGTCCCGCAGCTTGTAGGTGACCGTGCCGGTGCCGGCCCCGGTGCGCTCCAGCCATTCGCAGATCCGGTGCTTGGCCTCGGCGATCCCCAGGCCGTTCAGATCGACGGATTGGTTGGCGCTGTTTATGGCCGGGCCCTCGCCCAGGTAGGGCTTGTCGGGCCAGCCTGCGGGGGGCTGGACCGTGCGCACGATCGGCAGGTCGAACGCCTCGGCGAACGCCCAGTCGCGGTCGTCCTGCCCGGGCACCGCCATGATCGCCCCGGTGCCGTAGCCCATGAGCACGTAGTCGGCGATGAAAACCGGGATCTCGCCACCGGTGGCGGGGTTGACGGCGTAGCTGCCGACGAACACGCCGGTCTTGTCGCGCGACTCGATCTGGCGTTCGACTTCCGAGCGCCTTCCCGCCTGCCGGCGGTAGGCGGCGACCGCGTCGGCGGGGGTGGCGTGCCCGCCGGTCCACCCGTCGGGCGTCCCCTGCGGCCACGCGGCCGCGGTCAGCTCGTCGACCAATGGATGCTCGGGGGCCAGCACCATGTACGTGGCACCGAACAGCGTGTCGTGCCGCGTGGTGAAGACCTCGATGCCGAGCCCAGCTGGGGTCGGGAAGGTGATGCTCGCCCCCTCGGACCGCCCGATCCAGTTGCGCTGCATCAGCTTGATCGGCTCGGGCCAGTCCAGCTTGTCCAGGTCGCCCAGCAGCCGCTCGGCGTACGAGGTGATGCGCAGCATCCACTGGCGCAGCGGGCGGCGGAAGACGGGGAAGTTGCCGCGCTCGCTGCGTCCCTCCGACGTGACCTCCTCGTTGGACAGCACCGTCCCCAGCGCCGGGCACCAGTTCACCGGGGCCTCGTGGACGTAGGCCAGGCGGTGGTCGTCGATCACCTCGCGCCGCTCAGTGGCCGTCAGGTCGGCCCACGGCCTGCCCGGCGGGTTCGTGCCCTCGGCGGGCTCGCGGGTGCCGGCGTCCAGTTCGGCCACCAGGTCGTCGATCGGACGCGCGCGGTCGGCGTCCGTGTCGTACCAGGAGTTGAAGATCTGCAGGAAGATCCACTGGGTCCAGCGGTAGTAGCGCTCGTCGATGGTGGCGATCGACCGCCGCGAGTCGTGGCCCAGCCCCAGGCGCCGCAGCTGGCGGCGCATGGTGACGATGTTTGCCTCCGTCGTCGTGCGCGGGTGCCGGCCCGTCTGGACGGCGTACTGCTCGGCGGGCAGCCCGAAGGCGTCGTAGCCCATGGTGTGGACGACGTTGTGGCCGGTCATCCGCAGGTAGCGGGCGTACACGTCGGTGCCGATGTAGCCCAGGGGATGGCCGACGTGCAGCCCGGCACCGCTCGGGTAGGGGAACATGTCCAGCACGTACCGCTTCGGCAAGTCGGCCACCTTGTCGAAGCCCTCGCTCAGGTCGCCGACCGGGTTGGGCGCGTAGAACGTTCCCTCGCGTTCCCAGCGGTCTTGCCAACTGGTCTCGATGATCTCCGCGAGCGCGGCCGTGTACCGGTGAGCTGGCTGGTCGGGCGACGGCGACGGCTCGGACATGAACGCGAAGGGTATCGGCCACGGTGCCGATCGTCCGAAGCGGAATCCGCTGGCCCGCATCGCCGATTTGGGTGTGTAACCGCCCCTCGTACCGGGGAGTCGGACGGGTAATGCCTTGCTTGCTCCGCCGCATCGAGCGCGCTGCGACGCGCGCCACGGGCATCACGTTCGTCGTCGATGGCGCCGAGGATTCGGTGCCATGGGGCGAGCTCCACGAGCAGGCAAAGGGCTACGCCGCGGCGCTCCAGGCGCTGGGTGTCCGCCCGGGCGACCATGTCGCGCTCCTCTCGCCCACCACCCGGCCGTTGGTGACCGCGATCCAGGGCACGTGGCTGGCGGGCGCCACCATCGTGGTGCTGCCACTGCCGATGCGGCTTTCCTCGATCGAGGAGTTCGTCGCCCAGACGCGCCGGCGGATCCGTCACGCCGACGCCAGCCTGGTGGTCGCCGACCCCGAACTGGCCGCGTTCGTCGTGCCCGAGCCCGGCGACCCGCCCATGGTCGGGTTCGACGACCTGGCCGCCGGCGATCCCGCGCTGTGGATCCGGCCGCCCGACGACCCCGAGCGGCTGGCGATCCTCCAGTTCACCAGCGGATCCACATCCGACCCCAAGGGGGTCATGCTCCCCGACCGCGTGCTGTGCGCCAACCTCGACGCCGTGGCCGAGGCGGCAGGCCTCGATCCCGACGACGACGTGCTCGTGTCCTGGCTGCCCCTGTACCACGACATGGGGCTAGTGGGCCTGCTGACCCTGCCGATGTCGACCGGCGCACGGCTGGTGCTGGGCGCGCCGCAGGACTTCACCGCCCGGCCGTCCCGCTGGATGGAGTGGGTGTCGACATATGGCGGGACCGCCACCGCCGGCCCCAACTTCTCCTGGGTGCTGGCCACGCGGGCGCTCGACCGCAGCGAGCCGCTCGACCTGTCCCGCCTGCGGGTGGCGCTCAATGGGGCCGAGCCCATCGATCCCGACCAGGTCGAGGCGTTCGTGGCCGCCGGGCGCCGTCACCGGCTGCGGCCCGAGGCCGTCTTCCCCGCGTTCGGCATGGCCGAGGTGGCGATCGGCGGTACGTTCCCGGCGCCGCTGTCGGGGATGGTGACGGATTGCGTCGACCGCCGCGTCCTGGAGACCGAGCGCTACGCGGCACCGACCGATCCCGGCGCCGAGGGAAGCCGCCGGCTGCCGCTGCTCGGCCGCCCGGTGCCGGGGCTCGAGATCCGGATCGTCGATCCCGACACCGGCATGGCGCTGCGTGAGCGGGAGGTGGGTGAGCTCGAGATCCGGGGCACGTCGGTCACGCCCGGGTACTACCGGCGCCCCGGCGCCAACGCCGAGCTGTTCCACGACGGATGGCTGCGCACCGGCGACCTCGCGTATCTGCTCGACGGGCAGCTGGTCGTGTGCGGCCGGATCAAGGACGTGATCATCGTCGGCGGCCGCAACCTCTTCCCCGAGGACGTCGAGCGGGCGGTCGGCCAGCTCGAGGGCGTGCGCGCCGGCAACGTGATCGCCTTCGGTGTCGAGGGTGATCGCGGCCGCGAGTCACTCGTGGTGGTGGCGGAGTCCCGCGCCGTCGACGACGACCTGACCGCCGTGCGCCGACTGGTGGCGGAGCGCGTGCGGGACGCGGTGGGCGTGCCCGCCAGGGACGTCGTCCTCGTGGCGCCGGGGAGTCTGCCCAAGACCAGCTCCGGCAAGCTGCAGCGCTCGCTGTGCAAGCGGTACTACCGGGACGGTCGCCTCGCCCCGGTCGACACCCCCGTCTGACCGCCCCGGCGGGTCCAACCCCCGCCAACCGGCGTTCGTTTCGCCCGGTTTTCGGCGTCTTGGGACGCCGGTTCGCGCTTCAGGCGGCCTTGAGGTCGGCGATGACCTCGTCCCACTGGGCGCGGTCGCTGTCGTAGGGGGCGTAGAAGCTCAGCCGGTCGAGGACGTCGCCCCACCTCTCCGTGAGTGCGCCGGCGACCCGATCGACGGGCGCGACCACTGCGAAGGTCGCGAGCATGTCGTCGTCGATCAGGTCGCCCATCTCGGCCCAGCGACCCCCCTTGGAGAGGCGGTTGAGCTCCTCCTGGAGGTCACCCCAGCCGTGCAGCTCCAGCACCGGGCGGTACGCCGGCGTCGAGCCGTAGAAGGCGATCTGGCCCTTGACCCCCTTGGCCGCCTCGGCCATCTCGGCCTCGTCCCTCCCGGTGACCACGAACATGGGCCCCGCCAACTGGAAGCCGTCCATGGCCTTGCCGGCCTTCGCCCGACCCTTGGCCAGGTTGGGCAGTGTGACCTCGTCGAGGTACTGCCGGGTGGTGAAGCCGTGGCACAGGAAGCCGTCGGCCACCTCGCCCGCCGCCTGGGTCATCAGCTCGCCGACGCCCGCGAGGAAGATCCGGGCGTCACCGTGGGGGTTGGGGCCCGGGTTGAAGAAGGGCGTCATCAGCGTGTGGCTGTAGAAGTCGCCCCGGAAGTCGAGCTTGGTGCCCTGGTTCCACGACTCCCAGATGGCCCGGATGGCGAGGATCATCTCGCGCATGCGGGCGGCAGGGCTCGACCACGGCATCGAGAAGCGCTTGGTGATGTGTGGCTTGATCTGGCTGCCGAGCCCGAGGATGAACCGGCCCTGCGACGCCGCCTGCAGGTCCCACGACACCTGGGCCAGCGTCATGGGGTTGCGGGCGAAGGCCACCACGATGCCGGTCGCCAGGTCGAGCCGCTCAGTGTGCTCGGCCGCCAGTATCAGCGGTAGGAACGGGTCGTGGCTCGTCTCCGGCACCCAGATGCCGTCGTAACCGCGGGCCTCCTGCTGGGCCGCCGCCTGGCCGGCCTTGTCGAGCCCGCCCCAGATCCCTCCGTCGATCTTCATGGCCGGTGACCGTAGCGTCGGCGGCCGCCGTCAGGCCTCGCCGCCTCGCTGATCGCGCAGGAACTGCTCGAGCTCGGCCACCAGCTCGTCGCCCGTCGGCAGGTCCTCGGCGGCGAACGACCGCGGCGCCTCGGCCTCCTCGTAGGCCGTCTCGAGCTGGTGGAGCATGGCGACATGCTCGGGGTTCTGGGCGATGAGGTCGTCCAGCCGGTTGCGGGTGGCCTCGGCACGTCCCGGCAGGTCACCGAACGGCAGCGACAGCTCGCCGATCCGGGCCAGCGCCTCGATGAGCGCGACGCTGCCGGCGGGGAACGGCATGGCGGGTGGTAGGTAGTGGGGGATCTGCGCCCACAGCCCGACCGACCCGATGCCGCGGCTGTGGCAGCCCTGCTCGACGGCGGCCTGGATGCCACCGGGGAAGTCGAGCGACGCCCGCAGGAACCCGCCGTCGGCCAGGCTCGGGGTCGAGGCGGTGCATGCGACCCGCGGCGGCCGGGTGTGGGGAGCGGCGAAGGGATAGGCACCCAGCCCGACGCACATGCGGGCCCCGAAGTCGAGCGCCAGGCCGACCACCTCGTCGGTGAACTGCTGCCACAGCCGGTCGGGCTCGGCGCCCACCAGCAGCAGGAGCTCCTTGCCTTCGAGGTCGGCGGCCGCCCGCAGTTCGAGGGAGGGCCAGGAAAGCCCGCGCAGCACCCCGTTCTCGAGGTGGGCGATGGGCCGCCGGGCCCGGTAGTCGAGCAGGTCGTCGGTGGAGAACCGGGCGACCGTGATCGTGTCCAGCTGGTCGGACAGCACGTCGGCGGTCGTGGCGGCGGCCAGGCCGGCGTCTATCCAGCCCTCGACCGCCAGCACCAGGACGGGATCGTCGAGGTCCGGTTGCTCGATCAGCTCGTACAGCGGCACGGCGGTGGTCTCCTCGCCTCGCCTAGTGGGCCCTCACGCCCACTAGTCCAGCCGCCCCAGCGCGGTGCGGGCGGCCTCGGCCAGCAGCTCCACCTGGTGGGCGAAGCCCTCGAAGCCGGAGGCCGAGCCCATCGCTCCGCCCCGATAGCGGGCGAAGACGCCCTCGAGGATGCAGGCGAGCTTCCAGTAGCCGAACGCTACGTAGTAGTCGACGTGGCTCACGTCGCGGCCCGAGGCCGCGGCGTACAGGTCCATCAGCTCTGCGCGCGTGACGAAGCCCTCGGCCAGCGTGGCCGCGTCGAGCAGCGCCGGGTGCGCGTCGCCCGGCTCGGTCCAATACACGAGCAGCAGGCCCACGTCGGCCAGCGGATCGCCGAGCGTGCAGAGCTCCCAGTCGAGCACCGCGGCGATGGTGCCGTCCGGCTCGAGCAGGCAGTTGTCGAGCCGGTAGTCGCCGTGGACGATCGTGGCCCCACCCTGCTCCGGGACCCGAGCGGCGAGGGCATCGTGGACCTCGTCGACGACGTCCAGGTCTCGGGTCTTCGAGCTCTGCCACTGGCCGTACCAGCGTCGCAGCTGGCGCTCGATGTACCCCTCGCGGCGGCCCAATTCGCCGAGGCCGACGACGTCGGGGTCGACGGCGTGGATGCTCGCCAGCACTTCGGCGAGTTGCCGACTGGCGTTGCGGCGCTGGTCGACGCCCAGGTGCTCGGCCGAGGCGCGATCGCGGACGACGAGGCCGTCCACGAAGCCCATGACGTAGAACGGCGCGCCGTTGACGTCCTCGTCGGTGCAGAGGCCGACGACCGGGGCCACGGGGACGTCGGTGGGCGCCAGGGCCGAGATGATGCGGTGTTCCCGCCCCATGTCGTGCGCGGTCGCCAACACGTGGCCCAGGGGTGGGCGGCGCAGGACCCATGACCGCCCGCCGGCGTCGGTCACGCGGTAGGTGAGGTTGGAGCGACCCCCCGCGATGAGCGAGAACCGCAGCGGCGGCTCGACGCCGGGCGCGTGGGCCTCGAACCAGCCTGTGACCCCGTCGGCGTCGATGCCCTCGGGCACCTCGCTGGTCTCGATCGCTGAGGTATCGGTCATGAGCGGAGCTCCTGACCGGTCGACCGAGTCAGCGCCCTACGGCGATCCGACGACGATCGGGCACGGGGGCGCAGCCCCCGATGAACGGTCATGGTTGGTTCACCGTAGTGGCACCTCGGCGCGGCCGGGCCGCCGGGTGCCCGCCGGTCGGGACCGGGCACCCTCGTCGATAGCCTGGCTGGCGATGCCCATCGACGTCAGCGATACCACGTTCCAGACCGAGGTCCTCGACCGCTCCCAGACCACACCGGTCGTGGTCGACCTCTGGGCCCCCTGGTGTGGGCCCTGCCACCAGCTCGGGCCGATCATCGAGAAGGTGGTGGACGAGACGGCGGGCAAGGTCGTGCTGGCCAAGGTCAACGTCGACGAGAACCCGCAGGTGTCGGCCGCGTTTCGGGTGCAGGGCATCCCGGCGGTGTACGCAGTGTCTGGCGGGAAGGTGGTCGACGGCTTCATCGGCGCTCAGGGCGAGACCGCGGTGCGCGAGTTCGTGGACCGGTTGCTACCCAGCGAGGCCGAGGAAGAGATCGAGAAGCTCGTGGCCGCGGGCGACGAGGCTTCCCTGCGCCAGGCGCTCGAGCGCCAGCCCGACCACGCCGGTGCCATCGTGGCCCTCGCGGAGCTCCTGGCCGGCCGGGGGGGCGAGGGCGACATCGACGAGGCCCTCGGGCTGCTCGAGCGGATCCCGGAGACGCCCGAGACCCGGCGAGTCGCGGCGCTCGTGCGCACCGGCGGCGACGAGGCATCGACCGACGAGATCACCATGGAGCTGGACGCCCTGCTCGACCAGGTCAAGGCCGACGAGGACGCCCGGCAGCGCTACGTCGACCTGCTCGAGGTGCTCGGCAACGACGACCCCCGCACCGCCGACTACCGGAAGCGCCTGACCGCCCGCCTGTTCTGATCCGGGTGTAGGGCGAGCAGCGGCCCGAGGTCGACGGCGTGCGACTCGAACGCCACGACGGCTACTGGTTGCTGGTCGGTCCCGCGGCGCCGGGGGCGTCGGCCACCACGTTGGGGCCTCTGATCCTCATGCGCCCCCACGGTGTGGGGGACGCCCGCCTGCTGCGCCACGAGCTCGAGCACGTGCGGCAGTGGCGCCGCTACGGCGTCATCGGGTTCCTACGGCGCTACCTGGGCGCGTACCTGGGCTGGCGGGCACGGGGCTACGGGCACAGGGCCGCGTATCGGCGGATCCCGCTCGAGATCGAGGCCGAATGGCGGGCGCGCCGGGCGCCCATCGAAGGCGGGATGCCGGGGGCGGATCCCGAGGCAATCGGGACCGCGGGGGAGCTCGCGAGCCGATAGGGGCTCCGGCTCACCCGACGAGCGTCCACTAGTCTGCGGGTTCCGGACTTCCCCTCCCGACGTCCTGACGCGCCCGGAGGGTTGCCATGTCCGTTCCCACGCCCGAGCTCCCGCGGCCCCTACCTGCGCGCACCTGGCGCGAGCAGTTGGCCGGTCTGGCCGAGTCGTTCGACGTCTCGCCCCGGCGCCTGCTGTTGGGCGCCGTCGCGCTGGCCTGCATCGGCGTCGTCGGCTGGCGGCTGCTCGCACCGCCCCCTCCGCCGCCCGAGATGCGCCTCCCGTTCGCACAGCCGTCCGAGGCCGGGAGCAGTGGGGCCGACCCGTCGTCGGACAGCGCTGGCAGCGATGGTGCCGGCGCCGTGGGCAGCAGCACGACCGCCACCGCGGCCACCGAGGTCGTCGTCCACGTGGCGGGCGCCGTCGTCTCGCCCGGGGTGCGGCGCCTGCCGCCGGGCAGCCGGGTGACCGATGCGGTCGACGCCGCCGGCGGGGCCCTTCCGGGCGCTGACCTGCCCCGCATCAACCTGGCGGCGCCGCTGGTGGATGGGCAGCAGGTCTACGTCCCCAAAGCCGGCGAGGAGCTTCCGGTGGCGGCCGGCGCCGGGCTTCCGGGTGGGTCCGATGCCGCCGGCACCGGTGGCCCGCTCCCCGGCGTCCCAGGCCCCGGCGCCACCGTCGACCTCAACGCCGCCACCGCCGAGCAACTGGACACGCTGCCCGGCGTCGGGCCGGCGACGGCGGCGGCGATCATCGCCCACCGGGAGCAGAACGGGCCCTTCACCTCGGTCGACCAGCTGCTCGACGTGCGCGGCATCGGCGAGGCGAAGCTCGAGCAACTGCGCGACCTCGTCTCGGTGTGAGGCACCTCCGTGCCCGATCGCTGGGTGGTCGCCCTCGCCGTGGCAACGTTCGCCGGGTCGCTCGCCGCGGCGGACGGCCTCGTGGCTCGGGTGCCGCTGACCCTGGCGGCGGCGGTGCTGGCACTGGGCCTGGCCACCCGTCGGCCCGGGGCTCTGTGCGTTGGCGCCGCGCTGCTGGCGGCCTCGCTGGGACAGCGGTCTATCGCCGGGCTCGAGGCGCCGCTCGACACCGGCCCGGTCACGGCCGAGGTGACCCTGGTGTCGGACCCCGTCCCGGACGGGCGCGGCGGCGTGGGCGTCGACGTCGGTCTCGACGGACGCCGGCTGCGGGCGCATGCGCGCCTGGCGCCGGCGGCGTCGCTCGACGACCGGCTGGCCGGCGAGAAGATCCTGGTCGTCGGCGAGGTCCGCCTTCCGGGGCCGGCAGAGTTGGCCTTGCGCTACCGCCACCTGGCGGGGCGGCTGGAGGTCGATGCGGTAGTCGGCTGGCGGCCGGGCGGCGGGGTCACCCGGGTGGCCAACGGCCTGCGCCGCACGCTGGCGCGGGGCGCCGAGGTGATGTCGGACCGTCATGCCAGCCTGCTGGCGGGGCTGACGCTGGGAGACGATCGTGACCAGCCGGCCGACATGACCGACGCCTTCCGGGCGGCCGGGCTCACCCACATCCTCGCGGTGTCGGGTCAGAACGTCGCGTTCGTGATGGTGCTGGTGGCGCCGGTGCTGGCGCGGCTGCGGTTCGGTCCCCGGCTGGTGGTCACGCTGGCGGTGCTGGCCGGCTTCGCGCTGGTGACGCGGTTCGAGCCGTCGGTGCTCCGCGCTACCGCCATGGCGGGCGTGGCCGCCACGGGCGCCGCCCTGGGCCGGCCGGCCTCCACCCTGCGGGTCCTGGCGCTAGGCGTCGGCGGCGTCCTGCTGGTCGACCCGCTGCTGGCGACGTCCCTCGGCTTCCGGCTGTCGGTGGCGGGCGCGGCGGGGATCGTCGTGGGCGCGGGACGGATCGAGCGCCTGCTCCCGGGTCCTCGGTGGCTGGCGGCGCCGCTGTCCGTGACCCTGGCCGCCCAGTTGGCCGTGGCCCCCCTCCTGGTGGCCGCGTTCGGCGCCGTCCCGGTGGCGTCGCTGCCGGCCAACCTCCTGGCCCTGCCGGCCGCCGGGCCGGTCATGGTGTGGGGGCTCACCGGCGGACTGGTCGCCGGGCTGGGCGGTCCCGCGGTGGCCACCGTCCTACACCTCCCGACGCGCGCCCTCGTGGCCTGGATCGACGGCGTCGCCACCGCCGCTGCCCGCTGGCCGCTGGGCCAGCTGCGGGCGGGGCACGTGGCGCTCCTGGCCGTCGCCACCGCCGCCGCGGTCGCCGCGGGGCTGCGGGCGCGCCCGGACCCGGAAGGTGACGGCGAGCCCCCACCCGGGGCGCCGCAGCGCCGGTCCATGGGCGTCACGCGCGGGTGCGCAGCGCTCGTGGCGATCGTCGTCCTCGTGCATGCCGCCGCCGCGGCCGGCGGGCCCGGCGTCATCGACGGGGCGGCCGTGGGCCCCGGTGCGCAGCTCTGGCAGGACGGCGGCGCGGCGGCGGTGATCGTGGACGGGCGCGCTCGCGAGGAGGCGGTGCTGGCGGGCTTGCGGGACCGCGGCGTGGCGCGCCTCGACGTCGTCGTGCTCCGGACGGCGGCGCCGGCTGCCGCCGAGGTTGCGGCCACGCTCCGGCGGCGCTGGCCGGGCGTCGTCGTGCTCGGGCCGGCAGGCTCGGCGGCAGCGGCGCGCCGAGTCGCCAACCTCGGCTGGGTGGCCGTGCCCACCGCGGGCACGGTCGTGGACGTGGGCGGCCTCCGGTTGACCGTTCAGGGAAGCGGGGCGGAGCGGCTCGATGTCGGCGTCGTGCTCCGTCGGGATCCGCCGGGCTCGGCAAGGGCGCCGCCGCTGCCCGGCCGATAGCTTCCCCACGATGATCGCGTCCGCCCCGCCGCCGCTGCCACGGGTCGAGCTGGCGCTGACGCTGGGCGACAAGGCGTTCGACCTGCGGTGGCGGGCACTGGTGGGCGCGGTGGTCGCTGCGCCGCGGTTCGGTCGGGAGAGCGAGGTGCTCGCGACGGTCCGCGCTGCGGCGCAAGCGGGCGCCGACATCGCGGTGACGTCGCTGCCGCCCCGGCTCGTCGGTCCCGCCACCCGTGCCGGCGGCGTGCCCATCGCAGCCAGGGCTTCGTCGCTCGAGGCGGTGGAGGCGGCCTCGGAGGCCGGGGCCGCCCTGGTGCTCGTGCCGGCCGATCTCGTCGGCGCGGTGGCCGACGCCGGCGCCACCGCGGCGCTGCTCGTCGACGACGTCGGCGACATCGATCGTGCCCGAGCCGTGGTCGGCGACCGTCCCGTGCCGTTGGCGATCGACACGTCGGCGATCGCGACGCGGGACGAGGCGTTGGCGATCGAGTCGGTCGCCGTCCCCTGGGGGTGCCGGCTGCTCTGCACCAACGACGTCCGGCGGACCCGGCGTGTCGTCGAAACCGTCGCTGCCTTGCTGGCGGCGCAGCGTGGGCGGGCCGACCGGCCGTGACGGCGGTCCGCGCGGATGCGCCCGTGTACCTCGTCCGGGGCGACGACGATGTGATCCTGCGGGACGCCACCCACGAGCTGATCCACCGGCTCCTCGGCGACGTCGACGCCGGCCTGGCCGTGGACGAGATCGGCCGTGACCGGTTCCAGCCCACCGACGGGTCGGAGCCGAGCATCGCCCCGTTGGTCCAGGCGGCCCAGACCCCACCGTTCCTGACTGAGCGGCGGGTCGTCGTGGGGCGCGAGCTGGAGGTGTTCACGCGGTCAGAGCAGGTGGCGGCGCTGGTCGCTTACCTCGAGGATCCCCTTCCGACGACTTCGCTGGTGCTGGTATGGGGGCAGGGCCGGGTCCCCAAGACGCTCACCGACGCCGTGAAGGCCCACGGAGGCGAACAGGTCGACACCAGCCCGGGCCGCAAGATCGCCGCGTGGGTCGACGAGCAGCTGCGAGGTGGTCGGCTGCAGGTCGACCGGGCCGGAACCGATCGGCTCGTGGGGTGGCTCGGCGACGACCCCCAGCGGCTGGTCGGGCTCATCGCCACGCTCGTGGGGGCCTTCGGCGGGGGCGCCCAGCTCGGTGTGGAGGACATCGAGCCGTTCCTGGGCGAGGGCGGCGGCGTCCCCCCATGGGAGCTAACCGACGCCCTGGACCGCGGCGACATCGCCACGGCGCTCGCCAAGCTGCGGCGCATGCTGGACGGTGGCGGCCGCCATCCCCTGGTGGTGATGGCCACGTTGCACGGGCACTACGCCCGCATGCTGCAGCTCGACGGGGCGCCGGTCAGCGGGGAGAGGGACGCAGCGCAGCTCCTCGGGCTCCGGGGATCGACGTACCCGGCCCGCAAGGCGATGCAGCAGGCGCGCCGGCTGGGCCACGACCGGATCGTGGACGCCATCACCCTGCTGGCGGCCGCCGACCTGGACCTTCGGGGTGCCAAGGCGTGGCCCGAAGACCTCGTGCTCGAGGTCCTGGTCGCCCGCCTGGCGCGGCTGGCGCGCTAGATACCGGTCAGTCTTCCGTGGGCTCGCCGGCTGCCTGGTTGATCCGGGCGTGCAGCCGGGCCTTACGCCGCGCCGCCTGGTTCTTGTGGATCACGCCCTTGGCGGCTGCGCTGTCGATGCGGCTGACGGCCTCGCGCAGCTTCGTGTCGGCGTCGTCCTCGCCCGCCTCGGCTGCGGCGACGGCCGCCTTGGCGCGGGACTTGAGCTCGGACCGCACGGCCTTGTTGCGCTCGTGGCGCACGATGTTCTGGCGGTTGCGCTTGATCTGGCTCTTGATGTTCGCCACGGACGGACCTGCTCCCTTGGGAGGTTCGCGGAAGACTTTCGTTGTTGCGGGGAGCGTTACTGTACTTCCCGCTCTTGCCGCCGGCGGCGGCGGGCCGCTCGGGCCACGGCCTCGCTGCGCGCTCGGCCTCTGTGCAAATAGCCGGGACAGGGTAGCGGCGGGGCCGGCGGATTGTCACACCGGAGGACCAGGACGACGCGCCGCTAGCATTCGACGGCCCCCTATGGATCCCTCGCGCATCCGCAACGTCTCGGTCATCGCCCACATCGACCACGGCAAGTCGACGCTGGCCGACCGCCTGCTGGAGCTCAGCGGTGCCGTCGATCCCCGGGACATGCGCGACCAGTACCTGGACTCGATGGAGCTCGAGCGGGAGCGGGGCATCACGATCAAGCTCCAGTCGGTGCGGCTCGGGTACCGCGACTACGTGATCGACCTCATCGACACGCCGGGCCACGTCGACTTCGGCTACGAGGTGTCACGGTCGCTGGCCGCCTGCGAGGGCGTCATCCTGCTGGTCGACGCCGCCCAGGGGATCGAGGCTCAGACCCTGGCCAACTCCTACCAGGCGCTCGATCACGACCTCGAGATCGTCGCCGCGCTCAACAAGATCGACCTGCCGGCCGCCGACCCCGACCGCTACGCCGCCGAGATCGAGAAGGTGCTGGGCATTCCGGCCGACCAGATCCTGCGCATCAGCGCCAAGACCGGAGAGGGCGTGCCCGAGCTGCTCGATGCCGTCATCGAGCGGGTGCCGCCGCCCGCGGGCGACCCCGACGCGCCGCTCCAGGCACTGATCTTCGACTCCCACTACGACCCGTACCGGGGCGTCGTCTCGTCGGTCAGGGTGACCAACGGCAACCTCACGACCGGAAGCCGACTGCGGTTCATGCAGGCGGGTGCTGTCCACGACGCCGACGAGGTCGGGGTGCGCACGCCTGCCAACACGCCGGTGGCGTCGCTCGGCCCGGGCGAGACCGGCTACCTCATCGCCGGGATCAAGGACGTGGCCGAGGCCCGGTCGGGCGAGACGGTGACGGAGACGGTCCGCCCCGCGGCAGAACCCCTTGCCGGCTACCGCGACCCCAAGCCCATGGTGTTCTGCGGGCTCTATCCCGTCGACGGCGACCAGTTCTCCGACCTGCGGGACTCGCTCGAGAAGCTGCGCCTCAACGACGCCAGCTTCACGTACGAGCCCGAGACGTCGGGGGCGCTGGGGTTCGGGTTCCGCTGCGGCTTCCTGGGGCTTCTGCACATGGAGATCGTCCGGGAGCGCCTCGAGCGCGAGTTCGACCTGAGCCTCATCGCCACGGCTCCGTCGGTCGCCTACCAGGTGCACCGGACCGACGGCACGGTCGTCGAGGTCGACAACCCGTCCGCCATGCCGCCGGCCCAGGAGATCGACCACATCGAGGAGCCGTTCCTCACCTGCACGATCCTCACGCCCACCGACTACACCGGCACGCTCATGGAGCTGTGCCAGCAGCGCCGCGGGGAGATGTCCAAGCTCGAGTACCTCTCGCCCGAGCGCATCGAGCTGATCTACCGGTTGCCGCTCGCCGAGGTGGTGCGTGACTTCTTCGACCAGCTCAAGTCGCGCACGCAGGGCTACGCCAGCCTGGACTACGAGCCCGCCGGCTACGACCGCTCCGACCTCGTACGCGTCGACGTAGTGCTCAACGGTGTGGCCGCCGACGCGTTCAGCGCCATCGTCCACAAGGACAAGGCCTACGACTACGGCCGCCGCATGGCGGAGAGGCTCCGGGAGCTGATCCCCCGCCAGCTCTTCGACGTCCCCATCCAGGCCGCCATCGGCGGGCGCATCATCTCCCGAGAGACGGTCAAGGCCAAGCGCAAGGACGTGCTCGCCAAATGCTACGGGGGCGACATCACCCGCAAGCGCAAGCTGCTGGAGCGGCAGAAGGAGGGCAAGAAGCGGATGAAGTCGATCGGGCGGGTCGAGGTGCCGCAAGAGGCGTTCATCAGCGCATTGAAGCTGGACGACTGAGGGTCGATTCCGCGGATTCATGCAAAGCCACTCGGACAGCGCTCGTCGGGTCGCGAGCGCCCGGCAGGATCGACCCTCATCGAGCGTCTACCTCGTTACCGGGGACTTAGCACTCGGTACACTCGACTGCCAGATGTTGGACGAGCGCAAGGCCGCCATCCTCCGAGCGGTCGTGGAGGAGTACATCCAGACCGGGCAGCCGGTGGGCTCCGGCCACGTGGCCCGTGCGCCCGGCGTGGACGTGTCGTCGGCGACCGTGCGCAACGAGATGGGCCTGCTGGAGTCGGAAGGCTTCCTGCGCCAACCCCACACCTCCGCCGGGCGAGTGCCGACAGAGAAGGGCTACCGCTTCTTCGTCGATCACCTGCGCCGCCCGGCACGCCTGGCCACCAGCTCGGCCGAGGAGGTGCGAGCGTTCTTCGCACGCGCCCACGGTGAGGTCGAGCAGATGCTCTCCGAGACCAGTCGATTGCTGTCCGACCTCACCCACCTCACCAGCGTGGTCGTGGCGCCCGCGGCGATCGAGACCACCGTCCGGTCGGTGCAGCTCGTCGGGCTCAGCACCACGTCGGCCGTGCTCGTCGCCGTGCTGAGCGACGGGTCGGTCGAGAAGCACAGCATCGACCTGCCCCCCGGCGTCGGACAAGAGCGGGTGGCGACGGCCGGCATGCACATGACCGCCCACCTCGCCGGCGGCGCCCGCGAGGCCCTGCCCGCGGTTCCCGCCACCGGCGACGCCCCCACGGATTCGCTGGTCGAGCGGGCACTCGCGGCCCTCGCCCTTCCTCCGGCGGGTGACCCCGAGCACGTGTACGTGGGCGGCGCCGCCCGCATGGCCCAGGCGTTCGACGCCATCGAGACGGTCCGCGAGGTCCTGGGGATCCTCGAGCAGCAATATGTCGTCGTGTCGCTCATACGCGATGTCATCGATCGTGGGTTGCACGTCGCCATCGGCACCGAGACCGGCATGGCGCCGCTCGCCGAGTGCGCCCTGGTCGTGTCGCCCTACGAGGTCGAGGGCGAGCGGGCCGGCACGATCGGCGTGCTGGGTCCCACGCGGATGAACTACCCCCAGGCCTTGGCCGCCGTTGCCGTCGTGGGCCATCGTCTCTCCGACCGCCTGACCGAGGGCTAGCCAGCGTTGCCGACCGACTACTACCAGCTGCTCGGCGTCTCCCGGGACGCCACCCAGGAAGAGATCAAGCGCGCCTATCGCCGACTCGCCCGCCAGCTCCACCCCGACACGGGCCACGGTGACGCCGAATCCGAGGCGCGGTTCAAGGAGGTCACGCGCGCCTATGAGGTGCTGTCCGACCCCGAGAAGCGCCAGCGCTACGACGCCTACGGTCCCGCCGGCGTGGAGGGCAGCACCGTTGGCGCCGATCCGTTCGGCTTCGGCGGCGGTATCGGCGACGTGTTCGAGGCGTTCTTCGGCTCCAGCCCCTTCGGGGGCCGCCGGCGTGGGCCGGCCGGGCCGCCCCGGGGCGAGGACCTCGAGCAGGTCGTCGAGCTGGAGTTCGAGGAGGCCGTCTTCGGCTCGCAGCATCCGGTCACCGTCAAGACCGCTGTGGCCTGCGACGCGTGCGAGGCGACGGGCGCCGCCGACGGCACCCAGCCGATCGCCTGCCTCGAGTGCGGGGGCACGGGCCAGGTGCAGCGAGTCCGGCAGTCGTTCATCGGGCAGATGGTGACCTCGTCCCCGTGCGCCCGCTGCGGTGGTTCGGGCCAGGTCATCCCCAACCCCTGCCCGGTGTGCCGGGGTGAGGGCCGCCGCATCCAGGAGCGCACCTACACGGTCGACATCGTCGCCGGCGTCGACGACGGCTCGACGCTGCGGCTGGCCGGGCGGGGCGCCGTCGGGCCTCGGGGTGGCGCCGCCGGCGACCTGTACGTGCACGTCCGGGTGAAGCCCCACCCCCGCTTCGAGCGCCAGGGCACCGACCTGGCGACCGTGCTGACCCTGCCGTACACGCAGGCCGCGCTGGGAGCGACGATCGTGTTCGAGACGCTCGAGGGCCCCGAGGAGCTCGAGATCCCCCGCGGCACGGCGTCGGGCACGACCTTCCGGCTGCGCGGCCGCGGCGTCCCCCACATCGAGCGGCGGTCGCGGGGCGACATGCTGATCGACGTCGTGGTCGACGTGCCCACCGAGCTGAGCGAGGAGGAGGAAGAGGTCATCCGCCAGCTCGCCGAGCTGCGGGGTGACGAGGTCGCCCCTCCGCCGACCGGCCTGCTGTCCAAGCTGCGGTCGGCGTTCAAGTAGCGGCGCCCATGGATGCCGGCTCCGGGCGATCCGGCAGCGGCGAGGTCACCCCGGTCACCGCGCGGGCCCACGTGTTCGTCGCCGACCTGGACGCCCCGGTCCTCGACGGCGGTGACGAGCACCACCTGCTGCGGGTGCTGCGGCTTGCGCCCGGGAGCGACGTCACCGCCGGCGACGGTGCCGGGCGTTGGCGACCCTGCCGCCTCGCGGCCGGGCCGGTCCTCGAGATCGCCGGGGCGACCGTCGACGATCCTCGGGCGGAACCCCCGATCACCGTGGCGTTCGCCCTGGTGAAGGGGGAGCGCCCGGAGCTGGTGGTGCAGAAGCTGACGGAGCTGGGCGTCGATCGCGTCGCGCCGTTCGTGGCGGGACGATCGGTGGTGCGGTGGGAGCCGGGCCGCGCCGACCGCCAGGTCGAGCGGTGGCGGGCGATTGCCCGCCAGGCGGCCATGCAGAGCCGGCGCACGTGGCTTCCGGAGGTGGCGCCCGTGGCTACCTTCCATTCGGTGGCGGCGTTGCCGGGTGCGGCGCTCGCCGATGGCTCCGGGGCTCCGCCCACGCTCGACCGGCCGGTCGTGCTCATCGGGCCCGAGGGCGGGTGGACGCCTGACGAGCGGGGGGCGGGTCTGCCCATGGTCCGCCTAGCAGCGAACGTCTTGCGGGCGGAGACGGCGGCCATCACCGCCGGTGCGCTCCTCGCTGCGCTACGGGCCGGCCTCCTGGCGGAGGCGCGCCGGCCAGATCACGTGGTGCGGTGAGCTCCGGCGCCGCTGTCATATCCGCCACGATTGGCGGGCCGATCGCGGTGCCTTAGAGTAGGCCCCCGCCTGGACCGCGCGAGTGCCGCACTGGCGCGGTTGCCGTCCCGCTGGGGGGCGGCATCAAGGGGAGGAACATATGGATAGCGACCTCGAGGTTGAACGCGAGAGCGGCTACGCCATCAAAGTGGGCGCCCGGCTTCGTTCGATCCGGCGCCAGAAGCATCTCTCGCTCCAAGACGTCGAGGCGGCATCGGAGCACGAGTTCAAGGCCTCCGTCCTGGGAGCCTACGAGCGGGGTGAGCGGGCGATCTCGGTGCCCCGATTGCAGCGGCTCGCCCGCTTCTACCGGGTACCCGTCGACCAGATGCTGCCCAGCGACGAGGAGTTGGGCGGGCGGTCGAACAATGACGACGAGCAGATCGTCGACCTGCGCGCCCTGCGCGCCGCCCGCCGCGACGATCGGCCCGTCACCATCGACCTCGGTGCCGTCGAGCAGCTCGGCGGGCAGGAGGGCGAGATGCTCGCCCGCTACCTGCGCATGATCCAGGTGCAGCGCGGCGACTACAACGGCCGGATGCTCACCATCCGGCGGGAGGACCTGCGCGCCGTGGCCTGCATCCTCGACTGCCATCCCGAGCAGGTGCCGGCCCGGCTCGACAGCCTGGGCCTGTGCCTGGTCCGCTGATCACCGCCTGAGCCTCGGCGATCACGGGCGCAGCCCACCGTTAGACACGCGCGGGCGCGGCCTGCTTCGCTCGCGACCATCCGTTCCGACCTGCCGACCCCGTTTGGCGTCTACGTCCACGTGCCGTTCTGTTCGGCCCGGTGTGACTATTGCGCCTTCGCCACCTGGACGGATCGGCACCATCTGCAGTCGGCGTACCTCGACGCCTGCTGGCGCGACATCGAACTCCGGGTGGCCGGCGGGCTGCCGGTGGCGACCAGCGTCTTCGTCGGCGGTGGCACCCCCTCGCTCGTCGAGCCCGAGCGGCTGATGGCGGTGCTCGAGGCTGTGCCCCGCGCGCCCGACTGCGAGGTCACCGTCGAGTGCAACCCGGACACGGTGACGCCGGACCTGATGGCGGTCTACGCGCAGGGGGGCGTGAACCGGATCAGCCTGGGCGTCCAGTCGATGGTGGACCACGTCCTCCGGTCGCTCGGCCGAACCCACGACCCGTCCAATGTGCAGCGCGCGGTGGAGGCGATTCGGGGCGCGGGCATCCCCACGTTCAACGTCGACGTGATCTACGGCGCGGCGGGGGAGTCGCCCGACGACTGGCGGCGAACGCTCGATGCCGCGCTGGCCCTCGACGCGCCGCACGTCAGCGCGTACGCGCTCACGGTCGAGCCGGGCACGCCACTGGCAGACGATCCGGCCCGGCACCCCGACGACGACGACCAGGCGACGAAATACCTGGCCGCCGCCGAGGCGCTCGAGGCGGCCGGACTCTTGTGGTACGAGATCTCCAACTGGGCCCGGCCGGGACACGAGTGCCGGCACAACCGGCTCTACTGGTCGATGGGCGAGTATCAGGCGTTCGGCTGCGCCGGGCACTCGCACCGGGACGGGCGGCGGTTCTGGAACGTGCACACGCCCGAGCGCTACATCGCCGCCATCGCCGAGGGGCGCTCGCCCGAGGCGGCCGGGGAGCGTCTCGACGCCGAGGCCCGGCGCCTGGAGGCGCTGCAGCTGGCCGTGCGGACCCGCGGCGGCGTGCCTGCGGCCTCCCTCCCCGTCGACGAGCTGGACGACCTCGTCGCCCTGGACGGTGACCGCGCCGTCCTGACCGTGCGGGGCCGCCTGCTGGCCAACGAGGTGGCGCTCCGCCTCCGCTGACGGCGCGGAGCGGGGTGCGAGACTCTGCCGTCATGAGCGAGCGTTCCGTAGGGCGACAGAGCGAGCGGGCCGAGCGGCCCGCCGCCGTAGGCGGCAAGAGCGGAGAATGCGGCGTCGTAGCCCGAGCGGCCCGCTGCGAAGCAGCTAGAGCGGAGAGCATTGCCGTTCCACCCGACGACGGAGGAGTGGGATGCCGACCTGATCGCCGGCGACCCCCTTGGCTTCCCGGGGTACGCCGCGCAGCGGGACGCGCTCGCGGCCTCCGGCGAGTCGGTGCGGACGGGACGGACCGAGCACTACGCCTTCATCGAGGGTCGGTTCGAGGTGCTGGGCGGCACGATGGGGGCAGCGGCCGGGGAGAAGGTGGTGCGGGCGTACGACCGCGCTCGGGACCTGCGCCTACCGATGGTGGCGCTGACGCGGACCGGCGGCGCCCGCCTCCAGGAGGGCATGGTGGCGCTGGTCCAGCTCGCCCGCACCGCGGCGGCGGCCCGCCGGCACGCCGAGGCCGGGCTGCTGTCGCTCGCCGTGTACGGCTCCCCCACCACCGGGGGCGTGCTGGCCTCGTACGCGTCCCTGGTCGACCTGCGGGCCGTGGTGGCGGGAGCGGTCATCGGCTTCGCCGGGCCCCGGGTCGCCGAGGGGACGTTGGGCGTCCCGTTGCCCCCGGGGTCGCATACGGCGGAGTCGGTCTACGAGCACGGGTTGGCGGACGCCCGCCTCGGGGCCGACGACGTCGCCGGCTGGGTGGAGGCGGCGCTGGGGCTGACCGATCGGCCCCTGCCGACGCGTTCGCTCCCCACCTGGGAGGCGGCTCTCGACGGCGGCACTGCCGGCTCGGACGCCTGGATCGAGGTGCTGCGCTCCCGAGCCGTCGGACGGCCGTCCGGCATCGACCGGGCGGCGCGGCTGTGCTCGTCGTGGGTCGAGCTGCGGGGGACGAATCCCACGGTGCGGGCCGGGCTGGCGCGGGTGGCGGGACGGCGCTGTGTCGTGGTGGCGACCGACCGGTACTGCGCCTCCGGGCGCCCGACCCCGGCGGGCTTCCGCCTCGCCCAGCGGGCGGTGACGTTGGCGGGACGCCTGGGGATGCCGGTGGTCACGCTGGTCGACACCCCGGGCGCCGATCCCTCGCCGGAGGCCGAGGTGGACGGGGTGGCGTCGGAGATCGCCGGCACGCTGGCCGCGCTCGCATCGTGCCCGACCCCGACGGTGGCGGTCTGCGTCGGCGAGGGGGGCAGCGGTGGTGCGCTGGCGTTGAGCTACGCGGACCGCCTGTTGATGTGCGAGCACGCCACGTTCTCGGTGATCGCCCCCGAGGGTGCGGCGGCGATCCTCGAGCGGGACGCCACCAAGGCGGCCGAGGTCGCGGATCGCCTGCGGCTCACGTCGGGCGACATGCTCGAGCTCGGGATCGTCGACGAGGTGATCGGCGAGGACCAGGGGGCCCTCGACGAGGCCGTGGACCGGGCACTCCAGGAGGCCACCGCGGGCGAGCGCGAGCGGCGCTGGGACGCAGTGACGGCACGCTGGCTACACCAGCGCTGACCCGGAGCCGAGTCACGAGCCGCCGGTGCGGCGCCCTCAGCCGTGGGGATCGGGCAGGACGAGCTCCTGGCCGGGCACCAGCAGGTCGGGATTGCCGGGGTCGAGGAGGCGGCCGCGGTTGGCCTCGACCAGGCGCCGCCAGTAGGCGATCACGCGGCGGTCGTCCGACGCGTGATCGGCCGGGGCCACGGTCTCCGCCGCGATCGACCAGAACGAGTCGCCCGCCTCGACCGTCCAGGAGGGCGGGGCGGCGGTGGCGGCGTCGACGGTGGCGTGTGTGGGTGGCGCCCGAGATGCCGGCGGCGCATCGGTGGCGGGCAAGCGCGTCATGACGGCCGTGAGCATGTCCTCGGCGGGCATGCGGGTCATGACCGCGGTGGGCATGTCCCGCGGGCCACGGGCCATGGTGGCCGTGGGCGGGCCAGGGTCCTCCATCGCACCGACGATCGAGGCGGCCGCCGGCCTGGGCGACAGGGCTGTGGGGGCCATGCCCATGGAGGGGAGGCCGCCGACTAGGGTCCCGGCCGCCAAGCCGAGGCCCCCACCGCCGGCGACGAGGCGGCGGATGACGGCAGGTGTCGCCCGGGCCGCCGCCGAGGCCACGCGGGTGCGCCCGAACGGTCGGGTGAGCGCGAGCGCCAACGTGCACACGGCCAGGTACCAGCCGGCGGCGAGCGCCACGAGCCGCACGATGGCGACCGCCATGACCTCGGGCGGGGTGCGATCCAGCCAGACCGACAGGTCCTCGACCGATGAGAGCGGCACAGCGAGCGTGCCCGCGCCGAGGGCGTGCAGCGCGCGGAGTCCGAGAGCTAGGGCCGCCGTCCAGGCGAAAAGGCGCCAGCGTGCGGTCATGGCCGAACCTCGACGGTCGCGGTCGCACCCGACCCCAAGTCGACCACCAGGTCGTCGCAGCCGTCCGCCGCCGGCTCGCCCCGGATCGCCACCGCACCGGGAAGGCGGTCGCGCGCCTCGACGGTCACCGGCTCGCCCTCGGCGGCCCAGCCCGGGAACACGAATACGTCGCCGGTCGCCGGGCGCAGGAGTGCGGGCGCCGCCCGCCCATCGCACGCCCAGTCCCCGACGGCGATCAGATCGCCCGGCTGGCCCAACGTCCAGCGGGCAGCGCCGGCCCGGACGCTGCCGCCCTCGACGACCAGCGCCTCGGGGCAGCCATCGCCGTCGACGTCGGCGGCCGGGGCGGCCGCGACCGGGCAGCCCGCCTGGGCGGCCGGCGAGCTGGCCCCGACGGCATCGGGAGGTGCGGCGGATCCCCGCGAGCCCCAGCCGCCGACGAAGATCACCCCGGCGGCGATGGCGGCGACCGCCACGGCTCCGGAGCCCGCCGCCACACGTGCACGAGAACTGCCGCCGTCCTGCACCGGTGGTGGCTCCGGGGCGGCGACGCCGGCCGGTTCGGGCGGATCGTCACCGAACGCCTGGGCCCACCGCTCGTCGTCGGTCAGCTCGTGGGTGAAGACCAGGTCGAGCAACTCCTCGTCGGGCGGAACGTAGGCAGGCTCGGACCCGGGGAACGGCGGTCCGGGTGCCAGCAGCTCGGCGCCGGGAACGGCGGAGAGGATCGAGCTTGCCAGCAACCGGGCGTTGGGCCGTCGGCTCGGAACGGGATCGGAGGCCCAGGCCAGCACCTGCTCGAGCGCCCTCCGGTGGGCGGCGCTCGTTCTACCGCGCCAGGGCCACGACCGCGGCCCGGTGGTCGCCCGCTCCAGCACCTCGCCCAGCACCAGGCCCAGGGCGGCGACGTCGTCGTGTGGCGCCGCCCCGCCGGGGTGGGAGAGGCCGCAGAGCCGTGGCCGGCCGTCGTCGCCCACGAGGATGTGTGTGGCGTCGAGGCGCCCGTGCACCACCCCGATGTCGTGGAGGTCGGCCAGCGTGGCCGCGACGGCAGCACCGAGACCGGCGACGGCGCCGACCGAGCCGCTCCAGTGCGTGACGGGATCACCCGCGAACCGGGTGCGGATCTCGACGCTGGCACGCCCCTCGACGCTGTCCTCGGTCCCATCCTCGGCGCCGAAGTCGGCCCGGGCCTCGTCGACGCCCCCCGTGGCGGCCCCGACGACCGCGACGAGCCCGGGATGGCCGGCGCGTTCGAGGCGCTCGGCCTCGAGGCGAAGCCGGGCGACGTCGTCGGCACCGGTGGCGGTCTTGACCGCGACGGGCCCCTCGGGGTCGAGCGCGACGGTCACCTGCATACTCATAGAGTGGAGTATGCTTGAAATGATCGAAAGTTGTCAAGAAGTATCGAATAGTCAGGGAGCAGCGACGGCCGTGGCGGTGGCGCTGGCGGTGACCTCTTTGCCGTCCGGAGCGCCGGGAACGACGTCCGCGAAGATGTAGTCGGCCTCCAGCGCCAGCTCCACGCGCACACCGGTGGCGGTGACGGTCACCACGGGCGGCCTGGCCAGCTGGGGTGCCAGTTCGCTCGCGGCCACGACGTCCTCGACGACCGCGCGGGTCCTCTCGGGATCGAGGACGTATTCGTGCGTCGTTCGCAGGCGGCCCTGGTCGACACCTCCCGTGGCGGCGTCGTTGGCGGCGGCGGCCGCCAGCTCGAACGCTTGGCGCTTGCGCAGGTGGACCAGCGACATGTCGACGGCGATCGACGCGAGCACGAGCACGATGAGCAGTCCCGCCGGCATGAGCATGAGGGCGCTCCCGCGGTCCCGTTGCCTCGCCGGCCTGCTCACGAGCAGGCCTCGGCGCTGCCGGGCACGCCGTCCCGGTACGGGTCGATCAGTTCGGAGTGACGGCTGGTGACGTCCAGCCCGGAACCGAATCCGCCGATCCACGGCAGTTGCAGCACCGGCACGTCGTAGCGGGCCGTGAACGTGGCCCGGGTGCAGCGGGTGAAGCCCGCCTGCCCGTCGGGGGACTCGAGGCCGGTCAGCTCGACGCTCGACCGCGACTCCTCGCGCCCGTGGGCCGCCAGGACCTCGTAGCCCGCCCGCCGCGCCGCGGCCTCGGCGTCGCCGAAGTCGCCGGCTGCCGGCACGTCGGCCTCGACGAAGCGGCGCGCGGCCTCGCGGGCCGCGGCGTCGACGGCCAGCCTGGCGTCGACGACGGCCCACACATTGGCCACCAAGAGGGTTCCGACCACGAACACGAGCAGCCCGAGCGGCAGCACCTCGATGCCGCCGACCTGCCCGCGGTCGCCGCCGCGGTGGCGGGTCACCCCGCCGGCGTTGGTCGCTCGCCCGCAGCGCGGGCATCGGGGGACATGTCCCCCGGGGATGATGGGCGGGTTGCTCTGCGAGTGCTCACGGCCCCTTCCATACCATCCTGGCGAGTGATGCGCACCCGGCCGATGCGCCGGCCCTGGATCCGCTGCGCCGTCAGCAGCCAGCCGTCCACCACGACCGACTCGCCCTCGACGGGCACGTGCCCGAGGTGGTGGTAGAGCAGGCCGCCGATGGTGTCCCAGTCGCCCTCGGGCAGCTGGGCATGGAGCAGCTCGTTGACCTCGTCGAGCGCCGTGCGGGCGTCGACGCGTACGCCGCCTCCGGCCAGGGGCTCCACCAGCGGGTCCTCCACGTCGAACTCGTCGACGATCTCGCCCACCAGCTCCTCGATGATGTCCTCGAGCGTCACCAGCCCGGCGGTGCCGCCGTACTCGTCGACCACGATCGCCATGTGGAACTTGTCCCGCTGCATCTCTCGGAGCATGTCCGGGACCCGCTTGGTCTCGGGCACGTAACGGGCGGCTCGCACCAGCTGGGCCACCGGCAGGTCCTCCTCGCCGTCACGCTCGGCTCGCATCAGGTCCTTGGCGTAGGTGATGCCGACCACGTCGTCGATGCTGTCGCCGATGACCGGGAGCCGGCTGTAGCCGTTGAGCAGCACGACCTCCATCACGTCGGCCACTCGGAAGTCATGGCCCACGGTCACCATGTCGGGACGGGGAACCATGACCTCGCGCACGACCGTGTCCCCGAACTCGATGATCGACTCGATGAGGGCGCGCTCGTGCTCCTCGATCACACCCTCCTCGACGCCCAGCTCCGCCACAGCCAGCAACTCTTCCTCGGACACGTACGGCCCCTGCTTCAGCCCCTTGCCCGGCAGCAGCAGGTTGGTCAGTCCGATGAGGGCCCGGGTGGTGAGGCGGAGCAGCGGGAACCGGATCAGAGCGCCCACAGGCCCGGCAGCGACCAACGCGGCGCGGTCGGGATTGAGAACCGCCCAGGTGCGGGCCGAGGCGGTCATGACGAACACGACAACGATGTCGATGGCCATGCCGATCGCGAGGCCTGCGAGCCCCCACAGCCGCTCGGCGACGATGCCCACCAGGGTCGCCTGAGCCAGCTGGCAGACGAGCAGGGCGAACAGCAGGGGGTTCACGAACTGGTCGGGGCGGCCGGCCAGCTCGAGGAGCCTGCGGGCGCCGCGGCGGCCCTCCGCGTCGAGCATCTGGGCCCGCGACTTGGGCATGCGACCGAGGGCCGTCTCGGCGCCGGCCAGCAGCATGGTCACGACCAGCAGCGCGGCGACGGCGACCAGCATCCATCGGTCGCCCACGGACAGGCTCGCGGCGAGGATCGTGCCCGGCAGGTCCCTCACCTCCGCTGGTGGAAGCGCTGCAGCAGCTCGCGCTCGCGGGCCTGCATGGTCGCGGCCTCGTCGCGCCCGGCGTGGTCGTGGCCGAGCACGTGCAGCACGCCGTGCACGACCAGCAGCGCCAACTCGTCGTCGTAGCTTCCGGCGTGCTCGGGTGCCTGACGCTCCGCCACCGCCGGGCAGACGACGACGTCGCCGAGCAGCAGCGGCTCCGGCCCCGATGACGTCGCGCCGCCGCGCCCGGCCGGATCGTCGACCGGATCGTCGATGGGGAACGCGAGCACGTCGGTGGGGTCGTCCGTGTCCATGAACCGCCGGTTGAGCCCGCTGATCGTGTCCTCGTCGACGAACAGCAACGACAGCTCGGCGTCCCCGGCCACCCCCTCGGCCACGAGCACGTTCCGGGCAAGCTCGACCCAGCGCTCCACGTCGACCGGCGCCGCCCCCTGCTCGTCGGCGCCGAACACCTTCACCTCGCCCACCTCCCCGTCGGGCGGGCCCATCAGGCGCCGGGCGACCTGCGCCCGTCGGATGGTCGTGTCGGCTCAGGCTCGGCGCTGCGGTCGAGGCCGACGGGGTTGTCGGTCCGTTCGTACGCATCGACGATGTCCTGCACGATCTTGTGGCGGACGACGTCGTGCGATGTGAGGTGCACGAACTCGAGGCCGTCGATGCCCTGGAGGGTCCGCGCCAGGTTCGTCATGCCGCTGCGGCCGGTGGGCACATCGACCTGGGTCATGTCGGCGGTGACCACGACCTTGGACCCGAATCCAATCCGAGTCAGGAACATCTTCATCTGCTCGGGCGTGGTGTTCTGGGCTTCGTCGAGAATGATGAAGCTGGCGTTGAGCGTACGGCCGCGCATGAACGCCAGCGGCGCCACCTCGACCGTCCCTCGTTCGATGAGGCGCTGCGCGCCCTCGGGCTCGACCATGTCGAACAGCGCGTCGTAGAGCGGGCGCAGGTAAGGATCGATCTTGGCGGCGAGGTCGCCGGGGAGAAATCCCAGCCGCTCGCCGGCCTCGACCGCAGGCCGGGTCAGGATGATGCGGTCTACCTCCTTGGCCTGCAGTGCCTGCACCGCCATCGCCACCGCCAGCCAGGACTTACCGGTGCCGGCGGGGCCGATGCCGAACGTGATCACGTTGTCGCGTATGGCGTCGACGTAGCGCTTCTGGCCCGCCGACTTAGGGCGCACCGTCCGGCCCCGCGACGAGCGCAGCACCTCGGCCGTGAGCACCTCGGAGGGACGTTGGTCGGCGCGCACCATGTCGATGGTGCGCACGACGCTTGCCGGCTCGAGCCGCTGCCCCCGCTCGAGCAGCAGGACCAGCTCCTCGAAGAGGTGGCCCACGCGGTCGGCCTCGTCGCCCTCGATGGCGATCTCGTTGCCCCGCACGTGGATCTCGACACCCTCGAACGCGGACTCGACCACACGCAGCAGCTCGTCGCGCTGGCCGAGCAGATCGACCATGAGATGGTTGCCGGGTACGGAGATCTTGACCTGCGTGGTCGCCACGAGGACGCCAGCCTAGGCCCTCTCGTGACGACCACGTGGGCCGGTCTCTAGGGCTCCGTCAGCAGTCGACTTTGGAGATGAACTCGTCCCATGCGCTGGTCAAGTCTTCGCCGGCCGACGACAGCTGCTCGCGCGCCTCGGCGAATGTCGTGTCCTGGTCGAGGCTGTCGACCGTGTCCCGAAGGTTCTCCCACGCCTGTTCGAAGTTGTCCCACTCGGACTCGGCCAGCGCCTGCCCGGCACTGCTGAGCTCGTCCACATCGTTGGAGATCTCCTCCCGGGCGGCTTCGAGTTGGGAGCGGTCGGTCGGGTCGAGGGTGCCTAGGTCGGTCAGGGTCTTGTCGAGGTCTTGGCGCGCGTCGCAGACCTCGGCGGTGGCCTCCTCAGTGGACGGCTCGTCGTCGCCACAGCCGGCCAGAGCGCCGGCGCCGGCTCCGAGCAGGAGGAGGACGGCCAGGACTCTTATGGGGTGCTGTCGTGTCATGCCCTCATCGTTCCCCGCCTGGCGTCCTACGGTAAACGCCTTTGCCGGTGACCCCGCCCCTACCGATGTAGCGTCCCGAGCCCGTGGACCGTCCATCGGCCGACGACTCGGGCGAGGCGGCGATCGTCGCCGGCCTCTTGGGCGACGGTTGGTCGGCTCGGATCGACCGCTGGGCCGCCGACGCGCGCGTCGACGAAGCCGCCCGGCTGCGGGCCCGCGAGCGCTGGCTGGGGCGCCAGGCACAGGAGGAGGGCAGCCTTGCGGGCGTCTTGGCGGACGTCGCCGAGCGTGGCGCGCCGGTCGCGCTGCACGTTCGGGGCGGGCGCCGGCACCGGGGCGAGGTCCGCGCCCTGGGCTCCGACTTCGTGGCCGTCCGGTCCGCCGACGCCGATGTGATCGTCGCCTTGGCCGCGGTGACGTCGGTGCGCACTCTCCCAGGCGAGGCGTCGACCATCGGTGACCGGTCGATCGCCACGTCGCTCAGCCTCGTCGACGTCCTGGCCGGCTTGGCGGCAGAAAGGGCGGCGGTGTTGCTGGTGCTGGCGGGGGGCGACGACTCCGTCGCCGGTGCACTCCGGTCGGTGGGTCAGGACGTCGTAGCGGTGCGGCTGGCCGGCGCCGCAGTCACGGCGTACGTCCCGGTCGGCGCCATCGTCGAGGTGGTGGTCGACGGGTGATCGCTGCCTCGATCAACTCGCGGCCCGGAGCTCGTCGACCGCAACCTCGCAGCGCCGCACGGCGAGGAGATCGGCGGTGCGGAAGCTGGCAATCCTCGTGCTCCAGGAGTCGATGACCTCGCGGCCATGGCCGCGGCGGAAGAACGTGGTCATCGGGCCTTCCTGCTGGTAGGCATCGGCGCCTGCGACCGTCTCGACGCTCCGGTCTCGCAGCATCACCTCGAACGTCGGCATGCCGCGCAGGGTACGGCGGGTGCGCTGTGAGGTTCGAGAGGACAAGCCTGTGAATTGCAGCGAGCCATCTGTGTGCGTCTGTGGATACCCGCTGGTCAGCGCAAACCCCTGTGGCGGTGGATTACGCCACTCATCAGAGTGCCCCCGCACCGCTGGAACGGCCGGGGGCTGGACACGGAGGTGTTCGCTCCATGCCGGACGGAAGCGTACGTGAACAGTTGCTCCGCAGAGTCGACGAGCTCGTGGCCCGCATGGCCGCGTTGCTCGACGAGGTGCGGGCGGTGACCGAGCAACTCGAGCCCGAACGGGCCCGGGCGTGCCGGACGGCGGTCATCCTGGCGAGGACCGGGGTCGACGAGATCCGGCTACGGGCCCACGCCCGCCCCTTGGACGAGCCCGAGCCGTGAGGCGTATGTGCCAACGACCGTTGGGGTAGCGACCGTGAGCGGACGGTCCCCTGGTTTCCCAGGTGCACTCGGGGGGACCGTTTCGCGCCGGACGGCCCGTCGGGTGGTTCCCCCCTTCGGCGGGCCGTCTCGCGTTCTGCCCTCCTCCTTTGGGTCGAGCGCGGTTCCGCTACGTCACCGCTAATGCACCTAGGCCGTACTTTGCGCGTGGCCGGCGCCACTTGGCGGGTGGCGCTGTGGTCACGGGACGGTGGGGACTGAGAAGGTCCCTGGCGGGCCGTCCCGTGACTGCACACACCGCCCCTCGGCCTACGGGCCAGAGGGCGGGTGCTGTTCACCCAGGTGAAATCGCGGCTGCGTCCCCACACGGAGCTACTAGGGCGCGACCTTGGTGGTCAGCCGGTCGGGCATCTTCCGCCAGGTCCGACCGATCCCGGCTCCCAGGCACTTCTCCCGTCTGGGAGCCGGGCCGCGCCGCGTGAGTCACGCTGCCCTCGACGATGAGAACAGTGCATAGCCGGGTTTTCGGTTGCTCCTCGACCAGCACGCTTCATTCGGGTTAGGGATGCGAACCACCGGGGAGATAGGGCCCGTGAGCGCCACAGCTCCCCGCCATCGGATGCCTGTCCGCCAAGCGGCGGCCATCTGGACCGTGGTGTTCCTTATCGGGTTGACCGGCGGCGAACTCCTGCGCCAGCAGACACTCGACGACCCGGCCCTGGCAGCGACGAGGAGTCGCACCGAGCCGACGGCAGCCATCCCCGCGCCGGCTTCCGGGGCAGCGGTACAGAGCGCCACATATACGGCCACGACGACCACGACGCCACCGCAGACGACCACGATGGTCGAGTGCGACGGCAGCTCCTGTCCGGACCACCCGGGCAAACAGGAGACGCGCACCGAAGACGGCCACGGGCGCGGCCACGGCAAGCACCGCAAGGAGCGGGGCCACGGTACGGACAGCAAGTCGGGGGCGGGGTGACGTCGAGGCTTCGGCTCGTCGGCCTGCGCGTCGCGGGCGGTGCTGTGGGTTCCCGGTTCTCACTTGTCTGCCGTAACGGAGGGTGGCACTTAGGCGATCTGTATGTGTACGGCTCGGTCCGCCGCTGAGCCGTCCCGAGGAGCCGGGGTAAGGACAGGCCGGGGAACCGGCGGGCGTCCCCGGCTCCCTCGGTTGCCCTGTCACTCGTCGGGTAGCAGCGCCTTGAAGCCGGCGACCTCGGCTACGCGGCGAAGAGCGGGTGAAGCGCCGCTAACCCGGAACACGACACCCGCGTCGGTCACCGCATGACGGGCCCGCAACAGGCCCGCCATGCCGGCCGAATCGACAGACGTCAAGGCGCTGGCGTCGACGGTGAGCACCGCCGGGCGTCTGCCGAGCGCCTCCATGACGCAGGCGCGGAACTCTTCGGCACCACTCCGATCGAGCACGCCCTCGACGACGACGGTGACCTCGTAACTGTCGCGCATCACCACGACATGGAGGCGCTCGGCCTGCGGGTCTGCGTCCTCCGCGTCCTCTGACACCCGGCCCTCCCTGAGCGTGGCAGTCCTGTCCCCAAGCGTGATCGCCGGACCCGCCGAAAGAGGCACGACCATCGCCCTTGCCAGACCGCCAGTCACAAACGTATGTTCGTGCTGTGGGTGGCGACTGGCGAGACGACTTCAAGTACGCCTGGCAGACACCCGACCCCGAACCCGACGAGGGCCCCGGCCTCACCTGGCGGCAACTCACACCCCGCGACTGGTCAGGGTCATGGAACGGAAAGCTCCATGGGACCATCACCGCCGACGGCGACGGCTGGCTCGCCTACGTGCGGCTCGAGGACCCGCCCGGCCTCTCACCCATCACCACCGTCGGCCGATTCGACACGGTCGAGGCGGCACAGGTGGCAACCGACGAGGTGTGGGCGTCGAGGTGAGCCACGCCGATCCGCGGTTCTGATTGCAAGCGATCGCGTGCCGTGTCTATCCCTCCGCCACGTCCATCAATACACTGCGTCTGTTGGGGAGGAGGACACGATGGCTCGACTCTCGATGTCCCTGTTCGGTGCGGTTGTGACGGTGGTCGCGCTTGCCGTTCCAGCTCAGGGGGCGGTGGCGCCTCGGACGCCACCGCAAGACTTCGTTGTCGGCGGTGGCAACGCTGGGTTCCAACGGGACATTTTCATCGACGCACGCAGCGACGCGTTGGGGGGCAACGCGAGCGGCACCGTTTCGTTTCGCGTCGTCTTCCCCGGCGTGGAATTTCTTATCAGTGGCCCCGTGACATGTCTGGCGGTCGATGGAACGCACGCTGTCATCGGCTTTACCGACACAACCGGCGCTTTTGGAGACCTAACGGTGCTCGTAACCGATCGCGGCCCATTTGGCCCGCTGCAGCGGGATGAGTTCACCTTGGACCCGTTCGGGCCTGTGGATTGTTCTCCCAGAGACCTTGCTGCAGGTACGCTCGATTCGGGTGACATCGTGGTCCGCGACGCGCCATCCAAAGCCCAATGCCTAGACGGCGGTTGGCGCAACTACACCGACGCGACCGGGCAGCCGTTCAAGAATCAAGGCCAGTGCATCGCCTTCGCGCTGGGCGCCGCCTAACGCCCTGGGCTCACGGATCCGTGCCGAAGATCGACCGTTCCAACTCGTCTCGGTCGACCTCCGGTGCCGCCATCCGCTGACGGGCCGCCGGCGCCAAACCACAATCACGGGCCAGCTTCGCCAACACGGTCGTCAACGCCGGGTAACCGGTGCTGCCATCGTGTTGGCGCCAGAGGGCGTAGGTCCGGCACAGCATCTCCAACGTGACCCCGTCCAATCGGGACAGCAGCCGCATCCGTTCGAGCTCGGGACAGATCGCATCCCAGAGCCGTTCGGCCTCCGGTTCGAGGTCCGCCGGCTTGTCCGGCGCCGCCACCACCGCCCTCGGCTGCTCGCGGTTGCGGCGATCGCCCTTCAAAACCGCCAATCGACGGTCAGCCAACGGGCCACGAGAACCCACAGGCACCGATGCTACGCCCCCGGACGAAAGTAAAAACCTGTGCTCGGGTGCGTGGCGCTACCGGCCCGCTACGCGTTTCTGGGTCATCGAATTTTGACAAGCCCCTACCGGGGTCGACGTCGAGCAGGCTCGGTCGGTTGGCGGTCGAACGCGGGCAATCGGGTGGCTCGGTCGCTGGCGCCCGTAGTGTCTCACCTAGGTGGCGAAGGTACTTCACGACCTCGCTCGGGACTTGGACCGGTGATGCGATGCGTTTGAGCGACGGGCAGCTACGGCGCTACGACGAGGATGGCTTCCTGGTCATCGATCGCCTAATCGATGACGACACGGTGGCCGAACTGCGAGAGGCGTACGGCGACGTCCTGCACCGATGCGTAGAGGCTCACGCCCCCCAGATGCTCGGGGGACGCATCCGCGTGATCACATGGCCCGCGGCGGCCCATGCGGCCTTCGGCGACAACCCTGCACTAGCGGTGCTGCGTGAGCTCGCCGACCAGGTCCTCGGCGACGCGTCCCTGACGTTCGACATGCTGATCTACAAGCCGTCGGGCGATCCCGAGGTCACGCCGTGGCACCAGGACATGGCCTATTCGACCCAGCCGTTCGCGCCGGCGGGCGCCGACATCCCGTCGTGGACGATCCGGTTCTGGGTCGCCCTCGACGACGTCGACGAGGAGAACGGCTGCATGCACTTCCTGCCGGGCTACCACCGGGAGCCACTCCGGAAGCACCACGTCATTGCCGGCGATCCCGGCGATGCGAGCCGGCTGCTGGAGCTCGCCGACCCGGATGGCCAAGTCGACCTCGAACGGGCGGTGACCGTACCGCTGCCCGCAGGTGGCGCCACGATGCACAGCTACGGGACGCCCCACTTCGCCGGGCCAAACCGATCGGCCGATCGTCCCCGACGCGCCTACATCGTCAACTTCGCCAACCCGAATCGGCCACCGATACTCGGATCGCCTCGACGCGCACGTCGAGGTTGACCTGGCAGGAGATCAGCTTCTCGCCGGCCTTCGCGGTGGGGCTCGAGCACCGTGCCGACGTCAGCGAGGGACAGCCCGTAGTAGTCGGGCGGATCGGCCCAGTCGCCAGCGACGAGCGTTCCGGTGGTGGCGTCGACCAGCCGGAACACCTTGCCGTCCTTCTCCAACCGCCAGCCCCGCGCCTCGGCGGCCTTGCGTGCCTCGGCCTCCGTCACGTCGCCGCCACCCGTCGTGCCGCCTCTCCGCCGACCGGACATGCATGAGCACTCTCACGATGCGTCGGTGATGGTCGACGAGATCCGCCTGCGGGCCCACGCCCACCCGCTCGACAGCGACGAATGCTGCGGCGTGCGCGGCACGACCCGCCGCGCCGACGGAACCATCACCGTCGAATTTCAAGGGGTACCTTCCGTCTGTGGCCGCGCAATGGGGGAAGTCGGCACCGGGGGGGATTGGTCGACGCCGCCGGTTGGCGGTCCTTGTCTTCGCCGTGGCGGCAATAGCGACAGCGACGGCGTTGTTCGGCGATCGGCTCGGGCGTGCCGACCGGCGGGTGGACCATGAGGGATCGGCGCAGGGCGACGGAGGCGTTGATGAGAGCGGCCCGGCGACAACTGCGACGACGGCAGAAGTGGTGGTGCCGGCGGGTCCCCCGGATCAGGCGACGCTCGATGCTCTGTCGTTGCGTCTCGAACCGTTGGTCGCCCTTGAGTTTCCCACTGCTGTGGTTCAGCGTCCCGGGACCGAGGATTTGTATGTCACGGGGGTCCAGGGACCGATCGTGCGGGTTCCGGTCGGTGGTGGCGACCCGGTAGCGGTGGCTGATTTCGGCGGCCAGGTCTCCACGAGTGGCGAGTCAGGTCTGCTCGACTTGGCTTTCAACCCGGCGGGCGATCTGGTCTATGTCAGCCTGGTCGAGCGCGACGGCGACCTGGCGCTGGTCGAGTTCCCGTTCGTAGCCAACAACTTTGCGGCCGACCGGCCTCGGGTGCTTCTGACGATCGAGAGCCCAACCAACGTGCACCACGCGGGCGATGTGGATGTGGATGCTGACGGTCTGGTCTGGTTCGCGGTCGGCGACGGTGGACCCAGTCAGGGCCGCAGCATGCGAGCTCAGGACCTCAACGACCTCCACGGCAAGATCCTGCGTATCGACCCCCACCCGACCGGGGAAGCCGCCTATCAGATCCCGGCCGACAACCCCTTCAGCGGTCGCCCCGATGCCCGCCCCGAGATCTGGGCCTACGGGCTGCGTAACCCGTGGCGTTTCGACATCGATCCCGTCACCGGTGACCTGTGGATCGGCGACGTCGGGCGCAACGGCCCCGAAGAGCTCGACTACCTGGCCGGCCCCCGAGCCGGCGCCGGTGCCAACTTCGGGTGGCCCTATTTTGAAGGCACCGCCGCCGGCCTCGCCGGTGCACCCCCACAGTTGATCCCACCGCTGCTCGACTACCCCCACGGCGACCGATGCGGGATCACCGGCGGCTCGGTCTACCGGGGAGCCGCCATACCAGCGTTGACAGGCGCCTACCTGTACAGCGATCTGTGCGATGGGATCGTGCGGGCCGTGTCCGTTTCTGGCGGAGCTGTCATAGCCGAACGGGCTTTCCAAGACGCCCAAGCCGGCTACCCCGTGTCATTCGGCACCGACCTGGCCGGCGAGCTGTACCTGTGCTCATTCGATCTCGCGACCGTGTTCCGCATCGTCGCTACCTGAGCAGACTTAATCGGCTGCGCCATGCTCGAATCGACCGGCCAGGGGGTCGGCTCTACCTCCGCCTCGAGGACCCGCCCGGCCTCTCACCCATCACCACCGTCGGCCGCTACGCCACGGTCGACGAGGCACAGATCGCAACCGACGAGGTGTGGGCGTCCCGCTGACGGATGACGGCACAGAGCGGCATCTATGGCGCCTATGGATCTACCATCAGACGCATGCTGCGTTTCGTTCGGTTCGGACTCCTCGTCGTGATGACGCTTCTAACGCTCGGCCTCGTGATAGCCGTCGGTACACCCGAGACAGGACCACTCGAGAAGGCTGTTGCCGCCCTCGCCATCGTTGCTGTGGTCGCCGCCGCCGGACCCGTACGCAGGATCGGCGCCGCCTCATAGTGCCCACACGACAGGGCATCGAGCGGCATCAGTTCGATGCGCGCTCGGGGCCACGCGCCGGCTGCGGCGAACCTCGTTGCCTGGCAGTGGGCTCGAGGCGCTAGGTTGCGAGCCCTCGGGGAGGGCTCTGGTATGGGGATGGTGCGGTAGTGACGGCGTTTCCTATGCCGCACGGGGCGGAGTCGGTGCTGCTCGCACGTGGCGCCGACCAGTTCGACGTTCTTCACCAGATGGTCGCAGCGCACGCCACTGCCGACTCGATTGTGTTGGATGTCGGGGCAGGCTGTGGTCACCAGGATTACGCTGGGCGGCTGAAACCTATTGTGGGGCACATGGTCGGAGTGGATCCCTCCCCCGGGATCCTGGCCAATCACAGGTTGGACGAGCGGTTTCAGTCGACCCTCGAGGAGTTCGCCCCGACGCACCGTCACCAGTTCGATGTCATCGTCGCGAGCTATGTCCTCGAGCACGTCTCGTCGCCGATGCCTTTCCTGGTCGCGATGCACGAATGCCTGAAGCCAGGTGGCTCTGCCGTCATCCTGACGCCGAACACGTTTCACTACTTCGGCGGATCGGCGTACGTCGCTCGCCGGTTACACGTAGACGAATGGGTCATTCGTCGTATCCGAGACCACGCCACACTCGAGGACCACCATTTCCGGCTGCAATACCACATGAACTCTCGCGGCCGCCTGACGCGGCTCGCGCTCCGAGCAGGCTTCCGGACCTTGGAGTTCCGCATGCTCGACGAGCCGGGGATCTACCAGCCGTACCTGCCGAAGAGGCTCAACTCCATCCCGGTGGTGTGGTCGAGGTTGGTTCATCGTCTTCACGCTCCAGGTCTGGCGGGAACGTTGCTGGCGCGCCTCGAAGCCTGAGACAGAGGGCGCCTCGACAACTCCCGGCTACCTCCCCTAAGCGCGCCCTATTGCCCGCTCTGGCGCTAGCCCACCGCCGCCACACCGGTCGAGGCGACGCAGGTGGCGACAGACGAAGGTCTGGGCAGCTCGGCAACCGCGTCACCCGGCCTACGGCTCGAGGGCGGCGCCGCCGGAGCGTGGTCCCACGGGGGGCAACGTGGTAGACGCTCCGGCCAGCGGACGGGAGGAACGATGGCGCGGCGTAAGGCGGAGCGCCCGGCGGAACGTGGCGTGCGGCGAGCTGAGACCAACGCGGTCGCCGCCTACCTGACCGCGCTACGGGCGCCGAAGGTGCCGGCACGGAGCCGGGCCAAGCTCGAGCAGCGCCGCGCCCAGGTCGAGGAGTGGCTGCGCGAAGAGTCGTCGCCGATCCGTGAGGTCGAGCTGATCCAGCAGCGTCTCGACATCGACGCTCAGCTCGCGCAGGCCGACCAGGCCGAGCGGCTGGCCGAGCTGGAGGAAGCGTTCGTGAAGGTGGCCGCCTCGTGGGCGAAGCGCAGCGGGATCAGCGCCGCGGCCCTGCGCGAGGTGGGCGTGCCGGCCCGCGTGCTCAGGCGGGCTGGCCTCTTGTGAGCCATCACCCCGCACGCAATCTGCCGTCCGGTCAAGACACTTTACTGGGAAACTGGAAGCGATCCATATAGTGCGCCACCCCCAAAACCTAGTAGAGAACAGGAATGGGTTCACCAGATAGTTGGTGGGTTCGATGTTTTTCGGGACCGGGAAAGAAACATTCATAAGATAGCCGGCATTTGATTGCAGCTCAATGCCAGGAAAATCCGGTATGGTCAGGGTCGGAAACCACGTATGTCTAAGTGCCAAGGCGTGCCCAACATCGGCCGGCAAAACTGCCGGCCCAATGAATACACAAACGTACATCCATATGTAGACAATCGGCCCAGTTGAAAAGGTCCAAGCTGAAGTTGTACGTTCCGGGACTTGTCGTACCGGGGTGAACATGGTGGCGCCGAAAGACGGCGTGTTCGTACCTCGCAGCTTCTCCATGATTTCTGCGGCATTGCGGACCAGGAGAATCCAGCCTTGCTCCCGAGCATCCCGGCGAAGCCGCTCGATGTCCTCGAGCACCAATCGAGCGTTCGTCGCCTGATGCTCCGACAGCTCCGAGACACGCTCCTCAAGCCAGCCAAGATCCTCGACCCCAATCTCAGACACGATGCCTTCTCCCCCGTTCGCCAATGCCGCCGCGCGGAGAAGGCGACTCTCACAGCTCCCGCTCGCCCGCTCCGGACTGCAAGACCCTAAGCCACGCCTAACCGTTCGTCGCCACGCTTCCACCCGAGCGGTGATAGTGGCCGGCCCCCGACGGACCGAGCTGGGGAACAGGCGGGCGTCCCGGCTCCCTCGGGTGCCACGTCGCTCCTCGGGTAGCAACGCCTCGAAGCCGGCGAGCTCGGCTACGTGCCGAAGGGCGGATGAAGCGTCCCTGACCCGGAACGCCACGCCTGCCTCACGGGCCGCATGAGGCGCCCACAACAGGGCCGCCAGGCCAGAGTCGACGAACGTCAAACCACGGCGTCGACAGCAACGAATGCCGGGTGACGCCAAGGGCTTCGTCGACACATCCGCGGAATGAACCAGGAACTGTGCTGGTCGAGGCTGCCCGCCACCGTGACGGTCGCCTTGATGCGGCCTTGCCTTGTCTCGACATTTAGGGACTCGATGTACGTGGGCACCGCGTCCTCCGCGAACTGACCCTCCCGCACGTGCCAGTTCCGCCGCTACCCCGAGCGTGATCGCTCGACCCGCGAAAGGGATGCGACGCCATCGGTCGCCTTCGGAGGCCCGAAGCTAATCGGACGAGAAGCCCCCATGACGGCGAACTAGTGTTCGTGCATGGCGTGGGTTCTGCAGAACGAGCGCAACGGCGGCTACTGGCACCCGGACAGCCTCCAAGGCGTGACGCTCCGCCGCTCCGAGCGTGCCTACACGTTCTCGAGCCGGGACGAGGCGGAGCAGGTGCGGGACCGGCTGAACGGGACGCTGATCCACGGCGGCGAGGCCGTGTTCAACGACGGGTGGACCGTGGTCGAGGTCTAGCTGCTGGCCGTCCCGTCCCGCTGCGGGCTGGCTAATGGGCGTCCGGTTCGCTGGACACAGCGATGATGGCGGCGGGTCATCTCGCGGGCGGAAGGACGGGACCGACATGACACAGGAACGTGCGACACGGCTACGGGCTGCCTCGGCGGGTGAGCAAGGCGGCCGGCAAGTGAGCCGGTGGACCGTCACGGTGCCGATGGTGGGGAGGGGTCCTGACGGTCTTCAGCGTCACCCCTCCACCACGAACTGGACGCGGGTCATGCCGGTGCCCGAGGCCAAGGCCGACGAGGCCATAGAAACCAACCAACCGGTGACCGTTAAGTGGGCCAGGGTGGTGCCCGAGCCCATCTTTCGCAAGGAGTGGTTGGAGCGTGGGGGCCCGCCCGCTCAGGGGGCAGTGATGTGCGAGCGGGATGACGGCGCTTGTGTCTACGTGGAGTTGCCTCTGATGTAGGCCCCGCCGTCGAGGCGGGAGCGGCGCCTGACCGTTACGTCGCCGGGGTACCTCGACAGCTCGGTCAAGCCACCACTACTCGACGCCGCTCGCGAGGGACGCCCGCAACGCCGCGGCTCTACCTAACCGGGGTGCCGGCGTCCCGATCGACGCTCCTATGTGTTGTCAAGGTGCTTCCGGCGGTGCTGGCAGACCAGTGATGGGCCACTCGGTGAGGGCGGGCTCTTATTAGGCCAAGGCGATGCCGGATGGGTGTGCAGCGGCGGGTGGGCAGGTCGATCGAAGGACACACCGCCGGGGCGGGGTCAGGCAGTTCTTGGGCCAGACCCGCCGCTGCAGATCCGTTAGCGGGGGAGGTGCCGGTAGGTCTCCCGGGCGACGTAGCGCTTGAGGATGCGGATGATCTCGGGTCGCGACAGTCCTTCGTCGAGGCGGCGGGCGACGTAGGTGCGGGTGCGGGGATCGGAGCCGAGGCGGGTGAACACGATGCGCCACAGGGCATGGTTGGCTTGGCGGTTCCCGCCCCGGTTGAGCCGGTGCCGGCGGGTGACCTTTCCGGAGGTGGCCTCGAGCGGGGCGACACCGCACAGGTGCGCCCAGGCGGCTTCGCTGCGCACTCGCTGGGGGTTGTCGCCGGCGGCGACACAGAGGATGGCGGCGGTGTCGACACCGACGCCGTAGAGGCCGACCAGACCGGGAGCCGTGGCGGTGACGAGCTCGCCGAGGACGACCTCGAGCCGGGCGATCTCCTCGTCGATGCCCAGCACCCGTCGCCCGAGGCTACGCATCGCCAGCTTCGTGGCGTAGATCACCGCGTCGCTGTCGGGTCGTGGTCGCAGCGCGGCGGCCTGGGCCGCGAGCATGCCCCGTGACACTCGCTGGAACCGTTCCCGCAGCTCGTCCGGTGCGGTGAAGCCCAGGTGGCGGATCTGGTTGAGGCACGTGATGCGGGCCTCGCGGCCCGAACGCTTGGCGATGAGCAGGGCCCGCATCGCCTCCACGTTGCCGTCCGCCGTCTTGGCCACGCCTGTTGCCCGGCCCGACAGGACCGCCCGGGCCGCTTCGATGGCGTCGATGGTGTCGGACTTGCCCTGTGCTCGGCGCAGCTGACGGTTCGGGCGGTCGACCTCGATCACCTCGACACCGAGGCTGCGCAGATGGCGAGCCAGCCCGGCGCCATAGGCGCCGGTGCCCTCGACACCGATCCGGTCGATCGTTCCGAACTCGCCCAGCCAGCTCGACAGCGAGCAGTAGCCCGAGCGGGTCGCCGGGAACGCGGCGACACCGAGGACACCGCCGTTCGGGTCGAGCGCCGCCACCACATGGGTGTCCAGATGCGTGTCGACTCCGCCCGTGATCGAGCGCGTCGTCTCTACGATGGCCATGCCATCCCTTTCCTGTTCGAGGTTGTGGGGTGGCACGCACGTCCCGCGAAGGAGACCGTGTCGAGCAGGCTGTTCCCGCAGCCAGCTCGGTCACCCTCCGGAACGGGGCGTGCCACTTTCGAGTCCCCGCGGCCCGGCCGACAAGCACCTGACGAACCTCGGTGCAACAACCAGAGTCAGACCAGACCGTGAGAGCCGCTGAACGTAGCCACCACGATCAACACCGCGGTGGACCCAACAGCGACAACCTCAGTCTCACTGGCAGTTATGAGCGCGTTCAGAGACTGGGTCGGGTGATGTCGCAGACGGGGATGGAGGGTGCGTCTCGGCGTGCCTTGTCAGTTGCGGTATCTAGTTCGCCGAGTTGGGTGTAGCTGATGTGGGCAGGGTCGATATCGAGCGCGAGAGCGTCGTCGGCGTTGAGGCGTTCGATGAGTGCTTTGGAGGCGAGGGTTCGGCCGCCGGTCGCGCACGCCTCGATCCTCGCGGCTTCGTTCATCTCGTCTCCGAGTGCGGTGACTTCGCTTCGCCCGGCAGACAGGATCCGACCCATGTAGAGGGTCGCGCCCCAGTGCATTCCAAAACGCAACGAGAGATCGGGCACGGCGATGTCACTACGCGTTGCGCTTTCGATGAGCGGCTGCGCAGGGCTGCCGCCGCGGTGATGCACGCTCGGCGGCAGCCGATTCGGAGCCGCTGGTCTCGGCGAGGAAGTAGGCGATGATGCCGTCTCCGGCGTGGCGACCGACGATGCCGCCCGCGTCAACGATGCATTGGTCGGCGGCGCGTACGAGTCGGCGAGTGAACACGAAGAACTGCGCGGTCGAGAGTCGACGTGCAGCGGAGATGATGCTTCGAGGTCGGCCATCAGAATCGCCGTTTGGCGGCGATCGGGATGCTCCACCATCCGTATTCGTTCGAGGTGCGCCAAGTCTGCCGTCGCCGCAGCAGCGGCGAGCTGCGACATCCCGACTGCAGGCTTGCTGAGTTGCAGATGCCGGCGAGACGGCCATCACCATCGTCAATTCGAAAGAGCACTGCCGAGGTTCCAACCGCGGTCCCGGCGTACGTCATCTCTCTGCGCATGTACAGCGCGACAGGCAGATCTTGAGGTTGCAGCTCACTGACCAGATCTGCCAGCTCGGGGTCAACGATTCGCCGAAGCTCATTGCGACCTCCCGGCGTGTTCGCCAGTACGTAGGAACCGAGCGCACGGAATCTCACGCGACGGCCCTCCAGCGAGCCGCCCGAGCCGCCCATGTACGCCGTGCGGAACCGCACTGCCTCCGCACTGAAATCATGCGACCCGATCGGGACGATGCTGGAGTCACCCGTATCTCCGTAGCCCCATCGCGACTCGTCGGTCACGAATACCCAGCGCCACTGAGAATCCATCAGAGTCGCGAAAAGCCCGCATCGTTGAGTGCCGACGCCCAAGCCGCCAACCTCGGATCGTCAGGCAGCGGAAGCGACTTCACGATCCCGCCATGCGCGCACAGAATGCCCAGTGAGACTGGGGAGGGCCAGCAGGACTGGGGTCCACCGGGCTGCTGGTGGGTGTGACTACGGTCGCCGGTTCCAACGAGGCACGCCCCGTTCCGGAGGGTGATCGGGCCGGCTGCGCCAACAGCCTGCTCGTCACGATCTCCTTCCCGGGACGTGCGTGCCACCCCTTGAACCCAGTTGCACAGGAAGGGATGGCAGATGTCCATCGTAGAAGTCACGCGCCCAATTGTCGGGGGCGTGGACACCCACCTCGATGTCCACGTCGCTGCAGCGGTCGACCCGGTGGGTGGCGTGCTCGGTGTCGGGTCGTTCCCGACTACCCCAGCCGGCTATCACGAGCTGTCGAGCTGGCTCAGCTCCTTCGGCCCGGTGGAGCGGGTCGGAGTGGAGGGCACCGGCAGCTACGGTGCCGGACTCGCCCGGCACCTGTCGGCATCGGGCATCGTGGTGGTCGAGGTCGACCGGCCGAACCGTCAGGCACGTCGCCGCAACGGCAAGTCCGATGAGCTCGACGCCATCGAAGCCGCTAGAGCTGCCCTGTCGGGCCGGGCCAGCGGAGCTGCGAAGTCCGCCACCGGTAACGTCGAGGCGCTGCGCACGTTGCTGGTCGCCAAGCGCTCTGCTCGGTCGATCCGGATCAAGACCATCGGCCAGCTCCGGCACCTGGTCATCACCGCACCCGATGACCTGCGCGATCGCCTTGGCGGGCTCACAACCAAGGCCCTGATCCGCCAGGCCGCAGCGCTACGTCCCCGGCCAGGCAGCGATCCCATAGGGGCTCACGCGATCAAGACCGCCATCGTCACCCTCGCCCGCCGGGTCCAGGCCATCAACACCGAGATCGCTGCCCTCGACGCCCACATCGACACCCTGGTGCGTGCCACCGCACCCGCCCTGCTCGAGGTCTACGGCGTCGGCTCGGACACCGCCGCCATCTTCCTCACCGCCGCCGGCGACAACCCCGGCCGGATCCGTTCCGAGGCAGCCTGGGCCAAGATCTGTGGCGTCGCCCCGGTACCGGCCGGGTCGGGCAAGACCAACAGCCGGCACCGCCTCAACCAAGGCGGCAACCGCCAAGCCAACCACGCCCTGTGGCGGGTCGTGCTGACCCGCCTCGGCCAAGGCGAACCCCGCACGGTCGCCTACATGCAACGACGTCTCGCCGAGGGCCGCACCAAGCCCGAGATCATCCGCGCGCTCAAGCGCTACGTCGCACGCGAGATCTTCCAGCACATCCCTACCTGAGCACCGGTAGCCACCACCGGGTCACGGTGACGGGACTGGCCCAAGATTGCCCTGACACTCCCCAACGGGAATCGTCCTCCGAGCGACCTGCCGCCCCGTCACCGCCACCCGCGCCGGACCGCACTGGCCTAATAAGAGCGTGCCCCACGTGGCCCATCACTGGTGTGCCAGCACCCCGGCGTTGATCCTTGACAACACATAGGAGCGTCGCTCCGGGCGCCGCCGCCTGCCGGCGGAGCACAGAACGACGGGGCGCGAGATCGGCAGTTCTGGCGCGGCGATCTACAGTCGTCCGGCCATGTCGGTGGACCCTGATCGGGAGACTACGTATGCGCAGCAGTGGCTCGGTCCGGGGGTCGTAGGCATTGGCAGCGCGAGTCTCCTCGCCGATGTGGGCCACGAGATACCGACGGCGCTGCTGCCCTCGCTGCTGACCTCGACCTTGGGCGCTCCCGCCTCGACGCTCGGGGCGATCGAAGGTGTATCGGATGCGCTCGCCGGTGTTGCGCGCCTTGGCGGAGGCGCCCTCGCCGATGACCCGCAGCGGCGGCGCAGCGTCGCGGTCGGCGGCTACGCGACCACGGCCGTGCTGTCGGGCGGAATCGGCGCTTGCACGAACGCCTGGCAGGTCGGGCGCGCCTCGCGCCGGTTCCTGGACCGCACGTGGCCCGCGCGTCCCGGCCCGCAACGTGCTCCTGGCCAATGTCGTGCCCGCCGAGACCTACGGCCGTGCCTACGGCTTCGAACGGGCGATGGACAACCTCGGCGCCATCGTCGGTCCGCTGCTCGCCATCGGGTCTGGTCCGCGCCGTCGGGACACGCTCGGCTATCAGTCTCTCTGTCATAATCGGACTGCTCGCCGGCCTGCAATCGTCTACGCCATCCGCCACACCACGGCCCCACGCCAACAGCACCGCCAGCCGATCCGCCTTCGCATCCGGCCGGTGCTGCGCGGTCACCTCGGACGGCTCATGGTCGGCATCACCGCGTTCGAGATCGGCAACTGCGCGGCGACGTTGCTCATCCTGCGCGCCACCGAACTGTTCGATCCGGGCCGCAGCGACGACCATGCGACGCAACTCGCGATCCTGTTGTATGTCGGCTACAACGTCGCGGCCACATTCGCCAGCATCCCCGCTGGACACCACGGCGATCGCCACGGCGCTAGACGTGTCCTCGCCGTCGGAGCGGCCTGCTTCGCCGCCGCCTACCTCTGGTTTGCGTACTCCGGACCGGCCGGCGCAGTTGCAATCGTGCGCGCGGTCGATCCTCGCCGGGATCGGCATCGGCTGCGCCGAGACCGCCGAGCACGCCGCAGTGGCAACGCTCGCGCCCAGCGAGACGCAGAGGCTCCGCTTTCGGTCTCCTCGCAGGCATCCAAGCAGCCGGCAACCTCGGCGCCTCCACCATCGCGGGCGTGCTCTGGACGGTGGCATCACCCAGCGCGGCCTTTGTCTTCCTCGCCAGCGCCATGGTCATCGTGCTACCGCTCATCGTCGTTTCAACCCGCATCTAATACCCGATCCCGCGGCTCACCTGCGAGCGCACAGCGGCAGTTCTGTGCGTCGTTTCTGAATCAATCGTCGGCATCGTCGCCACGCCAGACCGTCCACACCCTCCTTGACCGCGAAGGCGGCGATCGCCAGCGCCGTGAGAGGGTCAGCCCACGCCCAACCGAAGACGGCGTTGAGGACCAGCCCGCCGAGGAGGGCCGCCGAGAGCCAAGCGCACAACAGCGTCTCCCGTGGGTCGGCACGCAACGTCGGCGATCCCAGGGCATCCTCTACGTGTCGCTTGGCCACGGCTAGGACGGGCATCACCATCAGGGAGAGGGATCAAGCACGATGCCGAGCGTGGACTCGCCCGCCTCGTTGTCGGTGAAGAAGCAGGGCCCTCGACCGACTGAAACATGATGTAGGAGGCGAGGACGAAGAAGCTGACGGCGATCAGGCGGAGAGCGAGGCGCTCTCGGTCCTCGTCGTAGCCGGTGCGGACCTCACCGCGGAACTGCCACACGACGACGACGGACGACATGACTTCGACCGTGGAGTCGAAGCCGAAGCCCATGAGGGCGATCGACCCGGCTGCGAGACCTGCGGTGATCGCGAACGATCGCCTCGATCACGTTCCAGGTGATGGTCAGCCCCGCGAGGGCGAGTCCGCGACGGCGAAGCTGGTCCCGTGACGCGGTGGGGGCCGTGATGCGTCGCAGCGTCAACTCAGCAGTTGCATGGGCACTCGGGGCTGTCGGGGCAGAACGGTCCGCACGGGCAGTCGGGGCAGCCGCAGTACAACTCCATGATCGTCTCCTGTGGTCAGTCGCATGTTCCGGGGGTAGGTCGAGAGACGCGAGCGTGCGCAGTCCGTCGCCGAGGCGTGGGTCTGCGAGGTCGTAGCGCACATTGCGACCTTCGGCCGTCGCGTACAACCAAGCCGCAGTCTCGAAGGCAGGTGAGATGATTCGACAGGTTCGCCCGGGTGGTGGCGAGCGCCTCAGCTAGTTCGCTTGGGTAAGCCGATCCGTCGAGAAGGCGAACGAGGATGAGTCGTCTCGTTGGATCGGCGAGCGCCGTTCCGACACGTCCGAGGGTCGCGAGGTCGATCTCAGTCACTACAGCCACCGCTGTAAAGTACAGCACAGCCTGTAATACGGCAACTGCGACCCACGTGCGAGATTGCCCGTCTGTGAGCGGCCGCCGCCCGCCCGATCCACCGACACAGAAGGCCAAGGCGAGCGGCAGTTCGGTGCGCCGGCGAAGGCACCTAGAAACGTGTGCGCCGATCTCGCATCGTCCAGAGGATCGCCCCCACGACCGCTGCGCTTAGAACCACGACCCCCGCGGTCGTTGCGCTTGCTGCCAGCAACGCCCCGCCGATCATCGGGATCGCTATCAGGATCAGTGCCGCTTCCAGGGTGCGACGATCGAGAGGCGGCACCAGCGCATACTGCCCGCTGCGGGCGGACCTCGCCTCTGCATTGGCTCGTCAGAAAAGAACCCCGAGGCGCGACATGGGCAGATCGGCGATCGATTAGCGCATTGACGGGGCTTGGCGCTCTAGAACCTTGATGACCGTGTCAAGGACACGCCGAGCTTGCTCCTGTGAGTCGCAACGGTGGTACTTGGCCAGCGTGTCGCCGATCGCCTCGACAATCGGTTCATCCGTGTCGCGCCAATTGACGAGCCGAGCGATGATTCGGTCGATGGGCGCGGGACCTTCATCGCTGTGGTGGCTCACGAGCGCATAATGCCCGCTGCGGGCGGTCGGTCGCCCGTCGGATCATCAGCGCAGAACGACGTGGCGCGAGATCGGCAGATCCTGGCGCGTGCGCCCTCAGCGACTCGAGCGCGACAGTGGAGCTGTGACCGAGGCGGAACGTCCGCTGCACGAGCGGCTGTCGATCTTCGACCGACCGCAAGTCGAAGGCGACGTGCCGCCTGACCCCGAGCCAAGCGTCAGGCGGTGGGTTGAAGCCGCTGACGATCCGTCTGCGATCCGCCTCGGGCTCGAAGACGCCCAGACGCGCATATATCTCGTATCGCGAAACGACGATCAGATCAGCAGGCTCCTCCGAGTCCCTGATGGTGGCAGCGCGTCAACCGGCCCACGCTCGTTCGACGCCTACGGTGCAATGCTCTCGATGAGCCAGGTCTCACACGAGTGGCTCGTGTATGGCGTGGTGCCTGACCACGTCCGCGGCGTACGTGTGGACGGCCGCGATGCCGTGCTCGCGAACAACACGTTTCTCGCTCGCGTCCCACGCCACCCCAAGCAAATGGTCCTCACGCTCACGGACGGCGAACGCACGGTGGCTATCCCTCCGTCTCCTCGACCGCCGGATTCCGACTGATTCGACGGGCGGCGCCTCGCCTGTCTGATCGTCAGTGCAGAGCGAGGCAGCGCGAGATCGGCAGATCTGTATCGACGCGGGATCGTTCCGTAGGGGATGCTCGACGCCGAGGACCGCCACGAACACCTCGGCGATGATGTGGTGGCCGTTGTTGTTGGGGTGGATGTCGGGGCCCAGCGGTGGATACCGTGCAGATCCAGGTGAGGGTGCAGGCGTTGAAGACGCTCGGGGGAACGGGCCCGACACCCTTCAGGTCGGCCTGTGTCGTGAAGTCGGTGACGGCAAATGCCGATTCAGACGTCGGCCACCGGCACGCCCCGCCCCCGCATACAGCGACTCCAGGAAATTGTTGAACCTGACGATGCTGGCGGCCTCCGCCTCGGCCGGCGGCGGGGTCGTCAACCAGGCCACCACGAAACCGGTTGCTGTCGTAACGCCGATGATCGAGCAGTTGGGCCCGCATGGTCGCGGAGCGTGTCGAGGATGAACGGCAGGTTGACCACGATCTGCGGGATCGAGCGAGCCCGGGTCGCCCTCGCAGGCCGAAGATGTCGTTGGACCCGATGTCGATCCGTGATGAACGCCATCTCGCGGGGGTGTCGTTGAGGAACTCGACCGCGTCACCCAGTTGCAAGCCGTGTCATAGGCATCTGGGCACAAGCTGTCCGTAGTGTATCCGATCATGCTCGCCGTGTTTTCGCCGAAACAGCCCAGCTTGACCAGACGGAGGTGCTACTCCGCCCCCGTTCCGCGCTTGCTTGAACAGCTGGTTGGCGTATCCCTGGTTGTCGCCGCCTCTCGGGCTGCGAACCCTCCGCGAGCGAATCGCCCAGCGACAGGTGGGAATGGGTTTCTGGCTAGGTGGGGCGGCGTGGACCAGGGCAGCCGCACCAGAACACGCTCGCCAACACAAGATGGGCGCGACCCGCGCAACGCCCTGCTCACAGTCCCACCAGACCGCCTGAGAGAAGTAGTGGTGAGTCATCGCCGCTCCGCCTCCCGTAATCGGGGCGGCGCACCCACGGCGCGCCTGAGGTCGCCCGCCCAGACAGGCATCCGTCTGGCTGCCCGCCATGTGATGAGTGTGCGCCGCCGGCATTACCGGTCGATTAGCGCGGCCGTAGTTCCGCCAACCGTTCGCGCGACCGAACGGCGTGGAACCAGCTTGGCCGTCAGAAGCAGCCAGAGCAGGAATTGGGGTCCGGCCGCTGGCGTACCCAAGCTGACGTCGGGCCCACTGTTGCAGTGCGGCCACCGCTCAGAATGCCCGCTGGCCTCAGGCGGTGAACGCAACATGCGCCTCGATCGAGTCCGTCGGATCGGGGAGGCCCTGTGGAGCGGTTGTCGGCTCGGGAGCTGGAACGGATTGCGGAGCTGCTGGCTGAGGACGCGCCGTTCTGGCGGTTGCGTCAGGAGGTGCCGCGGTCGCGGTATGCGATTTATCGGGCGGTGAAACGGCTGCGGTGTCCGCCGGTGCCGAGCGCCGGCGGTCACCGCTGCGGCTCTCGTTGACGGAGCGGGAGGAGATATCCCAGGGGCTGGCGGGAGGTGAGTCGTTGCGCGGGATCGCTGCCCGGCTGAGGCGGGCGCCGTCGACGATCTCCCGGGAGGTCGCGATCAACGGCGGGCGCCGCCGCTATCGGGCCTGCCGGGCCGACACCGACGCCCTGGCTCGGGCAGCGCCGGCCCAGGCCGGCGAAGCTGGCGACCTGCGGGACGACTCGGGCGGTGGTGGAGGCCAAAACTCGAGAAGCGCTGGTCACCCCAGCAGATCGCGGTAGCTGCAACGGCCTTTCCTGGCGATGCGGAGATGCGGGTGTCGCACGAGACGATCTACCTGTCGCTGTACGTCCAGTCCCGTGGGGCGCTGCGCAAGGAGCTGACCCGCTACCTGCGACGGCGCCATGCCACCCGTCGACCCCGCGGCCACTCGGTCTCCAACGGCCAGGGCCAGCTGCGAGGCACGCTGCACATCAGTCAACGTCCCGCCGAAGCCCAGGACCGGGCGGTTCCGGGCCACTGGGAATCTCAATGGTGTTGTCAAGCTGCCTGAGCGACCACTGGCGGGGCAGTGGTCCAGGTTCGGTTCTCGCGTAGGAGCGCCCAGAGGACATCGACGCGTCTTCGGGCTAGAGCGATGATCGCTTGGCTGTGGGTTCGGCCGTGTCGCGTTTCTTCAGGTAGTAGTCGCGGTTCGGTCCGGCCCGCAGCATGCTGGTTTGGGCCGAGAGGTAGAAGACGTGTCGTAGCGGTCGGCTGTAGCACTGCGGGCGGTGCAGGTTGCCTGTGCGGCGCCCGGAGTCGTTCGGGACGGGCACTAGTCCGGCGGCGGCGGCGAGGTGGCCAGCGCTGGGGAAGGCGCGGCAGGTCACCGGCGCCGACCAGCAAACAGGCACCGAGAAGTGGGCCGAAGCCGGGCATCGATTGGATGACGGCGGCCTGGGGGTGTTGGTCGAAGGTCTCAGCGATCTGGGCGTCGAGGCTCCTGAGGCGCTCGTCCAGCGCCAGGATGTTCGTGGCGAGCTCGGCGATGATGCTGGTGGCGAGGTCTTGGCCGGGGAGCACCGTCATCTGGGCACGGGCAGCAGCGATGGCTCGAGCGGCGACGCCGGCGGAGTCGCGCACCTTGCGCTGGCGTAGCCATGCGGCCAGCCGCGTGTGGCCGATGCGACGGATCCGGTGTGGGCTGGCATAACCGGTCAGCAGCACGAGCGCACCCTTGCGGGACGCGTAGTCGAAGGCTCTTTCCAAGCCGGGGAACACGCTGGTCATCAGGTCTCGGAGCCGGTTGATCATCCGCACCCGGTCAGCGACCAGATCGGCGCGATGGCCGGTCAGCATCGCCAGGTTGCGGACCAGGTCGGTGTCTTGGTCGACCACGGCCAGGTCGCGGCAAAGGCGCCCGTCTCCGCGATCACATAGGCGTCCTTGGCATCGGTCTTGCCCTCACCGGCGTAGGCGCTGCTCATCGCGGCGACCATCCGCCCTGACGCATACCGCAGCGACTGGTCGGCCTGAGCCAGCAACGCCAACAGCAGCGCCGATGGCGCACCGATGATGTCGACCGCCCAGATGGGCTGCTCCGCCAACCCCTGCACGGTCGCGATGAGCGCAAGGATCTCGGTCTCGTCGTTCGCGACCTTGACCGACAGCAGCCTCTTGCCGTCGGCGTCGAGCGCGCACACCCAGTGGTGCGTCTTGCCGATATCCACCCGACCCATGCCGTTTCCTGTGCTGCTGCCACGCGCTTGTCCCCTTCCGATCGATCCCGATGTCCAGCTCACGAACCCTGGGGCACCCCGCTGGCGCATCCGTAACCAGCGACCAAGCGCACATCTCAATCAGCAGCCGGGCACCCCGGAGGATCGGGCGGACATTCCCAGTTAGCGACCAAAGCGCAAGGCGACTCAGCCACACCCGACCCTCCCGGGCGATCCAACCCTTACGGAAGGGACCTCCTCAACGGCAAACGCGACCGCCATCGCCACGCTCGTCGAGCCCACAGCCGGTTCGTGATGCTCGTCAGCTCCCCAAACCCACAGCGCCGACGTCGTCGCCGACGCCCTGGCCGACCATGACGACCCTGCCCGAGCAGCTGCGCCGATCATTGACCTGGGATCGCGGCAAGGAGCTTTCCCAACACGCAGCGTTCAAGATCGAGACTGGCATCCCGGTCTACTTCGCCGAGCCCCGCAGAGCCCCTGGCAGCGAGGCACCAACGAGAACACCAACGGGCGCCTGCGCCAGTACTTCCCCAAAGGCACCAACCTGTCGAGGTGGAACGCCGAGGGGGAGATCGAAGCCGTCGCCAACGCGCTCAACAGCAGACCCCGCAAGACCCTCGGCTGGAAGACACCATCACAAGCACTCGACCGAGCGATGCGTTGATCCCCTGAGCCCAGCCCCGTTCTGGCGCACCGCTGCTCCCAACTACGTGAGCCCTACTGGAGCTCGATGGTCAGGTCTCGACCACGTCGTAGCCGGGCCGGCGGGTATCGTCCTCGGCGGCATGGCGCATGTTCCGCTCCGTGCCCTCGACGGTGTCGCCGGTAGCCACATCGACCGCTCGGTGGGCGTAAGAGCCCGTCGGCATGATGCGGGCGGCATGATGCGGGCTCGTATGTCCGGGCGGCTAGGCCGCTACGGCCGCTGACACGAAACCCGGCGCCGATGAAGCCGAGCGATCCTCAGCGCAAAATCGACGGCCGGAACGCACCAAAGGCCGCCGGACCTGGGTCGTCACCTAGACGCCTCCCAGGCGCCACTTCACACCTCAGGCAAATCCGAATCGTCCAGCGTGATCCCTTCCACGGCCGCTTCGTTGGAGTCGGACTTGAAGCCAACGCCTGCGAGATCGTCCGATTTCGTGGCGGCCTGGTTGGCAATGGCTGGAGCAGCGAGGGCCAAGCTGGCGGCACAGGCCGCCGCGGCGGCGATGAGCTTGCGCACGGTTCCTCCAGTGTGGGCTGACGGTTCCGCCTCATTCGGACCCGACACCCACCTCAGATGACTCGCAATCGCCAAGCGGGTCACGTTCGGGATCGCCGGGGCGCCCACGCTGAACATCCGAAGAACCCCTGATTCGTCTCGCTGTACGAAACACACGACGACTAGGGGCGGGTCTGGTACATCCCGGGGGTCGCTCGTGGTCGCTGAGCAGGGCGTTTGGGTCCTCACGCGATGCGCTGGCGCCGGCGCGGCGTCGAGCTGGCGCACGCTGACGCTGCCCGCCCGCCCTGGGTCCCCTGCCTGCCTCGCGGTGGGGAGGCCGGGTAACGGCAGTTGCAGAACCTAAACGTCTTGCAGCTGCCGTTGTGCGCTTGGTGGGCCCGCCGGTCGCCAGCCTGCAGATCACCGCGCCAAAGCGATGCTGGACGGGCGGCGAGTCTGTGACCATGACTGCTGTTCTCATCTATACGCGGCTCAGCACCGAGGACGTGCACGATGCGACCGCCCGCCAAGAGGTCGCCTGCCGGTCCTATGCGGAGGCTCGCAACTGGGATGTCGCCGCTGCCTTGTGCGACCTGGATGTGTCCCTGTACCAGCGGCGGGTCCGCCGGCCCGGCTTCGAGACACTCATCACCGAAGCAGCAGCCAGGAGCGCCGAGGGCGTACTCGTCTGGAAGTTGGATCGGCTGGTGCGTCGGCCAAAGGACTTCGAACGCCTGTGGGAGGTGGCGGAACGCAGGAGCGTTCATCGCGTCAGTTACCGAGCCGGTTGATAGCTCCAGCCCGATCGGATTGGCGATGCTCCGCATACTCGTCCCGCTCGCGGGCCTCGAGTCCGCAATCACGGGTATCCGGGTCCGAGCCTCCAAGCGTCAGGCCGCCGAGGCAGGCAGACCGCCACCGGTCAAGGCCTATGGGCTTACCTTGCGGCTGGGGGCATCGGCATCGTCGAGCGCTAGGTGGCCGTGTTCGGCGCTGTCGGCCGTCGGGCGATGGCCTGTGTATGTCTGTTCATGGTCGCGCTTGACCTGCGGTCACTGGGAATTTGTCGCCGAGCGGTCGCCACTGGACGGGATCGCCACCCTGGGTCGGCTCCTGCGCAAACCCCAGGCTGGTCGGCGACCGTGCCTACAAGGGACAGGTCGTCGCTCGGGACTGCTGGCCGGCGATCCTGGATCGCGAGACGTTCGCTCGCTTGCAGCTGACGCTCAATCACCCCGCCCGGCACGGAGCCCCGACTCTGACACCACAAACGGCTCGCTACCGGGTTCGCTCCAATGTGGGCTCCTGTGGCCAGAACATGGCGACGACGACACGTAGCGGCGACCGCTACTACAGCTGCCCAACCCAGCCAACCGGCTGCGGGCGCATCCACGTGCACGCTGACCGCCTCGAAGCCTGGCTCCTCGATCAACTGCTCGAACAACTTTTCCTCGACCCACCGGCCGACAGCCACAAGATGCCAACCCTGGCGACACCGCGAGCCAAGATCTTGGCCGAAGCTGCGCGGCGACCACCACGTCGATCGCAATCGCCAGCCGCCCGCGGTCCCGTGGGCCGGGTGAAGGTCTCCTGGTGCGCGACGTCGACGAGCTCTCGCGAACAAACCGGCCGTCGACCGGAGACGACCAGCGACCCGGCGGGCGCTACCACCAGCAACCGCATGCGTCGACCTCGGCCAGCTCCGACACCTGTTGGCCGACCCGCCTCGAGAGGCTCATCGTCAACCCCATGATCAAGCCGCGACGTGGCGTGTTCGACGCCCGCCGGCTCCGATGCGAGTGGAGGACCCCGGCGTAGCACCGTCCTGCGGTCCCCTCCGACGGGTTGATGGTCAACCTCGCCAGTGACCACGACGGCCTCTACTCGCCTGAGGAGTGGGGTCGGATCCCAACCCCCGAAGACCGCCTGTTGTAACGCCGAGTACGTGCCCCTCTTCATCGACCGAGGCTGGGAGGAGGCGTCGAGCCTGACGACGCTGTGCCCGTCACGGGCAGATCCAGACGTTCGAGCAGCGCATGTCGGCTTCCGAGGTACTGGCGGGCCGACGCTACGTTCGCAGGTCGGCGACACAGGACCGTCGGCAGTGCCGGTTCACGACGTTGTTCTGTGGTTTCACGGGGCGTGAGAGGTGAGCGCCTACCGGGCAATCGGACGCGCGCCGAGGCTGCGGGCCAGCTCAGTGACGCGTGATGAGGAGCGGCCGAGGACCGCAGTACACCAATTCTGGAGCGACCCGACCGACGCTCGAGCTACGCCAGATCGCCGGTTCCGTGTGCGCCTCCACCTGCCGGACGCGCGTTCCGTGCGGCCGCGAACGAACGATCTGGGTGCTCTCGATCTGAGCGCGCGTGCTGGGGCGGATCGTGTGCACGACGCCTTCGCGGAGCCGCATATCTGAAGGGGTTCAAGTCATCTCTGAAGGGGTTCAAGTCAGCGTCGGAAGACGTGCCGGATCACTCGGTGGAGCCCATCGAGGGTCAGCTCTCCCAGGGCATATCGGTTGTGTACATCGACACCATGGAGTCAACCTGCGGCGCGAGCGGCCGGCGAAACCAGCTGACCAAACGTCGGGGGGTCTGCGGGAGCACAGATGACTTGGCCATTACCCTCCACGATGCCAACAGGAAACCGATCGTGGTGTTTGGCACGGTCCCCGAGGCACCAAGGGCATCAGCACGCCTGATGCCAAGGAATCGTGGACGACCTGGACCGCTACCAAAGCGCCGGACGGACGCTTGATCTACGCCATCGTGCTACGAAGCGAACCTCTCGCTCCCGCCGACCGGGGTAATCAGGTCAGGGTCTCCGGTAGCGGAGCAGCGCCATCCCGAGCTGGTCGGCGAGGGCGACTGCGGCGTGCTTGACGTCGACGGAGGCCCCGAGTCCGAACGATTCCGTCGGGAAGACGAGAAGGAAGTGGCCGAGATCCTGCCCGTGGGCCCGCACCGGCAGGGCCACGGCGCTGCGTGGGGCGTCGTCGTCGATGGCACCGGGCACACGGATCGCGCCGTGGGTGAAGATGGGGAGGCTCTCAGGCGGGGGCTGGGCACGTACCGGCACACCTTGAGGTCGAGCAGCTCGGTGAGCTCTTCGGCGCTCTGCTCGATGAGACGTCCGGGCCGCTCCCCGCCGGCGGCCAGCTCCGCGCGGCGACGGATCCGTTCCAGGTCACGCCGACGGGCGATGGCGGCGGCCTCGCTGCGACGCGCCCGCTCGACCAGCTCACCGGCGATCAATCCGATGAGCGCCAGCAGCACGGTGGTCTCGATGTCGTCGCCCCGCTCGATCGTGAACGACCCGTAGGGGACGGTGAGGAAGAAGTCGTAGGACAGGGCGGCGGAAAGGGCGCCGACCACCCCGGCGATGCGGCCGCCCGCCACCGCCGCACCCAGAACCGCCACGACCAGCACCAGGGCGAGGTTGGTGTTGAGCACGTGGGCGCGTAGCGGCACCAGGGCGACCGCGACCACGGCCGGGGCGAGCAGCGCCACACCGACCCGAACGGGCCACCGACGACGCCCATCGTGCATGTCGTCGTTATAGAGCGGGGCCGGGCAGACACCCCCCGGGCCAGCCAGGCCGTCGGTGCACCTTCACCGCTTCTTAGCGCGGAGCGCCGACTTCTGAACGACCCGTTAGCGCGCATCCCGCCTTGATTGGGGGAGGCGAATGCGCCCCCCGGGAGATCGTGCCCCCTCGATGTCCACCATCGCCACCCGTCCTACCGATGCTCCCCCCGCCGACGGCACGCCGGCGCCCGTGGCTATCGAACCGGGGATCGAGCTGCCGCCCGACGGCGTCGGCTACCGGCTCAAGCGCCGGCTGCTCGGCCCGCCGCTGCACACCGAGCAGCTCGAGCACGAGCGCCTCGGCAAGCCGACCGCGCTGGCGGTGTTCGCCTCCGACAACCTGTCGTCGTCGGCCTACGCCACCGAGGAGATCCTGCGGGTCCTCGTCCCCGCGGTCGGCGTCGCCGCGTTCTCGCTGGTCGTGCCGATCACCGTCGCGATGCTGGTCGTGCTGGCGGTGCTGATCCTGTCGTACCGCCAGACGATCAAGGCCTACCCGACCGCGGGCGGCGCCTACATGGTCACCCGCGACAACTTCGGGCTCCTGCCCGCCCAGGTCGCCGGGGTGGCGCTGCTCACCGACTACGTGCTCACCGTCGCGGTCTCGGTGGCCGCCGGCACCGCCGCCCTGGTCTCGGCCTTCTCGGCGCTCACCCCCTACACCGTGCCCATCTCGGTCGCGTTCATCTGCCTCATCGCCTACGGCAACCTGCGCGGCGTCAAGGAGTCGGGCCGGCATGTTCGCGACGCCCACCTACTTCTTCATCGTCAACATGGTGCTGCTGCTCGGCCTCGGCCTCGGTCGCATGCTCTTCGGCGACCTCCCGCTCGCCGAGCACGCCCAGGAGGGTCTGCTCGGCTTCGGCAGCCAGGGCGGCGGCCTGCTCATGGGCGCGTCGCTGTTCGTCGTCCTGCACGCCTTCGCCTCCGGCGGCGCCGCGGTCACCGGCGTCGAGGCGATCTCCAACGGCGTGCCCGCGTTCCGCAAGCCCGCGTGGCGGAACGCCCGCACCACCCTCGTGATCATGGGCAGCCTGCTCGGCGTCATGTTCCTCGGCCTGTCGATCCTCGGCGCCCACATGAAGGTCGCGCCGTTCGCCGAGGGCACGCCGACGGTCATCTCCCAGATCGGCGAGCTCGTCTACGGCGACAGCCCGCTCGGCCAGGCGCTCTTCTACGCGCTGCAGGCCGGCACGATGCTCATCCTGGTCCTGGCCGCCAACACCAGCTTCGCCGACTTCCCCCGGCTCGCCAGCTTCCACGCCGGCGACAACTTCATGCCCCGCCAGCTCACCAAGCGGGGCCACCGCCTGGTGTTCTCCAACGGCATCATCTTCCTGGCCGGCTTCGCCATCCTCCTCGTCATCGTCACCGGCGCCAAGGTCGACCGGCTCATCCCGCTCTACGCCATCGGCGTGTTCACCTCGTTCACGCTCTCCCAGGCCGGGCATGGCCACGCCACCACCTCACGCGAGCAGGGAGCCCGGCTGGCGCAGCGGCCTGGTGATCAACGGCGTCGGCGCGGTGCTGTCCCTGATCGTCGACATCGTCATCGCCATCACCAAGTTCACCCACGGCGCCTGGGTCATCGTCGTGCTCGTCCCGCTGATGGTGGTGTTCCTCGTGCGCCTGGCCCGCCAGTACGAGACCGAGGCCGAGCAGCTCGAGCACAACGTCCCCGAGGCCGTCGCCGCCCCGATCCTCCGCCGCCACGTCGTGCTCGTGTTCGTCGACCGCCTCGACCTCGCCGCCGCCCGGGCCATCCAGTACGCCCGCACCCTGATGCCCGACGAGCTGCGCGCCGTCCACTTCGCCCTCGATCATCAACGAGCCAACGAGCTCGCCGAGGCCTGGGCCCGCCACGGCATGTCCCGCATCGCCCTCGACCTCGTCGACTGCCCCGACCGGCGCCTGACCCGCGCCGCCGTCGAGCTCGTGGCCCGCGACCTCGCCGACGGCGAGACCGAGGTCAGCGTCCTGCTGCCCGACCGCAAGTACAGCGGCTTCTGGCACCGCATCCTCCACGACCAGACCGCCGACGCCATCGAACGTGCCGTGTCCCGGCTGCCCCACGCCAACGTCACCACCGTCCCGTTCCACTTCGCCTCCCGCAAGGCGGCCCGGGGAACCGGCGAAGCCGTCGAACCCGCGGCCGCCGCCGCCGTGAACAGACCCCGGGCCAACGGGCCGCAGGCGGGATCCTCCGCCGACTCGGCGTCGCGAACCCCGGCACGACCGCACGGCACGGTGGCCATCGCCACGGTCACCTGGCGCCAGCGCGTCCAGATCGAAGGACGGGTGCGAACCGTTCGGGTCCAGCCGCTCGCCGGCACCTCGACCCTCGAATGCGTCCTCCAAGACGACACGGGTGCCATGTCCCTGGTCTTCCTCGGCCGCAGCAAGATCCCCGGCATCGAAATCGGCAGCCGCATCCGGGCCGAGGGCGTCGCCGGCGAGCATCGGGGCCGCCTCGCCATCCTCAACCCCGCCTACCAGCTCCTCACCCCACGGTGATCCCGACCGCTCCCTGGCGGGCGGGGCAGCCTCATCGGCCTACCCGCCTCGCCCAACGCATCCAACACCGACTTGACCGCTTCATGCGCCCGTACCGCCACGGACGGGGCACGACCGCGCTCGCTGCGGCCCACGAGGCCGGGTTCGGCAGCTACGCCCAGTTCCATCGAGGTGTTCCGCCAGGAGACCGGCCGCAACCCCCTCCGCCCTACGCACCGCAGCCGTTGACGACCAATGGACCCCAACACCGACCATCCCTTCACCCATCCCCTAACGAGCGCTCGATCGGACGATTCCCGCGTCGCTGAACCGCCTGATCGGTGACGGAGGACCGCGCCATATCTGATTTCGCGCCTCGCCGTTCTGTGCTGACGATCTGCAGGCGAGGGCCGCCCGAAGCGGGCAACCGGTGTCCACCCCCACGCCACCCGGCCGGGCCTTGTGGGGCGGTCGCGTCTGGGGTCAGCGACACGACTTGATGCGGTGAGCGACCACTGCGCTTCGCCGGGTCACGGTCCAGGTGTGACTCGTTGCGTGCCCGGTGGCCCCGGCGTACCGTGCCCGGCGACGCCCGACGTCCGGGCGGCACGAGGGGGTGCGCCATGAAGGTGCGGATTGGTTTGGCGATCGTCGTGGCGGCGTCCGTGCTCGGGATCGCTCCCGCGGTGTCGGCCGACACCACGGGCACGGATGCCGCCATCGATGCCGCAGCGGCCGAGGCAGCATGCGAAGCGTTCTTCGGGGTCGGTCCAGGCGTCGAGCCGTTGTCGGCCTGCCAGTGGGGCATGCGTGCCGTCCAGGCCGGTCCGGCGTCGTACGCCCAGGCAACCGGCGCCGGCGTCAGCGTCGGCGTGATCGACAGCGGCGTCGACACCACGCACGCCGATGTCGTGCCCAACCTCGACCTCGCCCGGTCGTGCTCGTTCATCTTCTCCGACACGCCCACCGCCGATCCGGCAGAGGTAGCGAACGGGGACTGCTCGAACAAGTCCGCCGTCCAGGACCTCCAGGGCCATGGCACGCACGTGTCGACGATCATCGCGGGGGCTGACAACGGCATCGGTGTCGTCGGCGTGGCCCCGGAAGCCACGATCGTCGCGTTGAAGGCGTGCACCATCGAAGGGTTCTGCTTCGCCGACTCGGTGGCCGCCGCCCTGCGCTACGCCGGGGACCAGCGCCTCGACGTCGTGAACCTCAGCCTGTTCGCCGACCCGTGGCTGTACTTCTGCAAGAGCGACGCCGAGCAGCGGGCGATCCTCAAGGACATCGAGGACGCGGCACGCTACGCCCAGCAGCGGGGCGTGGTGATCGTCGCGTCGGCGGGCAACGAGTCCGACGACCTCGGCCATCCCACGATCGACGACATCAGCCCCGACTGGCCGCCCGACACGGCGGTGGAGCGCGAGGTGCGCAACAACTGCCGGGTGGCGCCGGCAGAGATCACGGGTGTGATCACCGTGTCGGCCGTGGGCCCGACGACCCTGGCGAGCTACTCGAACGTCGGCTCGCCGGTCGAGGTCACCGCGCCGGGCGGCGACGCGGCGCAGACGCCGGGCACCACCTTCGGGCGGGTCCTCTCCGGCTGGTCGAGCACCGACCAGTCCGGCCAGTGGGAGGCGCTCGCCGCCGCGAACCGGGCCGTGCTCGACGGCACGAACCGCTACGTGTGGGTGAGCGGCACCTCGATGTCGTCGCCGCACGCCGCGGGTGTGGCCGCGCTGGTCCGCGAACGTCACCCCGGCTGGAGCCGGGGGCCGTCGCCGCCGCGGTGCGCCGCTCGGCCACGCCGCTCCGGTGCCCCGCCGACTGGCCCGCGGACGACCGCGTCAGTGCACCGGCGGCATGGGCAACACGTCGTTCTTCGGCGCCGGGATGGTCAACACGCTCCGCGCATCCTCAGGCTGAACGCCCGATCGGCCGGCGGCACACTCGGCCGCCGGCCGGTCCATCAAGAACGCCGGAACTCCAGGGGGGGGGGGGGGGGGGGGGGGGGGGGGGGGGGGGGGGGGGGGGGGGGGGGGAAAAAAAAAAAAGGGAGCGGTAGCCTGAGCGCCGAACAACTCATCGCTGTCCAGAGGAGCCCCCGCCGCGGAAACGTTTGTCGGCAGGGGCTTCGTCGTGGGTGAACCCGGTGCGCCGCACGCGAGCGGCATCGCCTGGCGCGGTAGGCCCTGAGGGCAGAGACTCGCCCGATGGCACACGGGCATCACCACCGCCATGACGACGATCTGGGGCGCCGGGAGCTGGATGCACCAGTGGTCCGTCGGGCCATGGGCGGTGTCGTGGCCGTCCTAGTGGTGGCGGCGGTCGTGGGAATCGCCGTGTGGTGGCCCCGCGGCGACCCCGCCGTCGACCGGGAGGCCCTCGGCTACGGCGATCGGGTCGATGCCACGGTCACTACCGCGGAGATTGGTCCGTGCAGCTTCGATCCCAACGCCGAGTGCAACAGCGTGAGCGCCCGCATCGCCAGCTGGCCGGACGAGGGCACCTTCGCCACCCTGGAGGCCGACGTCGCCACCGCGACCGCAGTGTCGAAGCTGGAGCGGGGGGATGACATCGTCCTCAACGACGCCGGTCCCGATGTCGACGCCGCCGCCCGCTACTCGTTCGCCGACGTCCAGCGTCGGCAGCCACTCGTCATCCTCGCCATCGTGTTCGGGGTGGCGGTCGTGGCACTGGGACGGCTGCGAGGACTGTTGGCACTCGCCGGCATCGGTATCACCGTGGGTGTGCTGCTCGCGTTCGTGTTCCCCGCTCTGCTGCGAGGCGCCCCGCCGCTCGGGGTGGCCCTCACCGGCGGCATTGTCATCGCCGTCAGCACCATCTACCTCGCCCACGGCGTCAGCGACCGCACCACCGTGGCCCTCGTTGGCACGATCGCCAGCCTGCTGCTGACCGCGGCGCTCGGTGCCGGCTTCGGGGCCGCCGCCCACCTCAGCGGCCTGGCATCGGACGAGGCAGTCAACCTGTTGGCATTCGCCCCCGAACTCGACTTCCGTGGCCTGCTGCTCGCGGCCACGATCATCGGCGCCCTGGGCGTCCTCGACGACGTAACCATCACCCAGGTATCCGCCGTCTGGGAGCTCCACCACAGCGACCCCCAGGTCGGAGCCCGCGGACTCTACTCGGCCGGAATCCGCATCGGCCGCGACCACATCGCATCCACCGTCAACACTCTGGTGCTCGCCTACACAGCAGCCGCGCTGCCGACACTGCTGTTGCTCTCCCAGTCGGGCCTAGCCATCGGCGAGATCCTCACCACCGAAACCCTCGCCGTCGAAATCGTCCAGACCCTGGTCGGCTCCATCGGACTGGTGGCCTCGGTACCCCTCACGACCGCGTTGGCCAGCTGGGTCGTCACCCTCTCGGGCCGTGACGAACAACCCGAACGCTTCGACCGCCCCAGGCGTCGTCCCGTAGTAGCGGCCGAACGTCCCCAGGACATGTTCTGGGGACGCCAATGATGTCCTCCGGGTCTCAGCGCCCGGGGCCAGCGACGGGCACGACACGCCGCCAGGCGTGAGGACTGGCCCCAGGGAGAGGGTTCTGCCTAGAGCCAGCCCTCACGCCCGCGGATGGTCGCGCAGCGGTGACACGCTGTCACGGGTTTATCCGGACCCCAAGAGGAGCCGGAGGGACGCCCGCCAGTACCCGGCACGTCCCTTACCCCCGGCCCCCGGGACGGCTCACCACCGGCCTGAGCCGTCCACATAGAAATCGCGTCAGCCAGGGCCGCCGTTACGAGTGGACACGGGGCGTAACTTGAGAGCCGGACAACTTACCCCTGTCCAATAACCCCGCTGCATATCTGTTGGCGGGGCGTCGTGGGCGTCTCGGCCGTCACCGGGACGCCCACACCTCATCGGTGGCGACTGGCGCCAGAGCGAGCATTCTGCGCCGGAGGGGAGGCCGCCGCCATCAGACTCTGCGAACTCGAGTGGCAGCACTGCCGCGGTGACAGATCTCGACTCTGTGCGCGTCCGGCTCGGTAGCCGACCGTGCCAGATCGCCGGCTCCGGGCCACGGTCGCCGGCTCCACGGCGAGGGGCGGTGGTGCCGCTCCGGGTCGCATCCGATGACGAGGCCGTCAGCGCGGGCGTCTAGCTATCGGCCCTGGCGACTACGCTCGCCTGCCGGGCGGGGGCTCACGCCGTCCGGGGCCCCCAGGGGTGACCGCGATATCCAGCACCATGCCGGCCGCCTTGTGCCCCGGCACCGTGCACCACGCCTGTCCATCGGCATCGATCACACCGAAGTCAGCTGTCTGCGACTCACCCGGCTGGATTCGATCCGTGCCGGCTTCGCCGTTCAGATTCAGGGTGTGCGCGAGCTCACCCCGGTTGGTCACCTCGACGATCACGTGCGTGCCGGGCGGGACCTCGATGTGATCGGGCTTCACATAGAATTCGCCGAGCTCTACAGCCACGGTCTCGATGGGGCCCCCGCCTGCCGGGGCGGCGTGTTCTTCGTCCTGGCCGCCAGCGACGATGATCGCGACGATGCTGACCGCCAAGGCCAACATCGACATGACACCGAAGAGGGCGAACAGCCCCGCGGGTATCGCAGGGCCGTTCGCGGATGATGGCGGCGAACGCCATTCTTCCTGTTGTTCTTGTCCTTCTTGTCCCGGAGGGACGGTCGCCATGGCGAACCCCTCCTACTCCACGGTGAACGTGGCGTGCATCCCTTTCATGAAGTGGCTCTCGACCTCGCCGCTCTCTTCTTCCTCGACGACGTTGCACAGCAGCAGGTAGGTGCCGGCCTCGAGGTCCAGGGTCAACTCCGCCGTGGCCCCGGACTCGATGTCCTCCACCTCGTCGAGAACCTTGTCCGCCCCGAAGGCCGCTTCGTCGAACGCCCCGTCATCGTCGACGGGAAGGGCGTCGGCCGATTCGGCGTCGACGACGAGGAACTCGTGAGTCTCGCCCCCCTGATTGTCGACGACGAACGTGACCTCTCCCGCACCCACCGATTCCGGATCGGGTTCGACCGTGAACTCGGAGACGACCACATTCACCTCCTCACCCCCATCACCATCCCCGCTCGCCTCGTCACCCCCATCGTCATCCCCGCAAGCGGCCGCCAACGCCCACAACACTGCGACCGGCACTGCCAAGGGAAGGATTGCTCTCCTCATGGCCCCTCCTTTCCATGATTACCCGCAACCTACGCATGCCATGGATCGATTGCCAGGGTCCACGTTCCCGAAGTGGTGGGCCCTTTTGCTAGCGGCGACCGACACGCCCAGGTAAAGAGGCGGCGTGGAGAAAGGTCGGGGCGATCGGCGAGCCCCGCCGTGCCGCCCCGGGCGACCGCCTCCCCGTGAATCCCCATGACTGGCCAAATCGGTGATTCGACAACGCCCGACGGTACGCAACGCGCCAAGGAGTTGCCCTCGGACACCGATACAGATCTGCTGATCTCGCGGACCTTGCCAATACGCGAATCCGAACAGAACGAAAGGAGCGAACACCGCTGCCTGTGATGGAGCGGACCGGCGACGCGTCTGCGTGGTCCGGTCGATTCGAAGCTTGCCTTGGGGAGCACCCGGCTCTTGTGCCGGCGAGCCGGCAGACCGTGGTGGCGGTCAACAACGCCGAGTGGTGTGACGTGGTCTGTGAGACGCAAGGTGCGCAGACACGGGTCGACGTGGACGCATGGACGAGCGACGTGTACGCCGCCCGGGTACCCGGATGCCGTCACCCTGGTTCCTCGTCTGTCGGTTCCCGAGTTGCTGGCCCGGATCGATACGTCGGTGGGGCCGCTCCATCAAGGACAGCTGCGCGGTCCGCTCGACCTGACCGGCTATGGCTTCCGGGTGCCGTTCGACGCCCAGTGGATCGTCCATCGCGGCAGAGCAGTCCCGCCACGCCCTCGCTGGCGCGGTTCTCGAACCGCGGAGCTCGAGAGTGGTCGGCATTTCCAACTTCTTCACCCATGACCCCGACGGTGCGGCGGGCTGGTCAGGCTGCCTTGCCTGGCCGGCACGCTCTTTCCGGGATCCACCTTCGTCGGCTACGAAGCAGGCTTGACGCTCTGGCCCAGCGTGAACCCATGGCTTCGAACCCGTGGGTCCCTTACCGGCGTGGATCCGCGCAGACTGAGCGAAGCGTTCGAACGGCCGTGCTCGTCTCAGCGGACCTTCCTGATGGACCGTTGGAAGGAACTCAGCAGCTGTGTTGCCGCGGCTAGCCGTTGTAGGGAAGTCGCGGGCCATAGCCACGTGCAGTCATGGTTCGATGCACGGCGGGATTCCGCCGCAAACAAAAACGCGGACTGGTGGCTCTCTCTGTTGGGTGGCTTGAAAATCGTGGGGACCCCCAATTCCAAACTAGGGAAGAGATGCGGACCGGTGGCCAAGGCGGATCTCGTGTTGAGGATGCCAAGTCTTTGGGCCGGTCATGTCTCCGCGGCGGCGACTACGATCAGTCGTGTCGTCAGGGACATTGGGTGTCGTCGGAACGAGTGGGCCCTTCGGGAAGAGGTGCTGGGCGACCGCCGCCTTGAGGCAGCGGCTGTACACGGCGTGGCCGTCGGCCTTGGGGCGCATTGTCGCCCTCGAAGTCGCCCTGCTGGCGGCACGAGTCTTCCGCGAAGACGAAGAAGCTGTCGTCCGAGCAGTACCCGTGGCCCTTGTTGCTTGCCCTCGATGCCGTCGACGAAGACCCAGCCGTGCCTGTCCGTGGCTATGCGAACCGCCTCGTTGAGCCGGCGGCCGGCGTCACGGATGCGGCGGCCGTCTTCAGCGGAGATGTCGAGCTCGATGCTTGAGTCGAAGATCACAGCAAACCCCGCCCGGCGTCCCGTCCGACCGATCGAACATGGCGGTCGGGTACTCGGTGATAAAGACCTTGCGGGGCTGCAACCTGTCCTCGATCTGCTCCGCCAGCCGAGCGTACTTCTGGGGGAGCTGGTCGATCTTTGCGTTGATCTGTGCGAAGGTCGCGCTCGGCCGTCGCCGAGGAAGTCCTTCACGAGGGCTTTCAAGCCCGGGCCGAAGCCGACGTCGTTGCCGCCGATCGACAGCAGTAGCGCATCGATCCGCGCCGGCGGACAGTCGTTGGAGACTTTTCGCCGATTGTCCGACGTCCTGGAAGTCGCGTACCCGGCCGGAACAGGCCGGTCTCGATCCCATCGTTGCTCCACGCAAACGGCAGCAGGAACGTGACCACCTTGCCGGGGCTTTCAGCTCCTTGAGCGCCCGGGTGGTGCGTGAGGGCCGGACTGGTACGAGCGGTAGGCGAGCGGCTCCTGCCAGGTCGGCTCCCGGTCCATGCTCACGCCGATGCCCACCCCGTCGAGGATGGCGCTCAGCGTTGTGATCTCGCACTGTGCGCCGCCCACGAGGGTCGGCTGGCCTCGCACGTCGGGGTTGCCCTGCCCTGACGCCGCCGACTCGCCGAGCGACACGACGAGTGCGTCACCAAGGCGGTACAGCGTCGGGTCGGAGCGCAGAAGCTGCCGCCCCGCTTCCGGATTGTGAGCGTGATCCGGTAGGTGCCGGGGGAGGGCACGTCGACGGTGGCGTCGCAATCGGGACGGGTGCCGCCGAACACCTTCCGGAACCCGGAGGGCCGCTCGATCGTCCACTCGTATTTCTCCACATCGGGAGGAAAGACGGGCACCTTGGTGATGATGGGCTTGTCGTCGCCGCCCGGCTCGTTCGGCGTGGGTGGATCGATCTCGGTTTCGGTCGGGAGTTGCGAGCAGGCGTCAAGGGCGAGACGCCACGCCGACGGTTTCACGTAGCCGGCGCGGTAGGCATGCGTCTTGCGGTCGTAGCCCTGGTTGGTCTGGGGGTGGCGTGAGCGGGCCGTAACGGTGAAGGCGGTCAAGGGATTGGCCATGTTCATCTCCTAGGCGTGCTGGTGTGCATGGGGTCATGTGGTTCCGGTGTCGACTTGGACTGAGTGGGTGAGGACGGCAGATCTCGGCGTGCGGGCGTGTGCAACCAACTTCACCTGAAGTGCGTTGTCGGCGACCTCCAACCCCGCAGGGCTTGGCTGCGCCGATCCCATCGACTTTGTCGACACGCCCGACCGGCTCGCTTCCAGACTTGTGCGTGATCCACCGGGGTAGTCCGACAGTGGTTCGCTGACCTTTTACAGCCGCCATTCCGCCCTCTTCGTCAGCTTCGCTATCCGGCACAAACCCCCGCGACGATCGACTAGGAGCGGTGCCGAATGGCCTTCTCATCAGCTAACGCGTGACATCGGTGTGCCGCGGCGTGGCACACCGACAGCCTTGCAACGTCACACCCGAGAACCGTCAGGACTCCTTTCCTTGGACGAAAGGCGGGTGGGAGAGCTAGCGGAACCCGCCAATACGAGTGGATGTCGCAGACAAAAAGGTGGACTGGCGGCGGGTCCTCTGGGGGTGGTCTTGAAACGGGGGGCGACCACCCACGCCAACTAGGCAGACGTCGGACTGGCCGCCGGTCCCGTGTCCACGCCATACAAGACGTCGCCACCTGTCAGCCCCGGTATCAATGCACACAGCCGGTCATATCGCCGATCCACCGGTCCAGGCCGCGCTCGGCTCCCACCAGCCAGCGTGAGGATCCTATTTATGCCCACGCGACCAGCGGCATCCACTCCGGTGCCCGATTCGTCCACGCCCAGCACGCCAACGTGGCGGCGCGGAGCGGGCTGCCGTCGACCGTCTCCCCACACCGCGCCCATCCGACCGCGCCACCCATCGGCCGCTGCGTCCCTCCACGCAGCGCCTCCGGCTGACGAGCATGACGCAACCGCCTCGCCACTGGAGCGTCGAGGAATTGGCCATGCGCCACATCACGTCGGAGAACGCAGAATTGCGTAGAGAGAGATATGGCGACTGATGCAGCGGTCGCCGGCGCTCCGTCCCCAAAAATTTGGGGGCCACGGACCGCGGTCAATTCTGACTCTCCGCTATATATTCCTGGGGACTGAAGCAGGGGTCCGCGGCGAGGCCGATCGCGAAAGCGCTGTGCCCCGGGGGGGCCGCGTTTCCCTGGTCATCAGAACCATGGATCCTTTGTGTCGGTGCGGTCGATGGGGCCGAGGTCGCCGGGTTAGTTGGGCGAGTCGTCGGGCGTAGTCGTCGGGGTCGGCGACCTCGAGCCCGGGGAACGCTTGCTCGAGGAGGTCGAGCGCAGTGACTGCGTCGTCATCTCTCGGCACGCGTCGCGCGATGAGCACCGCCTCTGTGCCGGCGCGCACCTCCCCGTTAGCGCCCTGGCGCTGACCGGGTGCCGCCACATCGATCTGGTCGGAGACCTCGTAGCCGTGCGCGACCAGCAGCTTGCGCCAGATGTCGACGACGGCGACCGTCTCCGTCTTGGTGACGACGTCCTTGACGTTGACGATCACATGGTCGGGCCAGTGGGCGACGCAGGCCTCGGCGATGGCGAAGTGCTTGGCCTCGCTGGCCATGCCGCGCCGGGTGCGTCCGGCGTATCGGCCCATGTTGTTGGGGTGTAGCTCTCGGTCGTAGCCGAGGGTCTGCGCCAGCGCCTGGCGGTAGGTGTGCCGCTTGGAGGTGTCGTTGGCCTTGAAGTGGTCGGCCATCCCATTCGGGTAGACCGGCGAGGTCACAACCACGTGCTCGCGCGTCGGGTAGGAGGTGGCTTCGGTCGAGTCACCCGCACACACGCGCGCGTCGACGATGAACTCGGGTTCGATCTCGGTGCCGGTGAACGGCACCCCGACCCGGTTGCAGAGGGCTCCGAGCCGCTCACCGGTGCCGGCGAACGGGTCGTGCACCGGTAATCCAAGGGTGGTGATGACGGGTTCGATCGCGGCGAGGATGGTTGGTGTCCACCGCGCCGGGTGACGGGGTGCACCAGGTCGCGCGACCTCGGGGTCCTCCCCGTTCTGGGACAGGGGGAACATCTCGTCCGATGTGTTCTTTCCCTCAGATTCACCGCAACACCGCAACACTCCTGGTCAGAGGGTTGCGGGGTGTTGCGGAGTTGCGGTAGCAGGTCGTGCTTGTCGGGAAGCGGGTCACCGACCACCCATCGGCCGGGTTTGCCGCGCTTGTCCTCGAGGTTGGTGACGTAGCCGCCGTCGGCGGCCACCCGGAGCCGGCGGCTGGCGTTGGACTTGTCGACGTTGAGGCGCTCGGCGATGGGTTGGAGCTTGATGCCCTCAGAGCCGGCCAGAGCCTCAACCGCGGCGACCGTCTTCCGGACGACCGGGGACACGGTGGAACCGACGCCTTCGGCGATGACCTCGGCCATCAGGTCGCGCACAACCTCGTAGTCATCGAGGGTGGCGACGATGCGGCCCCGGTCGTCACGGGTCCGGGTCTGCTGGTGGAGGATGGCGTGGGCTCGGATCATCGCTAGCAGTGCACCGAAGTCGCGCCGCAGCCGAACGGCGACGGGCGGGACGAGCTCGGCGAGCTGGCTGGCGTAGGGGATCGTCACCCGGTGCTCGGCGTGCTGCAGCCAGGCTTGGAGCTGGTGCCACTCCTCGAGGTCGACGCCGTTGTCGGACTCGTCGGCTAATGCCAGCAGCACCCGGGCGGTCTGTTCGCTGGAGTCGTCGGTGGCGAGCGACATCACCCGGGTCTCGTTCTCGGCGTGCATCTTGGTTTTGGTGGTGGTGACGATCATGTTGGTCGGCCCCTCCTTGACCACCGTCCTGGTGGTGAAGTTGCCGTCCGAGTCCCGCACCGTCACCGGGTACTCGATGCGGCCCTCTGACAGCAGGGACCGCACGAAGTAGCTGGTCAGGTTGTCGTCGTTGCCCTCGCGGAGCGCCACCGCCTCGTAGAGCACGAGGGTGCGGTGCTTGTAGTCCTCCTTCGAGTAGACGAGCGCCCGCTCCGACATGGCGGTCATCTCGATGACGGCCTCCGGCGGGAAGAACTTGACGGTGGTCTCGGTGGTGAAGCTCTTGCCTGAGCTCGAGTGGCCCTTCACCGCCGCCGACACGGGCTTGTCGAGCACCCGGGACGTGATGAGGAGGTAGAGGCGTTGCGCGTTGCGTTCCTCGCCCACGACACCGCAACGCCGCACCGCAGCACGGAACCGGTCAAGGATCCGCAGGTCAGAGGCAAAGGCCGGTGGTTCTGGGGGTGGGTGTTGCGGTGTTGCGCGTGAATCTGCGAGATCTCTACCTGGCTTCCGCAGCTCCGACGTTGCCAACGCCAGCAGGTCGTCGACGCTGTGGCCGGCGGCCAGGAAGTCGTCGAGTCCGACCTTCGCGCTATTTCGCGATAACCCCCCGTTCGACGCATCGGTCTCACTGGTCGCGCCGTCGGCCAGGTAGACGAACTGCACCTTGGCGCCGCGGCTAGCCAGGAACTGGCCGAACCGGTCGAGTGCCTGGCCGACCTCCCGTTTGGTCATCACGTCGCTGTCGAAGCACAGGTAGATGTCGCGGCCGTTGAGCGCGATCGACTCCCAGCACGCCAACGCGGTCTTGCCGCCCTGGCCGTTGGAGCCCCGCCACCCGTAGACGCCGAGGATGTCGACGCAGCACAGTCCGGCTGTCACAGCCGCGTCGGCCTTGCGGGCGCCCTCGGTGATCCACAGCGGAACCGACGGGTCTTGGATCTGGGACCGGATCGGTGGCGGGACGTCGACGACGAGGCCGCGGCCGACCGAGGTCTCGTATTTGACCGGCCGGCCCGAGCCGTTAAGCCGTGGGCGGTCGGGCCGATACTGGTACAGCTTCACCTGCCCGGCGACGTCGTGGATCGGGATCAGTAGACCCCGGTACCGACCGGCCCGCCTTGGCGATCCCGGTGTTGGCCAGCCGGGTCTGGGTGTCCACCGTGACATACCCGCGAGCGCGGGCCACTTCGACGGAGATGGCCGAGTCCTCGAGCAGCTTGGCGTGCTGGGTAAAGATTCCCATGCCGTAGGTGCCGCTGATCCGGCCGAGAGTTCGCCTGTCGGTATGCTTTGGGCGATCCTCTTGGTCGGGGGTCTTGGTGGGGTCCGGGTTGTGGTGGCCCGGGCCTCGCTCTTTGTCAGGAGGCACGGTCGACCTCCTCGACAGCGGCACCGCGGGCATTGGCTGCCTTGCGGAGCTTGGCGGCTTTGAGGCTCATGCGGGCCATGTCGGCCCGGTAGAGGTGCTCGGCGGCCTGTTCCACCTGTTCGTCGGTGGCGTCGGGGCCTTGGAGCTCGCGGGCTCGTTCGAGGTACTTCGCTATGCGGGCGGCGCGGGCTGGGGCGGTGCGGGCCGCCCTATCGGCGGTACGTGCCCAGGATTCGCTTGCGGCGATGCTGGCCCGGGTGCGGGCGACGCTGGGGTCGACCCTGTTGGGTGCCATGGGACGCGGGGAACTCCAGTCCCCGTCGCCTCCCACGGCACGGGCTCACTTTCACGCCAGTCAGCAGGGCGATGTGAGCTGGTTGTCGGCCAGCATCTTACCCTCTGTGCTACTCGGGGGAGTGGACCGTGAGGTTGCGGCGGCGGGCGACTTGGCGCGCCTCGTCCCGGTCGAGCTCGAGCTGCGCCGCGCAATGCGGGCAGGTCCACCGCACAGGCCAGTCGCCGGCGACGTCGAGGTCGACGACGAGGGAGAGCGGAGTTTCCGTGGCCGAGCTCGACCACCACTTGCCGCCCCCCAGCCGAAAGCGGGTGTCGAGGGTGACCCCGGCGACCGAGCGCGCCGCCCGTCCGGCCTGTCCCTTGCAATGCCCGCACCAGACCACGGTGCTGACCATCACAACCCGCCCAGCAGATCGACCTCGTCGTAATGGGCGAGTGCCCGGTCAACCTTGCGGGCGGCGCCGTAGCGGGCCATCACCGACGGGTCCTGCCAGCCGCCCAGCACCTGCAAGGAACCCTCGTTGCCGCCTTTGGTTTGCCAGGTGTGCGCCCACCAGTGGCGCAGCAGGTGAACGTGGAACCCCTTCACGCCCGCGGATTTGGCGCGGCGGTCCAGGGCAGCCACCACCCCCTTGAGCGACAGCGGCCCTTTCGTACCGAGCCACAGGTCCGCTCGGTCGGCGTGGCGGTGCCGGCCGCGGGCCCGCCGGTAGCGGTCGATGGCGGCGGCGGTGGCGGCGTCGACGCGCACCATCCGGCGGCGGCCGCCTTTGCCGCGGGTGATGACGACGATCCGGGCCACGAGGTCGACGTCGGCGACCTGTAGCCGGCCAACCTCACCGAGACGGGCACCGGTTGCCAAGAAGGTGCGCAGCATGGCGGTGTCGCGGCGCTCGAGGAACCCGCGGCCCTGACAGGCTCGCAGCAGGGCCCTGATGTCGTCGTCGTCGAGCACCGGCGGGGGCGGCACGTCGGGGCGGGCGACCTTGACCTTGGTCATCGGGTTGACGGCGACCTCGTCCTCTTCGGTGGCCCAGTTGTAGAAGCTGCGGAGCGCGATCCACCGTGACCGGCGGGTTGCTGCGGCGAGGCCGGCGACGGCTTGCGCGGTGAACCAGGCTTCGACGTCCTGCCGGTCGACGACCAACAGGTCGGTGGTGCGGTCGTTGTCGCCCAGCCAGCGGGTGAACAGGGTCATGCATTGGAGGTAGAGGCCGCGGGTGCGAGCGGAGCGGTCGTGGAGGGCCAGCTGCCACGACTCGACGAGGGCCGCGTTCGGGTCGGTCACAGGGTGGATTGTTGCACAACTACCCCTGTGCTACCGTGCATACCGCCGATGACCTGCGGAAACCCTGCGGCGTAAACGGGTGCAAGCCTGTGAATTGGGGCAGTTGTCCACAACCTGTCGGGCCGCGCCGAGGCGTCGTCGCCGCCGGTCGCCCGGCGAGGTGGAGGCTCAGATGTCGTCGTCGCTACCGCGGGTGGCCGGCTCGGGATAGAGATGCTCGAGCTCGCCCGGCTGGATGCGTGACCGCCCGATGAAGTCGTCGACTTCGTGTGCCCGGAGCCGAATGACGCGGCCGAACCTGTAGGCGGGGAGCTCGCCATGATCGATGAAGCGATACAGGGTGCGGGGCGTGATGCCGAGGCGACGCGCCGCTTCCTGAGTCGAGAGCCACTCCGTCTCGTCGGTGTTCACGGCACAAACCTTACTCCCTCGCGTGGTGTTTTGGCATCTTTCGGTCTAATCCTCACGGGGGTCGAAACGGTCGGCTAGGATGTAGTCGCTTCCTCACGCCTCGTGAGGGAACGGCGATCGGGCTGTTGGGGCGCCGGACCGCGCTGGGAGGTGCTCAAACGGACGCGATGGTGACGCGAGCGGCACGAGCGGTGATCCGGTGGCCATGACGCGCCAGGGCAACGGTGTCGATGCCCCGGCGCCGGCTGGCGTCGCGCGCCGCATCGTCGACCGGCGGATGGGCCTCCCCGGGGCCCGCGCCATCGTCGGCGGGCTGCTGGTCGCGATCGCCGGTGTATGCACCTTCGCGGCTTGGCAGCAGGCCTCCGGCGCGGCCGACACGTCCTACGCGGTGGCCGCCCGCCGGATTCTCCCCGGCCAATCGCTCACCGCCGACGACATCCGTTTCAAGCCGCTCGACCTGCCGGACGGGCTGGCGGGGGCTGCGTTCAGCGACGCTGCCGCCATCGAGGGGCGGGTGGCGCTGGGGCCGATCGGTGACGGCGAGCTGGTGCAGCTCGGGCAGGTCAGCGATCCGGGACAGGCGAGCCCCGCGGCGGAGCTCTCGTTCTCGATCGCCCGGGATCGCGCGGTCGATGGGCGTCTGCGCAGCGGCGACCTCGTCGACGTGTTCGTGACCGACGACGGCGGCACCACGGCGGTGGCCGAGGGGGTGATGGTCGTCGACGCCACGGCCGACGACGGCGGGTCCTTCGGCACCACCGGCGAACTGACGATCACGCTGACTCTCGCCGATCCGGCGCTCCGGGAGCCGCTGATCCAGGCGGTGCGCGAGGGAGAGGTCACGCTGGTTCGCAGCACGCACATGTCGGGTGGTGGTAGCTGATGGCCACCGACCGCTTCGTCGTCCTCGGGCTCGCCCGGGCGCGGGCCGCCTGGTTCGGGCAGGTGGCGCGCTGGTCGACCGCAGCAGCACTCCCGGTCGACTTCGTCAAGACGGTGTCGGGCGAGGAGGTCCGGGCCCGCCTGCGCTCCGGCCGGCCGTTCTCCGCGTTGCTCGTCGACGGTGGATTGGCCGCGGTCGACCGCGACCTGGTCGAGCTGGCCGGCCGGCACGGCTGCGCGGTCATCGCCGTCGACGACGGGCGGTCGGCGCGGTCGTGGCGTGACCTCGGCGTGGCGGCCGTGCTTCCCGCCGACGTCGAGCGTGGCGTGCTGCTGGACGCCCTGCGCGCGGTGGCGCGGCCGATCGCCCGCCACGACGACGTGCCCGCTGCCTCGGAACCGGCCGAGCCGGCCTTCGCGCGCTGGCGGGGCCGATCCGTCGCCGTGACCGGCTCCGGCGGCGTCGGTCGCTCAACGCTGGCAATGGCGCTCGCTGAGGGCATGGCTGCGGATCCGCGGGATGCGGGACTGGTCGTCCTCGCCGACCTGGCGCTCCATGCGCAGCAGGCGCTGCTGCACGACGCCGGTGACGTCGTGCCCGGTGTCGTGGAGCTGGCCGAGGCGTACCGGGGTACGGCCCTCGACGCCAGCGCAGTGCGGAGCCTGTGCTTTTCCGTGCCAGGCCGCGGCTACGACCTGCTGCTCGGCCTGCGGCGCCACCGGGACTGGACGGCGTTGCGGCCCCGGGCGCTGGCGGCCGCCCTCGACGGCGTGCGGCGCGCCTACCGGATGGTGGTGAGCGACGTCGACCCCGACGTCGAGGGCGAGGCGGAATGCGGCTCGCTGGATGTGGAGGACCGGAACCTGCTGGCGCGTGCGGCGCTGCGGGACGCGGAGGTCGTCGTGGTGGTGGGCCTGCCGGGGGTTGGCGGGGTCCATGCGCACCTGCGCGTGGTGCGCGAGTTGGTGGAGTTCGGCATCGCCGGCGCCCGGATCGTGCCCGTCGTGAACCGCGCGCCCCGCAGCCCACGCCAGCGGGCCGAGCTCGGGGCTGCGCTCGCCGGTCCCCTGCTCGCGGCCGCCTGCCCCGGTGTGACGCTGGCGTCGACACCGATCTTCGTACCCGAGCGGCGCCGGCTCGACGACCTGATGCGGGACGGCGCACCGTTGCCACCACAGATCGTCCGTCCCCTCACCGGAGCGGTGCGTGCCTTGCTCGATCGCACGCCCGAGCTGCCTCCGCCCCCGGCGCCGCCCGTACCGGTGGCGGTCGCACCCGGGTCCCTCGGCAGCTGGTCCGCCGACGACCGCGACGCCGACGAGGGGACCGGGTCGTGACGCCCACCCAGTGGCGATCCGATCGTCTCGCCGGTGCGACGCCGTCGCCGCTAGTCGAGATCGAGCGGCTGGTCCAGGAGCGGGCCAAGGACGTCTCTCTCGAGATGTCGTCGGCGGCGGGGGAGGCGAAGCTACGGGCGCTCATCGCCGAGGAGGTGGCGCGCTGGGGAGACGAGCACCTGCGGGGCCGGCGACCGTTCGCGCTCGCCGATCCCGACCGGGTCACGGAGCGCGCCTTCCGCAACCTGGCGCGTTACGGGCCGCTGACGCCGCTGCTCGACGACGACGACGTCTGGGAGATCATGGTCAACGATCCCGCGACGGTATTCGTGCGCCGCCACCGTGGTCGGTCCGGGTACCACGACGAGGTCTTCCACGACGACGACCATGTCGTGCGGACGCTGACCAAGCTGCTCGACGACGCGTCCAGCGCCCACCGCAAGCTGGACCCGGCCGACGGCCTCCAGGACGCCCAGCTCGACGACGGCGCGCGGGTCCACATCGTCCACGGCGACGTCGCCCGCGGCGGGCACGTGCTCGTGAACATCCGGAAGTTCACCGGCATACCCTTCGCCTCGCTCGACGAGCTCATGGAGCGAGGCATGCTGACAGCGCGGGTGGCCGCGTTCCTGCGCGCCTGCGTGCGGGCGCGGCTCTCGATCGTCTTCGCCGGCCATCCCGGTGCCGGCAAGACGACGCTGATGTCGTGCACCGCGGCCGAGCTCGACCCGGCGCTGCGGGTCGTCGTGGCGGAGGAGGTCTTCGAGGCCGACATCCCGCTGCCCAACGTCGCCCACATGCAGACCCGCGCCGCCCGCTCCGACCGCGAGCCGGTCGACCTCCGGCGGCTGGTGGCCGGGTTCCTGCGCATGGCCCCCGACGTGGCCATCGTCGGCGAGGTGCGGGACCGCGAGGCACTGCCGTTGCTGCTGACGCTGTCGTCGGGGGTCACGGGGTTCACGACGATCCACGCAGGGTCGGCGCGCCAGGCGCTGACCCGGTTGCGGTTCGTGTGCCAGCTCGCCGATGCGCCCGGCGGGCTGCCGCTGGCGGCGCTCAACTCACTGGTTAGCGAGAGCGTCGACGTCGTCGTGCACTGCACCCGCACCGCCGGCGCGCCGAAGGTGACCGAGGTCGTCATGGTCGAGGACCTGCAGGGCGGCCTCGACGCCACCCAGTTCACGGTCACCGAGGTGTTCCGTCGGCCCGGGCCCGATCGGCCGCTGGCGTGGACCGGAAACCTGCCCGTCCGGGCGGCCCGGGCGCTGGCCGATGCCGGTCACGACGTCCGGGACCTGCTGGACGATCGACCCGACGGCGATTCCGCGCGCCTCGACGTGCGGGGGGCCACCGGATGAGCGAGCGTCCGTCGAGGGTGACGGGGAAGCACGGTGAGAGCGAGCCCGGCCCGAGCGGCCGTGGGAGCGGGAGACAACGCGTCGACAGCCCGAGCGGCCCGCTGCGAAGCAGCAAGAGCGGGAAGTGATGATGGGGCTGGTGGTGGCGCTCTGTGCTGCGGCCGGGACCTACTACCTGTACACGGCGGTGGTCCTCGGGTGGCACGGTCTCCGCCTGGGACCACCGGTGGCACGGCCGGCGCGACGTCGGCGGCGGGCGTCGGAGTGGCTCGCCCAGGCGGGGATCGGTGACGTGAGCGCGCGGCAGTTTGCCCTCGTCACCGGCGCGCTGGCGGCGCTGGGAGCCGTCGCCGGGCTGGCCATGTTCGGCGGCATCATGCCGGCGCTGGTCCTGGCCGTGTGCGTCGCCGCCACGCCGCTCGCCGCGTATCGGGTCCGCCGTCAGCGGCTGAGTGCCACCGCCCAGGAGGCCTGGCCCCGGCTGATCGAGGAGATTCGCATCCGCACGTCAGGTCTGGGTCGATCGGTGCCGCAGGCGCTGTTCGAGGCGGGCGAGCGGGCCCCGGCCAGCCTCCGACTGGCGTTCGCAGCGGCGCAGCGGGAGTGGGTGCTGTCCACGGACTTCGAGCGCACGGTGGCGGTGCTGAAGGACGGGCTGGCGGATCCCACCGCGGACGCCGCCTGCGAGACGCTGCTGGTGGCGCACGAGGTCGGCGGCAGCGACCTCGACCGGCGGCTGGAGGCGTTGATCGAGGACCGCGTGATCGACGTCCAGGGTCGCAAGGATGCGCGGTCCAAGCAGGCCGGCGTGCGGTTCGCCCGGAGGTTTGTGCTGCTGGTGCCGTTGGGCATGGCGGTAGTGGGGATGTCGGTGGGCAACGGGCGGGCCGCCTACGCCACGCCGTGGGGCCAGACGATGGTGGTCATCGGGATCGCCTCGGTGGTGGCGTGCTGGGTGTGGGCCGGCCGGCTGCTCAGGCTGCCCGAAGAGCAGCGGGTCTTCTACGAGTAGGCGCGACGGGGGGATGGGGTGAACCAGACGCAGCTGTTGGCGGTGGCGGCGCTGGCGCTCTTCGCGGGATCGACGCTGTTGCTGAGCCAGATCCGCTGGTTCCGGCGGCGGCCGTTGGTGGACCGCCTGGCGCCGTACGTTCCGGGAGGGTCGACGGCGCGCAGCACCAGCATCCTGGTGTCGGCGGAGGGCTTCGGACAGGTGATCGGCCCCCTCGCACGAGCCGTAGGGGAGCGGGTGGCGCGGGCCGTGGGCGTGACCGAGCCTTTGGCGGCGCGGCTCGAACGCATCGGCTCGACACTCGATGTCACCGCCTTCCGGGTCCGGCAGCTGGCATGGGCGGCGGTCGGGCTGGTCACGGGCAGCGTCCTCGCCGTGGCCACCCAGCAGTCGGGACCGGTGGCGCTGCTCCTGATCGTCACCGGGCCGCTGATCGCCTTCCTGGTGGTCGAGCAGCGCCTGGCCGCCGAGTCGCAGGCGTGGCAGCGCCGCGTCTTCCTGGAGCTGCCGGTCGTGGCCGAGCAGCTCGGCATGCTCCTATCGGCCGGCTATTCGCTGGGTGCCGGGCTCGGCCGGCTGGCGGCCCGCGGCAAGGGCGCGTCTGGCCGGGACCTCCAGCGGGTCGTCGGTCGCATCCGCCAGGGCCTGTCGGAGACCGAGGCGTTGCGGGAGTGGGCGACGCTGGCGGATGTCGACGCGCTTCACCGTCTCGTCGGGGTTCTGGCGCTCAACCGCCAGTCGGGCGACCTCGGCCGTCTGATCGGCGAGGAGGCCCGGGCGATCCGCCGCGATGTCCACCGAGAGCTGATCGAGACCATCGAGCGCCGTGGTCAGCAGGTGTGGATCCCGGTGACCGTCGCCGCCCTGGTCCCGGGCGTCATCTTCCTGGCGGTGCCGTTCATCGACGCCCTCAGCCTGTTCGCCAACTCGTGAAGGAGTCAGTCATGTCGTTGTCACGGTTCGCTCGGGACGATCGCGGCGAAGGGGTCATCTCCACCGCCATCGCGGTCCTGATCATGGCGTTCCTCGGGGCGCTGATGTGGGTCGCGTTCAAGTCGATGTGGGACACCACCGAGCAGAAGACCAACGACCAGATCGAGCAGATCGGGGGCTGAGTCCGAGCGAAGGCGAGGACCCGGCCCGAGCGGCCGGGCGCCGCAGTCGCCGAGAGTGGGAGATGCGCGTCGAAGCCCGAGCGGCCCGCAGCGAAGCTGCAAGAGCGGGCAACATGTCAATGGACGACCGCGGCGTGGGGATGGTGCCCACAGCCGCGGGGTTCCTGGTGTTCCTCGTGTTCCTGCTGCTGGCGGTGCAGGTGCTCCTGGGCCTGTACGCCACGTCCACCGTGCGCGGGGCACTCAACGACGCCGCGTCGCGCGCCGCCAACGGTGTGGCCACCGAGGCGGAGCTGGCGCGGCTGGCGGACGACGCCGAACGGTCGCTGGGGCCGATGGGCGATCGCACCACGATCCTGCTGCGCCTGGTCGACGACGACGCCGACGGCGTCCCCGACGTGGTCGCCGGCTCCGCGGTGGCGGACCCACCCCGGTTCGTGCCGCCGCCACTGGGCGGTGTCGCCGGGCTCGACGACATCGATGTGTCGGTGCGGGTGCGGATCGAACGGTTCCGGTGAGCCGCCGCTCCCGCAGGCCCACGACCCGGGCGACGGTAGGGTCCGGTCGTGAGCGAGCGTCCGTCGAGGGTGACGGGGAAGCAGTGAGAGCGAGCCCGGCCCGAGCGGCCGTGGGAGCGGGCACGCAACACGTCGAAGCCCGAGCGGCCCGGCCGAAGGCCAAGAGCGGGAAGGAACGAGCGATCCCCGGGAGCCCGGTGGCGGCGCCGAGTTCCAGTCGGGATTCGTGAGCCTGGTCGGCCGGCCCAACGTGGGGAAGTCGACACTGCTCAACCGCATCCTCGGGCACAAGGTCGCGATCGTCTCCGACAAGCCCCAGACCACGCGCCATCGGATCCAGGGCGTCCTCAACCGGCCGGATGCGCAGGCCGTGTTCGTGGACACGCCCGGCATCCACAAGCCCCGCACCGCGCTGGGCGAGCGGCTCAACGTGACCGCAGAGTCCGCCATCGGCGACATGGACGTCGTGGTCATGGTGCTCGACGCCACCCAGCCCCTGGGGCCTGGCGACCGTTGGGTGGCGGAGCGTGTGCCCGCCGATGCAGTGGTCGTGGTCAACAAGGTCGACGTCGCCCAGCCGGCCGAGGTGCTGGAGCAGCTGCGAGCGGCCGCCGAGCTCGACCTCGCCGAGTACTTCCCGCTGTCGGCCCGCACGGGCGCCGGGGTGGACGAACTGGTCGACCACGTCGTCGGGCGGCTGCCGCCCGGGCCCCGGTACTTCCCCGAGGACATGGTCACCGACGTTCCGGAGGCGTTCTGGGTCGCCGAGCTGGTGCGGGAGCAGCTGCTGGCCGTGGCGCGTGAGGAGCTGCCCCATTCGATCGCCACCCGCGTGACGGAGTGGGACTGGCCGCGCATCCGCTGCGAGATCCTGGTGGAGCGAGAGTCGCAGAAGGGGATCGTCATCGGCCATCGCGGCGAGGTGCTCAAGCGGGTCGGCACCGCGGTGCGCTCGCAGCTGCCCGATGGTGCCTTCCTCGAGCTGCACGTCAAAGTGGACAAGGACTGGCAGCGCCGCCCGGCCGCGCTGGATCGGCTCGGGTTCTAGGCGCCGCGCAGGTCGCGGAGGAAGCGCTCGATCTCGGCGCGGTCCTTGGTGCGGCGCATCCTGGGGAGGGTGGCCACGATCCTGGGCCCGTACCGAGCCGTCGCCAGGCGGGAATCGAGCACCGCGACGGCCCCGCGATCGGTGGCCGTGCGGATGAGGCGGCCGGCGCCCTGCGCCAACAGGGTGGCGGCACGCGGCACGTCGATGGCCTCGAACGCCCCGGCGCCCACATGCTCCCGCCGCGCCTGGAGGAGCGGGTCGTCGGGACGCGGGAACGGCAGGCGATCGATGCTGACCAGTGACAGGGACGGCCCCGGAACGTCGATGCCCTGCCAGAAGCTCATCGTGGCGAACAGGCAGGTCTCGGGATCGGCCGTGAAGCGGTCGATCAGCGCCGGCTTGGGAAGGTCGCCCTGCGCGACGAGCGGGTAGGGGAGGCGCTCGCGCAGCGCCACGACGGCGCGGTCCATGGCCCGGTAGCTGGTGAACAAGGCCAACGTCCGGCCGCCGGCGGCCTCGACGAGCACCGCCAGCTCATCGATGGCGGCGTCGGCCCAGCGCGGATCGGTGGGGCGGGGCAGCCCCGCCGCGCAGTAGATGAGGCCGTTGGCCTGGTAGTCGAACGGGCTGCCCACGTCGAGCAGTTCGTCGGACCCCGCCGCCAGGCCGAGCCGGGCGCCGAACCCCGGGGCGATCGTGGCACTGGTCAGCACCACCGGCCGCCGCGACCACAGCTGGCGCTGCAGCAGCGGCGCCACGTCCAACGGCGCCAGCCGGAGCACCGGGGCGCGCTCGGGCCCGGACACGAACAGCACGTGGCCCTCGCCCGGTTGGGTTACGACGTCGATGTCGTCCAGCAGGGTCGTCGCCGCCTGGCGGGCCCGCACGGCCCGGGTCGTGGCGTCGTCGGTGGCATCGTCGGGGATCGACCGAAGCGCCGCGAGTGCCTCCTCGACCCGGCTGCGCAGCCGAACCAGGGTGTCGGCCAGGTTGGTGGGGAGCGGCGCCACGAGGCGCTGGTCGCGGTGGCCCACCAGGGCCTCGGTCAGGAGGGCGCCTGCGTCGCCGACCCGGGCGATGGTGTCGCCCGCGTCGGCGAGGATTCCGCGCAGGGTGCGGGCGAGGTGGACGAACCGCCCGGCCGCCAGCTCGACCCCGGCGGTGGCCGAGATGATGTCGTCGACCTGGTGGGCCTCGTCGATGATCGCGACCTCGTGGTCGGGGAGTATCCCGCCGTCGGTGACCAGGTCGACCCCATAGAGGTGCTGGTTTACGACCACCACGTCTGCCGCCGCGGCGCGCGCCCGAGCCGCTTCGGCGAAGCATTCGTCGCCGCGGGGGCAGCGGTGGGCGCCGGGGCAGTCGCGCGCCGTGGTGCTCACCGCGGCCCACGCCGCCTCCGAGGGCTCCTGGTCGAGGTCGGCCCGGTCGCCGGTGAACGTCGTGCGGGCCCAGTCGGACAGGCGCGCCAGCTCGTCGGCGTCGGCCCGCTCCGCGAACCCGTCGATCTGGTCGAGCCCCAGTTGCTGCCCGCCGGCGGCGGCAGCGTCGTCGGCGGCGCCGTGGGCCGACGCCAGCTCCGCGAGGCGCTGAACGCACAGGTAATTGGAGCGACCCTTGAGGACTGCCCAGTCGAAGGGGTGGTCGAGGTGCTCGTCGAGAAACGGGAGATCCTTGTTGGCGAGCTGGTCCTGCAGCGCCCGGGTGGCCGTGGCGACGACGACGCGGCGGCCCGAGAGGATGGCCGGGACCAGGTAGCCCAGTGTCTTGCCGGTGCCGGTGCCGGCGCGCACGACCAGGTGGCGCCCCTCGGTGACCGCGGCGGCGACGGCCTCGGCCATCTCGATCTGTCCCGGCCGCCCCTCGCCACCGCCGGGCAGTGCCGCCACGACCCGCCGGAGCGCCGCGGCGGTGGGCTTGCCGCTGTCGGCGGCCGGAACCTGGCCGGTCGGTGCCTGCTCGACGTCGGGTTGCGGCATCGCCGGCGACCGTAGCGTGGCGCCGGACCGGGCCCGGCCAGCGTCGAGGACGGCGGTCACGTCGCCACCAGCCGAGGATCGGCAACGGCGGCGAATCGGCGAGCCTCGGCGACGGCCTGCGTGAGGTCGGGGAGGGAGCGCTCGACCGCACCCTCGGGGGTCAGGAACACGAAGATCATGTCGAGCACCGGCTCCCGCGTGGCATCGCCGATGGCGAGCGCGTAGGAGGCGCCCTGCATGCGGTAACGCTCGACCAGCGGATCGAGGTCGACGTCGACGCCGTGCGGCCCGGTCTTGTAGTCGACCACGACGAGGCCGCCGGGCGGCCGGTAGAGCAGGTCGACGTATCCCTCGAGCGCGCGGTCGTCGCCGACGGGTACGCCCACGTACACCTCGCGCCAGTGGGGTGCGGCGGCGGCGGCGACCACCGACGGCGACCGCAGCGCGGCTTCGACCAGCCGGCGGATGTGTGCTTCGTGGCCGCTCACGCCCTCGGCCGCGGCCTGGGCCGCAACCGCCTCGGCGATGCCGCCTCCGCTGGCGAGGTCGATCGTCTGCAGCACGCCGTGCACGGCTCGCCCGATCGCGGTGCCGTAGCGGCCCTTCTGCCACGGCGGCAGGTCGAGGTCGCGCGGTCGCTTGTGCAGGCCCGGGTCGTCGAGCGCGTCGGGACGCCCGTCGTCGGTGAGTGCGGTGGCCGCCAGCGTCCGGGGCCGGCCGCTGGTGGCGAGGGTCTCGTCGCGGATGCGACGCCAGTCGTCGAACGTCGGCAGCGGGCCGACGGCTGGCGGGCCGCCGGCCGCCGGCGGCGGATCGACAACGACGTCAGACGCGTCACCGGCCTCCGTCGCGACGCCTTGCGGCGGGGGAGCGCCGTCGGGGAGGCCGTCGAGCAGCTGATCAAGGGCCAGCGTGAGCAGCTCGGCGCTGGTGAAGCGGGCGTAATCGTCGGGCACGGTGCCGCGTACGGCCCGGTGCAAGGAAACGACGAGGTGGTCACGCGCCCGGGTACAGGCGACATAGAGGAGGCGGATGCGCTCGTCGTGCGACATCTGCTCGTCGATCGGCAGCCACGCCTCGAACGCCGCCGAGCGCACCTTGTTGCCGACCCGGATGATCGCCTGGCCCTCCGGCGGCCACGCCACCTCGGCCCCCACGCTGCGGCGCTGGGGCCGGGTCGAAAGGCCGGAGACGATGGTGATCGGGAACTGGAGCCCCTTCGCGGCGTGCACGGTCATGATGCGCACGGCGTCGTCGTCGGTCTCGGGCAGCACGGCCTCGGCGACGCGGCTGCCCTCGGCGGTCTGCTGGCGCACCCACTCGAGGTACTGGCGCAGGGACCCGTTGGTGGCGTCGGTCCAGGCGCGGGCCTGGTCGAGCACGAAGCGCACCCGACGCCACAGGTCACGCGGTCGACCGTCGGCCGGGCCCAGCTCGAGCAGCCGTCGGTCGCGGACCACGGCGTCGGCCATCTCGCTGGGCGAGCGCCACGACCGGAGGTCGTGCATCCGGCGGAGGTAGGCGAGCCCGCACGCCACGGGATCGTCGTCGGGCACCGTGTCGGGCAGGCCGGCGCTGGGGTCGAACCGGCCGCCGTGGTCGTGCCGGAACCGGAAGAGGTCGTCGTCACCGCACCCGAACATCGGGGACCTCAAGGCGGCGACGATGCTCAGCTCGTCGCTCGGATCGTCGATGGCGCGCAGTGTGAGCAGCAGGTCGCGGACCAGCCGGCTGGCGTACACCAGCGAGGCCGACTCGGCCCGGTAGGAGATGCCGGCTTCACTGAGCGCATCCTCCAGTGCGGGCAGCGACAGCCGCGTGGGCACGAGGATGGCAACGTCGCCGGCCCGGGCGGGCTGCCAGTCGTGGCAGTTGGCGTCGGGCGACCGGTCGACCAGCCAGCCGTCGTCGAGTGCGCGACGGATGGTGGCCGCGACCTCCGCCGACTCCAGCCGGCGCACGTCTTCGGCATAGAGCCGGGGAGCCCTCGGTGCCGGGGCGCCGGCATCGGGGGTGTCGCCGGTCGACTCGGCTTCGGGTGCGTCCTCGCCGTGCTGCCTACGTCCGAGGATGCTGACGGCCGGGCCGACCGGCGCGTCGTCACGCACCGCGACTAGGGCCTCGTATCCCGGTTGGGAGCGGACACCGCCGTGCCCTTGCGGCTCGATGAGCCGCCCGAACACGTGGTTGACCACCGCGATGATCGATCGCGTCGAGCGGTAGTTCGTGGTGAGTGTCAGCTGCCCCCCGTCGCGACCGAAGCGATCGGCCGCCCGCAGGAACAGGGAGATGTCGGCCCGGCGGAACCGGTAGATCGACTGCTTGGGATCGCCGACGAAGAACAGGTGGCCGGGACGGACCTCGACGTGGTCCCACGGCACGTCGCGCGCGCCCGGGTCGATCCCCGCGATCAGCACCGCCAGCTCGATCTGTATGGGGTCGGTGTCCTGGAACTCGTCGATCAGCAGGTGGCGGTAGCGACCGTGGAGGGCGGCGCGGACGACACCGGCGTGCGGGCCCCGCAGCATCTGGCGGGCCAGAACCAGCAGATCGTGGAACTCGAGCTGACCGGCCTTGCGGCGTTCGGCGGCGGCATCGAGCGTGAATCGGCGCAGCTCGACCGCCAGCCGCATCACGGCGGCCAGCGCGACCTCGGTGCGCAGCTGGTCGCAGCCGGTGCGGACCTGCTCTATGCGCTCGCGGAGACCCCCGAGGTCGTAGTCGTCGGGCCAGCGAGTCTTGGCGCCGCGTCCCCTGCCGTTGGGCCGGCTGTCGTCGGCGAGCAGGCCCAACTTCGTGTACTCGTCGCCGGCCGCCTGCACCCGGCCCGCCCAGTCCTCCAGCTGGCACAGGCGGTCGTGGAGCGTGTCATCGTCGTCGGCGTTGTGCCGCTCGTTGCAGGCGCCCGCCAGCTCGCCCATCAGCGCGTCGAGTCGCGGCGTCCACTGTGGGGGCTCGACGGGCACCGATGGTGCCTGGGCCTCGGCCAGGTCCCAGTTGTCGTTGAAGGCAAGGGCGACGACGCGCAGCGCGTTGAGCCGCACCCCGGCCGCCGTGGCGAGCAGCAGCGGCCGCTCGATCGCGTCGTTGGCCAGCAGCTCGTCGAGAAACCCGGCCCAGCGGTCGTCGAAGGCCACCGTGGACGCCACCTCGTCGAGCACCTCGATCCGCGGCGGGAGCCCGGCCTCGATGGGATGCTCCGTTAGCAACCGTTGGGCGAAGCTGTGCAGCGTGCCGATGGCGGCGCCGTCGAGGTCGTCGAGGGCGCGGGCGCAGCGGTCGGCCCCGGCGGGGTCGCCGGCGCTCCGGGCCCGTTCGAGCGCACCTTCGAGCTGGCGCCGGACGCGGTCGCGCAGCTCGCTGGCCGCCTTCTCGGTGAAGGTGATCGCGGCGACGGCGTCGATCCCGGCGGTGCCCGTGGTGACGAGGCTGACGATGCGTCCCACGAGCTCGCGGGTCTTGCCCGACCCCGCGCCCGCCTCCACGAACAGCGTGTCGCCCAGCGCCGCCGCGATGCGCAAGCGCGCCGCACCGTCGGGCTGCGCCGGGTCGTCCCCCGCGGTGTGATCGGCTACGGCGATGGGAGCGTCGTCGGCGTTCACGGTTCCGCCATCCCGGCGTAGGCGGCGATGGCCGGATGGCTGCGCTTGCGTTCCCAGTCGCGCCGCAGGTCGGCGACGCCGAGTCCGTCGGGGTCGCAGTAGGGGCAGGTGACCCAGGGTGTGCCCGACGCGTCGGGCCGGGCTGGAAACGCGCCCCGCTCGATGCCCTCGACGATCGTCGCCAGCGTCGCGCCGACGCGGGCGAGGACCTGGTCGTCGACGGGATAGCCGATGCGCCGGAAGCCCTCGCGGTCGGAGATGAACCAGTAGCGCGCCTGCACGGGTGCGTCGGGCCGGCCGACGAACTGGCGGGCGGCCATGCCGTAGACCGGAAGTTGGAGCTTGGTGCCGCGCTCGTCGGGGTTGTCGGGGCCGAGGCGGCGGAAGTCGTCGGACTTGCCGGTCTTGTAGTCGACGACGTGGATGGTGCCGTCGTCGCCGACGTCGACCCGGTCGGCGGAGCCGCGGAAGCCAAGGCTCCGGCCATCGGCCAGCGACAGGATCACGGGCCCCGGGCCGCCGGCGTCGTCGCCGTAGCCGAAGCGCAGCTCGGCGGCGACCGGGCGGCTGCCATCGCCCGCGCGGTGGGTGTCGTCTTCGGTCAGGAAGCGGTCGGCCAGCGCCAGTATCTGGGCCCGCTCTCGGCGCCAGAAGATCGGCCGGCCGGTGAGGCCCCGCGCGTCGTAGTCGTCGCACACCCGCTCGGCGAGCTCCCGCATGCGGGCATGGTCGGTCGCGGACCACGGCCGGTCCGGAGGGGGTCGGTTCGCGGCCGGGCGCGCGAGCACATCGTCGACGAACGACTGAAGGATCTCGTGAACCAGCGAACCCCGATCCCAGGCCGAGATCGTGAGCAACTGCGCGGGGTCCTCGACGGGTTCGACGTGCAGCAGGTGGTTGACGAAGTACGCGAACGGACACTCGGCCCACGACTCGAGCCGCGTGGACGACACCACCCCATCGATCGGCGACGGGACCACCACGCCGGCGAGGTTGCCGTCGAATCGGGTGAAGTCGTGGCTGCGCCGCGCCCGCACCACGCTGCTGCCGGCTTCGACGACCGGATCGTTGCCGGCGCCCGCTCGGAGCCGGTACTCCTGCTCGGTGGCCGGACAGTCCGTGTGGGTCACCGCATGGGCGAACGACGGCACGTGCTCGGGCCCGCCGCGCGCCGGCGACCACGCCGGCAGGTCGACGAGCCACCGCGACGCGACCCGCTCGCTGCTCGACCGCAGGTCGCCGCGCGGGGCGCACAGCAGGTGGCGGTCGGCCGCGGCCAAGGCGGCCAGCAGGCGCCGCTGCTCGCGCCCCACCCGGTCGCGGCGCAGCGGCAGCTCGCCCCCGGCGAGGCGCCGCTCGCCGTCGGGCAGGAGCGAGTCGTCGCGGACGGGCGCCGGCAGGGTCCCCTCGGCCATCCCGAGGACGATGACGAGGTCGAGATCGAGGCCCACGGCGAACGACAGCGGCCCGACCAGCACGCCCTCACCGAACCGTCCGACGCGCCCGAGGTCGGCGTCGAGCTCGAGCTCCAGCGTGCGGCGGAACACCTCGAGCGAGGGGGGATCGTCGATGCCGTCGAGCGAGGCGAGCCGATCGAGGGCGGCCTCGACCCGGTCGGCCGCCCGCTGCTCGTCGAGCGGCCACTCGGCGTGCCGTCGGGCGTCGCCGAGCAGGCGGCCGGCGAGGCCCCGCAGCCACCGCACCCGCGTGCTCCACGGCTGGGGCGCGGCCGAGGCGTCGGCCAGGGCGTCGATGAGCCCGACGATGATCGCCGCCATGTCGCGGACCCGCTGTGCCCGGCGCCGCATCCGCTCCACGGCCTCGCGGCGCCGCTCGGCACCGCTCTCGTCGAACGGATCGGTGCCGGCCACCTCGATGTCGCGCGCCCGGCGGTCGAGCTCGACGGCCAACCGCTCGAGGCGCTGGCTCCACTGGTCGCGCCCGGCCACGACCCCCGCCTGGCGCGACCAGCGCTGCCAATCCGCCGCCGGAACTCGCCGTGACGACCCGGACTCGCCGGCGCTGCGGCCGAGCAGGCCGACCACGTCGGCGCGCCGGAAGTCGTGGTCGGCAAGGGCGAGCAGGTCGAGGAGGGCGCGTCCGGCCACGCTTCCGGCGAGGGGGCGGACGGCGGCCCCGTTACGTGGGACCCCGGCGGCCTGGAGGTGTTCGTGCACCAGGCGGCCGTATGGCTCGCGCGTACCGAACAGGATGGCGATGCGTTCGAGCGGCGTGCCGCCACGGGCGGCGTCGACCACCGCCCGGACCGCAGCTCGCACCTCGTCGTCGGCGTCGGACGCGGTGAGCACGCGGGTGGCCTCGCCGGGCTCCGGCGCCGCGGGGACATCGGTCGCCGGCGGCTCGACACCGACGCGGGCCAGCGAGCGCCGGACGCCGGCGTCGGCTGCATCGGCCCCGGTGACGCCCGCGACCACCGTGGTGGGGCAGACCTCGGCCACGGCGACAACGAGGCGGGCCTGCCGCTGCAGCAGGTCCTGCGGGAGGTGAACGACGACGTGGCCGAGCTCGCGCCCCACCCGCGCCGGCGCGGCCCGCACGGCCTCGACCGCGGCCTCGGTCAGGTCGGCCTCGTCGTACCAGCCGTCGCGCAGGACCTGCCGGGCCTGGCGACTGAGCCGCACGACGTCGCCGGCGCGCCGGCCGGCCCGCGCCAGCGCATCGAGGCCCCCGGCCGAGACGTCGGACAGTTCTCCGAACGCCGCCACCAGTGCGGCCTCGGTGGCCGGGTGCTCGGCGACCGGCGCGAACAGGCCCGGGTCGCGGCGCAGAACCCGGCGCAGGGCGGCAGCGAGCACCGGGGTCGATACCGGGCGACGTCGCTGAGCCGCCAGGCGCGGCGCCCCGAGCAGCTCGGCCAGCCGGTACACGGTGAGGAAGGTCACCGCCGCCACGCCCGCGCCGCTGTCGCTCACCGGCCCGAGCGAACCGCTGGCCAGGGTCCGCCGGGCGGTCACACCGACGTGGTTGGCGGGCACGATCACGGTGACGGGCGCCAGCGGATCGCCCTGCTTGGCCGCCGCGACGGCACGCCGCAACGCCTGGAGGGCGGGGCGCCCGTACACGGTGGCCACGACGTCGAGGGGCATGTGGCCAGGCTATGCACCGGGTATGACACTCACGGTGGAGGGCTAGGGCCGGGGTCGGGCCGGACAACCCGGTCGCTGGACAATCGCTCGCGTGGAGGGCTAGGGCCGGTGATCGTCGGACGCCGACTCGGACACGGCGCCGCCTCGCGTGGTCTCCAGCGGCACCTGTCCACTGATGTGCGGCACCTGGATGTCGACCGTGACCGTGCCGTGCTGCTGCTCGTAGCGCACGACGTTGAACGCGGCCGCGTACACCACCAGTCGTGCCGTCAGCGCGAGCCAGGCCAGGATGGCGAAGACCACGCCCAGCGACCCGTAGAGCGCCGACGACGATGCCACGGCCCGTGGCACGAACACCGATCCGACGACCTTGAGCACCTCGAGGCCGACGGCGCCCAGTAGGGCCCCGGGCAGATGGACGCGCCACGGGAGGTTCACATTGGTGAGCACCACGAACATCCACACGAACAGCAGGACGTCGAGGACGAACCCGGCCAGGATCGTGGCCACGGTTGCCGGTCCCGGTAGCTCGTTGAGCAGTGGACCGAGGGCCATGGAGCCGAGGAACAACAGTCCCGCGCCCACCAGCCAGGCCACCGCCACCAGCCGGGAGGTGATTCCGCGGCCCTTCACCTGCCAGGTGGCGTTCAGGGCGTTCTCGAGCGCTCCCGCCACCCCGAGGCCCGCCCACGCCAGGCCGACCAGCCCCACCACCGAGGCCGTTCGCCGGCTGCCCTGGGCGGTGTCGATGGCGTCGGTGACCTGGTCGGCCGCCTTTCCTTCGAGCCCGAGTTGGTCGACGACCTCGGCCGCGAAGTCGGCATCGCTGGCCGAGACGAAGCCGAGGACGGCCACGCCGACCAGCAGCAGTGGAAACAGCGACAGGAAGCCGCCGAGCGCGATCGATGACGACAGCGGACCGCCGCCGACCGCCCCCACCCGCTCATGGATCGGCAGGATCGATCGCACGATCGGGAGCCGTCGAAAGCGTTCCACACCCCATTTCGTACCCCCAGAAGGGGTCGGTCGTTCGGCGGGTTGCAGGATGTAGGTTGCGCGAGTGACCGCCGACGGCTCCGCGACCCGCGCCACCGTGGCCGCCGACATCGACCTCGGGCGCATACCGACGCACATCGCATGCGTGATGGACGGGAACGGCCGGTGGGCGCAGCGTCGGGGCCTCCCCCGGACCGAGGGCCACGCCGCCGGCGAGCAAGCACTGTTCGACACCGTCGAGGGGGCCCTCGACATCGGGTTGCGATGGCTGACGGCGTGGGCGTTCTCGACCGAGAACTGGCGGCGGCCGGCGGACGAGGTCCGTTACCTCATGGGCTTCAACGAGGCGCTCCTGGTGCGGCGGCGGGACGAGCTGCACGACAAGAACGTGCGGGTGCGCTTCATCGGGCGACGCGACTGGCGCGTCCCCCGGCGGGTGCTGCGCCGCATGGACGAGACCGTCGAGCTGACGCACCGCAACACCGGTCTGACGCTCACGATGGCGTTCAACTACGGCGGGCGGGCAGAGATCCTCGACGCCGTCCGGGACCTGGTGGCGTCGGGGACGCCTGCCGACAAGATCACCGAGAAGCGCGTGCGCGACCACCTGTACGCCCCCGACATGCCCGACCCCGACCTGGTGGTGCGCACGTCGGGGGAGTTCCGGCTCTCCAACTTCATGCTCTGGGAGCTGGCGTACAGCGAGCTGGTCTTCACCGACGTGCTGTGGCCCGACTTCCGGCGGGAGCACCTGTTCGACGCCATCCGCGAGTATCAGAGCCGAGAGCGCCGCTTCGGGGGCGTGCGCTCGAGATAGCGCCGTGCCCCTCTACGACGACCGTGGGGTCGTGCTGCGGACCCACAAGTTGGGCGAGGCCGACCGCATCGTCGTCCTGCTCACCCGCGGGCACGGCAAGGTTCGGGCGGTGGCCAAGGGGGTGCGCAAGACCAAGAGCCGGTTCGGCGGCCGGCTCGAGCCGCCGTGCCACGTCGACCTGCTGGTCTACGAGGGCCGCGAGCTCGACATCGTGAGCCAGGCCGAGACCATCGACCACTTCCGGACCGTGCGCGACGACCTCGACCGGCTCGGCCGGGCGGTGTCGATGCTCGAGGCCGCCGACCAGCTGGCCCTGGAGCGTCAACCCAACCCCGGGCTGTACGGCATGCTGGTCGGCACGCTACGCGCCCTGGCGGAACAGGACGCGCCGCTGGTCCTGGCCGGATTCTTCCTCAAGGCCCTGGCGCTCGAGGGCTTCGGGCCCCACGTCGAGGCCTGCGTCGTCTGCGGTTCGCCGGGGCCCCTGGTGTCGTGGGCGATCGAGGAGGGCGGCCTGCGCTGCGCCGCCCACCGCCAGGGACCGGCCGTGAGCCCGGAGGCGGTCGAGGTGCTCCAGCAGGTCCTCGGCGGCCGCCTGGGTAGCGCCCTCAACGAGACCCGGCTGCCGGTGGTGTCCGAGGTGGACCACCTGGCGACCCGGGCGCTGGAGCACCAGCTCGAGCGCCGGCTGCGTTCCGTCACCGCGCTCCATCGCGCCTGACGTCTGCCGCACGGGGGTTCATGGTGCCGAATCGGTTGCCATCAACCACAACTGCGCCAGAAGGGTCAGGCCGCGTGGTCAGAGCTGCTTCCACTCCTGGGCGGCGTTGTCCCAGCCCAACCAGTGGCCCCGCTCGGCCGACCACACGATGTAGGTGCCGCGCGCCGGATCCCATTGCGGGTTGTAGTCGGGCGTGGCCGCCTCGGCCGTCGACGCCGCCTCCGCCTGGGGCTGCTCGGTCCCCGCCGCGTCCCCCGCCGCATCCCCGGCCGGGGCCTCTGCCTCTGGCTCGACGTCGGCAGGGGCCGGTTCGGGCGCGGGGGCGACCCCTTCGGGGCGTTGGGTCGCGGCTGCCTCGGCGACCTCCGCAGCTTCGGCATGAGCGCCGGGGGGCTCGTCGGCGGTCGTAGGCGGAGGGGTGGTCTCGGGCGGCGCACCCCATGTCGGTGCCGGTCCCCAGGTCGGCGGCGCCGCCCAGGACTGCGACTGTTCCGCGGGTGGCTGGCCGCCGGGATGGCTGGGATACGCCGTGTGCTGCGTCGTCATGCCCGGCACCGCGATCGGGTGCCCCATGTACCGGCCGTCCACTACGAACGTCTTGGCGGCCATGTCGCCGACGCGGCGATGACCCCTGCTGGTCAGCGCCACGATGAAGCCGACCAGGCCGGCGCAGAGCCCGTCCAGGATGAGGAACAGCCAGCGGATGATCGCCCGCCCGATCCCCGGCGCCCGCCCGTCCTCGGCGACCGTCCGTATCCCGAACAGCAGCTTGCCCGGTGTCCAGCCCTTGAGCCCCTGGAGCAGGACGTAGATGAGGACGCTCAGGCCGAGGAAGACGGCCCATGGCGCCACGGGGACCCCGTCGCTGAAATAGACCCGATCGCCGGCGTCGACGCAGACCCCCTCCTCCCGGTCCATGTAGTCCTCGCAGAAGTCCGTGCCCGACTGGTCGAGGTCGGACTCCTCGAGGTACTCGAGGTCGTTGGTGAACAGCACCACCGACGGTGCGAGGATGATGATCGAGTCGACGACCCACGCGGCCACCCGGCGCCCCATCACGGCCGTGGGGTCGGCCGTCGCGACCGGCGGGGCGTACGACGGCTCGGTCGCCGGATACGGATAGGGCGAGGCCACGGGCGCGTGTCTACCACCGCACCGCCCGGCGCTCCCGAGACCGACGGGCACCCAAACGACGTTCTGGGTGCCGGCCGGCGATCCGTACACTTGGGCGCCATGTCCCCGGCCCCCGATCCCTCGCTGTTCGACAAGGTCGTCAACCTGTGCAAGCGCCGGGGCTTCGTGTTCCCGTCGGCCGAGATCTACGGCGGATTCCGCTCCACCTACGACTACGGGCCGGTGGGCGTGCTGCTGCTGCGCAACGTCAAGGAGGCGTGGTGGCGCTCGATGGTGCAGCTGCGCCACGACATCGTCGGCCTGGATGCCGCCATCCTGTCGCCGCCGGCGATCTGGGAGGCATCGGGGCACCTCCAGAACTTCACCGACCCCCTGGTCGACTGCCGCAACTGCCGCGAGCGGTTCCGCCTCGACAAGCTCGACGATCCCGACGAGTGCCCCAACTGCCACGCCAAGGGCAGCTTCACCGAGGCCCGCCACTTCAACCTCATGTTCAAGACGTACGCAGGGCCGGTCGAGGGAACCGGTGCGGAGGTCTACCTGCGGCCGGAGACGGCCCAGGGCATGTTCGTGAACTACAAGAACGTGCTGGAGACGTCGCGCAAGCGGCCGCCGTTCGGCATCGCCCAGATCGGCAAGTCGTTCCGCAACGAGATCACGCCCGGGAACTTCGTGTTCCGGACGCGGGAGTTCGAGCAAATGGAGATGGAGTACTTCGTGCCGCCCGACGAGGCGGGGAAGTGGTACGAGTACTGGTGCCACGAGCGGCTGCGGTGGTACGTCGACCTCGGGATCCCGGAAGACCAGTTGCGGCTGCGACCCCACGACGAGGAGGAGCTGTCGCACTACTCGTCGGCCACCTCCGACGTGGAGTTCCTGTTCCCCTGGGGCTGGGACGAGCTCGAGGGCATCGCCAACCGCACCGACTACGACCTGCGGCAGCACGCGCAGGCCTCGGGCGAGAGCCTCGACTACTTCGACCCGGCCCTCGGCGAGCGCTACGTCCCCTACGTCATCGAGCCCGCCGCCGGCGCCACCCGCACGGCCATGGCATTCCTGATGGCGGCGTACGACGAGGAGGAGGTCGGCCGGGAGGGCCAGGGCCAGGGCGAGAGCCGCACCGTGCTCCGCTTCCACCACCGCGTCGCGCCGTACAAGGTGGCGGTGCTGCCCCTGTCGAAGAAGGCCGAGCTGCAGGAGCCGGCGAACGAGGTCCTCGGCCTGCTCCAGCCGTACTACATGTGCGACTACGACGAGACCCAGGCCATCGGGCGCCGCTACCGGCGACAGGACGAGCTGGGCACGCCCTACTGCGTGACGATCGACTTCGAGACGCTCGACGACCGGGCCGTCACGGTGCGGGATCGCGACTCGATGGCGCAGGACCGGGTGCCGATCGACGGGCTGCTCGACCACCTGGGACCGAAGCTGTCGTGACGCCGCGGGGCCGGTCCGCGATCCAGATCATGGTGCGACCCGAGTGCGGCGGTGCGAGCGTCTCGTCACCCTCGACGCGGTCGAGCCGGTAGCCGAGCCGCGCCGGCACCGCGGCGCTGGCGACGTTGGCCTCGTCGCAGTGGATCTCCACCCGTCCGACATCCGGCAGCGTCCAGGCCGCATCCGTGAGCGCCCCGGCGGCCGCAGTGGCATGACCGCGCCGCGTGTGGTCGACATGGACCCAGTAGCCGATCTCGATGGCCCCCGGACCGATCCGGCGCATGAGCCCGCAACCGCCGATGATGCCTCGTTCGTCGGCCGGGAGGATGGCGAACTCGTAGTCGGTTCCGTCGGCCCAGCTGGCGTCCGCCATCACCAACCGGTCGCGCTGCACCGGCGCCTCGGCGGCGACCGGGACGGCCCAGGGCATCCACCGGCGAAGGTGGGCCAGGCTCTCGCGCACCGCCTCCGCGAACGCGGCGGCATCGGTCGGCCGCGCGCGGCGTAGCACGGCCCCGCTGGTGGTCGGCATGCGCTCCGGCGGGTGACCGCGGTCCGCGGCTTGAGGTGACCGAGCCGGCGGCGGACTGGGTGCGGCCCGGAATCGCAGGCCGATGCCCGCGCCCAGCTCCCGGTCGGCCCAGGCGTAGGCGGCCGCCGCCCGCGGCGCCAGCGGCGGACCCACCGGGGTGGCGCCGGGGGTCGCGTCGAAGCGGACGAAGCCTCCCTGGCTCGACGGGCCGGTGGTGACGACTCCGTTGGCCGCTTCGGGGTCGGGTGCCGCCTCGCAGCCGTCGTCACTGACGACGACCGGATGCTGGCGGGTCTCGCTCCAGCGTGTCTCCCCCGCCACCCACCCACCCCCCGCCCGGTGGGTGTCGGCCGCCGCCACGATGACCTCCTCCAGTTCGTCGGGCGCCACGGGGCACGGCCACCCGGCGGCGACGGCCCAGTGGAGCGCGACGAACGGCAGCTCGGGGACGCCCGCGACCATTGGCGTGAAGCCCGCCCCGAGGCGGGGATTCACCTCGGTCGGCCTGAAGCCGTCTTCGGTCAGAACCCCGTCGATCGTGTAGCACCCGAGGAAGCCCACCTCGTCGCGCAGCAGCGAGCCCACCCGGCGGGCCGCGATCCGCATCTTCGCCCGGTCGGCCTCGAGGGGATCGAAGAAGGTGCCTGCGCCCCCGTAGTGCAGCGTCGGCGGATCCGCCGACCGCAGCGTGATCGCCTCCACCGGGCGGAACACCGCCACCCCGTCGTCGGTGGCGAAGCCATGGATGTTGCAGGGTGTTCCCTCCAGGAATGGAGCGACCCGGACCGACCGGCACCGGCCGGCGAACCAGCGCTGGGCGCGGTCCGCCTGCGCTGCGTCGGTCACCCAGCGCACGAACGTGCCGCCACCGTTGAAGCCCTCGCTGGCATCGCCCGCCCAGACGGTCCCATGCCCCCGGTCGAGCCGGGCGGCGGCGCCGCCGAGGGCGCTGCGGTCGCCCGCCGCCACGACCTCGCACGGCGGGCGGTCGACACCGGCGCGGTCGAACAGCGCGTCGTTGGTCGTCTTGTCCTCGAGCGCAACCCACTCCGGCCGGCGGCCACCCGCCACGGCCCGGCCGCCGAGGGTCGTGACCGCCTGGAAGGGGGCCGCGAGCACCAGGGCATCGCCCTGCCGGTCGAACCCGTCGAGCGCCTCCGTCAGCGCCGCGGGGGGATCGGCGGCGATGCGCTCGAACTGGCGGAACTCGTCCACGGGGTCGGATGCTCGGATGTCCAGGTCGATCCACTCGGCGTGTTCGGGGTCGGGCAGGTCGCCGGTCCCACGCGTGGTGCCCACGACCAGGACCCGGCCGGCGCCCAGCGTGCGCAGCTGATGGATCCACCGGGGGGTGGCGGCGACGGGCATGCCCGCCAGGACGACCGACCGACCCCCGATCCAGTCGCGGACGGCCCCGCGGATCCGTTCCGCGACTTCGTTCGGCAAAATCAATCCTCGCCCCGGCGGATGCGGCGGGCATGGGTGCGCAGGACCTCGCTCGACCGCGTGAGCAGGTCCGCGAAGACGGCCAGGTCGTCGTCCGAGTAGTTGCGGTGCAGCGCCCGCATGTCGGCGATCAGGCCGTCGAACATCGGTCCGATGCGCGCCATCGACTCGGGCACGAGGCGTACGACCACCCGCCGCCGGTCGCCGGGGTCGCGCGCCCGGCTGACGAAGCCCGCGCCCTCCAGGCGATCCAGGACGCCGGTGACCGCACCCGTCGTCAGCCCCGTGAGCTCGGCGAGCTGGCCGGCGGTCAGCGGATCGGGGAGTGCCTCGTTGAGCAGCAGGACGCATCCCCAGTCCGTGGAGTGCAGGCTCAACCGGTCGGCGCACGCGGCGAGCAGCATGGACGAGGAGTTGCCGAGTGAACGACCGGCGACCAGGACGGCGTCAGACAGCTGGGCGCGGCGTGCGGGAGCGTCCACGCGGCTCCTTCTCGTGACGGCTCGACATCGCTGTGCCAGTCTGGTTTAGACCTTGAGAATATCCATTGCGGCTGAGAGTCTCAGTCGTTAAGGTAACTCACCCGCCGCCGCGACAACACAGAGAACGGACGACCCGCACGACCGTCCGTTCTGTTCCGCCCCGTGCTTGTCACCGGAGGTTTCCGCATGCTCCAGCGTCTCGCCCGCTTCTGTTATCGGCGCCGCTGGCGGGTCCTGGGTGCCTGGGTCGTCCTCCTCGTCGGCCTGTTCGCCCTCAACTCGTCGTTCGGCGGCAAGTTCCTGGACGAGTTCGACCTACCGGGATCCGAGAGCCAGGAGGCGGTCGACCTCCTCGAGGAGCACGGCTTCAACGACCGCGCCGGCGCCACGGGGCAGATCGTCTTCAAGGCCGACGACGTCAACGACCCCACGGTCCAAAGCGACATGGAGGCGCTGTTCGACGAGGTCGGCCAGATCACCGCCCCCAGCCAGGTGGTCAGCCCGTACAGCCCCGAGGGCGCCCACCAGATCAGCCAGAACGGCCCTGAGGCGGGCAAGATCGCCTACGCCGAGGTGAACCTCGCCGACCGCGACAGCGACGAGCTGTACGACATCGGAACCGAGGCCCGGGCGGCGGTCGCTAACGCGGACGTGCCCGGCGTGGAGGTGGAGCTCGGCGGCGACATCGCCTTCGAGCAGGCGGAGTTCTCCAGCGAGGCGATCGGTTTCGTCGCCGCCCTGATCATCCTGCTCATCGCGTTCGGTTCGCTGCTGGCAGCCGGTTTGCCGCTGGTCACCGCGATCTTCGGGATCGTCACCGGCATCGCCATCGTCGGCCTGGTGGTCAACGTCATCGGGATGCCGAGCTTCTCGAACCAGGCCGTGGCGATGATCGCCATCGGTGTGGGCATCGACTACGCATTGTTCATCGTCACCCGCTACCGCGAGGGCCTCAGCGATGGGATGACGCCGGAGTGCGCCATCATGCGCTCGCTCGACACCGCCGGCCGGGCCGTGCTCTTCGCGGGCTGCACCGTGATCATCGCCATCCTCGGCCTGTTCACGATCGGGCTGGACATGATCCGGGGCCTGGCGGTCGGCATCTCGATCGGCGTGCTGATGACGCTGCTCGCCTCAATCACGCTCCTGCCGGCCATCCTCGGCTTCGTCGGCGCCAACATCGACAAGTTCGGGCTGCCGCACCGCAGGCGCGCCGAGCGCGCCGGTCGCCAGTCGTTCTGGTACCGCTGGAGCCGGGTGATCCAGCGCCGGCCGTGGCCGGCCCTGCTGGCCTCGGCGGCCGTCCTGATCCTGCTGACGATCCCGCTCTTCGGGCTCCGCCTGGGGTTCGGCGACGCGGGCAACCAGCCGACCGACCAGACCGTCCGGCGGGCCTACGACCTCATGTCGGAGGGCTTCGGTCCGGGTGCGAATGGGCCGCTGCTGCTGGCCGCAGAGACCCCGGGCGGCCAGTCCGACCTGCAGGCGCTCGATGCCCTGTCGGCCGATCTCAACCAGACCGAAGGGGTCGTCTTCGCGACGCAGCCGATCCCCAACGACTCCGGCGATGCCGCCATCATCCAGGTGCAGCCGACCACGTCGCCCCAGGACAAGGAGACCGCCCACCTGGTGAACCGCTTGCGCAACGACGTCGTCCCCGATGCCGTCGCGGGCACGACCGCGGACGTGAAGGTGGGTGGCGCGACAGCCGCCGTCGTCGACTTCTCGCGCTACATCTCGGAGCGTCTGCCATGGTTCATCGCCGCGGTGCTCGTGCTGTCGTTCCTACTCCTGATGGTCGTGTTCCGGAGCCTGCTGGTGCCGCTCAAGGCCGTGATCATGAACCTGCTGTCCGTGGGGGCCGCCTACGGGATCCTCGTGGCGGTCTTCCAGTGGGGCTGGGGAGACAGCCTCCTGGGGGTCGGCCGCGAGGGCCCGATCGAGGCCTGGATCCCGATCTTTCTCTTCGCCGTAATCTTCGGGCTGTCGATGGACTACGAGGTGTTCCTCCTCTCGCGGATCCGCGAGGAGTACGACCGCACACACGACAACGCGAACGCGGTCGCCAACGGGCTGGCCGTGACCGCCAGGGTCATCACCGCCGCCGCCGCGATCATGTTCTGCGTGTTCTTCAGCTTCGTGCTTGGGGACGATCGGTCCCTGAAGATGTTCGGGTTCGGGTTGGCCATGGCGGTGCTGATCGACGCCACGATCGTCAGGCTCGTTCTCGTGCCCTCGACGATGGAGCTGCTGGGCGACCGCAACTGGTGGCTGCCGCGGTGGCTCGATCGCATCCTGCCGGTCGTCCACGTCGAGGCCGAGCAGGACGTGGTGGCGGGAACTGCGCCCGAGCTGCGTGAGCCCGAGCGGGTGGGCTGAGGGGCCCTCCCGCCCGAGAACCACAGAAACCTGCCGCGGGATTGGTGGCCAGAGCAACCAACCCCGCGGCAGGTTTGCTCAATCGTCGTCGGGCCGCCAGGCCCGGGAGCGCTTCCTTCCGGCGGCGCGGCGCTTGGCCTCGAGCCGGGCCTCGCGTGCGGCCCGTGAGGGTCGGGTCGGGCGGCGGGGGGCGGCGACCATGGCGGCCTCGTCGAGCGCGGCGGCGAGCCGGCCGCGGGCGATGCTGCGGTTGCGCCACTGTGAGCGTGACTCGCCGGCTTGCGCCCGCGCGACCGTTCCCAGGCGACGGCGGACCCGATCGGCGCCCGGACCGTCGAGTGCGGTGAGGTCCGCCACGACCTCCACGGCGGACGCGGTGACGTTGCGGTGCTGCCCGCCCGGTCCCGAGCCCCGGGCGAACCGTTCGTCGAGCGCAGCCGCCGGGAGGCGCAGCCCCCGCCGCGTCACCAGGTCGCCGTCACTCATGCGCGCGGCTCACGGCTGGAGCAGCGCGCCGAGGCGGCGGCCGGCGACGCGGAGCCCGAACCATCCCATGACGGCCAGGTAGGCGGCGTGGACCAGCAGCACGGGCGACAGCTCGCCCAGGATGAGAGCCCGTTCCAGGGCGACCCCCTGGTAGAGGGGGCTGAGCCGTACCACCCATGCCAGCGAGGCCGGGTACTCGCTCAGCGGGAAGAAGGTGGCCGAGAACAGGAACAGCGGCACGATGGCCAGCTGGATGTAGCTGAAGTCGACGTACGAGCGCATGAAGGAAGCGCAGCCCATGCCCGCACCGGCGAACCCGAACCCGATGAGGCCGGCTGCGGGCAGGGCCAGGACAGCCCACGCCGACGGAGTCAAGCCCAACGCCGCCATCGTCACCAGGAAGGCCCCCGAGTAGAGGAGCCCGCGGAGCAGCGCCCAGGCCATCTCGCCGCGCACCACGTCGGCAACGCCAAGCGGGGAGGCGAGCATTCCGTCGAAGGTCTTCGCGTACTTGAACTTGAAGAAGAAGCCGAACGTGGTGTCCATCACTGCGCCGTTCATGGCGGACGTGGCCAGCATCGCCGGCGCCACGAACAGCTCGTAGGGGATCGGCCGCCCGTTGGGGCCCGGGAGGTCGCCGACGAGCTCGCCCACCCCGATGCCGATCGAGAACAGGTAGAAGAGCGGCTCGAAGAAGCCGGTCACGAAGGGCGCCCACATCCGCAGGTACGCGCGGGCGTTGCGCTCGACCACCCGCCAGGCCCGCTGCGGGCCCAGGAGGGCCACGGCCGTGCTCACGGCGCCAGCCTCGACGCGAAGTTGCGCACGCCGAACCAGCACCCCACCGCGACGCACGCCCCGAGGTAGGCGACGTGGCCGACGGAGGCGAGCGCGAGGGAACCGGTGGTCGCGCCGCGACACAGCTCGACGCCGTGCCACAGCGGCGAGACCCAGGCGACCGGCTGCAGCCAGGCCGGGAGCTGATCGATCGGGAAGAAGGTCCCCGAGAACAGGAACAGAGGCACGATCCCGACCCGCATGATGACCGGAAACCCGAGGTCGCTGTCCTGCACCGCGGAATAGGCGCTCAGCGGCGCCGCGAACGCCAGGCCCGTGAGCGCCGCCGCGGGCACGGCGAGCACGCCCCAGGGCGACGGCACCGCACCGAGCAGCGTCGCGATGGCGACGAAGACGGTGGCGTTCATGGCCTCGCGGGCGCCGATCCACAGGATCCAGCCGCCGAACACATCGCCCGGACGCAGCGGGGTCGCGGCGGCGCCGTGGAACGTGCGGATCCACTTCATCCCGCCCATCACCGGCCACAGCGACTGTCCGGCGGCTCCCTGCATGGCGCTGGCGGCGAGGATGCCGGGAGCGACGAAAGCCAGGTAGTCGACCCCGCCCACCGACGCCGTGTTCTCGTCGACCAAGCCGCCGAGGCCGAGGCCGATCGCGCCGAGGAACATCAGCGGCATGAGGACGAGGGTCAGTGCCGAGCTGCGCCAGAAGCGGCGCCACAGACGCGCCTCGCGTTCGGCGACGCGGAGCATCGGCACCGCCGCCGCCAGCGTGTCGAAGGGTGACCGGGCCGTGGCCGCCGCAGCGTCACTCATCGAGGGTTCGCCCGGTCAGGGTGAGGAAGACGTCCTCGAGCGAGGCGCGGCGGACCAGCACCGACTCGGGCCGGATGCCGTCGCCCGTGACCCGAGCCAGCGCCTCGTCGCCGTGCGAGGTGTACAGCAGCACGCGGTCGCCCAGCGGCTCGACGCGGTCGCCTAGTGCGGCGAGCGGCGCCAGCGCCGCGTCCTGCTGCTCCGGCAGTTCGAAGCGAAGCTCGACGACCTCGCGCGTGCAGTACCGGTCGATCAGTTGGCGGGGCGAGCCCCCGGCCACGATGCGTCCGCCGTCCATGATCACGAGGCGATCGCAGAGCTGTTCGGCCTCGTCCATGTAGTGGGTGGTGAGCACGAGGGTCACGCCCTCGCGCTTGAGCCGGTAGAGGCGCTCCCAGAGCAGGTGGCGGGCCTGGGGATCGAGCCCGGTCGTGGGCTCGTCGAGCAGGACCAGTTCGGGCCGGTTGATGAGCGCCCGGGCGATGATGAGCCGGCGCTTCATGCCGCCGGACAGGGGATCGACGCGGGACGTGCGGCGGTCGTCGAGGCGGGCGAAGTGCAGCAGCTCGGTGGCCCGCTCCCGGATCTGCGCCATGGGCAGGCCGAAGTAGCGGCCGTAGATGATGAGGTTGTCCCAGACGGTCAGCTCGGTGTCGAGGTTGTCCTCCTGGGGGACCACACCGAGCCGGGCCCGGATCGCCGGGCCGTCCGTCACGGGGTTCATGTCCAGCACGCGGAGGTCGCCGTCGGTGATGGGCGAGACGCAGGCGATCATCCGCATGGCGGTGGTCTTGCCGGCGCCGTTGGGCCCGAGGAATCCGAAGACCTCGCCGCGGTCCACGGTGAAGTCGATGCCATCGACCGCGACCAGGTCGCCGAAGCGCTTGGTCAGCGCCTTGGCCTCGATCAGCGGCGCGCTGGCGGCTTCGACCGGTTCGGGCATCATGCCGAACCTACCGGCGGGCTGCGACGGTCGAGACAGCGGTTTCAGGCGACGGTCGGCGGCGCCGGCGCACTGTGGTCCATCTATGTGGACAGCCTCGATGCCCTGGCCAGTCATGCGGCGCGGGCCGAGAGCTTCGCGGAGGCCGCCCGGCTCTACGCCGCCAGCGACGCCGAGGCCGCGGTCGTCGGCCTCGCAGCCGATGGCCTCACCAACCCCGAGATCGCGGCGCGGCTCTTCATGAGCCGGAACACGGTCAAGACCCACCCTCTCCCACGTCTACGCCAAGCTGGGCGTCACCAACCGCACCGAGCTCGCCACGGGTGCCACGGCCCGCGGCGGCCGCCCGGCCTAGTGGACCCTCGCCCACTAGCGCCCTCGGGTCCGGAGGTACGGCCGACCGGGGGCGTCGAGCACGTTGTGGCATTGGCTCGGTCAGGCGGTCACGGGCCGAAGTATTGCTCAGTAGGCTCGGCTCTCGACCGCATTCGCTAAGCACGAAGCACAGGAACAGGAACCGCCGTGCCGTACGTCTACGCCTTCGACCACCGCCACAAGCGCCCGCCCATGGACATGAAGGACCTCCTCGGGGGCAAGGGCGCCAACCTCGCCGAGATGACCTCGGTCCTCCGTCTGCCGGTGCCGCCCGGCTTCACCATCACCACCGACGCCTGCCGCGACTACATGCGGGCCGGGTGGCCGAAGGGGCTCAACGACGAGGTGGCCCGCCACGTCCGCAACCTCGAGCGACAGATGAAGCGACGCCTGGGCGACCCGTCCGACCCCCTGTTGGTGAGCGTGCGCTCGGGGGCGAAGTTCTCGATGCCGGGAATGATGGACACCGTCCTCAACCTCGGCCTCAACGACCGCAGCGTGAAGGGCCTGGCGGAGGTCACCGACGACGAGCGCTTCGCGTACGACTCCTACCGCCGCTTCATCGCCATGTACGCGCGGATCGTGCTCGACCTCGATGCCGCCCGCTTCGACGACGAGCTGGACGACGCCAAGGACGACGCCGGCGTCAGCAGCGACGCCGACCTCGGAGCCGATGCCCTCAAGGAGCTGTGCACCACCTACAAGCGCATCGTGAAGGAGGAGACGCGCCGAGCATTCCCGCAGGATCCGCAGCGCCAGCTCCACGGCGCCATCGAGGCGGTGTTCAACTCCTGGGACAGCCCCCGCGCCCGCGCCTACCGCGACCGGGAGAAGATCCCCCACGACCTCGGCACCGCGGTCAACGTCCAGGCGATGGTGTTCGGCAACCGCGACGACGAGTCGGGCACCGGGGTCGGCTTCACCCGCAACGCCGCCACCGGTGAGGACAGGCCCTACGGCGACTTCCTCGTCAACGCCCAGGGCGAGGATGTGGTGGCCGGCATCCGCAACACCCTCGACCTCGACGACCTCGGCGAGCACTTCCCGGGCGTCAAGGACGAGCTGCTCGACATCTTCGCCCGCCTCGAGGCGCACTACCGCGACATGTGCGACACCGAGTTCACCATCGAGCGGGGCAAGCTGTGGATGCTGCAGACCCGGGTGGGCAAGCGCACCGGCCGCGCCGCGCTGCGCATGGCCGTCGACATGACCAAGCAGGGTCGCAGGCGGGCGTGGTCGATCTCGCGCGACGAGGCGCTGCTGCGCATCAACGAGGACCACGTCGAGCAGGTGCTCCACCCCCAGTTCGCATCGGCCGACGTTCAGGTGATCGCATCGGGCCTGGCGGCATCGCCGGGCGCGGCCGTGGGCAAGGCCTACTTCACCGCCGACGCCGCCGCCGAGGCGGCGGCGCGGGGCGAGAAGGTGATCCTGGTCCGCAACGAGACCTCGCCCGAGGACGTGCACGGCATGCAGGCATCCCAGGGCATCCTCACCGCGCGAGGCGGCCTGGTCAGCCACGCGGCGGTCGTCGCCCGCGGCTGGGGCATCCCCGCGGTGGTCGGCGCCGACGCCCTGCGCATCAAGGGCTCGTCCTTCACCGTGGGAGACACCACCGTGTCCGAGGGCGACGTCATCTCCGTCGACGGCACCACCGGAAAGGTGGTGCTCGGTGCGGTGGGACTGTCGGCCGGCGAGGCACCGCCCGAGCTCGACGTCATCCTCGGCTGGGCCGACACCGTCCGCCGGGGCCGCAATCCCGCCCGTGCCCGGCTGAACGTCCGCGCCAACGCCGACACCGGCGCCGACGCCGCCAACGCCCGCGCCCGCGGCGCCGAGGGGATCGGCCTGTGTCGCACCGAGCACATGTTCCTCGGTGACGACCGCCTGCCGATCGTCCGGGAGATGATCCTGGCGGACACCCCCGACGGCGAGGCGGCGGCGCTCGAGAAGCTGCGGGCGGCGCAGCGCTCCGACTTCGTGGAGATCCTCGAGGCCATGGACGGACTGCCCGTGACCGTGCGGCTGCTCGACCCGCCGCTGCACGAGTTCCTGCCCAGCGTCGAGGAGCTGCGCATCCGGGAGGCGGTCGACGGCCTGTCCGACGAGGAGAAGCAGCTGCTGGCGGCCGCGGAGTCGTGGCGGGAGCAGAACCCCATGCTCGGGACGCGGGGCGTGCGGCTCGGGGTGGTCAAGCCCGGCCTCTACGCCATGCAGGTGCGGGCGCTCATGGAGGCGGCGCTCGACCGGGCCAAGGCCGGCGGCAAGCCGGTGGTGGAGATCATGATCCCGCTCACCGTGACCCGGGAGGAGATGGAGGAGGCCAGAACCTGGATCACCGACGCCATCAGCCAGGCGCTCAAGGGCTCCCGGCGCCACCTCGATGTCACCATCGGGACGATGATCGAGACGCCGCGCGCCGCCGTCTGCGCGGACGAGATCGCCGAGGTGGCCGACTTCTTCAGCTTCGGCACCAACGACCTCACGCAGATGACCTTCGGGTTCAGCCGCGACGACGTCGAGGCGCGGATGATGCCCGCCTACCTGGCCCACGGGCTGTTGCGCCGCAACCCGTTCGAGTCCATCGACGAGGACGGCGTCGGCGACCTGGTCAACACCGCGGTCGAGCGGGGTCGGTCGACCAACCCCAAGATCAAGCTGGGGGTGTGCGGCGAGCACGGGGGCGACCCGGCCTCGATCGCGTTCTTCCAGCGCGTGGGGCTCGACTACGTGTCGTGCTCCCCGTTCCGGGTGCCCGTCGCCCGGCTGGCAGCCGCCCAGGCCATCGTGGGTGCGGGAGGCTCCGACACTCGCTGACCAGGGCATTCGGGGCACTCGCGCCACCGCCTGTAGGCTGCACCGATACCGAAGGGGAGTAGCCCTCGATGTGCGTCATCGTCAGGACGGCCTCGTGCCCGGTGACCACGGCCCCAGTGGCGGGCGAGACCTTCGGCTGGAAGTCCACCCAACCAGCCGGAGGTAAACGTGTCTCACCAGGCAACGGATACCGGTCTCACGCCGGCCAGAGCCGCCGCTCGCGGCGTCATCCTCGCTGACTGGGGCCCCACCCAGCCTTCCTCCTCGTCCTTGCGAGCGACGCCTCTGACTCGCCGTGACAACGGCGGCGTCGCCTGGTGAGGCACCCGTGTCCCTAGCCGTCCTAGCTTCCGAGTCGTCGGGTGGCCGAGAGAACTTCGCCAGCTTCGACGTTCCGATCTGGATCTGGTTCGCGTTCCTGGCGCTGATCTCGGTCCTGCTCATCGTCGACCTGCTGCTGGTCCACCGGACACCGCACGCGCCGACCACCAAGGAGGCGGCCATCGAGTCGGCGGTCTGGATCAGCATCGGCCTCGCCTTCACGGGGGCGGTGTTCGCCTGGCACGGCGGCCAGGCGGCTGGCGAGTACATCTCCGGCTACCTGATCGAAAAGAGCCTCAGCGTCGACAACGTGTTCGTGTGGGCGCTGATCATGAGCTACTTCGCCGTGCCGCGGGAGTTCCAGTTCCGGGTGCTGTTCTGGGGCGTCTTCGGCGCTCTCGTGCTCCGGTTCGTCTTCATCTTCGCCGGGGTGGCGCTGCTCGAGCAGTTCGAGTGGCTGCTGTTCGTGTTCGGCGCGTTCCTGCTGGTCACCGCGTTCCGCATGCTGCGGCACGGCGAGGAGGACGAGGTCCACCCCGAGCAGAACCCGGTCCTCCGTTTGGTGCGTCGCGTCATACCGTCGACCACCGAGTACAACGGCCAGCACCTGTTCGTGAAACACGGCCGCAAGCTGCTGGCCACACCCCTGCTGGCCGTACTGATCGTCATCGAGACGAGCGACGTGGTGTTCGCGGTCGACTCGATCCCCGCAATCCTGGCGGTCAGCCGCGAGCAGTTCATCGTCTTCAGCTCGAACGCCTTCGCCATCCTCGGGCTGCGGGCCCTCTACTTCTTGCTAGCCGACCTGCGCGACCGGTTCCGCTACCTGCAACAGGGCCTGGCGGTCATCCTCGCCTTCGTCGGCGTCAAGATGATCCTCGCCGAGTGGTACCACATCGACACGTTCGTCAGCCTCGGGGTCATCGCACTGGTGCTGACGGTCTCGATCTGGTTGTCGATGCGCAAGGAAGCAGTCGAGGAGCTAGCGGCGGCCCAGCGAGCCGCGCCCGGGTCGGGTGAGGGCAGCGGGCCGGATCCCAACCGTGCGGATGGGCCGGTCGTCGCTCCCGACACGCCGGCGGAGGCGACCCAGAAGCCCGGCGCTTCGAGCTGACGCGGCCGCCCTCGGCCTCCGGCCCTAGTGGACCCTCGCGGAAGTCGTCGTGGCGTCTCGCCGGCCAGATCCGCCGCTGGACATCGTCCTCGTCGTCGCCGCAGCCGCTGGCTGCGCCTTCCTCCTGCGTCCTCGCCAGCGACGAATCTGCCCGGCGATACATCCACGGAACTTCCGCGAGCGCCCACTAACGACCAGCGCGGCGCCGACCGGTCACAGCCACCTCGCCCCCGCCCGGGCGCGGTGGGACCACCACTCGAGCTCGTCGGCGTCACCGAGCGCCTTCTCCCAGCCGAACTGCACGAGCGTGCCCAGCAGGCAGACGTCCAGCTGTCGCTCCCACCAGTCGGCCGTGGCCACGCCATGGCGCTCGAGGGACGAGCGGAAGCGCTCGATGGCGGCCTCCTTGGATTCCGGGAGCCGCGCCCGATTGATCGCCAGGTACCAGCCGAGCTCGTGGCATGCGGGGCCCTCGCCGGGATAGGCGCAGTCGATCAGGATCGTGCGGCCGTCGGCGTGGCTTCCCAGGTTGCCCATCTTCCAGTCGCCGTGAAGAAAGGTCGTGGGGGTCGTGGCGACAGCGTCGCTGATCGTCCATGGCGCCCGGCGCAGCTCCGTCACCAAGCGGTTGACGTCGTCGGGTGCCCGTTCGGCGAAGGCCTGCCAACCCGTGTCGGCGATCCGAGGCACCTCGTCGGGCCAGCCGCGCCGGCGTTCGACATCGAGCATGGCGTCGCCGAAGAACGCCCACCGCAGGCTGGGGGGCGTGAGATCCACCGTGTCGGTCCAGCCCCAGAACCGGGCCGACAGCTCGGCCAGGTGGTCCAGGAACGCGGCGTGCTGGACCAGGGGGACCGCCTGGTGGCCCTCGGGCACGAGCCGGTCGCCGACGTCGCGCATGAGCAGCGCAGCCCCCCACCCGTTCCGGCCCAGGCCGGCGGCTGCGCCCACCACGGTGTGATCGATCGTGGTAGGGATGGCCTCGAGCAACCCGGCGGCCCACACCCGCACCGGGCGGCAGGTGACGTCGCCCATCGAGCGGGCGAGCCAGTCGTCGTCGACGTGCATCATCTTGAGCACGTAACGCTCGCCGTCGATCTCGACCCGCTCGAACGACGACCCTGACTTGGCGTCGCTCGTGCGGAACGGCCGGCGCCCGCTCGCGCCGTCGATCAGTTCCTCGACCGATGCCGCCACCGGCCGCCGGGTCAATGCCGGGGACCGGCCACCCGTCGTCGCTCCGCCCGTGCCGTCCACGCGCACCAGCCTCGCGCCGGCGACCACACCGTGTCCCCGCGCGCCAACGGCCGCCCGGGGAAAGGCGGCCGTCGGCGGGGCATCGGGTCGGGGGGCCAGCGAGGGACGGTCACGGTCGCCGCCGCGCGACCGCGACCGTCCCTCGGGGAACTTGTGCCTGGGAGCTTGTGCCACGTCAGGAAGCCCGGCGATAGCGACGCACGGCCAGGGGACCGAACACGGCGATCAGGCCGAGTGACCACGCGAGCGAGGCGACGACCGACCAGCCGATGGGCTGGCCGAGCACCAGGTTGCGGGCGGCATCGACGGTCACCGTGACCGGCTGGTGGTTGGCGAAGACTTGCAGCCACCCGGGCATGAACGACGTGTCGACGAACGCCGAGGACGCAAACACCAGCGGGAACACCAGGGGGAACAGGGCCGCCTGGGCGGCCTCCCCGTTGGAGGCCCCGAGCCCGACGGTGGCCGCCATCCAGGACAGCGCGTAGGTGAAGAGCAGCACGAGTGCGAGCGCGGCGAGGTAGGCGAGGACGCCGCCATGGATGCGGAAGCCGACGAGCACGCCGACGGCGGTCATCAGCACCAGCACGAACGCGTTGCGCGTCGCGTCGGCGATCGTGCGGCCGGCCAGCACCGCCGAGCGGGCCATGGGCAGCGACCGGAACCGCTCCACCAGGCCCTTGTGCAGGTCCTCGGCCAGGCCGACACCGGTGCCCAGCGCCCCGAACACCGTGGCCTGGACGAACACGCCGGGCATCAGGTAGTCGACGTAGTCGATCGTCGGGTTGGACAGGGCGATCGAATTGCCGAACACGTAGCGGAAGAGCAGCACCAGCATGATCGGCTGGATCGTGGAGAACACGAGCAGCTGTGGTAGCCGCACGTAGGTCAGGAGGTTGCGCCACGTCATGGTCACGGCGTCGGCGACGGCGTAGCGGCGGGGACTGCGCCGTGCCGGCGCGGACGCCGGTGCGGGGTCGGTGGTGGGGAGGGTGGGGGTCAGCGTCGTGGAGGTCATGCAGCACCTCGGGCCATCTCGCCGGCGTCTTCACCGGCGGGGTTCGCGTCGTCGGGTGACTCGCCTTCGGCACGGTGGCCGGTGAGCGACAGGAACACGTCGTCGAGGCTGGGCTCGCGCACGGCGAGGCCCGCCGGCGCGATGTCCGCACCGTCGAGTGCGCGCAGCACCTCGACCACCGTCCGGGCCCCGTCGTCGACGGTGATGTCGAGCGAGGTGCCGTCCAGGCGGACGGCACCGTCGCCGGCGGCCGAACCGGCCTTGGCGGTCGCGAATGGTTCGAGCAGGGTCGCCGCACGCACGCCGGCGGCCGGATCCTCGAGGGTGATCTCGATGACGGTGCCTCCGAGGCCGGCCTTGAGTTGGGCGGGCGTGCCCTCGGCGATGACACTGCCGCGGTCGATGACGGCGATGCGGTCGGCCAGGCGGTCCGCTTCCTCGAGGTACTGGGTGGTGAGAAGCAGCGTGGCACCCTCGGCGACCAGGTCCTCGATCACGTGCCACAGATCGCTGCGGCTCGCAGGGTCGAGGCCGGTGGTGGGCTCGTCGAGGAACAGGACCGGGGGACGGTGCACGAGGGCCGCCGCGAGGTCGAGCCGCCGCCGCATGCCGCCGGAGTAGGTGCGCACCGGCCGCTGGGCGGCGTCGGTGAGCCCGAAGCGCTCGAGCAGCTCGTCGGCGCGGGGGAGCACCTGATCACGGGGCAGGTGGGTCAGGCGGCCCACCAGCCGCAGGTTCTCGCGGCCCGTGAGGTTCTCGTCCACGGCGGCGTATTGCCCGGCGAGGCCGATGCTCTCGCGCACCACCTGGGGGTGTCGGGTGACATCGAGCCCCAGGACCTCCGCCCGGCCGGCGTCGGGTTGGAGGATGGTGGTGAGGATCCGGACGGCGGTGGTCTTGCCGGCCCCGTTGGGCCCGAGGAGCCCGTAGACGGTCCCGGTCGGGACGAGCAGGTCGATGCCGGCGAGGGCTTGGACCGTGCCGAAGCTCTTGGTCAGCGCTTCGGCCCGGATCGCAGGTGGGGAAGACATGCAACGATCGTCGCGCTGATCATTGATTTGAGTCAACGATATTTCTGAATAAAAGGTTGAGCCTAGGCAAACAGTAGTTGCATCCGGTACCATCCCCGGGCGTGGACGAGACCACCGGCGCCGTTGTTGCCAGGGACGTGACGAAGGCGCTCGCGGACCTGTTCTTCTCCGCCGAGAACCAGCAGCGGTTCCACGGCACGGCCGATGAGTTGGGACTGACGCTTCCGATGCTGAAGGCGCTGCTCGAGCTCGAGCCGGGGAGCGGCCTGTCGATGCGAAGCCTCGCCGACATGTGGAACTGCGACGCGTCCTTCGTGACGGTCGTGGTCGACGGCCTCGAGCGTCGCGGCCTCGTCGAACGTCAAGTCGCCGACTACGACCGTCGCATCAAGACCGTCGAGCTGACGGCGGATGGCGTGGCAACCCGGGAGCGGGCGCTCGATGCCGTGTACGCACCCAGGGCGGGATTTCTGGCCCTCACCGCCACCGAGCAGGCGGCACTGGCGAAGCTCCTCCGCAAGATGACGAAGACCCAGGCAGCCTACGACGAGCAGCTGCTCGATGAACCCGAGGTCCGCGCCGGGATGCGGCGGGCCGCCCAGCAGCGGACGCGCGAGCACCGGGCCCGGGGCGAAGGACGGAACCGGGGAGGCAACTGGCGCGCCCAACTCGAGCAGCACCGTGACGAGCTACGGCTCCTCAGGCGCGAAGTCGACCGGGTCAAGGCCGACATGAAGGCACAGGCGCGGCGCGCCTCCGCTGAGGCCATAGCGGCGACGGACGAGGTCAAGGCTACGAGCCGAGACGCGACGGCGCCGCTCCGGGGTGGCGGCCGGCGACGCCGGCAATAGCCCCACGGGCCGGTGGGCGGCTGCCGGTAGTCTCGCCCTGATGGGCATCCTCGATGAGGACGTGGCTGCGGTGCGGGCTGCGTCCGACATCGTCGGTGTCATCAGCCAGTACGTGCAGCTGCGCCGGGAGGGGCAGCGCTGGAAGGGTTTGTGTCCTTTCCACGGCGAGAAGACGCCGTCGTTCTCCGTCAACGCCAACTTGGGCGTGTGGTACTGCTTCGGCTGTCAGGCCCGCGGCGACGTCATCACCTTCGTGCGCGAGGTCGAGCACTGGGGCTTCCCCGAGACCGTCCAGTGGCTGGCCGACAGGGCGGGCATCACGCTGCGCTACTCCGACCGCAACGAGGCCGAGGGTCACAAGCGCCGCACGCGGCTCGTCGAGATCGTGGGCAGGGCCGTGGCCTGGTACCACGAACGCCTCCTGTCCGCCCCCGACGCCGGCGCAGCGCGGGGCTACCTGCGGAAGCGGGGACTCGACGGCGACGTGGTGCGGGAGTACCAGCTCGGCTGGGCTCCCGACGCCTGGGACGCGCTGTGCCGAGCACTCCGGCTCGACGAGCAGGACGCGCGCGACACCGGCCTGGGCCGCGTCAACCAACGGGGACGCCTGCAGGACCACTTCCGGGCCCGGGTGCTGTTCCCCATCCACGACGCCGAGGGGCACCCGGTGAGCTTCGGTGGGCGCATCCTGCCGGGGGCCGAGGGGCCCGGTAACCAGGGCAAGTACAAGAACACCACCGAGACCCCGCTGTACAGCAAGAGCCGCGTCCTCTACGGGCTCGACCGGGCAAAGACCGCGATCGTCCGGGACGGCACCGCCGTCATCTGCGAGGGCTATACCGACGTGATCGGGTTCCAGCGGGCAGGGGTGCCCCTGGCCGTCGCCACGTGCGGCACCGCCCTCACCGACGACCACGTGGCACTGCTGCACCGCTTCGCCGCCCGCCGGCTGGTGCTGGCGTTCGACGCGGACGGCGCAGGCCAAGCAGCCGCCGAGCGCTTCTACCAGTGGGAGCGCCAGCACGATCTCGAGGTGGCGGTGGCCGACCTGCCCTCCGGCCAGGATCCGGCCGACGTGGCCCAGTCCGACCCCGACCGGCTCGTCGCCGCGGTGAACAAGGCGACGCCATTCCTGCGGTTCCGCCTCGACCGGGTGTTCGCCACGGCCGACCTCGCCAGCAACGAGGGACGGGCCCGGGCGGCCGAGCGGGCCCTGGCCGCCATCGCCGAGCATCCGACTGATCTCGTGCGCGACCAGTACGTGATGGACGTCGCGTCCCGGTGCCGGGTCGAGCCGGACCGGCTGCGGGCCCAGCTCGAGCGCTTGCGCTCGCGGGCGCGGCCGGCGGGCGCGTACGCCGACGAGTCTCCGGGCTCGCGGGCCGGGAGGCGGGCCGTCCCCAACGAGCACCCCGACCCGCGGCGCGACGGCCCGGATTCCCGTGGCGGTGCCGGCGATGCGAGCCCCCGCTCGTCGCTCGCGCCGCTGCCGGGCCGGAACGGCGCGCGCCAGGCCGAGCAGGAGGGGCCGGGGGCCGAGGTGCTACGCCACGCCATCCACGATCCCGAGGCGGTCTCCCGCTGGCTCGCCCGCGAGCTCTTCGACGACCCGGTGCAGGCCGGTGTCCACCAGGCCCTCCTTGGCGCCGACACGTACGCCGCCGCCCTGGCGTCCGCTCCACCCGACGTTGCCGATCTCCTGGCGCGGCTGCTGGTCGAGGAGCCGACGTCCGAGCCGTTCGATGCGGTCCGCCGGTTGCTCACGGAGGTTGCCCGCCGCCGTATCCGCACGCTGCGTTTGGTCGGCGCAACCTCCGGCGATCCCGCCCAGGCTCTGTCCGATCTGGCGTTCCTCAATCGAGCGATCGACGACCTGCGCGATCCGGCCGCCGCGGCCGATGCTGCAGATCGGTTGCTAGCCTGGATAGGCCAACGGGTTGGAGACGGGGGATGACCGATACGCCATCGACGCTCGACGCCTGGAACGGCTCGATGGAAGACGAGCTCACCAAGCTGCTGCGGCGGGCCGCCACCCGAGGCCGTTTGACCCAGCACGACGTCGTTCGTGCCCTCCCCAACCTGGAGCTGACGCCCGAGGTCGTCGAGGAGATCCTTCGCCGCTGCCGGCAGGCGGGCATCGAGATCGACGACGTGTTCGGCGACCTCGACGACCTGCGTGGCCCGCTGCCCGAGGAAGCCGACCTGCCGGGCGCAGAGCTGGTGGTTGGCGAACGGACGGCGTCCAACCTCGTGGTGCTCAACCCCGAGCACACCAGCAGCAGTTCCGCGCGGGCCCGGCGCCTGTCGGCCACCCTGCGCCGTCGCAGCCGCCTGTCCGCCGATCGGGCGCTGGAGCGGGGTGTGGGCACGTCCGATCCGGTGCGCATGTACCTGCGGGAGATCGGTCGCGTCCCGTTGCTCACCGCCATCGAGGAGGTCGAGCTGGCGCGGCGCATCGAGGGCGGCGCCGAGGCGTCCGAGCGCCTGGCCGACCTCGACGCCGTGGGCGCCCTGGGGGAACTGCCCGCCGACGAGTCCCGGGCCCTCCAGGGCCTGGCCGACGACGGTGACGAGGCCAAGAGCGCGTTGATCCAGGCCAACCTGCGCCTGGTCGTGTCGATCGCCAAGCGCTACGTGGGCCGCGGCATGCAGTTCCTGGACCTCATCCAAGAGGGGAACATGGGCCTCATGCGGGCGGTCGAGAAGTTCGACTACACGAAGGGCTTCAAGTTCTCGACGTACGCCACCTGGTGGATCCGTCAGGCGATCACCCGCTCGATCGCCGACCAGGCCCGCACCATCCGCATCCCGGTCCACATGGTCGAGTCGATCAACCGGGTGCACCGGATGCAGCGGCAGATGGTGCAGGAGCTCGAGCGGGAGCCCACCGTCGACGAGCTCGCCGACGCCGTGGGCATGAGCGCCGACCGGGTGCGGGAGATCCAGCGCATCTCGCTCGACCTGCTGTCGCTCGACGCGCCGGTGGGGGAGGAGGACGACTCCTACCTCGCCGACTTCATCAAGGACGACGGTGCCGAGGAGCCGCTCGACGCCGCCACCCGGCAGATGCTGCAGGAGGCCGTCAAGGAGGTCCTCGACGAGCTCAACGAGCGGGAGAAGGAGGTCGTGGTCATGCGCTTCGGCCTCGACGACGAACAGGCCCGCACCCTCGAGGAGGTGGGCAAGCAGTTCGGCGTCACCCGCGAGCGGATCCGCCAGATCGAGTCGAAGACCCTCGCCAAGCTGCGGCACCCCCACCGCTCGCAGAAGCTCCGCGACTACCTCGAGGGCGAGTAGCGGTCGTCCTTGTCACACCCCGCACCGGATCCGGATGTGGGGCATCGGGGCAAGGTGGGGGAGAGGGAATAGGGTCGTCAAGTTCGCCAACAGTGATCCGCGCATGATGCTGCTGTTCTGCACATGGCTGCGTCGGTTCTTCGATGTCGACGAGTCACGCCTGCGCGTTCACCTGTACCTCCATCAGGGTCTCGACCTGGACGGTGCAAGTTCGTTCTGATCAGCCCTTGCTGGCATTCCGTTGACCCAGTTCGGCACGCCCTACAGGGCCGTGCCCGACCCGAGCATCCGTCGCTCGAAACATCCGCTGGGCTGCCCCGCGGTGAGTTACGCGTCGTCCGTTACCCACCGTGAGATCATGGGGCTCGTGCAGGCGCTGTTACGCTGCGAGGTCTCCAATCCGGGGTAGCTCAACTGGTAGAGCAGTCGGCTGTTAACCGAAAGGTTTGTGGGTTCGATCCCCACCCCCGGAGCTCGCGCGTGCGGGCCGGTCGCCCAGCGGTGAGGGCAGCGGCGTGACCTGGGTCTGTCCGCGGTGCCAGCGGACGTTCGCGAGCGAGGGCCAGTTCCATTCGCACGACGTCGTCGATCTCGACCGGCACTTCGCCGGCCGACCGGCCGAGCTCCGGACGGCGTTCGACACGCTCGTTGCGGCACTACCCGCGGACGTCCACATCGACGCGTTGAAGACCGCGATCGTGCTGGCCGCCCGCACGACCTTCTGTTATGTCGTCGTTCAGCGTGACCGGCTCTTGATCGGCGTGTTCCTCGACCGGGCGCTCGACTCGCCCCGAGTCACCAAGGTCGACCACGTGTCCACCGGCAAGGTCTCGAGCGTGGTGGAGGTACACGAACCGGGCGGGATAGACGGTGAGCTGCGCAGCTGGCTGAGCGAGGCGTACCACCTGCGATCTGCGCCACGCCAGGAAAGGCCGCGCCCGCGTCCCGGCTCACAGTCCGCTGACATCGACTCGGGGTCCCAGGCCGGCCGGCGCTAGGTTGAGTCTCGGCGCGTTCGTGGCCCCTGCCGGTGGTCCAGGGCGGCGACGTGTCAGGGCCACCCACGCCAGTCAACCGGGGTCGTCGGACTGGCCGTAGATTCGTGCTGTGGCCAGAGCGTCCCCGCCGGCGCAGCGACCGGGCGACGTCGTCCCACCAGTCGACCAACGCCGCCGGAATGTCTCCTGCTATAGCCACGGCATGCTATGTACACGCCGACCAATCAGGCGCCCGACGTAGCGTCTGACCAGCATAAACAACCGGGCCTGTAGCTCAGTGGTCAGAGCAGCCGACTCATAATCGGTAGGTCGTGGGTCTCTGACCAGCATAAACAACCGGGCCTGTAGCTCAGTGGTCAGAGCAGCCGACTCATAATCGGTAGGTCGTGGGTTCGATCCCCACCGGGCCCACGGGTGCGTCGACCGTCGTCCGTGGCGACGGGCGAAGCGCTTGACTTCGAGTGCGCTCGAAGCCCTACGGTCCGCCTGCTGCGTACGCGAAGGAGCCGTCCATGGAATATCGAACCCTCGGTCGCACGGGCGTCCAGGTCAGCCCCCTGTGCCTGGGCGCCATGATGTTCGGGAAGTGGGGCAATCCCGACCACGACGACGCCGTCCGGATCATCCACCATGCCCTGGACGCCGGCATCAACTTCATCGACACCGCCGACGTGTACTCCGCCGGCGAGTCCGAGGAGATCGTGGGCAAGGCGCTGGCGGGTGGCCGGCGTGCGAACGTGGTCCTGGCGACCAAGGTCCACGGGACGATGGGCAAGGACCCGAACGCCCGAGGCAACTCCCGCCGTTGGATCATGACCGAGATCGACAACAGCCTGCGGCGCCTCGGTACCGACTACATCGACCTTTACCAGATCCACCGACCCGACCCGAGCTGTGACATCGAGGAGACCCTCTCGGCACTGACCGACCTCGTGCGCGCCGGGAAGGTCCGTTACGTGGGGTCCTCGACCTACCCGGCGCACGACATCGTCGAGGCCCAGTGGGTGGCCGAGCGCCGCGGCCTCACCCGCTTCGTGTGCGAGCAGCCGCCGTACTCCATCCTCGTCCGTGGCATCGAGGCCGACGTCCTGCCGGTCGGCCAGCGCTACGGGATGGCCGTGATCCCCTGGAGCCCGCTGGCGGGCGGCGTCCTGTCCGGACGGCACCGCCGGGGCGCCACCACCCCGGAGCCCTCGCACCGCCAGCGCCTGTGGGAGCGGCGAGGCATGGGTCCCTCGGGCCCGGCGGAGGACACGAAGCGCGCCGCGGCCGAGGACCTCGCCGAGCTGGCCGACAAGTTCGGGCTCACGATGATCGAGATGGCCCTGGCGTTCGTGATCAACCATCCGGCCGTGACGTCCGCGATCATCGGGCCGCGCACGATGGAGCATCTGGAGTCCCAGCTGTCGGCGCCGGACGTGTCGCTCCCCGACGAGCTGCTGGACGCCATTGACGAGATCGTGCCGCCGGGCATCAACCTCAACCCCGCCGACGCCGGCTGGACCCCGCCGAGCCTGGCGCCGCGCAACCGCCGGCGCTGACCTAACCGCGGCTCGGCGTCGTCCGCCACCCACCGAGCGAGCCGAACCAGGACGGCTCCGCCTACGCCTCCCTGTCGCCCAGCCAGGTCTCGGCGTTCTCCAGCAGGTAGCGGCTGACCGCCAGGCACTGGTCCAGCACGTCGCAGAGCTGCTCCTGGCCGAGGAACACGCGCGCCAGCGAGACCTCGATGCGGGAGACGATGGCGAGGCTGCGCTCCGGGGCGTCGGTGACCGACGGGAACGAGTCGATCGCGGACACCTCCAGCGGCAGGTCGGTGCCGCCGACACCTGCGAGCTCGGTGGCCAGGATCAGCAGGTCTGGTCCCTTGGGCAGCGGCGGCAGGGCCCAGTTGAACACGAGCGGGAAGTGGAAGGTGTCCGGCGGGTCGTCATCCTCGGGGAGCCCGGTGATCACGTCCTCGAAGGACAACAGCGCCCGGGGATCGACCTCGAGGGCCAGATGGAGGTCCAGCGGCCCGCCGCACGCCTCCTCGGGGTGGAGGTCGATCTCCCAGGTCTGGCGCAGGGAGTAGGTCTCGACGAAGTGCCGCTCGTCGTGCACGTGGAAGCCGTGGTCGATGGCGTGGTCCTTGAGATCGGACACGAACCCGGCGATGTCTATGGCAGCCACGAGCACAGCCTGCCACGTGTCCTGGTAGACCCCACACGTGCCGTTCTCCGACGCCGGCCTGGTCGAGTTGCTGCACGAGACCGCCCTTGCGGTCCGGGCCGCGCTCGAAGACGTCGACGACTGGGGCCCCGCAGGGCTCGACGGTGGCCACCGTGGACAGCACCTCAGCGACCTGGCCGCAGACGCCGCGGCGCTGGAGGTGTTGGGGCAGGCCGACGTGGGCGTGCTCTCCGAGGAGTCCGGGTGGACCGGGCCCGACGGCAGCGACGTCGTGGTCGTCGTCGACCCGCTCGACGGGAGCACCAATGCCGCTCACGGCATCCCGTGGTTCGCGACCAGCCTGTGTGCCGTCGACCGCGAGGGCCCACGCGCCGCGCTGGTCGTCGACCTACCCCACGGCCGCACGTACACCGCACTGCGGGGCACCGGCGCCGCCGTCGACGGCGTGTCCATCCGCCCGACCACGTGCACCGACACCCGCGACGCGTTCGTCGGCATCTCGGGACTGCCGGCACGGCCGCTCGGCTGGCGACAGTTTCGCAGCCTCGGTGCCGCCGCCCTCGACCTCTGCGCGGTGGCCGAGGGCACGCTCGACGCGTACGTCGATTGCAGCGTGTCCGCCCACGGCCCCTGGGACTACCTGGGCGGCGTGCTCGTGTGCATCGAGGCGGGCGCCATCGTCGGGGATGCCCTTGGGCGCGAGCTGGTGGCGCTCGACCCCCGGGCCCGCCGCACGCCCATGGCGGCCGCCACCCAGCCCCTGTTCGACGCCCTGGCGGCCAGCCGCCGCGAGCTGGCCGACCAGTAGCCTTGATGCGTGCTCGTTCGGGTCCACAGGTTCCTGCTGCAGCTTTGGCGGCGGGTGCCGCGCCAGATCCGGCGCTGGATCGTTCGCCTCGTCGCTCCCTCGTTTACGGTCGGCGCGGCCTGCGCCATCGAGCGCGAGGACGGCGCCCTGCTTCTGGTACGGCTCGTTTACCGGAATGGTTGGGGACTGCCGGGCGGGTTGATTAACCGGCGCGAGGAGATCGACTCTTGTGCGCGTCGGGAGGTCCAGGAGGAGACCGGCCTCGCGGTCGACCTCGTGGGCGAGCCGGCGGTCGTCGTCGACGCCCGCCCCCAGCGGATCGACGTGGCGTACAAGGCCAGACCGGCCCACGGCGCGGACCCCGACGCCGTCGAGCCACGCTCGCCCGAGGTGAGCGACGTGCGCTGGTTCCCGGCCAACGCATTGCCGCAGCTGCAGCCGGAGGCGGTCAGCGCCCTCGTGGCCTTGGCCCGATCGGGCGTGCCCCGGGGTTCGGGGCCGCTCCCAGTCACGCCGATCGGTAGCCCGAGCGCCACCCCGGCCACCGGCGGCGCGCGCTAGCACCCCCGGTGCGTCTCAGCGGCTGAGCGCGTCGACGAGCCGGCGGTGCTGCGCCGAGCACGGATGACGCAGCTTGGTGAGCGCCTTGGCCTCGATCTGGCGAATCCGCTCGCGGGTGAGGTTGAACCGCCGACCGACCTCGTCGAGCGTGAGCGGCCGGTCGTCGTCGAGCCCGAAGCGCAGCGAGAGGATGGCTCGCTCGCGCTCGTCGAGGTGGCCGAGGAGCGCCCGCAGGTCCGCGCGTTCGATCGCCGCCGCGGCGGCGTCGAACGGCGCCTCGCTGGTGGGGTCGGCGAGCAGGTCGCCGAGCTCGTGGTCGCCCTCGTCGCCGACCGCGGCCGACAGAGACACCAGGTCGGGCGCAGCGCGCAGGGCCGCCTCCACCTTGTCCAGTGCGATGCCGGTGTCGAGCGCCAACTCGCCGGCGGTCGGCTCGCGTCCCAGTGACTTCAACAAGGTGGAGGAGCTGCGGGACAGGGTCGCCAGCGTGTCCATGAGGTGGGAGGGCAGGCGGATGGTGCGGCCCTTGTCGGCGATGCCGCGCCCGATGGCCTGGCGGATCCACCACGTGGCGTACGTCGAGAACTTGAAGCCCTTGCGATGGTCGAACTTCTCGACCGCCCGCATGAGGCCGAGGTTGCCCTCTTGGATGAGGTCGAGGAGCGACATGGTCGGCGTCTGGTAACGCTTGGCGATCGAGACGACCAGGCGGAGGTTCGACTGGATGAACCGTCTCCGGGCCTCGGAAGCCGCCGTGATCCGGCCCTGGAGGCGGGCGCGCTCGCGGCGCGAGACGGGGACCCCGGCGGCGAGGCGCACCTCGGCGGCGCGGCCGTCGGCGATGGCCTGCGCGAGGTTGGCCTCGTCCTCGGCGGTGAGCAGCGGGTACGAGCCCAGCTCGGCGAGGTAACGCCGAGTGAGATCGATCGAACTCTCACTGGTGGGCCGTGGGCGCCCAACCATGGAAGTCCTCCAGGGGAGTCTCTGCGGATGGAGATCGGCGGGGATACGTCGGAAGCAACGTCGTGTCCCGAGCGAACGTAGTGTCCGCCCCCCGTCGGGTGAGGGATGGTCGGCCGGCACGGGACCGGCCCTGATCCGGCGCGGACTCCAACCGGCGTTCGGGCGTGCCGGAATCCGTCACTCCGGAACGCTGCTACGGCGCGCCGCCACCGCCGGGCGTCGGGCTGCCGCGTGACCCAGGGGGAGCGGTAGCCTCGCTCCCTCCCGGGCGCGTAGCTCAGCTGGCTAGAGCGCTGCCCTTACAAGGCAGATGTCGGGGGTTCGACTCCCTCCGCGCCCACCACCGCATCCTGCGCGCCGCCGGCCGCCAGGTCGCACGGTGCGCACTCGTCGGTGCGGCCTGGCCAGAGTTGGCCCCACCAGGTCGCCACTCGCACGCACCAGCGAATCATCAAGACATGGTGATGCAACGGCCGCGTGCTGAGAGCACGCTCGACTCATCCGTGTGCAGGTCACGACCTGTTGGTGCTGAAACGATGTCGTCGGCGTACCACTTCCAGACACTGATCCGACGACGAACCCAAGGGAGGTCCTTATGTGGTGGGGTCTGGGAATCATCGGCCTGATCATCTGGATTGCGATTGCCTTCTGGCCCGCCAGGGTTGCCGGCCGGAAGGGACACAGCTTCATCGGCTACTTCCTACTCAGCCTCTTGTTCTTCCCGCTATCGCTGATCATGGCGTACGCGGTGCAGGACCGTTCAGGAGTGGCCTACGGCGCGGGCTAAGCGCTGGATCGCAGGCGGCTTCCCCATAACCGATGGGTTCGTCAGCCGTTTCGACCTCGTAGAGCCCCGGTTCCTCGCGGCACGTCACGGAGGGATCTCTATCGGGCGACCGACACACAGGGAGAGTGAGATCTGGTGGACTACACCGACCGGCTGCGACTGCTTGCGCTCAACGACGTGGGCTTGGCCGAGGAGCTCATCGGCCCCTCGGGCTCGAACGCCGCGGAGCTCGATCCGAAGACGCTCGCCCTGGTCCGCCTCGCCGCCTTGGTCGCAGCCGGTGGCACGCTGCCGTCGTACGGAGCCCACGCCGACGCCGCCGTGGGCGCCGGCGCGAGTGACGCTGAGATCGTCGGGGTGCTGGTGGGCGTCGTTGACATCGTCGGACTGCCCTGTGTCGTCGCCGCGGCACCGAGCCTGGCGATGGCGCTCGGCTTCGACACCGACGAGGCGTTCGAGCGGTAGGTGTCGGCGGGGTTCGGTTAGGCGCCGAGCAGTCCGAGCACCGTGGCCTGTTGCACCGCGTCGCTCCGCGACGAGACGCCGAGCTTGCGGTAGATCGAGGCGACCTGGGACCGCACGGTGTTGTGGGAGAGGAACAGTCGACCGGCGATCTCGGGGACGGTGAGGTGTGTCTGGAGGTAGGGGAGCAACCGCAGCTCTGCGGGGCTGAGGGGCGGTCCGCCGGCGGCTCCGCCGGGCATCGGCGCCGTAAGGGTCTGCCGAAGCTCCGCCACGTCATCGACGAGCGCGCCCAGGTTCGGCCTGTGGTGGAGGATGTCGTCGATCTCACGCAGCAGGTGCCTAGCCGTTGTTGCGTCGGCCAGCGCGACGTACACCTTGGCGAGCTGCAGTCGGAGCCGTATGGCGAGCCATGGCAGCACGAACGTGCACATGGGTCGAGCTCGCATCCCCCGCGCGAGCTGGCGGTTCGTGTCGTGCAGGTCACCTCGATGCCACGCCAGTCGGGCCGCGGCGGCGAACGCGAGCGCCGACATCGCATAGTCGTGCAACCGATGCTCGTCGATCGTCCCGAGCGCCAGTGCCACGTGCTCGGCGGCTTCGGGCCACCGTCCGCCGTCCATCGCCAGCAACGCGAGCTCGGCCTCGCTGATCACGATCGATCCGTTGTTGCCCGTCGAGGTCGCCACCCTGGACGCCTCCGCGAACGCGGCACCGCCCTGATCGAGATCGCCGACGAGCAGGTGCGCCTCGCCGCACAGCGCGAGGGCGGTGTCCCGCCAGGGGCTCCAATCCGGCTCTTGGTCGGCCGCGAACTTCGCGCGAGCCATCATCGCCTCGACGCCGTCCGCGCACAGGACCGCATGCATCATCGCCCGAGTCGAATCGAACGACGATGTGCCGTCCGGTGGCACCGAGTCGAACGACGCCGCGTCGACCACGGCGGCCCAGCGCTGCGCTTGCATGGTGTCGCCGCCCAACGCGGCCACCCAAGCGGCGAAGACCGCTAACGGCGGATGGGCCTCGACGCTGGAGTCGCCGATCGTCGAGAGCCACCGCCGCACCGTCGTGATCTGGCCGGCGCCGTAGGTGGGGATGATCAGCATCGCCATCAACGCTGCGCATCGGTCCCGCGCCGTCGTGTCCAACAGGTGCTCGAGGGCCAGCGCCGGTGACCCGTTCGACTCGTACCAGTCGGCGGCGCGGAGATGCAGCTTCATGGTGACGTCGGGTTCGGCACGGTGCAGCTCTGCGAGCAGGAACTCTCGGAACAGAGCGTGGTAGCGATACCACTCGCGCCGGCGATCGAGCGGGACCAGGAACAGGTTCGCGGCCTCGAGATCACGAAGCTGCGCGTGCGCATCCGACGTCTCCAGGAGAGCGTTGCAGAGTGGGCCCGAGAGCTGGTCGAGCACCGCGGTGCGCCGCAGGAACTGCTGGGTGCTCTCCGGGAGCTGTTCCAACGTGACGCGGTAGAGGTAGTCGGCAACGTAGCGATCGTCGCCGGCCACCGTGTCCGCGTGCGCGGGGCTCTCCTTCGCGATCAACGCGGCGAGGTAGAGCCCGACCGGCCACCCCTCGGTGCGCTCGATCACCGCGGCCGCCAGCTCGGGGGCGAGGTGCACCTGCGCCTGCGAGAAGATGTGCTGTGCGGCCGCCGCGTCGAGGGCCAGGTCGCCCGTTCCGAGCTCGAACGCGTCCCCCGAGGCTCGAAGCCGGGGCAGGTGCGGCTGTTCGGCACGGCTCGCCGCGACCAGCTGTGAGCCGCGGGGAATTGCTGAGATCACTACCCCGAGCGCGTCGTGACAGGCCGGAGAGTGCAGCTCGTGGAGATCGTCCAGCATGAGCACGAAGGGACTCGGGGTAGTCGCGAACGCCGAGGCGAGCCGTGGCGCGGCGCGGCCCAGCACCGAAACGCCCCGAACGTCAGCCACCAGATCGGAGTTACCCGGCGTGATCTGTGCGTACGCAGATGCCAATACGGGCAACAACGTCGCCGGATCGTCGTCGAAGCGGTCGAGCGACACCCACGCGACCGGGCGATCCTCGGTGGCGGCCCACTCCGCGAGCAGGGTCGACTTGCCGTAGCCAGCGGGCGCCGTCACGCCGACGACACGGCAACCATCGGTGCGAGCCGCTTCGATGAGCGAGCGCCGACTGACCGCACCGGGACGGAGCGTCGGGCGACCACACACGGGAGAGTGAGATCTGGTGGATTACACCGACCGGCTGCGACTGCTCGCGCTCAACGACGCGCGCTTGGCCGAGGAGCTCATCGGCCCCTCGGGCTCGAACGCCGCGGAGCTCGATCCGAAGTCGCTCGCCCTGGTCCGTCTCGCCGCCTTGGTCGCAGCCGGTGGCACGCTGGCCTCGTACGGAGCTCACGCCGACGCCGCAATAGACGGCGGTGCGACTGCGGCTGAGATCGTCGCGTGCTGGTGGGCGTCGTTGACGTCGTCGGACTGCCCTGTGTCGTGGCCGCGGCACCGAGCCTGGCGATGGCGCTCGGCTTCGACACCGACGAGGCGTTCGAGCGGTAGGTGTCGGCGGGGTTCGGTTAGGCGCCGAGCAGTCCGAGCACCGTGGCCTGTTGCACCGCGTCGCTCCGCGACGAGACGCCGAGCTTGCGGTAGATCGAGGCGACCTGGGACCGCACGGTGTTGTGGGAGAGGAACAGTCGACCGGCGATCTCGGGGACGGTGAGGTGCGTCTGGAGGTACGGGAGCAACCGCAGCTCGGCGGGGCTGAGGGGCGGGCCGCCGGCGGTTCCTCCGGGCATCAACGTGGCGAGGGTCTGCCGAAGCTCCGCCACGTCATCGACGAGTGCGCCCAGGTTCGGCCGGTGGTGGAGGATGTCGTCGATCTCACGCAGCAGGTGCCGAGCCGTTGTTGCGTCGGCCAGCGCGACGTACACCTTGGCGAGCTGCAGTCGGAGCCGTACGGCGAGCCATGGCAGCACGAACGTGCACACGGGTCGAGCTCGCATCCCCCGTGCGAGCTGGCGGTTCGTGTCGTACAGGTCACCTCGATGCAACGCCAGCCGGGCCGCGGCGGCGAACGCGAGCGCCGACATCGCATAGTCGTGCAACCGATGCTCGTCGATCGTCCCGAGCGCCAGTGCCACGTGCTCGGCGGCTTCGGGCCACCGTCCGCCGTCCATCGCCAGCAACGCGAGCTCGGCCTCGCTGATCACGATCGATCCGTTGTTGCCCGTCGAGGTTGCCACGCTGGACGCCTCCGCGAACGTGGCACCGCCCTGATGGAGATCGCCGACGAGCAGGTGCGCTTCGCCGCACAGCGCGAGCGCGGTGTCCCGCCAGGGGCTCCAATCCGGCTCTTGGTCGACCGCGAACTTCGCGCGAGCCATCATCGCCTCGACGCCGTCCGCGGAAAGGACCGCATGCATCATCGCCCGAGTCGAATCGAACGACGATGCGCCGTCCGGTGGGACCGAGTCGAACGACGCCGCGTCGACCACGGCGGCCCAGCGCTGCGCTTGTATGGTGTCGCCGCCCAACGCGGCCACCCAAGCGGCGAAGACCGCTAACGGCGGATGGGCCTCGACGCTGGAGTCGCCGATCGTCGAGAGCCACCGCCGCACCGTCGTGATCTGGCCGGCGCCGTAGGTGGGGATGATCAGCATCGCCATCAACGCCGCGCATCGGTCCCGCGCCGTCGTGTTCAACAGGTGCTCGAGCGCCAGCGCCGGTGACCCGTTCGACTCGTACCAGTCGGCGGCGCGGAGATGCAGCTTCATGGTGACGTCGGGTTCGGCACGGTGCAGCTCTGCGAGCAGGAACTCTCGGAAAAGAGCGTGGTAGCGATACCACTCGCGCCGGCGATCGAGCGGGACCAGGAACAGGTTCGCGGCCTCGAGATCACGAAGCTGCGCGTGCGCATCCGACGTCTCCAGGAGAGCGTTACAGAGTGGGCCCGAGAGCTGGTCGAGCACCGCGGTGCGCCGCAGGAACTGCTGGGTGCTCTCCGGGAGCTGTTCCAACGTCACGCGATAGAGGTAGTCGGCAACGTAGCGATCGTCGCCGGCCACCGTGTCCGTGTGCGCGGGGCTCTCCTTCGCGATCAACGCGGCGAGGTAGAGCCCGACGGGCCACCCCTCGGTGCGCTCGATCACCGCGGCCGCCAGCTCGGGGGCGAGGTGCACCTGCGCCTGCGAGAAGATGTGCTGTGCGGCCTCCGCGTCGAGGGCCAGGTCGCCCGTTCCGAGCTCGAACGCGTCCCCGAGGCTCGAAGCCGGGGCAGGTGCGGCTGTTCGGCACGGCTCGCCGCAACGAACTGTGAGCCGTGAGGAATGGCTGAGATCACCACGCCGAGCGCATCGTGACAGGCCGGCGAGTGAAGCTCGTGGAGATCGTCCAGCATGAGCACGAAGGGGCTTGGGGTGGCTGCGAACGCCGACGCGAGCCGTGGCGCGGCGCGGCCCAGCACCGAGACGCCCCGCACGTCAGCCACCAGATCGGCGTTACCCGGCGTGATCTGTGCGTACGCCGATGCCAACACGGGCAACAACGCCGCCGGATCGTCGTCGAAGCGGTCGAGCGACACCCACGCGACCGGGCGATCCTCGGTGGCGGCCCACTCCGCGAGCAGGGTCGACTTGCCGTAGCCCGCCGGCGCCGTCACGCCGACGACGCGGCAACCATCGGTGCGAGCCGCTTCGATGAGCGAGCGCCGACTGACCGCACCGGGACGGAGCGGTGGGGCGGTCAGCTTGGCGGCATGGAGCGACTGCCCAAGCTCGCCTGGCCGTGCCGGCTCCGGCCGTCCGTCTGACACGCGCCAACCCTAGAGACATCTGGGCGGGGAGCGCCCCACATTCGCCGAGCCGGCGGCCACGGTTCACCAAGTCTGGATGACGACGGCTACCCCTCCGTCGCGCACAATCAGCCGTACACGAACGCGACAACCTGACCGGGGGAGACGGACATGACCCAGACGTCAACCGAGGCTCAGCCCGGGAACCCCTATGGCGGCGTGCCCAGCGGTGGGATCACGCTTCCGCCGTATTACCGGCCGACTCCCGATCTTGTCAGCAACAACCTCTACTACCCGGGGCAGGAGGAGCTCGGTCCGGACGAGATGCGGATCTCCTTCATCGGCAGCACGCCGATCCCGGTCACGAAGGCCCAGGCCGGCACCTGCATCATGGTCGAGCTCGGCAACGGCAAGCGCTTCTTCTTCGACTTCGGCTCGGGTTGCATGCGCAACATCATCGCGATGGCGGTTCCGCTGCCGACGATCAACGACATCTTCTTCACCCACCTCCACGTGGACCACTACGCCGATCTTCCCTACCTCTACGCCTTCGCGCCCGTGGGTGGGCCGCTGGAAGCCACTGCGGGTGCACGGGCCGTCGGGCCGCACGCCGCAGGACGGCATCAAGCACATGATCGAGGGCATGAAGATGATGACCCACTGGCACACGGACTCCTTCAACGCCGTCCCGATCGGCGACGGCTACGAGGTCGAGGTCAACGAGTTCGATCACACCGATGACAACGGCATCTGCTACGAGAAGGACGGCGTGACCATCCGCCACTGGCGGCGCTCGCACACCAAGGACGGCGCCTCGGCGTACCGGCTCGACTGGAACGGGTTGTCGTTCGTCTGGACCGGGGACGGCCGGCCCGACGAGCTCACCCTGGAGCTGGCTCAGGGGGTGAACGTCTTCGTGACCGAGGTGCAACCGGACACGGGCAACCTCCAGGCGCTGAAGTTCGGCATGCCCCCCTTGATGCTCAACAACACGATCGACCAGGCGCACAGCGTCCACTACGCCGTCGGGTACATGTTCGAGAAGATCCAGCCGCGCCTCGCGATGGTCACGCACCTGTCCTTCGACGAGGAGCTGGTCCCGGAGATCGTTGCCGGGATCCGCCACCACTACAACGGGCTCTTCCAGTTCGGGGCGCCCGACGTGGTCGTCGTCAATGTCGACAAGGACTCGGTCTGGACCCGCAAGGCCGTGATCCCCGACGCCGGCAACATGGCCCGCCCCACCCCGAGGGAGGCGGCCGAGCTGTTCGACCTGAGCCCGACCAACCTCACGGTGACCTTCCCGACGCCGCGGTGCCGGATGTCCGACAACCTGGATCCGGAGGTCTACAACCGGGAGATCGATCCGAGGGAGTACTACCCGGCGGATCTGTACCGGGAGCCGCAGGTCGACTTCCCGGAGGGCTTCTCGATCGATGTCCGCGAGGTCGCCCTCCCGAAGCTGCGCCACATGCAGGAGAAGCTCGGGGGCAAGGAGGACCTGCTGTCGGCCGTCGTCGACGCCATCGAGCACGCGGACAGCTAGCCGGACAGGAAGGAGCAGATGATGACGACCACCCAGGTTGGACTGCGGGCTCGGGAGCTTCGACTGCACCTTGCGAACCTCCTCCTGCCACGGGAGAACAGGGTCGATGTCGGCGAAGCGCTCCGCGGCGCCGATGCAACCGGAGCGCAGGGACATCTCACCCTCGCCTTTCCCATGAAGTCCCGCGCGGGCACCTCAGCGGTTCGGGACCAGCTGGCGGGCTTGCAGGCCGCGCTGTACGAGGCGGCGGATGCGATCGGCACCTTGCACTACTGCCGCTTCATCGCCGTGGACGACGAGGCGGTCTACCTCCTCGCCGACTTCGATGGACCGCTCGACGATGTCCTCGAAGCCCTTGCCGGACAGCTCGGCCCCATCTTGGACCTCGTGCTCGAGCAGGTGACCGACCCGCCCCGGACGCCCGTGGCGAGCAACGCCGAGGCCTTCGTGCCGTGGGCGCGAGCGCGCTGCATCCGGGCCTTCGCCGACTACTCGGCCTACCCAGGCGGAACGGTGCGCCAGATCGGGTCCAAGGCAGCCGCGGCCGGCATCGAGCTCGACGTCTCGAGCGCGCACCCAGCTCCCCCTGCTCGTCATCATGCCGATGAAGGGCCGCCTGTCGGTCCTCGCCGTCGAAGCTGCCTTCCAGCTGCTGACCGGGTACCTCAAGAAGGGTGGTGACTCCGTCGGCACCGTGCACTTCGCGTCCCTGGTCAAGCTGCCCGGCAACCACGTCGGGTTCTTCACCATCTACGACGGCCCGTTCGAGAAGTACACCCAGGACTTCGCGGACCGACTCGGTCCGGCGTTCGACCTGCTCTTCAGGTTCACCAAGAACCCGCCGCCGACGCCGACCGCGAAGCACGCCGGCCCCTTCTCCGCATGGGTCAGGGATCACGATCTGGCCCCGCTCGCGTTCTACTCCGGCTACCCCGGCCTCCAGGTCCAGGACGTGAAGGCGCTCCTCTCCGAGTCCCTCGACAGCCCGCCCCGCCGGCGAGCACCACGGCCTAGGGCACGTCATGAAGGTGCTGGAGCTGCCAGACATCCAAGGGATCATCGTGCGCGGCTATCGCATGCCGACCGTGCGCTACTACCTCCTGAAGGTGGGGACGCCCAGCGCGGCTCGCGCGGCCCTCGGTCGATTCACGTCCGGCGACGAGGCCGACGCGCCGCAGATCACGACCGCCGAGGATTGGCACGTGGCGACCGCAGGACCGCACGACGATCCAACCAGGTCACCGCGGTGGAAGCCGGACTACTGCCTCAACGTCGGCATCACGTGGCCCGGGTTGGTGGCGATGGGCGTGGCGGATCGCATTCCACCGCCCCCCTCCGGATCGTTCGACGCCTTCGTCGAGGGTGCGGCGCCGCGGGCCGGACGACTCGGTGACGATGGCGACAGCGGGCCCGAGCACTGGGTAGGCGGCTTCGGAACGGGCGACGACCACGTGATGGTCGCGCTTTACGCCCTGACCCCGGAGGTGCGAGAGGACTACAGCCGCCGGCTGACCGCGCTCTTCGAAGCGCAGGACGCCTTCGAGGTCCTCTGGCACCATGACGGCGCCGCCATGGTGGAGACGGTCGACGGCGAGCCGGTCCCCGTCCCGAAGACGCACTTCGGGTACACCGACGGCATCACCATGACACCGCCGATCCTCGGCGGTCCGGAGCCGGTGGCCCCCGATCACCAGGAGCCGTGCGAGCCGTGGCTCTTCGTTCTCTCCGAGGACGCCGACAGCTACCAGCTCCCGAGCCCGCACGAGCTCTGGCGCAACGGGAGCTTCGGCGTCTTCAAGATGATGCAACAAGACGTCGTCGGCTTCGAGACCTTCCTGCAGGCCAACAAGGACCAGATCGATCCTGAGCTGCTCGCCGCCAAGATCTGCGGGCGTTGGCGCAACGGCGTTCCGCTCGCGCTCTCCCCGGACACGGACTCGCCTCCGGGCGGGATGACCGAGGAACAGCTCAACGACTTCGAGTACGTGAACAGCGACGGGTCGGGTGACCCCCAGGGCCTGCGCTGTCCCGTCGGGGCGCACATACGTCGCGTCAATCCGAGGGGCCAGCCTGTCCAGGGCCAGGGGGCCCGGCGGGAGCAACAACGCGCACCGGCTCATCCGCCGAGGCATGCCGTACGGTCCGGTGTACGACCCCAGCGTCCCGTACGACGGCGTGGAGCGCGGCCTCCTCGGCTACTTCATCAACGCCTACATCGAGAACCAGTACGAGTTCGTGTTGAAGGAATGGGTCGAGGCGGGGTCGTTCGCGGGACGAGTGAGGCTGAACCCAGGATCGAAGGACGCCCTGGTCGGAGCGAACGATCCGGCCGCGAGCGTCTTCGAGATCCCGCAGGACGGCCGCCCGCCGCTCAAGGTGACCGGGTTCTCGCGGTTCATCACGACCAAGGCAACGGCGTACTGCTTCCTTCCCAGCATCACGGCGTTGCAATGGATCGCGGGGGTCCCGCACGAGGGGTTGCGGACATCGGGTTCGTCGACGAGCGATGCCTCGAGCGCGCAGCAGCAGTACGAAGCGGCGCTGGCCCAGGTGACCTCGGACAGCTTCCGAGGTGCGCCGGCCAGAGCGAAGCAGGACGTGCTCTGGGAGCTGATCTCGTCGTCGCCCTACGCGACACCACCCTCGGCCGTCGTCACCAACTCGCAGACCGTGCGCCGGCTCGCGAAGCGTGCCTTCCTGCGCCAGGCGTTCGAGCAGGACGACGATGTACGCCCGCCGCGTGCCAAGGCCTTCCACACGTACGGGACCGTCGGGAAGATGCGGTTCGAGGCCGACGGCGAGCATCCATTCACGGGGCTCTTCGACACCGGTGCGGTGGGGTTCGTGCGGGCATCGCTGGCGGTGGGCATGCCGAACTACAGCCCGGCGGCCGCCTTCAAGTTCCTGATCGATGGCCCGCATCCGTCGCAGAACCTGCTGGTGCACCAATCACTCGACAAGCAAGCCAGCCGGGACTTCTTCGAACGGGCGCCGACCAATCACACGTTGGCGCCCAGCACGTTCCCCAACACCCTCATGTTGCCGCTCCTGAGGTTCTGGCTCTCCCGCATCTCGAGCCCCATCGAGCTGCAACGGCTCGATCACCTGGCGGTGACGACGAACGACGGAACCGCGGTCGAGCAACCCTGTGCGCCGGAGCTGGTGTACCTCTACGGCACAGATGAGGTGCGCAACGATCCCGCGTCGGCCGCCGACTTCCGAGCGATCCTCGCCGAGATCCCCGGGGACACCGTTGTACCGGATGCACGGCAAGGCCAGCGCAACGGCGGAGAAGGTCTACATCGGCGTGATCACGCTCGAGTCGCCCTTCGTGGCCTCGGAGTTCGGGGACAACATCCTGGCCTTCCAGCACGCCTGGCCGGTGACCGGAGCATGTCCTGCGGGGGAGCCGTGATGGCCGCAACCGAGCGAGCCGCAAGCGAAGCCATCCCGCTCACCGTGCTGACGGGGTTCCTCGGCGCGGGCAAGACGACGCTGCTGAACCGCATCCTCTCCGGCGATCACGGTCTTCGCATAGCGGTCCTGGTGAACGACTTCGGCTCGATCAACATCGACGCCGACCTCGTCGTCGGCGTCGAGGGCGATGGCGACATCATCAGCCTCGCCAACGGCTGTGTCTGCTGCAACGTCCGCGACGATCTGGTGACGGCGGTAACGCAGGTGATGTCCCGGCCCGAGCGGCCCGAGTACATCGTCCTCGAGGCCAGCGGGGTGGCCGAGCCCTCGAGCATCGCCCTCACCTTCATGGACGACGGCCTGCGGGACCGGATCAGGCTGGACAGCATCATGTGCGTCGTCGACGCGGAGCAGGTGTTCGCGGCGCCGGAGATGATGGAGCTGAAGCTCCGCCAGATCGCCTTCGCCGACATGCTGATCCTCAACAAGGTCGACCTCGTCACCCCGGAGGAGATCGAGCGGATCAAGGCATGGCTCGACGACCGGTTCCATCGCTATCCGGCTCGTCGAGGCGAGCGGCGGCGACGTACCTCTGGAGATCCTGCTCTCGGTCGGCCGGTTCGATCCGGCCCAGCTCGACAGCCCCGCGCTCGACGACCACGTCGACTGCGCGGATCCCGGCCACCCGCACGATCACTCGCAGGTGTTCAGGACGTGGAGCTACGAGACCGACGAACCCCTTTCGCTGGAGGCGCTGCGGGAGTCCGCCCGGCGCCTGCCGGCCGGCGTCTACCGGTGCAAGGGCGTGGTCCACACCGTCGAAGAACCCGGACGACGGACCATCCTCCAAGTCGTCGGCAAGCGCGTCGACATCGCACCCGGAGGTGCATGGAACGACCGAGGACCGCGCACCCGGATGGTCGTCATCGGCAGAGACGACGGCATCGACGAGGCGGCGTTGCGCGACGTCTTCGACGACTGCCGGGCGAGCGCATGAACCCGCCGAGCCCGCCCCCGATCACCACTCCGACGGACCAGCGAATGGAACGAAGCCCATGACCGTGACCAACACCCCACTCGACGAGCTCGGACCCGTCGACTACCTGATCATCGAGTTTCCGCCGGAGACGGCCAACTTCACCGGCGAGATGGCGGAGGAGCTCATCAAGCTGGTCGACACCGGAACCATCCGCATCATCGACCTCCTCGTGCTCGTCAAGGACCAGGACGGCGAGGTCGAGGCCCTGGAGATCGAAGACCTCGAGCACCTCGGCCCGTTGCAGGTGCTCGAGGCAGAGCTCGCCGAGCTGCTGGCCGAGGAGGATGTCGAACACCTCGCCGCGGCGATGGACCCCGGCAGCGTCGCCGGGGTGCTCATCTTCGAGAACCTCTGGGCCGCGCCCTTCTCCTCCGCCGCCCGCCGCGCCGGGGGACAGCTCATCGCCAACGGACGAATCCCCATCCAAGCCATCATCGCCGCCGTCGAAGCCGACGAGGCGTTCGAACCCGAAGGAGACTGACATGCCGCTCAGGCCAGGACGTGCAGGACGAGTTGGTGTCGTGGGTGCACCCGTGGCCAGGGCCGCGGTCGTCGGCGCCGCCGTGCGACCGGGACCCGCGCCCGTCGCCAAGGCCGCGGTCGTCGGCGCCGCCGTGCGGCCCGGACCCTCACCCGTCGCGAAGGCCGCCGTCGTGGGCGCCGCCGTGACACCCGGCCGACGTCGACGCCGGATCTAGCGGCTCGCGCCTCGGCCCGCGGTCACATCCGTAGCACCCGCATGATGAGCACGGAGCAGCACTGATGCACTTCGAGGACTGGATGGAGCTTGTCGTCCACGGCTTCGAGGTCGTTGGCGTCGTCGTGCTCGCCATCGGCTCGGTCGCCGCGCTGGTGAAGGCGTCCGTCGCCTTCGTGCGCGACCGGGGCTCCTCCTACAAGACGGCTCGACAGGACGTGGGGCGAGCGGTCTTGCTCGGCCTGGAGATCCTGATCATCGCCGACATCGTGCAGACCATCACGATCGAGCCCACCGCCGAGAGCGCTCTGGTCCTCGGGACCATCGTGCTGGTTCGAACGTTCCTCAGCTTCTCGCTGGAGATCGAGCTCGACGGGGTTGTGCCGTGGCGCCGGGCCGCGACAGATGGAAGGCAAGCC
>CAVQVM010000005.1:0-259277 GCA_963717085.1 uncultured bacterium
CCGCCCGCATCGCGCAGAGCGACTGCGACGACGACCAGGGGACCGACACCGGGCGAACGTTGCTGCACGTAGCGACCGACTGGCCCGGGAACTTTCCCAACGGCGCCGGGACAGTGAGGGCGCTCGTCGACGCCGGCGCCGACGTCAACGCCCGGTATCAGGGGCCCGAGAGCGCCGAGACCCCGCTGCACTGGGCGGCCAGCAGCAACGACATCGACGCGCTCGACGCGCTCGTCGAGGCCGGCGCCGACATCGAGGCGCCCGGGGCGATCATCGGCGGCGGCCCGCCCCTGGCCGACGCCACCGCGTTCGGACAGTGGAAGGCGGCACGGCGGCTGGTCGAGCACGGGGCGCGCACGACCCTCTGGCACGCCGCCGCGCTCGGACTCATGGACCAGATCCAGGCGCACCTCGCGGGTGAGCCACTCCCGACCGCCGACGAGATCACGCAGGCGTTCTGGGCCGCTTGCCACGGCGCGCAGCGAGGCGCCGCCGAGCTCCTGCTCGGCCGCGGGGCCGACCTCAACTGGGTCGCCACCTGGGACGGGCTCACCCCCCTCGATGCCGCCCGGCGCAGCGAGCAGGACGGGCTGGACCCGACCGAGCTGGTCGCCTGGCTGCTCGCCCGGGGTGCCAAGTCCGCGTCCGAGCTCAGCTGACGCCCGATCGGGCACGAGCCGAGGTCCTACCGCTCGACGAAGTCCTGGTACGCGTCGAGCACGTCGGGGTCAGCGAGGCTCCCCCGGCTGGCCGCCCGATCGGGATCGACGCCCTGGAGGATGCGCTTCACGGGCACCTCGAGCTTCTTGCCCGACAGCGTGCGGGGCACCCCGGGCACGGCGTGGATCTCGTCGGGCACGTGCCGGGGCGACAGCTCGGAGCGCAGCACCTTGGCGATGCGAGCCCTGAGCTCGTCGTCGAGGGTGATCCCGGCCGCGGGGGCGACGAACAGCACCAGCCGGCCCGGTCCGCCGTCCGCGTCCTCCAGGTGGACCACCAGGCTGTCGGCCACCTCGGGCAACCCCTCCACCACCGAGTACAGCTCGGCGGTCCCCATCCGTACGCCGCCCCGGTTGAGCGTCGCATCGGATCGCCCGGTGATGACGCAGGCGCCGTCCTCGTACACGGTGATCCAGTCACCGTGCGTCCACACACCGGGATGGGCCTCGAAGTAGGCGGCCCGATACCGCGCGCCGTCGTCGTCTCCCCAGAACGCAACCGGCATGGACGGCATGGGCTCGGTGATCACCAGCTCGCCCTGTTCGCCCACGGCAGGCCGCCCCCCCACGTAGGCCTCGACGTCGGCGCCGAGGTAGGGGCACGAGATCTCGCCCGCCCGCACCGGGACCAGCGGGCAGCCACCGACGAACGCCGTGCACATGTCGGTGCCGCCGCTCACGGAGGACAGCAGCAGATCGCGGCCGCTCCGGGCCGAGCGGCGTAGAAGCGGGAGAATGTTGGGCCGGCCCGACCGCCTCGTAGACCCAGTCGAACGCCTCGGCGGGTAGGGGCGCGCCGGTCGACCCGACCGACCGCAGCGCCCCAGGTCGGCGATCTCGGCCGGGGCGATGCCGGCCTTGCGGCACGCCAGCAGGAAGGGCGCTGACGTACCGAAGAAGGTGACCTCGTCGTCGCCTGCCATGCGCCAGAGCGCCCCGAGGTCGGGGTGGCCGGGGTCGCCGTCGAACAGCACCAGTGTCGCCCCCACCAGCAGGCCGGAGACGAGGTAGTTCCACATCATCCAGCCAGTGGTCGAGAACCAGAAGAAGCGGTCACCGGGCCCGAGGTCGTTGTGCAGCGCCAACACCTTGTGGTGCTCGACCAGGATGCCGCCGTGGCCGTGCACGATCGGTTTGGGCAGCCCGGTGGTGCCGGACGAGTACAGGACGTACAGCGGGTGGTCGAACGGCACCGGATCGAACGCCAGCTCCCCGGGTTCGGCCAGCAGCTCGTCCCATGTCAACGAGTCCGGGAGCCGAGCGCCGGGGGCGAGGTAACCGACGGTGACGACGTGGCGCAGCGACGGCAACTCGGCCCGGACGTCGGCGACCTCGGCGGCGCGGTCGACCCGCTTGGTGCCGTAGCGGTAGCCGTCCACGGCCAGCAGCACGGCCGGTTCGATCTGGCGGAGCCGGTCGACCACGCTGCGGGTGCCGAACTCGGGGGCGCACGACGACCAGATCGCGCCCAGGCTGGCCGTGGCCAGCAGCGCCACCACCGCCTCGGGGACGTTGGGGAGGTAGGCGGCCACCCGGTCGCCCTGACTCACGCCCAGGCGCACCAGCCCGGCGCGGCACCGCGCCACCTGGTCGCGCAGCTCGGCCATGCTCAGCTCGAGCGGATCGCGCGACTGCGAGCGGGCCATGATCGCCGGTCCCGCAGGCTCGCTGCGCAGGGCGTGGGCGGCGTAGTTGAGCATCGCCCCCGGGAACCACACGGCGCCCGGCATGTCGGCCCTGGTCAGCGCCCGATCAACCGGTGTGGACGATTCGAGGTGGAAGTGTTGCCAGATCGTGCGCCAGAACTCGTCCACGTCGTCGACCGACCAGCGCCACAGGCTGTCGTAATCCGGGAACGACCGCCCGCGATAGCTGTCGAGCCATGCCAGGTAGCGGCCGATCCGGGTGCGCTCCCGCACGTCGCCGGGCGGCTCCCACAGCACCCTGCCCCTGGCTCGCTCGCTCACGCGGGCCACGCTAGGCGTGTCGTGCGATCAGGCGTTGGTTGCCGGGACCACCTGTACGACGCCGTGCATGCCGTACTCGTAGTGCCCAGGCAGGTGGCACGCGAACTCGAACGTGCCGGGCTCGTCGAACCGCAGGGTCGTCACCCCCACCTCGTTGGGGCCCACCGACACCTCCCCGGGGATCGACGGGTGCCGGGCCTCGGTGCCGAGGGCATGACGGGCGTGCACGTCGGGCCCACCCACGATCAGCTCGTGGCTGATGGGGTCGTCGTTGTCGAGGACGAACCTCAGCCGCGTGCCCTCGACCACCCGGATCTCGGTCTGCTCGAACAACGAGTGCTCGACATGCAGTTCGACGGTCACGTCACCCGGACCGAACGTCAGGTCCGCCGGATCCTCGGTCTCGGCCGCGGCTACGGCGAAGCCAGCGCCGGCGACGCCGGCGGCGACGGCCGCACTGGCCACAAGCCAGGGCCACCGCCGCGCCCGCCGCCCTCCGCCGGGCCGCAGGCCGGTGGCGGCCGGGGCGGTCCCGAGGGACCGCCCCGGCGCATCGGCGCTTTGCCGCACGCCGACCGAAGCGTTCGCGGGGGTCATGCCCAGTGCGGGCCGGCACCCGCTCGGTCCCGCCGCCACCAGATCCAGCCGAGGGCCAGGACCGCGGCGCCGGCCGCCCCGCCGGCGGCCAGCGGCCACCACTCCCGACCGGAGTCCGGCCCCCACCGGGATGGCCTCGGGCTCGGGCACGCCGGCGTCGACCAGCGACGGCGTCACGCCGGGGGTCGCGGACACGGCCAGGTCGTAGTCGAGGTCGGCGGCAGGGGCGGCGAGCTTCATGTACGACAGCCACATGTCGTCAGGCACCCACTCCATGCCCACATCGGAGCGCAGGTCCGAGAGCAGCAGGTCGGACGCCGGTTCGCTCCGGTCGAGCGTGAGCCCGCTGCCGCCGGCCAGCAGCTCGGGCTCGTCGTCGGTCAGCAGGAACACGTCGGCCTCGACGTTCCGGCTGCCGTCCAGGCCCAGGCCGAGGATCCGCACCGGGACCCAGGGGTCGTCGGTCGGGATGGTGGCCATGATCGGCGTGCTGTCGCCCGCACCCTGGCCGAGCTCCTGCGCCCGCTGGGCGTCGAAGCGGGCGGCCATGAACACGGGGCTCCGCTCGGCGTAGTAGTCGAGAACCTCGGGGGCGTCGGGGGTGAGGAGGAACCCGTTGTCGACGGCCCACTCCCCCACCTCGTCGCCGCCACCCTTGAGCACCGTGATGTCGAGGGCGTCGATCTGGGTCTCGAGGATGACCTGGGCGCCGTCGCGCCCGCTTCGGCGGCGGTCGCGGCGTCGAGATTCAACTGGTGGTGCCACCTCCTGGGCCAGCCGCTGCAGGGTCCAGTCGCCGGCCCGCTCCACCTTGGTGGGCACATCGGGCAGGGGGACGATCGAGCCCACCTCCTCGCCCTCGCCGGTGAATTCGAAGGCCGTCACGTAGCGCTCGACGCCGCCGCTGTAGGCGGCCAGCGTCGTGGTGCGCACCAGCTCGATCGTGCCGTTCTCCCCCACCAAGCCGCCGCATGCGCCGGCCGGCCCCGCGCCCAGCACCGCGACCGGCACGGCGGCCAGCACGCCCACAACCACCATCCGTCTCCGCATCGTCGCCTCCCGGTCCGATACCCCTCGTAACGGATTACGGGGGTAGGACGTCGACGACTGCGGCTGCGGTTCCCGCTACCCGAACTCCGTCCGACCCTCCCGTTCCGGCGCCGGGCGCTCGCGGGGACCGTCAGCTTCCGACGCCGGTTCGCCAGGGGCCTGCCGGTAGCGACCGCGGCGGCGGACGATCCCGGCCAGGCCGACCGCCAGCAGCGGCACGGCCAGCACGTGCACACCGGCCCAGGCCGCGTACGCGCCGCGGGTCACGCCGGTGCCGTCGATCACCACCGAGCGGACGTCATCCGACAGCGCGTCGACGACCCCCCGGACGCCCGAACCCTCCGTGACCGACTTCATGACCAGCCGATCCCAGGCGATCAGCTGGCCCGAGATCAGACCCAGGAGTGCGACCAGCAGGGCCCCGAGCGCCGCGAACCACCCGGGCGGGACGCGTAGGCGCCGGACGAGCGCCATGCCCAGCACGGCGACGATTCCCGCGGCCGCCCCGATGAACATCGTCGACGTGATGCTGTGCGCCCCGCGCAACCACCAGACATCCGACCGGTCGCCGGTGACCGGATCATCGGGCCGGTAGACGAAGATCAGCGGCACACCCGTGGCCGCCAGGCCCGCACCCCCGATCACCAGCAGCCAACCGAGCGCCCTGGTGATGCCGCCGAGCGCCTCGGCGCTGATGAGCGGCTCGCTTTGGCGGTCCGGTCTGCCCGGGCCGGTGTCGGCGTCGGTGTCGGCGTCGGTCACCGCCCGAGCGTAGGACCTAACGTGCAGCCGAGGGCGGGCTCCATCGACGACCTTGGGAGGCACGACATGCCCGCACGCACCGCTACCGCCCGCTGGCAGGGCGGGCTCCGCGACGGCAACGGCACCATGCGCCTGGGAAGCGGGGCCTTCGAGGGCCAGTACTCGTTCTCGTCCCGTTTCGAGGAGGGCAACGGCACCAACCCCGAGGAGCTGATCGGCGCCGCGCACGCCGGCTGCTTCTCGATGGCGCTGTCCGCCGGGCTGGAAGCGGCCGGGTTCACGCCGACGTCGGTGGAGACCACGGCCAAGGTCCACCTGGTACCGGGCGACGGCGGGTTCCGGATCGGCCGCATCGACCTCACCACGTCCGCCGAGGTGCCGGGCATCGACCCCGCCGCCTTCCAGGAGCAGGCGGAGACCGCCAAGGCCAACTGCCCGGTCTCGAAGGCCCTCACCGGGGTCGACATCCAGCTGGAGGCGTCGCTCGCCGCGTGACGGAGCGCCGGCCGCGGCCAGGCGACCAGCCGGTGCGACCGGCGCTTACAGCCGCAGCTCGTAGGCAGGGTTGAGCAGCGCGAGGCGGTTGCGGTGCAACCCGACCGTGCCCTCGACCACCATGTGCGCCCCCACGCCGACGCCGGCCAGGCCCCGCCGACCGAGGAAGACCACCGAGATGGCGGCACTGCCGTCGTCGAGGATCAACTCGAGCACTGGGGCATCGTGTTGGGGGGCGACCCGCATGGAACGGACGCGACCGCCGATCCGGACGCGGTCCCGGTAGCGCACCTCGGCGATGGGGGTGGCGCCGGGGACCTCATAGCGCCTGGGACCATCGCCCGCGCCACCCCCGAGCGGGAGCACCGGCAGGGGCGTGTCCGCCGGCGGCTTCGCCGCCCTCCGGTCGTGAGCCAGGCGCCGTGGCCCGCCCGTTGCCCCCGGTCCCGACGATCGCCGACAGCGGCACGCTGGCGTCGTCGGCGACGTCGAAGTGGAAGGGAACAGTGGTGACGTTGGCGTGCGGCAGCCGCGACACCTGCTCGGCGATGGCGTCCGCCGTCCGGTCGTGCAGGACCCGGTGCCACAGGCCGTTGAACTTGCGGTCGGGCAGGAGGACGCTGACCTCGGTCTCGCCGTCGGCGACCTCGCGGGCGACGGTCTCCACTGCGGTCCGGGTGAGCCGCCGGTCGGGGCACTCGACCAGTTCGAGCTGCACCCGATGGAGCCCGAGCCGGGTCCACTCCTCGGCCAGGTGGCGGGCGGCCTCGTCGTCGATCACGAAGTGGACGGCCCGCAGCTCGTCGGGTGTGAGGGTGCGGGCGTACTGGATCGCCCGGGCGGCGGCCAGGTCGAGGCGGTCGACGAACACCATGACCACGTGGCGGCGCAGGATCGGCGCCTTGGCAGCCGCCGGCACGTCGGCCTCGAGGAGGGCGGCCTCCCGCACGTACTGCCGGTTGAGCCGCAGGAACACCACGACCAGGAGCGGGAGGATGATGAGGATCGCCCAGGCACCGTCCCGGAACTTGGTCACGGCGACGACCACCGTGACCACGGCCGACAGGAACGCCCCGAACCCATTGATGACGATCCCCTTGCGCCAGCCCGGCTCGCGCTTGCGCCAGTGGTGCTTGGTCATGCCGGACTGCGACAGCGTGAAGCCGGTGAACACGCCGATGGCATAGAGCGGGATCAGCCTGGTGACCTCGGCCCCGGTGATGATCACGAGCGCCATGGCCGCGCCCGCCAGGGCGATGATGCCGTTGGAGTAGACGAGCCTGTGACCGCGCTTCGTGAGCTGGCGGGGCAGGAAGCTGTCGCCCGCCTGGAAGCTCGCCAGCCTCGGGAAGTCGGCGAAGCCGGTGTTGGCCGCCATGATCAGGATCAGCATCGTGCCGGCCTGGAGCGCGTAGTAGAGCAGGTCGCCCGCGGGACCGCCGCCGAACACAGCCTTGCCGATCTGGGAGATGACCGTGGGGGTGCCGGCCTCGAACGGGCGGACCTCCATCTTGGCGGCCAGCGCCGACAGGCCGAGGAACATGACGCCCAGGCCGGTGCCCATGAGCACGAGCGTCCTGCGGGCGTTGCGCCACTCGGGCTTGCGGAAGGCGGGCACGCCGTTGGAGATGGCCTCGACGCCGGTCACCGCTGCGCCGCCGGACGCGAAGGCGTGGAGGACGTCGTAGAGCTTCACGCCCAGCAGGAACCCGACACCGCTCACCCCGACGCCGTCGAGGGTGAGCTGGCCGTCCTGCACGACCCCGGAGAAGTCGGGCAGGTCGCCGGACAGGTACTTCCAGGCCCCGATGCCGAGCAGGAACGCCATCGTGACCATGAAGAAGTACGTGGGAATGGCGAAGATCCGACCCGACTCCTTGACCCCGCGGAGGTTGCCCCACGCGATGAGGGCGATGAAGAACAGCGAGATCGGAACGCGATAGGGGGCGAGGGCATCGAACGCCGAGGTCAGGGCCGCGGTACCGGCCGACGCCGACACCGCCACGGTGAGGATGTAGTCGACGAGGAGCGACGCGCCGGCCACCTGGGCCACCGTGGAGCCGAAATTGTCCTTCGTGACCAGGTAGGCGCCGCCGGCCGAGGGGTACTCCTTGATGGTCTCCCGGTAGGACAGGATCAGGAACCCCAGGACCACGCACATGGCCAGCGTGACGGGCACGACGAGCGAGAACGCCACCGCTCCGGCCACGGGGATGAGGACGTGCAGGATCTCCTCGGTGGCGTAGGCCGACGACGACAGGTTGTCGGAGGCGAACACCGCCAGGGCCGTGGGGTTGCCCAGGCGCTGGTGCTCCAGCTCCTCGCTGTGCAGGGGTTTTCCCAGCAGCTTGCGCTTCAGGCGATAGGACACCGAATCCGGCGGCAGGGCCGCCGTCGGCCGGGGCGGCGTGGGGGTCGCCGGGGCGCGCGAGCCTGGTGAGGTGTCTACTGACACGGAGCACACGCTGGCGCCAGGCGCATCGCGCAAGCCGTGAAGATGGGGCCGATGGCGACAAGCGCGCGTGAAGGCAGCGGAGCGGATGAGCGACGTGGAATTTGGTCGACCGCGTTAAGGCGACCCGTCGAGTGACAGGATTCCATCGGTGGCGACGCCAGACGAGCTCTGGGCGGAGCGGAGCACGGCGTCGGCGTTCGCCGAGCAGGCCCTCGACTATGGCATCGCCACCGAGGAGGAGTTGGCCGACATCGCCGCGGCGTGGCGCGCGTGGGCCGCAGAGCCGGACGGGGTCTTCGTGGTCGTGCACGGCGAGGTCATCGCCCGGGCGTGACAGGCTGGCGTCGACGCCCGAACGGGAGGATGCCATGGCCACCGCCCTCGCCCTCGACCACCTCGTGCTCGTCGTGTCGGACGTCGAGCGGGCGCTCGCCTGGTACGGGCGGCACGCCGGGCTTTCCGGGGTGCGGGTCGAAGAGTGGCGAAGAGACGAGGCGCCGTTCCCGTCGCTGCGGATCGACGACGCGACGATCATCGACCTCGTCCCCGGGGAAACCGGGGTCGATCGCGGCCACCTCGACCACATCTGCTTCGTCGTCTCCCCGAGCGAGCTGGACGGCCTGGCCAGCGACCCGCAGCTCGAGGTGGTGGAAAGTGGCGAACGGTTCGGGGCCCGCGGGCTGGGTCAGTCGATCTACGTCCGCGACCCCGACGGGATGCTGGTCGAGTTCCGCTGCTATCCCGACTAGCGCCTCCCCCCCGGCCACGCCGGCCCCGGTCGCCGAGTTACTCCACCTCGCGCACCCCGACCTCGTCGAGGTGGCGCAGCAGGTCGCCGGGGTCCTCGTACACCCTGAAGGCACCGGCGCGCTCGAGCTCGTCCGTGCCGTACCCGCCCGACAGGAGGCCGATGCCCAGCGCCCGGGCGCGGCGAGCGGCGAGGAGGTCCCACACGCTGTCTCCGACGACGACACAGTCCTCGATCGCCAGGCCGAGGGCCTCCGCCGCGGCCAGGAACAGGTCGGGATCGGGCTTGGCCCGGGCGACTGCGTCCCGCGTGATGATCGGCACCCCCTCGGGCACGCCCAGTGACGCCAGGTTGGGCCCGGCCGTCGCCAGCCTCCCGCTGGTGGCGATCGCCCAGGGGGTCCGGTAGGCCGTCAGCCGTTCCAGGAGCTCGACGGCGCCAGGCAAGGGGCGCACCCCACCGCGGTAGCGCTCGAAGGCGTCGTGATGACGGGTCTGGAGGCGTTCCGCCACCTCAGGGCTGATGGGCGCGCCGACCTCGCGCAGCAACGCCCGAGCGAACAGGCCGCCGCTCATGCCGATCTTGCGGTGGATGGTCCATACCGGGATGTCGATGCCCTCGGACTCCAGCGCCTCCCGCCACGCGAGCACGTGTTGGTAGACGCTGTCGACGAGGGTGCCGTCGAGGTCGAAGAGCATCCCGGTCCGGCGCACGCGTCGCAATTCGTTCACTCGACCAGCTTGACGGTGTGACCGTTTACACGTTGCCAAATACTTGAATCAGAATATATGGTTACGGACATGCCTGCGAGGAAGCGGTCGAACCCCTTGGCCCTGGCGGTCCTCACCTGCCTCTACGAGCGGCCAATGCACCCCTACGAGATGGCGCAGACCCTGCGCAGCCGCGCCAAGCACGAGAGCGTGCGGCTCAACTACGGCTCGCTCTACGGCGTGGTGGAGTCGCTGGAGCGGCAGGGGCTCGTCCGTGCGGTCGAGACCTTCCGCGAGGGCCGGCGGCCACCGCGCACGGTCTACGAGATCACCGACGCCGGCGGCACCGAGATGTACGACTGGCTGTCGGAGCTGCTGTCGGTCCCGATCAAGGAGTTCCCCCAGTACGAGGCCGCCCTCTCGTTCCTCCCGGGCATTCCCCCCGACGAGGCCGTGACGCTGCTGAGGCAGCGCTGCGAGGCCATCGAGGTCCGCCTCGACCAGATGCAGGCAGCCCACGACGTCGAGACCAAGCGGGGGCTCCCGCGCCTGTTCTCCGTCGAGGGCGAGTACGAGATGGCGCTCGTGCAGACCGAGCTGGATTTCACCCGCTCGCTGGTCGCCGACATCGAGTCCGGCTCGCTGTCCGGCGTCGACGAGTGGCGCAGTTGGTACGAGCAGGGATTCGTCCCGCCCGGCAGCGGCCCGCCCACCCCGCCCCCAGCCTCCCCCGACACCGACGACACCAAGGAGTGAAACCGATGGCATCACCCATCGTCGAGGCCCACGGCCTCGCCAAGCGGTTCGGAAAGGTCGAGGCCCTGGCCGGTCTCGATCTCGTCGCCCACAGCGGCCAAGTGGTCGCCGTACTCGGCCCCAACGGCGCCGGCAAGACGACATTCGTGCACACCATCGCCACGCTCGTGCGGCCCGACGCCGGATCGCTGCGCGTCGACGGCATCGACGTGGCCCGCCACCCCGACCAGGTGCGTCGCATCATCGGCCTGGCCGGCCAGTACGCCGCGGTCGAGGAGGCCATGACCGGCCGCGAGAACCTCGACATGGTGGCCCGGCTCTTCGGCCACGACCGGACCACCGCACGGTCCAACGCGGACGCCGTGCTGGCGCAACTGGACCTGACCGACGCCGCCGACCGGCTGGTGCGCACGTACTCGGGTGGCATGCGGCGCCGGCTCGACCTCGGCGCCAGCCTCGTGGGCGCGCCCCGCCTGCTGCTGCTCGACGAGCCCACCACGGGCCTCGACCCCCGCAGCCGCATGGACCTCTGGGATGCCATCCGCGGGCTGGTCGCCCACGGCACCGACGTGCTGTTGACGACCCAGTACCTCGACGAGGCCGACCAGCTCGCAAGCCAGGTGGTCATCATCGACCACGGCCGGGTGATCGCAGAGGGCACGCCGAGCGAGTTGAAGTCACGCGCCGGGCGCGACGTCATCGAGGTCCACGCCCACCGGGCCGACGACCTGGGCAGGTTGGCAGGCGCCCTGGCACCCATCGGTACCGGGTCACCACGTCTCGACCCTGCCACGCGCCGCGTGACGGTCCCGGTCGTCGGTGGCCGGCGGGCCATCAACGACGCCGTTCGGGCCCTCGAAGTGCTCAGCGTCGAGGTCGACGACATCGCGCTGCGCCGTCCGACCCTCGACGAGGTCTTCCTCGTGCTCACCGGCGCACCGATCGACGCGCCATCCGACAACACCGACAGCGACGACCCGCTGGCACCAGCCGTCCCCGCTGGCGCCGCCTGATCCAAGGAGCTCGATGCAATGACCGTCACGACCCTCGACCGCCCCGCCGCCCCGCCGGCGCCGGCCATCGCGCCGCCCCCGGCGCCTGCCGGCCCGCTGACCACCGCGTGGTCGGTCGCCCTCCGCACCGTGCGCAAGTTCAAGCGCACGCCCCAACTGGTGCTCATCGGCACGATCCAGGGCGCCATGTTCCTGTTGATCTTCCGCTACGTGTTCGGGGGCGCCATCAGCCCCGGTCCGGTCCCCTACGTCGACTTCCTGGTGCCCGGCTTCGTGGTGACCAGCGTGCTGTTCGCCGGGACCGGCACGGCCGCCGGCGTGGCCGAGGACGTCGAGCACGGCTTCTTCGACCGGCTCCGGTCGCTGCCGGTGTCCCGCGGCGCGTTGCTGGCCGGGCGCACGCTGGCCGACACCGGCGTGCTGGCCTGGGGCCTGGCCATCACCACCGCGATCGGCTTCGCCATCGGGTTCCGCATCCACGGTGACGTGTCCATGGCGCTGGCCGCCTTCGGCCTGTGCGTGGTCTACGGCTTCGCGGTGACGTGGCTGTTCGTCTGGATCGGGCTGGTCGCGGGCAACGCCCAGGCGGCCCAGGGCATGTCGCTGCTGGTGTTCCCGCTGACGTTCGTGTCGAGTGCCTACGTGCCGGTCGACTCGATGCCGGGGTGGATGCAGCCGATCGCCGAGAACCAGCCGATCACCGCCATGACCAACGCGGTGCGTTCCCTGGCCCTGGGTGATCCGTCGCTCGCCGGCCTCAGCGGCACCACCGCCCACTGGGTGGTGCTGTCCCTGCTGTGGTCGGCGGGACTGGTCCTGGTGTTCGCGCCGCTGGCCGTCGCCCGCTACCGCCGCTCGTAGTCGGTGGCACGCTGAGACCATGGACCGATCCGACGTGGAGCTGTGGGTCGAGGGCTACGAGCGGGCCTGGCGGGCCGCCGGCACCGACGGGCTCGGCGACCTGTTCTCGCCCGACGCCTCCTACCTGCCGTCGCCCTGGCGGGAGCCCGTCGAGGGGCTGGCCGCCATCGCCAGCTTCTGGGACGACGAACGCGAGGGCCCCGACGAGCCGTTCACGATGGCCCGTGAGATCCTCGCGGTCGACGGCACGACGGCGGTGGTGCGGGTGAGCGTCGACTACGACGGAGGCCAGGCCACGCCCGCACAGCGCTGGCGGGACCTCTGGGTCATCCGCTTCGACGACGACGGCCGGTGTGTCGCCTTCGAGGAATGGCCGTTCGCGCCCGGGCAGCGGGACGGCCACGAGCATCCGGCCTGACGGCCCGGGGGCCTGGCATCACTTGCCGGTGGTCGACGCGAACTTGCGGGTTGCCAGCACACCGAACACCAGGGCGATGCCGATGGCCCAGGCCCATGCCAGCCACAGGTCCGACCCCGGGTCGCGGCCGTTGTAGAGGGCCCGGGTGGCGTTGGTGACGATCGTGAACGGGTTGTGCTCGGCGATCGGCTGCAGCCAGCCGGGCATGGTCTCCACCGGCACGAAGGCCGAGGACACGAACGTGAGCGGGAACATCCAGATGAAGCTCGCCGAGTTCGCCGCCTCGACCGACCCGGCCGACAGGCCCACCAGCGCCTGGATCCAACTGAAGGCGTAGCTGAAGGCGAACAGCAGCACCGTGGCGCTCACCGCTTGGGCCATGCTGCCCTCGATCCGGAAGCCGACCGCGAAGGCCACGCCCAGCATCACCGTGAACGTGAGCAGGTTGCGGACCACGTCTGAGAACGTTCGCCCGACCAGCACCGCCTCCTGGTACATGGGAAGCGACCGCAACCGGTCGATGATCCCCTTGGTCAGGTCGTCGGCCAGACCCACCGCCGTGAACGACGAGTTGAACAGCACGGTCTGGGCGAAGATGCCGGGGAGCAGGTACTGCTTGTAGTCGCTGTAGCCCGGCGCCTGGATCGCCCCGCCGAACACGAACACGAACAGCACGACGAACATGATCGGCTGGATCGTGGCGTACATGAGCAGCTCGGGGCTGCGGCGCATGCCCCGGAGGTGACGCAGCGCCTCGGTCCAGCTGTCGTGCAGCAGCCAGACCCGGCCCGTCGGGACGTCGTGCTCCGGGGCGGGGGTGAGGAGGACCTCGTCGACGGTGGTCGCCATCAGCCCTCGGCCTCCTTCAGGACCACGCGATCCCCGTCGGAACCCGCCTGACCGTCGCCCGCGGCTCCCGCCTGCCGACCGTCGCCCGCACCGTCGCCGGACTCGCCGGTCTCGCCGTTGGGCGACTCGTCTTCGGCAGCGTGGCCGGTGAGCGCGAAGAAGACGTCGTCGAGCGTTGCCCGCCTGGCGGCCACGTCGTGCACCGGGATCCCGGCCGCGTCGAGCTCGCGCACCGCGACCGGGACCATGCCCTCGACCCGGAACACCGGCAGCGACACCGTCCGCCCGTCGTCGCCGACGTGGGGATCGCCGCAGGCATGGTGCGCCAACACGTCGATCACCCGTTGCGCGTCACCGGGATCCTCGACCACGACCTCGATCAGCTCGCCGCCGATCTGCTGCTTGAGCTCGCTCGGACGTGCCGCGGGCGATGGCCTTGCCCCGGTCGATCACGACGATGTCGTCGGCCAATCGGTCGGCCTCGTCGAGGTACTGGGTGGTCAGCACCGTCGTCGTCCCGCCCCGCACCAGCTCGTCGATCAGCGCCCACACCGACTGGCGGCTGCGGGGGTCGAGGCCGGTGGTGGGCTCGTCGAGGAACAGCACCGAAGGCCGGGCGATCAGGCTCATGGCGATGTCGAGCCGGCGGCGCATGCCCCCGGAGTAGCCCTTCACGACCCGGTCTCGGGCGTCGACCAGGTCGAACCGTTCGAGCAGCTCGGTGGCACGCTCGCGGGCGACGGCCGTGCCCATGTGGTACAGGCGGCCCACCTGCTCGAGGTTCTCGTGGCCGGTGAGGGCCTCGTCGACGGCCGCGTACTGCCCGGTGAGGCCGATGCGGGCACGGGCCCGCTGGGGCTCGTTCAGGACATCGATCCCGTCGATCTCGGCGCGGCCGGCGTCGGGCCGGAGCAGCGTGGTCAGGATGCGGACGGCGGTGGTCTTCCCGGCTCCGTTCGGCCCGAGAACTCCGAGGATCTGGCCCCGCTCGACGTCGAAGTCGACGCCGCAGAGCGCCTTGGTGTCCCCGAAACTCTTGGCCAGTCCCTCGGCAACGACGGCAGGCACAGAAACCGAACCTATCGGCGGCCGGCCCCGGGTCCTACCCGATATCCGCGTTCACTAGCCTGACGCCGTTCGCCGCCCAGCTGCACCGGAGGACCCGATGGCCTCAGCGCCCCCGTCCAACCCGCCCGTCGCCATGCTCGACGAGGTCGGCACGCGGAGAGTTCCTCGTCCGCGTCTACCAGCACCTGCTGGCGGCGCTCCTGGCGTTCGTGGCGTTCGAGGCGCTACTGATCAACCTGGGGGCGGCCGAGTCGCTCTACGACCTGGTGTTCGACAGCGGCGGCCGCTGGATCCTGCTGCTCGGCGCGTTCATGGTGGTGAGCTGGCTTGCCACCAACGCCGCCCACGACATCCTCAACCCGTCGCGGCAGTACGCGGGGCTGTTCGGGTTGGCGGCCGCCGAGGCCGTGATCTTCGCGCCCTTCCTCCACTACTTCTTCGAGGTCCAGGGCGACGGCACCACCACCGTGCTGGCGGCTGCCGTCATCACCGGCCTCGGGTTCGCCGGGCTCAGCGCCATCGCGCTGGTGACGCGAGCCGACCTGTCCTACCTGCGCCCGATCCTGCTGTGGGCGGGCGTGTGCGCGCTGGTGCTCATCGCCGGGGCGCTGCTGTTCGGCCTCGACCTGGGCGTGTGGTTCTCGGTCGCGATAATCGGCTTGGCCGGCGGTTCCATCCTCTACCAGACCCAGACGATCATCCGGCGCTACCCGGCGGAGGCCTACGTCGGCGCCGCAGTCCAGCTCTTCGCCTCGGTGATGCTGCTGTTCTGGTACGTGCTGCGGCTGCTGGGCCAGGTCCGCCGCTGAGCGGGCGGGCCGTCGTGACCGTCCAGGGCACCGAGGAGTCGCCCGACGCCGGCACCTACCGGCAGCTCCGCTTCCGGCGTCCACCTGGGGCCTGCGAGCTGCTGCTCGTGCGCCACGGCGAGTCCGCCCCGGCGCGCGACGGTGAACCGTTCCCGCTGGTGGACGGGCACGGCGACCCCCCGCTCGACCCCGTCGGCCGCGATCAGGCGCAACGCGTGGCCGACCGGCTGGTGCACGAGCCGATCGCGGCCATCTACGTATCGAACCTGTGGCGGACCGCCGAGACCGCAGCGCCGCTGGCCGCCCGGCTCGGCCTCGAACCCCGCGTGGAGCCCGACCTCCGGGAGGTCTACCTGGGCGAGTGGGAGGGCGGGTCGTTCCGGAAGCACGTGGCCGAGGGGCACCCCGTGGCGCTGCGGATGTACGCCGAGCAGCGCTGGGACGTCATCCCCGGCGCCGAGCCGGGTGAGGCGTTCGCCGCCCGCGTGCGCGGCGCCATCGTCCGGATCGCCGCCGCCCACCCGGACGAGACGGTGGCGGTCGTCTCCCACGGCGGAGTCATCGGCCAGGCCCTGGCCGAGGCGAGCGGGGCGAGGACCTTCGCGTTCACCGGCTCGGACAACGCCGCCATCTCCCACCTCGTCGTCACCGACGATCACTGGGTGATACGCCGCTACAACGACACCGCCCACCTCGGCCTGGCGTTCACCACCGCCCCGGAGCCGCTGACGTAGGCCGCGGTCAGCACGCTCGCCGAGCTCCTGGCGCCGACATGGTTGCTGCGCAACCAATCCTGCGCCAGAACCAGCCCGGGGTTCGTCAGCCTTCGCCGGTGTCAGCTACTGCGGCGCAGCGGCTCGAGGGCGTCGATGTAGTCGGTGAGCCGCAAGGCGACCTGTACGGGGAGCTCGGGATCGTCGAGTTCGGGGTCGGGCCAGGCCTCCGAGACGCGGCGCCAGTCCGGGAAGCGGCCCAGGAACGTGCCGACGACCGCGTCGTCGCCGAGCGCCTCCCGCCACCGGTCCTGGCCGGCCATCAGGCGGGCAATCGCAGCGTCATTCTCTTCTGCGTCGGGATGCTCGGCGTGGAACCCGATCTCGAGAGCCGAGATCTTGGCGCCGTCGACCCCGTCGGGCGCGATCAGCTGGGCCTCGTAGTGCTCACGGCTCGGCCGCTCGGCGCCGAACCAGGCCTTGAGACCCCACCGGCGCGCCTGCTGATGCATGTCCCCACGGTCGCCCGCAGTCAGGCCCCGCACCGCCTCGGCGACCTCGTCGAAGAACCCGAGCTCCACGACACCAGCATGGCCCGCCGCGCCGGCGTGCCACGATGTCGTTCCCGAGGCAATGGGTCCGGGGCTGGTCCCCATTGCCTCGGGAGCGGCCGGCTACTCGAAGCAGAGGTCCCTCAGGTCGTCGACGTTGTCCTGGCTCACCTCCGTCGGGGGGACCACGATCTGGGACGGAACCTCGGGCTCGATCAGGTCCGAGAACCCCCGGCCCTGGGCGATCAGCCGGGCCATGTTGACCGCCGAGCCGGCCATGGTCGGGCTGTAGAGGTAGGTCGCGGCGTACAGGCCACCGGACTCGATGCGGTCGAAGGCGGCGCATGAGCCACCGGCGCCGGTGAGGATCATCTCGTCCTCGCGGCCGGCGTTCTCGATCGCGGCGACGACACCTTCCGCCATGTCGTCGTCGTGCGTGTACACAGCGTCGATGTCGTCATTGGCCTGGAGGATCGCCTCCATGACCTCGAGGCCCATGTCGGGGAGGAAGTCCGCCGGCTGCTGGGCGACGATGTTGATGCCATCGCCACACAGCTCCTCGATGGTGTCTGCGAAGCCCTGCGTGCGGTCCGTCGTGACCGAGATGCCCGCGATGCCCTGGATCTCCACCACGTTGCCTTCGCAGTCCAGTTGCTCGGCGAGGAACTCGGCCGCCTTGACCCCGATCTCGTAGTTGTCACCGAGGATGGTGGCGCGGGCCGCGTCCGGGCTGGCGAAGAGCCGGTCGACGTTGATCACCGGGATCCCCGCCTCCATCGCCTGCTCGGCGACCGGGGTGAGCTGTTCGCCGTCGTATGGGAGCACGACCAGCGCATCGGGCTCCTCGTTGATCAACGTCTGGATCTGGGACGCCTGGCTGTCGGCGTCCGCGGCCTCGACCAGCCTGAACTCGACGTCATCCCACTGGTCGGCCGCCTCCTGCGCCTTGGCCGCGATCTGGCCGAGCCAGCCGTGGTCGGTGGGCGGCACGCTGGCGGCGATCGTCACGGTCTCGCCGGTCTCGCTGCTGTCGCTCCCGGCGTCCGCTTCGGTCTCGTCGCCTGCGCCGGCGCTGCCGTCGTCATCGTCGTCGGAGCACGCGGCGGCGATGAGGGCGAGCACCGCGACGCCCGCAATGAGCTGTCGTTTGAATGACATTTCGAAAGTCCCCCTCCTTGGTTGTGGGATCCGTTCCCATGGATGGACGGGCAAGGAAAAAGCGCCGCGGAGCGCGCAGCGGCAAGCGAACGTCGGGCCTAGATCCGCTCCGGCCGCTGGATGAGGACCGCCCCGAGGATGATCGCCCCCTTGACGATCTGCTGCCATTCCGTGGCCAGGTCTAGCTGGGTGAGGAGGTTGAACATGATGGCGAAGACCATCACCCCCAGGAACGTGCCGACGATCGTGGCGCGCCCGCCCGCCAGGCTCGTGCCGCCGATCACTGCGGCGCCGATGGCGTCCAGCTCGAGGAGCTCGCCGGCGACCGGCGAGGCGCTCGCCAGGCGGCCGGAGAGCAGGACCGCCGCCAGCCCGGCGAGCAGGCCGCTGAGGCAGTAGACGCTGAACACGACCCGGCGGACGGGGACACCGGCGATGCGGGCGGCCTCGCGGTTGCCACCGGCCGCCACCACGTGCCGCCCGTAGCGGGTGCGGTTCAGCAGGATCCAGCCGCCGATCGCGATGCCGGCGAAGATGACGATCGACACGGGGACGCCCAGGATCTCGCCGGTCCCGAACCAGCGGACGCCGTCGGAGCTCAAGAGGCTGATCGGGCTCTTGTCGCTCATTAGGAGCGCCAGGCCCCGCGCTATGGCGAGCATCGCCAGCGTGGCGACGAACGGCACCACCTTGCCGTAGGCGATCGCGGTGCCGTTGACGAGTCCGAGGCCCAGGCCGAAGCCGATCGCGACGGCGACGAACGCCACGGCGCCGGAGTCCACGACGAGCCCGCCGGCGACTCCCGCGGCGGCGACCACGGAGCCCACCGAGAGATCGATGCCGGCGGTGGCGATGACGAACGTCATGCCGATGGCCAGCACGCCGACGACGCTCGCCTGGGTCAGGATGGCGCGCAGGTTGTCGGCGGTCGGGAACGTGTCGGGCTTGAGGATCGTGCCGATGACGACGAGCGCCAGCACCACCCCGACCAACGTGTACTCCTGGAGCTTGATGCGCGACGGCAGGGCCAGGCGACCCACGCCCGGGGGCCGGCTTTCGCCGTCGGCACTCGCGGCTGCGCCACTCACCTGCTCCGTGGGGGTCATTGGCATCAGGCCTCCTCCTGGCCCTCGTTGGCTGCGGCTCCGGCCGGCACCGCCGTGGGGGCGAACATCTCCTGGGTGTCCGGCATGGCGTGGCGCAGCAGCTCCAGCTCGGTCGCTGCTGCGCCGTCGACCTCCGCGACCAGCTCGCCCTCGCGCATCACGAGGATCCGGGTGCAGAACCCGCACAGCTCCTCGAGCTCCGACGACACGACCACCACGCCCAGCCCGCGCGCGGCGAGGTCGGCGATGAGGCGGTACAGCTGGGCCTTGGTCGCGACATCGACGCCGCGCGTCGGCTCGTCGAGGAGCAGCACCCGGCACTGGTGCAACAGCCACCGGGCGAGTACGACCTTCTGCTGGTTGCCGCCGGACAGCTCCCGAGCCATCCGGCCGCCGTCGTCGGGGACCGTGTGCAGCGCCCGGAGCTGCTCCTCGGCGGCGCTGCGTTCGGCGCGCGTGCGGATCAGCCCCCGCTGGAACCGGCCCACGTCGGCCAGGGTGACGTTCTTGATCAGGTTCCATTCGAGCAGGAGGGCCTGGGACTTCCGATCCTCGGGCGCCAGGCCCAGGCCGGCGGCTATCGCGCGGTCGGGCCGGCCGGGCGGCACGCGCCGGCCGTCCACCAGCACCTCGCCGGCATCGCGGCCGTCGACCCCGTAGATGGCCCGGAGGAGCTCGCTGCGCCCGGCACCCACCAGGCCGCCGATGCCGAGGACCTCCCCGGAGCGGACCTCGAAGCTGGCGTGCTTGACGTCGGGGAGCCGCCGCACCCCCCTGACCTCCAGGAGAACCGTGCCGTTCCCCCGCGGGCGTTGGGGATAGAGCTGCCCGACCTTGCGTCCGACCATGTGCTCGACGAGCTCGTCGGCAGGCGTGGTCGCGGGCAGGCCCGAGGCGACCGTCCTGCCGTCGGTGAGCACGGTGACGCGATCGCCGAGCCGCCGGATCTCGTCGAGGCGATGCGAGATGTAGATCACGCCGACACCCTCAGCGGTGAGCCGCCGCACGACCCCGAACATGGTCTCGATCTCGCTGTCGTCGAGGATCGCCGAGGGCTCGTCCATGATCAGGAGGCGGACGTGGCGGGACAGGGCGCGTGCTATCGACACCACCTGCTGACCCGCCGGGCGCAGGTCACGCACATAGGTGCGCGGCGAGATGGCCCCGTGGTTGAGGCGGCGCAGGATCTCGACCGTCTCCCGGCGCATCCGCGCGCGGTCCAGGAGACCCCAGCGCCGCAGCTCGTGGCCGAGGAAGATGCTTTGGGCCACGGTCAGGTCCTCGACCAAGTCGCGCTCCTGGTAGATGGTGGCGACGCCGCGCTCGAGGGCCCTCGACGGGTCGCCGGTTGCCACCGGCTGGCCGTCCATCCGGATCTCCCCGGCGGTGGGCTCGACCGCCCCCGAGACGCACTTGATCAGGGTCGACTTGCCGGCGCCGTTGGGACCGACGAGGCAGTGCACTTCCCCGGGCCTCACCTCGAAGTCGACCCCCGCCAGTGCCCGGACGCCCGGGTACTCCTTCACCAGGCCTCGGACCTCGAGCACGGGGGTCGCCGACGCCACGGTCAGGCCACCAGCAGGGGGCGCAGCGTGTGGTGCGCGATCCGCAGGCCGATCTCCACCTTCTCCTCCGTGCCGCCCCACACCGGGTCCTCGTGCTCGACCGACAGCACGCCATCGAAGCCGCCCTCGTACAGCGTGTCGACCACGCGCACCCAGTCGACCTGGCCGAGCCCGGGCACCCGGTAGCGCCACCAGCCCACGTCCCACGGGTCGTCGCGCACCGCGGCCCTGCCCGGCCAGCCGTAGTGGTTGCGCGCCGCGGCATCGATCTCGATGTCCTTGGCCTGGGCGTGAGGGATGCGGTGGATGTAGGGCCGCAGCGCCGCGACGGGATCGATGCCCATCCACACCAGGTGCGAAGGGTCGTAGTTGAGGTACAGCCCGAGGTCGAACATCCATTCCCACAGCTCGGGCGAGTAGGCGAGGTTGCCCGGGTAGCCGTCGGGGTGCCAGCCCTCCATGACGCAGTTCTCGACGATGAGCTTCACGCCCGCCTCGCCGGCGCGGTCGACCAGCGGACGGAAGACGCCCTCGGCCTCGCGGAGGTTGTCGGCCACCGACTGCGTGGGATCACGGCCCACGAAGGTGCCGACGGTCGGGCAGCCGAGCAGGCCCGCGGCGTCGATGCAGCGGAGGACGTGCTCGTTGACCGCGGCCCGCTCGGCGCTGTCCGGATGGAGGTTGTTGTCGTAGAACGCGAGTGACGAGACCTCGAGCCCGTGCTTCGCGAACAGCTCGCGGGTCGCGTCGGCCTCGGCGTCCCCGAAGCGCTCGACCGCCAGGTGGGTGGCGGTGAAGGGCCGGTCCCCGAGGTCGGGCCACGCGGCGACCTCCAGCGCCTCGTAGCCCTCGGCCGCGGCCCACTCGCAGAGCTGGGGCAGCGTGCGCTTGGGCAGGCAGGCGGTGATGAACCCGAGCTTCATGGGACGTCTTCCCAGTGGTTGGTGCGGCTCGAGCGCAGGACGGCGGCGGTGATGTCGGTCGCCCGGGCGCCGTCCGCGAAGGTGGGCAGCCCGTCGACGGCGGCGGCGCCGCCCGCCCGGATGGCCTCATAGGTGTCGGCGACGAACGCGTCGAAGCAGCCCTGGTAGCCCTGGGGATGGCCGGGCGGCAGCACCGCGTAGCGGGCCGCCTCGGCCGCCAGGTAGGCCGGATCGCGCGCCACGACCTCCGAGGCCTCGCGCCGGCCGACCCACAGCGATTCGGGCTGTTCCTGGTCGAAGCTCAGCGTGGCGTCGGCTCCGGCGACCTCGAACTGCAGCCGGTTCTTGCGCCCCGGGGACACCTGGCTCACGACGACGGTCCCCGCCACCCCCTGGCGGGTCCTGAACAGCACCACCATGATGTCCTCGGTCGTGACCGCGCGGCGGGTGCCGTCACCACCGGTTCGCCCACGCCCCTCGAACGCGTGGCTGTTGCCGGCACTCACGCGCTCGGGCACCGCGGTCACGGCCTCGGCGCAGACCGCCGCCAGCCGGTCACCGGTCACGAACTCGACCAGGTCGCACCAGTGCGAGCCAATGTCGGCGAACGCCCGGGAGGGCCCGCCCCGTTCGGGATCGACGCGCCAGTTGTCGTCGTCCTCGGTGGCGAGCCAGTCCTGGAGGTAGCAGCCGTGGATCAGGCGGAGGGAGCCGATGGCACCTGCGGCGACGCGCGCCCGCGCCTCGCGCACCAGCGGATAGAAGCGGTAGGCGAAGGGGACGGCGGCCACCACCCCGGCGGCCTCGGCGGCCCGGACCAGCTCCGCCGCCTGGTCGCGGTCGACGGCCAGCGGCTTCTCGCAGATCACGTGCTTGCCGGCGGCCAGGGCCGCGTGTGCGAGGACTGCATGCAGGTGGTTGGGCGTGCAGATGTGGACGACGTCGACATCGGGCGCGGTCACCAGCGATTCGGCGTCGGCGAAGCCCCGATCGGCCCCGAATACCTGGGCTGCCTCCCGCGCACTCGAGGCCGATGAGGCGGCGACGCCGACCAACCGGGCGCCGGCGCGGCGGGCGGCATGGGCATGGACCGCCCCGATGAAGCCGGTCCCGGCGACGGCGATGCGCAGCGCAGCATGGTCGGCGTCGGGACCTCCAGCCGGGCCAGCACCGGTCGACGTGTCCCGAGCGCTCGCGAACGCTTCGGTCGCCCCCTCCATGGTGTGATGTTTGCCACACACTTATGTCGACTGTCAATCAAAAGCTTCCAGCACGAAGATCTAACTGAGCAGTCTTGCGATCCTTTGACACTCCGAAGTCTCGCTGGTTCACTACCGCCGTGTCCGCCGTCCCGACGCGCTCCCCTCAGCCGGCCGTCCCGGCTCCGGGGGCGGGGGCGATCCTTCAGCTCGTGCGCAGCGGCAAGGCCGCCACCCGGGCCGACCTGGCGGCATTGACGGGGCTGGCCCGATCGACCGTGGCCCAGCGCGTCGATGCCCTGCTGGCCATGCAGCTCCTGGTCGCCCGGGGCGACAGCCAATCGACCGGTGGGCGTCCGCCAACGATGCTGGCCTTCAACCACGAGGCGGGCGTCGTGCTCGCGGGCGACCTCGGAGCCACGCACTCGCGCGTGGCGGTGACCGACCTCGGCGGCGCGATCCTCGCCCAGACCTGGCGGGACATCGCCATCGCCGAGGGGCCCGAGGCGGTGCTGTCGTGGCTGGAAGCGGCGTTCGACGGCTTGCTCGACGAGGTTGGTCGGGGTCGCGACGCCGTGCGCGGCGTGGGGGTCGGGCTCCCCGGCCCGGTGGAGTTCGCCACCGGCCAGCCCGTGAACCCGCCGATCATGCCGGGCTGGGACCGCTATCCCGTGGGCGATCGGTTGGCCCGGCGTTACGGCGTGCCCGCGCTGGTCGACAACGACGTGAACATCATGGCGGTCGGCGAGCACTGGTCGAACTGGCGCGACGAGGCGTTCCTGCTGTTCGTGAAGATCGGCACCGGCATCGGGTCGGGCATCGTGGCGGGTGGCCACGTGCACCGTGGCGCCGACGGGGCCGCGGGCGACATCGGCCACATCCACGTGCCCGGCCACGACGACATCGTCTGTCGCTGCGGCAACCGCGGCTGCCTGGAGGCGTTCGCGGGCGGTGGCGCGATGGCGGTGCGGCTGCGAGAGCATGGCCTGCCCACGAACACCAGCCGCGACGTGGTCGACCAGGTGCGGGCGGGCCGCCCCGAAGCGGTGCAGCTCATCCGCGAGGCCGGGCGCACGGTCGGGGGCGTGTTGGCAACGTGCGTCAACATGCTCAACCCGGCGGTGATCGTGATCGGGGGCGACGTCGCCCGCGCCGACGAGCCGTTGATGGCCGGCATCCGGGAGGTCGTCTACCGGCGCTCGCTGCCACTGGCGACCGGGCGGCTGCGCATCGTCCGCAGCCAGCTCGACGACGGTGCCGGCGTGATCGGCGCCGCCGTCATGGTGCTCGAGGAGGTCCTCGCCCCCGCCGCCGTCGACGCCGCCCTCAGCGCCGGCTGAGGTCGAGAACGGGCTACCCCCAGGTCGCCTGGCGGCGCGTCATGGTCAAGATCAGCGCCGAGCCGATCACCGCCGCCAGCGCCGAGGCGGCCAGGATGGCGATCTTGGCCTGGTCGGCCAGGGACGTGCCGCCGAATGCGAGGTCGGTGATGAAGATCGAGACCGTGAAGCCGATCCCCGCGAGCGCGCTGACCCCGAGGATCCCCGACCAGGTGGCGTCCTCCGGCAGTCGGGCTATCCGGAGGCGGGCGGCCAGCCAGGTGAAGCCGGCGATGCCAACGAACTTGCCCACCACGAGGCCCACCACGATGCCGCCGGCCACCGACGACGTGAGCGCATCGCTGACGGCGGCGCCACTCAACGACACGCCGGTATTGGCCAGCACGAACAGCGGAACGATGACGAAGCTGGTCCACGGGTGGAGCTGGTGCTCGAGCCACTCCACCACCGAGACGGACTCCCGCGCCGCGGTGGCCGTCTGCCGGGCCGCCTCGTACGAGGACACGTCGGCCAGCTCGGCGGCGTCGATGAGCTCGGGCCGGCGGATCGGTTGCGTCGGCGTCATGAGGCCGAGCACGACGCCGGCGAGCGTGGCGTGGACCCCGGATTCGTGCACCGCAAGCCAGAGCGCCACGCCGACCACCGCATACGGCGCGATCGACGTGACCCCGGCACGCCGCATCACCGCCACGACCACCACCAGCCCGGCGGCCGCAAGCAGCGCCTCGCCGCCGATGTCCTTGGTGTAGAACATGGCGATCACGACGATGGCGCCGATGTCGTCGACGATCGCCAGGGCGAGCAGGAACAACTTGAGCGGCGGCGATACCCGGCTGCCCATCAGGCTCAGCACGCCGACTGCTATGGCGATGTCGGTCGCCATCGGGATGCCCCAGCCGTCCGACCCCTCACCCCCGGCGTTGAACGCTGCATAGATCAGGGCGGGCGCCACCATGCCGCCAACGGCCGCGCACACGGGAAGGAGCGCGCGGCGCCGGTCCCGCAGCTCGCCCTCGACCAATTCCCGCTTGATCTCGAGGCCGACGACGAAGAAGAACAAGACCATGAGGCCGTCGTTGATCCAGTCACGCAGGTCGAGATCGAGCTCCCAGTCGCCCAGCGCCACGGCCAGGTGGGTGGCCCACAGGTCGTCGTAGGACGCGTCCCACGGCGAGTTGGCCCATACCAGTGCGACGATCGCGGCGGCCACCAATGCGACACCACCGGCGGCCTCGGTGTGGAGGAAGTCGACGAGGGGCCGGATCAGGCGGTGCCTCTCGTCGACGTCGACGCCAGTGCGTTCTGGGGACATGGCGGCTCCCGCGGGGATGGACCACAGAATTGCCGACCAGACTTCCCGGCACGCCGAACCGATCAGGGTAGCCGCGCTGCCCGATGCCGGACGCGGGTCCGCCCCACCGAGGTCTCGGTGGGGCGGGCACCGCAGGTCAGGCGGTCAGCGCGGAGTCAGTCGGTCGGCAGCTCGCCGAGGGTGACCTCGGCGGTCTTCTCGTCGCCGTCACGGGTGTAGGTGATCGTCACCTTGTCACCGGGCTGGTGGGAGCGGACGGCCGAGGTGAGGTCGGAGCCGCTCATGATCTCGGTGTCGTCCACCTTGGTGATGACATCGCCTTGCTGCAGCCCCGCATCGGCGGCGGGCTGGCCTTCGTCGACCTGGCCGACCACGGCGCCCCCACCGTTCTCGGCATCGGCGATCCGCACACCCAGGAATGCGTGGGTGACCTCACCCTTGTCGACGAGCTGCTCGGCGATCGAGCGGGCGGAGTCGATGGGGATGGCGAACCCCACGCCGATGTTGCCGCCTTGCGAGCTGGCGCCGCCGCCACCGGCCAGCGAGGCGATGGCCGTGTTGATCCCGACCACCTCGCCGTCGGCGTTGATGAGGGCGCCACCCGAGTTGCCGGGGTTGATGGCGGCATCGGTCTGGATGGCGTCGATCACAGCCGACGGCGTTGCCTGGGGCTCGCCGCCGTTACCGAACGGCGACTCGGGCAGGTCGTTGGACAGGGTGATGGAGCGGTCCAGGGCGCTCACGATGCCGGCGCTGACCGAGCCGTCGAGGCCGAGGGGGCTGCCGATGGCGAGCACGGTGTCCCCCACGTGCAGGTCGCCGCTGCTGCCCAGCTTGGCGGGGGTGAGCCCGCTGACGTCCTCCGCCTGGATCACGGCCAGGTCGGTCGCCGGGTCCCGCCCGAGGATCCGGGCGTCGGCGTTGGAGCCGTCGGAGAACGTGACCGACAACTGACCGCCGTCAGCCGCTTGGGCGACGACGTGGTTGTTGGTCAGGATCTGCCCGTCCGAGCTGATGACCACGCCGGACCCTTGGCCGGCCCCGAGGTTCGACTCGAAGGTGATCGACACGACGCTGGGAAGGACCGCGGCGGCGGCCTGGGACAGCGGCTCGTCGGGCGCGTTGTCCTGGCTGCCGACAGCGGGGCTGGCAGACAGGCTGGTCGCGGCCGTGCCGGCGTCGTCGTCGTCGAGGTTCACCGCCAGCAGCGCGCCACCGGCCGCCGCTCCGGCCATGAGGCCGGCGGCCGCGAGCAGGGCCACGGCCCGGCGGCCCCGCCGAGGGGGAGACGGCGGGGCTGACGAGCCGACGGGCGCCGGGCCGGCCGGGGGCGGGGTGGGGGGCATGGGAGGCGCTCCCCGGCCGGCGGCGTCGGCTCCCACGGCTCCTGGGGCCGGGGGTGCGTCGAACGGAGCGGACGGCGTCAATGGATCGGAAGGGTTGGAGTACGCGCCACCGGGAGCGGGGCCATACGGCACCGTCAACGGTTCACCGGGCGCCGATTCCTGAGGCAGCGTGACCTCGTCGGGGCTCGCCACGTACGGTCCGGGCGGCGGCGGAACTGGGAACGGGGGAGACTCGGGGGACGGAGCCGAGGATTCGCCGACGGTCGCGGATGTCGGCGTGGACTGCCCGCCGGCGGCCTCGGGGGTGGTCTGGTCGTCGGTCATGGCGGTCAGCATGCCCGCTCAATCTGCAGACACCCTGGGTGGCGTCTGAGAAGTTCCTGAGAACCGACCCCCAGGCAGCGTCCAGGCTGCATCCAGGTAGCTCCCAGGTCTGGGCGCGATCCTGCTGGTGACGACCGTGACGGCGATACCGTCGCGACGCACCGATCGACACGAGATGATGACCGACGTCCTTCCCCCGACCAGCGGCCATGCGGCGGAGGCGCGCCTCCTGGTGGTCGACGACGAGCCCAACATCGTGGAGCTGCTTTCGGCCAGCCTTCGCTACGCCGGCTTCGAGGTGGTCACCGCCATGAACGGTGCCGAGGCGGTCTCCGCCGTGGAGCGCCATCGACCCGACCTGGTGGTGCTCGACGTGATGCTCCCCGACGTCGACGGCTTTGTGGTGCTGCGGCGGCTCCGGGCCGGGAGCCATCCCCTGCCGGTGCTGTTCCTGACGGCCCGCGACGCCAACGACGACAAGGTCACGGGGTTGACGCTGGGCGGCGACGACTACGTCACCAAGCCGTTCAGCCTCGAAGAGGTGATCGCCCGCATCCGCGCCGTGCTGCGGCGCACCCGGGTCACCACCGCCGACATCGGCGCCCGGCTGTCGGTGGGCGACCTGCAGCTCGACGAGGACAGCCACCAGGTCTGGCGGGGCGGCCGCGAGGTGCAGCTGTCCCCCACCGAGTTCAACCTGCTGCGGTATCTGATGATCAACGCCGCACGGGTGGTGTCCAAGTCGCAGATCCTCGACCACGTGTGGAGCTACGACTTCGACGGCGACGCGAACATCGTCGAGTCGTACATCTCCTACCTGCGGCGCAAGCTCGACGACGGCGGTGAGCCGCTGATCCATACCGTGCGGGGCATCGGTTACGTGCTCCGGCCGCCGCGACCGTCACCATGAGCCTGCGGCCCAGGAGCGTGTGGCGACGCACGCCGCTGTGGCTCCGCTTGATCACGACGGTGCTGGCCCTGTCGATCTTGGCCCTCACGGTCATGGGCGTCATCGGAGCCCGCCTCTTGCGCGGCTACCTGGTCGACCGGGTGGACGACCAGCTGGTCGCGGCGGCCAGGGCGGTCCAGATACGGAACGGTGATGTCTTCCTCGGACGCGGGACGCCCACCCAGTATCACTTCGAGACCCAGGGCGTCACGGGAACAGTCGAAGACGTCTATCCCAGCAAGCTGAGCAGCGGGCCCCCACCCAAACTTCCCACCATCACGCCTGCAGAGGCTCGCGAGAGGCGCGGAGCGCCGCTAACCGTCCCCGCGACCCGCGGCAACGGATCCTGGCGCGCCCTGGCGCTTCCGATCCCGGGCCCAGAACGCGACGTCGGCACCCTGTTCGTCGCCACCAGCCTTCACGACGTCAATGCCACCGTCCACAAGCTCTCCACGATCAACCTCCTCGTGGGTGCGGCGGTGATCGCCGGACTGGCGCTCGCCGCGTTCACGATGGTGCGGACCGCGTTGCGTCCGCTCACCAAGATCGAGCAGACCGCGGCGGCGATCGCCGGCGGTGATCTGTCACGACGGGTCGACAACGACGACCCGAAAACCGAGGTCGGCCGCCTCGGCCTGGCGCTCAACACCATGCTCGAGCAGATCGAGACCGCGTTCCTCGCCCGCGAGGCGTCCGAGGCCACCGCCCGCCGCTCCGAGGAGAAGATGCGGCGCTTCGTCGCCGACGCCAGCCATGAGCTGCGCACGCCGCTGACTTCGATCCGGGGGTTCGCCGAGCTGCACCGGCAGGGGGCGGTGACCGATGCCGCCGAGGTGTCACGGTTGCTGAGCCGGATCGAGGACGAGGCCCAGCGCATGGGCCTGCTCGTCGACGACCTGTTGCTCCTCGCCCGCCTCGACCAGCAACGCCCCTTCGAGCACGGCCCCGTCGACCTGCGGATCCTCGCGACCGACGCCGTGGAGGCGGCCAGAGCCACGGCGCCGGACCGCGAGATCCGCCTCGACCTGCCCACGGGCGAGGCCGACCGCGAGCTCGTCGTGGCCGGCGATGAGCCGCGCCTGCGCCAGGTCTTGTCCAACCTGCTCGACAACGCGCTCGCCTATTCGCCGGCCGACAGCCCCATCACCGTGCTGGGCGGCCGCACGCGGCGCGACGGCCGGGACCTCGCGTTCGTCCAGGTGCGCGATCGCGGGCCCGGCTTGGTCCCCGAGCAGGCGGAGCGGGTGTTCGAGCGCTTCTACCGCACCGACCGCGCCCGCAGCCGAGCTCACGGTGGCACCGGGCTGGGCCTGTCCATCGTCGCCGCCATCACCGCCGCCCACGGGGGCTCGGTGGAGCTGGACACTGCTCCCGGTGAGGGCGCGACCTTCCGTGTGCTCCTGCCGCGGCTCAGCGAGACACCGTCCGTAGTGGAGGCGCCGGCCGCGCCCGAGACGCCGTCGACGCCCGCGGGCGATGTCCCGCCGGCCGGGCTGCCGGACGAACTGGGCTCCGGCGAACCGAGCCTGAGGCCGTAGCGCCCCGCCCTCGGTCTGGACGCGAGCCGGCCCCCAGGTTTGGGAGTCGCCTGGGGACCGGTCGGGATTAGCCGAGGGGGGTGGGTCGCTCGGCTGGTGGGCGGGCCTGGTCGCCCACAACGACGGATGGTGACACGGCAACCGAGCCGTGCAAGCGCTCTGGGCGAATTCACCTGGGTGTTTCTGATGCCGGTTACCTTGCGCACGGACCAAGAGCGAGTACCAGGTCGGAGACCAGAGCATGAAGAAGTCCATCGACTTCGCCTTCGACGACCACCCAGACGGCGACGAGGACAAGGCGCGGGTGGCATGGGCCGTGGCCGTGCTCGACGACTGCGACGGCTGCGCCGACATCCGGGTGGAGTTGACCGTCGAAGATGCAGGCGCCAGCGGCACCGGCGTCGTCGGGCACCTCGCCCCGGGGACGGTTCGGCGCCTCCGGGCGGCTCTGGCGGCCGCGCTTCGGGAGGTCGGCGAGGAGCCGGGCACGTAGCTCCGAGGACCGGACGGTTGCAGGGAATACCTGCACCAAGCGCAAAGTTGCACCTTCTGCAATTTTCTCTACAGTGTCCGGTGGCCCCACCGAGGCGCCCCACCCGCAAGGAACCACATGGAAGTGACGTCCCCGATGCCCGTCGCCGCGCCCGCGGCCGCCGCGCTACCGCGCCGACAGGTGCTCATCGTGTTCTCCGGGATCATGCTCGGCATGCTCCTGGCGGCGCTCGACCAGACGATCGTCGCCACGGCACTGCCGACGATCACCGGCGAGCTCGGCGGGCTCGATCACCTGGCCTGGGTCGTCACCGCGTACCTGCTGGCAGAGACCGTCGCCACTCCGGTCTACGGCAAGCTCGGCGACCTCTACGGCCGCAAGCGCCTCTTCCAGTCGGCCATCGTCGTGTTCCTCTTCGGCAGCGTCCTGTCGGGGGTCGCGACATCGATGGGCATGCTCATCGTCTTCCGGGCGGTGCAGGGCGTCGGGGCCGGTGGTCTCATCGTGCTCGCCCAGGCGCTCATCGGCGACATCATCAGCCCGCGGGAGCGCGGGCGGTACATGGGGTACTTCGGCGCCGTCTTCGGCGCAGCCAGCGTCGCCGGGCCGCTGCTGGGCGGTTTCCTCACCGACCACCTGTCCTGGCGCTGGGTCTTCTACATCAACGTCCCGCTCGGCCTCCTGGCTCTCGTCGTGACCAGCGCCGTCCTGCCCGCGACGCGCTACCGCCACCAGGTGCACATCGACTGGACGGGCATCGCCCTGCTGTCGGGAGCCATTTCTGCGCTCGTGCTCCTGACGACCTGGGGTGGCGTCGAGCATGCCTGGGATTCCGGCGTCATCATCGGCCTCGCCGTGCTCACCGCCGTCCTGCTCGCCGCATTCGTAGCGGTCGAACGGCGGGTCACCGAACCGGCCCTGCCGCTGCGGCTGTTCCGGCTCCCGACCTTCCGCATCGCCGCGGTCGTGAGCCTGATCGTGGGCATCGCCATGTACGGCGCCATCACCTACCTGCCGACGTTCCTGCAGGTGGCGAACGGCGCGTCGGCCAGCAACTCCGGCCTGCTGATCGTCCCCGTCATGGCGGGTTTGCTCAGCGCCTCGATCACGTCCGGCCAGATCATCACCCGCACCGGGCGCTACCGGGTGTTCCCGATGCTCGGCATGGCGGTGGCGAGCCTCGGCCTGTTCCTCCTGTCGACGCTCGACGTCGGCAGCAGCCGCTGGGAGTCCAGCATCTACATGTTCGTGCTGGGGGCCGGCATCGGGCTGGTGATGCAGGTCATGGTGCTGGCCACACAGAACGAGGCGCCCATCGCCGACCTCGGCGTTGCGACGTCGACCGTCACCTTCTTCCGGACAATCGGCGGCTCGATCGGCGTCTCGCTCTTCGGTGCGGTGTTCACCAGCCGGCTCACCCATCTCCTCGGCAGCGCCGTGCCCCAGAACCTGACGCCCGCCGCCATCAACCAGCTGCCCCTCGAACAGCGGGCGCAGACCGCCAGCGCATTCGCTGACGCCATCACCACCGTGTTCTTGTGGGCGGTGCCGCTGGTGCTGGTGGGCTGGGTGCTCACGTGGTTCCTCAAGGAAAAGACGCTGCGCACCTCGTCCGGACACGTCGCCCGCGAGGCCGAGATCGCGGGCGACGGCCATGGCGACGTGCTGGACTTGACGCCGATCACCGCCGGCAGCAACGGGAACGGACATGCCTCCACGACCACGAACGGGGACGGTGCCCGTGAACCCGAGCGAGACCATGCGTGAAGGACTGCGTGAGCGGAAGAAGGCGGAGACCCACCAGGCCCTGGCGAAGGCCGCCCTCGACCTGGCCGACCGGCTAGGCCCGGAACGGGTGACCGTCGAGGCGATCGCGGACGCCGCCGGCGTGTCGCCGCGGACGTTCTTCAACTACTTCCCCTCCAAGGAGGATGCCATCGTCGGGATCGCCCCGGCCCAGTCCTCGGCCCTGCTCGCCGACCTGCTCGCCCGTCCCGAGGACGAACCGCCGCTCGACGCGCTCCGGGCCGTGGTGCTGGCGGCCGCCGAGCGTCTGCAGGCCGGCGGCGACGACTGGGTCATCCGCCACCGCCTGATCCAGAAGCACCACTCCCTGGCCGTCACGCGTGCCGCCTGGTTCGCCGAGGTCGAGCGGCGCATGGCCGAGGAGATCGCCCGCCGGACCGGCCTGGACCCGGGCCTCGATGTCTACCCCGCGTTGGTCGTGAGCGCGACGATCGGGGCCCTGCGGGTCGCCATCGACGTCTGGCAGGAGCGTGGGCGGGCGGGAGCGCTCGAGACCCTGATAGACGACGCGTTCGACGTGCTGGCGCACGGGCTTCGGCTCCCCCACACCATCGCCAGCCGTGCCGTCTGACGAGGTCGCGGAAGTTTTCTCGGTACGTGGCGAAAATCGCGCCTATCGTCGTGGTTGCGGGCGCCCCGCGGTTTCTCCCCACCCGGTGGCGTCCTGGGGACGTCAGGACAACAGAGGTACGTCATGCACCTCGAGTTCTCTGACGAGCAGCTGGAGCTCCGCGACAGCGCTCGCGCAATCCTCGCCCGTGAGTGCCCTCCCCGGCTGGTCCGGGAGGTAGCCGTCAGCGGCGCTGAAGCCGAGGGCTTCCGCAGCCAGCTCAGCTGGCTGGGCTGGCCGGCGCTCACCGTCGACGTCGACTTCGGCGGCCTCGGTCGGGGTTTCGTGGAGCTGGCGGTGGTGCTCGAGGAGCTGGGCCGGGCGGCGGCTCCGGGTCCCTTCCTGGCCACGATGACGCAGTTCGTCCCGGCCGTGCGGGAGGCCGGGTCCTTGGGCCAGGTGAGCCGATACCTGTCGGGGGTGGCCGCCGGTCAGCTCAACGGCACCCTCGCCCTCTACGAAGGCGGGCGCTGGGATCCCTTCAGCATCGGCGCCACCGCCACCCGCGACGGCGACGGCTGGGTGCTGAGCGGCCACAAGCGGCAGGTGCTGTGCTGCGCCGAGGTCGACGAGATCGTCGTCGCCGCGCGCCGCGCCTCGGGGATGCTCGGCCTGTTCGTGGTGCCGGCGGCGGACGTGACCTTCGCCCGGGTCGACAGCGTCGACGGCACACGGTCCCTCGGCAACCTCGAGCTCGACGGCGTGTGGGTTCCCGATGCCCGCATGCTCGGCGACCCCGATGTCACGGTCGACGCCACGCCGGCGGTTGCGGCCACGGTCGCCGAGGCAACGGTGGGGATGGCGCTCGACACCACCGGCGTGTGCGGCGCGCTGTTCCAGTCGGCACTCGAGGCCGCACTCGAGCTTCCGGTGCGCTCGTTGGGCGCCGAGCCCGCGAACGGTAAGGCCAACGGTGACGCCTCGGCCGGCGCCAACGGATCCAATGGAGGCGAGGGTGGCGAGCGGAACGCCAGCCGGAACGGCGACCCGCCCGTCGTCGCCGCTCCCCCTCCGGTGCGGACACCGCCGCAAGCCGTCAGGCACAGCCTGGCCGAGATGGCCGGGGCGCTCGAGCGAACCCGGGCCATCGTCTACCAGGCCACGGCCGCCGTCGCCGAGCGTCACGAGCGTGCGACCGTCACCGCCTCCCAGGCCAAGGCGGCCGCTGGCGCGTGCCAGCGGCTGATCGTCGCCCGAAGCCTCGAGATCCACGGCCGAGGGCCGCGACGCGCGGACGCCCAGCTCTGGGTGCGGCGCGCGCAGTCGGGCGAGCTGCTGCTCGGGTCGTCGGCGGACCACCACCGCGTGGTCGCCGACGAACTGTTCCGGGCGCCGAAGCGCCAGCCGGCCAGCGCCGGGCTGGCCGCGGTGCTCGGCCTCTAGATCACCCGAACTTGTCGTGGTTGGAGAGGTCACGACCACCCCAACCGCCGCAAGTTCGAGGCTGTGACCTATCGGCCCGGCGGCAGGCCCAGGACGCGCGCCGCGACCCGTTCCTGCTCGGTGAGGGCATTGACCGTGGCGGTCTCCGCGAGCGCCGCCAGCCACTGTGCCGGCCACGCGCCGCTCGGCCAGGGGAAGGGCCCGCCCTGAGCGAGATCGAGGCCGTCGCTCCCCAGCGCCTCGGTGCCGGCGAGGTACACCTTCTGGCACAGCTCCTGGGTCATGAGCGGCAGCATCGCCAGCTCGGGCGCCGGGCGGCCCGACGCCTCCTTGGCGAACGCCCGGTACGCGAGGGCCCTGGCGCTGTCGCAGTCGACGCGCAGCGCCGCCATCGTGTCGCGGAACACGGGGTCCTTGGCCAGGCCCCGCGCCTGGCTAGCGGTGACCAGGGCCTCGACCGCCCGCTGCGCGTCGAGCAGGCGGGCGGTCCAGCGCGCGGTGCGTTCGTGGGCCCGCGCCGCCTCCACGACGGCCGACCCGCCGGCGGCGTTGACGACGGCGTCGGCACCCAGCACCACCTCGTCGAAGATGAGCTCGTCGGGATCGTGCGCGGCATCGGTCACCTCGGGCCGGAGCGGGCGCACGACTCCCGTGGCCCGAAGGTCCACCACCAGCACGGCCAGGTCCTCGGGGCCGCCCCGGATCCGGCCGACGACCTGCGCCGCGCACAGGCACCAGTCGGCGTGCTGGGCGCCCGGCGGCGCCGGTTCCCTGCCGCTCACCACGAGCTCGCGGTCGCGTTGGGTGAGCTGGAATCCGGGGCGGATCGCCTCGCCCGGGAGGACGCCCTCGTGGCTCACGGCCAGGCACCAGGTGATGTCGCCCCACAGGGTGGGCAGCGTCCACCACTCCCGCTGCTCGTCGGTCCCGTGTTCGACCATCACCGGCGCGCAGACGTCCAGCCCCTGCGGGTTGAGCGACCGGGGTACCTGCCGGCGCGACATCTCCTCCAGGTAGATCATGTGCTCCACCGGCCCGGCGCTCCGGCCCCCCAGCCCCGCCGGCCAGCGGGGCATCAGCCATCCGGCGTCGAACAGGGTGCGCTGCCACTCCCGGGCCCAGTCGGGCAGGTGCCCACTCGAGAGGGAGGGATCGATCGCCCGCGCTCCCGGCGGCGGGTGCTCGTCGAGCCAGGACTCGAGCTCCTCTCGGAACCTCGCTGTCCCTCGGTTGTCGCCCAGACGCATCCTTGCTCCCCGCACCCACCACCAGGGAGCGGTTGCAGCCCTCCGGGACGCTCCCTGGGAACGACGCTAGCCGCGCCGGTCCTCGCCGTTGCGGCGGAGCAGCAGCGCGAGCTCGTCGGCGACGGCCCCCAGCAGCTCGGGACGGATGGTGGCGATGATCCGCTCGGCGACCGTGGCAGCGATCGCCTGCGCAATCTGGCGCTCGAGCCCGTCGAACGCGTCCCTGGCAATGGCGGCATCGATGGGATCGAGGATGTTGCCCTCCTCCGCGCCGATGGCGGCCGCCTGGCCGAGAGCCTGCGCGAGGTCGACCACCACTGCCCCGCTGGGCTCGTCGTCGTCGACGACCTGGAGGTTCACCACGGCGGCGGTCGATCCGTCATCGGCGCGACCCGCCAGGTCCACGACAACGCCGTCGCCCGCGTGCTCCCCATCGGCTTCGGGGGCCGGGGCGTCGCGTCGGTCCGCAGCGAGGCCCAGCACCTCGGGCAGCGGCATCGCGTGCACGATCGCCAGCCGGCTCGTGCAGCGGGTGAGGGCGACGAACAGCGATCGCAGCCCGTGCTCCGCCTCGGCGACGATCTGCGCCGGTTCGACCACCACCACGCAATCGAACTCCAGGCCCTTGACCTCGTCGGCGCCCAACACCACCACCGGCGACGTTGCCGCCCGGAGCTCGGGCGACCATGCCAACCCGTCGACATCGAGGCTGTGGGCCAGCTCGGCGCGCACGACCGCGGGGCAGACCACCCCGATGAGGCCGGAGCCCAGCAGGTCGCGGATCGTCGCCACCGTGACGGCCGCCAACTCCGATGCGGCCGTCGTGGTCACCATCACGTCGTGGCCTGTCCGTCGCACCGCCCGCGGGCTCTGGAGGGTGGGTGCCACCTCCGGCAGCAGGCGCATGGCCACCTCGTGGACCTCGGCCGGCAGGCGGTAACCCAGCTCGAGCTCGACCGTCTCGTTCGATACTCCGTTGTGGCGAAGTTGCTCGACGACCTCGTCCCACGACTCGTGAGCCCAGGGGCTGGTCGCCTGCGCCAGGTCGCCGAGGACGGTCATGGAGCCCGAGCGCGACCGGCGCCGGATCGAGTCGAGCTGCAGGGGCGACAGGTCCTGCGCCTCGTCGACGACGATGTGCTCGTAGCCGGGCGGCCGCCCGTTGAGCAACGCGTCGGCGGCATCGAGCAGCGGGATGTCGTCCACGGACCATTGCCAGGTGCCGACGCGGGTCCCCGACGGCAGCGCTAGGAGGTCGATCTCGGTGTCGCGCAAGGTGCCGAGCGCAGCCGTGACGAGCTGCTGGCGGCTCGACAGCAGCTCGACGAGGAACGACTGGGGGGTGAGCTGCGGCCACACCCGCTCGAGGTAGTTGTCGATCTCCCGGCCGGACTCTCCCCGGCCGCTGATATCGAACGCGCCGAGGTCGCGCACACCCGCTCGGGTCAGCTGGCGGCGCGCCTCGTCGATCAGGAATGCCCGCAGCTCGCGGTGGGCCTCGTTGTGGGGGCGCCCCAGGAGCTGGCGGGCCCGGGTTGCGATCCGTCGCCCATTGAGCGACACCTGCCGCCCGCCTACCCGCAGCTCGACGTCGTCGGTCGTGACGCGCTGCCGGTTGCGCAGCCCCCGCTCCAGCAACCGCAGCATGCGCCTGTCACCCTTCAGGCGGCGGACGGCCGGAGGGTCCACGCTGCCGACGCGGACCCGGGGCCCGAGCGCCGACAGCGGCAGCTGCACCACCGCCTCGTCGCCCAGGGAAGGCAGGACGGCGGAGATGTAGCGGACGAAGGCCGGGTTCGGGCCCACGATGAGGACGTCGTTGGGCTCCAGCCGGTCGCGGAGGTTGAACAGCAGCCACGACACGCGATGGAGCCCGACCACCGTCTTGCCGGTTCCCGGCCCGCCCTGTACGACCAGCAACTGGTCGACGTCGCGGCTGATCACGTCGTACTGGGCGGCCTGGATCGTGGCGACGATCTCGGCCAGCTCGCCGGACCGGTCACGCCCGAGCGATTCGAGCAGGGCGTCCGAGAGGACCGGCCCGGGCTCACGGCCCGCGGCGATCGCCTCGGCCAGGTCGCGGAACACGATCTCCTCGATCGCCTGGATCTGGTTGCCCTGGCAGCGGTACACGCGCCGCGCGTCGAGGCCCTCGGGATCGTGGGGCGACGCGGTGTAGAACGGCGCCGCGATCGGGGCCTGCCAGTTGACGACCACGAGGTCGTTGTCGTCGTCCCAGATTGCGCCCTTGCCGATGTACCAGCGCTGGCCCCCGGCCTCGATCCGCCCGAATGCCACCGCCTCGTCGGGATCTACCACGCCGAGCCCGCTGACCCGCCGGCGCAGCTCGAGCACCGCCTTGGGATGGGCCGACAAGTTCGGCGACCGCTCGAGCACGGCGTGCTGCCGGTCGCGCAACGCGAGCGCGCGATCGAAATAGGCCTGCTCCTGCGGCAAGTCCGGATGCATCTAGCTCTGTGCCCTTCTCCCGGCCGGGCGCCGCGCCCATCCCAGGCTGGCGCGGTGGCGAGAGATTACCGAAGCCGAGGCCGCTTGGGTCGCACCCTCAGGCGGAGAACTCGGCCGAGCACCAGACCCAGCCGTCGCCGTCGAGCACCGAAACGCTCGCCACCTCGTCGGCGTCGCCCTCCAGCGAGACCTTCCACCACGTCGCATCGGTGCCGATGTGGGTCATGGTCCGGGAGCCGTCGTCCATCTCCACGGCCAACCAGTAGGTCGCGCCTGCCGGCACGGCCTCCTCCCAGCCGGGCACGTCGACCGCCACCGTGGCCGGATCGCCGCTCCGCACCGTGGCGGTGCCGACGACCTCGCCCACGCCGGTCGCCATCTCGGCCCGGTCCTCGGTCGGCGCCGCCGGGTCGTCGCGGATCGCGACGACCGCGGCCACCAGCACGACGGCGGCGGCCGCGGCGGACAGCGTGGCGCCCACCGCGAACCGGCGACGGTCGGGGCGGCGTCGGCGTGCGCCGCGACGCAGGTGGGCGGGGCCCTCACGGCGGGTGGATGATGGCGCTTCCGCCGCCCGCACCTCGGTGAGGCGGGCCAGCACGCGGCGATCGAAGCCCTCCGGCGGTGGGGCCTCGGGGCCAATGAGCAGCAGCTCGTCGGCGACGCCCGCGAGCGAGGCCACCTCGGCACGACAGGCGGCGCAGCCCTCGAGGTGCGCCAGCACGACTGCACGCTCCTCCCCGGTGACCAGGCCCAGCGCGACCTCGGGTGCCATGTCGCGCAGCTGGGAGCATCGCAGCGGCGTCACGGGATCGGCGCTCCCATCTCGTCGCGCAGCTTGCGCAGCGCCAGGCGCACCCGGGTCTTGACCGTGCCCTGCGGGATCCCCGCCATCTCGCTGACCTCGCGGGTGCTCAACCCCCAGAGCGTCACCGCCACCAGCGCCCGGCGCTGCGAGTCCGGCAGTGACCGCATCAGGTCGGCCACCCGCCGGGCGTCGGCCCGCCGCTCGATGGCGCCGGCGACGTCGAGCGGGTCGACGATGAGCTCCGGGGCGGGGTCGGCCACCGGTTCCGGACGCCGGCCGCGACCTCGCACGCTGTCGAGCGCCACGTTGCGGGTGATGCCGAGCAGCCAGGCGGCCACCGACCCCCGGCGGGCGTCGAAGCTGGCCGCGAACCGCCACGCCCGCACGAACGCCTCCTGGGCCACCTCCTCGGCGTCGACCGGGACGCGCACGATGGCGAGCGCCAGTCCGTAGACGCGGCGCTGGAAGCGGTCGACGAAATGGGCCGCCGCCTCGGGATCACCGGAGGCGTAGCCCGCGAAGAGAGCCTCGTCGGACACCTCCCACACGCCTTCTGTACTCCGCCGGAGTGCCAGAGGATCTCGCGCCACCCCGCCAGCACAGCCAATCCCGTCCCGTGGGGCAACCCCGGCGAGAAATCCGCGCGACGTTCGGGCACGTAGTCGAAGCATGGCAATCATCTCTTCGTCCCGAACGAGCCCACCCGTCACGACTGCGGCGAGTGGGCGCCGTCCACGGCGCCGGTTCGTCGTCCTGGGAGCGGTGTTGGCGGCGTTGGCCCTGCTCGCGGCGGCCTGCAGTGGTGACGACGATGACGAGACCGTCGCCGGCGATCCCGGCGCCGAGTCCGGCAACGGCAGCGACTCTGGAGGCGGAGGAGGCGACGGCGACCTGACGATCTCGATCGCCGACCCCACCGACGGCGCCACCGTCGAGTCCGGGTTCCAGGTGGAGGTCGACCCCAGCGTCGACATCGGCGAGCCCGACACCGGGCTGCACCACGTTCACCTCTACTACGACGGCAACGAGTCCGACGGCGAGTACGACATCGTCTACAGCGCGGACGAGCCCTGGACGGTCGATCGCGACCTCGCACCGGGCGAGCACACCATCGAGGCGTTCATCGCCAACGCCGACCACAGCCTCACCGACGCCAGCGACGAGGTCACCGTGATGGTCGGCGAGGGCGCAGGCGGCGGTGACACCAACACCACGGAGTCGGACGGCGGTCCCTACGACTACTGATGCCCCCGCGGGTGGCCCGGTCGTCAGGAACAACCGGGCCACCCGCTGGCTGCACACCCTCCTGTACCTGGTGACGTTCGTCCTCCTGGCCACCGGCTGGTGGCTGCGGACGGGGCACGAGGGCGAGCCGACCCTGCTGGCGGACGTGCTGGACACGCCCGACACCGAAGTCCACCGCACGGCGGGCTGGGTGCTGCTGGGCGTCGCGGTCGGCGGACCGATCCTTGGCATTCGGGGGACGCTCACGTTCCTGCGCGAGACCCTGCGCGTCAACCGGGGCGATGGTGCGTGGTTCTGGCACTGGCCGCGGGGCGTGCTGACCGGTCGGTTCGGCCGGCACCGAGGCCACTTCGATCCCGGCCAGCGGCTGCTCAACGTCGCACTGGTCGGGGCGCTCGGCACCGTGATCGTCAGCGGCGTGTTCCTCACCACCCTGTCCGGCGGGCAGACGTTCGCCACCATGGTGCGGGTGCACCGGGGCTCGACCTACGTGCTGACCGGTCTCGTCGTCGGGCACCTGTTGGTCACGCTCGGGATCCTCCCCGGCTATCGCGGGGTGTGGCGTGCGATGCACTGGCGTGGCCGGGTTGCCGAGGCGACGGCTCGCCGCCTGTGGCCAGCCACCGTTCCGGCATCGGGCGACGGGCGGCAGCCCGACGCAACCGAGGACGACCCGTCCGCGACGGGTGTGCGGTCGGGTTCGCACGCGGAGGCGACGCGCGGCGATCCTTGACCGGATGCGCGACGACCCCGCTCAACCCCCGCCCGCTGGCGGTGCCGCCGCGCTTCGCTGCTCCAGCTTCGCCCGCTCCGAGGACCTCGATCCGGTGGGCTCCGCCGGCAGCTATCGCGGCATCGTGCTGGCGGAGGTCCCGCTGCCGTGGCCCCGGGACATCACCGAGCACGCGGCGCTTGCCGGGGCCGCGGAGGCGCTCGGCGCGGCCAACATGCGGCTCCAGGGACTCGTGCCCGACGATCGCAGCGATCCCCACCGACGGCGGCTCATGGCGTTCACGAGCCCGCCGGGCGCGTTCGACCGCTACCGCGGCCGGGGCTGGAGCGCCGCCCCCAGCCTGCTGGGCGAGGCCGTCACCGCCATAGCCGCCAGCGGCGGGGATGACGCGGGTCCGGCCCTCGCCCAGCCCGGAGCCGCCGTCGGGTCGCACGGCGCCGGAGTGGGCCGCCACGTGCTGGTCTGCACCCACGGCCGGCGCGACGCCTGCTGCGGCACGCTCGGCACCCGCCTGGCGTCGGCGCTGCCGGGGCTCGGCGCGGGGGTCCGCCTGTGGCGGACCAGCCACACCGGCGGCCACCGCTTCGCGCCCACCGCCCTCCTGCTGCCCGAGGGCACGATGTGGGCCTACCTCGACATCGATCGACTCGTCGGCGTCTCCGAGCGCACGCTCCATGTCGACAAAGCCGCTCGCCTCTACCGCGGCTGCACGGGCATCGACGGTCCCGAGGTCCAGGCGGCGGAGCGCGAGGCCCTGCGGTCCATCGGCTGGTCGTGGCTCGACCACCGGCGCCGGGGCGAGGTGGTGGAATCGGCCGGAGGGCGGTCCCTGGTCCGCCTCGACGCCGAGGCCCCCGACGGCCGACGCCTGACGTTCGAGGCCACGGTGGAGGTCGCGCGGATCGTCCCGGTCCCCGACTGTGGCAAACCGCCCGAGCAGGCGCCCAAGTCGGCGTCCGAGCTTCGGGTCACCGGCTTCGCAGCCGCCTAGTGGACCACTAGTCCGACGAACCCGCTCGCCTACCTCTGGAACCTCGTCCGCCGGCGACGCTCCGGCATCCCTCACCGCCACCGCCCGTCCGTGAACGGTGACACGGTCACCACCGTGTCGGGCTCCGGGCCGCCGCCGGCACACTGGTCGCATGCCTGCGACACCAGCCCCGGATATCGGTGTCTTCCTGCCCAGTATGAGCGGGCCCAAGGACCAGCCGGGCGACATGGTCACCTCCGCCCGACATGCCGAGGACCTGGGCCTGGAGTCCGCATGGGTGGTCGACCAGCTGGTCGCCGGCACGGGCGCACCGTTCGTCGAAAGCGTGGTCTCGCTCGCCGCCGCGGCCGGGGCCACCACGCGGATCCGGCTCGGGCTCGGCGTCGTCATCCTGCCGCTGCGCCCCGTCGTCTGGGTGGCGAAGCAGGTGGCGGCGCTCCAGAACGTGTCGCACGACCGGCTCATCCTCGGGGTCGGCGCGGGCGGCGACCGCCACGATCGCTCCTGGGTCGCGGCCGGGGTGCCCCGACGCGAGCGCGGTCGCCGGACCGATGCGGCCCTTCGTGTCCTGCCGGGCCTCGTGGCCGGCCTGCCCACCCGGCTGGATGGCGCGGCGGACTCCCCACCCATCCGGCTGGCGCCCGCAGCCACCGTGCCACCCATCCTGGTCGGCGGGATGTCCGAGGCGGCCATGGCCCGCACCGCCGAGCACGGCGACGGCTGGTTCGTGCTCCCCGTCTCCCCTGCCGCCATGGCCGAGGGCCGGTCACGGCTGGCGGAGCTCGCCGCCGCCCGGGGACGACCCACGCCATCCGTCACCGCCAGCATGGTCGCGGCCCTGACCGGTGACCCGGCGTTGCCGGACCGCGACGGACTGGTCCGGGCACTGACCGATCCCGACGGCATGTTCGGCATGCCCGCCGACGCCGTCCCCGGCACGCTGACGCTCGGCGGCCCGGCCGAGGTGGCGGCGCGCATCGCCGGGTACGGCGACGCCGGCGCCGAGCGGGTCGTCGTAACCCTCGCCGCCGGTGACTGGATGCGCCAGGCGGAACTGCTCGCCGAGGCGGGCGCCCTGCTCGCTTGACTGTCCGTTGCGGCAAGGTTCCCCTCGTGTCCCGCCTCGCACTGGTCACCGTCCTGGTTGCCGACTACGACCCCGCCATCGCCTTCTTCGTCGATGGGCTCGGCTTCGAGCTCGTCGAGGACACACCGTCGTTGACGAACGACGGTGCGCCCCAAGCGCTGGGTCGTCGTGCGGCCACCGGGTGCCGAGACGGGCATCCTGCTCGCCCGGGCCGACGGCACCGACCAGGCGACGACCGTCGGCAGGCAGGTGGCCGGGCGCGTCGGCTACTTCCTCCGTGTCGACGACGTCGACGCGTCGTACGAGGGGATGCGGTCCCGCGGCGTGGAGTTCCTGTCCGCGCCGCGCACCGAGCCCTACGGCCGGGTCGCCGTGTTCCTCGACGTGTCCGGCAACCGCTGGGATCTCATCGGTCCAGGGCCCGCGTGATCACGGCCGGTTGGCGGACACGACGTGGCACTCGAACGGCGCCTCCAAGGTGCCGTCAGCGGCCGTGAACGGGGCGAGCACCTCGTGGGCATCCCGGCGGATGCGGTCATAGACGTCGTCGCTGATGCGCTCCCGCAGCGGGGTGCTCTCGACCTCCGTGGCCACGAGCGCATCGACGGACGGAAACCTGGCCTTGCCGGAATGCCCGCGTGTGGCCGTCACCCGCAGCCCGGTGGATGCGAACAGGCTGCGAAGCTCGTCGAGGTCGCCGCAGGCGAAGTAGGTGCTGAGCAGCGAGCGCGCCTGCCCACCGGCGTGGCGTGCGGCCATGTCGACCAGTGGGCCGTACGCAGGCTGGACGTCGAGGGCGCTGGGGACCAGGACCGCGACCGTCCCTCCGGCGGTGGCCACGCGGCCCATCTCCCGCAGCGCCGTCGCGCGCTCGGGGAAGAACATCAGCGCCATCTGGCAGAGCACCGCGTCGAAGGCGAGGTCCGGGAGTGGGAGCGCGCCCGCATCACCCTGCCGCCAGTCGATGTCCGGCCGCACCCGGCGGGCGACGGTCAGCATCGCCTCGTTGAGGTCGACGCCCACCACGTTGGGAGCTCCGACGAGGTCGGCGGCCGTCCGCGCCACGATGCCGGTTCCACAGGCGACGTCGAGGACATTCTGCCCAGCGGTGACACCCGCGGCGTCGCACAGGACGGGCGCCCACTGGGAGAAGAAGGCCGGCACGAACGCCTCCTCGTAGGCCTCGGCGGCCTCGAGGGGGATCTGGAAGGTCTCGGACGACTCGATGGAGCTCATGACCCGATAGTGCAACCGTGCGACCGGCGGAGCATCGGGCAGATGCCCCATTTGGACGATGCTCCACTCAGAGGCCGAGCGGATAGGCACGTCGTCTGGGCTTACCGTGGTCAGCGTTGTCGGGGGGCCGAGCTGTGTGGCTGGGCTCACTCTGCAATATCCCGGATTGTTTGCGCCCACCTGCGGGCCTATCCACTCGGCTTTTTAGAGATCGCCGGTCGGACCGAGGATCGCGACCGCCTGCGCCGCAGCCTCGGCACGGTTGCGCAGGTTCAGCTTGGCCAGGATGCTGCTGACGTGATGTGACGCGGTCTTGCGACTCACGTGCAGCCGCTGCGCGATCTCGGGGTTCGACAGGCCGGCACCCACCAGTCGCAGCACCTCCCGCTCCCGGGCCGTGAGCACGCCGACCCCCTTGGGTCCGACCCGGGGAACGATCCCGGCCGAGCGCAGGAACGCCGCCGCCCGATCGGCGTCCACCGATGCCCCCAGCTCTGCGAAGGCGGTGAGCGCGCGGCGGGCCTCGTCGACGGCGGCGTCGGGTTCGCGGGCGGCGAGGGCACGGGCCAACTCGAAGCGCGTGCGTGCCACCTCGAACGGACGGTCCAGGGCCGACCACGCCCGCAGCGCCACCCGGAGGTCGCCGGCGGCGCCGACGAGGTCACCGCGGGCGATCGCCACCCGGCCCCGCGCCGCCGCTGCCATCGCCCCCAGCTGCTCGTCGTCGACGCTGGACGCGATCTCGCTCAGTCGCTCGGCGGCGGCGTCGGCGGCGTCGTGATCGCCGGCGGTGATGTGGGCATCGACTCGGAGGTCGAGTGCTCCAGCCAAGTGCAGGCGGTGGTCGGCCAGGTCGTGCAGCCGCTGCGCAAGGGCGCGGCTCGCCGCTGGGGCGTCGCCGCGTGCCAGCAGCAGCGTGGCGCGCCACAGCGATGCCTCGGCTTCGGCGTCGACCCCGTGGCCGACCCGATCGAGGAGTTGCTGGGCCTCTTCGAGGCGCCCCTGGCGCACCCGCAGTCCCGCCAGGCGGCTCAGCGCTCGGGCGTGGAGTGCGGGGCAGGCCCGCTCGGTGATTCGCAGGCCCACCGACAGTTCCTGCTCGGCGTCGTCCCACCGACCCTTGGCGGTGAGGACGCTGCCGTAATAGATGCGGCACTCCGCGTACAGGAACGGGCAGCCGTAGGTCTGTACGAAGTCGTCGGCGACCGCGCACCACTGGGCGGCCCGCTCGACGTCGCCGGCCAGCTCGCAGGCGTTGAGCATGTCGCAGCACGTGTAGACGACCGTGTCGAGCGTCGAGCGCTCGCCGCCCAACGCCGCCGCCATCGCCTCGTCGATCATCGCGAAGCCCGCAGCCGTCTCTCCCTGGCCCACGCGGATCAGGCCGAGCTGCGACAGCGCCGTCAGTTCGACGTCGACATCGTCGGCGGCGCGGGCGACCGTCAGCGCCCGGCCGGTCAGCTCCTCCGCCGCTCGGAGGTCCGCCATCCGGTACGCGCGCGCCACCCAGCTCTGGGCGTGGAGTGAACCTTGATCGAGCGACTCCAGCAGCCGGTCCGCCCGGGAGATCCACCCGTTGGCCGCCGCGAAGTTGGCGAAGTTGGCCTTGTAGACGATGCCCAGCCAGAGTGCGCACTGCACCGCGCCGACGCTCTCGCCCGACCGCCGGAACAGCGAGTAGGCCCGGGTGCAATGGGCGACGCTGCGGTGGTTCTCGCCGAGCCACCACAACGCCGCCGCCAGCCCGAAGTGGCCCTCCCCCGTCTCTCGGGTGGCGACGACGTCCTCGAACGACGTGCGGGCATCCTCCCAACGCCCGGCCGCCAGCGCGGCCGCTCCCGCAGCGAGCGACTGCTGCGCGGTCACGTCGTCGCCCATGCCGGTCGTCAGTGCATCCCGTAGGTGTGGTGCACCTCGAACTCGTAGATGAGCCGCCCCTCGTCGACCATCGCTCGGAGGAAGTCTTCCTCGGAAAGCTCGCCGCCGAACCAGCTCAACGACCCCGTCGGCTGGTCCTGCATCACGCGGAACAGCCGCAGGTTGAGCTGCGCGGCATCCGGGCCGTCGAGGATCGTCACCGTGGTCTCGAGTGCCAGCCAGGCGTAGCCGGGGTCGTGGACGTACAGGGTGCAGCGGGGGTCCCGGCGCAACCGGCCCGTTCGGACGCGGTCGGCCGTGCCGCTGCTCCAGAGCTTGCCGTCCACGAGCGCCACGCCGACCCGTGCCACCTTCGGCGTGCCGCCACGCCCCACGGTGATCATCGCCGCCGAGTGGTGGTTGGTCAGGAAGTCGATGTCCTGCTCCGTCAGGCTCATCGCCGCAGGCTACGGCGGCGGGGCCGTGTTCCTCGCCACCGTGGTGTAGATGTTGAGCTCGTTGCCCTCGAGGTCGGCAAGGCGGGCGAGCCGGTAGCCGTCGTCCGAGTCGTCGACCACATCGAGGATCTGCACGCCTCGCGCCCCCAGGTCCGCGAGCGTGGCGTCGAAGTCGTCGACCGCGATGTTCGGAACACAGCGGTTCCGATGACCGGGCCGGCGGGTCTCGTCGCCGACGAGGTGGACGACGGGGCCTCCGCCCGACAACGCCAGCACGGCGAAGCGATGGTCGTCCTCGACGTACGCGCTCACGAAGCCGAGCTTGTCCCGATACCAGACGAGCGCGGACGGCCAGTCGCGCACATACATCGCCACCATGTCGATCCGCTGCAGCACGCTGCCCACCTCACGAGCCGCGACGACGATGTCGAGGACGCCGCGACAAGGTAGCGCAACGCCCTCGAGCCGCTGGACCAGGCCGTCCTCGAGGGTTCGGGCACCGGGCGCTCGGCGGTCCCGCGAGGATCTCCCCGACGCCTGCGTCCACGTCGGATGCGCCCAGCCCGCTGCCGCGCGGTGGGCGAGGTGGCGCCGACCCGGAGCCGGCGCCGCCTCTGTCCTTCACCCGCCGGGCTGTGGTGCCGCCCGTCGGACTCAGGAGAGCGCCCGCATCCGCTGGCGCACGTACTCCTCGTCGGTCAGGAGGCCCCGTTCGTGCAGCTCGGCCAACTTGGCGACATCGACGGCCGGGGTCCCGCGACTCGTGACGGCACCGTCCTTGCCGTGGCTGTGAAATGCAGCCTGCTTCTGCTTGTCCGCCTCCAGCTGTCGTTCGGCGATCCTCTTTCGGCGAGCGATCACGTACGCGAGGACGTTCACGGCGATGCTCCTGGTGGATCGGCTGGTCGAGCGGAGTTACCGGGGGGTATCTCCCTCGCTCCTTCAGCATTGGAGGCCCGTCCCAGGTGACTACGCCTCACCTACCGGGGGGTGATTCGCCGTCCCGCATGTGGGTAACCAGCACGGAATTTGGCCCCCTCGGTCCGCAGTTGGAGCCGTCCTCCCGAGGACCTCCGTCGGCCGTCCGTCACCGTTCACCCAGTGGCGGGTGATGCACCATCACCCGGGTCAGTAGTTGCCTCGGTACGTGCCGGGCTGTCGGCAAGCGTCTCGGGAGACGGCGGACTCCCCCCTGTGCGCGACGCATGCGACAGCCCGGCCACCCCTCGCCGATCGGCGCTGGAACCGCGCATTGCAACGTTGTCCGCGCAGTGCCGGTGTAGAGCCCTCAGGCAATGCCGAGAGCGTGACCCCGGTTGACGGCGTCGACCCGCGCATTGACTCCGAGCTTGCGGTAGATGGCCTTCACGTGGGACCGCACCGTGTTCACGGACAGGTACAGCTCCCGGGCGATCTCGCTGCACGTGAGCCGGCTGGCGAGGAGACGCAGGACCGTGCGCTCGCGCTCGCTGAGCGGGTCGACGAGGCCCGCTTGGCGTGCGGTCGTGGGCGGAGGCCCGACGCGATGCGTGTTCTCGAGGATGCCGGCGATGTAGTCGGCGATGCGGTCGTGGGCCGGGTGGGCTTCGAGGAGCTTCCAGAGAACGGGTCCCTCGACCAGGACGGTGCGGTGGAGGCCGACCGGCTCGGCCAGCGTGAGTGCGCCGTCGAGAGCCTCGTGCGCCCGTGGAGGATCAGACTGAGCCAGAGCGATTGCCGTGAGGAGTCTCTGCTCGACCTTCAGGCGTCGGGTCGAAGCCCCGTTGCCGGTGCTTTCGAGGACGCTGAGCGCGGCAGACGAGTCGTCGGCCAGCAGGCCCAGCCGGGCGGTGAGCAGCGCCGCCTCCGGAGACGGCGGAAGGCGTGGTTGGACCCGCTCGGCGGTGGCTCGGTCATGGCGCTCGAGGGCCAGGCGGAGCTCGGCGCGGTCGATCCAGGCGTTGACGGGAGACGTGGCGTGGGGGATGGCGACTCGTGCTCGATCGATGCATTCGGCCGCGGCCTCGTGATCCCCACGTGCCGAGGCGACCTGCGCACGGCGCAGGTGGGCAAGCAGCTCGATCGGCGGGCGCCGTCCCTCCTCGACGATTCGCATGACCTGCTCGAGGCGGCCGTCCGCGTCGTCGAGGCGGTTGCGCTCCAGCGCCAACTGGGCGAGGGCGAACTCTGGCTCGGCCCGTCCGTAGTTGCCCTCGTCCAGGTCGAGCTCGTCGGCGGCCGCGATCGCAGCGCTGGCCAACGCTTCGGCCTCGAGCAGCTCGCCCCGCTGCAACGCGATGAGCGAGGCACATCCTGGCCGCCTGACCCGCCGGATCACGGGCGAAAGATCCGGGCGCCCGCGGTCCGGCTCGAGCGTTGCTTCCGCGCCCACGAGGTCACCGAGCCACAGCTGTGCCTGCGCTGCCACCAACGTCAGGGCCTCCGCCCACACGGTGTCGATGTCGTGCTCGTGGAGCACGGCGCGAGCCCGGCGTGCTCGCTCCAGAGCGGCTTCGGGGTCGCCGCCCTGGACGAGGTGGTGGGCCCAGACCCCGTGTAACAGGAACCGATCCAGCGCGTCGAGGTCTGCTTCGCGGGCCTCCACCCACCCCAGCCACGATGCGGCCTCGTCGAGATCGCCAACCATGCCGAACACGGCCGCGCACACGAGGACACCCTCTGGCGTCCGCTCCGCATCCGCGTAGTCGTGTTCGGCGAGCCAGGCCTGGGTGGTGGCACTGGCAAGTGCAGGATCCTCGATCGACCAGGCGCTCGTCACATGGGTCTGGAGCTGCGCCATCGCCGCAGCGGGATCGCGGGCCCGCAGGCTGTGACCCACCGCACCCATGGGATCACGACGCGCAAGGCTCGCGGCGGCTGCGGCGCGATGGATCGCGGGGAGCCGTTCGGGCGCGACGGCCCGCAGGTGACTGCGGAGGAACTGGCCGAACAGGTGCTGATATCGGTACTTCGCCCCCTCCCCGACCGGCTCGACCAGGAACAAGTTGGCGGCCCGCACCCTCGCCAACATTGCGGTGCTGTCGTTGCGGGCTCGGACCTCGTCGCACAGCGCGGCATCGAACCACTCGAGCTCGGCGCTGACCATCAGAAACTCGACGATGTCCGGCGGCTGAAGCTCGATCACCTCGGTCATCAGGAAGTCGACGAGGCTCCGGTCGGTCGCCCCCATGGTGCGCAGAAGGGCACTCGGGTCGTCGTGTGCCCGCGCCCACAGGCCAGCGAGGTGAACACCGGCGGGCCAACCCTCGGTGAGCGCCACGAGTTGGCGGAGCTCGCTATCGCCGAGACGGACCCCCAGGTCGGCCAGGAGCCGGCGCGCGTCATCGGGAGTGAGTGCCAGCTCGGCCTGGCGAAGCTCCAGCAGCTTGCCCTGCACCCGCAAGCGTGCGAGTGGGAATGGCGGGTCCGAGCGAGTCGCGAGCACGAGCCGCACCGATCGCGGTAGGGCGGCAATGAACGCAGCCATCACCGCCGGTTCCGGGTGGGCCAGGTGGAAGTCGTCGATGACGATCACACACCGTTGATCTCGGGCACTGAGCTCGTTGGCCAGCCCGATGGCGAGCCGTTCGGTACGGGGCTCGTCGACGAGCTCCGCCGCGGCAATGCCGAGGTCGTGGCATGTTTGGGCGACGCTGGTGATGACGCTCCGCCAGAAGCAGAGCGGTTGGGCATCGGTCGCGTCGCACGACATCCAGCTGATCGGGCGGTCAGCCGCAGCGACCCACTGCGCAAGCAGGGCAGTCTTGCCCGAGCCGGGGGCAGCGACGACGAGGGTGAGAGGACAGTCGGCGGCGTCGAGCCGGCCGACCAGGACGTCGCGACGGACCGTGGCGTTGGGGACGCGCGGGACCCCGAACTTCGCCCGAGCCACGACCATCTCCTCAACGCTCATCGAGCTCCCGCCTTCGGCCCGACCGGCTGCGATCCCGTTGGTTCGTGGCAGCGTAGCCACCGAGAAGGATCGCGAGGCTGGGTCGTGGTGACGTGGAGCTTCGAGGCAGGAAGCCAGATCCGCCGGGCGCCGGTGGCAGATTCACCCACGCTTGGGTGGTGATCCCTCACCAGGGGCTCGGCCACGGTAGCTGCATCCCGTCGACCATCAGGGGGCTGCGTGTGGCTGAGCTGGTTTACGAACTCTCGTTCAAAGGCGCCGCCAGTCACACGTTGGCCGCCGCCTTCGCGGGATGTCACGTCGCAGCCGAACATGGCGTCACGACGGTGCGTAGTGGGGTTCCCGATCAGGCCGGGCTCCAGGGTTTGATCTCGCGGATAGGCGCCCTGGGTCTCGAACTCCTCGAGGTTCACCTCGTGGCGGAGCCTGTAGGAGGGGACGACACGTGGGTTCGAGACCCCTGATCACCAAAGGGAGCCCCGCATGGCAGCCGGGACGAGGATTCGGCCAGCTCACGTCGTCGAGACTCGTGGGGGGTGGCAAGCTATCGGGCGTGTCTGCCGACGACCCGCTCGACCCGGCTGAAGGCGGCATCGTTGCGTCAACCGCCGCCGTGCTGGCCCTCCGGGACCTGCTGGTCGCAAAGGGCATCATCACGTCCGACGAATTCGTCGAGGCGCTCGACCGGCACAGCGCATTCATCGTCGAGCAGCTCCGCCAGCGCCGCGAGGCCGAGGCCGAGGGCGAGGCCGAGGGTGACGATGAAGGCGGTCGCTCGTGGTCACGCTGGCGGCGATGACCGAGCGGCCGGGACGTCTGGCGCCGCGACCATCGGGGTAACAGGAACGGGCGACAGCTCCTTTGGCCTGCCCGTCGGGGGGCTGTTGCGCGCCAGCCCCTCGGCCGCCGGTCGGGGGGCGGTGCCGCGTCGGGTACGGGTATCGGCCCCGCGTGCACCGGGTACGAGGCCGGAAGGTCACCGGCCCCCGGGCACATTTCCCCCCGCCTGGGGGCCGGTGCCGTCGAGCCCAACGGCGATGCGAGGCCGCACCCGACGGTCAGCGCGTCGAGCGCAGCGGCGCGGCCTCGGCGATGAGCTCGGGCCCGTTGTTGCGCACGCTGTTCACGAGGTCTGACACCGGGTACGCGGTCAGCAGCTCGGCCGGGGCCGGCACGAGGAGGCGGGCCAGCGTGGTCATGTCCCAATTGCCCGGATCGAGCCACACATCCCAGGCGGACGGCGGCAGGATGACCGGCATCCGGTCATGGAGCGACGCAACGGTGTCGTTGGCCCTGGTGGTGACGATGGCGCAGGTGCGTAGCCGCCCGTCGTCAGGGGTGCGCCAGATCGCCCCCAGGCCCGCGAACGCCATTGGGTCGCCGTCGATGCGGTGGATGAGGTAGGGCTGCTTCGACTTGCCGTCTTCGAGGACGCGCCACTCGTAGAAGCCGTCGGCGGGGACGATGCAACGCCGCTTCTCGAACGCCTCCCGGTAGGCGGGCTTGGATGAGAGGGTCTCCGCACGGGCGTTGATCATCCGCGCCGCACCCCGGGTGTCCTTCGACCACCAGGGAACCAGGCCCCAGCGCAGCACGTCCAGCCACCGCTCGTCCTCGGCCTCGAGCACGGCGTGCACGCCGTCGGTGGGCGCCACGTTCCACGACGGCTCGGCCAACGTCTCCCGGATGGCGGCGTCGAAGTACGCGGCGACGACGTCGGGCGGGGATGAAGAGGTGAACCGACCGCACACGGGCGCGCACGATATCGGCCTTGAGCCGCCACAATTACGAACGTACGTTCGTAATGTGGGCCTGACGTGGAGCCGGAAGACGTTCCGGGACGGCTGGGAGGGCAGCGACGCCACGGGCTACTCGTTCGCCCACGTCGTCCCCGGCTGGGATAGCAGTTGGGGTGCGTTCATCCCCTTCGAGGCGTGCGGCTACACCGACGGGCTGTGGCTCGGGGGCTACGAGACTCCAGACGAGGCGATGGAGGCCGCCCATCGGGTCGTGACCGCGCACGTCGACGCGGTCGGGCTGGCAGCCGTCCGGGAGGCACTGCGCAAGGCTCGCCTGCGCGGCCGCCGCTGAGCCCGTTGGTCAGAGCCTGAGCGGACCCATTCGCTCGGCCTCTCAGTCGTCGAGTACGGCGAGGTCGAGGTCGTCGAGGCTGTCGCTGGCGGCGAGCATGTCGATGTGCACGATCTTCCCCCGGCTGATCGTGAGGTCCCACGCGACCTTGGGCCGCCCCTTGACGGCCCACACGACGCCGACGACGCCGTCGATGAGCGCAGGCCGTGCCGCCTGCGCTCGACCAGAGAAGGTTCCGGCCACAGACACGGCGCCCCGGACCTGTGGGGGGGAACCCATCCGGACCGCCGCCGCGTCGGCTTCGAGCACGACATCGGGATCGAGCAATGCCACGAGCGCGTCGAAGTCGCCGGCGCGCGAGGCCGCCAGGAACGCGCCGACGACCTCCCGCTGGCGGGCGGGATCGGCGTCGGGCGCCGGCTCCGTGCCCTGCACCTTGTGGCGAGCCCGGCTGGCGAGCTGCTTCGCCGCGGTCGAGGAGCGGCCGATGATGGGACCGATCTCGTCGAAGGGCACGGCGAAGATGTCGTGCAACACGAAGGCGAGCCGCTCGGCCGGGCGCAGCGTGTCGAGGACCACGAGGAGCGCCGACCCGACCGAATCGACCAGCAGCGCCTCGTCCGCGGGGTCGCCGCCCGCCTCCGGGCTCCCGCTGCGGTCGGCCAGGTCGGCACCGGCGGCGTCCTCGCGTCGGGACCCGCGCGAACGCAACATGTCCAGCGACACCCGGGCGACAACGGTCGTCAACCACCCGCCCAGGTTCTCGATCTCGTCCGCGTCGGCCCGGCTGAGCCGGAGCCACGCCTCCTGGACGGCGTCATCGGCCTCCGCTCGAGACCCCAGCATCCGGTACGCCACCGCCCGCAGATGCACGCGGTTGGCCTCGAATCGGTCCAGCAACCAATCCTGCTCGGGCACCGTCACCTTCTTCCCTCGCGATCCGTCATGCCACTGACGATCCGAACCCGATCGACGTAACACGGACACGACCCGAAGGAGCCTTCGATGGCGTCAGGCATGAAGACGATCACGTACCCCGTCAAGGACCTCTCCGCGGCCAAGCAGCTCTACAGCCAGATCTTCGCTGTGGAGCCGTACATCGACGAGCCCTACTACGTCGCCTTCAGCGTCGGCGGGCACGACGTGGGCCTCGATCCCAACGGCCACGGCAAGGGCATGACCGGCCCCATCGCCTACTGGCACGTCGACGACATCAACAAGAGCCTCGACGCGCTCCTCGACACCGGCGCGGAGGCGGACCAGGCGATCCAGGACGTCGGCGGCGGGACGCTGATCGCAACCGTCAAGGACGCCGACGGCAACGTCACCGGCCTTTTCCAGGCACCCGCCGGCGGCTGAAGCGCCCGACAACTGCGGGCGGTAGGCGGGTCACTTGCGACCCCTCGGGAGCCTGACCGTCATCACCGTCTGGCCCGGTTGCGAGGCGATCAGGATCTCGCCGTGATGGCGGTCCACGACGATGCGGCGCGAGATGTCGAGCCCGAGCCCGGTGCCCTTGCCCACGTCCTTCGTCGTGAAGAACGGCTCGAACGCCCGGTCCTGCACGTCCGGCGTCATACCGGGTCCGGTGTCGGCGACCTCGACGATGACGTGGTCATCGTCGGGGCGCGCCGTCACCCGAAGCGTGCCCTTGCCCTCCATGGCATCGATGGCGTTGTCGATCAGGTTCGTCCAGACCTGGTTGAGCTCGCCGGGAATCGCCTCGATGCGCGGTATGTCGTCGGCGTAGTCACGGACGACCGTGATGCCGTCGTGGAGCTTCTCGCCGAGAACCACCAGCGTGCTCTCGATCCCCTCGGTGACGTCGATGTCCTGGAGCGATGCCCGGTCGAGCTGTGAGTACGACTTCACGGTGCCCACGAGGTCCGACACGCGACCCGTTGCCTCCTTGACCTCGGACACCAGCGTCGTCGTCGACAGCGCGCTCACCGCCCACTCCAGGCCGGCCGGGAGGGAGTCGGCGTCGAGCAGTTGCGCGACCTGCTCGCACCACGCCACGTCGACTCCCGCCGACGCCAGGGTGGGCGCCATCTCCCACGAGCGGGGGACGTCGTGGGCGTCGAGCCAGTCGGCGAGCGCTTCCTCCCGGTCGGCGACCGCCAGGGGGTCGGCGCCGGGCGGCGGCGTGTCGATCCCACGGCGCAGCGCATCGAGTGCGAGGAACTGTTCCGCCGACATCGACCCCTCGGCGAGGTCCACCAGGGACCCCAGCAGGCGGTCGCACGTCGCCTGTAGCTCGTCGACCGCACGCGTCGCCGCCGACGCGGGGTTGTTGAGCTCGTGGGCAAGACCGGCGGCCAGCGTGCCGAGCGCGATGAGCGACTCGCGCTGACGCGACAGCGCATCGATCATGCGCACCGTCTGGAAGAAGCCCTGGATCATATGGAGGCTGAAGGGGAACCAGATCTGGACGAACTCCCCCAGCGCCTCCGCCGGCACGCGCAGCACGCGGCCGGGGCTCGAGGCGCGTGCGGTGGCGAGGTAGCCCACCGCGTCGGTCCACGCCCGAAAGCCGCCGGCCCACTGCCCCGGACGTTCCATCGCGGCGATGACCGAAACCTCGTGGCCCGACCGGCGGAGCAGCTCGACCTGCCCGTTGAGCAGCACCCACCAGAAGTCGGCGGGCTCGCCCTCGTGGAAGAGCACATCGCCATCCTGGAAGGACACGATCGTGCTTGCGTCGTCCAGCTGTCGCAGCTGCTCATCGCTCAGCCCGGCGAACAGGAACAGCGACCGCAGTTCCTCGATGGCCATCAGGACGCGCCCTCCTTGAGCAGCCCTCCGGAGCGTAGGCGCGAACCGCCGGCGCCGCGACTGCCAAGGGTGGGCCGCGGGCGGGTGTGCGTCGGGCGCCCGTGGCCGTAACGTGGGTGGAACCGAGGAGCTGCCGAGTGCGGGTGCATGTCGATCCCGAGAAGTGCCAGGGCCACAACCGCTGCTACGCGCTGGCGCCCGAGCTGTTCGATGTCGACGATCTCGGCAACGCGTTCGAGCTGAACGCCGGGGTCGTGCCCGAGGGCCTCGAGGACAAGGCTCGCAACGCGGTGGCCAACTGTCCCGAGTACGCGATCTCGGTATCGGAGTGAACTGATGGCGACGCAACGTCCACGCGTGTCCGACTGGACCACCGACTTCGATCACACCGACCCGGAGTGGGTTGCCGATCCTTACCCGATCTGGGACGAGCTCCGCACCAGCTGTCCCGTGGCGCACAGCGACCGGTACGGCGGCACCTGGCTACCGGTGCGCCACGACGATGTCGCGGCGGTCGCATACGACACCGAGCACTTCACGTCGCGGTCGGTGGTCGTGAGCGAGATTCGGCCCGGCCCGGACGATCTCCCGGCGCCCATCGGCCTGGCACCACCCATCACCTCCGACCCGCCCTTCCACCCACTGGCCCGGCGCCTGCTGCTCCCGGCGTTCGCACCCAAGCGGATCGAGGCGCTGGAACCGTTCACGCGTGAGTTGTGCGTCGAGCTCCTGGACGCCACCGCCGGTGAGGCGCAGATCGACGCTGCCGTCGACTACGCCCAACACATCCCGCTGCGGGTGATCGTCAGGATGCTCGGCTTCCCCCAGGAGGATGCCGACCTGTTCCGTCGCTTCATCCGCATGGTGCTCGAGGACGTCGACCAGTCCGCCGAGGAGCGCCAGGCGATCGTCGACGCGGGCGAGCTCGACGCCTACATCGACGCCCGCATCGCCGAGCACCTTGCCGACCCGCAGGACGACCTCACCAGCTTCCTGCTCGACGCCGAGCTCGACGGCAACAAGCTCGATCCCGACCACGTGCGGGGCACGATGGTGCTCCTCATGATCGCGGGCATCGACACGACGTGGTCCGCCATCGGCGCGTCGCTCTGGCACCTCGCCCAGAACCCCGCCGACCGCCGGCGCCTGGCCGCCGAGCCTGAACTGATGGCCACCGCGGTCGAGGAGTTCCTGCGCGCCTACGCACCGGTGACGATGGCGCGACTGGTGGCCACGGACTATGACTTCCGCGGTCGCCAGATGAAGGAGGGCGATTGGTTGCTCCTGCCGTTCCCGGCCGCGAACCGGGACCCGGAGCAATTCCCCGACGCCGACAAGGTCCAGATCGACCGGGCGGAGAACCGGCACGCAGCCTTCGGCCTCGGCATCCACCGGTGCATCGGTTCCAACCTGGCACGGATGGAGCTGCGCGTCGCCCTCGAGGAGTGGATGAAGCGCTATCCCGAGTTCGAGCTCGTCGACCCTGCCGAGGTCACGTGGTCGGCGGGCCAGGTCCGGGGCCCGCGCACCGTCCCCGTGCGGATCCTCTAGGCCCACCGGAGGTGGTCGCGGCCACGACCCGCCCTGACCAGGGAATCCAGTGGGCCGTGAGGGACTCGAACCCCCGACCCCTTGCGCGTCATGCAAGTGCTCTAGCCAACTGAGCTAACGGCCCGGCGGAACGAGCAAGCTACCACAGGGCCGCCGCCACCCCGCCTGCTCGCAGGGCCGTACTGCATCTCCGCGGGCAGGTGGCCGATCCTGCCGATAGCCTCTATGAACCCGTCGAACCAGGAGACTCCCCCGCTGGCCGAGACACCCCCCGATCCGCTGCCCGCCGAGCTCGCACCATTCATGGCGCAGGCTCGTGTGCGACTGGAACAGGCGACCGACGGCCTCGACCACGAAGCCGCCGTCGAGCACCTCGAGGCCACCGTCGCGCGCGCCGCCATCGAGGCATCGCGGTTGGGGTTCAGCTTCCCGTCGCCGGACTCCGCCGCCGAGCCGCTGACGCTGGGCGAAGGGGACGGCTCGATCGTGGTGGTCCAGCGACTCACCGGGCCGGACCAGCCCGACTGACTCCCGGGCCCGGCGCACCGCCGCGACGCTGCGGTCAGAGGTTGCCGCGGGCGGCCTGGGCCCGCTCGATGGCCTCGAACAGCGCCTTGAAGTTGCCGGCGCCGAAGCCGGTCGCCCCCTCGCGCTGGATGATCTCGAAGAAGACGGTGGGTCGGTCGCAGATCGTCTCGGTGAAGATCTGCAGCAGGTGGCCCTCCTCGTCGCGGTCGACCATGATCCCCAGCTCGGCCAGGTCGCCCCAGGGCAGGTCGATCCCGCCCATGCGCGCCCGGGCGTCGTCGTAGTACTCGGGCGGGACCTCGAGGAAGCGCACGCCCCGGTCCCGCATGGTGCCGACGGCGTGCACGATGTCGGGCGTGTGCAGGGCCAGGTGCTGAACCCCCGGCGACCGGTAGTAGTCGAGGTACTCCTCGATCTGGCTCTTGCGGCGGCCCTCGGCGGGCTCGTTGATGGGCAGCACGACCTTGTCGTGGTTCCACACGACGGTCGACATCAGCGCCGAGTACTCGGTCGAGATCTGGTCGTCGCCGAAGTGGACGAGCAGGTCGAAGCCCAGGACGTCCCGGTAGTAGTCGACCCACTGGTCGAGGCGACCCAGCTCGACGTTGCCGACGATGTGATCGAACCGGGTCAGGCCGACCGGCTCTCCGACGGGCGTGGCGAGCACGGGCGGACCGAACTGGGGTGCGAACGGGCCGGTGTACGCCGAGCGATCGAGGAACGTGTGCACCGTCTCGCCGTAGGTATGGATGGCGGCCTGGTGTATGGCGCCCAGCTCGTCGGTGTCGACGGTCGGCTCCCGCTCCGGCAGGGCGCCCCGCGCCACCGCCGCCGCGAATGCGGCCTCGGCATCGTCGACAAGGAAGCAGACGTCCTTCACACCGTCGCCATGGGTGCGAACGTGCTCGGCGATCGGGGACTCGGGCCCGAGCGCGCCGGTGACGATGAACCGGATGCGCCCCTGCTGCAGGAGGTGCGACACGCGGTCGCGCCGCCCGGTCTCCGGCCCCGCGTACGCCACCTCCTCGAATCCGAACGCCGACGTCAACAGACCGGCGAACGCTCGGGCGTTGCCGACCCACCACTCGACGTGATCGATCCCGCCGATAACGGGTGGTGCGACCGGGTTTCCCTGGCGATCATGGTGGAGCGCGGTCGTGGCCATAGTCACCCCTCGGTGGGACAACCTCGGGGGCTGACCCACATGGTCGAACTGCACGACCCAGGAAACGCGTGGGGGACCAAGACGTCAACTCAACGGTCACATGCTGGACAATTCAGCCAGTGAGCGAGCGAGTGTGTTAGACACATTGCTCATGTTGCCCACCGGGATGGACGGCCTCGATGCTCGCCTGATCCGGGCCATGTCTGACACGCCGCGCGCCGGAGTGATGGAGCTGGCCCGCCAGCTCGGCGTCGCCCGCGGGACGGTACAGGCACGGCTCGACAAGCTCCAGCAGCGGGGCATCATCTCCGGGTTCGACCCGGATCTCGACCTGCGCGCCATGGGCTACGAGGTGCTGGCTTTCGTGAGCCTGGAGATCTCCCAGGGTCGACTCGAGGACGTCACCAAGCACCTGCGCGAGATCCCCGAGGTCCTCGAGATCCACTCGGTCACCGGGCCCGGTGACCTCCACTGCCGCGTCGTCGCCCGCACCAACGACCACCTGCAGTACGTGATCAATCGCATCCTCGAGGTTCAGGGCATCGTGCGCAGCACCACGCAGATCGCCCTCACCGAGCAGCTTCGCCATCGGGTCCTGCCCCTCGTCGACCTCGTGATCGACGGCGAGGACCAGGCGCAGCAGGACGCCGGCTGAGAGGCCGAGCGGATAGGGACGATCGCTCAACCCACGAGTGGGAATTTGGCGGCCGAAGTGCTGCTTACAGCGAGGCCTCCAATGACACAGACCACGGTAAGGCACGCGCCCGTGACCTATCCGCGCATCGTCCAACCGGCGCGGTCACGCAGTCTCGGGGGTGAAGCCCTGGCGGAGGGTGTTCTCGGTGATCACCCGGGGATCCAGGAACTGGTGCAGGTAGTCGGGTCCGCCGGCCTTGGAGCCCACGCCGGACATGCCGAAGCCACCGAACGGCTGGCGGCCGACGACCGCGCCGGTGATGTGCCGGTTGATGTAGACGTTCCCGGCCCGCAGCTCGGCGGCGGCACGGGCGATGTTGGCGGGTGAGCGCGAGTAGATGCCCGCGGTGAGCGCGTACTCGGATCGGTTGGCGATCTCGATGGCGGCGTCGAGGTCGTCCGCGCGCAGCACCGTGAGCAACGGGCCGAATATCTCCTCCCGGGCGATGGGGGTGTCGGGGTCGTCCACCGCAACCACCGTGGGGGCGACGAAGTAGCCCTCGTCGGGCACGTCGTCGTGCTGGCCGAGGATCCGGCCCTGCTGTGGCGCCTCCTCGACCCAGCGCAGGACCCGCTTGTGCGCCTCTTCGTCGATGACGGGCCCCACCTGGACCTCCGGGCGAGAGGGATGGCCGACCAGCAGCTCACGCGTGGCACCGACGACCCGCTCGACCAGCTGCTCGTAGATCGAGCCGACGACGATCAGACGGCTGGCCGCCGAGCACTTCTGCCCGGCGTAGCCGAACGCCGATACCACGGCACCCGGCACCGCCTGGTCGGGGTCGGCGTCGTCGTCGATGATCAGCGCGTTCTTGCCCCCCATCTCGGCGATGACGCGCTTCACGTGGCGCTGCCCCGGCGGGGTGACCGCGGCCTGCTGGTTGATGGCCAGGCCGACGGCGCGCGAGCCGGTGAAGGCGATCACCGCCACCTCGGGGTGCTCGACCAACCGGGCGCCGACGACCTCCCCCAGTCCGGGGAGGAACTGCACCACCCCCGGCGGTGCACCGCCGGCCACCAGGGCCTCGATCAGTCGCCACGCCACCCCCGGCGACTGCTCGGCGGGCTTCAGGATCACCGGGTTGCCGGCCACCAGTGCCGCCACGGTCATCCCGGTGGGGATGGCGAGGGGGAAGTTCCAGGGAGCGATGACCGCGGTCACGCCCTTGCCCTGGTAGACGAGCCGGTTGGTCTCCCCCGGTGGGGACTGCACGAGGTCGGCGGCCGCGCCGTCGAGTCGGAGCATCTCCCGCCCGTAGTACTCGCAGAAGTCGATCGCCTCGCTGACATCGGCGTCGGCCTGGTCCCAGGGCTTGCCGGCCTCGAAGCACTCGAGGGCGGCGATCTCGTAGCGCCGGCCCCTCATCCAATCGGCGGCCCGGAACAGCACCCCGGCCCGCTCCTCGACCGGCGTCCGGCGCCAGTCGTGCGCGGCCCGCGCCGCGATGGCGACGGCGGCATCCACGTCCGACGCCGTGCACGCGGCGGCGCTGGCGACAACGGTGGCGGGGACGGCCGGGTCCACGGACGCCAGCGTGTTGGGGGTCGTCACCCGCTCGCCCCCGATGTAGGCAGGCACCTGCTCGCCCAGGCCGGCCGCCACCGAGCGGACGGCGGCGGCCATGGCATTGCGCGCCGGCCGGCGGCGCCACTCGGAGACGGGCTCCGGTCCGTAGGGCGTGGGATCGGCGGGCCCGGTGGCCGGCCGCCGCTCGCCCCCGCTGGGGACGGGAAGGTCACGGGGTTCGGGGGCCCTCAGGAGCTCGTCGAGGTCGCGCCCCTCGGCGAAGCGGTGGCGCACGAAGGACTCGTTGGACGTGTTCTCGAGCAACCGCCGCACCAGGTACGCCATGCCGGGCACGAGCTCGCCCACCGGCGCGTAGACCCGCAGCCGGAAGCCGAGGCGGCGAATAGCCTCGTGGAGAGGCTCGGCCATGCCGTAGAGCATCTGGATCTCGTAACCCGTGTCGGGGATGCCCTTCCGACGGGCGTACGTGATGGCGTACGCGAGCGACCGCAGGTTGTGGGAGCCGAAGGCGGCCCGCACCTCCCCGTGATGGTCGTGCAGCAGGCGCACGCAGCGCTCGTAGTTGACGTCGGTGTCGGCCTTGTCCTCGAACACTGGAACCGGCCACCCCTCGGCCTGGGCGTGGACGGTCTCGGCGTCCCAGTACGCACCCTTGACCAGCCTCACGGTGATTGGTTCGGCCCGCCGCGCCGACCAGGCGATCAGGTCGGCCAAGTCGTCGCGGCTGTCGCGCAGGTAGGCCTGCACGACGATGCCGGCAGGCATGGCGGCGAACTCGTCCTCCGACAGCAGGTCACGGAACAGCTGCAGCGTCACGTCCTTGACGTCGTAGTGCTCCATGTCGACGTTGACGAAGGCGCCGCGGTCGCGGGCCAGCCGCAGGATCGGCCGGAGCCGCTGCTTGGCCGAAGCCAGGCCGGCCTCGTGCGAGAGCGGCTCGTAGTGCGTGGCCAGCGCGGTGGGCTTCACGCTCACGTTGACGCGATGCAGCCGACCCAGGTCGTCGCGCTCGAGGTGGTCGTCGGGCGCCCAGTGGCGGCCGGCATCGTCGAGCGCCACGACGAGCTCCTCGACCCGGGCGGCATACCGGTCGGCCTCGGAGCCGACCACGGTCTTCTCCCCCAGCACGTCCACCGTGTACGCGCTCCCCGCCCGCCACAGCTGGTGCAGGCCGGCAACGGCGTCCCGGGCCGTCGCGCCGACGATGAACTGCCGGGCCATCCGCATGATGTTGCGGCGGGCGATCCGTGCCTCCACCCGGGCCCCCAGAGGCACACGGTCGGCGAGGTCGATGCCCAGGTCCAGGGCCTTGGGCGCGTCAACGCCGTCGAAGTACTCGGACAGGTGGCGGGCGACGTCGGGCGCGTCGGTCAGCGCCGGGAAGACGTCGACGAAGCGGAACAGCTGGGTCTTGAAGCCGGGCCGCTCCATGGCCCAGTCCATGACCCGATCGCTCCACCAGGCGCCCCGCAGAACCCCGGCGCGCCGGCTCGTGCCCAGGTCGGCGATCCGGCGGGCGAGAGTGACCGTGTCGCGCTCCATCTCGGCGACCACGGGGTCAAGGTAGCCGGGTGTTGATTCGAAATAGCGCGATCCGCCGCCTGCGCGGCGTAGCCTCATCCGTGCAGTACCGCGCCTCGAGTCGGCACGGGCAGAGATAGCGATAGGCAGAGGCACCATGGCAGTAGGCACCGTCAAGTTCTTCAACGCCGAGAAGGGCTACGGCTTCATCTCGCGTGAGGACGGGACCGATGTGTTCGTCCACTTCTCCAACATCCAGGGCTCCGGCTACCGCTCGCTCGAAGCGGGACAGCAGGTCGAGTTCGAGATCGGTCCAGGCCGCAAGGGTGATGAAGCCCAGAACGTCAGGGTGCTCTGACTAGACGTGTCACGGCGGCGAACGACCTTCGGAAAGCTCCAACGGGACCGCGACAAGCAGGCCAAAGCCCAGGCCAAGCTCGAGCGGAAGGCCCAGCGCGCGGAGCAGAGCGATGAGGAACAGCCCGAGGCTCCTGCGCCAGAGGTCGACCAGGCCAAGGTCCTGGCGCAGCTGGCCGAGCTGCACGCCGCCTTCGACGACGGGAAGATGGGACTCGAGGACTTCGAGGCGCGCCGCGACGAGCTGACGAGCCAACTCAGGGTCGACTAAGGAGTCGAGCGGATAGGACGGTTCGTGCAGCCTACGCGTGGGAATTTGGCGGTCGACCACCAGCTAAACAGCTCGGCTCCCCGGCAACGCCGACCACCGTGAGCCAAGAGAGCGTGCCTATCCGCTCATGTCCTGATCGGCACGAACCGGTCGTGCCCTACATCAATCCGAGGTAGGCGCCGCCGTCTATCGACAGTGCCGCCCCGGTGATGAAACGCGCCTGCTCCGAGCAGATGAACGCCACCGCAGCGCCGAAGTCGTCGGGGTCGCCCACCCGACCGGCCGGCACCGTGGCCGCTGCGGCCGACAGGTCGCCGCCGTAGAGCTGGGCCAGCCGCTCGGTGGCGTGAAACCCGGGCTGCACCGAGTTGACCGTCACCCCTAGCGGGGCCACCTCGGTGGCGAGGGTCTTGAGGAACGCGGTGGCTCCGGCACGGGCGGTGTTCGACAGGATGAGGGTCGGGGCCGGCTGTCGCACGGTCATCGACGTGATGGCGACGACACGGCCCCAGCCGCGCTCGGCCATGCCCGGGACGGCCGCCTTGCACATGGCGACCGTCGACATCAAGTTCTGCCCGAGCGCCGGCGGGTAGGCGGCCAAGTCGGTCGACGCGAACGTCCCGGGGGGTGGCCCGCCCGCGTTGGTCACCAGGATGTCCAGGCCGCCGAGTGCCTCGGCGGCCTGGTCCACGAACGCAGCCCCACCCTCCGCGTCGGACACGTCGGCCACTAGGCCCACGGCGTCACCACCATCGGCTCGCAGGGTGGCCACCGCCGCCTCGACCCGGTCCGGGTGGCGCCCGCAGAGCGCCACCCGCACACCCTCCGTGGCAAGGGCACGCGCACAGGCCAGCCCCAGCCCGGCCGATGCCGCAGCCACGGCGGCTCGGCGGCCACCGATCCCGAGATCCATTGGCTGGACGCTACTGGGCGCCCGCGGATGTCCTGCGAGTCACCGGCTAGTGGCCGTGAGCGTCCACTAGTTGTGTAGCGGTCGGCGAATGAGGGAAGAGGGGGGCCACATTCCCCACGTGAAGCGAGAGTGTCGTGACCATCACAGCTTCCGCCACCACGAACCCGACGGACCACGAGGCGTTCCGGCAGTACCGGGCCAGCGGCGACCGCTCGATCCGCAACCGCCTGATCGAGGAGCACCGCTGGCTGGCGGTCCACTGCGCACGGCGCTTCGCCGGCAAGGGCGAACCCCTCGACGACCTGATCCAGGTCGCCATGCTGGGCGTGCTCAAGGCGGTCGAGCGCTTCGACCCCGACTACGGCGCCACCTTCGCCACCTTCGCCGTACCCACCATCACGGGTGAGCTCCGGCGCCACTTCCGCGACACCACGTGGGCGGTGCACGTTCCCCGGCGGGCCCGCGACCTGCAACACACCGTCAAGGTCGCCGTCAACGACCTGAGCCAGGCCCTCGGCCGCTCCCCCACCGCCGACGAGGTCGCCGAGCACACCGGCGTCGCCGTCGAGGAAGTCCTGGACGCGCTCGAGGCGGCCCGCTGCTACCGCAAGACACCCCTGGCCACGCCCGGCGACTCCGACGAGGAGAACGTGGACAGCCTCGGAAGCGACGACCCGGCGCTCGATGCCGTCGACGCCCGTATGACGGTGGAGCGCCTCCTACGCGAGTTGCCGGCGCGTGAACGCCGCATCGTCGAGCTGCGCTACCTGAGCGGGCTCAGCCAATCGCAGATCGGCGAGATCGTGGGCGTGAGCCAGGTGCAGGTTTCGCGCCTGCTGCGCGCCAGCCTCGCCCGCATGAACCTGTCGATGATCGACCGGACCACCTACTCCGAGTTGGTGTCATGACGGCCTGCCAGCTGGTGTACGTCGAAGACATGCCGCAGCGCGTCCTTCTCGACGTGTTGCCGCTCGACCCGCTGCCCATCGACGGGGCGGTGGTGCCGGGTGGAACGCCGGTCACGCTGAGCTTCCAGCCCAGCGGCGACCTCGGCGATCACGTCCAGATGGTGGAGCTGCTCGACCGGTGGCGGACTGACGACGGCGTCATCGACCTGTCCGTGGTCGACGTCGCCGGCCTCGGGGGCATGCGCTACATCTTCACCCGCGACGACGAACAGCTGGTGCTGGACGTCGCCGCCTGACGTCGGCTGGTGGCGAGCCTCGACGCCCGACGCCGGGAAGCGGCTCGAGTAGGCCCCACACCATGAAGCGGTTCGAGTCGGGAGGCGCTCAGCCGACCCCGGTGCCCCGCAGGCGTTTGCGGGCGGTGAAGGCGAGCGTGCCGCCGGAGCGCTCCAGGCCATGCCCGTCGGTCACGACGTCGAGGATCTGCCGGCTGAGGTTCAGGCGGTCGTCGTCGATGACCTCGTGACCGGACGCGGCCGTCGTGCCCACCACGACCAGCGAGTCGTCCTTCAGCTGGAACGCGAGCCGTAGGGCCTCACCGTCGCCCATCTCGATCAGCGTTGCGCACAGTTCGTCGACGGCGATGCGGAAGTCCTCGACCTCCTCGAGCGGGAGCCCGCAGGACGTCGCCACGCCGCTGGCCATCAGCCGCGCCAACCGCATGTAGCGGCTGTCGGGTGGCAACGACAGCTCGATGCGGTCGGCCGCCCCGTCGTGCTGCCTCGGCTTTCCATCGTCCATGGAGATCACCCCGCTCCGAACACGACCACGGCGCCGCCGCCAGGCAGCCGCCGCACGTCCAAGGGCGTCGACCCTGGCTCGGCCGCGGCCGCGTCCCCATCCGAACCGCTCGCCACCGTCGTGAGCTGCGCGTCCAACGCCGCCAAGACGTCGTCGGGGAGCACGGACGACAAGGCCTTGCCCACCCCATCGCCCGTGAGCTGCTCACCGGCCCCTCGGCTCAGCGCTCGGATTCGCCGGTCGTCGCCCACCACCACGACCGGTGTGTCGAGCAGCCCGAGCACGATGTCGATGATCGTCTCCATCTCGTCGACCCATTCCTCCCGGGCCGTCAGCTCCGACGTGAGGCTGTCGATCTCGGCGGCCGCAGACTCGACGCGGGTGCGCATGTCGGCGAGCAGCTTGCTCTGGTCTTCGGTGGCTTGTCGTGGCATGACCATCCCGAGCGGATCGTACGCATGCGCCTGCCAACGCCATACCCGTCAGCCCCTCTCCTGATCCATCGGCGCCCATCGAGCACGTGTAGCCAAGCCCTGGGCGGGGAACGGACGTGGTGTGGCGTCCGGTGTGCTCGCTCGGGAGGTCCGCCGCTGTGAGCGGGCCATGGACGACCTGTCAGGGGCGTCCGATCGGGCCCGTGCCGTCCTGACGATCCCATCGGATGCCGTGGATCGGCGCTGGGTCGAGAGCCGGGCCCGCCGTCCCGCCGTCGAACCGGAGCTGTGGGCGCTGCACGTCCGGTACGCACGGCAGGGGGACGCCACGGCCCTCCAGGCGCTGGTCGAGCAGTACCGCGGCCACGCCGAGGCCCAGGCTCGCCGCCACTACCGGCGCGGCGAGCCGGTCGACGACCTGACCCAGGTCGCCTACGAGGCGCTGCTGCTCGCACTCAAGCGCTTCGACCCCGACCGGCGCACCCCGTTCCTCGCGTTCGCCAAGCCGACGATCGTCGGTTCGCTGCGCCGCCACTTCCGGGACGCCGGCTGGGCTATCCGGGTGCCCCGCCGGGTCCACGATCTCTCGACGCCGGTGCGCAACGCCCAGGAGCTGTTGACACACGACCTCGGCCGTCCGCCGTCCCCGGGCGAGATCGCCGACTTCATCGGTGTCGACGAGCACGAGGTGCTCGAGGCGTTCACCGCCGAGGATGCCCGCATCACGACGTCGCTCGACGCCTCCGACCCCGTCAGCGGGCTTCAGACCGAGCAGGTGATCGGCCAGCCCGACCGGGGCTTCCTCGGCATCGAGAACCGCACGGCGCTGAGGCAGAGCCTGGAGCTCATGTCGGAAGCGGACCGCGATCTGCTTCGCCAGTACTTCCTGGAGGAGCGCACGCAGTCGCAGATCGCCGAGGTGTTGCACTGCAGCCAGATGCAGGTGTCACGGCTGCTGCGCAAGGCCATCCACCGGCTGCGCCGGCACATGCTGGGCGCCTGATCGCCTCCCGCGAACGCCAACGGTGGCCGTTTCGTGCCCGTCTGCGGGGGTAGCGCGCGCCGAGCACAGAGCGACCACACCGGGAGACCAGCAAATGGCGACCATCGTCCGAGACGTCATGATGACCAACCTCCAGAGCGTTGATGCCGCGGCCTCGATCCAGCAGGCCGCGGCGGTCATGCGGGACAACAACATCGGAGACGTCCTGGTCGTGGCGGACGGCAACCTCCGGGGCATCGTCACCGACCGCGACCTCGTCGTGCGGGCACTGGCCAACGGCCGGCAGGCCGAGGCCACCCCCGTCGGCGACGTCTGCAGCCCCCAGCTGACGGTCGTCGACGCCCAGGCGGAGGTGGCCGAGGCGGCGGACATCATGGGCAGCCACGCGGTTCGACGCCTACCGGTCGTCGACGACAACGAAGTCGTCGGGATCGTGTCGCTGGGCGACCTGGCACGCCGGAGCGAGCCGGAATCCGCGCTGAGTGACATCTCGGCCGCCCCGCCGAACGCGTGAGACGGCGGCGCTGCCACGGCGAGCGGGCGGGTCGACGGTGAGCCGGGCAACGGCGCCCGGTGCCGATGCCCGCCGGCTCGCCGAGATCGCCAGCGGGGCCGCGCAGTGCAATCGCTGCGAACTGTACCGGCGCGCCACCCAGATGGTGTTCGGCGAGGGCCCGGCTCCTGCGGCCATGATGCTCGTGGGCGAGCAGCCGGGCGATCAGGAGGACAAGCAGGGGGCACCGTTCGTCGGGCCCGCGGGGCGCGTCCTCGACGACGCGCTCGAGGTAGCCGGGATCGACCGCGGCGCCGTGTACGTCACCAACGCGGTCAAGCACTTCAAGTGGGAGGCGCGCGGCAGGCGTCGGATCCACAAGCGCCCCAACGCGACCGAGATCGAAGCGTGCTCGCTGTGGCTGGGCGAGGAGATCACCCACGTGCGCCCGGCGGTGATCGTCGCGATGGGTGCGACGGCCGTGAGGGCGGTGCTGGGCGGGACCCGCGCGATCGCCTCGCTCCGCGGGCAGGTGCTGGGCTCCGCCTTCGGTCCGCCCATGGTCGCGACGGTGCATCCGTCGGCGATCGTGCGGGTCCCCGATCGGGGCGACCGACGGGCGGCACTGGAGGGCCTGGCGGCCGACCTGCGCGTCGCCCGCGACGTGACCACGTCGTCCGCCGACGGCACCGGGCGCCGCCCGGCCTAACCCGACACAGTGGGCGATGTGCGCAGCACCGTCGTGTGACGGTTGACACATCGCGGTCCCCGGGGCAGGCTCGATGGCGGATCGAACCTCGCATCGACCACAGGGGGGCCACAAACCATGAAGCGCACGCCGCGCCGACTCGTCTCCGTCCTGGCCGTCGTCGTCCTGCTCTGCGGGCTGGCAGCCGGCAGCGCCAGCGCCGTTCCCGCCGGCCAGGGGCAGCCGGCTGGCGACGACCAGCTGGAGGCCTACACCGCAGTGGTCCAGGCCGACCAGCTATCGGCGATCGCCGAGCAGGGCATCGACGTGAGCGGCCAGCGAAAGGTCGCGAACGGCATCGAGCTCGACATGGTCCTCGACCAGGCCCAGGCCAACGGGCTGAAGGGCCGAGGAGTCGACCTGAAGCTGACCCGCGTCAAGGGCGGCAAGACCGTCCGGCAGTTCGCGGCGGAGCAGGCCGCCAACGGCTTCACCGTCTGGCGCTCGTACGACGAGACCGGCGGCATCCGCGACCAGCTCTACGCCGCGGCCCGCAGGAACCCCCAGCTGGTGAAGCTCGAGGTCCTCGGTCACACCGGCCAGGGTCGCGAGATCATCGCGGTCAAGCTGACCCAGGGCGCTCAAGAGCAACCGGACGGCAAGCGTCCGGCCGTCCTCTACAGCTCCACCCAGCACGCCCGCGAATGGATCTCCACCGAGGTCAACCGGCGGCTGATGAACCACTACATCGACCGGTGGCGGGCCAACGACCGCGAGGTCCGCAAGCTTCTGCAGACGAACGAGTTCTGGTTCGTCCTCGTGGCCAACCCCGACGGCTACCAGTACACGTTCGACCACGAGCGGCTGTGGCGGAAGAACCTCCGCGACAACAATGGAGACGGACAGACCCAGGTCGGCGACGGCGTCGACCCCAACCGCAACTTCCCCAACCACTGGGGCTTCGACGAGGAGGGATCGTCGTCCATCCAGTCCAGTGACACCTACCGGGGCCCGGCGCCGCTGTCGGAGCCGGAGACCCAGGCGATGGTCGGCCTGCTCGACCGGATCGGGTTCGCGTTCCAGGTCAACTACCACTCCAACGGCCAGTGGCTGCTCTACGCCGAGGGTTGGCAGACCAGCACCCCCACCGCCGACGACCCGATCTACTACGCCATGTCCGGCAACCTGGACGACCCGGCGATCGACGAGTTCCACCCGGGCCTGAGCTCGGACGTCCTCTACGTCACCAACGGCGAGACCACCGACTACGCGCACGCCGTGACCGGCGCACTGGCGTGGACGCCGGAGCTCTCCGCGGGGTGCGACGGGTGTGGGTTCGTGTTCCCGGACGACGAGGCGCTGGTGCAGGCGGAGTTCGAGCGCAACCTGCCGTTCGCCATGTCGGTGGCCCGCTCGGCGGTCGACCCCGCCAACCCGAAGACGGTCACGGGGATCACGACCAAGCCCTTCTACGTCGACAGCGAAGACCCCTACAAGCGCAGCAACCCGGGCACCCAGTTGAGCTTCACCAAGTCGTACGGCGACCCGCAGCCGGTCGCCGTGATCGCCAAGCGGAGCCTTGGCGCCGTGGAGGTGAAGTACCGCATCAACGGCGATGGGCCTGTGCAGTCGGCACCCATGTCCGAGTGGGACGGCGGGTCGAGGTACAACCCGGCGTCGGTCTACTACCACCAGATGCGAGGCGTGGTGACCGGCACCGACCCCGGCGACTCGGTCGAGGTCTGGTTCGAGGGTGGCGGCGAGGTCAGTGATTCGTTCACATACGACGCCGTCTCCGAGAGCGGTAACCGCGTGCTCGTCGTGGCGGCCGAGGACTACACCGGCGCCTCGCCGGTGCAGGATCGCCGGGCCCGCACTACGTCGACACGTACACCGACGCCCTGGCCGCCAACGGCCAGCAGGCCGACGTCTACGACATCGACGCCGCCGGGCGGATCGCCCCGGACGCCCTCGGCGTGCTCAGCCACTACGACGGCGTCGTCTGGGAGACCGGCGACGACCTGGTCACCCGCACCGCCGGCCGGGCCGGCGGCAATGCCGACCGGCTGGCACTCGACGAACTGCTCGAGTTCCGCTCGTACATGAACGAGGGCGGCAAGGTCCTCCTCGCCGGCGACTCCGCCGGTCAGCAGTACACAATGGCGCAGCTGTACGACCCCAAGGGCGAGATCGCCTGCAACCCGCCGCCCGCGGGCACGGACCCACGGCGCTGCCTGCCCTTGTTCGGCTCGTTCTTCGGTGGCGACACCACCAACGACGTGCTGCAGTACTACCTGGGCGGCTACGTTGCCGTGCCCAACGACGGTCACGTCGGAGGGGCCGCGTTCGACTCGATCGGGCGTCGACGACCCGTTCACGGGCCTCGCGTGGGGCCTCGACGATCCCGTCTTCGCAGGCAACACCGTTCGGAGGTCGTCGTTCCTCGCCACGAGCGGCATCCTGCCGACCGACCAGTTCAAGCAGTTCGAGAGCTGGCCCGCGGCGCGGTACGACAAGCCGGGCGGCCCGTTCGATCCACACACCGGAACCCAGTACGTGTACTCGCAGATCGCCGACGTCTCCTACAAGAGGCTCACCCGCGAGATCGCCGTGCCGGCAGCTGGCGGGTCGATGACTTTCTGGACGTCGTACGACACCGAAGCCGAGTGGGACCACCTGTTCGTGGAGGCGCGCAATCCCGGCGGTGACAACTGGACGACGTTGCCGGACGCCAACGGGAACACGACGACGGAGACCGGCCAGAGCTGCCCCGCGGGCTGGGTCACGCTGCACCCGCAGCTCGCCCACTACCAGACGTGGAACGGGGTCGACGCGTGCACCGGGACCGGCACCACCGGCGCCTGGAACGCCGCGAGCGGCAACTCGGCGGGTTGGCAGGAGTGGAGCATCGACCTCTCGGCGTACGCCGGCCAGACCGTCGAGATCTCCATCGCCTACGCCAGCGACTGGGCGACGCAGGGCATCGGCGTCTTCCTGGACGACATCACGCTCCCCGACGGCACCAGCACCTCGTTCGAGACCGGCCTGGACGGCTGGGCGATCACCGGTCCGCCGCCGGGCAGCGCGCCCAACGCGAACAACTTCATCCGCACGGACGCGTCCGGCTTCCCCGTCGGCAACGCCATCGCCACGCCGCACTCGCTGCTGCTGGGGTTCGGACTGGAGGGCGTCTCGACTGCAGACGAGCGCAACGCAGTGATGGGTCGGGCGCTCGACCACCTGCTGGACTAGGACGAACGCTGAACCGAGCCGGAGGCGATGACGAACGCAGACCGTTCGTCATCGCCTCCGGCTCGATGGACCGTTCGGCATTGCCTCCGGTTCGGAGCGGTCAGGCGCCGAACCTGCCCAGGTGGTGCAGCGGCTCGGCGACCATGAGCAGTAGCAGCCACACCGACACACCCAGCACCGCCAGGGTCACCGCGACCTGAGCCACGGCGATGGCGATCCGCTGGTGGCGGGGCCGCTGGAGCCGCAAAACCAGCGCTTCCCAGGCGGCGTCCCAGTCGATGGGCTCGCGGTCCCTGCTGGCCTCCATGGCCGGTCCCCCTCCGAACGCCCGTGTGTCCTCAGTCACACTACCCTCGACCGCGTGGCGGAGCTGCAGCGATCGAGTCGGGATCCCGACCAGCTGCGGCAGCGGCTGGAGTGGTGGCTGGCGACGAAGCTGGCGCCCGGCGCCGCTCCCGTCATCGGCTCGCTCGAGGGCACCTCGGCCAACGGGATGTCGAGCGAGACGCTGTTGTTCGACGTCGAGTGGACCCGTGGCGGTGCCCGCTGCCCCCAGCGACTGGTCGCCCGGGTGGCGCCCGACGCCGCCGACGTCCCGGTGTTCCCCAGCTACGACCTCGATCGGCAGTACCGGGCGATCGGCCTCGTCGACCGGCTGACGACCGTGCCGGTGCCGCCGGTGTGGTGGTCGGAGCCGGACCCCGAGCCGCTCGGCGCACCGTTCTTCGTGATGGGACGGATCGACGGCCAGGTGCCGCCCGACGTCATGCCCTACAACTTCGGGGACAGCTGGCTGTTCGACGCCGACCCCGCCGATCAGCGCCGGCTCCAGGACGCCACGGTGGCCGTCCTGGCCGAGCTGCACGCGATCGACGACCCCCAGGAACGGTTCGGCTTCCTGACCCTCGACGCTCCCGGCGACACCCCACTGCGGCGGAGGGTGGGCCACACCCGGGCGTGGTACGACTTCGCCGCCGCCGGGCTGGGACGGCGCTCACCCCTGGTCGAGCGGGGATTCGCCTGGCTGGACGCGCACTGGCCGGCCGACGAGGGCCCGACGGTGGCGTGTTGGGGCGACTCCCGCATCGGCAACGTCATGTACCGGGACTTCGCTCCGGTGGCGGTGCTGGACTGGGAGATGGCCGCCCTCGGCCCGCGCGAGCTCGACGTCGCGTGGCTTATCTATGGCCACCGGATCTTCGAGGACATCGCCAACTCCATGGACCTGCCGGGGATGCCCCAGTTCCTGCGGCTCGACGACGTCGCCGGTAGGTACGAGTCGCTCACGGGTCACATGCCCCGCGACCTCGGGTTCTACGGCACCTACGCGGCCCTCCAGTACGCCATCGTGTTCCTGCGCACCGGGCACCGGCAGGTCCACTTCGGCGAGGTCGACGCGCCCGGCGAGGTCGACGACCTGGTGATGAACCGCGAGCCGCTCGAGCGCATGCTCGCGGGCAGCTACTGGAACTGGTAGGACGGGCCGATGCAGCCCGTGCCCCTGGACGAGTACCCGATCCATCAGGCCCCCCTGTCCCTGCGCTACGTGGCGTCGAGCGACCGCAACTTCTACGACCGGTCCTACTTCAATGCTCACGACCGGACCGGCGACCTGTTCTTCGTCACCGGGCTCGGCGTCTACCCCAACCTCGGCGTCGTCGACGCCTACGCCACGGTCCGCAGGGGCGAGCGCCAATGGACGATCCGCTGCTCCGACGCCCTCGGCGACGAGCGGCTGGCTCCCAGCGTCGGCCCCTACCGCGTCGAGGTCGTCGAGCCGCTGCGGCGGATCCGGCTCGTGTGCGAGGGCGACGACCACGGCCTGGGCTTCGACCTGCACTGGGAGGGCTCGTTCCCAGCCGTCATGGAACAACCCCACGTCATGCGCGCCGGGGCGCGGGCGATCCTGGACGCCTCCCGCTTCGCCCAGGTGGGCACCTGGGAGGGGGTCCTCCGCATCGCTGGCGATGAGGTGCCGGTGTCGCCCGACGTGTGGGTCGGCACCCGGGACCGGTCCTGGGGGATCAGGCCCGTGGGCGAGGGCGAGCCGGTCGGGCGTCCGGCGGACGATCCCACCGCCGGGCTGTGGTGGCTGTACGTCCCGCTCCGCTTCGACGACTTCGCCGTCATCGTCATCGTCCAGGAGGACGCCGACGGCTATCGCACGCTCAACGACGCCACCCGTGTATGGCCCGACGGCCGCGTCGAGCAGCTGGGCTGGCCAGACGTGGAGATCACCTACCGGTCCGCCACCCGGCTGCCCGAGCGGGCCGCGATCCGCCTGACCGAGCGGGGCGGCAAGCCGCTGGATCTTGAGGTCTCGTCGCTCGGCTACGTCGCCCTCCACGTCGGCGCCGGCTACGGCGGCGACCCCGACTGGGGTCACGGGCAATGGCGGGAACGCGGCTGGGTCGAGGGTGCGGTGTACGACCTCACCGACCCGGCGATCGTGGCCCGGACGCCCTACGGGGTGATCGACCACGTGGGCCGCGCGACCTGCGACGGCGCCGAGGGCTGGGGGCTGTTCGAGCACGGCACGATGGGCCGCCACGACCCCTCGGGATTCGCCGGCTGGGACTCGGCCCCCTGAATCGAGCCGAGCGTCATGACCGTTCATCCTGGGGGGCTGCGCCCCCGCACCCCATCGTCGCCCGGCTCGCTGGCGCTCACACGGTCGACCGGTCAGGAGCTGCGCTCATGACCGTTCATCCTGGGGGGCTGCGCCCCCGCACCCCATCGTCGCCCGGCTCGCTGGCTTGTCGACCCAACTACCCGCCCGTCTCGCAGCGACGAGGCGAGCGGGCTCCAGTTGGGTCGATCGCACGGTCGACCGGTCAGGGGCTGCGCTCATGACCGACATCGCCAAGCTGGTGGCCGGGCTGACGCTCGACGAGAAGGCGGCGCTCGCCGCCGGCGTCGACATGTGGTCCACCGCCTCGGTCCCCCGCCTCGGCATCCGCTCGATCCAGCTGACCGACGGCCCCAACGGCGCCCGCGGCACCCGGCCGGGCCCCGCCGGACCCACCGCCACCTGCGTGCCCTGTGGATCCGCGCTCGGCGCCACCTGGGACCCCGACCTGGTCGAACGGGTGGGCGCGCTGGTCGGGCGGGAGGCGCGCGCCATGGGAGCGCGGGTCCTGCTGGCGCCTACGGTCAACGTCCACCGCTCCCCCCTCGCCGGTCGCAACTTCGAGTGCTACTCGGAGGATCCCCTACTGGCGGGGCGAGTGGCCGCCGGCTTCGTGCGCGGGGCGCAGTCCCAGGGCGTGGCGACGACGGTGAAGCACTTCGTGGGCAACGAGGCCGAGTTCGAGCGCTACACGATCAGCTCCGAGATCGACGAGCGGGCGCTCCGCGAGATCTACCTCCGCCCCTTCGAGCTGGCAGTCCGCGAGGGAGGATCGCTCGGGGTCATGACCAGCTACAACCGGGTCAACGGACGCTGGTGCACGGAGCAGCCGGAGCTCATCGCCGGCATCCTCCGGGACGAGTGGGGCTTCGACGGGTTCGTCGTCACCGACTGGTTCGGCGTCACCGGCACCGTGGCCTCCGCCGAAGCGGGCGTCGACCTCGAGATGCCCGGACCGGCACGCGCCTTCGGCCCGGCACTGGCGGCGGCCGTGCGCGCCGGCGAGGTGGCCGAGGGCATGGTCGATGCCCAGGTCACCCGCCTGCTCACCGTCTTCGACCGCATCGGGGCGCTGGGTGCCGCCGATCCCGAACCGAGCGGCGGCGACGACCAACGCGTGGACCGGCCCGAGGACCGCGCACTGGCACGCCGCGCCGCGACGGAATCGATGGTCCTCCTGACCAACGACGGGCTCCTGCCGCTGGACCGTTCGGCGCTCTCCATCGTGGCGGTGATCGGCCCCAACGCCGACCGCGCCCAGATCATGGGCGGCGGATCGGCCTCGCTCCGTCCCCACTACCTGGTCACGCCCCTGGAGGCGCTCAGGGCGGCGCTGGGTGACGGCGTCCGCGTGGTGCACGAACGGGGCTGCGACAACCGCCGCTCGACTCCGACGCTCGGTGGACGCAGGACCGAGGCGCCGAGCGGCGGCGTGGGCTTCGACCTCGAGTACTTCGCCGATGCGGACCCCGGCGGCGACGTCGTCCACCGCGGCCGGACGCCCGCCCTCGAGCTGTTCGCCCTCGAGCCGCCGGCACCGGAGCTGCCCCGGTCAGGCTGGTCGCTCCGGGCGGTCACGCGGTTCAGCCCCGCCGAGAGCGGCACCCACGTGTTCACGTTGATCCAGGCCGGACGGGCGCGGCTGACGGTCGGCGACCGCGTCGTGATCGACGGGTTCGCCGACCCCCCACCGGCCGGCGATGCCTTCTACGGGATGGGCAGCGTGGAGGTCGAGGCGCCCGTCGAGCTGCTGAAGGGCGCTCCGGTCGACGTGATGGTCGAGTTCTCGGCCCTGGCGCGGCGGGGGCAGGGCGCACTCAAGGTGGGCTGTCGGCCCCCGGAGCCGCCGGACCTGCTCGAGCGCGCCGTCGCCGCCGCGGCCGAGGCGGATGCCGCCGTGCTGGTGGTGGGCACCACCGGCGAGTGGGAGTCCGAGGGCCACGACCGCTCGTCGATGGATCTGCCCGGGGCGCAGGACGAGTTGGTGCGCCGCGTCCTCGACGCCAACCCGGCCACGGTGGTGGTCGTCAACGCCGGCTCGCCGGTCACGATGGACTGGGCGTCCGACGCCCGCGCCCTGCTGCAGACCTGGTTCGGTGGGCAGGAGATGGCTGGCGGGTTGGCCGACGTGCTGCTGGGCGATGCCGAGCCTGCGGGGCGGCTGCCGATGACCCTTCCCGTGCGACTCGAGCACAACCCGTCGTTCGGGAACTTCCCGGGCGAGAACGGCCAGGTGCGCTACGGGGAGGGCGTGCTCGTCGGCTACCGCTGGTACGAGGCCCGCCACCTGCCGACCCGCTTCCCGTTCGGCCACGGGGGGTCGTACACCAGGTTCGCCGTCGGCGAGCCCGCGCTGTCGGCGCCGTCGACCACGGCGGCGGCGTTGATGGCGGGCGAGCGGCTGGCGGTGACGGTGCCGGTCACGAACTCCGGCGACCGCTGGGGGACCGAGGTGGTGCAGTGCTACGTGGCGCCGATCGCGCCCCGGCTGGTGCGGCCCCCCAAGGAGTTGGCGGGCTTCGCCAAGGTGCGCCTGGACCCTGGGGAGACGGCGACGGTGCGGATCGAGCTCGACGACCGGGCCTTCGCCTACTGGGACGCAGGCCGGCCCGACGGTGACACCATCGCCGCCCGGGCGACGGCGCTGCCCATGCGGCGCCCGTCCGGCCGCGCCCGGACGCCGGGCTGGCAGATGGACCCCGGGCGGTACGAGCTGCACGTCGGGCGCAGCTCGGCCGCCATCGACCACGTGCTGCCCGTGGAAATCACCGGCTGAGCGCGACAGCCACGCCGGTACGGTGGCGCCATGGGCGACCGCGCTGAGCAAACGATGGCCGCGGGCCAGGTCGTGACCGTGTTCCGCTCGCGGCTGCGACCCGAAGCGATCGACGAGTACGAGCCCCGGGCGGCCGAGATGTTCGCCCTCGCCCACACGATGCCGGGATTGGTCGACGTCAAGTCGTTCGCGGCCGACGACGGGGAGCGGGTGACGCTCGTGACGTTCGCCGACGCCGAGTCGCAACGGGCCTGGCGGGCGCACCCCGACCACCGACTCGCCCAGCAGGCCGGCCGCGACCGCTTCTACGCCGAGTACAGCATCCAGGTGTGCGAGTGCACGAAGGTCCGCACGTTCACATCTGGACGTAATACGCCTGTCGCCGGCGCGTCACCCCCAGATGGCGGCGAGCCGGCCGTCCGGTAGCCGCTCGGGGGGATCGGGGAAGCTGCGGGCCCGTCCGGAAGCGATGCGCCGGGCGCTCCATGCCACCACGGCGGCATCGAGCACGTCGTCGACGGCCACGCCACGGGCCTCAGCGAGGTCGGTAGGCGCCACGATGCCCGCGTCCGAGAGAGCCTGCCGCCGGGCCGCCAACCCCGCCGCACTCCGCTTGCCGGCCATGATGGGTGCGCCGGTCAGCAGCGAGAACGACACCTCGGGGTGGACCTCGTAGACGGGGCAAGGGGCCGCCGGCAGCCACGCACCCACCTCGAGGATCTTGGCGCGCAGCGCCCACGCCTGGCGGCTGATGGCCCGGCCGTCGAGCGCGCGGGCCACGGCGCACGCGTCGGTGTACGACGGCGCGTCGAGCACCGGACGCGCCGGCGTGGGGAAGATGCTGCTGGCCTTGCGGCCGAGGTGGGTACGGGCGTCGAGATCGGCCTGCCGGTATCCGGCCACGGGCGGATGGATGGGCATGTCGATGCCGATGGCCCGGAGGGACCCGCCCGCGGCGCTCGCGGCCTCGACCAGCGTGGCGATGGTGGCGCCGAGCACGCCCACGACCGGGCGCGCCGGTGCCAGCACGACGCCCACCCATCCGGAACGGCAGCCGTCGACACCGAGGACCCCGTGGGTTTGTGGACCGCCACCCGGGAAGTTCACACCAATCACATCCTCCAACGGGAAGGATCGGCCATGGCCGATTCCGCCGCCAAGTCAGGCCTCCGCGGCATCTTCGAGGGCATCAAGGGCAAGATGAAGGAAGCCACGGGTGCCGTTGCCGACGACGAGAGCCTCCGTCGCGAGGGACGTGCCCAGCAGGACAAGGCGGATGCCGGGCGTGAGGCCGCCAAGCGTGAGACCGAGGCGGCGCGGGCGCGGGCCGAGGCGCAGGTGCACGAGGCCCGCCAGGAGGACCACGGGGACCGCTGACCGACAGGTCCCGCCCCGCCCCGGGAACAGCAGCCGGGGCGGGGGCGTTGGCCGGGTCGGTGGTCGCAGTGCACGTCCCCCTATCGGTTCTCGACCTGGCGCCCGTGGGCGAGGGATCCTCACCGGCCGCCGCGCTCCAGGCCTCGCTGGCGCTGGCACGCGAGGCCGAGCGGCTCGGCTACACCCGCTACTGGGTCGCCGAGCACCACAACATGCCCGGTATCGCCAGCTCCTCGCCCCCGGTGCTCCTCGCCCACGCCGCCGCGGTCACGTCGACCATCCGCCTCGGCTCTGGCGGGGTCATGCTGCCGAACCATTCCGCGCTCGTGGTCGCGGAGCAGTTCGGCATGCTCGAGGCGCTGCATCCCGGCCGCATCGACCTCGGCATCGGACGCGCGCCTGGCACCGATCAGGTCACCGCCCGCGCGCTGCGCCGCAGTCCACGCGCCCTGGCCGTCGACGACTTCCCGGAGCAACTGGTCGAGCTGTTCGGCTACTTCGATGGCGCGTTTCCCGAGGGTCACCCCTACCGCCACATCACGGCCACGCCCGGCCTGGGCTATCGGCCCGAGGTGTGGCTGCTCGGGTCCAGCGACTACAGCGCGCAGGCAGCGGGCATGCTCGGCCTACCGTTCTCGTTCGCCCATCACTTCGCGGCACGCAACACCCTGCCGGCGCTGGCCGCCTATCGCCAGGAGTTCCGCCCGTCGGAGCACCTGGACGAGCCGCACGTGATGCTCGGCATCTCGGTGATGTGCGCCGAGACCGACGAGGAGGCACGGTGGCTCGCAGGGCCGAGCGCGCTGGCCTTCCTGCGGCTCCGGTCTGGTCGGCCGGGCCGCTACCCCACCCCCGAGGAGGCGGCCGAGTACAACTTCACCCCGCAGGAACGCGAGGTCGTCAAGGCCTGGACCGGCTCGCACGTCGTCGGAAGCCCGGAAACCGTTCTCCGCCAGCTCGCCGAGCTGGTCCATCGCACCGACGCCGACGAGCTGATGATCACGACGATGACGCACGGCCCGGCCGCTCGGCTGCATTCCTACCGGCTCGTCGCGGAGGCCGCCGGGCTGACGCCCGCCCGCGGCGACGGGCCCCTGTTAGAGGACCGGGCGGTCGGTTAGCGTCCCCGAACAATTGAAGGTCCGAGGAGGAGTCCCAGATGACTGACGTGATCCGCGGTCTGTCCGACGACGACATCGCCACCGAGTGGCGTCACGAGCGGGCGAGCGAGGTGACCGACGACGATGACGCCACCGACCCCAAGGAGGACGTCGACGGCACCGACGACGCCGACGGCGTCGACCCCGACACCGGGCCTGCGGACAGCGACTCCGACGAGACCGATTCGTAGCGGCGGTCGTGCCTCCGGCGGCCGCGGGGCCGCCGCCACCGATGCCGGGCACGAGGCGCTCGGCCGCTGCGTCGGCGATCCGACCGCCTTCCTCGCGAACGTCTTCGGCGTCGAGCCTCACCTGAGCCCGGGCGCCGGGTCGTTCGGGGACCTCCTGTCGCTCGACGACGTGGACCGGGCGCTCACGGGATCCGGGCTGCGCCAGCCGGCATTCCGCCTCGTCCGCGACGGCGAGCCCGTGGATCCCGGGAGCTACACGCGCCCCGGCCGCACCGGGCGCCACCAGTTCTCCGACCTGATCGACACGGGCCGGGTCCTCGACCTGTTCGGCGGGGGCGCCACCATCGTGCTGCAGTCGCTGCACCGCTGGTGGCCACCCCTGGCGCGGTTCTGTGGCGACCTGGAGCTGGCGCTGGGCCATCCGCTGCAGGCCAACGCCTATCTCACCCCGCCCGGAGCCGCCGGGCTCGCCCCCCACCACGACACCCACGATGTCTTCGTCCTCCAGGTGGCCGGCGTCAAACACTGGGTGGTCCGCACGCCGGTCGTGGCCGCGCCGCTCGCCCACCACCGGTCCATCCACGAGCTGGCCGCGGCGCAGCCCGTGATGTTCGAGACCGACCTCGCCGCCGGGGACGCGCTCTACCTGCCGCGCGGCTTCGTCCACTCGGCGGCCACGCAGCAGGGCACGTCGCTCCACCTGACCCTCGGCGTGCTGGCGACGACGGTCCACGACGTGCTGCGCCGCATCCTCGATCGGGCCGGCGACGACGCCACGTTCCGCGCCAGCCTGCCGGCCGGCTACCCGTTTGATCGGGACACGGCCGTGCGCTCGGTCAAGGCGGCGCTGTCCGACCTCATGGGTTGGCTCGAGCGGCTCGACCCGGGTGACGTCGCCGACGAGGTGAGCGAACAGTTCTTCGCCCGCCGCACTCCCCTGCTCGACGGCCAGCTCGCCGAGATCAGCGCACTCGACCGGATCGACGACACGACCGTCGTCCGCCGCCGCGCCCGCGGGCCGGTCGCGATCGGCCACGAGGACGACGGACGGTTGCGCCTGACGCTCGGCGATCGCCGCCTCCTCCTGCCCGGCGCGCTGGAGCCGGCGGTCCGGCGACTGCTCGACGGAGCGGCTCGCCCGGTCGCGGAGCTGGCCGACCTGCTCGACGCCGACAGCCGGCGAGTGCTGGTGCGACGGTTGGTCCGGGAGGGCGTCCTGCGCACCGCCGCCCGCGCAGGCACCGCCGGTGGCTGAACCGCCCGGGCTGCGCTGCGCGCCGGAGTCGCTGGCGCGGCGCGAGCCCCTGATCGCGACGGCGTCGCGGGTGCAGCGCTGGATGATCGTGGAGCAACCGGGGGCATGGGGGGTCGACGCGCTCGCGGAGAGCAAGATCGATCCCGACACCGCAACCGCCCTCGCCGAGACCGCCAGGGCGCAGGGCGTGCGCGTGCTGCTGGCGCGGCGGCGCGCCAACCAGCGACGCCTGGGAGCCACCCGCACGGTGTTCCTCGCCCACTCCGGGGCCGAACGCTGGTGGCTGGAGCAGGTCGACGTCGAAGCGGCCGATCCGAAGGCCCTGCTCGCGCTCGACCTCGGGGCGCTGGCGTTCCCGGAACCCAGCGGTGCCGGGGTTCCCGGACCGCCCTCGCTCCACCTGGTGTGCACCAACGGCCGCCATGATCCGTGCTGCGCCGACTTCGGCCGCCCCGTGATGCGGGCGCTCGCCAACGCCGCCGCCCCCGACGTCTGGGAGTGCTCGCACGTCGGTGGCGATCGCTTCGCCGCCAACGTCGTGTGCCTACCCGAGGGGATCTACTACGGCCGGGTCGAACCGGACCTGGCGGCGGGCCTGGTGGCCGACTACCGCGAGCGCCTGCTCGACCTCGACCACTACCGGGGCCGCAGCTGCTACGGGCCGCTGGTCCAGGCGGCCGAGGCGTTAGGCCGCTCCCACCTGGCCGAGCGACGGCTCGACGCCATGTCGGTGCTGGCCGTCGAGCAGCGCGCCGACCGGTCGGTGGCCGTGCACCTGCAGCAGCGCGACGGCGTGACGCTCGAGGTGGTGGTCGCCCGCGACCGCAGCCAGTCCGCCGCGCTGATGACGTGCCGCGGCGGTCCGGGGCTGCCCTGGCACTACCGGTTGGTCGGGATCGGCTCGCTCTGACCGTTGCCCGATGGGACGTCCTCCAGCCGTTGATGGAGCCGGGCGCGCAGCTCCTCGGGCGTGTACTGGCGCTGCCCCCGACGCCTGCGGATCACGACCACGCCGGTGGCCGCCACGCCCGCCAGTCCCGCGAGGCCGATGAGCTTCCAGGGGATGCGCATTGCGGTTCCGTAACCTACCCGTGTGCCACCGCAGGAGACGGCCACCGTGACCTTCGACGACGCGTTGGACGCGGCGGCGACGGGTGACATCTGGCTGTTCCGCGGCGCCTCGGTCGCCGACAGGGCCATCCGCACGTTCACCAACGCTCCGGTCAACCACGTGGGCATGGCCGTGGCGCTCGACGACCTCCCGCCGCTGCTGTGGCATGCCGAGCTGGGTCGATCCCTGCCGGACGTTTGGACCGGCGAGCATCAGCGGGGCGTGCAGCTCCACCTCCTCGTCGACGCCGTCACCATCTGGCGCGAGAAGTACGGCCAGCGAGCCTGGGTGCGCCAGCTCCACGGCCCCCTCGAGCGCCACCACGAGGACCGCCTGATGGAGGTCATCGCCCGCTTCGACGGGCGTCCGTTCCCGCGGATGGGCGGGCTGGTGCGGCAGTGGATCCGTGCCCGGGTGCGGCGGCGGCCGTCGTCGCTGGAGACGATCTACTGCGCCGAGCTGGTCGCCGCCACCTACCAGCACATGGGCCTGCTGCCCGATCGCCGCCCGGCCAGCTGGTACGACCCCGGCAAGTTCTGGAGCGGCGACGCCATCGAGCTGGTGCCCCCGTTCGAGCTCGGTGGTGAGGTGGCCGTGGACTAGTCCGTTGGCGTTTCCCGAGGGTGCCTGTCCCCTATCCCCTCGGGCGCTTCAAGAGCAGCACCGGGTTCTCGGCTGCGCTTCCCTGGGCGAACACCGTGATGTCGTCGGTGACCTCCCAGCCCTCGTCGCCCAGGCGGTTGAGCCCGTCGAGCCACGTCTGGGCGCCCTGCTCCACGAAGACCGAGTAGGTGCGGTATTCCCATCGCGTTATCGCCATGCTGCGGAGGGTAGGCACCGAGCGGGCTGCGTGCGTCGTCGCCGGTCGGCGTCGACCGTCAGCCGCGGGTCAGGCGGGCGTCGAGGTCGGCGTCGACCAGGTCCGCGTATTCCGGCTGACGCTCGATGTAGCCCCGGATGAACGGGCACCGGGCCACCAGGGTTCGGCCCGACGCCCGCACGTCGTCGAGGGCGCCCCGGGCCAGGGCGCTCCCGACGCCTCGGCCCTCGAAGGCAGGGAAGACCTCGGTATGGGTGAACACGCGGGCGCCACCGTGGTCGCGGTACTCCGCGAACCCGGCCAGGGTGCCGTCCTCGAGCACCTCGTAGCGCTGTCGATCGGGAGCGTCACGAACCTCGGTGCTCACGGTCGGGCAGGCTACCGGGCCGCCGCTCGTCCCCCGCATGGCCGGGGTCACCCGGCGTCGGCCGGGACGCGGGCCAGGCGATCGAGGCGTTCGCCGCTAGGGCCCGGGACGGACGGGCGGCGGGGTGGGCGGCCAGCCACCCGGTACAACGGAGCGGCCGCTGCCAGGACCGCTGCCGCCACCGCCAGCGCCGCGGGAATGCCAGCGCCCGTCGCCAACGCGCCCAGTCCGGCGGTACCGGCGATGCCGCCGACTCGCGAGGCGAGGCTGTTGGCGGAGATCACCGTCGTGCGGCGGTCGTCGTCGATCAGGCGATGGACCATGCCGTAGTGGACGACGTTGGCCGAGCCGTGCACCAGATAGAACCCCAGGTAGCCGGTGACGAGCCCCAGCGGACCGCCGCCGACCGCCATCACCGCGACGGCCGCGCCCTGGACCAGTCGGAGAACGGCGCCGACCCGGGCGGGACCCCCACCGAGGAGCGCCGTCAACCGGCCGGTTGCCGCGGCCCCCACAGCAGAGATCGACCACCCGGCCGACGCTGCCAGGGCGAACATCGCCACGCCCCGCTCGGGATCGCCGAGCAGCTCGACCATCCGGGGCCCCGAGAACATCTCGACGGCCACCATGCCCGCGCCCCACAGCAGCTCGACCGCGACCAGCGCAGTCAGCGCCGGGCTGCGCCGGACCAGACGCACGGTCGAGCGCACGATGGCCGGCGCCGCCGTCGCGCCGGCCCGTGCCGCCGCAAGGTCGAGCCTGGCACGGTCCTCGGTGACGAGCAGCGCCAACGCGCCGATGTCGATGACCCGGAGGCCGAGGGCGACGGCCAGCGGAACTGCCAGAGGATCGACGCCACCGATAGATGGGAGCGACGTGAGCCCGGCCGCGGCCAGAGCACCGGCGGATATGGCCAGCCCGAGGGCGCTGACACCGTGGGCCAGGCCACGCTCGATGACGGCGTCGGGGTCGAGGCGCAGGCTCGTGTCGACGAACCACGCCTCCAGCGGGCCCGAATCCAGCGCACGGAAAACGCCCTGCACGGCGCCGGCGAGCATGAAGGCACCCGGGCTGTGAGCTGTGAGGAGGAGCAGGAGCGAGACGACGTCGAGCGCCGACGCCACCAACAGCACCGGTCGGCGGCCAAGGGCATCGGACAGGCCTCCGGTGGGCAGCTCCAGGACGATGACGACCCCGCCCTGGACCGCCATCACCAGCCCGATCTGCGCGAGCGACAGGCCGCGTGATTGCATCAGCACCGCAGTGACGGGGATCAGCAACCCCGTGGGCAGCCACCGCAGCGCGTTGAGCGCCACGAAGCGCCGACCGACTGAAGCGAGACGGGCGACGCCAGGCCCCGGTGCCGCGGTCACACGCCGTCCTCCGCGGGAAAGGCGTACAGCAACACCCGGACCGCCCGGGCTTCCAGCTCCCCGGCATCGCCGGTCGCGGCGGGCGACGCGGCTCGGGAGTCCTCCGCCGCCTGGTCGTGTCGCTGGATGACCGCATGCAGTTCGTCGATCAGGTCCCGAAGCTCGCGGGGCGTCATCCGCAGCCGGTAGTCGCTCTCGGCGGACGCGTTGACCCACGCCGGATCGGCCGAGGGCCGCCGATCGATCCAGTCGTCGAGCCACTCCATCCCTTGACGCGCCACGAACCCCGACAACCACTGCTCGGCCGCCTGGGCGTCGGGGTCGTTCCGGAACTGCTCAGGTCGCCAGGACGTGGCGTCGTGAGCGGACCGCCACCACCGTTCGCGGCCCCGGCCCCGAGAGGGGTCCTCCTCGATGAAGCCGTGGTCGGCCAAGACTCGCAAGTGGTAGCTGGTGGCCCCCGAGCTTTCCCCCAGTCGGTTGCCCAGCGTGCTGGCCGTCCCCGGCCCCTCGAACCTCAGTGACCCCAGGAGCCTCACCCGCAGCGGGTGCGCCAGGGCGCGCACCGACCGTGGGTCGAGCTGCTTGATCCTCATCGGCTTCGCCATAGTGCAAAGAGTATTTGCAAAGCTTCTTTGTATACAAGCCTCAGGCGATCATTGCACCCCCGTCCTTGAAGCTCTTTCGGGCCATAGCACCGCTTTTCCTTCAAAGACGTGAGTTGGCGTCCGCCATGATGCGGGGATCAGCCCCCTCCGCGTCCTCGTCCTCGCCGACACCCACCTGCGTGGCGACCTCTCGAAGCTCCCCGCCGACGTTTGGGAGCACGTCGAGGACGCCCACGTGGTCCTCCACGCGGGCGACGTCGTCACCAGCGACCTACTCGACGCGCTCCGGGCCCACCGGCCGGTCCACGCGGTGTCGGGCAACAACGACGCCGCGCTGGTCGGGGCCCTCCCGGACCGGCTGGAGTTCGAGTTGGCCGGCGTACGCATCGCCATGGTGCACGACAGCGGCGTCCGGGCGGGCCGCGAGCGCCGGGTCTATCGATGGTTCCCCGACGCCCGGCTGGTCGTGTTCGGCCACAGCCACGAACCGATCGACGTCGAGGGCGTCGAAGGCCAGCGCTTGTTCAACCCCGGCTCGGCGGTCCAGCGCCGCCGCCAGCCAAGGCGCACCGTGGGGCGCCTCGAACTGGTGGCCGGGCGGGTCGTCCGCCACGAGATCGTCCCGGTCACGTGAGCGGGGCGCCCGGCGGCCCGTACGTTCCCGCTGTCCCCCCTACAGCTCCTCCCTGCGCTGCATCTGCTGGAACATGATCCATCCCGGGATCATGGGGACCCAGTAGGTGGCGAGGCGGAAGGTGAGGACCGACGACACCGCGGCGCTGTCGGCCATGCCGTAGCCCGACAGGGCGGCCACGAGCGCGGCCTCCACCGCACCGAGCCCGCCGGGCGTGGGCGTCGCCGACCCGATGGCCGCGGCGATGAGGTAGGCGGCGCCGATCTCGGGGAAGCTGACGCCGCCGCCGAACGCCTGCACCGCTGCCATCAGCGTCAGGATGAACGCGAACGTGATGCCGAGCGCGCCACCCAGCAGCGCCAGCACCCGCAGCGGGTCGGTCACGACGTCAGCCAGCGACGACCCGGCCGTGCGCAGGTAGCCGAGCAAGGGCGGAAGGACCCGACGACGCAGGGCCGGGACCACACCCACGATCAGGCCGCTGACGGCGCCGCCGATGGCGATCACCAGCAGCCAGACGTTGGTGTCGGGCAGCGAGAAACCCGGGCCGCGGGCGCCGGCCCAGGCGACGAAAGCCGCCATGAGCGACAGGTGGACGATGAGCCCGACCAGGGCGTTGAGCCCCACGGCCGCCCCGGCCGCCGCGGTGTCGACCCCCGAGCGCTGGAGGAAGCGGACGCCGACCGCCAGCGTGCCGGTGTTGGCCGGTGCAATGCGCCCGACGAAGGCCGATGCCACCTGCATGCGGACCGTGGCGAGGTAGGGGATCGGCTGCGGCACCGACCCGAGGAGCGACAGCGCCGCGGCGAAGAACGTCGCCGCCGCCCCGGCGAAGATCGGCACCAGCCACCACCAGTTGGCCCGCGTCGCCGCCTCCGCAGTCTCGCCCACATCGGCGAGCTGGGGCAGCAGGAAGTAGAAGCCACCTGCGAGCGCCAGGATCGACACGGCCGTCCGGGGCCGCACGCGCTCGAGCCGGGCCAGCGGGGCACGCTCGACACCGGTGGCGTCCTGCACCGCCTCCTGCAGGGCGTCCAGCACCTGGCGGTTGCCGCGCAGACTTCGCCTCGTCGAGGCCGGCAGCGCCAGCGGCTGCAGGTACGGCACGGCCGCCACCACGGCCTTCGGACCAAGGGTCTCCACGGCCACCGCGACGGCCTCGTCGGCGCCCACCCGCAGGGCGGTGTCAACCAGGACCTGGGCGCGGTCGAGGCCCAGGTCGCGGTCCGAAGCCGCCAGTCGGGCGGCGTCGAACTCGGTCATCGCCACGTCGCCGGTCGCGGTCACGCTCACGACGCCGAGCCCGAGCCCCCGATGGGCGATGCGCTGGCGATGCAACGCCGCCACCTGCTGCCAGATCCTCCGCAGCAACGGCCGGTCCAGCCTCGCGGGAGGCAGATCCGACACCGCGGTGCCGTCGAGGCGTTCCTCGAGCAGGCCCACCGAGCCCGCGGGCGAGGCGACGATGTTCCGCACGACCGGCACGCGCACCCCGGCCGCCCCGGCCACGGTCTGGGCGAGTGCCTCGTGCTCGATGCGTCGCTGGACCGTCGCGTGCGGCTCGTCGACCTGCGACGTCCGGAGCCGGACCGTGCGCCAGGCCTGCTCCAGCCGTTCCGACGAACGGTCCGTGCGCGTTCGCACCCGCAGCTGCAGCTTCTCGCCATCGGCCAGGACGACCGCGTACCGGAGCGGCGTGTCTCCCGCCAGCTGTTCGATGCGCACCGGGTCCGCGACAGGCCGGAGCATGGAAACGAGCTCGTCGGCGTCCGGATCGGCGCTCTCGGTGCCGAACGCGAGCAGTGCCAGGTAACCGACCGCCATGCCGAGCGCCACCGCGATCACGATGTCGAGGGGCGGTTCGCTGGACGAGACCACCCGGAACAGGATGAGCAGGGCCACCCCGAACCACAGGAAACGCCGCCACTGGCGCGACACCCGGGGGGAGGCGATCACGACGAAGGCGACGACAGCCGCGATCAGGGGCGACGTGGCGAATTCGGGGTCCGTGAGCTCGATGACCCGTTCGGTCGCGGGATCGACCGCGGCCACGACGCCCCGGTCGGCCAACACGTCGCTCAGCCAGTTCATGGCCAGGACCGCGGCCAGCCCACCGAGCACGAGGGCCGCGGCCTGCCGGTAGCGCCGAAGGAGGACCAGGAAGGCCACGGTCACGACCGGCACGATCGTGGCGGAGACCACCGTCACCGCCGCCAGCACGTCGGCGAACCGCTCGGGCACGCGTTGGTACACGTCGACGATGTCCTCTTCGGCGCCGCCGATCGTGTTGCGGGCGTTGATGGCGATGAACACGCCCGCGGCCAACAACGCTAGGGAAGCGAGCAGGCGCACGAAGTCGGCCTGGTAACGAACGCGCTGGCGGGGCGCGACCGAGACGGTGACGTCCGGAGCATCGCCCGTCTGGTCAGTCGCGATCGCCTCCGACGTGCGCTGCACGCTGGTCATCCTGGCACGGCGGGGTCGCGAAGCAGGCGACGCCGGCACATTCCGCCCATCGTTGATTGGGCAGGTTTGCGCGGGCAGCCGGCGCTCAGCCGGTCCGGGCGCACTCGCGCCACAGGCTGCTACACGATCAGAGCTTGGCCAGCACCGATTCCGCGGAGCTGACGTCGAGGCCCGGGTTGGGCTCGACCATCAGCTCGGTGACCACGCCGTCGTCGATGATGGCGGCGTAGCGCTGTGTGCGGGTGCCGAGCCCGAAGCCGGAGCCGTCGAGCGTCAGCCCGACCTCGGCGGCGAAGTCGCCGTTGCCGTCGGCCAGCATCGTGATCTTGTCGTCGGTCCCCTGTGCCTCGCCCCAGGCACCCATGACGAAGACGTCGTTGACGGCGATGCAGGCGATGGTGTCGACGCCCTTGGCCTTGATGTCCTCGGCGCGAAGCACGAAGCCGGGTAGGTGGTGGTCGGAACAGGTGGGCGTGAAGGCGCCGGGCACGGCGAACAACACGACCTTGCCCTTGCCGAGAACCTCGCCGCTCTGTACCGGCGCCACGCCGTCGCTCGTCGTGGTCATCAGCTTGACGTCGGGGATGCGGTCACCGACCGAGATCGCCATCGATCCTCCTGGGTTTGCGCTCGTGACAAGAACGTCCTGCATCATGCCCCAACCGGCCCATGGGGGCGCGAACGCGGCACCGCCCCCGGCTGCCGGGATCCCGGCCGCCGGGGGCGAAGTCCGGCGCGATCAGAGCAGGTGGCGAATGGGCACGGAGTATCCCATTCCGCTGGGCCTCTCAGAACATGCGGCGACGGATCGGGCGACGCCTCAGCCGGCGGTTGCTGGTGGCGTTGTAGATGAGCAGGGCGAGCACCGCACCGATGATCGAGCCGATGACGCCCGATGCCTGCAGTGCCCCCTCGTCGAGGTCCTTGTCGAAGAGCAGGTAGCCCAGGAAGCCACCTATCAACGACCCGACGATGCCGAGCACGATCGTGCCCACCACGCCCATCGGGTCACGCCCAGGCACGAGCAAGCGGGCCAGGTAGCCGGCGATCGCACCGACGATGAGCATCCAGATGATGAATCCGAGCATCTTCTTGCTCTCCCTTTCGGCCGCGGTCCCGACCGCGGTGACGAGTGGTCTCGCTGTATGCGTGCCCCGATAGGCGCCCGACAATTCGCTCGCGCTGAGTGGTCACATGCTCACACCCATGGGCCCACGTCACGCAGGCAGACTCGTCTCCATGGCCCCCGACGCCGCAGCCATCCAGACCCCGCCCGACGACGTGCCCGCCGTGCCCTCCCGGTCCCACATCGACGCCGCCGCCCGGCGCCTGGCGCCGTGGATCCGGGTGACCCCGCTGCTCGAGGTCGACGCCGCCGACCTCGGCCTGCCCGACCGCCGCTGGCCGCTGGTGCTCAAGCTGGAGATGTTGCAACACGCCGGCTCGTTCAAGGGCCGCGGAGCGCACAACCAGCTCCTGGGGGACGTGCCGGCGGCCGGCGTGGTGGCGGCGTCGGGCGGCAACTACGGCGTGGCCGTGGCCTATGCGGCTCACCGGCTGGGCCTGGCGGCGACCGTGTTCGTCACCGATACCACGGCGCCGGCCAAGCTCGAGCGGCTCCGGTCGCTCGGGGCCACGGTCGAGGTCGTCCCGGGCTACTACGACGAGGCCCTGGCGGCCAGCCACGAGCACGCGGCCGCCACCGGCGCCCGCTTCCTCCACGCGTTCGACCAGCGCGAGATGCTCGAGGGTTCCGGCACGCTCGCGGCCGAGCTGGAACGCCAGGCCGCGGCGGGCGCGTCACCGGCCGGCGGGGGCCCCGAGGGACTCGATCGGGTCATCGTCGCCGTCGGCGGCGCCGGGCTCATCGGGGGCGTGGCCTCTTGGTACCGGGGGGCGGTCCGCGTCACGGGTGTCGAGACCCGGGGATGCAGGGGCCTCGACACCGCCCTGCGTGCCGGCCGGGTGGTCGACACCGACATCGCGGGACTCGCCGCCGACGCGCTGGGCGCGCGCCGCGTCGGCGCGCTGGGCTTCGCAGCCGCCCGCGCCTGGACCGAAGGCGTCGTGGTCGTCGACGACGCCGACCTGGTGGATGCCCAGAGTCGCCTGTGGCGGGCGCTGCGCGTGGCGACGGAGCCGGCGGGGGCCGCGGCCCTCGCGGCGCTGACGACGGGTGCGCTAGCGCCCGATCCCGACGAACGCATCGCCGTCGTGCTGTGCGGTGGCAACGTCGATCCCGGCACGCTCGGCTGACGGTCCCCGCAGCCGAACTTGCGGTGGCTGGCGCTGTCATGGCCTCGGTAAGCGCCGCAAGTTCGCCTCGGGCGGGGGCGGCAGGGGCACCTGAGCAGCGACGGCGCGGGCCAGGTAGGGCTCGCTGGCGGCCACCTGCCCCCGGGTCCAGAACGACGGCCCGTTCTCGAGGATGCAGGCCATGTCCCAATAGGGGTGGAACGCCTCGCCGGTGAGCGCCTCGTAGGCCGCCCGGAAGTCGTCCGCCGCCCGGTCGCCCGCCAGGTCGATGAGGTTGGCGCGGCAGGTGGCCACGTCGCAGCCCCGGGGACCGGCGCAGGCGTTGGCCCAGTCGACGACGCCCGAGATGCGGCCGCGCACCCACAGGACGTTGCCGGGGTGGAAGTCCCGGTGGATGAACGTCGGCGCGTACGCCGGCACCGCGTCGTGCCACAGCCCGATGGCCGTCTCCCAGAGGCGCGGCCAGCGCGACGCCGGCGGCGGGGCCAGGGTCGTGTCCGTGTACCAACCGAAGTAGTCGTGGCCGAAACCGGCCGGGTCGGCGGCGTGGATGGCTGCGGCGGCCTCGGCGAGGCGCCCGGCGTCGGGCACGGCCATCGCGCGGCCGGGCAGGAAGCTCATGAGCAGGGCCGGAACCCCGTCCCCGATGTCCACGCCCGTGGTGTCCGCCGCCACCACCTCCGGCACCGGCAGCCCGTGGGCGGCGCCGAACCGCAGGGCGTCGACCTCGCGGCGGGGGGCCACGGGCTCGTCAGCGAGAAACCCCGGCCACACGTAGCGCCGCAACACCAGCCGGGTGCCGTCCGTGGTGTACAGCCCGTGCACCGCGGTCGACGACGCCCCCGCCAGCCGGCGGACCCGAGCGATGCGCACACCGGCGTTCCGCTCCACCCAGGCCCGGACCGCGGGCGGGACCGAGGTCCGACGTAGCTCCGGTGGTAGCGAGGCGACGTCGCGGTGGTTGGGGTGGCGGGGATGCTTCGTGGCGCCGGTCGACATCCTGGGGCCCGAGTCTGCCCCCTCCCTCACACCAGGCGCGCGGCCAGCTCGCGGCGCGCCGCCTCCAACCACTCCCGGCCGGCGTCACGCGACGCCCGGGCCGCACGCAGGTCGACGCCGTAGACGGCGGCGGCGTTCAGGCCGAGGATCTTCTCCTTGGCCGCCGCGGTCAACGGCGGGTAGCCGTGCCGCTCCTGCAGGCGCTCGGGGATCGTGAAGGCGCGGAACGCGTCGATGAGCGGCTGCGGGGCGCCGTACCAGACGGAGTCGGTGCCCCACACGATGCGGTCCTCCCCCACCGCCAGCAGGAGCTTGCCGAGCACGTGGGCGGCCTCGCGTGGGCGGCGGAGCATGAGGAACCACGTGCTCCCGAGCTCGGCGTACACGTTGGCGCCGGGGCCGATCCCGGCGTCGGCGAGGCTCGCGACCAGGCGGCTCACACCCCGGCCGGGGTCGGCCTCGTGGGGCCCCTCCTCGCCCGTGGGATCGGGCTCGTAGCCGGAGTGGTACACGAGGAACGTGATGTCGGGGAACAGGGCCGCCGCCGGTCCGACGTCGCGGGGGTCGGACCCGGCCGGGGCGGCCCCGGGCACCGGCCCGCCGATGCCCTTGTGGGCGCAGACGATCCTGGGTCCGAGCGCTCGCACCTGCTCGAGGAACGGAATCCCGACCGCCTCGTCGTCGAGGAACCACCCCGTCGGCATGCCGCCGGGCGGCACGGTCTCGGGCGGGTCCCACAGCGTGTACACCTTCCAGCCCGACGGCCGCAGCGCGTCGCGCCAGGCCTGCATCGCCTCGATCTCCCCCGGGCCGTAGTTGGGGTGGACGATCGTGTGGGTGAGCACCCTGCCCGTGCCCGCATAGCGATCGACGACCTCGCGACAGGCGGCGATCTCGGCGTTGGACAGGACGTTCTCGTGCTCCTGCCCCGGCAGCGACGTGAGCAGGGCGACGGCCGTCTCGCTGCCGCCGAAGACCAGTGCCGCCCATTCGGCCGCGGAGATGCGGGCCGGGTCGACGCCCCCGGACCACCGCTCGGGGTCGGTCATCTCGAGGAACCCGGTGAGTGCGACGGCCCCGGGGCCGTGGAACCTGGCCGGGTTCACGAGATGGGTCTGCACGTCGACCACGACCGAGCCTCCGCCGCCGTCGAGGCAGGCGTCGGCGGTGGCGGCATCGATCTCGGCCTCGACCGGGAGGGTGTAGAAGCCGCCGCCGGCAGCAGCGTCGATGGCCCGCAACGCGACCGCCGTGCCCCGGCGGTCCTCCACGTAGACCGGCGGCGCGAGGCCGGCCCGGCGCGCCTGATCACCCGCCGCGTCGCCGAAGCGGGCCAGCGCCTCCCGGTCGGCTCGCCGCCAGGGCAGGGGCCGGTACTCGTCCGACGACAGCCGCCGGAGCAGGGGCGGCACCGGCAAGCGCAAGCTCACCGGGGCTCGGCCGCCGGGGCTGTCAGCCTGAAGCCCCGGTAGCCGTCGGCGGCCACGTCGTCACACGTGGAGCGATACTGCGGGAAGCCGCCGACGTAGGGCAGGAAGACGCGCGGCTTGCCGGGCACGTTCGCGCCCATGTACCAGGAGTTGGCCCTCGGGAACAGCGTGGCGCTCGCGAGCTGGTTGACATGGTCGACCCACGCGTCCTCGGCCTCGACGCTGGCCTCGATGGTGCCGAGGCCGTTGGCCCCGAGGAACGACAGGCAGTCGGCGATCCAGTCCACGTGCTGCTCGATGGCCATGACCATGTTGCTGAGGACCGACGGGCTCCCCGGACCCGTGAGGATGAAGAGGTTGGGAAACCCCGCCGTCGCGATCCCGAGGTACGTGCGGGGGCCGGCGGACCACTTGTCGCTCAGCGGCCGGTCCCCCCGGCCCCGGATGTCGACGCGCAGCAGCGGCCCGGTCATCGCGTCGAACCCGGTGGCGAAGACGATGGTGTCCAGCTCGTGGACGCCCTCGGTGGTGCGGATGCCCGCCGCGACGATCTCGGTGATCGGGGTCTGCCTCAGGTCGACCAGGGTGACGTTGTCGCGGTTGAAGGTCTCGAAGTAGCCCGTGTCGAGGCAGGGCCGCTTGGTGGCGAAGGGATGATCGGTCGGCGTGAGCACCCGCGCCACGTCGGGGTCGACGACGATCTCGCGGATCTTCGAGCGGATGAACTCGGCCGCGGTGTCGTTGGCCACCTTGTCGAGGATGAGGTCGCGGAACGTCGTCGTCATCGACATCAGGCCCCCGCGGGCCCAGGCCGCCTCGTAGCGCCGCCGTCGTTCGGCGGGCTCGACCTCCAGCGCCAGCTCCGTCGGGGCCGACACCGCGATGGCGGAGAAGGAGCCGCGGGCCGCGTCGCGCAGCGCGCCGTAGCCGGCCTTCACCTCGGCCTGAGCGTTGGGGGCGAGCGGCTCGTTCCGGGCGGGCACGCTGAAGTTGGGGGTGCGCTGGAAGACGACCAGGTGCGACGCCTGCCGGGCGATCACGGGGATCGACTGGATGCCCGACGAGCCGGTGCCGACGACGCCCACCCGCTGCCCGCTGAAGTCCACGCCCTCGTGCGGCCACTGACCCGTGTGGAACCAGTTGCCCCGGAAGCTGCTCAGGCCCTCGATGTCGGGCGTGGTGACGGCGGACAGGCAGCCGGTCGCCATGACGCAGAACCGCGCCGACACGTCGTCGCCCCGGTCGGTCGTGAGCCGCCACCGGCCGGAGGCGTCGTCGAAGGCGGCGGTGGTCACCCGAGTGTCGAACTGGATGTCGCGCCGGAGGTCGAAGCGGTCGGCCACATGGTTGATGTACCGGAGGATCTCGGGCTGGGGCGCATACCGCTCGCTCCAGTCCCATTCCTGCTCTAGCTGCGGCGAGAAGGAGTACGAGTACTCGAGGCTCTCGACGTCGCAGCGAGCGCCCGGGTAGCGGTTCCAGAACCAGGTGCCGCCCACGCCCGAACCGGCCTCGTAGACCTGGACCGAGAGCCCGAGGCCCCGCAGGCGGTGGAGCGCGTAGAGCCCGCCGAACCCGGCGCCGACGACCACCACGTCGAGGTGACGCGCTCGGTCGGTGGGTGCGCTCACCGGCGGGCTCCGGCTGTCGTGGCGGCGGTATCGGAGGCGGCGGGCGCCAGGAACTCGGCGATGTCGATCGGGCTGCGCAGCGAAAGGCCCCCGTCCGCCACCAGCACCTGGCCGGTCACCCACCGCAGCTGGCCCAGGGCCACGGCCGCGGCGGCCACGTCGTCGGCGCTGCCCACGGCCCCGAGCGGGGTGCGAGCCGCCACCGCCTCGCGGTAGCCGGGCACGGCATCGGTCCGGGCGAACAGCGGCGTGTCCGTCGTGCCCGGAGCGATGACGTTCACCCGGATGCTCCGGGGGCCGAGCTCGGCCGCGGCGATCCGGGCGAGCTGGACCACGCCGGCCTTGGAGCTGTTGTAGTGCGCCATGTTGCGGTCGGCGAGGAACCCGGACACCGAGCCCGTGATCACGATGGACCCGCCCGTGCCGGATGCAACCATCGCCCGGGCGGACTCCCGGAGGCACAGGAACGTTCCCCGGAGGTTCACGTCGTGGTTCCGATCCCACTCGTCGGCGGTCATGGCCAGCAAGGGGGCCAGCCCGCCGACGCCGGCGTTGAGGAACGCGAGGTCGAGGCCGGACAGGCGGTCGGTGGCGGCGGCGACGGCCCCGACCACCGACTTCTCGTCGGCCACGTCGCACACCAGCGCCACGTCGCCGTCGCCGTCGCGTGCCTCGACGTCGAGCACGGCGACCCGGCTGCCGGCGTCACGCAGCTGGCGGACGATCGCCTGACCGATCCCGCTGGATCCACCCGTCACCAGCGCCGCGGTGCCCTCGATCGTCATGGCGCGTCGCACTCAGCCGCCGAGATCGACATCGAGGATGGCCTTGCGACGCTTGAACCGCCAGCCGTCGGGCGTGCGGACGAGTTCGTCCTCGTAACGGCCGGTCATGGCGATGCCCACCTGGTCGCGGGCCCGGCTCCGGTTGGCGATGATCACCGTGCAGCGCTGCGTGCCGCGGTCGCCGTCGACCTCGATGATCGGGTCCGTGGTGATGTGGACGAAGCCGTAGCCGGTGGATTGGGACATCTTGACCAGTGCGTCGCGGCCCGAGATGGGTGCGCCGCCATACTCCATCACCCCGTCCGCGGTGAACGTGTCGGCCCACGCCTCGGCGTCGACGTCGTCGAAGGCCCGGTTGTACCGCGCCGTGAGCTCCCGGATGGCCAGGTGGTCGAGCACCCGCTCCAGTGCGTCTGACATCGCTTCCCCTCGCGTGGCCGGCTGGACCCCACTGTACTTTGCATCATTGTGCTGATGGCCGGGTGTCCCTGAGGCCGAGGGACAGGGCGTCGGACACCGACATCGTGGCGGCCGGGGCGCGATGCTCCTCGGCGACGCCGTCGCCGGCCTCGCCGTAACGACGGAGATACTCGGAGTAGAGCGCGACGTCGACCGGGGTGCGGACGCCGGACGTCATGATCGCGTTCCCTGCGTAGTCGAGGAGGGCCCCGGCGGCGTCGCGATCACCCCGCAGGACCGCGAGGGCGGCCAACACGACGACGACCGAGGTCATGACGCCCGGCGTGGCCGGCACGGCGTTGTCCTCGAGCAGGTCCCGCAGGAAGTCCAGCGCTTCGGCGTGCCGGCCCCAATGGCCCAGCTCGAGGGCGTAGGGCAGCGACGTGTACAGCGCCCACGCCCACAAGCCACTCTGCTCGTAGGAACGCGACCGTTCGAGGACGTCGGTGGCGACGGCCAACGCCTCATCGTGCTCACCCCTGAGGTGCTGCACGCCGGCCAGGAGCGCCCGGCACACGATGGACATGTCCCCTCCCGGCACGACGACGACCGATCCCTGCTCCAGCGCAGTGACGGCGCCATCGAGGTCGTCGAGGAGCACGCGCGCCTGACCCACCCAGAACCACGCCAGGCCGCGACTCAACGGCTCCGGGGCCAGGTCCACGGCCAGCCGGCCCGCTCGCTCGGCGGCGGCGGCGTCGCTCGCGTCCTTGCTCAAGAAGCCGCGGAGGCCATGGTTGAGGCACAGCAGGCCATGGGCCAGCGATGACCACACCCCGGGCCGCTCGTCGGCGGCCGCCGCCCGGCGGGCGAGCTCCCCGTCGCCGGCCTCGATGGCGAGCACCGCAACGTGGGCGGCGACGGCGAGGACGCGAACCCGGTGCTCGGGGTCGAGGTCGTCGAGCCCGTCCATGGCCGCGGCCAGCCATCGGCGCCCCTCCTGGACATCGCCGATCCAGACGCGATTCATGGTGCTGGCCAATCGGCCGACGAGGTCCCAGCGGTCCTGGAGGCCGGACCACGTGAGGGCGGCTCGCAGGTTGTGCTGCTCGCGTCGGACCACACCGTCGGGGTCGAGGTAGGTGAGCTCGGGCGGTATCGCCTCCGCCCAGGCAAGGAAGTGGTCGCGGTGACGGTCGCGGATGCGCTGCTCCTCGCCGGCCTCGGCCAGCCGCGCCTCCGCGTAGGCCCGCACGGTCTCGAGCATGCGGTACCGAGTGTCCGTGCCGTCGTCGTCGGTGACGATCAGCGATTTCCGGAGGAGCGACAGGAGCGGCTCGAACCCCGCCGGCTCCTCCACTATTGCGACCGCGCCCTGCGGCGTGAAGCTGCCGGGGAACGCCGATAGCCGCCGGAAGACGGTCCGTTCGTCGTCGGTGAGCAGGGTGTGGCTCCAATCGAGCGCCCCCTGGAGCGATCGCTGGCGGTTGGGCTGCCGGCGGCCGCCCGCGAACAGGTGCAGCCGGTCGCCGAGACGCTCGACGAGCTGGTGTGGGGAGAACTGCGGGACCTGCGCCGCTGCGAGCTCGATGGCCAAGGGGATGCCGTCGAGCCGCCGGCAGATCTCGGCGACGTCGGCGACGTTGTGTGCTGACAGCACGAAGTCCGGTCGCACGGCGGCGGCGCGTTCACAGAACAGCTGCACGGCATCCGAGATCTCGGACAGGTGGTCTCCCGGCAGCGGCAGGGGCGAGACCGGGTGCACCTGCTCGCCCTGCAGTCCCAGTGCCTCGCGGCTCGTGGCCAACACGGTCACCGCCGGGCAACGTTCGAGGATCTCGTCGACGAGCGCCGCGGCGGCGTCGATCACGTGCTCGCAGTTGTCGAGGACCAGCAGCACCTCGCGCGTCGACAGGAAGTCGATCAGCTCGCTCGCCGGACGGCCGGATCCGGTTCCCAACGCCATGCGCGCGAACCCGACGGCGGCCGCCACGGCGCCGGCGACGACCGCCGGGTCGGAGATCGGTGCGAGATCCGCGAAGAAGATGCCGTCCGGGAACTGTTCGAGCAGGCCCGACGCAGCCCTGATCGCCAGCCGCGTCTTCCCGGAGCCGCCGACCCCCGTCAGCGTGACCAGCCGACCCACCTCGAGCTGCTTCCGCAGGGCGGCGACGTCGACGTCCCGGCCGACGAAGCGCGTTCGCTCGGCCGGCAGGTTCTGCCGCACCGCCAGCGTGCGAAGCGGAGGGAACTCGGCAGGCAGGTCGCGGTGCGCCAGCTGGTAAACCCGTTCCGCACGGGCGACGTCCCGGAGTCGGTGCAGCCCGAGGTCGGTGCGAACGATCTCGGCCGTCAGCCCCGCCAGGCGCGCCTCGGTTGATTCCGAGCACACGGTCTGTCCGGGATGAGCTGCGGCGCGCAACCGGGCGCAACGGTTCGGCGGGGTGCCGTAGTAGTCGCCGTCCCGCAACTCGACGTCGCCGGTGTAGATCGCGGCCCGCACGCGAATGGCCGCCCCATCCGGCCAGGGTTCGCTTTCCAGTGCCCGGTGGATCTCGACCCCGGCCCCGGCGGCCCCGCGGGCATCCGCGAACGCCGAGAAGGTGGAGTCGCCCTCCCCCTTGCTCCGGATGAGCGCGCCACCCGCCTCGTCCACGCACGCGCGGATCAACGACTCGTGCCGTTCCATGACGGCACCGGCGATGTCGGGCCGCTCCTCCCACATCCGCGTTGACCCTGCGACGTCGGTCATGAGCAGAGTGACCAGACCGACTGGCAGAGGCCGGCTCCCGCCCAGGACGCCCTCCTTCTCCATCCGGGCAACGCGTGCCCGGACCGTCCCCGAACGGTATCTGCCTGGATCGGGTCCCGGGGTGCGGGGTACCGCGGCGTCGACTGACAACTCGATGTCGAACTCGGCCCGTCCGCTCCGACCTACGGGTAGTGCGCATCCATCGGGATGCGGCATGGCGAACGACGAGGAGGAACGATGCCCAAGCTACGAGTCCACAACTTTGCGATCTCGCTCGACGGCTACGGCGCCGGCCCTGACCAGAGCACCGACGACCCGCTGGGTGTCGGCGGCGAGCGCCTCCACGAGTGGGTCGTCGCCACCCGCACGTTCCGCCAGGTGCACGGCGGGGAGGGCGGCGACGTGGGCGTGGACGACCAGTTCGCGGCGCGAGGCGAGGTCGGCATCGGGGGCACGATCATGGGCCGCAACATGTTCGGCCCGATCCGAGGGTCCTGGGGCGATGACCAATGGACCGGCTGGTGGGGCGACGATCCGCCCTTCCACCACCCGGTGTTCGTCCTCACGCACCACCCCCGCCCGTCGATCACGATGCAGGGAGGAACCACGTTCCACTTCGTCGACGACGGCATCGAAGCGGCGCTCCAGCAGGCGTTCGAGGCCGCCGACGGCAACGACGTCAGGCTGGGGGGCGGCCCCGCCACCATCCAGCAGTACCTCCGGGCGAGCCTCGTCGACGAGCTGCACCTGGCGATCGTGCCCACCCTGCTCGGCGGCGGCGAGCGCTTCTTCGAGCACCTCGGTGGCGGCCCGGCGCTCTACGAATGCGTGGAGTTCGTCAACTCGGGCTCCGTCGCCCACGCTCGCCTCGTCAGGGTGGCGAAGTAGTGGCGATGCTCCACGCCTCGATCCACCGATCGGCACGGGTGGGGTGGTCGCCTGTCACGATCAAGCGGGGTACGGGGTCAGTACGGCATGAACGAGATCTTGATCACCGGATCCACGGGCGTCATCGGGGGGCGCGCGTTGCGCGGTCGCCACGATCGTGCCGGTCGAGGCCCTGCGCTGGATCACCTTCGGCCACGTCGAGGCGGACGAGTGCGGCTCGATGAACATGTGGCTCACGGCCGCGCCCGACAGCCAGGTGGCCCACGGCGCTCTGGGCTGCGACATCTCGCTGAACGACCTGTGCGACCGGCCGCCCCGAGCGCTCGACGAGGGTGAGCTGATCGACCTCGGCGGCAAGCGGGTCCGGCAGATGTCCACGCCCCACCTGCCCCACGGCTGGGAGGCGCAAGTGCTGTACGAGGAGACGACGGGCACGCTGCTGTGCGGCGACCTGTTCACCCAGGTAGGGGGGGTCCGGCCTTGACCACCGACGACCTGGTCGAGCCGGCGGTGGCGGCCGAGCAGATGTTCCACGCGACCTGCCTCGCCCCTCACACCGGCACGACCCTGCGGCAGCTCGGCGACCTGAGCCCCACGACCCTCGCGATCATGCACGGCGCCTCGTTCCGGGGCGACGGCAAGGCGGCCCTCTACGACCTGGCGGCGGTCTACGAGGACCTGATCGCCGCCGCCTGACCGGCCGCCCGCACCACGGTTCCTGCCCTCGATGGGAACCGTGGCGGCGCGCTGGCCGTCAAGGCGGCATGCACGCTTCTCCCCCCGCGTTGCCCGTTCGAGCGGACCGGCCCGACCTCGACACCCGCCTGCCGGCGCTCCTCGGGCAGGCGGTCGGCGACGTCGCCACGGGCTCATGTTCTACGGGGCGCACGGCGGTGCGCCGCCGCGTGGCGCTGCTGCGTCGGCGCCGGCAGCTCCGCCGCGTGCTGGGCTCCAGCACGCTGGCGGCCGGCGTGGTCGCCGGCGGCCTCCACACCCGCCTCGACGGGCACACGAGCTCGGTGGTCACAGCGCCGGCCCCGTCGGCAGTCCCCGAGGGGGCGGCGCCGCCCACCACCCGCCGGGCGAGCCCGCCCGCCCCGGCGCAGCCGGCGACCAGGTGGAGCTGGGACTCTGGCGAGGGCGTCGACCGCGAGGCGGCCGATCCCGGGGCGCTGTACGCCGACGGTCGCCTCCACGTCTACGCGACCCTCGGCCATCCACTGCGTGCGGGGCGCCTGCCGCGACTATCGGGCCCGCCTCGACAACGCCGAGGGCTACCTGCGCAGGTGCGTCGTCAATCGGAGCTACGACGTGCTGCGGCGCCGACGCCTCGAGCAGCGCTTCCGGCTCCTGCACCGGGACGACAGGACGACCGAGCTGGTGGCGGACGAACTTGGTGACGCCCTCGCCTCGCTGGCTCCCAAGCGCCGGGCCGCGGTGGTGCTCCGCTACTACGCCGGCCTGCCGGAGCGTGAGATCGCCGAGGTCCTGCGCGTCCGTCCCGGGACCGTGAAATCGATGTTGCATCGGGCCCTGGCCCAGCTCCGTGAGGTGATCGACCGATGATGCCGCCGCCGTTGGAAGACCGTCTGAACCGCCTCGCCGACCACGTGGCCGCCCCTGCGACGGCCGACGCCAGGCAGGCCATCGGCCGGCGGACCGCGAGGCTCCGCCGGCGCCGCCAGGTGCGCAACGCCGCCGGGGCCGGGCTGGTCGCACTGCTCGTGCTGGCCGGCGCCGCGGCGCTGCAAGCCAAGGACCCGGACGTCGAGGCCGACATCGCGGGGCCGCGCGAGCTCCCGGCGTTGACCGTCGACCTCGACGGCTGGCAGGTCGCCGCCGCGGGTGACACGACCGCGGCCCCGGACACCACCGACGTCTACGACCCGGCCTCGGGCTCGCTGCAGGTGTTCCGACAGCCCGGCAACCTCGCCGGTCCGAGCATCTTCCTCCGCCATGAGGAGGCGTCGGACGTGGTCGCGGAGAAGCCGGCCGCGGAGCGCGTAACCGTCGATGGCTCTCAGGGATACCTCGAGCAGACGGGACCCGACAGCTTCACCGTCAGCTGGAACCCGGCACAGACCGACAGCCAGGCGTACCTCGAGGCCCGGGGACTCAAGCGAGGCGAGGTCGTCGACTTCGCCAATGGCCTCCGGCTCAAGGACCCCGACATCCAGTACCCACCGACGCCGGGTACGGAGTTCGGGTTCCACACCGGCCGACTGCCCAAGGGCCTCCAGGAGGTCCCCATGGGCCCGGCGAGCCCTGGCAGCAACACCGTCCGCCGCTTGGTCGCCGAGCGTCCCGGGGCCACCATCGAGATCACGATCGACGACCGGGGCAGGGCGTCCTTCGAGACCCACCTGGGACGACTGCTCGCATCCGGCGGGGCCTCCGAGAAGGTGCAGGTGCTGGGTCACCCGGCGGTGTTGGTCGAGCACCGCGACGGCGGACGGTGGTCCCTCCTGTGGCGACAGACCGACGACGCCACGGTCGTCGCCTCGTTCAGCGGCGCCGACCGGTCGACGGTCGAGGACTTCATGGGCGGCCTGGACGAGATCTCGGAAGGAGAGTGGCAGGACCTCGTAGCCACCCACCCCGCCCCAGCAACCACGCAGTCGACCGTCCCCGCGCCCTGATCGACCGCCCGTGTGCCCAGCGCGCGGTATGGGGCCGGCCCTCTTGGCCGGCCCCATACCGCGGCGAGCCGTCGCGCCTACCAGCGGTGGGCGACGTCGATCACCAGGCGGGAGCCCCCGCTCGGACCCGCCAGCGTGAACACCCGGAACGGCAGGCGGGCGCGCACGCCGAGCCCGATCTGCGTCTGCCCCTCGAACGTGCCGTCGAACACGACCTGCCGAAGTGTCGAGAAGCCGGCCACGTTGACGGCATGGCGTGCGTCGGCCGGACGGTACGTCGGCCTGCCGTTGTCCTCGATCGCCCGTGCGTGCACGACGATCGACAGGTCCGCACCACCGGCGAGCGCGATCGGCCGGTCCGAGGGATCGCTCGTGAACTGGCTCACGTAGCGCACCTGGTAGCCGTTCGCGTCCGGGCCCGGCCAGCCGGGCTCGCGGGGCCCGAGGTCCACCACGAGACGGTCGAAGCACGCGTGGCGCCCCGCCCGCAGGTTCGTGATGTCTGCCGTCGTGTAGTGGGAGTCCTGCTTGGGCAGCGATCCCCATCGGATGCCGCAGAAGGGCGCAGCCGAGCCGCGCGCCGCCACGGGAAGGGCGATACCGGTGAGCAGAGCAAGCGCCGCCATCGCCATGATCAAGAACTTCCGCATCGCCAGAAACCTCCTCCGTCCCCGTCCGCCAGGGACGCCCGTACAGACGCCCGCCACGCCGGATCGGTGGACAGGTCGGGTAAAGATCTCGTCCGCGTCGGGCTCGGACCGAATTCCCCTCAGTTGGCGATTGACCCGCCCGGCTCCCGCTGACGCTGCCCGGTCGAACCGATCAGACTGGCGCAAAGCCCGATGAGCTCAGTCGTCCGAGGAGGCGCGTCATGCCCAAGGCCGTCAGGTTCGAGCGCTACGGCGACGTCGACGTGCTGGAGGTGGTCGAGGTTCCCCGTCCCGTCCCCGGCCCGGGACAGGTGGTCGTGCGGGTCAGGGCCGCCGGGATCAACCCCGGCGAGGCCTCAATCCGCGCCGGGCTGCTGCACGAGCGATGGCCGGCGACGTTCCCCTCGGGGCAGGGCAGCGACCTCGCCGGGGTGGTCGACGAGGTGGCTGACGGCGTCACCGGTGTGGCGGTCGGCGACGAGGTGATCGGCTTCACGCACGACCGGGCGAGCCAGGCCGAGCTGGTCGCCGTCGACGCCGACCACCTGACGCCCCGCCCTCCCGGGGTGCCCTGGGAGGTGGCCGGAGCGCTCTTCGTCGTGGGGGCGACCGCCTATGCGGCGGTCCAGGCCGTGGCTCCCGGCCGGGACGACACCATGGTCGTGTCGGGGGCCGCGGGCGGCGTCGGAACAATCGCCGTCCAGCTGGCCCGCCTCACCGGTGCGACCGTGCTCGGGCTCGCCAGCCCGCCCCACCACGGCTGGCTGCGGGACCACGGCGTCGTGCCGGTGGAGTACGGCGACGGCGTGGAGCAACGCATCCGCGACGCCGCCGGCGGGCGAACGGACGCGTTCATCGACACCTTCGGAAGCGGCTACGTCGACCTCGCCATCTCCCTCGGCATCGCCCCCGAACGCATCGACACGATCGCCGACTGGGCCGCCGCCGGCCGCTACGGCGCCAAGACCGACGGCAACATGGTCGGCGCCCGCGCCGAGGTGCTCGCCGAGCTGGCCGGGCTCATCGAAGCCGGCCGCCTCGAGGTCCCGATCGCCCGTACCTACCCACTCGCCGACGTGCGGGAGGCGTATCGCGAGCTGGAGCGGCGCCACACCCTCGGCAAGATCGTCCTCATCCCGTGACGGTGGCGCCGCATGCCCGCTGGACTGCGGTCACGGCAGTCCGGCGTGGCGTTGCCAGAACTCGACGATCGTGGCCGTGGCGTCGAAGTGGTCGGCCACCGGCGGGTTCCCGTGCGTCGTGGGGGTCGGCCAGTTGTGCCCGCCGTTGATGACGGTGGCCACCAGGAACGCCTGCGTTCCCTCGAAGAGTTGCACGACCACCTCGGTGACGCCGGTGCTCCCGGGCAACAGGTGCGCCGTGGCCGGCACGTCGGTAGCGATGCCGTTGCGTTCCAGCATCTCACCAGCAGGTAGTCGGCCAGGTACGCCGGCACGGGGTCGGGCGGTCGACGCCCCAGCGGGCCGCGATGGTCGTCACGTCCTGGCCCCCGCCGTGGAACACGACGATGGCCGGCACGGTGGCCCGAACGGGATCGTCGGGCACATGGATGGCGTACGAGCGGGTGATGTCCCCGCTGATCTCCTGGCCGGTAAGCAGCGCCATCGCCGAATACTGCGCCGAAGGCACCGGGCTGCAGAACCGTAGGAGTACACAAATGGATGCGGCGTTCCGGCGTTCGAATGTGACGCATCCCGGCGCTTCCGGACGCCGGTCTGAGCCCCCCGGCGCCGGCCGCCGCCCGCAGGCCAACCGGAGGCGGCGAGGGGAATCGAACCCCTGTACAGGGCTTTGCAGGCCCTTGCCTAAACCACTCGGCCACGCCGCCGGAAGGGACAACCATAGCGGGCACCCCGCCGGCGGCCTGACCTCGACAATCGCGGGTGGACGCCGGCAGCACCGCCGCCACCAACGCCACGAGGCCGCCTTGCCCATCAAACGTTCGCTTGACACACTGCCTGCATGACGGTCACCGAGGGCTCGAAGGCACCGCCCTTCGACATCGACATCCTCGATCCCCGGCTCTACGACGACCCGTGGGAGGCGTACCGCTGGCTCCGGAACAACGCCCCCATCTGGTGGGACGAACGCAACCAGCTGTACGTCGTGTCCCGCCACGAGGACGTCAGCCACATCAGCCGCCACCAGGAGCTGTACTCGGCGGCCCATGGCGTCCGACCCAAGGTGCTGGCGCCGATGTCCATCATCTCGATGGACGACCCCGAGCACACACGGCAGCGCCGGCTGGTGAGCAAGGCGCTCACACCCCGGATGGTGCGCCAGCTCTCGGACCACATCCGTGACCTGTCCAACCAGATCATCGACGAGATCTCGGCGAAGGGGGCCTGCGACTTCGTCGGGGAGATCGCCATCCACGTGCCGCTCATCGTGATCGCCGAGCTGATGGGCCTCGACCCCGACCAGCGCCAGGACCTGTACCGCTGGAGTGACGCCATGATGGCCGGCGACGGCCACACCGACGCCGACGACCCCGTGCTGCTGCGCGCCGCGGAGGCCGGCGGCGAGTTCGCCGCCATGTGCGTCGAGCTGATCGAGCGGCGCCGGGCCGACGGCTCGACCGACGACATCGTCGGCATCCTCACCCAGGCCTACGACGAGGGAGCTCTGGCCCGGCCGGGCGACCATGCCGGCCCCGCCCGCGCCCCCGACGACGGCCCCGACGCGGTCGTCGACGACCGGATGACCAGCGACGAGCTGATCATGTTTTTGATCCTGCTCGTGGTTGCGGGCAACGAGACAACCCGCAACGCCCTGGCCGGGGGGCTCGTGGCCTTCACCCGCTTCCCCGAGCAGCGGCGCAAGCTGCTCGAGCGGCCCGACCTGATCGACTCGGCCGTCGAGGAGATCGTCCGCTACGTCACCCCCGTGATCTCGTTCATGCGAACCGTCACCGAGGACCACACCTACCGGGGCGTCGACTTCGTCGCTGGGGACCGCGTGTTGCTCCTGTACCAGTCGGCCAACCGCGACGAGGCCGTGTTCGACGCGCCCGACGAATTCCGCGTCGACCGCGACCCCAACCCGCACCTGGCGTTCGGGATCGGCACCCACTACTGCCTGGGCGCCAACCTCGCCCGCGCCGAGATCAAGGTCGTCTTCGAGGAGCTGTTCCGCCGGCTGCGCGACATCCGGGCCGTCGATCCCGACACCCTCGAGCGGGGCGACTCCACGCTCGTCCTGGCTCTCAATCGCCTGCCGGCGGTCTTCACCCCGGAGACGCCGGTGTCTCCGGAGACGCCGGAGCCGCGGCCGTGAGCCCGCCCACCCCGGTCCGTGCCGATGCCGGGCCCCGCAGCCGGATCCTCGACACCGCCCTGACGCTCATGAGCCAACTGGGTTCGTCGGGCACGTCGATGCGCCGCCTCGCCTCCGCCTGCAGCCTCAACGTCGCCACGATCTACCACTACTTCCCGTCTAAGGCCGACCTGCTGCGAGCGCTCATCGAGGAGCGCCGCTACGGGGAGCGCCTGGCCACCGAGGAACCGGCGATCGACGCCGCCCTCGCGCCGGGCGAGCGGCTGGCGGTGTTCCTGCGTTGGGTCGCCGAGCGGACCCTCAACGAGGAGGTCGTGCTCCGGCTCCTGCTCGGGGAGGCGCTGCGGGGCGATGCCACCGCCCGCGACACGGCCGTCGGCCTGCTCGCCGAGCTCGACGTCGGCCTGACGGCATGGCTGGCCAGCGGGTTCCCCGAGTTCGAGGCCCGGGGCATCACGCCGGAGGTGGGTGCCCGGCTCGTCCGGCGGAACCTGCTGGCGCTGGTCACCGAGCACCTCGCCACCGGCTCGGTCGACGTGGAGGCCCACGCCACCGAGCTGGCCAGCGTCATGTTCGGGCGAGAGGGCGATCCGACCCGGGCGCGTTAGTGGTCCGCCTAGTCGGCGAAGGTGACGGTGGCATCCTCGCGCCCCCGGAATGGTGCAACGAGCTCGGCCTCGGCCTCGATGGCCGTGCGCTGGCGATCGCTGAGCTTGGTGAAGGGCTCGATCGTCACCTCGAGCTGGCTCCCCGCGCCGCGGGCGCGCCACGTTCCCACCGGATGACCAGTGACCAGTACGACCCCGGGGGCCCCAACCGGCCGCCAGACGGCTCGCTGCGCCGTCTTATCGGGGAGCAGAGTGGCCCGGTCGCGCTGGGCGAGGAACGGATCGCCGGCGGGCAGCAGGCGCGCACCCGACGCCGTCGGCGGATCGTCCAACATGTCGGCATCGTCGGCCAACAGCCAGGCGACGGCCCCATCGAGCTTGGCCTCGACGAGGTCGGCGCCCAGGTCCACGAACCGCTGACGGGCCTCGGCCACGCCGATGCCGGTCCACCCGGCGAAGTGGACGGGCGTGGCCGGCCCGTAGGCGTGCACGAAGCGGCGCGCCAGCTCGATCCTGGCCGCGGCGACGTCTCCCCCCAGCGGTCCACCCAGCCAGATGTCGGTGCCCATCAGGGTCTGGCGGGCGCCCTGCGGCCAGCCGTAGCAGAAGACCCCGGCGGTGCCGGCAAGCCGCAGCAGCTGGTCCGGGACGTGGTGCACGTCGCACACCTCGCACCACGGTTCCAGCTCGGCCGGCAGCCGGCCATGGAGCGCCTCACTCAGCTGCCCCTTGGTCCGTGACTCGCCGTCGGCCACCACGGCCGCCAGCACACCGAGCACTATGGACAGCGCCTCCCGGGCGGTCCAGCCTGCGGCGTCGATCGGCGGCCACGATCCCGACAGCTGCTCGCGCAGCGACGCCTCGTCCGCCGCCAGCGCCCCTGGCCCGAACACCGTGGCGTCCTCGCGGGGCACGACGAAGGCGGCGCCACGGGGGCCGAGGAAGCGCAGTAGCGAGCGGTCATCGAGGAGCGCGTCCTCCAACGCGGTGGGCGTGAACCCGGCGACCCGGGCGGCGAGCGCCACCGCCGCGTTGCCAGGCGGGGTGTCCTGCAGGCCGCAGACGGCGGCCGCATCGATGACACCCTCCTTGGGCAGGCGCTCGTTCAGGTTGTGGGTGGCGACGCGGAAGGCAACGACCTGTTCAGCGGATACGTGATGCACTGCCTGCCTGCCCATCGTGGCCGAGGCTAGGGGTCGCGTCGGCCCTGGGTGAGCGACACCGCGGAGCGTGCTGAGGTCCTCGCTGAACGTCCGTGGGTCGGCCAGCGCACCACCATCAAGCAAGCACCTCGCGCACGTGCGCGGCCAACGCGTCGAGGTAGCCCTGCGTTGCCCGCGCCTGCTGTCGGCGCGCCATCGGTCCCGCCAGCCGCACAACGGGATGCCGCGGTCGCGAGAACGCGGTGATGGCCAGCCGCACGGGGCCAGCCGCGTCGTGCGGGTCGTGACGCTGCACCACGAACGCCTCCTCGCCGCTCTCTGGGTGGATCGGAAGGGTCCCGTAGCCGAAGCCGAATCGGTCGGGCTCGTCGACCACCCAGGCGATGCGGCACGTGGCGATCACATGGACGGCGACCAGCGGCACGTCGACGGCGACCACGGTTCCGACTTCGATGGGCGGGTCCTCAGGAGCCAGCCGGTAGCCCTGACGGCGGTGCAGTTGCCAGCGGCGGATGCCGTCGACTGCGGCGGCGAACGCCTCGTCCCCGTCGCCGACCACACGACTGGCATGCACACGGTGATAGCCCTCCGGCAGCTCATCGGGATGGGCGGTGGCCGCGATCTCGTCATAGGTGAAGGGCGCGTCGACCACGCTGGCTGCGATCTGCGACAACTTGGCGTCCGACGGACGGCGGACGAGGAACACCGAAGCCTCCAGCGGCTCGTGTGGGCGCGACCCTAAGCCCAGCCGCCCGCATCGAACCCTGGACCGGCCGAGCCCGCTACGACGACCGTGAGCGCCATGACGACGATCACCGTGGTCGCGAGGGGGACCGCAAGAAGCGGAAGCGCCGGTCGTTCCTCGAGGACCTCTTCGAGTTCGGCTGAGCGGATCATCTCAGCTCGTCGACGGCGAACCCGCAGCCGCGAGGTCGTCGGACCACGCCCGCTGGCTCGGACTCGAGCCCATCGGCGGCGGACGGGCCAGCTCTGGTTGCTTCGGCGTAACCTGGCTACCGCGAGTCGAGGAGGACACATGGTCGACAACGAACGCCTACGGCCGGTGGAGCGACGGGTCCTGCGCTGGGCCCAGGCCGGTGTGGGTGATGCGGAGATCGGCCACCGCTTCCGCCGGAGCGAGCGTTGGGCGGCGCAGGTGCGGTTCCTGGCCGGCCTCGACCGGAGCGGCAACCCCCCGCTCCCCCACGACCTGCTCCGTCCCATCGAACGGCGGGTCCTCCGGTGGCGCGATCAGGGCGAGGACCTGGTGGACCTGAGCGATCGGTTCCTCCGCAGCCCGGCGCATCTGGCCCGGGTCGAGGAATACGCCCGCTACAAGCTCGCCGCCGCCAAGTAGCCCGCACCCGCCCCGGTCGACCTCATGCTCAGGTAGAGGTTCACGGTCGCGTCGATCACGCCTCTTTCAGCACGGTCTGCTCGTCGCGGCGGTGGGTCAGCACCGAGTCGAGGTACGAGCTCAACGCCACGTCGATGGACACCTCTTGTCCGGCCCGCTCCGACAGGTAGTAGCGGTGCTCCAACAGCTCGTGGAACAGCTCCGGAGCCTCGAGGCGCCCACGCAGGGTGCTCGGAACCCGAGCGATCACCGGCTCGTAGACCTCGGCGAGCCAACGGGACGCGATCACTGCCTGCGGGATCTCGGCGTCGGCTTCGCGGCTGATCGAAGCGCCGAAGGCCGCGATGTCGTTCAAGAGGCGGCGGGCCTGATTCTCCTGTACCGCCAGCCCGGTCAGGCGCCGTAGCTCCCGGGCGTGGTGTCCCTCCTCCAGCAGCACGGGGCGGACGCGCAGCCGGTAGCCCTCAGGGTCGTGCTCGACGAGCAGCTCGTCGACGTCGAAACCCAGCTCGTTGAGTCGCCGGATGCGGCGGTCGATGCGGTGGCGATCGTCGAGCGAGAGCTCCTCGGTGCCGGTGAGCTCGTCCCACAGGGCCCGATAGCGGTCCTCGAGCTGGTCGGCCACGTCCACCACATCGATCTCGGCACTGAGGTCACCGCTCGCCTGCAGGTCGAGCAGCCCGCCGGCGATGTTCTCGCGGGCGATGTCGATGTCGTTCGCCCGCATGCCGTCGGGTAACTCGTCGCGCCGTTCCGCGGTCTCGGCGTCGACGAGGTACGCCATGAGCGCACCGGCATCCCGACGGAACAGCAGGTTCGACAGCGAGCAGTCGCCCCAGAAGAAACCTTCCAGGTGCAGGCGCACCAGGAGCACCACGCCGGCATCGATCAGTAGGCCCGAAAGGTCCGGGCGCCGCTCCCGGGTGAACAGGTACCGGTAGGGCAGCGAGAAGTCGAGGTAGCGGCTGATGAGCACCGCCGCCAGCGGCTCCGCGTTCGGCGCCCGCCGCCCGGTCACCATGCCAACGGGCTGCACGGCGGGCAGCCCCTCGGCGGTGAGGCGCCGGAGCATGCCGTACTCGCGGCGGGCCTCGCGTTCTGTGGTCTCCTTGAGCGCGAAGACGCGGCCGCCGTCGGCCGCGAAGCGGACCACGTGGCGGCTCGTGCCGTGCACCATCTCGACCAGCCGGGCGTCGTCCCAGGCGGCCAGCGGCGTGCTCCATGGCAGGTCGAGCAGCCCGCCCGGCTCGCTGCCGGGAACGAACTGCAGCCGGACGACCATCGCCCGTCACGCTACGTCGGTCGTCACGGACGGGCCGATAACCGTCGATGGCTGGGCGGCAATGCGGTTGGTCTAGCCTCTAATACGAATGTCTGAGACGGCCGCGACCACGACCGCCGACCGGCTCATCGATGCCGCCGAGGTCCTGTTCGCGACCCACGGCATCGAGGGCGTCAGCCTCCGCGAGATCAACCGCACCGCCGGCGCCCGCAATGCTTCGGCCCTCCAGTACCACTTCGGCGGCCGCGACGGGCTGCTCCGGGCGGTCCTCGCCAAGCACCACCACGCCGTCGAGGCCCGCCGGCACGCGATGCTCGACGCCTACGAGGCCGACGGGCGCGCCGACCTCCGCGCACTGGCGGGGGCGCTGGTGCGGCCCAGCGCCGCCATGCTGGCCGACGGCGACGGTGGGCCCGCCTACCTGCAGATCATGGCCGACCTCATGAACCGGCCCCGCCCGGTGATCGACCCTGCGGCGCTCGACGACCCGGCCTCCAGCATCTACCGCTGGCGGACCCTGGTCGCCGGCCTGCTCGACAACGACGCCACCCGGCTGCACCGCCGCTTCGTGGCGATGCGGTTCGCGGCTGTCGAGCTGGCCCGGCGCGCACGGTCCGCGCCCCACACCGACGATCGACTGTTCGTCAGCCACCTCGTCGACCTGGTCGCCGGGTTGCTGGCCGCACCCCTGTCCGATGAGACCCGCCGCCTCGACGCCGAGCGCGCCCGGGCCCTCGGCTCCGACCGCAACGCCCTGTCCGACGTCCCCGCCGCAGGAGGCTGATCCCGCCATGGCCATCGACTTCACCCTCACCCCCGAGATCGAGGACATCCGCGTCCGAGTGCGCTCGTTCGTCGACGACGTCGTCAAGCCCGGCGAGGCCCGCATCGGCGACCGCGACGAGATCGAGCGGGCCGACTACATCAAGATCCTCCTGGAGATGCGAGCGGCGGCGCAGGAGGTCGGCCTGTGGCTCCCGCACATGCCCAAGGAATGGGGCGGCATGGGCCTCGGCCACGTCGAGCTCGCCATGGTCCAGGCGGAGGCCGCCAAGTCGACATACGGCCCCTGGGTCTTCAACTGCCAGGCACCCGACGAGGGCAACATGCACACGCTGTTGCACTGGGGCACCGAGGAGCAGAAGCAGCGCTACCTGCGCCCGCTGTGCGAGGGCCGCGCCATGAGCTGCTTCGCCATGACCGAGCCCGAGGTGGCGGGCTCGGACCCGACGCTGATCCGCACCCACGCGTACCAGGACGGCGACGAGTGGGTCATCGACGGCCACAAGTGGTTCATCTCCAACGCCCACCGCGCCAGCTTCGCGATCCTCATCGCCCGCACCGAGGACGACCCCGAACTGCCCCAGGCGGCCAACACGGCGTTCATCGTCGACATCCCGTCGGACGGATGGACCGAGGTTCGCCAGATCGAGACCATGCACGGCTCGACCGGCCACTCCGAGATCCGGATCGAGGACCTGCGGGTGTCCGACGACCACATGCTGGGCGGGCGGGGCCAGGGCCACATGCTGGGTCAGTACCGGCTGGGCCCGGCCCGCCTGGCCCACTGCATGCGCTGGATCGCCCAGGCGGAGATGGCGCTCGACATGATGGTCGACCGCTCGCTCAACCGCTTCGCCCACGGGTCGCTGCTGGCGGAGAAGCAGGGCATCCAATGGATGATCGCCGACTCGGCGATGGAGCTCTACCAGGCCAAGCTCATGGTGCTGCACGCCGCCTACCGGATCGACCACAAGCTCGACTTCAAGAGCGAGGTGTCGATGGCCAAGCACTTCGTGGCCAACGCGCTCAACCGCATCATCGACCGGTCGATCCAGGTGCACGGGGCCCTCGGCTACTCGACCGACACGCCGCTGGCCAACATGTACCAGCACGCCCGCTGGGCCCGGTTCGCCGACGGCGCCGACGAGGTCCACCAGATGCGCATCGCCCAGCGCACCATCGCCGCCTACAAGGACCACGGTTCGACGCGGACGGCCACCGGCGATCTGCCCCTTTAGGTCAGCAGGGCCGCACCGGCGCCGGGCCGAGGCAATGGCGAACGGTCGTCCGAACCGGAGGCAGTAGCTAAGGGTCTCCGTTCGTCAATGCCTCGGGCCGGGCGCGGCGTTCGTCATTGCCTCGGGTCGGCCTGGCTCTTCTGCTCGCCGCCACGCCACCACGGCAGCCGGCGGCGTAGGCCCGACAGGCGCTTGCGCATGACCTGCGTCTCGGGTTCGGGCATCTGGCCGCGCCGGTCCAGGTAGACCGCCTTGCTGGCCGCGAACAGCGGGGTGGCCACCAGTGCGCCGGGGACCCCGGCGGCCGCGCCGCCCACCAGGACCGCCATCATCGTCGCCGGCGGCGACAGGTTGACGGCCCGACCGACGATGGCGGGGCTGATGACGTGGTTCTCGAGGTTCTGGTAGGCGATGACCACGGCCAGGGCGATCACGGCCACGATCGGTCCCTGGGTCACCGCCAGCAGCACGAAGAACCCGCCGCCCAGGAGGCCACCGATCTGGGGGATCAGGTTGGTAAGCGTGGTCCAGAGGCCGGCCACCGGTGCCAGCGGCACGCCCAGCAGCAGGCCGGTCGACAACGTCACCAGCCCGGCGAGGATGGCCACGAACATCGAACCCGCGAAGTAGCTGCCGAACGTCGAGTAGACGATCCGCCCCAGGCGATCTGCTTGCCCCAGGCGACCCACGGGCACGAGCACTCGGAACCGGCGGACGATTCCTTCGCCGTCGACCAGCACCCCCAGGGCGGTGATGAGCACGACAACGGCGCTCAGCACGCCGCCCAGCAGCCGCTCGCCCAGGTTGGCCAGGGTGCGGTCGTCGACGCGCGCGGGCGCGTCCTCGATCCACTCCTCGATGGAGCCGGCGGCGTCGGCCTCCTCGAGGCGGGGGCCGATGATGGGCCAGCTGTAGAACTCGCGCACCGTCGTCGGCAGCTCCTCGCTGAACTCGCGCGACTGCCGGATCGCCGCCGGCGCGACCAGCAACACGACGACGGCCACCGCGATCGTCAGCCCGGTGCCCACTATCACGACCGCCGTGCCGCGGCTCGTGTTCCAGCGGCGCTGGGCGGCGCTGACCACCGGGGTCAGCGCCAGGCCCAGCAGGACGCCGACGCCGATACCCGTCAGGATGTCGCCGGCCCGATCACCGATGGCGAACACCGCCACCGCCACCGCCGCCGCCAGGACCAGCACGACGAATGACCAGGGATCGATGTCGACGAGCACGCGCCCGTCCGCGGCATCGGGTTGATCGCGCCGATCACCCGGGTGCCCCGGGGCCTGCTCGGCGGTCACCTCGTCGGCCACACCGGTACGGTACGCCTCGGTGCAGCCCGGCCACCGCCCCACCGAGCACCGCGTTGTGCGCATCACCGCCCGGTCGGCGGTGGTGGGCGTCCTCGTTCTGGTGGCCGGGATCGTGGCGCAACGGATCTTCGTGGCCGCGCACCGTCCGCTCTCGTGGGCGGCGGCGGCGATCGTGGTCGCGGTCCTCATCGACCCGATCGTCGACCTGCTCGATCGCCACATCCCCCGGCTGGCCGCGGTCGTCGTCGCCCTGCTGGTCGTCGGCGGCGCCGCCTTCGCCGTGACGTACGTGGCGTTCGACAACCTGGCCGACGGCCTCGACCGCCTCGGTCGTGCCGCAGAGGACGCCGCCGAAAGACTGGAGGCGCGGGATGACAGCGTGGGCGACCTCGCCCGGGATGTCGACGCCACCCGCCGCGTGGACCTGTTCGTCGACACCCTCGACGAACGCGTCACCGGTGGCGACGAGGTGTTGGTATCCACCGCCGGCACGGCGCCGACCTACCTCGTGGGCGGGATCCTGACGCTGTTCCTGATGTCGTACGGGCCCCGGCTCGCCCAGTCCGCCGTGAACCAGTTGCCCTCACCCCGTCAGCGGGAGGCGGTCACCGACGTCGTGACCAGCGCGCTCAACCGATCGCGCCGGGCGGTGCTGCTGATGGTCGGCGAGGGGCTCGTGGTCGGCCTGCTCGTGACCGGCATCGCATACCTGCTCGACCTGCCGTCGTCGGCGGCGCTCGGTTTCGCGGCCGGGCTACTCGCCATGCTCCCGCACGTCGGCATCGTCCTCGGCAGCCTGCCGCTCATCCTCCTGCTCCTGGCGCTGCGCTCCGACCTCGACGCGATCGTGGCCGCCGTCGTGGTCGTCGCCTGCCAGCTCGTGGACTCGTACGTCGTGCGGCGTCGCATCTCCCTGTACAGCGTGCACGTCGGGTTGCTGGTGCCGTGGGTCGTCGTGCTGGTCGGCTATACGGTGTACGGCGTCGGGGGCGCCGCCTTCGCGTTGGTGTTCGCGGTGTTCGGCCTGGCCGTCCTCGACGAACTGGCCGCTCGGCGACGCGCGGAGGAAGCGGCAGCAGCGGCCGCCACCGGGACCGACGCGGCCGTCGAGCCGTCCACCGATCGCTCGGCATCCGAGTTGGCCGATCAACCGGCGCCGATGGCGCTGCCGCTGCGAACCCCGACGGCAACGCCGGACCCGGCGCCGACGCCGACCTCGACGGTCGGACCCGGCCACGAGGCCACGGGTTCCGCCGGCGAGAGGGCGAGGTCATAGGTTCCCGGGTCGGGCTCCATGACCTCGGGTGTCGCACGCCGGAACCGATGCCCTCGGCTGACCGGATCGATGCCAGGTACGCAGGCGAGCGGCCATCCATCCCCGGCCGTGGGCCGCCTGTCAGGCTACGTCGGTGCCCAGCGACGAGGGCGAACGCGATCCCGACTTCCCCGACTACCGCTTCTCGCTGGCCAACGAGCGCACCTTCCTCGCCTGGATGCGCACGTCGTTGGCGCTGCTGGCCGGCGGCATCGCGCTTCGCCAGGTCGTCCCGTCGTTCGGGATCCGGCACGTACGCACCTCGCTCGCAGTTGCGGCCGTGGTGCTCAGCCTGGTCCTGGCGGTGGCCAGTTACGTGCGCTGGAACCAGATCGAGCGCGCCATGCGTCGGGGTGAGCCGCTCCCCCATCCGCTGGCCGTCCCCGTCCTCGCCACCGTGATCGCTGCGGTGGCCGGCACGGTGGCCGTCGTCCTCCTGGTGCGATGACCGAAGCCCCCGCCCCGAACGCCGGCACCACCGGCCTCCAGGCGGAACGCACGCAGCTCGCCTGGGTCCGCATGGCCCTCGCCGCCGGCGCCCTGGCCGCGGTCGTCGCCCGCCTGGCGCGGGGCGGCCCGTCCCTGGTCCTCGCGGTCGTGTTCGGCCTGGTCGTCGCCATGCCCGGGTTCGCGGCCGCGCTGGCGCGTATCCACGCGCTGCAGCGACAGCCGATCCCCAGGGCGGCCGCACCGTGGACCGTGGGTCTGCTGGCGGCCTCGGTGGCACTGGCCGACGCGCTGACGCTCACCCTGCTCGTCGCCTGACCGCCATAGGTAGCCACAACGCGGGTTAGCAGGCCAGCAAGGGGGGTAGCCCGCCCAACGATGACCCGCTCCTCGCGGTCGACGGCGGCGATCGAGCCCCGGGCAACCCCGATGCCCCCACCCGATCCGGGCCCCGAGCGGCCCCCGGACCCCAGGCCGCCGATCCCGATGCCGCCGCCGACGCCCGCCCCGGAGCCGCCCGTCCCCCCGGGCCCGGCGCCGGCCCCCCGCCCGATCCCCACGTCGTCGTGATCGACGGTGCCTGAGCGATGAGCCTCCTGATGGACAACTCCGGGGCGGCGCAACACGAGCCGGTGACGTCGGTCGCCGCCGATCACCGCAACGTCGGGCGCCTGACCTAACGGGTTGTGAGGCGTTCGAGTAGGGCTTCGACGCGTCTGCCGATCTCGTCGCGGATCGGCCGGACCGCTTCGAGGTCGAGTCCGGCCGGGTCGTCGAGCACCCAGTCTTCGTAACGCCTGCCGGGGAAGATGGGGCAGGCGTCCCCGCAACCCATCGTGACGACGACGTCGGCTGCCCGCACGATCTCGTCGGTCCAGGGCTTCGGGAATTCGTCGACGATGTCGATGCCGACGTCGGCCATTGCCTGTACTGCCGCCGGGTTCACCTCGCTCGCCGGTTCGGAACCGCCGGACCAGGCCGTCGCCCGGCCCTCGGCGAGATGGTTGAACCAGCCGAGTGCCATCTGCGAGCGGCCAGCGTTGTGGACGCACAGGAACAGGACGATGGGCCGCCCGTCGTGGTCGTGTCCCTCAATGCGGGCCAGGGCGTGGAGGCGTTGGCGGGCGAATCGTTCGGCCATCAGCGGCAGGAAGTTGGTGATGGTGGCCCGCCCGGCGAACTGGTCGTAGCTGGTGGCCAGGAACTGTTCGATCGTCTCGACCGAGAACGTTCCCTCGAACTCCTGGCGCAAATTGCGGGCGGCCGTCTTGAGTGCGAGGTTCGCCTCGGGCGAAAGCTCCTGGAGGTCAGGCATGGTGGATCTCCTGGTGGTCGCGGCGTTGTTAGGCGGTGTCGGCTGGCTGGTGGGGGACGATGAGATCGGCGGTGGGCAGGGCCGGCCAGAGGAACCGGGCCAGGCCGACGGCGGCGACGCCGCCTGCGAGCTGCGCGGCCACGAAGGCGGGCACCGAGGCCGGTTGGATCCCGGCGAAGCTGTCGGTGAGGGTGCGTGCGACGGTGACGGCAGGGTTGGCGAACGAGGTTGACGAGGTGAACCAGTAGGCAGCGGCGATGTAGCCGCCAACCGCAACTGCAGCCAGCGCGGCACGTGATGTGGCGTTGGTCGAGCGCACGACCCCCAGGATCACCAGCACGAGCCCGAAGGTCGCCACGACTTCGCCGAGCCACAGCCCGCCGGCCGCCCGTTCGTGGGTGGACCACTCGATGGCGGGGCGCTCGAACATGAGGTTGGCGGCGATCGCCCCGACACATCCGCCAGTGAGCTGGGCGGCGACGTAGGCACCGGCCTCACCGTTGGCCATCCCACCCAGCAAACGATCGGCGAGGGTGACCACGGGGTTGAAGTGGGCGCCGGACAGCGACCCGAACGCCAGGATCAGCGCAACCAGAGCGGCGCCGGTGGCGAACGAGTTCTCCAGCAACTGAAGGCCGACATCGTTCGGGGAGAGCCGCTGCGCCGCGATCCCCGACCCGACCACGGCGGCCACGAGGAACCCGGTGCCGACGCCCTCGGCGGTGAGTCGACGGGCGAGACCCGGCGGTGGCATCGCTCAGCAGCAGCGGGCAGCAGATTCGGGCGCAGCCCCGCAGCACAGCGTGTCGGCGGATGGGTCCACGCCTCGGAGCTCGCCGGCGGGCATCTCGGCGTCGGCGAGCACCGTGTAGATCTCCCACGGCTCGCCGTCGGGCGCGTCGACCCAGACCTTGTCTTGCAGGGCGTAAGCAGCAGGTGACCTCGCCTTCGCTCGCGCACGCGAGCCCTTCGCCGGCGAGGCGGGTGTTGGCGGCCGCCACCTCGTCGGTCGAGTCGACCTCGACGCCCAGGTGGTTGAGCGAGCCTGGCTCACCGCCGCCTTCGATGAGCACAAGCTTCAGGGGTGGCTCCGCGATGGCGAAGTTGGCGTATCCCGGCCGGAGCTTTGCCGGCTCGGTGGCGAACAGCTTCGAATAGAAGCCGACCGCCTTGTCGAGATCGGACACGTTGAGAGCCAGCTGCACGCGGGACATCGGGAGCCTCCTGATAGATTTGGACTTGTCGATACATCGAGTATCGCCAATGTATCGATGTATGTCAATACGAGATCGACGACCGAGGAGCACGCTTTGGCCACGACCAAGCTCCAAACCGTGATGGACGTGTGCTGCCCGTCCGTGCTCGAGGCGCCCCTGAGCGAGGACCAGGCGGGCGAGGTGGCGCGGATGTTCGCCGCCCTCGCCGACCCCGTGCGGCTACGCCTGCTCAGCCTGGTCGCCGCTGCCGACGAGGTCTGCAGCTGCGATCTGCAGGCGCCGCTCGGCAAGTCCCAACCCACCGTCAGCCACCACACCAAGGCCCTATCCGAGGCCGGGCTCATCGTCGGCGAACGACGTGGCAAGTGGGTGTGGTGGCACGTCGTACCGGAGCGGCTCGCCGCCCTACGAGCCGCACTCGCGCCGACCCAACTGAGTTGAGCAGGAGGGACCCGGCTCAGGTCGTCGGCAGCCAGCTCGGACGCGGTGCCGGGATGCGCGGGAGACCAGAGGCGACTCGCCCGAACCGAGCGGTGCCCTGCTCCCATTCGATCCAGGCCTGCTCGATCTCGCCCCGGGTCCGGGCGACGAAGTTCCACCACATGAGTAGGTCCTCCGTGAACGGCCGTCCGCCGAGCAGCAGCACCCGGCTGTCGCCGCGCATGGCGAGCGCCAGCTCGTCGCGCCCACGGCCCAGGTAGGCGAGCACCCCGGGACGCACCAGCTCGCTGCCCACCGCCACCCCACCGGCCAGCACGATCAGGCCGTGCTCGAATTGGGTCTCGACGGGGAGGAGCACGTCCGTGTGCGTGGCGGTGGCGAGCTCGACGCCGAGGATGCCGACTTCCCGGCGGCCCGGGGATCGCACGCCGGCGAGGTTGCCGATGAGCACCGTCGCACGGCACGGCCCGTACTCGGCGACGGGCAGCTCCGCATGGTGGGCGAAGGCCGGCTCGTGATAGCGCGTGATGTCCGGCTGGGCGATCCACAGCTGGATGCCGTGCAGCACGCCCCGGTACCTCGCTGGCGTCCGCTCGGCGTGGGCGACGCCGCGGCCCGCGGTCATCAGGTTGAGCTGGCCGGGCCGGATCAGCCGCTCGCTGCCGAGGCTGTCGGTGTGGACGACCTCGCCCTCCACCAGCCACGTCACCGTCTGGAGCCCGGTGTGGGGGTGGGGACCGACCTGCATGCCACCCTCCGGTGCGGCGGGAGCCACCGGACCGAAGTGGTCGGCGAAGCACCACGCCCCGATCGTCCTCCGCTGCCGCCGCGGCAGCGCGCGGCGCACGTCCACGCCGCCGACGCTCGCGGGTCGGCTCGGTACGAGCTCGACGGTCGGGCCCTCGGGGCAGCCGGACTCGGCGATGTCCGGCGCGGCGTCGGTGGCGGCGATCGGTCCGCTCACGGACCCCAGCTTCGCAGCCCGTGCGGACCCGGCGCGCCCACGTCCCGCGTTTGGCTGAGGCGACCACCGGACTTGGTTTGTTCCCGCCACTGTACCCCCCTAGGGTATATGCGAGGAGGTACCGCCATGCCGGGCGCAGCACCGCATTCCGACGTCCACGCCGATCACCGAGTCGACACCGCGGCATCACCGCACGCGAACCCGACCCACGCCGCCGGCGCCCACGGCCATCGCACCAGCCACGCTGGGCACGGGCACGACGGACACGCCGGGCACGACCCGGAGATGTTCCGCCGGCGGTTCTGGCTGAGCCTCGCGCTGACGATCCCGCTGGTGGTGACCAGCGAGATGGTCATGGACTGGTTCGGCTACTCCCTCGACTTCTGGGGGATGGACCTGCTCGGGCCCGTCCTCGGGTCGCTCGTGTTCTGGTGGGGCGGCTGGCCGTTCCTGGCCGGGGGCGTGGCCGAGCTGCGGGCGCGCCAGCCCGGGATGATGCTGCTCATCTCGATGGCGCTCGTCGTCGCGTACGGGGCATCGATGGCCACGAGCCTCGACTGGCTGGACCTCGAGTTCTGGTGGGAGCTCGCCGCGCTGGTCACGATCATGCTCCTCGGCCACTGGCAGGAGATGAAGGCCATCGGCCAGGCGCAGGGGGCCCTGGCGGCGCTGGCCGAGTTGCTGCCCGACGAAGCCGAGCGCGTCGGGCCCGACGGCCAGGTGACGACCGTCTCCCTCATCGATCTGCGCCCCGGCGACATCGTGCTGGCTCGGTCGGGAGCGCGGGTCCCGGCCGACGGCGTGATCGTCGAGGGCGACGCGGAGCTCGACGAATCCATGATCACCGGCGAGTCGCGGCCGGTCCCCAAATCACCCGGCGACAGGGTGGTCGCCGGCACGGTCTCCACCGACTCCGCCATCCGGGTGCGCGTCGAGGCGGTGGGCGACGACACCGCCCTCGCGGGCATCCAGCGACTGGTTGCCGAGGCGCAGTCGAGCCGCAGCCGGGCCCAGGCGCTGGCCGATCGTTTTGCGGCGCTCCTCTTCTACGTCGCGGCCGGCGCCGGCGTGGTGACGTTCCTGGTGTGGCTGGCGCTGGGCGACACCGACAACGCCGTGGTCCGCACGGTGACGGTGCTCGTGATCGCCTGCCCGCACGCCCTGGGACTGGCCATCCCGCTCGTCATATCCCTGTCGACCGCGGTGTCGGCCAGGGCCGGGATCCTGGTCAAGGACCGGCTCGCACTCGAGCGGATGCGCACGATCGACGCCGTCCTGTTCGACAAGACCGGAACGTTGACACGGGGGGCCCACGTGGTCACCGGCGTCGCCGCAGCCGACGGACCCGCCGAGGCCGAGGTGCTGCGGATAGCAGGTGGCGTCGAGTCCGACAGCGAGCATCCACTGGCCCGGGCGATCGTCGCCGCGGCCAAGGAGCGGGGAGGCGTCGCGACTGCGGACGGCTTCCGCTCCCTCACCGGCCGGGGCGTCGAAGCGACCGTCGAGGGCACCGCCTACGCGGTGGGTGGACCCGCCCTGCTGCGGGAACGGGGCGCGGTGGTGCCGCCCGCCCTGACCGCCACGGTCGCCGATTGGCAGGCGCGGGGTGCGGCCGTGCTCCATCTCGTGCGAGGTACCGATGTGATCGGCGCCTTAGCACTGGAGGACGAGGTGAGGCCCGAGGCGCGCGAGGCCGTCGCTGCATTGAAGTCGATGGGGATCAAGGTCGTGATGATCACCGGCGACGCCCGCCAGGTCGCCGACGCGGTCGGAGCCGACCTGGGCATCGACGAGGTGTTCGCCGAGGTGCTGCCGGAGGACAAGGACCGGGCCGTCGCCGGGCTGCAGGACCGGGGCCTGTCGGTAGCGATGGTGGGCGACGGCGTGAACGATGCCCCGGCACTGGCCCGGGCCGACGTGGGCATCGCCATCGGCGCCGGCACCGACGTCGCCATCGAATCGGCGGATGTCGTCCTCGCCAGCAGCGACCCGCGGGGCGTGGTCGGGGTGATCAAGCTGTCGCGGGCGAGCTACCGGAAGATGGTCGAGAACCTGGCCTGGGCCGCCGGCTACAACGTGGCGGCCATCCCCCTGGCGGCCGGCGTGCTGGCCTGGGCCGGCGTCACCCTGTCACCGGCCGTGGGTGCCATCCTCATGAGCGCGTCCACGATCGTGGTCGCCCTCAACGCGCAGCTGTTGCGCCGGGTCGACCTGTCGCCCGAGCCCGTCGGTGCGCCTAGGGATCGCGTAGCGCTCGCCTAGCCGTCGCCGATGACCTCGTCCTCGTAGGCCTGGCGGACCCGCTTGGGCGCACGGATGAGCCACGACTCGGTGATCAGCTCCCGTAGCTCGTCGGCGTCGACGGCGGGCAGGTTCACCAGCACCGTGGGATGGCCGTCGTAGTGGGGCGTGGTGAAGAACTTCTCGGGCTCCGACGCGAGGAGGGCCTCCTTCTCGCCGAGGTCGGAGACCCACACCACGAGCCCGCCCTCGGCCTCGGAGCGGATGCGGAGGAAGCCCTTGTCCTTGACCCGGAACCCCGGGGTGCCGAACCAGGGCTTCTCTATCGTCTCCGGAAGCGACAGGGCGATGCGTCGGACGTCGTCCTCGGTGGCCACGGGCCCACGATAGGACGGACGGAGCTCGTCAATCCGGGGGGCGGCGGGCACTCGACGCCGATCATGCGCACCAGCCCGCACCAGGTGTCGCGTGACACCTTCCACTCATCGCCCATGCGCACGGCGTGCCCGGTGTGGTTGAGACCCTGAGCGCCGAACTGTGACAGCCAGAGCGTGAAGTGGACCTCGGCCTCGTCCTCGCTCACGAACCGGACGGAGTCCACCGACACGTCCAGGGTCCGGGTGGGGAGCATGCGGCCCCTCAGCTGAACCGGCTGATGTAGCCGCGCCCCGGCCGATTCCCGCCGGCGAGGGACGTCACGAACCCGTGGGTCGTCCCGCGTCAGGCCGCCACTGCGGCGAAGCGGTCGACTTCGACCGGTGCCTCGCGGATCGCCTGCAGCCAGGCTTCGAAGCTCAGCTCGGCGGCCCGGCGGCGATAGGCCACGGCCAGGACCGGATCGAGCCGCCCCGCCTGGACCCGGAGGCTCCGGGCCCGACCCACCAGCGTGAGGGGCCTAGTCGTGGCGTCGTTCGGCGGCGCCGTGCAGTTGGAGTCGGGTTCGGTGGCCGGAGGCATCGGGTTCTCCCGGATGTCAGTTCTGTGTGGGCGGGTATTTGACGGATGTCCCACCCGGAACTCGTCGGTCGTTACGCCGCTGGCCCGTGGCGTCACGATGGAGCAAGGCCATCAGAGACTCAACGTCGACCTGCCCGAAGGCGTCGACGCACGCCGCGAGGTGCTTGCGGCGGGTGGCGTCGACCACAGCGCAGGCGTCGGCGGCGCTGATGTCGGCGGCCGCAAGCGCGCCGCGGGCCCGCTGCAGCGCGCTGTTGACCGATGCAACCGTGGTCCCGAGCAACTCGGCGACCTCCTCGGCCCTCCAGCGCAGGACCTCGCGCAGAATGAGGACCGCGCGCTGCCGCGAAGGCAGCTGCTGCAGCACCATGAGCGCCAGCAACATCGTCTCCCGCGAGGCGGCCACCTCCGCGGGGTCGGCTGCCGCCACGGCGGCGCCGCTGCAGGACGCCCGTGCCGCCCCGAGGGGTGCCTCGCCGTCGGTCAGGGGGCCGAGGTCCATGGGCCGGGCACGGCGCTGGGGCTGACGCATCATGTCGGAACAGACATTCGTCGCGATCCGATACAGCCACGACCGCAGCGTCGCCCGACCTTCGAAGCGATCGAAGTTCCGCCATGCCCGCACCAGCGTCTCCTGGACGGCGTCCTCGGCTTCGAAGGACGATCCGAGCACCCGGCGGCAGTACCCCGTGAGCTCGCGCCGGTGCTGCTCCAACCCGGTCTGCAGCGTCGCCGGTTCACGGGACATGGCGCAGCCGGCGCCGCGTGTCGCTTCGAGGGTGGGCATCGGGCGATCACCTCCACGGGGCACGCTGGCATTGCGCAGGGGCCCACGACATCGCCCACCTGGCTGATTCAGGGACGCTCGGTGGCGGAGATCCCACGCGTCCCGGGGGGCTCCGTGGCGGGGCTGAGCTGCACGTTGACGATCGACCAGCGACCGCCGCGGCGAATGGCGACCAGGGTGCCGAGGAAGCGTCCGCTGCAGTCGAGTCCCTGGTAGCGGGCGGTCTGGATCTGGATCCCCATGGCCACGGCGGCGTCGTCGTGCACCCTGACGCGGGTGCCCTCCCAGGTGAACACGTCGTTGGCCAGGTCCCCGCTGCGATAGCGATCGAGCCACTCCTGCTTGGTCAGCACGAAGCCGCGAGGCCCGTCCCCGCGGAAGTCGTCGTCGAGCAAGGTGTCGAGCAGGGCGGCGTCGCCACGCGCCTCGGCCTCGATCCACCCGGACAACACGTCGTCGAAGGTCACCAGGTTGCCGACGCTCGCACCATCGTCGGCGCGGAACATCGGCCACTTGGCTAATCGGGCCATCGCCGGGCCCGGGCCGCGCCAGACTGACGGCATCGTGCGATGCCTGGACGCACCCGATGATCGCTGACGAGCGCGCGTCGATCCTGCCGGTGGGGACGGTGACGTTCCTGGTCAGCGACGCGTCCCAGAGCGACGTGGTGGCCGCGGCCGCGGCCGCGCACAACGGCCTGCCAGCCGAAGCCGATGGTCCGGTCGCCGCGGACGGCACGGTCGTCGCCGTGTTCGGCGCGGCGGTTGACGGGCTGGCCACCGCCATCGACCTGCAGCGCCGCCTCCTGACCGAACCCGCACCCGACCACGGCGGGTCAGTGCCCCGCACCGCGGTCCACACGGGCGAGGCCCTCCTGCGTGGCGAGCGCTACTACACCGGCGCGGCACTCACCCGCTGCGTTCGACTGCGCGACATCGCCCACGAGGGTCAGACCCTGCTGTCGTCGGCGACGGCATCCCTGGTCGCCGACGCGCTGCCGGAGGGAGCCCTGCTCCGCGACCTCGGGACACACCGGCTGCGCGACCTGTCCCACGCGGACCGGGTCTGCGAGCTGCGTACCACCGGGTTCGACCGTGACTTTCCGCCGCTGCGCTCGCTGGACGCATTGACCCACAACCTGCCGATCCAGCTGACCAGCTTCGTGGGCCGCGCCGACGAGCTGGGCGCCGTGGAGCGCCTGATCCGCAGCGAGCGCCTGGTCACGCTCACCGGGATGGGCGGTGCTGGCAAGACGCGCTTGGCGGCGCAGGCCGCAGCCGAGCTGGCCGACCACTGGCCGGACGGGGTGTGGTGGGTCGATCTCGGTCCCACCACCGACCCGGCCCTGGTCGCGGAGTTGACCGCATCCACCATCGGCGTCATGGTCGAGCCGGTCGGTGGGCCGAGGCGGGCGCTTTCCCTGCAGCTACGGGATCGCCGCGTGCTGGTGTGCCTCGACAACTGCGAGCACCTGCTCGAGGCCAGCGGCGAGCTGGCGGAGACGATGTTGCGCACCTGCACCGAGGTCTCGGTACTGGCGACCAGCCGGGAACCGTTGGGCGTCGCCGGTGAGATGGTGTGGCGGGTGCCGTCCCTCCAGGAGGAGGAGGCGGTGGCGCTGTTCGTCGATCGGGCCAGCCGCGTCCGGCCCTGGTTCACGCTCGACCCCACCAACGAGGCGGCCGTGCGCACGCTGTGCCGCCGCCTGGACGGGATCCCCCTCGCAGTCGAGCTCGCGGCCGCGTGGCTGCGCACGCTCACCCCGGCGCAGATCGCTGCCGGGCTCGACGACCGGTTCGCGCTGTTGGTGCGCGGTCCCCGGGGTGCCGCCCGCCGCCAACAGACCCTCGCCGCTTCGATGGACTGGAGCCACGACCTGCTCGACGAGACCGACAGGGTGGTGTTCCGTCGTCTCGGCGCGTTCAAGGGTGGCTTCACGCTCGACGCGGCCCGCGCCGTGTGCGCAGATGGCCCGCCAGGACGGGTCGCCGACGCCGAGGTGCTTACTGCCCTGGGCCGTTTGGTCGACAAGTCCCTGGTCGCCGTCGACGAACACGAGGGCGAAGCCCGGTACCGGCTGCTGGAGACGATCCGGCAGTACGCCGTCGAGAGGTTGGACGCGGCTGGGGAGCGCCATGCGGCCCGCGACCGCCACCTCGACTTCTTCCTCGCCCTCGGCGAGGCGACCGAGCCGGAGCTGGAGGGCCCGGACCAGGACGCCAGCCTCGACCGGGTCGAGGCCGAGCACGACAACTTCCGGGCAGCCCTCGACTGGGGCCTGGCCCTGGACGACCCGGATCGTGGCCGACGCCTGGCGGCGTCCCTGGTCTGGCTCTGGTACAAGCACGGCCACGGCGACGAGGGCCTGGACTTCATGCAACGGGCCATCGATCGGGCGCCCGACGATCGCTCGACAGTCCAGGCGCGGCTGCTGGTGAGCGCCGCGGCGCTCGCGCAGGTGTGCGGGCAGTTCCCGCGCATCGTCGACTACGCGCAGCGTGGCCTCGAGGTGGCCACGCTCATCCGCGACGACCGGGTTCGGGGGCAGTGCCTGTTCCTGCTGGCGGTCGTGCAGTTCTACCTCGACCTCGACGCCGCCTGGGAGCTGTGCATCCAGGCCCGCGCCTGTGCCGACGCCGCCGACGATGCCTTCACGGCGGACAGCGCGCTGGTCGTCCAAGGCTCGATCCCCTGCATGCGCGACCGCTTCGACACCGCCCTGCCGCTGCTGCGCGAGGGAGGCGAGCGTTGCCTGCGACGCGGCGACCGCACGTTCGCCGCCTTGGCGCTCAACTACCAGGACGACATCGCCCTGAGCACGGGGGACATCGGCCTGGCGGCTCGCCTCGCAATCCAAGCCCTGGAGGTGGCCCGGCCACTGGGCGACTACTACGCGGTCGGCCTGTCGACGTGTCACCTCGCCTTCGTCAAGGGTGTCGCAGGCGACATCGACGGGGCCCTGCGACTGATGGAGCCGGTCGTGCGCTCGGTCGAGGGCGCCGACCACGCCGTGTTCATCCCCAGGATGGGCTCGGTCCTCGGCATGCTGCACCTGTGGAGCGGCGACCCGGAGGGTGCGCTCCCCTGGTTCGAGCGGGACGTGCGAACGGCGGACCCGGTCCCGCCCGACAATCTCATCGTCGCTCGCTCGCTACCGGGGCTGGTCGCCGCCCTGCGCCATCTCGGCCGGCGGGACGAGGCGCAACAGCTGGTCGACCGGGCGCTGGAACTGGCCCACAAACTGGACGTCCCCCACCTCGTTGCCGATGCCCTCGAACAATCGGCGCTGTTGGTCGCCGCGGACGACCCGAGCGCGGCTGAGGACCTCCACCACGAGGCCCTCGCCGTCCGCCTCGACCACGGGCTGCGAACGTTCATGGTCGACAACCTCGACGCGCTGGCCCGGCTGGCGTGCCGTGCCGAGAGCTTCGCCGAGGCCGTCCGCCTCCTGGCCGCCAGCGACTCCGCCCGCGCCGCGATCGGCTATCCGCGGCCACCGATCGATCGGCCCGAGCACGAGGGCACCCTGGCCCGCCTACGGGCGGCGCTGGGTGACCAGGCATTCTCGGAACTCTGGGCCGAGGGTGCCAGCGTGTCGCTCGACGACGCCGTCGCCTATGCCCGCCGGGCCCGGGGCGCCCGCGATCGACCCTCCACCGGCTGGGCGAGCTTGACGCCGACCGAGATCGACGTCGTTGGTCTCGTCGTCGAGGGCCTGACCAACCCGGAGATCGGGTCACGCCTGTTCATCAGCCGGGCCACCGTGAAGACCCACCTGTCGCACGTCTACGCCAAGCTCGACGTGTCGAATCGAACCGAGCTGGCGGCGCTGGCCAGCACGCGGTCCGGCCAGGGGGCTTAGCGGGCGCTAGGTAGCAGTTGATCGACGAGGGCGCGAGCGATCTCAGGGCCGACCGGCTGGGCGAGCATCAAGCGCCGCAGGAGGATCGGCCCGACCAAGGCATCGGCCAGCAGCTCGGGGTCGGTCGTCGCCGGAAGCTCACCCGTCTCGACCGCGTCCCGCAGGAGGCCCACGAGCGCAGCGCGCCGCTCGGCACTGAACCGGCTGTGGAAGTCGCGCACCTTCGGATCGCGTTCCGCCGCGTCGATCAGCGCGGGCATGCAGGTGGAGTACGTCGACTGTGCGACGAGGCACGCCACCTGCTCGATGACTGCGACGACGCGCTCGCGCAGAGAACCCTGATCGGGCACTGCGACCGGCGCCTTGAGCGTCCGGAACGCGTCCTCGACCAGCTCGAGCTTTCCGGGCCAGTGCCGGTAGATGGTGCTCTTGCCGACACCGGCCCGGGCCGCCACTGCTTCGATGGTCAGCGCTCCGTAGCCCACCTCGCCCAGCTCGTCGAGGACGGCACCGAGGATGACCCGACGTGACCGCTCGACGCGGGGATCCAGCTCCACCGCCGCACCCGGAGCGGTGCCCACGTCGACCATGCGGTCATTCTCTCATTTCGCCGGCCCCGACCGGAAGCAGCTCCAGGTCGTGGGTCCCGATGGCGTCGTCGTCGACGACATCGGCCTCGACGGTGTCGCGGCCGCCCCGTCGCGACACGGTGAGGACCGCGGCCGCAGCGGCGAGGGCGATGCCGACCGCCACCGTGTTCGTGAGCGTGAAGGCGTTGGTGAAGGCGGAGGCCGCCTGGGCCACCACCTCGCCACCGCCACCCGGAACCCGCTCGGCGATCGCGCTGGCCGAGCCGATGGACTCCCCCGCGGCTGCGCGGGCGCCGGCCGGGAGCTGGACCCGGTCGAGGTCGACGCCGGACCGGTAGGCGGTGTTGGCGATGCTCCCGAGCAGAGCGATGCCCAGTGCGCCTCCGAGCTCTCGGGTGGTGTCGTTCACGGCCGACCCGACGCCAGCCTTCGAGAGCGGCACCGACGTCATGATCTCGCTGGTGGCCGGGGCGGCGGTGATGCTCATGCCGGCGCCGAGGATTGTGAAGGCGGCGGCGATGACGAGGTACGGCGTATCCGGTGTCAGCATCGTGAGGACGCCGAAGCCGACGGCCACGATCGTGAGCCCCAGCGCCATCACCCGGGCGGCCCCGTAGCGCTCCGCCAGTGACGCGCTGCGGGGCGAGAACACCAGGAACGACAGCGCCAGCGGGAGTGTGGCGAGCCCGGCCTCCAGAGGCGAGTAGCCCCGGCCGAACTGCAGGTACTGCGTGATCAGGAAGAAGAACCCGAACATCACGAAGAAGGCGACCGTGATCACGCCGGCGCCGGTGCTGAAGCGACGATCCCGGAACAGCGTCAGCGGCAACATCGGATGGTCGCTGCGCCGTTCCCACCGCACGAAGAGCGACAGGGTGATCCCTGAGGCCAGGAAGGCAGCGACGACCGGAACGCTGGTCCAGCCGTCCTCGGGACCTTGGATGATCCCGAAGATCAACGAGCTCAGGCCGACCAGCGACAGCAACGCACCCACCGGGTCCAGCGGCGTCTGCGTGTCGTCGCGCGAATCGGGTGCGAATCGCGCGACTGCCACGATGGTGGCGACGACGATGGGCACGTTGACGAGCAGGGTCGAGCCCCACCAGAAGCCCTCGAGCAAGCCGCCGGTCACGATCGGGCCGATCGATGCCCCGGCGCCCGCGAAGCCGGCCCAGATCGCGATCGCACGTGGCCGCTCATCGGGCGGGAAGATCGACGTGATGATCGACAACGTCGCCGGCATGATGAACGCGGCGCCGATGCCCATCACCGCGCGGCTGCCGATCACCTGCGTGGCGTCGCTTGCTAGCGCACCCATCAGGGCGCCGACGCCGAACACCACAAGGCCAGCGAGCAACGCGCCCTTCCGGCCGAACCGGTCGCCGATCGCGCCGGCGCTCAGCAGCAGGCCCGCGAACACGACCGCGTACGAGTCGACGATCCACTGCAGTTCGGACGCCGAAGCCTGCAGCTCCCGCTGGATGGTCGGCAGCGCGGTGTTGAGACCCGACACCGACATGACCACGAGGACCAGCGACAGACACATGATCGCGAGCAGGAACCAGCGTCGGGCGTGGATCTCCGGCCGCTCGTGCAGGGGGACCGCGGGCGCGGCAATGACAGGAGAGGCCATCGTGAGCTCCTTGGGGGGACCGCGGATGTTCGCTACGACCGAGACGTTGTCGTCTTCTTGCGAAACGTATGCGTCTCGAAGCGATACGTCAACGTCCTATATCGTGTCGTTGGTCACGTGGTCCCGTGCTGTGCGGTGCCCGTCCGTGTGGCCGTTCCGCAGTGACAAACGCCGAGTGGTGTGAGGCTCGGTCAGGTCGGGCAGAACCAGTCCTCGGCCACGCGGTCGGCGGCACCTGACGCGTCCGGAGGCGGGAAGGGCGACCGAAACGTGAAGGCCTTGGGTGTGGGGCCGTCGCGTCGCAGCACTTCGAGGCGCGCCCGGGCATCGACGACCGTGGGCAGCGTGCCCGCAGGGACCCACCACAGCACGAGGTACGCGTCGGCGAGCCGTTCGAACCATTCGTGCCGGCGCCGCATCACGTCGCGGTGTGGCGTGCGGTACGTGAACTCGGCGAGCGCCTCGATCGACGCCCACACACTCATGTTGAGGAGCAGCATGTCGTCGTCGAACGCCCGGATGGCGGTGGCGTCGCCCGCCTCGGTCTGCAGTCGCCACACGAATCCGGGTGCCTCGTCGGCCATCCGGTTGACCGGCTCGAGCGCCGCGACGAACCCGGCGAGCTGCGGGGAGTCGAGCGGCGCGAGTACCCGGCCGATGTTGCACTGTGCCACGTGGTAGGACGCCATCTGGTCCAGCGTATCCAGGTCGTTCGGCGGGCCTAGGCCGGCGGCGACGGGACGACGCCGCCCCGGGCGATCGTGCGGTCGAGGATCCCCAGGGTGGCGCGCAAGGCACCCTCGGACATGATGGGGAAGATCCCGGCCTCCTTCCACACCGGATCGATCTCGGACCAGTCGTAGTACGAGGTCACGAGCGTCCCCTCGTCTGCCGGCTCGAGCCGGTACCCGTAGATGTGGCCGATCTGGGGGCGGATCTTGCCGCGGATCGTCCACGCGATCTCGCGGTCGGGGACGAACGCCGTGATGCTGACCGTGACGTCGTAGAGGCCCAGCGGGTAGTCGTTGAGCGCCTCGCGGTCCATGTGCACCACGAAGCTGTCGCCGACGGCGGTCACGGGCTCGCCCTCGGCCGCCATCAGCATCCCGGAGCTGTCGATCGCGACGTGACCCTGCGGATCGCTCAGCACGCGGAAGATCGTCGCCGCATCCGCCGGGATCATCCGCTGGACCTCCATCCGCTCGACCGTCTCGTCAGCCGTCGCTCCGTCGGCCGTCGCTCCGTCGGTCGTCGCGTCGTCGCTCATGCCCCGCATCCTGCCACCGCGACGGTGGCGCTGCTCACGCCGTCAGGAGCCACGCCGCCTGCAGGTGTAGGTGCCATAGGCCGAGCGACGGAACGTGCGCTCGAGGATGTCGAACCCCGTGCGCTCGAGCATCGAGTCGAGGAGCCAGCTGTAGGTGCTGAACTCGCTGCGCACGTGCTCGGCCAACTCCTCGGCGGTCCACCCGGCCGTCGGGTCGCTCACGGCCCCCGACATCCAGGCCTCGATGCGCTCATCGGCCTCGTGGGGCGCAAAGTCGAAGACCAGGTCACGCAAGCGCAGTGTGCCCTGGGGACGGAGGAACGAGGCCATCCGTTCGAGCGCGATCCCCTTCCAGAAGTCCGGCACGTGATGCAACGCGTTGCGAGTGAACACCACGTCCGCCGGCTCACCGTCGTGGACGTAGGAAAGGAATCCGGCGTCCACCACCGTGACGTTGTCGAGCCCGAGACGCCCGATGCGCGAGCGCAGCGCCGCCGTCATGGCGACCGAGACGTCGACCGCAACGACCCGACAGCACAACGGCGCCACGGACACCGCGAATGTCCCCGTACCGGCTCCGAAGTCGACGACCACCGAATCGGAGCCCAGGCCGTGGCGACGGAGGACCTCGATGTCCTCGGTCGGATCGAACCCGGCCTTGCGGTCGTAGCCGGCCACGTAGCCGGCGTCGAGGTGCTCCGGACCCGCGTGAGCCCGCTCGTCCAGCCACCAGTTCCTCATCGCCTGACCCTCCGTGACACGCCGAGATCCGGGAACCACTCTGGCCGCGACGAGGCTCGCGAATCGCGGCGGGCGCGTCCGGGAGGCTCGCTAGCCTCGCCGAGATCGACCACCGAGAGGCACGGGAACGAGTCGACGCTGCGCTGTGTGCGATCGAGCCCCTGGATGCCATGGAGGCCGACCACCGCGCCGATGCTCTCGCCTGGGTCCGCAGCGACGCACCGATCTGGCGGACCTCCAAGCCGGCAACGCCACCAAGGCACCTGGTTGCGTACTTCGTCTTGGTGGACGCCAGCGCCCGCAGCTGCCTCCTCGTGGACCACCGCCTGGCCCAACTGTGGCTACCCACGGGCGGCCACGTGGAGCCCGGCGAGGAGCCGGCGGCAACCGTGGCCCGCGAGTGCCGCGAGGAGGTGGGCTTCACGGCGCCGCTGCTTCAAGGCTTGTCGAGCCAGCCGCTGTTCGTCACCCAGCGCATGACCGGTGGGCTGGACCCGGGGCACGTCGACGTCAGCCTCTGGTACGTGTGCGACGCCGACGCCAGTCGGCCCGTCGAGTTCGATCCGCGGGAGTTCCGGGCCGCTCGCTGGTGGCCGCTGGACGAGCTCGCCACCGCCGGTGCTGCCGGCTTCGACCCCAACCTGACGCGGTTCGTCGTGAAGCTGCTTGGTGAGCTTGGCGGGTGGGGTTAGGGATGGCAGGCAGGCCCCGGCCGGGGGCCGGGGCCTGGGCGAGTGTGGGGGCTGCGGGGGGTTTGGGTGCGCCGGCGTCAAGGGTTCGCTGCCGCCGGCCTTGCGGCCGCCCTTGACCCCGGCTCGACGGCCGCTCGGGGGATGGCCTCGACCGGCGAAAATGGGCTCTGAGCAGGGAAACCAGCTTGATCCGTGTATACGAACAGGTGTACGATTGGGGTATGTTCGAGGAGCTGGGGACCGCCATCGACGAACTCGACATCCCCGCCGACGGCGCCGCCCTCACCGCTGTCTTGGGGTTGCGGGATCGGCTCGACGCTCGCATCAGCGACGCCGTCGCCGCCCACGACCACACCGGGCTGTGGGAGCTCGACGGCGCCACCTCGATGACCGCCTGGTTGGCGGACCGGGCCGCCATGCCCCGGACCCGGGCCGCCGCCACTACCAGCCGGGCCCGCAAGCTCGCCCACCTCCCGGTGACCGCGGGGGCGTGGCGTGACGGGGTGCTCTCCACGGGCCAGGTCGAGGCGATCGCCGCCAACCTCGACCCCGACACCGTGGCGGTGTTCGCCGACCACGAGACCGCCATGGTGCCCACACTCCGCTCAGTCGTGCACGGCTGGGCGAGCGGCAACTCTGCGACGACAGATGGCCGAATCTGTGTCGGCGGAGCTAGTTGTCGACGACGGCGAGGTCGAGCCGGCTGAGGCGCTCGGAGGTCCCCCGGCGCTTGAGCTTGAGCTTCTTGGCTGTTCGTTTCTCTTTGAGCGTCTTGCCGGGTTTCTTGCCGCCGGGTTTGCGGGGTGACTTGTCAGCCATCGTGGATCCTGTCCAGGTTGTGCGGGTTGCGGTGGGCGTTCACGCCGACGAGGAGGTCGAGCATCTCGCCGATGGTCGGTTCTTGGCTGACCGGGTCCCGCAGCGGCACATGCTCCTGGATGCGGTACTGGTTGCGGCGACCCTCTTTGTCTTTGACCACATAGCCGGCGTCGACAAGGTCGGTGACCATGTCATGGGCGCTGCGCTCGGTGACGCCGACCATGGCGGCGATGTCACGCAGCCGTACGCCCGGGTCGTGGGCGATGCACAGCAGGGCCCGTGCATGGTTGGTGAGCAAGCTCCAACTCCCCATGGACACACCTTACCCTAGATTCTAGAACTAGATTGCATGTTTCTAGGTTCAGGTGTACGGTGCGGCCACAGCGCTGGGGTGGTGGCTGTCGGGGGAGGGCCACCACCTCGGGGCCAAGACGGGACTTGATCGCCCACCACGCGGCAGAGGAGCAGTCATGACCGCAACCGTCAGTCCAACCACCCGTCCTTCGGTCTCCGAACGGATCCGGCCCTGGTGGCTGTGGATCGTCACGGCTCTCGCCTTCCCTCCGGCCGGCCTCATCGGCCATGAGGTTGTCGGCCGGGTCGACGGTGTCGGCGCCGCCCTCCTGAGTGGCGTGATCACCGGCGCCCTCATCGGGCTAGCGCAGTGGGCACTGCTGCGAGGCCGCGGTGCCTCGCCCCGTTGGATCGCCGCCACTGCCGCCGGTTTCGGCATCGGGCTGGCCGCCGGTGCCGCGCTGGTCGGCTACGAAACGTCGCTAGGGGCGCTGGTCGCGATGGGTGCCGTGTGCGGTGTTGCCATCGGGCTGGCGCAGGTCGCCAGCTTCGCTCCCTTGCGACACCATGCCCTCTCTTGGACACTCGCCACCGGTGCGCTCTGGGCGATCGGTTGGGCGGTGACCACCGGCGCCGGCATCAAGGTCGAAGACCAGTGGCCGCTGTTCGGGATCTCCGGTGCGCTCATCGTCGCCGCCGTGCAGAGCGTGCTCATCAACCGCTTCGTGCCCGCCACCGAGTCCAACCACGAGCTGGCGAACACCGGGTGACGATCCACACATCAGCCCGTTAGCGATCGCGAGCACCAGCAGCGCCGCCGAGGCGGACGAGGGCGTCATAACGACGGATCCCGTCGCCGCGCCGCCATACGCACCCACCCGCTGACCACCCGCACCGAATGCCCGCTGCGGGCGGCCCCGCCCGCACAATCGCCAGCGCAGAACACGGGCCGCGAGATCGGCAGATCTGCGCCTAGGTGACTGCTGAGCAGTCCTGCATGACCTGACGATTCGACGACCGAACACCCACCGCCGACGCCGTATTGGTCGGTTCGTCAGGGGATCGAGCTGACGCCGCTCAGCCGCTCGACGGTACGTGGCGGGTGTGGGTAAAGGGCCTCTTGCCGAAGGCCAGGATCTTCGACGGCTCCACCGCGAACACCACGGCGTGCACCGCGCTGGCCTCCGAGGGATCGCTCGTCGGGTCGGGCTGCCGAAAGCCGTCGTCGGTCACCTCGTACTGCCAGAAGCCGTCCCACTTGGTGGCCCAAGCCTTAGCTAGCCGTTCGAGCGTGGCCCGGTCGGTGACCCGCCGAGCCTGTCCCTCAACCATCACGTCGAGTCCCTGGTCCCACTGGTTGCAGCCCGTCGTCAGCACGACGTTCGGGTTCGTGACCAGGTTGACCCCCTTCTGCTCGGTGGCACCGGTGGAGAAGTGGAGGGCACCGTCGAGCCACACGGCGACCAGAGGCGTGACGTGGGGCCGTCCATCGGCACGGACGGTCGACACCCAGGCCAACTGGGCGGTCTCGAGCACCTCGCGGGTTCTCTCCCACGACGTGGGCTGAGTGTCGGGCTCGCTGAAGCGCTCGTCCAGTTCAGTGATCGGTTCGTCCACTATCACTCCGATCGTCGACGTTCGGTTCGGGCTGTGTTGTAGGACAGACCGCTGCACGACCCGGGATTCATCGGTCATCAACCCGGCCCACCCACAAGCCTTTCCTTGACCGGTGCCGCTGGTGTCGCGTGACGGGAACGTGGCGCTCTACGCGACAAGCTCAGCTCGCGGGGACCTGCTGGGGGGCGCGGGTTCCCTGGCGTGTCGCGCGGCGCCGGCGCCCTGGCCACCACATCGCCTCGCCGCCGAGCCGCATGACGGCCGGGAGCAGGGTCATGCGGGTCACGAAGGCGTCGAGCAGGATGGCCACGGCCATGCCGAAGCCGAACTGCTTGACGGGTGCGCCCGGCTGGAACATGTACGACGCGAAGACGAAGATCATGATCAGCGCGGCCGCGATGACGATGTGCCCGCCGGCCCCGACCCCGCGACGCACGGCTTCGTGGGCGTCGGCGCCGCCCTGCCGCTCCTCGTGCATGCGGGTCACCAGGTAGACCTCGTAGTCGTTCGACAATCCGAACAGGACGGCGAAGAACACCGGTGCGAGCAGCGACAGGATAGGAATGTCGTCGGGGATGCCGATCCAACTTCGGCCCCAGCCGTATGTCAGGAACGCCACGAGGACGCCGTACGTGGCGAGGATGGTGAGAACGCTGAACACCGCGGCCTTGAGGGGGATCGCAAGGGAGCGGAACACCAGACCGAGGATCACGATCGCGACGAGGACGACCACCCCGATGAACTGCGGCAACCGGTCCTCGATCCGCTCGTCGAGGTCCACGAACACCGCATTGGTCCCCGTGACCAGCGCGGTGAGGTCGGTGCCGTCCGTGGCGTCCGGCAGGGTGTCCTCGCGGAGTCGGCTCACGAGGTCGGCCGCGGCCTCCGACTGGGCGCCGTCGGAGGGGATCACCTCGAATACAGCGATGGAGTTGTCCGAGTTGAGTTGCGGCGGGGTGACGCTGGCGACGCCGTCCGCGCCCTGGACGTCCTTGACCAGCGTGGTCAGCTGGTCCTGAGCGGACGTGTCGTCAGAGGGGATCTCGACGACGACGAGGAACGGGTCGGTGGACCCTGGGCCGAACGCGTCGGACTGGAGCTCCCACGCCCGGTACTGCGTCGAGTCGGTGGGGAACAGGGAGTTGTCGAGCGGGCCGAGGCGCAGGTCGCCCTTGAACACGGGGATGGCGAGTACGAGCAGCACGCCGACGGCCACGACCGCCGCCACGGGTGCGTGGTGGGTCACGAGGTCCGCCCACCGCTGCACGGCCGTCCGCTGCTCACGGTCATCCGACTGACGGCGCGCCCACGGGACGCGGGACGTGGCGAGCCGCGTGCTGACGGCTCCCGCGATCGCCGGCTGGAGCGTCAGTGCAGACAGGACGACCCCGGCGACGACGACCACGACGGCATACGCCATGGCGCTGACGGCGGGCACGTCGAAGATCAGCAGGGCGACGAGCGCGATCACGACCGTCGCCCCCGCGGTGAGCACGGCGCGCCCGATCGTCGTCACCGCATGCCCCGCGGCGTCGGCCGGCGACTCGCCCTCGTCCTGGTAGTCCTTCGCCCGGCCGATGACGAACAACCCGTAGTCGACGCCGACGCCGAGGCCGATCATCACCGCAGCGGTCTCCGAGATCGTCGGCACGTCGATGAAGTCCTCAAGGATCTGGACAAGACCGACGCCCAGCCCCACGCCAACGAGTGCGCCGGCGACCGGCCACGCGAACGACCACCACGTCCCGAGCGCCACCAGGAGGATGACGAGCGCGGCGATCAGGCCGTATATGACGAGGATCGGTTCGACCTCCGTCGGCTGGGCGCCGGGCAACGACCCGCCCAGCTCGATCTGGAGGTCCGAGCTGCGATATTGCGACACCGAGTCTGACAGGTCGTCGAACGCATCGACGCCGTTGTCGGGAAGGTCCTGGAAGGGGTTCGAGTACGCGACACTGGCGAGGGCGACGGTCCCGTCCGACGAGAACAAAGCGGCGTTGTCGAACGGGCCGACGACCGATGCGACGCCGTCGAGGTTGTCGAGGTCGGCGATGCTGGACTTGAGCGTCGATTGGAGCGAGCTGTCTGACGTCATGTCAGTGCCGCTCCGGCTCCTGTACACCACGGTGGCACTGGTCCCCGCGGCGGCAGGGAAGTCCTGCTCGAGGAGGTCGAGCGCCTCCTGCGAGGACGAGCCAGGCAGCGTGAAGTCGTTGTTCGCCTCGCCGCCGAGCGAAATGCCGACCACCCACACGCCCGCCAGGAGCAGAACCCACGCGGCGAAGACGCGCCAATGATGGCGGGAGGCGTATCGCCCCCACCTCTGGAGCACCGGATCGTCACCTCCGGACGTTCGCCTCTCGGTCACCCTACGTGAGTTGATACCTGAAGTCACCCGGCAAGTGCGAGCCCGGCGACAGCCCAGGCGGTCGAGCAGGTTGGTCTCGAGGTCCGAGGAGAGGAACGCCGCAACCCCAGCCCCGGTACGGTTAGAGCTCGATGCCGAGGCTTCGGTCGACCTGTAGCGCGTCGAGGCGTTGCAGCGTCTCGACGGTCTGGACGGCTGTCCTTGAGAGCAGAGGCCACGTATCGGCTCGCCACCAACTGTGGTGCCAGCCCGCTGGCCGCGTGGCGACTCTTCGCCACCACCTGAAGCCACGGTAGTCCGCGGTCAAACGACAAACCCAAGCCGGGCCAGCGATACAGAGTGCCCGAACCGGGCGCAACCTGCTTTGCCGGCGGCCAGCAGAGAACGACGCGGCGCGAGATCGAAGCCTCTTTGTTGTCAATGGCGGTTTCGGGGCGCGTCGAAGCAGGGGCGGTGGCGCTGGCGTAGCGTTCTGGTGGGTCCGGGAGTGACTGTTCCGAAGTGCCGGTGTTCAGGGTTTCAGCCGGCCACGCTGGATTGAAGAGTCGTCCCTGATTGTCCTCCCGGGCCTGCCTTGTCAGCGGCGGCCGAGGTCGACCTGGAGTTGGCGCCAGACGGAGTCGCTGATGCGCCGCTTGAGGGCTCGCAGTGCTTCTCTCTTCGACTTCCCTTCGGCGAGCTTGCGTTCGTAGTAGACGCGGCCGGGCGTGTTGTGGCGGACCTGGGTGACGGCGGCCATGTGGATGGCGTGGTTCAGCTTGCGGTTGCCGCGGGGGTTGAGCCGGTGTCGCTTCATCGGCCCGCTGGAGGCTTCGATCGGCGCGGTCCCGTTGTAGGACGCGAACCGGTCCGCGGTGGTGAACCGGGCGGGGTCACCGACGTGGCCGAGGATGAAGCCGGCGACGATCGGGCCGACACCGTGAAGCTCGAGCAGTGACGTGCCGGACTTGGTGACCGCGTCGGCGACTCGGCCTCGAGCGGCGGCGATGTCTCGGTCGAGGCGTCGCACGTCGGCCAGGAGCTCGCCGGCGAGACGCCGGCGTTCGATGGCGGCAACGCCGACCGGTCGCACCGAGCGCAGCAGCCTGGCGGCCCGCTCGGCCGACAACCGCCGGGGTGCACCACCAGCGATCAGCTCCCGCAGGGCGACGTGCAACCGGCAGGCGACTTGGGTCCGCAACCGAGTCAGGTCGTCGTAGCGGTCGACGAGCAGTCGAATGACCGCCGTGTGATCATCGAGGCGCACGGTCCGCAGCCCGCTGTGCCGCAGCCCGGCAATGGCGGTGGCCAGCGCATCGTTGGGGTCGTTCTTCGATGCCTTCGTCGAGCCCAGCAGCCGTACCCTCGCCGACAAGGTCGACGGCACATCGACAACCTGTTCGCCGGCGCCAAGCAGCTCTTGGGCCAGGAGCTTGCCAAGCCCGTTGGCCGACTCGACCGCCCAGCGGCGGTCCCGGCCGAAAGGCGCTGCCCACGCCAACAGCCGATGCGTTTGGCGTCGGTCCGCCGTCAGTTCCAACCGAGCGATGGGCCGCTCATTACCGTCGATCGCCACCGCCGTGTGGGTCGCCTTGTGCGGGTCGACACCGATGGTCACCGTCATGGAGTTCCTCCTCGTGGACGCGTGTGAACGTCACGACGGGCACTCCTGATGAAGGTCGCTGCTCGCCTCTTTCGAGCCACGCCGTGACCGGACCCCGCCCGGCCGGCGCTTCGTTCGGAAGCCAACCCGACACGCGAGCAGCAGGCAGTTCGAGAGCCAGCCGACCGGAGCCCCAGGACGCTACGAGCTCACACTCAACGCCCGCTCCAAGTATCCATCAGGCAGATCTGGGCGCCCTCGTTGGTCGCCGTAGCAGCAGAACGGTGTTGGCCGCGGTCAGTCGGTGAGTGCCGGCACCGCGGCGGCGCAGAAGTCGTCGGTCCGCCCGGTCGACTCCTTGACCAAGTCGAGCATGGCAATGAACTGATCGTCGGACGGGTCGTTCGGTGTGCCGTTGTTGTCGACCAGGACCTCGAACCGGATCTGGCCTGGGTTCCGGGCGATCGCCTTGCCGTCAGGGCCGTACGTCACGTCATTCCCGGTCGCCAGGAAGAGCACGGTCGATGTGCCGTCACCGTTGTCGGTGGCGTGCAGGGCCTTCTGTATGGTGTGGAACGCACCGGTGATGGCGTTGCCGTTGGCGACGTTCGTGTCTACGAAGGTGCCGTTGACCTGTTCCATGAAACCGGCCCGTCGACGGATCAGGGTCCTGCCGTCTAAGACGACGTCGCTCCGCACCGTGAGGCCCGGAACGTCGCAGTAGTTATCGATGATGTCGGTGAACTCGTCGTGGAACCTCGCGTTCAAGGGAGGATCCGCCGACGCCGCTCCTGCCACTCCGATCGAGGCGACGCTCAACCCCGCCGCCACCCCCACCGCGCCAAACAGCTTCGTAGCCTTCATAGCTCGCCCTCCTATCCGCCATGCGGAAGCCCTTGAGTCCGCTCGCCCGTCGGCACGACGACCTACACGAGTCCACTCGTCGCTCCTCCCGCCGCCCTAGCGTCGCGCCGCATCCGGCACGTGTCTACAACGGCACACGGCCGGGCCATTCACCAGCACCCGAGGTGGCTGGCGCACGGAATGCCCGAACCGGGCGGCCCCTGCCTGCCTGGACGGCGAGCACAGAACGTCGAGGCGCGAGATCGGCTGCGGCCTCAGGCGGTCATCGCAACGGCTTCGTCGAGTGCCTCTGATGTTGACTTCCAGTGGAGTGTTTGTCGAGGTCGTCCGTTGAGCTCGTCAGCGACGGCGTCGAGGTGAGCTTGGGTGTGGATCTTGAGGTCGCTGCGCTTGGGGAAGTACTGGCGCAGCAGGCCGTTGGTGTGCTCGTTCGATGCCGCGCTGCCAGGGGCTGCGGGGATCGCAGAAGTAGACGGGCACGCCGGTCGCGATGCTGAACCGCGGCGTGCTGGGCCATCTCCTTGCCCTGGTCCCACGTGAGCGAACGTCGCAGCTGGTGGGGGAGCTCGACGATCTTGGCGGCGAGGGCCTCGGCGACGACATCGGCGGTGTGGCCATTGGGAAGCTGGATCAGCATCACGAACCGGGTCTTGCGCTCGACGAGCGTGGCGACCACGCCGGGGCCTTGGCCGATAGAGCAGGTCTCCTTCCGTAAGGGTGTGGATCGCCCGGGAGGGTCGGGTGTGGCTGAGGTCGCCTTGCGCTTTGGTCGCTAACTGGGAATGTCCGCCTGATCCTCCGGGGTGCCCTGGCTGCTGATTGAGATGTGCGCTTGGTCGCTGGTTACGGATGCGTCAGCGGGGTGCCCGCAGGGTTCGTGAGCTGGACATCGGGACCGACCGGAAGGGGTCAAGCGCGTGGCAGCAGCACAGGAAACGGCGTGGGTCGGGGTGGATATCGGCAAGACGCACCACTGGGTGTGCGCGCTCGACGCCGACGGCAAGAGGCTGCTGTCGGTCAAGGTCGCGAACGACGAGGCCGAGATCCTTGCGCTCATCGCGACCGTGCAGGGGTTGGCGGAGCAGCCCATCTGGGCGGTCGACATCATCGGTGCGCCAGCGGCGCTGATGTTGGCGTTGCTGGCTCAGGCCGACCAGTCGCTGCGGTATGCGTCAGGGCGGATGGTCGCCGCGATGAGCAGCGCCTACGCCGGTGAGGGCAAGACCGATGCCAAGGACGCCTATGTGATCGCGGAGACGGTGCGCCTGCGCCGCGACCTGGCCGTGGTCGACCAAGACACCGACCTGGTCCGCAACCTGGCGATGCTGACCGGCCATCGCGCCGATCTGGTCGCTGACCGGGTGCGGATGATCAACCGGCTCCGAGACCTGATGACCAGCGTGTTCCCCGGCTTGGAAAGAGCGTTCGACTACGCGTCCCGCAAGGGTGCGCTCGTGCTGCTGACCGGTTATGCCAGCCCACACCGGATCCGTCGCATCGGCCACGTGCGGCTGGCGGCATGGCTACGCCAGCGCAAGGTGCGCGACTCCGCCGGCGTCGCCGCTCGAGCCATCGCTGCTGCCCGTGCCCAGAGGACGGTGCTCCCCGGCCAAGACCTCGCCACCAGCATCATCGCCGAGCTCGCCGCGAACATCCTGGCGCTGGACGAGCGCCTCAGGAGCCTCGACGCCCAGATCGCGGAGACTTTCGACCAACACCCCCAGGCCGCGGTCATCCAATCGATGCCAGGCTTCGGCCCACTTCTCGGTGCCTGTTTGCTGGTCGGCGCCGGTGACCTGCGCGCCTTCCCCAGCGCTGGCCACCTCGCTGCTGCCGCCGGACTGGTGCCCGTCCCGAACGACTCCGGGCGCCGCACAGGCAACCTGCACCGCCCGAAGCGCTACAGCCGACCGCTACGACACGTCTTCTACCTTTCGGCGCAAACCAGCATGCTGCGGGCCGGACCGAACCGCGACTACTACCTGAAGAAACGCGAGCACGGCCGAACCCACAGCCAAGCGATCATCGCCCTAGCCCGCAGACGCGTCGACGTCCTCTGGGCACTCCTACGCGAGAACCGCACCTGGACCACTGCCCCGCCACCGGTCGCTCAGGCAGCTTGACAACACCATTGAGATTCCCAGTGTGGGCATCCCCCCGAAGTGTGGAGGCATCACCTATGAGGAGTGGTGATGTCAGAGACACGACGGAAGTACGACCCCGAGTTCCGTGAGGGTGCGGTCCGGATCGTCCGCGAGACCGGCAAGCCGATCGCCGTGGTGGCCAGGGACCTGGGGATCAACCCTGGGACGTTGGGCAACTGGGTGGACCGGGACCGGGTCGAGCGTGGTGAGAAGGAGGGCCTCACGGTCGACGAGCGCGCCGAGCTAAACCAGCTTCGCAAGGACGTCGCCGAGCTCCGGATGGAGCGTGATGTCCTCAAGCGATCCGTGGTCCTGTGGGTCAAGGAGGCGACGCGATGACCGTGGCGTCGTTCATCGCTTCCCAGAGGACCGACCTTGGTGTGCCCCACGCGGTGTCCTGCCGGGCGCTCGATGTGCCCGAGTCCACCTTCTACAAGTGGCGAGACCGGCCCCCGACGCCCCGTCAGGCTCGGCGGGCCGAGCTGGACGCTGCGGTGAAGGCGTCCTTCGGCGACTCGGGCGGTTCGCCGGGCACCTACGGGTCGCCCAGGGTGTGGGAGGACCTGGTCGAGGCCGGCTGGCGTGTATCGAAGAAGACGGTGGCGGCCTCGATGGCCCGCCAGGGTCTGCAGGGGCGCTGCCCGAAACGCAAGCGCCGATCGCTCACCCGCTCCGACAAGGCGGCCGCACCGATCCCCGACCTAGTCAAGCGAGAGTTCAGTGCCGAGGCGATCGACCAGCGGTGGTGCGGGGACCTGACCGAGATCCCCACCGACGAGGGCAAGCTGTACCTGGCCACCGTCTTGGACCTGGCGTCCCGCCGGCTCCCGGGGTTCGCCATCGGCGAGCACCACGACGCCCCGTTGGCCAAGGCCGCGCTGTGCATGGCTGCCGCGGTCCGCGGCGGACGGGTCGCCGGCGTCGTGTTCCATTCCGACAAGGGCGGCGAGTACGTCGGTGACGTGTTCACCGAGGCCTGCGGTGCGCTCGGCGCGGTCCAGTCGATGGGCCGGGTCGGCTCGGCTCTAGACAACGCCGCCGCGGAGAGCTTCAACTCGACCCTCGAGTTCGAGCTGCTGTCGCGACGGCACTTCGCCACCAAAGACCAGGCCCGCCGGGAGGTCGCGGCGTTCATCGACCTCTACAACCACCGGCGGCGCCACAGCTCCTGCGAGATGCTCCCGCCGGTCGCCTACGAGCAGATGCTCGCCGAGCGAGACACCGAACCCGCCCCAAACGACCGGGCCGCGTGAAACCAGCCTCTCAGATCGCTGCTGCGCCCTCGGAACGACCCGATGGCATCAGGGTGCCGCAAATCGAAGGCTCCATCAGCTATTAGCAGCCCTCCACGAAACGGGGGGAAGCCCAGCGACCCGGCACGGCACGATCGTTGGCCTCAGCCGGGCGTTGGCTGATGTTGACCGTGCCGCGCAGCTGCCCCTGTCCGTTCATCACCGAGTGGCCGAGCGGTCGCCGGTTGGCGTGGCCCGTCCGCAAGAACCTGGTCAGTTCCTTGCGGAGAGCGCCCTTGGACTGCACGAACAGCGACAGGTAGATCGTCTCGTGCGACACGCGCATCTCCGGGTCGTCGGGGAAGTTCTCGCCGAGCCAGCCGGCGATCTGGGCCGGTGACCAGCGCAGCTCGAGCTTCGCCTCCACGATCGCACGCCCCTCGACGTTGCCGGCGAGCTTCGACGGCTTGGGTCGCCGCATCCGACGGACCGCGGCCACGTCAGCTCGAGCGGCCCGATACCGGCGACGGCCTCCCTGGGCCGCGACCTCACGCGACACCGTCGACGGCGACCGACCCAGCCGCTTAGCGATCACCCGCAGTGACTCACCCGCTGCCAACCCGCGCGAGATCTCCTCCCGCTCGACCAACGACAGCCGCAGCGGCGACCGTCGCGGCTCGGACCTGGGTGGCCGCTGCAACGCGTTGATCGCCCGCCGGATCGCCCACCGCGACCGATGCACCTCCTGATGCATCCGCCACGCCTGCGCACCCTCGGCTAACAGCTCCCCAAGCCGCTCGCGCTCCTTGTCCGACAACCGTTCCACCGCACCTCCCGACCGGATCGAACCCGATCAAGGCCGGTGATGCGATGATCCCCTGAGACCAAGGCAGTTCGGTGCGAGTCACGGCCCAGCACCTGTATCGCGAACATAGTGTCTGCGATCGTGCATCGAGCGCTAATGGTCGCCGCCTGTGTGGCCCTGATCGCAGCGTGCGGCGACGACGACTCCAACGGCAACGCCGCGGGCACGAGTTCGGTCCCGCCCGCCACGTCGACAAGCACAGACCGAGCAGACGAGGGCATGTGCGAAGCATTCCGCGACATCGCAGATCTGGACGACCAGTTCCAGGGCGAACTCAACAGCTTGCTCTCTGAGGTACAGACCGCAGCACAGGCGGGCGACGAGGCCGCCGCCGACGCTGCTGTCGATCAGATGGTGTCGACTTTTCAGTCGTTGATCCCGACGACGCTTGAACCGCTACTCGATGCGTACGACCGCCTCGCCGAGGCTGCTCCCGAACTCGCAGCGGACGCGCAACTAGTGCGGGACTTCACGGCAGAAGTTGGCCAAGCGATGGCGGACGCCGGCAGTGCGGACGAGGTACTCGCGGGGGTCGGGGACCTGGCGGAACAACAAGGCGTCGAAGCAGGTTCCGCCGTTCTCCGCTTGGACGAAGTCAGTCGAGCGGAATGCGACATCGTCATCGCCGACTAAGCCAGCGAGACGTGCGCGATCGAGTCTCCGGCGATCGCACCAACACAGATTGCCCTGGTGTGGCAACGCTCACGTGGGCCAGCGTCCGGGAATATCCCCTCGAGCTTCTAGTCCCAGCAGAGGCAGAAGGGGTGGCCGGTCGGGTCGAGGTAGACCCGCCACGCCTCGCCCTCGGGCGGCTGCACGTCGTGCTTCGTGGCGCCCAGGGCCAGCACCTCGGCCTCGGCCCGGTCGACGTCGTCCACGGTCACGTCGATGTGGAACTGCTGGCCGTGCTCGGCGCTGGGCCACACCGGCGGCCGGTAGTCGGGCGCCAGCTGGAAGCTCAGCACCACCGTGCCACCGTCCCGCAGCTTCACCCACTCCCCGTCGTCGTAGGTGATCTCACCCCCGGCTAGCGCCCGGTAGAACTCGGCCAGCTTCCTCGGCTCCGGCGTGTCCAGAACAACAGCCCTGAGCTCAGCGATCCCTGCCATGCCCCCGTCCTACCCGATTCGCGCCGTCGTGGCGGTAGACATTTCGGGTGATCGAGTTGACGGTGCGGGCCGCGGAGGTGGGCGACGAGCCGTTCCTGTGGCGGATGCTGCGGGAGGCGGCCCACGGCGGCGCCGACGAGGTCGACGGCGTCAAGGCGCTGAAGGGCATGCCCGAGCTGGCCCGCTACGTGGACGGCTGGGGGCGGCCCAGCGACCTCGGTGTGATCGCCACGTGGCACGGCGAGCCGGTAGGCGCGGCCTGGCTGCGGCTGCTGGTGGGCGACGACGCGGCCTACGGCTACGTGGACGACAGCACTCCCGAGCTGGCCATCGCCGTCGACCCGGCGCTCACCGGGCAGGGCATCGGCGGGGCGCTGCTGAAGCGGCTGCTACCGGACGCCGAGCGGATGTTCGCCGCGGTGAGCCTGAGCGTGCGCGACGACAACCCGGCCCGCCGCCTCTACGAGCGCTTCGGGTTCCGGCCGGTCGACGGCAGCGGTCAGGAGAACCGGGTGGGTGGTACGTCGATCACCATGGTCCGCCGCTTCACCGCTGGCTGAGCCAGGTGAGCAGCAGGGCCGGCCCTGTCCTCCCGACCGGCCCAGCCCGCATAGTCGCTGACCAGTTGGCTGAACGCTGGTTGGTCGCGGATCGGGTCCAGGTTCGAATCGCGGTTCGCGTGCCCGCGGAACTCCTCGGACATGTCGATCGCTCGTCGCAGGTGGTCCAGCGCGTCGGTGGTTCGGCCCGTGAGGCTCTCACAGCAGGCAAGGTTGTAGAACAGCAGGCCGTACTGCGGGTGGGCTTTGACCAGTACTCGTAGGCGGTCGGCGACCTCCGCGTACTCGCCTGACTCGTAGAGCGGGGCGAGCGGAGCCCAGAGTTCCCAGCCGCGAGGCTCGTATGCCTTTCCCGGCGTCCCTTCGATCAGCATGATCATCGTCCCGGCCTCCTCGGCGAACACCTTTCGCGTCGTGCGCGGAGGAGCGAAGACGAGAGTCCCGGCCGGCGCATCCACCCGGTCGCCTTCGAGCTCGAACACGGCGTGGCCTCGCAGCACGAGGCGGGCGGTAAGGCTCATGCTGCCTTGTCGCATAGGTCGGCGTAGCCGTGCAACGGTGGGCGGCCGGTGAGAAGGACGTAGCCGGTCCGAAGATCGAGACAGCCGCTGTCGGGGATGGTGGCGATGTGGATGGGGCGATCGATGAGTCCCCAGACGATGATCTGGGCCGCCTGTTCGGCTCCGTACGTGTGCCACGGCGCCGAGCCGTTGTCCCACCACTCCTCCAGGTCGCGCAGCTGGAGAAACGCTGTGCGCCGGCGATCGGTCAGGGCGTACCCGTCCCATGCGTGGGCGATCTCGTGGAGGAACAACGACTCGGCGAATGGGCCCGCCTCGGGCATGCAGATGCGGATTGTCGCCGGCGTGCGGTCTCCGGTGTAGAGGCCGCGGGCGCCGCGACATGGTTCTCTCGTGGGGTAGTGGACGAACTCGAGGGGCGGCAGCTCGAGCCCTGCGTCGGCGAATCGGCCGATCGCCCACTCGATCAGCGCCTCCTGTGCGTGCGAGAACCCTCTGGCGGAGTGGGACGCTTCGCCGCGCTCCGCGGGCGGTCCGACGAGGGCCACTGCGGCGACGAGGACAGCGAGGGCCGAGTTGGCGACGCGATGTCCGAGCGGGGGCTTGCCAGGCTGGGCACCTGTCGCTGGGGCGCGCGGGGTCAAGGTCGTGGTCACCGTGCTCACCTCCCTGGGGTCGGGTTGGTGAGGGCACGATCGACCGGGCGCGTTGCGTGCCGGTTGTGCGCTGGTGGGCGGGGGCGGCGACGCGGCCGCGGCTAGTCGGACGTGCGCTCGCTCGCTGGCTCGTGGTTGCGCCCCTAGTCAGAGGGTCTGCAACCGGCTTGCAACCAGCTGGGGCGATGGTCGGGTGGTGACGGACGCGACCGGCGACGAGGCGACGGGATTAGGACGGGCGCGTAGGCTGTTGGCGATGGTCGCGCGCGGCGCCGCGGGCGCCTCAGTCGGGACCTGGACCGTTCTGTTCACCGATCAGGTCCGTTCGACGGCGATGCGGGTCCAGGTGGGCGAGGCGGCCTTCGACGGGATCCGCGCCGATGTCGATGCCCGCGTGGCAGCCGCGCTCGAGGCGCACGGTGTTGTCGTGACGAAGTCGAGCGGCGACGGTGTCATGGGCGGGTTCACCAGCACGGCGGCCGCTCTGCGGTGCGCGGTGGCGATCCAGCAGGCGGTTGCGGACCTGAACGGCACCGCAAGCGAGGGCGCCGCCGCCCCCGAGGACTTAGCGCTGCGCGTTGGGATCGGTGTCGGCGACGCAGTCGTCGAGAACGGTGACTTGCAGGGGACCGCAGTCGTCGAGGCTGCTCGGCTGTGCGCGGCGGCGACGGGCGGGACGATCCTGTGCTCGGAGGCGGTCCGGACCGTGTCGGCCAACCGCTCGGGCTGCTCGTTCGGCCCGGTGCGTCCGGTGGACCTGAAGGGCCTACCCGGGCCGGTCCAGGCGCACGAGGTGTTCTGGGAACCGCTGCCCTACGAACCCCGCAGACACCGGTTGGCGTTTCGGGTGCTCGGCCCGTTGGAGGTCCTCGACGGCGACAGACCGGTCGGCGTTGGGGGGCCCAAGGAACGCTTCGTCCTGGCGCTGCTGTTGGCACGGGTGAACTCGGCGGTCTCGGTCGACGCGCTCATCGACGCGCTGTGGGGCGACCGGCCGCCTCGCACGGCGGAGCGCACGGTACACACCTATGTGGCGCGGTTGCGTCGGACACTCGAGCCGCGTCGTCCTCGTGGCGAGACGAGCACCTTGCTGGTGACGGTCGGCCATGGTTATGAGCTCCGGCTCGATGCCCCCCAACTCGACGCCTCACGGTTCGAGGCGCTGGCCAAACGGGGCTCCCGGCAGTTCGAGCGGGGCGACGACGCCGCGTCTTCGACCCTGCACGAGGCGTTGGGGCTTTGGCGGGGCGCGGCCTTCGGCGAGTTCCCAGAGGTCGAGGCGTGCGCTGCGGAGGCCCGCCGGCTGGAGGAGCTGCGTCTGGCGCTGGTGGAGGATCGAGTAGACGCCGAACTCGCAGCCGGCCAGGCGAGCGAGTTGGTCAGCCAGATCGAGACGCTGCTCGCCGATGAACCGTTCCGTGAACGTCTTTGGGGTCAGCTCATCGTGGCCCTGTATCGCTCGGGCCGTCAGCGCGACGCCTTAGCCTCGATCCACCGAGCGCGGTCGGGTGGGGGTGTCACGGTGTCGGGGGAGGCCAGAGGGTGGTGGGGGTGGTGACGCGCCTGGGTGGGCGATGGCGGTTGGGGCGCGTTAGAGCGGGATGCTTGCGGCGATGAGGTGTCAGCGCGTGGTGGTCGTCTGCGGTCGTGCCGGTCCGCTGGTGGTGTTCAGGCCAGCAGGGGCAGCGATCGGATCCGGTCGAGCGCGATGTTGAAGCTGTCGGACCATGGCCAGCGGGCGGGTAGCCGCAGTGTCCAGCGGCGGCTGTGGTTGACGAGCCGTCCGGGGATCGCCAGCAGCCGGGTGCGGATGGTGCGGGCGACGGTGAGTTGCTCGGCGGGGTGGATGTCGCCGAGGTGGGCGGTCCAGCGGATGAGGTTGTGGGCCAGCACGGCGCAGCCGAGCCAGGCGGCGTTGGCGAAGAAGCGACCTGATGGGCAGTGTTCGAGGCCGGCGCCTTCTTTGAGGTCGCGGATGGCGAGCTCGATGGTGGCGTGGTCACGGTGGAACTCGTCGGCGGCGACCGGTCCGAGATCGACGTTGGTGATGAAGGCGTGGTGGCGCCAGTCGGGCCAGAGTCGCAGTTGGTCGGGGTCGGTGAGCCGGGTGCGGCGCACGACCAGGCGGACCTGCCGTTGGGCTCGCTTGGTGGCGCCGCCGCCGGTGACGTAGGTCGTCTCGGCGACCTGGGCCACTCCGCCGTCGGGGTAGGCGATGTCGACCCAGTCGGCCTCGTCGATCGCCGCGATGGCCTTGCGAATGCTGGGGTTCATGTTCACCGTGATCGACCACGCGACCCCGAGCCGGTTGAGGGTCTTGATCAACTCCCGGCTGTAGAACCCGGCGTCGCCTCTGAGGGTCATAGGGCCAGTGGCACCGGCCCAGCGGGCACGGGCGACGAGTTCTTCCACGAACCGCTTCGCGCCCCGCTGGGTGTTGGCGGAGCCTTTGCGGAGCCGGGCGTGCAGGATCTCGCCGGTGTCGGCTCGGGTAGCCAGCAGCGGGTGGTAGCCGAGCTGGCGGGTGTAGCCGTAGGCGGCGCCCTGTTTGGCTTTGCCGTGCACCTCACAGACCGTCGAGTCCACATCGATCGTCACCGGCGAGGCACCCGGCCCGGCCCCGAGGCTCCACGCCCGGCGGATCGTCTCGGCGACCACCGCGTCGAACTGGCGGATGTGACCGAAGGTGAACGCCCGCAGGAACGTGCCCAGCGTGGAGGGCGCCATCACCCGGAACGGCAACACCTCGCCGGTCGCGCCCGCCCGCAGCTTGTCGGCGTGATCGATGTGCGACCCGCCAGCGAGAATCGCCGCCACCAACGTGAGCACCTTGCGGCCCGGCAGCGCACCACCGACCCGGCCCGCCAGCCGCACCGTCTGGTTGACCAACCCCTCCAAACCCAGACGCACCATCAACGTCGCCGGAACAACCAACCCGGCGTCCGCCACCAACGTCTCGTCGTCGAAGGTCACCTCAATGCGATCGATCGCGCGCGATACTCCACCCACTGGAAGTGCCTCCCGGGTTGGGCCGACGATTGGCTTTCAACACCGTCATCGTCCCAGCCCAGGGAGGCTTTTCCGCGGATACGCGACCGCTCCGCCAGCTACCTCATCGGTGGATCGAGGCTTAGAGGCATACCAGCGGGCCCGCCGCCTGTTGACCGACGAGCTGGGCATCGAGCCAGGACCCGATCTGCGCCGACTCGAGGCGGCCGTCCTCGCCCAGGACCCGTCGCTGGAGATGCTTCGTTTAGTGCCCGCTGCCACAACTGGTGGTCTTCCCGCCCCGCTCGCGGCGGTGGGTCCAGCATTCGTGGGGCGCGAGACAGACCTGGCATGGCTGCAGGAACCCTGGTCAAACGCCGTCGACGGGCGCGGCGGCTTCGTGTCGGTGCTCGGACCGGAAGGGATCGGAAAGTCCCGGCTGGTTGCCGAGCTCGCGCAGGGGGTCCACGACGATGGCGGGGCGGTGCTGTACGGGCGCTGTGACCACGCGCACGGGGGCGCACACGCCCTGTTCGGCCAAGCCTTGCAAAATGCCGGCTCGTCCCTCATCCATGTCTACCGGGCCGCCGCCGATGCCGCGGACATCGCCGAGGCTGTGGCACGCTACCTGCCGACGTGGTCGCAGGGCCGTCCGGTACTTGTCGTGCTCGACGATCTCCATCTGGCCGACGCCGAGACCCTCGAGGTCGTTGCCGATCTGGCCGGCTGGTGCACGGCCGCCTCGATGCTCGTCGTCGGCGCGTTCCGCGGTGATGCGGCCACGTCGACCGGTACCGCGGAACCGCCTGGCGGGGCGCAACTCGCCCTCGGTCCGTTGACCCGCGCTGCCGTGGGGCGCATCTGCGAGCTCTACGCAGCCGAGCCCTGGTCGGCTCAAGACGTTGACCGGGTCTATGAGCTGACGGGTGGCGTTCCCCTGCTGGTGCACGAACAAGCCAGCGAATGGGCCCGGGAGCGGGCCGGTCGCCGAATGACGGAAGCCAGCGCCCGTGTGACCCTCACGCGCCGCACATTGCTCGCCTCTCGCGGCGAGATCGCCGATGGTGTCGAGGGCATCCAGCGGCTACTCGAACAGCGCCGCGCCCAACTGGCCGGCCGGGAGGCCCAGCTCCAAGCCAGCACGGTTGCCGCCCTTGCACGCTGCCCCTACAAGGGTCTGGCCCGGTTCGAAGCGGTGGACGCCGCCAACTTCTTCGGCCGCGAACGGCTCGTCGCCGAACTGGTTGCGCGACTGGCAGAGTCCTCGCTGCTCGCCGTCGTCGGCCCCTCAGGCAGCGGCAAGTCATCGCTGGCGCGAGCCGGCCTGCTGCCAGCGCTGGCCGCCGGGGTCCTGTCGGCCGGCACGCTCGGGCGCACCATCGTCTGCCCGGGTCCACACCCCGCCCAAGAGTTGGCCCGTCAGCTCCACGACCCCGACCGCCCAGCGGGCCAGCGGCGGGTCGTATTCGTCGACCAGTTCGAAGAGACCTTCACCGCGGGCGCGGACCATGGCGAGCAGGCGGAGTTCATCGCCCGCTTGCTCGACCTCGTCGATCAACCCGACACGCTGGTCGTGCTCGCCATCCGTGCCGATCACTTCGGCCGATGCGCCGCGTTCCCGGAGTTGGCCGACCGGCTGGCCGGCAATGACGTCCTGGTCGGGCCGATGCGCGACAGCGAGCTACGCCGCGCTGTCGAACTTCCTGCCCTCCGGGCCGGGCTCGAGATCGAACCTGGCCTCGTGGAGGTGATCGTGGCCGACGTCGCTGGGAGGGCCGGCGCGCTTCCGCTGCTGTCCACGGCGCTGGCCGAGACGTGGGACCGGCGGGAGGGCCGCGCGCTCACACTCGCCGCATACCGGGCCGCGGGCGGCGTTAACGGGGCGCTGGCCCGTATGGCCGAGAACGCCTACACCGCGCTCCCAAGCGGCCCCCGGGCCGCAGCGCGCCGGCTGTTGCTGCGCTTGTGTGACGCTGGCGAAGAAGGTGAACTCAGCCTCCGACGCCGCCTCCCGGTCTCCGACGCCGCGGAGGACCACGACGTCGACGCCCAGGTCGCGCTCGAATCGCTGGCGGATCGCCGGCTGCTCACTATCGACAGCGACGCCGTCGAGGTCGCCCACGAGGCCCTGCTACGGGAATGGCCCCGCCTGCGTGCGTGGCTCGACGAGGACCGCGACGGGCTGCGCATCATGCGCCATCTCACCCATGCCGCCCGCGCCTGGAGTGAGGCAGATCGCGACCCCGACGAGCTCTACCGGGGTGCCCGCCTCGCGACCGCCGCGGAGTGGGCCGAGAGCCACGAGCCCGACCTCAACCCCACCGAGCAGGTGTTCCTCGGCGCGAGCACCCAGCGCCACCGGAGCGAGCTGATCACCGCCCGCCGCCGAGTTCGCCGCCTACGGACCCTGGTCGCCGGAGCGGCGGTCCTCGCGGCTCTAGCGGTGGTAGCGGGAGCAGTCGCGTTCGTGCAGCGCGACCTCGCGGACGAAGCCGCAGCCGCCGCCGATGCCCGCCGCGTGGGCGCTCAGGCGCTGCTGGCTGAGGACATCTCCGAGTCGTTCCTGCTCGCGGTGGAAGGCCTACGGCTGGACAACTCGCCCGACACTCGAGCCAATCTTCTGGCCGCGCTGTCGCGGAACCCAGCGCTGATCGGCTCTGCGCACATCGCCGATGGGCTGACCGGACTCGATGCGAGCCCAGACGGTGAACTCATTGCCGTCGCCAGCGGCTCCGCAGGCGTGTCATTTCGCGACGCCGACACCTTGAAACCATTAGGCGCCCTCGACAAACCCGCGGACCAGCTCAGATTCCGCCCCAACGGCGGACAGATCGCCATCGCCGCGAACTCCTTCCCGACACTGCCGGCCGTTGAGCCTGGTACGCCACCCATAACGTTGGTCGACACGACCAGCTTCGAACCCGAACAGACCCAGCTCGGTGGACAGCCTGGCCCGCGGAGCGTTGCGCGTGACCTGCGCTACAGCGCCGATGGGCGCTTCCTCGCCGTGTCCTTTGTTCTCCTGGACGTCCGGGGACTCGCAGCTTCGGCTGCCATCGCAGTGTGGGATCTGGCTACGCCCGACCAGCCCATTCGGCGCATCGATCTGCCGCCCCCGACGGCCCTGTCGTTCGGAGCCGCTAGTCACTACGTGGCCCTCAGCCCCGACGCCAGCCTGGTCTATGTCGGGGCGACCGACCCCCCGTCCACGACTGTCTACCGGGTTGCCACCGGCCAGCCGCTGCGCTTCGTCCGTCTTTCCGGTGATCGGCTTGAGATCAGCCCCGACGGCAGTGTGCTCGCCGTGGCCGCCTCGAACGAGATCGTCCTGCTCGACCCCGCGACGCTCGCCGAACGCCGCCGCCTACGGGGTCACACGGACCTGGTTACGAAGCTCCGGTTCTCTCATGACAGCGCCCTACTTGCCTCGGCCTCCGACGATCGCACCGCCATTGTCTGGGACGTAGCCACCGGCAACCCCCAAGAGCAGCTGCGTGGCCACGCCGTTAGCGTCTGGGATCTCGGGTTCAGCCCTGACGACGCCACGCTGTACACCGCATCCGAGGCGTTGCTCGTCTGGGACCTTGCTGGCGGCCGCCGCCTCATCCCCCGCCACGCCATCGCCGAGCCCGTCACCAGTCCCGAGTTCGATCCGTTCGAGCATTTCGTGGATGCTGCACCCGGGGGCGAAGCCATCGCCTACGTGAGCGCCACGCAGACTGCTGGGCCCGACGCGCGTGGCAGCGTCCAATGGCTCGACCTGACAACGGGTAAATCCAGCGAGGTCACCGACCTTGGCCCCCCTTTCGCTGGCGCGCACGCCTGGCGACCTGACGGACGCCGCTTCGCCACCAGCTACGGAAAAGGCAATGTGCGGGTGCGGGTGTGGAACTGGCGGAGTAGGGAGCCGGTCGCAGAGCACCTTGTAACAAAATATGCCATCTCTGGGCTCGACTACACAGGCGATGGCACCCAGCTGGTGGTGGGCTCGGTAAAAGGGACCGGCGGTGAACTTCGCACAATCGACGCCGAGACGCTCGCACTCCTACGCACGGCTGTACGGCTCGATCACCCCATCCGCCGGGTGTTCGCCAGCCCCGACAACCGAACCGCCATCGCATTAACTGTCCCCTCCGATGCATCGGGCGAGGCAACCGGAGACTACGGGTTTGCGGTCGTCGACATTGTCGATGGCCGGGTGCTCCACGAACGCTCGGTCGCCGGCGATCCCTCCGCTGCCGACTTCTCACCCGACGGCCGGCGGGTCGCGGTGAGCTACAGCGATCGGGTGGGCGTACTCGACGTAGAGACCGGCGAGTGGGTGCGGCCGCCCGTCGACAACCACGAGGGAACAGTGGTTTCACTGACCTACGCGCTCGACGGCGCCGTCATCGCCAGCGGAGGCAGCGACGGCCGAGTCGGCCTGTGGGACGGCCGGACGGGCGCCCTACTCGGCAGTGTGCTCCCAGGACGACCGAACATCCCGGTCACGGTCGAATTCCTTCCTGACAGCCACACCCTGCAGATCGCGTCGCTCGACGGCGCCGTGTATATGTGGGATACCCGGCCCCAGCACTGGGTCGAGCACGCTTGCACAGTCGTGGGGCGCAACCTCACCCAAGACGAGTGGCGCGACACCTTCGGAGATCGCCACTACCACCGGACCTGCCCGGACTACCCCGTCAGCGAATAGCCCCCCTCCGCAGCCGAGTGCCATGCGGCCGGGCGGCTAGGTTGAGTTGACGTGGGGTCGGGGTACACGATCAAGGCTCTCGACGAGTCGAGCTGGGATGCGTTCGCCGGACTGGTCGAGGCGAATAACGGCGTCTTCGGGGGTTGCTGGTGCATGGGCTTTCATCCGGATGACAGCCGCGAGCCGGCGCTCAACCGGGAACGCAAGCTCGCACGGGTGCGGGCAGAGAGGGCGCATGCGGCCCTGGTGTTCGATGGCGACGACTGTGTGGGTTGGTGCCAGTTCGGTGCGCCGGACGAGGTGCCGAAGATCAAGAACCGGGCCGCCTATGAGAAGAGCCTCACGACCTTGCCGGACTGGCGGATCGCCTGCAACTTCGCCGGCAAGGGCCACCGGCGCCAGGGCGTCGCCACGGCGGCGCTCGATGGGGCGCTCGATCTGATCGCACGTCTCGGCGGCGGAAAGGTAGAGGGCTATCCCGAAGCCGCGGGTTCGGTTCCTGCAGGCTTCCTCTTCAACGGCGCCCTGTCGACCTACGAGAAGCTTGGATTCGTCCGCGACCGCAAGATCGGCAAGCACCGCTGGGTCGTCACCAAGGTCGTCGAGCCAACCTCGTAGGCGACCTCGCGACGCTCAGGGGTCATTCCGGAACGCTGTCACACAACGGCGTCTTGACCCTCGAAGGAGGTCGGCGAGCTCGAGCGGTGGTGCTCGACAAACCAGGTAACCACGGGTTAGAGCAAGCAGGTCGGTGAGCGCCCGGTTCGGGCTACTTGTTTGAATGGCGGCCAGGTTCGGGGCCGGCCAGCCTTGAGCTGAGGTGTCTGGCGGGTTGGCTCGCGATCGGGCTGCCCACCCCGGTTCGGGTGTGGCTCGCGAATGGATCGCTGCCCGTCGGACACCGACCTGTGGGGAGTGGCTCGAGAGGGGTCTGCCACGCTCGAAGTAGCGCTGCCCTCCCTGCGTCCTGATAGTTCGGAGCAAAGGGGAGGAAGCGGTGGCCAAGGTCGTGATCGGTGTCGATCCGCACAAGCGGCTCAACGCCGTGGTGGTGATCAACGTCAAGGGCAAGGTCCTGGCGCGTCGGGTAGTTCCCGAACAGCGCTGAAGGCTTTCGAGAGCTGCGCTCGTTCGGCCGCCAGTGGCGGCCTCGGACGTGGGCGGTCGAGGGTTGCAACGGGGTGGGCAAGCACTTGGCGCAACGGCTGGTGGCGGCGGGCGAGCGCGTGGTTGACGTGTCGACGCGGCGGGCGGCGCTGGTGCGGGTGTTCGCGGGCGGCAACGGCCGCAAGAACGACGACATCGACGCCCACTCCGTGGCGGTTGTCGGTCTGCACAGCCGCGATCTACCCGAGGTCCGCAGGGATGACCACAGCGCAGCCCTGCGGCTGCTAGCGAACCGCCGCAAGGAGCTGGTCGATCTCCGCACCCAGTGCGTGAACCGGCTGCACCGAGACCTGGTTGGTCTCATCTCGGGTGGCGTCCCCCAGGCGCTGACCGCGGTGAAGGCCAAGGCGTTGCTCGCCAGCATCCGGCCCCGCGACGAGATGGGCCGGCTCCGCCGCCGTCTCGCTGCTGACCAGCTCGCTGATCTCGTGGCGCTCGACAAGAAGCTGGGCGCCGTCGAGGCCGAGGACCGCCACCACTTCGCTAGCTACAACGCCACCGCCCCCGACGACAAGTACTTTTCATCGTCCAGCGCGATAAGCGTCGATCGCGGGCGGCGGCGTTCTGTGCCGCCCATCAGCCAGGAGGCGTGGGTCGGGTTCGGGCAGACTGTGCGGCAAGGATTGGAGATGGACGGCCCGCCGTTCCAGCGAGCCGGTCGAGGAGTGTGATATGTCCTGGCGTCAGGCACTGCGCGAGGGGGCAATCGCATACCTCCAACCTGGCGAAGAGATTCAGGCTGTCTTCGCCGCAAAACGCAGAACCATGCAGTACAACGATCGTGCGGTAGTAGCCACGGATCGTCGGCTTTTCCTGTTGGCACTGAACTTCTTCGGTCGCCCGACTGGCATGTTGGCCGAGACCGACCGACACGTCAGGTTGGGCCCAGGCCAAGGCTGGATGCACCCGCTCGCAGTGTTCGACGCGGACTTAGTAGTCAATCGACGGTTCTTCAAGGATCTTGCCGAGGCGGACCGGTCCGCGGGGTTGGTGTAAGCGCCTCGCGCTCCCGAACTGCCGATCTCGCGCCCGTCGTTCTGTGCTGACGACCTGGCAGGCGAGGGGTGCGCGGTTCGGGCAATCGGTGCGCGTCTCGTCCCACCTATCCGGCGTTATCGGGGCGACGGGGCGCGCTGTCGCGGGTCGGTTCCGCTGCCCAGTGCGTCGCGGGCGGGCAGCGCAAGCAGGTTCGACCGGCTCCGGCGAAACGAAAGTCACCTTTGGCCTCGGCGCCGCCCGACGTACCAGGGCGACGCTCCTATGTGTTGTCAAGGATCAACGCCGGGGTGCTGGCACACCAGTGATGGGCCACGTGGGGCACGCTCTTATTAGGCCAGTGCGGTCCGGCGCGGGTGGCGGTGACGGGGCGGCAGGTCGCTCGGAGGACGATTCCCGTTGGGGAGTGTCAGGGCAATCTTGGGCCAGTCCCGTCACCGTGACCCGGTGGTGGCTACCGGTGCTCAGGTAGGGATGTGCTGGAAGATCTCGCGTGCGACGTAGCGCTTGAGCGCGCGGATGATCTCGGGCTTGGTGCGGCCCTCGGCGAGACGTCGTTGCATGTAGGCGACCGTGCGGGGTTCGCCTTGGCCGAGGCGGGTCAGCACGACCCGCCACAGGGCGTGGTTGGCTTGGCGGTTGCCGCCTTGGTTGAGGCGGTGCCGGCTGTTGGTCTTGCCCGACCCGGCCGGTACCGGGGCGACGCCACAGATCTTGGCCCAGGCTGCCTCGGAACGGATCCGGCCGGGGTTGTCGCCGGCAGCGGTGAGGAAGATGGCGGCAGTGTCCGAGCCGACGCCGTAGACCTCGAGCAGGGCGGGTGCGGTGGCACGCACCAGGGTGTCGATGTGGGCGTCGAGGGCAGCGATCTCGGTGTTGATGGCCTGGACCCGGCGGGCGAGGGTGACGATGGCGGTCTTGATCGCGTGAGCCCCTATGGGATCGCTGCCTGGCCGGGGACGTAGCGCTGCGGCCTGGCGGATCAGGGCCTTGGTTGTGAGCCCGCCAAGGCGATCGCGCAGGTCATCGGGTGCGGTGATGACCAGGTGCCGGAGCTGGCCGATGGTCTTGATCCGGATCGACCGAGCAGAGCGCTTGGCGACCAGCAACATGCGCAGCGCCTCGACGTTACCGGTGGCGGACTTCGCAGCTCCGCTGGCCCGGCCCGACAGGGCAGCTCTAGCGGCTTCGATGGCGTCGAGCTCATCGGACTTGCCGTTGCGGCGACGAGCCTGACGGTTCGGCCGGTCGACCTCGACCACCACGATGCCCGATGCCGACAGGTGCCGGGCGAGTCCGGCACCGTAGCTGCCGGTGCCCTCCACTCCGACCCGCTCCACCGGGCCGAAGGAGCTGAGCCAGCTCGACAGCTCGTGATAACCGGCTGGGGTAGTCGGGAACGACCCGACACCGAGCACGCCACCCACCGGGTCGACCGCTGCAGCGACGTGGACATCGAGGTGGGTGTCCACGCCCCCGACGATTGGGCGCGTGACTTCTACGATGGACATCTGCCATCCCTTCCTGTGCAACTGGGTTCAAGGGGTGGCACGCACGTCCCGGGAAGGAGATCGTGACGGGCAGGCTGTTGGCGCAGCTGGCCCGATCACCCTCCGGAACGGGGCGTGCCTCGTTGGAACCGGCGACCGTAGTCACACCCACCAGCAGCCCGGTGGACCCCAGTCCTGCTGGCCCTCCCCAGTCTCACTGGGCAATCTGGCCGTGGATCATCTCGCTGCAAGGACGTCGTGCACCCGTGAGACCGCCCGCTCGAATGGCGGGCTGACGAAGACGACAGCGCGGTGGACGCCTAGGTCCTCAAGGTGATCCAACTTGGCGCGGTCGGGCGGCGCCGAGACGGTCACGAGGAAGCTGGCCATGTCGCCGCCCGCATCGGCGTGGGCAGACCGGGCCACGCCGAGGAGGGCCGGCAGGCCAGGCCCGCCGGGCAGGTTGACGCCGTCGCCGACCGTGCCGGCCAGGGCGGCCATCTTGGGGCCGAAGCCGCCGACGACAATGGGTGGCGGAGGCTCGGGCTGCAAGAAGCCGTCGGCGCCCCCGCTGTGCCCTCGCCACACCGCCCTCAACGTGGCGACCTGGTCGGCTACCGCCGCCCGCCGGCGAGCATCGCCAAGGACCACACGCCCCAGCGCCTCCTGCTCGGCGGCGTAGGGGGTGTCACGTCCGCCGCCGGCGCCCACGCCGAGTAGCAGTCGCCCGCCACTTAGCTCCTGAAGAGTGGCGGCCATGACCGCGAGCGTCCCTGCTGGCCGGTTCGCCACGTTGAGCACGAGCGGCCCCACCATGATGCGGGGAACAGTGGCGGCGATGGCAGTGAGCGTCGTCCAGCACTCAAGGACGCGGTCCCGCCCATGCACCGAGCCGGCCAGATGGTCGTAGAGCCACACGCCCCCGAAGCCGGCCCGCGTGGCCGCGGTGGCGCCGGCCAGGGCGTCGTCGACGCGGACACCGAACGGGTCGAAGAGCAGGTCGATCTCCACGAGGCGAGCATGGCAGAGCCGACGGGGTGGACCGATCCCGCGCCCAACGATTGGTGGCACCCCGCGGACCCACCGTCGGAGCATCATCCGACTGCCACGTCGGGGCGGTTCGTGGGGGGCAGTGCGGGTCAGCCCGCTGTGATCGCGGACCCGGGATCAGAGGCGCTACGCCGCCATGCCCGAAGTCCTACGGGGCACGTCCCGGCGGTCGGGGGCAGGCACTTCGCGAGCCCGTCGGCGGCGCCCGGCAACCTGCCAGGATGAGCTGGTGAGGGGCGCTGATTTGCCGCATCCTGATCTCCAGCCCGGCGACGAGCGCACAGGGCTCGTGCAGCGCCTCGATCAGTACCGAGCGATTGCAGCGGCCGCGCTCGTTAACCTCGAGTGGGAGGAGGCCTCGACCCGCCTGCTGCCAGCAACGGATCTTACGATCGCGGGCATCGTCAAGCATCTGGCATGGGCCGAGGATCGCTGGTTCCAGGGCCGGCTGCTCGGCGTGCCGATGCCTGCACCATGGGATGCGCCAGGCGCCGACGACCCCGATCAGGCGATGCGACCGGCCTCGGACGACACCGTCGCTGGCATCGTTCAGCTCTACTCGTCAGCGTGCAGCCGAAGCCGCTCAGCGCTCGCCCGCTGTGACTCACTCGACCACGTCGCAGCGGTTCCCTCGTTCGGGATCGGCCCGGTCAACCTCCGGTGGATCCTCATCCACATGATCGACGAGACCGCTCGCCACACAGGTCACCTCGATCTCCTCCAGGACTGCCTCACCCGCGGGTAGCACCCTGGCCCTTCCTCCCGGCAGAACGTGCCTCCAGCCGGCGATAGGAGACGCGCGATGAGTTCCCCAGGTGTGCAACGTCGTAACCGCAACCGTGTTGTCTCGTGAAGGAACGACGATGACAAACGACGAGCCCTTACCCCAGATCGGTGCTCCGGCGACGCGGGCGCTTGCCGCCCGAGGCATCACGCGTCTCGCCGATCTGACGCACCACCGGTCGGAGGACCTGCTTGCGCTGCACGGCGTGGGACCCAAAGCCATCCGCCTACTGAGGGCGGCACTCGCCGAACAAGGGATGTCGTTCGCCGACGGCTCGTAGCAAGCTGCGACGCAGTGGCTGACCCGGCGATAAGGGACGCTCCGGACGTGACTGTTCGGCAGCTATACCCGACGACTGTGGAGTGATTGCACCGCTATCCGACAGTTCTGCTCGACAGACGTCGGTCGTTGCTGCCCGATCTGACCGGGTGTTGCGGCAGGACTGTACCGGTGGGTCAGACCCACGGCTCGTTTGCGCACTGCGCGGTGACGCGTCTCGACATGGCGATCGCCGCTGTCAGCGCAGAGTGTCGTTACTCGCGGCCAGAGCTGTCTGTGGCACTACGGCCATCGACGACCTCTCGTACGCGATGCAACGTGCAACGACGAGCACCAGCACGCCTGCCCCGGGGATGATCCAAGGCGGAAACACCATGCTCAGCAGCGCTGAACCGATCGCGACTCGCCGGCTGACATGACCGCGTCGCCAGAACACGCCGGCCATCGCGACCGCCGCGACGGCGGCCAGCCAGGGTGCGAGGTTGGCCAGTCCGTGGTCGGCGACGTCGGGAAGACCCTCCGTCGGCGCACGACCGAGGCCGGCGTCGACGAGAGCGTCCACAACTCGGACGTTCCCGACGAGTACCAGCACGGTCGCTGCAAGCCAGGCGAGGCAGGCGACGAGGATGTCGGGCTGACGCCGACCTGTTGGTGTCGTCCACAACAGGATGGCGGCAAACGCGAAGGCGCCGAAGGGGGCCGTGGCGCTGCTCAGATGCCCCGCTGCGTGTCCCGAGACCTCATAGCGGCCTTCGAAGAGCAGCTTCTGGACCACTATCGAACTCGCCAGCACCACGGGCACCGGCCACCAACGCCGAGCGACCGCTACAAGTCCGTTCCCCGGTCCACCCATGCTCTGAGCCTACGTGTCCTGGGAGATCCGGTTCTCCAGGCCCCGGGTGATGAACAGCACCTCGTCGTTGGGGCCGAACACGATCTGCGCCCCCGAGTCCGCGTACCGCATGCCTGCGCACGGGTCGGGCGCTGCGGGTCCCACGCGCCCGTCGAGGCGTCCAGCGGGCCGCGCAAGCGCCACCGGCTCAACCCGCGAGGCAACCGCAAGCTCAACAATGCCATGCATCTCATCGCGGTCACCCAGATCCGCAACGACACCCCCGGCCGCGTCTACTTCCAACGCAAGCTGGCCGAGGGCAAGTCAAAGAAGGAAGCCCTCCGTGCCCTGAAGCGGCGCATCAGCGACGCGGTCTGGCGCCAACTCCAAGTCGATCTCAAGCTTCGCTGACCAGCAGGCCCGGGAGGACAATCACGGGCGACTCTGAATCCAGCGCGGCCGGCTTGCACCCTGACACCGGCACTTCGGATCAGTCACTCCCGGACCCACCACCACGCTAGGCCCGACCGCCACCGGGCCGCTTCAACGCGCCCACGCACCCCTCTTGACACAAAGAGGCTTCGATCCGGGTCGTCGTCTTGCCGCGTGCCGGGCGGAACGCGCTAACAGATCAGCCCGGGTCGCGCTAATCGACCACTAATACCGTCGGCGAACACTAAACCGCACCTGGCGGGTGGCGAGTTCGTGGGCGAGCCCCGTCGAGGAGGCGATGTGGCGACGGTCGAGACCGCCGAAGAGCCGGCGGCACTTCTTGGCGACCTAGCGGCCGTAGATCCTCTACCGACTCCTCCCCTTGACCCCGCCACGATCGGTTCGTCGAAGGACAAGGAGAGTGTCATGGCGGAACGCGGATCAAAGCGATTGCGGGCAACTGCCCTCGTCGCGCTCATAGCGGCAGTGCTCCTCTTTCTTGCTGTCCCAGCGAGGGCGAGCTCGCCTGTGAATTTGACGTTCGAGAAGGAGTCCGTCACGCCAGGAGCGTGGGAGGGGACCGTGTCCGGTGACATCAACGGTGACCTGAACTCGTTTCTCACCACTTGCACCGGGCCGAATCCTTGCTCGGGTCGCATCTGGCACGTCGAGTTCGACTGGGTGATCGACGCGGGAGCCGAATCGTTCACCGCCCACCTCAGCGGGGTCCTCAACAACGTGACCGGGTCGGTAGTCATGAACGGCACGGTGGTCGAAGGATTCCTAGAAGGCGCCCAGGTCCACGAGGCAGGGCAGCTGGTGAACGCGGCGACGCTCGGGTTCGAGGGAACGATCCGGATCATGCCGGCCACGGCCTGAAGGCCACAGAAGCCCCACGTCGCCGCGAGTCAGGGCGAGTCCGGCTGCGGCTCCCTGCGCTTGGCGGGAGACGATCCAACGCGCAAGGAACACCGCGCCAAGATCTGCCGTTAGGTCGCACGTTCGTCCGTTGTCAGGCCGGGGCGGGTGCCCTCATCTATCTCAGGCCGGCGCACCCACTTGCGCACCGTTTCCGCCGTCGGGCCGAGCATCTCGGCGACCGCGCAGATCGCCCCCCACTCCGACCCGTACACGGCCTCGCCCTCGCGGACCAGCCGGACCGCCCGCTCCCGCAGCTCGGCCGGATACGTCCCCGGCCGCCGTTGCGTTGTCATCGCTCCATCCTCTCAAGGTCTGGAGCCTGCGCAGATCCCGGGGAGGTTCAGACCCCCCGTTGGACGGTGGAACCGACTGGCCTGCGAGGCTGAGCGATCTGCTCCGGCTCGTACGCTGTCGCGCGTGACCGAGTCGCGCGAGGAGATGCTGGCCGCGCAGTACTTCGCGGCGGTTGCGGGAATGGCCGCCATGCGTCATTGCCTGATTACACCGTCGACGGTGCGTCCGCGTCTCGATGACGTTCGGGCCGTCGTCGACCGGCTGGACGAGTTCCCGAACAATCTCGTTGTGCCGTTGGTCGAATACGGGGTCTCGCGGGGGTACGACGCTTGGGCGCCGCGCTACGACGAGCCGAACCCGGCTGTTGAGGCGGACGAGATCGAGGTGCACAACCTCCTGGCCGAGGCGACCGGCCATGTAGCTCTCGACGCTGCGTGTGGGACCGGCCGCCATGCCGCGCACCTGCAGGAGCGGGGCTTCGAGGTCATCGGGGTTGACTTCAACCAATCGATGCTGGCGGTGGCGGAGTCCAAGGTTCCGGCGGGCGACTTCAGGCTGGGTGACCTGAGCGCCCTGCCCGTCGACGACGAGACCGTCGACGTGGTCGTGTGCTCGTTGGCCCTCACCCACGTGGAGCGGCTCGAACCGGTGATCGCCGAGTTCGCCCGGGTGAGCCGTCCGGGCGCCGTGGTCATCCTGTCCGACATCCACCCGACCATGGTCACGTTCGGGGGTGGCGCCGTTTTCCCACCAACAGCGCACGGTTCGAGCTGCACTTCGTGCGCGACCTCGTTCATCCGATCAGCGAGTACGTCCGCGCCACCATGGCCGCAGGGCTCGTCGTACGGGACTGTCGGGAGCCGGTGGTTCCCGAACGCGTCATCACGAACAATCCGGCCTACGCGGCCGTGCCCGATGCCGTCCGCCAAGCGTTCGAGGGGCTCCCCTTTCTCCTGGTGTGGTCGCTCGAGAAGCCCTGCTGACCGACGTGGTCGACATGCAGGATGACCCGCCCACGAGTGCTGCGGACCGCTCGGCAACGACGGGTGAGCGCAGCGCACGTCGGTCGCAGGACTTCGTCGACTACGAACGCGTTGCCACCCGCTATCAGCAAGGTCGATCGCTGGCTGCGGACGTGCTCGACCGCTGGGGAGACGCCGTCAAGCCCTACCTACCCGCGGGACCGATTCGCGTCGCCGACGTGGGCGCCGGCACCGGCATCTTCGCCGCAGCCTGGCCGCGATGGACGGACGCCACCGTCGTGGCCGTCGAGCCATCGGCGGCGATGGCGGGTACACGCAGCGTGGACGACCCGGGCGTCACGTTCGTGCTGGGTGCCGCCGAGGCTCTGCCCATGCGAGATGGCAGCGCGGACGTCGCCTGGGTGTCCACGGCGCTCCACCATTTTGCCGACGTGCACCAGGCGGTGCGCGAGCTCGCCCGGGTCCTCGGGCCCGGCAGGCGTGTGCTCGTGCGGACGTATGCCCCCGGCAGGACGGAGATCACTTGGTTGGACGAGTTCCCGGGCCGAGCCAAGTGGGAGGCGCGTTGCCACACCGAGCGACAGCTCATCGAGATCTTCCGCCCACACGGCTTCGGCCTGATCGACGCCCGGGAGGTGCTGGAGGGGACGGAGAGCTACTCCAAGTCCGCCGATTGGGTGGAGCGGATGAGAGATGCGGACTCGATGCTCACCGCCCTCAGCGACCAAGAGATCGCCGAAGGCGTGCGCAAGCTCCGCGCCACACCAACCAGGATGGGTCGCGTGGAGGTCACGTTGTTCGTCTTCGAACGGCGGTGACTGGTCAGGGGCGCACGAGCAGCGCCACGAGCGCGAAGTGGCAGGCGTTGGCGCCGACCACGAACGTGTGCCACACCTCGTGGTAGCCGAAGACTGCCGGGTGAGGGTCGGGCCGCTTTCGGGCGAGCACCACGGCCCCGACGGTGTAGAGAAGGCCGCCGACGACCAGCAACGTCAGCTCCGGGCTCGACAGCGAGTGCACCAGCTGCGGCGTCGCCACGATCGCCAGCCAGCCGAGCACCAGGTACATGGCGAAGCCCAGCGCGTGCCAGCGTTCGAGGCGCAGGACGGTAACGAGCACGCCGACGGCGGCCCCGCTCCAGGCCAGCGTGAGGAACGTGATCCCCCAGGCTGGCCGCAGCGCCAGCAGCGCGACCGGGGTGTACGTGCCGGCGATGAACACGAAGATCATCGAGTGGTCGAGGTGCTTCATGATGCGCCGGGCGCCGGCCGACCATTGGCCTCGGTGATAGGCGGCGCTCACGCCGTACAGGCCAGTCAGCGTCGCGGCGAAGATCATGGCCGCCACCCGCGCCGTGGTGGCTCGGGCCACCCCCACGAGCGCGATCCCCGCCGGGATCGATACGAAAAAAGCGATCTGGTGGAGGCGTCCCCGCAGCGTCGGGCTGACCATCGGAAGCATCGCCGCACATTAGGCGGGCTTAGGCGGCGTGTGATCGCGGCGCATGCACACGCGCCGGTCGGGGTCGAGGCCATGAGCGGTCTCTTGGTCACGAACCGCCCGTAGCTCTGGCCCCAGCTCCTCGTCACGGAGCACCCGAAATCCCAGGTGGCGGTAGAGCGGCGCGTTCCAGGGGACGTCACTGAAGGTCGTGAGCGTCACCGCAGGCATGCCGACCTCACCTGCCCAGTCGAAGACGCGCTCCATGAGCGCCCGCCCCACGCCCGATCCCTGGTGATCCGGGTGGACGCTCACCTGCTCGACGTGGGCGTTGCCGTCGACGGCGTCGACCAACACGTAGCCGATCGGACCCCCGGCGTCGTCGAATGCGACCCAGCAGCGTCCCTGCTCGGTATAGCGGGTCAGCGCGTCGAGGGACGACGGCTCGTCGTCGGCAACCTCGGGCAGCCCGACGCCACGGAACCGCTCTCCGGCGAGCCGCTCGATGGTCCGGAGCGCCGGAAGCTCGGCAGTGGAGGGAGGACGGATGACAACGGGCATGCGGACCGAGGTGACGGACGGCCGCGTCGGGAGCCCGCCACCGGGCTCCCGACGGACTTGGCCGATCCGGCTCAGTATGCGCTGCCGGATGCCGCTGGGGCCGCATCCGGGGCCCCGATGAGGCTGCCGTCCGGAGCCACGGCGAACCACACGCCGCCGGAGCCCTGTCCGTTGGTGTCGCCGGGGGCGGCGTCACCGGCGAAGCGGTACAGCGGCCACTCGCCGGCCTCGAGCTGGAACGTGCCATCCGACCGCTCCACGACGCTGTAGATGCCGGGATCCAGGCCGGCGGGAAGATCGGGACCGTCGACGGTGAGCGGTGGCCACGCCTCGGCGCAGGCTCCGTCGCAGGACGGAACGCCGCCGGTGTCGTCGGTGAGGCCGTAGAGGGTCAGCCCCTCGGCGTCCACGAGCACCGACCCGAGCCCGGTGTCGGCTCGGCCAACCGGCGCATCGGCGGCGGCCTCGGGGGCAGCCGCCGCGTCGCGCCCGTCGGCCGCGGTCGACGGCTTGTCGGAGCCGTAGCCCCCGCCACAGGCCGCCAACGCCAGTGCCGCAGCACCGATGCCGATGATCGCCCTCGTTCTGATCACGCTCGCTCGCATGGTTGTGCTCCCTGGGTCACGATCGGTTGCCCCCTCTACGCTCCGCCCGGGACGATCGGTTCGCGGTTCGGTGGCCGGGCGCCGAAACCGCGCGCCGCGATCGGCCCGGCTGAGGCAACATGGACGGGCATGGCGGGTCTCGACGAACGCGACCTGGCGGCACGATTCGCGGCCGGTGACGAGGCCGCGGTGCGCGCGATCTACGAGCGCTACGCCGGGCCCATCCTCACCGTGGCCATGGGCACGCTCGCCAAGCGCGAGCTCGCCGACGAGGCCGTCCAGACGACGATGCTGAAGGCCTGGCGGGCGGCCGGATCGTTCGACCCGACGCGTGAACTGGCGCCCTGGCTCTACGCCATCGCCCGGCGCGTCTCCATCGACATCTACAGGCGGGAGCGGCGCGCCGCCACGCCCGACGAGCTCAGCGATGACCAGGTCGCCGTGGTCCCGCTGTCGTTCGAGCGGACATGGGAGGCATGGGAGGTGCGGTCCGCCCTGGCGGAGCTGCCCCCCGACGAGCGCGAGGTCGTTCGACTATCGCACTTCGTCGGCATGACCCACAGTGAGATCGCCGAACACGTGGGCGTGCCGATCGGAACCGTCAAGTCTCGATCCAACCGCGCCCACCGTCGGTTGGCCGCACTGCTGGCGCACGTGGTGAGGGCAACGGAGTGACCTGCGTCATGTCTTCGCGAACCAAATGGTGTTCGATGTCGTATTGGACAGTGACTTACAACTTCGGACAACAGGTGCCATTGGTGTGAACGAGGACGAGTTCGCCGACTTCCTCGACAACGGCCGCCGCGCCGCAGGCCAGCGCGACGAGTCGACGCGCGATACCGCCGCGCGCTTCCGTGACCTGCTCGCCGACGATGCCGTGTGGGCCGAACCCTCGCCCACCGGCGCCGACGACCTGCTGGCGGCCATCGAGGCGGAGTCCGGCAGCAGAGTGCCGGGCGCTCCAGTGGCGCGTCGCCGGGCGCCGTCCCGCGGCCGTAGCCGCCGCCTGATGCTCGTCGCCGCTGCGGCCGGGATCGTCGCCGTGGCCGGGCTCGTCGGCATCCTCGTCCGTTCGGCCGACGACGGCGGCGGCCAGGACTTCGCTGTGGCCGGCACCGAGCTCGCCCCCCGGGCATCCGGGGTCGCCACCGTGGAGGAAACGGGATCGGGCGTCGCCATCGAGCTGGACGTGCGGGGCCTTCCGCCTGCGGAGCCCGGCACCTACTACCAGGCCTGGGTCAAGGGACCCGCTGGGCTGGTCACGGTGGGCACGTTCCACATGCGCGGCGGCGACGATCACGTCGACCTGTGGTCCGGCGTGCCGCTCGACCGCTACCCGACGCTCACGGTCACCCTGCAGCAGGAGGGCGCGGGCCAGGAGTCGTCGGGGCGGGTCGTCCTGTCGGGCGACGTCGGCGGTTAGGCGTTGGAGCTTCAGCCCACCCGGTCGCCGGCGGGTGCGGCCCAGACCCCGGTGGCGGCGGCGTCGCGGGCGTAGTCGGCGAAGTCCCGGGGCTCGCGGCCGAGCGCCCGCTGGACGTCGTCGGTCACGTAGGCGTTGTTGCCGAGGACCTCACCGAACAGGTAGGTCAGGAACTCGACGAACTCCTCGGGCACGCCGAGCTCGGCGGCCCCGGCGGCGTACTCCTCCACCGACACCGGCACGTAGTGGATCCGGCGCCCGCTGGCCGCCGCGATCTCGCCGACGGCATCCGCGAAGGTCATCAGCCTCGGACTGGTCAGCTCGTACGTCTCGCCGATGTGCTGGTCGTCGGTCAGCGCCGCCACGGCCACGTCGGCGATGTCGTCGGCGTCGATAAACGGGTCGAGCTGCTCGGCGGCGGGCAGGACGACCTCGCCGTCGAGGATCGGCCCCACCAGGAAGTCCAGCTCACTGAAGTTCTGCATGAACCAGGCGCAGCGCACGATGGTCACGTCGGCGCCCGTCTCCTGGACCGTGCGCTCGGCGCGCTGGGCCTCCTCCTCGCCGCGGCCGGACAGCAGCACCAGGCGCCGGACGCCCTGCTCCAAGGCGTGGTCGGCCAGCGAGCGGACGGCCTCCGACGCACCGGGCACCGCCAGGTCGGGATAGTAGGAGACGTACACCGACCCGGCGCCCTGCAGCGCGGGCACCCATGTACTCTCGTCCTCCCAGTCAAACGGGATGGAGGCGGAGCGGGACCCGGCCCGCACCGGCAGGCCGCGTGCGGTCAACCGGTCGACGATCCGGCGGCCGGTCTTGCCGGTGCCGCCGAGCACCAGCGTGGGCTTGGTCTGCGTGGTATCTGTCATCGTGGCTCCTTTGGGTAGGCCATCAAGGGAATGCGCTTCACGAATCTGGCGGTTCGGGGGTGGGCTCGGCCGCGTCGTCGTCCTGTTGCTGCAATCTCCTCAGCGCGTCGAGGAACCCCAGCCAGCCCACGAACGGCTCCTCCGCCCCCCACCGGGTACGTAGGCGCCCGCTTATCGGCTCGCGGTCGAGATGGAGCTCGAGCTGGAGCCGCAGCACGTTCGCTTCCTCGAAGACAGGCTGGTCGTCCACGGTGCCTCAGGCCATCAGCGAGACGAGGGAGTCGACGTCGCAGCGCTCGAACGCGTCGACGTGGCGATGCAGGAGTGCCCGCTGTTCGTCGTCCAGCGAGCCGAGCTCGTCGACCGTGGTGTCGCCGGTCGCGAGGTTCGAGCGAGCCCGGCCGAGGGAGCTGTTGATCGCGGTCACGGTGGTGCCGTGGAGCTCGGCCACCTCGGCCGCCTGCCAGCGCAGGACGTCCCGGAGGATCAGCACCGACCGCTGACGTGGTGGAAGGCGCACCAGGGCCGCGACCAGGGCGCGGCGGACCGCGTCGCGGGTGATGGTCCGTTCCGCGGGATCGTCACCTGCGGACCGGGCGTGGCCCACGGGGACCGCTTCCAACCAGGCCGCGTCCCGCCGCCCGTCGCGGGTCGTGCCGCCGGCCACGGGCCACGTCGTCGGATCCATGGGCCGGGCGCGCCGTTGCTTCGCGCGGCGCATGTCCAGGCACACGTTGATGGCGATGCGATGGAGCCACACCCGCAGCGACGAACGACCCTCGAAGTCGTCGAGGGCGCGCCAGGCTCGCACGAGCGTCTCCTGCACGGCGTCGTCGGCCTCGGACCAGGATCCCAGGAGGCGGCGGCAATGGGCGGCCAACTCGGACCGGTACGGCTCGAGGCGACGCATCGGTTGGTGGTCGAGGTCAACATCCGGCCCCGTCCCGGGCACGATGCTTGACGATGCGGGACTGGCAATCGATCACCCGTCGACCGTAAGCAGCGAGGGCGGTCGGTGACATCGGGGACCTCCCTGATGTCGGTCCCTGAACTCTGACGGCCGCACGCCCCCCGGGAGGTCGGGGCGTCGGTGACGACCGGTCAGCCCAACGCCGGGCCGAGCTGCCCCCGGCCCGAGATGTCGAGCTTGCGGTAGACGTGGCCGAGATGCGTCTCGACGGTCTTGCGCGTCACGAACAGGGCCTGAGCGATCTCCGGATTGCTGTACCCCTCGGCTGCGAGCTCGGCGACGCGTCGCTCCGACGCCGTCAGCTGCTGGACCCCACCGCGTTCGGGCACGCTCGAGCGGCCCCCGGCCGCACGCAGCTCCGTGGTGGCGCGCTCGGCGAGCGCGTGGGCGCCGCACCGCCGCGCCACGACGAGCGCCTCGTCCAACGGGCCGCGCGCCTCGGATCGGCGGTTGGCGCGGCGGAGCGCGGCACCGAGGTCCGTGAGCGCACGCGCGTGCTCGAGCCGGGCGGGCGAGCGCCCGAGCACATCGGCCGCCTCCCGGAGCCTGTCCACGGACGCCGGCCCGCCCTCGACCAGGGCGGTGGCACGCAAGGCGACGCCGATGCCACTCGCCGCGCCCCAGCGCCGCGCCCGCTCGAGGTCGTCGACGGCCATGCTCCGAGCGTCGTCGCCGTGCCCCAGCGCGGCGACGGCGAGCACAGCACGCGAGCGCCAGCGCGACGCGAGCGGGTTCGCACCTCCCCACAGTTCGTCACGTCGCCCGAACTCGATCAGGTCGTCGACGCCCTGGCGGGTTCGCCCCTGCGCGATGCGTAACAGGCCGCGCGCCTCGAGGAGGTCGTTGAACGCCATGCCCGGCGGGATCTCGGCGCCCAGCCCGCTGGTGCCCAACGCGGCGTCGGCCGCCTCGACCTCGCCCTCCTCGATCAGGGCCTCGACGAGCAGGCCCAGTGCGTATGCCCTCCCGAGGTGGATGTCGTGGGCCGTCAGCAGCTCGAGCGCGGTGCGGGCGTCGGTCTCGGCACGCGCCACGTCACCACGCCGCAGGGACACCCAGCCCCGGAACTCGGTGACGAACGCCTGCGCCGGGATCGAGGCCCGAGCGCGGGCGTCGGCCAGCGCCTGCTCCACGCACGCGCCCGCGACGTCCAGGGCATCCGTGGCCAGCAGGCCGACCAGGAGCAGGTAGAGCGGCCCGGTGACGTCGACATCCTGCTCACCGAGCAAGCGCCCCCCGTCGAGCGCTCGCTCGAGATACGCCGCGGCCTCGGTCGACGACTCGCTGGCACGCGCCCGCTCGAAGGCCAGGCTCGCGAGCACCAGGCGCTCGGCGGGCGTGTCTCCCCGAAGCCGGGCGTATCGCTCCAGCCGCTGCGCCGCCGGCGCTCGCCGCTCGAGGCTCCCCTCCTGGGCGTGGGCCGCCAGCTCGGCCTCCAGCAACAGCGCCCGCTCGCGATCGTCGCGCTCGACGATCCCGATCACCGGCTCTATGGCCTCGACCGCCCGGTCCGACTCCCCCGCCATCGTGAGCGCGAGCGCCAGCCAGCGAACCGCAGCCGCGAGCAGAGCTGGGTCCGTGCTCAGCTCCACCGCCGATGCCAGGTGGCCGACGGCCTCCGGGCTGGCGAGGCTGTATTCGACCGATCCGAGCTCGACGAGCACCTCGGCCCGGGACGCTTCCGGCGGCGGCTCCAGCAACGCCCGCCGAAGGGAGGCGGCTGCCGACGCCGGGGCTCCCCGGACCAGAGCGTCCGCGGCTACGTGACGCAACAGCTCCACCCGCCCCGGGTCGCCCACGGGCTCAGCTTCCACGATCTGCGCCGCGATCCGTTCGTCTGAGGCCGCCTTCTTGGCCAGGATGCCCGCGGCCCGCGCGTGCGCCGCGGCACGCTCACGCGGGCCGATGTCCGCGTACACGGCCTCCCGCACCACCGGGTGGGCGAACTCCAGACGCTCGCCCGGCTCGACGATCTCGAGCGCCACCAGCCGGTCCGCAGCACGGGCCGCCTCGTCGTCGTCGAGCCCGGCGAGATCGGCCGCCTCGGCCAGGCTGGCGCCGTCGCCGAGCACCGCGGCGGCGCGCACGAGTGGGCCCGCCGAGGCAGGGCCGCTCGACAGGCGCAGCAACACCGCCTGCGCAACCGCCGCAGGCCCGATGTGCCGCACGCGGACCGCCTCGCCGGCGTCGGCTGAAACGCCCTGTTCTCGGACCTCGCGCAGCAGTGCCTCCAGGAAGAAGGGATTGCCACCGGTGGCCTCGCTGCACGCTGCCGCGAAGTCGTACCCGACGCCCGGCCCCAGCGTCTCCTCGCAGAGCACCACCGCCGCCCCGATGCTCAGCGGTTGTGGCCGCAGCACGGTCGTCTCGGGTCCGGCAGCCAGCCGGGCCACCTCCGTCCCGACCGATTCGCCGCTCCGCGTCGAGGCCAGAACAACGAGCGGCAGGCCGTCCAGACGGGGCGCGAGATAGTTGAGGAGGCGCAGGGACTCGGGGTCGCACCAGTGGAGGTCGTCGACGGAGAGGGCCACGGGCCGCTCGTCGGCGAGGTTGACGAGCAGCCAGTACAGGCCGTGCAGCATCGAGAACGACCCATCGCCGGCCGATGGGGGATGCGGTGCGCCCATGGGGGCGAAGAGCGGGCCCGCTAGCGCTGCGGCGCCCTCGAACAGACGGTCACGCTCGACGCCCGCGGCCCTCGCCAGGGTGGGCTCGAGGAGCTGCCGCACGCAGCCGTAGGCGAAGTCGTGCTCGAGCTCGCTGGCGCGCGCCCTCAAGCAGGTGAAGCCGGCGTCGCCCGCGGTCCGGGCGGCGGCGCGGAGCAGGCTGGTCTTGCCGAGCCCCGCGGGGGCCTCGACCAGCACGATCCGGCCGTGTCCAGCCTGTGCCGCCCGTACCGCGTCCGAGAGCTCGCCGAGCTCGCGTTCACGCTCCAGAAGTCTCGCCGCACCCTCGATTACGACAGTCTGCCCTCGAGCGCGCGCGCTCGCCGCACGGTGCTCGGTGGACGGACATGCCGTCAGGCGGCGAGGGCGGCGCGTATCAGGTCGCGGAGCTCATCATCAGGGATCCCGGCGGCGGCATCGGGTCGCAGTTGGATGGTCCCTTTGCCCGTGATCAGCTCCGGGTGGCGGCCGGCGAAGCCAGCGTCGCGGCCCTGCCCCCAGCCGTAGATCGACACGCCGTGCTTCCACACCCCGAGGTACAGGCGATTGCGGCCCACCTTGTACGTCGGTATCTGGTACGAGATCACCACCGAAGCGTCGGGGTGGACCTCGAGGATCAACCGGTGGAGGCGGTCGAACAGGGGCCGGTGCTCGGGCGGGATCGCGTCGACGTAATCGCGCACGGCGTCGTCCATCGCTCCATCATCTCTCGACCGCAGGCGAGCGTGCGGCGTGACTGTCTGGCGGCCAACGGGCCATCTGTCGCTACGGTCTCCCCGATGAGCGACAAGAGCGGCGAAGAATCCCGAGCTGACGTGTCGTTGACGAACCTCGACGAACCGCTGTTCGACGGAGCGGGAGCGACCAAGCGTGACCTGGTGGATTACCTGGACGGGGTGCGCGACCGGATCATCCCCGTGCTGAAGGACCGGCCACTGTCGGTGATCCGGGTTCACCGCGGGCAGGAGGCGTTCATGCAGAAGAACGTCCCGAAGTACACGCCGTCGTGGGTGCGGACGGTGCAGATGTGGGCGGAGGCGTCCAAGCGGGACGTGTCCTACGCCCTGTGCAACGACCGCCGCACCCTCCTGTGGTTCGGCAACCAGCGCGCCGTCGAGTACCACCCCGCCCTGGTACGCGTCCAGCGCCCCGACCGCATCACCCACCTCGTGCTCGACCTCGACCCGCCCGATGGCGACGCGTTCCCGATGGCCGTCAGGGTCGCCCACCTGGTCCGCCAGGCACTGACCGACGTCGGGCTCGAGGGTGCCGTCAAGACGAGCGGGGCGAAGGGCGTGCACGTCTTCGTCCCGATCGACAGCCGGCCCCCACCGGAGGACTCGGCTGCCGCCACCCGGGCCATCGCGGCGCGGGCGGAGCGTCTCGACCCGGCGATCGCCACGACGGCGTTCATGAAGGAGGACCGCGGCGGCAAGGTATTCGTCGACTCGACCCGGGTCGGCGGAGCCACCGTGATCTCGGCCTACAGCCCGCGGGTCCGACCCGGCGTGCCGGTGTCGTTCCCGGTGACCTGGGACGAGCTCGACGACATCGCACCCGCCGACTTCACGGTGCACACGGCCCTGCAGCATCTGGGCGACGGCGACCCCTGGGCGGCCCAGATGCCGGGCCGACAGCGGTTGCCTGCAGACCTCATCGAGGAGGGTCACGCCATCCCGGTCGCCCGGGTGCAGGCCATGCACGAGGGCAAGCGCCGCAGCCGCGCGCGCCGCAGCTGACCCCACCGGGCGGGAGCGTCAGCGGGGGTTCACGACGCGAAGTCGGGCCTGGCCGACCTCGCCGATTCGGTGCGGCCGTTGGGTTCCTCCCAGTCCTCCTGCCGCCCGAGGGCGGTGAGGTCGAGGAAGTAGTACGAGCCCCCGGTGCTCTCGAGCCCGCGCGTATTGGGAGTACGTGTGGAACACGCGGCCGTCGACCTGGAGGAAGCAGCTCCGGCCGGGCATCTCGAAGGGCTGGTCGGCCTCGAAGAAGTCCGATCCCATGGCCTCGAACTCCGCCTTGGTGCGGAAGTTGTACTGGGCCGGGGCGACCGACTCGTCGATCGTGACCCGGAAGTCGTAGTTGAAGTCGGTTCCGAACGAGGAGTACCAGGGGATGTCCCAGCCCTTCTTGGCCTTCCACCGCTCGAGCTTCTCCAGAGGGGCGCGCGACACCATCGCGTAGCTCGTGTCGCGGGTGTGCAGGTGCTCGAGGAAGCCCGGCGACAGCTCGTCGGTGCCGGCGGTGCAGCTCGGGCAGCCGTCCTCCCACTCCGGATCGAACATGAAGTGGTAGATGATGAGCTGCCGGCGGCCGTCGAACATGTCGATGAGGCGCACCTTGCCATCGGGACCGTCGAACACGTAGTCCTTCTCGATCTCGACCATGGGCAGGTTGCGCCGCTCGGTGCTCAGCGCGTCCCGCCGCCTGGTCAGGTCCTTCTCCCTGGCCAGCAGCTCGGTCTGTGCCGCCAGCCATTCGTCTCGTGTGGCGACCTTGGGAAGACTCATCTCGCTCTCCTCACGCTCGCGGGTCGGTCTGCGTGTCCGGCAAACACATGGATGACATCGGCTTGGCGCCCGGAGGCGCTCAGCGATCGTCGTCGGCGAGGCGCCGGCGGCGCTCGATCTCCTCGTCGGTCGGCGTCTCGAAGGCGAACGAGCCCCGCTCGACGTCGCCGGCGCGCCGGTACGTGGTCATGATGACCCCGGTGCTCGACGTGGTCGCGTCGACCAGCGCCATGCCGGCGGGCACGGCGCCCCGCCCGAACAGCCGCTTGCCGGGCCCGACGACGACCGGGAAGATCCAGATCCGGAACTCGTCGACGAGATCGTGCTCGAGCAGCGTCTGGATGAGGTCGCTGCTCCCCTGGACGGAGATCTCCGGCCCGCCCTCGGCCTTGAGCTTGGCCACCGCGTCGGCCACGTCGCCTTCGAGCAGGGTGGAGTTGTTCCAGTCGACCTTGTCCAGGGTCCGCGACGCGACGTACTTCTTCGCCGTGTTCAGAGCGGCGGCGGCGGGGTCGTCGACGTCGCTCGCCGTTCCGCCCCGCTCGGCGCGCTCCTCGTCGCCGGCGTAGGGCCAGTGGGCGGCGAATATCTCGTAGGTCTTCCGCCCGAGGAGGATGTCGAAGGGCTTGGCGAAGTTCTCGCCCATGGCGGCGCCCATCGCCTCGTCCCAGTAGTTCACCGACCATCCACCCTGGGTGAATCCGCCGGTGGGGTCCTCCTGGGGACCACCCGGCGCCTGCATGACGCCGTCGAGCGTCAGAAAGGTGGAGACAACGAGGCTTCTCATCGACGGCGCTCCTTCGCTTCCCGTGTGTGTCGCGTTGTCCGTACGACGGGGCGACGTCCCCTAACTCATCGCGCACGCCTCCGCACCTCACCCCCGGCCGCCACGGACGGGTGCACGAGAATGGTGCGCCGGCAACCGGGTACAACGTCGATCGAGCGATCACGAGGCCGCCGCGCGAGCCCGCTCGGCGCGCGGGTGGGAACCTGGTCCATCCGAGCGCAGCGGTCCGGGGGGTGTCGATGCAGGACGAATCAGCCAAGGTGAGTGACGGCAGCGCAGGCCGCGGCGGGGACGAGGAAAGCCCCGCCGAACGCGCCAATCGTGAGCTGATCGAGCTACTCAACGAGCTCCGGGTGGCGCTCCCGGGCGTCCAGGTGCTCTTCGCGTTCCTGCTCGTCGTCCCGTTCTCGGAGCGCTTCGGCGACCTGGATGCCGGCGACCGCCGCGTCTACTTCGCCGCCGTGTTGGCGACCGTCGGGGCGACCATTTGTCTGATTGCGCCGAGCGCTCATCACCGGCTCCGGTTCCGCTCGGGCGTGAAGGAGCAGCTCCTTCGGGTCGCCAACGTGTTCGCGATCGTCGGCCTGGCGCTCGTGGCATTCGCAGTCACCGCGGTCACGTACGTCATTACCGATGAGATCTACCCCGGAACCATTCCTCGGGTTGTCGCTGCCGTGCTGGCGGGCAGCTTCGCCATCGTCTGGTTCGTGCTGCCGGTGTTCTATCGGCCGGCCAAGACCCCCGAATCCAGCCCGCCGGACGGCTAGGGCGCGACCTGCATCTCCGAGCGGTCCTCGGACCACCGCGTGTGGAATGTCCCGCTGCGATCGACCCGGTGATACGTGTGCGCCCCGAACAGGTCGCGCAGCCCCTGGACGAGGGCCGCCGGCAGCCGCTCGCGTCGCAACCCGTCGTAGTAGGCCAGAGCCGAAGAGAAGCCGGGTGTCGGCACCCCGAGCGAGGCAGCCGTGGCCACCACGCGTCGCCACGCGTCCTGGGCGTCCCCCAGGGCCTCGACGAACGACGGTGCGAGCAGCAGCGATGCCAGGCCGGGGTCGGCGTCGTACTCGGCCCGGATGCGATCGAGGAACCGCGCCCGGATGATGCAACCGCCCCGCCAGATCGTGGCCATCGCCCCCGGGTCGATGTCCCAGTCGTACTCGTCGCTGCCCGCCGCGATCTGGTCGAACCCCTGTGCGTAGGCCACGATCTTCGAGGCGTACAGTGCGCGCCGGACGTCCTCGACCAGCGTGTCCCGGGCGACCCCGGCCACTCGGCCCGCGGTACCCGGGCCCGGCAGCGCTGCTGCCGCCCGGCGCTGCGCGGTGTGCGCCGACAGCGAGCGGGCGAACACGGCCTCGGCCATGCCGGTCACGGGCACGCCCAGTTCGAGCGCCGACTGCACGCCCCACCGCCCGGTGCCCTTCTGCTCGGCTTCGTCGAGCACGATGTCGACGAACGCGCGTCCGGTGGCCGCGTCGACGTGCTCGAGCACGTCCGCGGTGATCCCGATCAGGTACGACTCCAGCTCGCCCCCGTTCCAGTCGCGGAACACGGCGCCGAGCTCACCCGGGGTGGCACCGAGGGCCTGACGAAGCAGGTCGTAGCTCTCGGCGATGAGCTGCATGTCGGAGTACTCGATGCCGTTGTGCACCATCTTGACGAAATGCCCCGCGCCGTCGGGACCGACGTGGGTGCAACACGGCGCGCCGTCCACCTGGGCGGCGATGGTCTCGAGCAGCGGCCCCACCGACGCGTAGGCCTCGTCGGACCCTCCGGGCATGATGCTCGGCCCCTCCAGGGCGCCGACCTCCCCACCCGAGATGCCGGTGCCGACGAAGTGGAGGCCCCGGTCGCGGAGGGCCGACTCCCGTCGCCGGGTGTCGACGAAGTGGGCGTTGCCACCGTCGAGGATCATGTCCCCTGGCTCGAGGTGTGCGGCGAGGTCGTCGACGACTGCGTCGGTCGCTGGTCCCGCCTGCACCATGACGACAACCCGGCGGGGCGGTTCCAGGGCACCGACGAAGTCCTCGGTGCTCGACGACGGCACGAAGTGGCCCTCGTGGCCGTGGGCAGCCACCAGTGCGTCGGTGCGGGACTGCGTGCGGTTGTGGAGCGCCACGGCGTAGCCGTGGCGGGCGAAGTTGCGGGACAGGTTGCTGCCCATGACGGCCAGCCCGGTCACGCCGATGTCGGCCTTCATGCTCGAGGACCGTAACAGCGACCCCAGCGGATCGGACCGCCGGGTCGAAGGCGCGAACGTGCGGCGGATCTGCAAGCCATCGTCAAGCGGCCGTCGAGCGGCGCGGGGGACAACTGGGGCGCACACTGGATCGAACCCCGTGGAGGACACCCCTGATGAGACTCGGCGTCTCCCTCGCCCAGGTCGGGTGCGGCTGGGGACGGGCGTGCTGGTGGCGCCGTGGTATCGCCCCGTCGTCCTGGCCCGGTCCCCGACCTCACTCGACGTGCTCAGCGACGGGCGGCTCACGGTTGGCCTGGGGGCCGGCGGTTCACGCCCCGATGGCCTGGCTGGCGGCGCCTCACAGCGGCGCTGGACGAGGCCCTAGACGTGCTGGCGGCGGTGTGGGGCGACGACCCGGTGTCGCACGACAGCCGCCACCAGCGGATCGTCTCCTCGTGGACGGGGTCCGAGCCGGTGCAGAAGCCCCATCCCCCGGTCCTCCTGGACGGCCACACCGCCGAAGGCCTGAACCGGGTGGCTCGCCGCGCCGACGGCTGGAACCCCGCCAACGTCCCGATCGATCTGCTGGCCCCGCTGTGGGCGGACGTGCGCGATCGGGCCGCCTCCCATGGGCGCAATCCGACGCCCTCCAGCTGGTGGTGCGGGCCGACATCGTGCTCACCGATCGACCGGTCGAGGGCCACCGGGCGCCCTACGCGGGCAGCATCGAACAGGTCGTCTGCGACAGCGACGCCACCCGGCGGGCGGGAGCGCACGAGGTCATCCTCGGCCTCAGCCGCGACCACGGCCTCAACGAGGCGCTCGAGCACTACGCCGCCGTCGCGGAAGCCCTCGACGTCACGGCCGCGGCCTAGTGGGCCCAGCGTCAATCCTCGATACGCCGAGGCGCTGCGCCGTGGCGGCGAGCCGGTGGGCGATGGCGTGCGAGCCCTGCTCGGTCGCGAGGGCGACGGCGGCGGCCAGTACGCCCGCGACCTCGGCCGGGTCGTCGCCCCGGGCATGGCGCAGGGACGCGTCGGCCTCGAGGACCAGCGGCTCGGCGAATCGCTCGCCGTACGCCTCGAGCTCGCGGTAGGCGGCGGCGACCGCGTCCGACGCGGCATCGATCCGTCCGGCGGCCGCCAGGCCCGCGGCGCGGGCCGCCTTGTAGACGACGACGCCGGTTCGCCCGCCGGCTTCGATGAAGCGGTCGATCGCCACGTCGATCATCGACAGGCCCTCGTCGATCCGGCCCTGCAGGATCTGCGCCGCCGCCAGGTAGCCGTGGAGTCCCCGCCCCCAGAAGCTGAACGTGCCCTCGGGGTCGGCGTCGATGCCCCGGCGAGCCGCCCGTTCGGCCCATTCGGCCCGCCCGGTGGTGACCGCCCCGGCGCTGGCGAACATCTGGACCAGCGACACGGCGTAGCGGTCGGGGGCGGCGGCGGCCAGGGCCTCGAACTCGGCCTCCCCGGCCCGCTCGTCCAGGTCGCCGGTCAGCACCTGCAGGTAGCGGGCGAAGGGGTACGGCAGGAGCATGACCTCGAGGTCGAGCCCGAGAGTGGCGATCGGCACGGCCGTGTCCGCCGCCGCGCGGCACGCGTCATCGAGTAGGGCGCTCGCCTCGCCCACGTGGCCGCGGTGCCAGCGGCTGATGCCGAGGGACGCGGCCCTCGGGATCGCCGGCCAGGAGGAGTCCCCTACCCTGCTCGGCGAGCGCCTCGAAGCGGTAGGCGTCGAGGGCCTTGGCGCCGACGACGAGCTTGTAGCCGGGCGGATCCCAAGCCAGCACCTTGGCGGCATCGCCGCGGGTCCCGGCGGGCACGAGGACGCGCCGCAGGCGCGAGACGTAGCTCTGCAGGGTTCCGGCTGCCGAATCGGGCGGGTTGTGACCCCACAGCGCCTCGATGATCGATTCGGCCGGCACCATGCGGCCACCCGCGACCAGGAGCATGGCGAGCACTGTGCGCGGCTGGCTACCGCCCACATCCACCGATGCGCCGTCGATGATCACCTCGAGGCTGCCCAGCAGCCTGAATTCCACGCGTTGCTCCCTTCGGATGCCCGCCGAGTCGCGTAACGAGCATTATCCCTTGTCAGACCTGCGTGGAGCGAGCCGGCGCGGCGTGACAAACTGCCGGCGACCTCTCGGCGGACGCCAAGGGCGGAGGTCGTAGGGGCGGCTTGCTGGGCGCCCCCGAGGTCACCGTCGGTGGTGAGCCCGTCGAGTTCGGGCGAGGCGTCACCCTGGCCGTCGAGCAAGGGCCCGTGGCGTGGCCCGCCGGGTGGCGGCGACGGCCGACCGGCTCGGCGTGGCGCTCGACGTCGGTGTGGACCTCGGTACCTGAATCACGGCCGGTCGTTCAGCCGGGTTCTGACGCATCCGTCCGACGACGTCCACCGAGCGTCGAACGGGGCGTCGGGGCGAGTGAGGATCGGCCGATCGTCGTTATCCTTTAGGGGTAAGTAGCTGGCGCGTTCCGCCGCTCGTCGGTGCTAGGTACCGCTCCGTTGCCTCGGCACCCGCCAGTGGGATCAAGGATTCCCGCAGAGAAAGAAGGGGTCGGGTGACCCTCGCGTGGATCGCCGTTGGCGTCGTGTTGATCGCGGTCGAACTGCACCATTTGGCGTTCTACGCCCTGTTCGCCGCACTGGGCTGCTTCGCCAGCGCCGTCGTGGCCGTGGTCTTTCCCGACGCCATCGCGGCACAGGTCGCCACCGCCGTCGTAGTGGCGGGGCTCGGCATCCTCCTGGTCCGCGGGCGCGTGAGCGCCGCCTTCGCCCATCATCACGAGGTGGAGCGCGCGCGAGGTGTGCACGGAGGTCTCGTCGGGCAGGAAGTGCTGACGCTCGACCTCGTCGGCGGCCTGGACCGGGTCGGCCACGTCCGGCTCGCCGGCGAGCGCTGGCGCGCCATCAGCGGCGGCGACACGCCGATCCCTGCGGGCACACGGGTCCTCGTGACGGCCGTGCAGGGCACCACGCTGATCGTGTGGCCCATCGACGGTGCGCTGCCGCCGGAGCAGCAGCTGGAGGCGGGCGAAGGCCAGCGCCTCGAGAAGGGACAGGAGGAGCAGACGTGATCGCAGCCATCAGCTTCCCAGGCCTCATCGGCCTCGTCATCGTCGCACTAGTGGTGGTGGTCCTGGTCGTCGCCCTACGGCAGATGGTCAACATCGTGCAGCAGGGCGAGGTGGGCGTCGTGAAGCACCTCGGCGAGTACCGCAAGACGAACGAGCCTGGGCTGGTGATCATCGCGCCGTTCATCGAGTCGCTCCAGCGTGTGGACATGCGCGAGATCCCACGCCCGGGCGACCGTCAGGATGTGATCACCAAGGACAACGTGGTGGTCAACGTCAACGCGACGATCTTCACGCAGGTGGTCGACGCCCGACAGGCGCTGTTCAGCATCGCCAACTTCGACGTTGCGATCGACGCCCTCGCACGCACCGCTCTGCGATCGGTCATCGGCACGATGACCCTCGACCAGGCGCTCTCGGAGCGCGAGCGCATCAACACCGACGTGCAGCAGCAGATGGAGGCCGTCACGGACAAGTGGGGCATCCGGATCAACCGCATCGAGATCCTCGCCATCGCCCCGCCACCGAACATCCTCGAGGCCCTCGCATTGGAGAAGCAGGCCGACCAGGAGAAGAGGGCGAAGATCCTCCAGTCCGAGGGCCAGAAGCAGTCGGCGATCAACGTGGCCGAAGGCGAGGCCCAGGCGACGGTCCGCAACGCCGATGGCAACCGGCAGGCCGCGATCCTTCGAGCCGAAGGCAACCGACAGGCCGCGATCCTCGAGGCCGAGGGGCGCTCGCAAGCCATCTCGACCGTGTACGCCGCGATCAAGAAGGGCGAGCCCGACCCCACGCTCGTGGCGATCCTGCAACTCGACGCCCTGGCCAAGTTCGCCGAGAGCGACAACGCCAAGATCGTTGTCCCGTTCGAAAGCGCCGGGCTCCTCGGCGCCGCCCAGACCCTCCGCAGTGTCCTCGCCGCCGCCCCGGAGGACGGCGAGCGGCCGTAGCCACGGGGCCACCCCGGCACCGCATCCTGCCGGGTCGCCGCAGCCGTCGACGAACCCGGTCGGTCAGGTAGAACAACGTCATGTCCCCGACGTTTCGAGCCGGTGTCGGGATCGTGGTCCTCGACGCGGGGGGACGGGTGCTGGCGCTCGAGCGCTCGGCCGTGCCCGGTGGTTGGCAGCTGCCACAGGGCGGCATCGAGGGTGACGAGGAACCCATCGACGCACTGTGGCGGGAGCTCCAGGAGGAGACCGGGCTCACCGCCGACGACGTGCATGTGGTCGCCGAGCTGCCGGAGTGGCTGGGCTACGAGCTTCCCGCCGAGTACCGCTCGCCCAAGACCGGCCGGGGACAGGTCCACAAGTGGTTCCTGCTCCGGGCCGGCGGGGACGACCTGCCCGTGCGCACGGATGCGATGCCCGGCGCTGAGTTCCGCGCCTGGCGCTGGGTCGATCTGGCCGAGCTTGCCGAGCAGACGGTCGCCTTCCGCCAGCCCGTCTATCGGCGCCTCGCTGCGTTAGTGGACAGACTCGGGTGACGGGGACGCCGGCTCCTGCTGGGTCGCGAGCGAGGGGATGAAGCGCTCGCTGAAGCCGGCGATGAAGCTGAAGATGGCGACGCGTGGGCCGCTCTCCCCCGCCGTGCCGCCGAGCACCTCGGCCTGGAGCGCGGCGAAGGCGATGAGTGCGGCGGCGCCGCCCGCGAGCGGTCTGAAAGCGTTCGCCAGCTGGGCCCAGCGGAGCTCGGGATAGCGAACCCCTTGTCTGGGCGCGGCCACCCGCTGCGCGGACGAGAACGCCCCGCCGAGCGTGCCATAGAGGGCGGCACTCACCACCCACCAGCCGTCGATCTCGCCCTCGGCGAGGAGCAGGCCTCGGTCGAGGAACTCGAGGATGCAGATGAGGACGAGCGCGGCCGCCAGGACCGCGAGGTAGATGACCACCTGGCGTCGCTGCAACATGCGGTTGCGATTGTCGTTCTCGGCCTTCTCGTCGAGATGCCTCTGGACCTGGATGAGTCGTTCGACAAGGTGATCCCCGTCAGCGGGCCCGTAGTTCTCGACCGCCTCGAGCCGCCAGGACGACCGCAGCTTCTCGGTGGCCTCCTTGTCGAGATCGACCTGGAGCATCTCCAGGTCGGCGCGCGTTCGCAGCCGGAACTCCTCGCGACGCGCCGCATGGAACCATGCCCACGCCTGCTCGTTGTGAGCCCACCGCCGGTCGAGCGCACGCCTCGCGTTCCGGAGCGAGACAAGGGCATTGCGCTTCGCCAGGCGCCCGGGTTCGGCCTCGGGTTCAGAGGCTCGCAGCGCCGCGCCCAGCTGACCGATCGACTGCGCCAAGCGCTGGTCGGGGCCACCCCCGGGCCAATGCCAGCCACTCCTGCTCGCATGCTCGGCCGTGTCGTCCGCTGTGGCGCTCACGCGTGTTCCCCGTCCGCGGCGCCGACGGCGTCCGGCGCCGGACCGGCGTCGACCGCCATGCCGGCCGCCGCCGCCGACTGCCCCGTGAGGGGCGTACCCTCGGCCGGCGGGCCGGCGTCCGTGGCCCCTGTGACCCCGAGCATTCCTGGGGCCGTGGCGGGCAGCAAACCCTCGCTCTGCGGGTGCGGCTCGGTCGTGACGGTGGCCCGACCGTCCGCGGCGTCGAACTCGATGACGATGCGCACGGGCACTCCTAGTTCAGAACCGCGTATCGCAGCTCGTAGTCGACCGGCTGGTTGGTCAGGTTGCGGACCATGATCCAGTAGGTGATTCGGTCGGCGCTGGCCCGTTCGACTTCGGTGTCGAAGTCGATCTGTGGTGCACCGGACCTTGGATTGGTCGGCGTCACGTACCACAGCACGTGCCAGTCAGCCGGCCAGTTGTAGGTGAACACCCGCTCCGTGGCACTGGCATTTACCTGGCCCCGATATTGCACGCCGACGCGCATGCGAGATCCTCCTCCTTGAGGAATCGATTCAGGTCGAGCCGAGGACCGCGTAACGGGCTTCGATGTCACACGGCACGGTCGTGAGGTTCGTGACCGAGATCCAATAGGTGATGTAGCCGGTTGATGCTCGCTCGACATGCACGTCCCAACGGATCTGGGCCGCGCCGGCGCGCGCTGTTGTCGGGACCACCGACCACACCACATGACAGTCGGCCGGCCAGGAGTGCGTGAACCAGCGGCGGGTCGACGAGGCCGCCATGTTGCCGCGGAACTGCACGCCGAGCCGACCGGGGCAGATCGGGAATCCGAGGTGGTACGGCGTCGACGGGCACATGTCCCAGGTGTTGGCCTTCATGATGCAGGAGACGCCGCCACCGGAGGCGCAGTTCGCGCAGTTGGCGTTCGGCTTGCCGTAGTAGCCCCAGGTGCCACCGCAGTTGCAGTTGCTCGAGGCGTACTCGTCGGGTGCGTTGAAGATGTGCCCGGTCTCGTGCGCGAAGACGCGATCGATGTTGTCGGGACCCCAGCCGTCGTTGTCGTACTGCATCACCAGCCGCGGCCCGCCGATCGAGGCGTACGCGAACCAGCCGGTCGGGTACTTGGTGAAGAACGTGACGTACGCCCAGTCGGACCCCTGCTGGCGTCGCAGGTCCTCGGCGTACGCCTGGACGCCCGCGAGGCCAGGGCCGTAGCCGAGGGCTGCCATCGCCGGATCGCGCCAGAGCGCTTCGAGGTCGGCGGCGTTGGGATCGGGGGCGGCGTCGACACGGATGACGTCGATGTCCCAGCGCCAGCTGACGGGCTGGACCGGGTGGCGACCCCCGAGCCAGGTGGCACCGTTCTGGGTCTCGGCAACGACCTTCGCCCGTTCCGTCGCGTCGAACTGCAGCGCCGTCGTCGGCCCCTCGACGACGACGAGCCCGACGGCGACGCTGCCGGACAGGCGCGCCGACAGGGGGACCGCCACGTGCGAGAGGGCGTCGGGGGACGACGCCGGGGCGGGAGCCGTGGCCAGCTCGGCGCACCCGGGAGGCGAGGCCTCGTCGGCGCCGTCCCACACCACGCCCGCCAACGGCCGATTGGCCTTGGCCTCGGCGAAGCCGTCGGAGGTCCGGAGCTCGAACGCCGCCAGGCCGAGCTGCTCGGTGTCGGACAGGCTCCGACGCGCCGACTTCGTGATCCGTGCAGGGGCAACGGTCATGTCGCCGGGGAGCGCGTCGGCGAGCACCGAAGCTTCCGTCGGGTCGACCTGAGCCACCGCCACCCGCGGGCCGTAGGTGTGCAGGACGTGCGCGTTCGCCCGCGCCGCAGCGGACGCCAGCGACGCCGCCACGCCTTCGTCCGCGGCCCGGCCGAGCACCAGCTCCTCATGGACGTCGACATCACCCGCCACGTCTGTCTCCCCTTCGCCGACCGCTTCAGCTACCGCGTTCGTCCGAGGGCGGGATCGGCGCGTCCGGCGGCCGCCGCCCTTCGGCGTTCCAATCGAGTCCTTCGCCCGGCCGCTCCGCCTTGCCCCGTCGACGAAGTGCCCATCCCTCGACGAACAGCCGCTCCGCCTCGTCGAGCTCCTCGACAACGTCGCCAGGGGGGCTCTCGCCTGCCCAACGCACGGCCGGTTCATCCATCAAATGATTGGCCCGTTCCCCCGGCTCCAACTCGAGGACGAAGAGCCGCGATGACGCGCTATGGACGAGCCGTCCATGCCGACCGAGATGGTCGGGTACTGCTTCGTCCCGCTGGAGCAGGACAAGAATCTCGGAGGTGCTCTCTGTGGATGGCACCGTCCTCGCCCCCCGAATACGCCGAAAGCCCTCAAAGGATGGCCATTGGGATCTGAAGCGTCAATAGGCGCACGGGGCCGCCCGACCGCGGCGTCCGAGCGGCTGGAGAGGCCCTGGATCGGGGTTCCAGCGCACGGCCGTGCGGGATTCAGGCTTGCCTCGTCACGAGAGCCCCTTCAGGGGAGCAAACGAGTCGGGGCGGGAAGAATCATCGCCGGTGCGACGGGTAGCGGCGGCATCAACGAACACGATCCGTCGACGCCGTTCCCTGCGCCGGTGATCGCGGGGCATGACGCAGCATCACGAGGCCGATGGCCAACAACGTCACGCCGAGAGCGGCCGAACGCGCCAAGCCCCCGTCGTATCTCTGCAGCCGGTTCCCTATCCCCGCCAGATCGGCGGCCGGCCCGACGGTCACCGCGGTGAGCAGCATCGCGACAAGCCATCCGACGGCCGCCTCGCCCCGATTCTGGGCCGAGACCGCGAACCAGACCGCCAGCAGCGTCGGACCGATGACCGTGGCAGACGGGGCGAACACCGCGTCCGCGACGCAGCCGAGCAGGAAGATCGCCGCCCCCCACGGCCACGCTCCCCGTCGCCCACCAAGCCAGCGACCGCGACTGACTGCCATGACCAACGCGAACCAGGCGGCCGCCACGACGACCAACCCCGCCAAGAGGTCATCGACCCGTCCGACGAAACCCCGGAGATCGCTTCCGGCATCGAGGAAGAAGGTGTCGCGCTCCCGGTAGATGATCGTCTGCCACCCGCTCTGCGACGCCGCGGGCCGAATCCATGCCGAAAGGGTCAGCTCCGATTCGACGTCCAGCGACCTCGCCGGAGCGACTCGCACGATGTCGTCGGCACCGTCGAAGTTCAATGCGTTCCCGTACCGGCCGCGCGTCCAGGTCGCCCCGGCGACCCTTCCTACATTGCCGTTGCCCGAACCATCGGCCACCGAGGAGCCCGACCCCTCGTCGAACGAGTACGCGGCGACCAGGCCGACGGCGTGCGGCCGCGCCGCGTGCGTCCCCGCAACGAGGTTCGCTCGACCTCGGACTGCCCCGCTCGTGGCCACCGGGATTCCCATGTCGGCTCTGATCTCGTCCCCGCTGAGGGCACGATCGTAGACACGTGCCTCGTCGATCAACCCGTCGAAGAACTCACCGAAGGGATGGTTGCCCCCGAGCCACAGTGGGTTTCCCGTCCTGTCGATGGACCCGGTCGTCGCCCGGTCCGCCACCCGATGCCCGTTCACGAACAGGCGCAGCGTCGAGCCGTCGTAGGTCAGCGCGACGTAAGACCAGGCTCCGACCGGGTTTGGCGACCGCCCGGGAACGAATTGCACCGCACCGTCGAACGTCCCACCGCCTACTGGCACCATCGGCCCGCGATCGGAGAGATCAACGATGGCGGCGGTGAGGAGCACGACACCGAGCACCACCGCGGACGTGGCGCCGACCCAGTGCCTCGACAACGATCTACCGATCGGGCGCCCGACCGAATCGGAGCGCAGTGGTCGGTTCCGATAGATCCGGATCGCAACCCACACGAGCGGGACGGCCAGGAGGTCGCCGGCATTGACGCCATGACCCGTCGACAGGGACAGGATGACCGGGCCGTGCCATGGCTCCCACAGGGCGAGGCCGAGGCCCGCGCTCAAGGCGACCGCGATGCCGATCGCGGCCAGGAGCGGCCCCGGGCGGGTCGTTGGGGATCGGGGAGAAGGCAACATGTCGACTGGCGGTGGAACTCGTACGACTCGTCGACCCAGCCACGAACGGTCATCGAGCCTCGGGTGGTCGCCGGCGAGCGATCGCCAGCCGGCAATGTATGCCGTGACCGAGCGCGCGAGAAGCACCGGTGAAGCTTCCTCGCCGGCCCGGTCGGCGTCAGTGTCTCCCGCCGGGTTGAAGCACCCCTGAAGGCAGGCTGCAGCCTCGCTGAAGCAGACGTCCTGGCCATGCAGGGCCGGCGGGCCCGCCACGCCGCTAGGTAGGGCTACCGCTTCGCTGGGAGCGAATGGGCGTAGGTCGTGCCCAACGCGACCCACTTCGCGAGCTCACGTTCCGAGCGAACGTGCTCCGTGCCGACACGCAGCCAGCCCCGCATCGGGCGCCCGCGCATCTCCATGAGGCGAGCGGGTGTCGTCGCAACGAGCTCGTCGGACATGGCGGGATCGACGCGGACCATGAGCCCGCCCTGGCCGCTCGCCGAGACGGCCATGTTGCCCCCGATGAGGAAGGCGAGGCCGCCGAACATCTTCTGTTCGGTCAGGCCGGCCTCGCCGCGTACGAGCTCGCGAATGCGAGCGGCAAGATCCTCGTCGTAGCTCACGACCGCGATCGTACGAGCGCCGAGGGCGGATCGTGAGGCTGGGTGCGCCGTTCGCCCACCTCGGCGTCCGCACGGCGGCCTCGCGGCGGAGCGAGCCACAGGGCGATCGCCAGCGCCGTGAGCGCGTGCCATGCCGCGTGGCCCTGGAGCAGGCTTTCCGGGCGGCACAGCGGCGCTCCGGTGCGGGTGACCATGTTCATTGCGATCGCGGCCCCGCCGGCGATGGCGGCGATGACCGGCGGCCATCGGAGCGAGTGGCGGCGCCACGCCAGCGGGATCGTGGCCGCCAAGACAACGATCGACCCATCGTGCGCCAGGCCTGCGCCGGGGGTCATCGGTCCGTGGTACAGGACGCTGCCGACACCGACTGCGGCGAGTGCCAGCGCAGGTATCCGGGGTCCGCCTCGCCGCAGCACGTATGCGCCGGCCACGACGTAGGCAAGGCTCGACAGGGTGTTGACCGGCTGTCCCAGCCAACCGTCGCGCAGTGCCTCGCAATCCGAGGCTCCGAGGGCGAGCACGCGCACGGCCCCAGCTTGCCACCGGTCGGCGGCCTCGATCCCCCTTGGTCCTGCCCGATGTCGACGGCGACGTGGAACGTCCCTGCACCCGTACCTCGACCCCCGCTACATGCGGCGCTCGAGGTGGTCGCCGGCCACCCGGTGGGCGTCGTCGAGGAGCCCGGCCGCGGCCGGGTCGTGGGCGGCGAGGATCCGCATCCCGGGGTTGTTGGCCCGCAGGGCGAGCACCTGGTCACGGGTTCGGCGCAGCCGGCGCCCGCTACCGACGCCTCCAACGAGGCCGCGCTCGAAGGCATGGACGTCGTAGGTGAGGTCGCCGGCCAGCAGGAGCGGCGGCATGGCGGGCTGGCGGACCAGCATGGACATCGAGCCAGGGGTGTGCCCCGGGGTGGGGAGTACGACGAGCGAACCGTCGCCGAACAGGTCTCGCCCGATGCTGAAGGGCGCCAGCGACGGGTGGTCGAGCGTCTCGAGCTCGACGGGTGACCACCTGAGGCCGGGAAGCTCGATGTGGTCGCGGAGCAGCCCCCGTGCCTCGGCCATCGGCCGGTGGAGCGACCGCCACTCGTCGGCCGACACCAGGAGGTCCGCATCGGGGATCTCGCGTACGCCGCCGATGTGGTCCTGGTGGAGGTGGGAGATGACGGCGGTGGTGACGTCGGTGGGGCGGTAGCCGAGGCGCGCGAGGCCGGCCGAGAGGGTCTCGTCCTCGCCGACCTCGAACCGGGCAAGGCGGTCGTAGATCAGACCGACGGGACCATCCGGGAAGTAGCTCAGATCGGTCACCGACGCGCGGTCCTGACCGGTGTCGAACAGCACGAGGCCGTCGCTGTGCTCGACGACGTAGACGTTGATAGGGCGGCCGGTCAGCCACCGTCGCGATGTGAGGATCCACCAGTACATCGGCGAGCGTCCGCGGTACGCGTGCTGGGGATGGATGTCGACCGAGCCGGTGCTGAACCTGGCGACACGAATGATGTGGGATGCCATGGGTACCTCCCATTCGAAAGCTAGCGTATCTGCTACGCTATACGATAGCGTATGGTATACGCAAGTTGTGATAAGGAGGTCTGATGCCCAGCAACCGTCGGGTCGAGTCCGCCACAACCCCCCGGCCACGCCGCGTGCCGCGGAACACGCTGTCGCGCGACCGCGTCGTCGAGGCCGCCCTGGCACTGCTGGACGAGCGGGGGCTCGGCGCGGTCACCATGCCCTCGGTCGCCAAACGCCTCGGGGTAGGGACGATGTCGCTGTACCGCCACGTCGCGGACAAGGACGACCTCATCGACGCGGTCGCCGCGCGAGTGCTCGGCGGCGTCGCGGTGCCGGAGGGCGACGCCGCCGACTGGGAGGGCAGGGTCGTCGGCTACCTGCGGGCGCTGCGGGCGGCGACCATCGCCCATCCCGCGTTGTCGCGGATCCTCGCCGAGCGGGGGCTCACCGTCGGCCCGGTCTTCGAACAGCTCGAGGGGGTCCATGCCGTGCTCCGAGCGGCTGGGTTCTCCGACGAGGGTGCCGTCCGTGCCTTCTACGCCCTGCTCACGTACGTGTTCGGGTTCGTCGTCTGGGAACTGCCCCGCGTTCACCTGCAGCCCGCGGCGGCATACACGGCCGCCTGGAACGAGGCGCTGGATCGCCTCGACGCGGCCGACTACCCGAACCTGCACGCCCTTCGCCCCCAGCTCACCACCACCGCGTCGTCGGAGCAGTTCGAGTACGGGCTCGAGCACCTCGTCCGCTCGCTGAACCCGCCCGGCTGAAGCCGTCCGGCCGACGTCGCCCACCCACGCCGGCTGGCGGCGAAACTGGTCGACGTGCACGACGACGGAGCCGGCGAGAGCCCGCGTCGCCTGGATGGTCGGACACACGTCGGCGCCGGGGCTCGTGACCGCGGCCGGGCCGTACGCCTCGTCCTGGCCGGGGGCCTGGCCACCTACGCCTGGTGGGCCGTCGGGCTCGCTCCGTTCTCGGCCCAGGCGACCGCCGCGGTCGTCCTCGCCGGCGTAGCGGCCATGGCCGTCGGTGGACGGGAGCGACGAAGGAGGTCACCGACCGAAGGCGACGTGTCCGGCATCGTCCCCTGGGCTGCGCTGGCGGCGGTGGCGGGTGCGTGGCAGTTGGCGGCCTACCTGCAACACCCGCGCGCTGACCATCCGACGGTCAGCTCGCTCGCAAACGAGCTGCTCGACTCCCATCCGGCGCGAGCGGCGGCGTTCCTCGTCTGGATCGCCGCCGCCAGGTGGCTCGCCCGACGATGAGCCGTTCCGTGACCCTGCTCGGGTACGCACTGCTGGTGGTGTCCGCCGGCGGTCTCGAGGTCGCGGCCCGCCGTCGCGGGTCGGCGACCTTCGGCGACGCGCTGACGATCACCCTGCGGTCGCGGGCGGCGCGGCTGGCGCTGCTGGCCGCATGGCTCTGGCTCGGATGGCACCTGTTCGTTCGCGTCGATTGGCAATGACCGCGCGGTGAACGTCCAGGTCGATCCACCCAAGCCGTCGGGGGCTAGCCAGGAGCCGATCGGCCGCTCGCCAGCGAGCCGGCGCCGGCCTCCTCCCGAACGATGCTGGCCCCTGCCGCCATCGCACGCATCTTGTCGAAGGCAACCGGCCGCGGGAGGTACTTCATGCCGCAGTCGGGCGCGACGATGATGTCCTCGGCCGGCACGTAGGGCAGCGCCCGACGGATCCGCTCCGCGACGACGTCCGCCGCCTCGACAGTGTGGTCGCCGAGATCGATGACGCCGAGGATGACCTTCTTGCCTGCCAGCTCGGCGAGGACGGAGCAGTCGAGCTGTGACTGTGCCGTCTCGATGGACACTGCGTCGCACGAGCACGCCGCCAGCTCCGGCAGGAACGAGTAGCCGGAAGGGCGCTCGTGGATGATGGCGGCGTAGCCGAAGCAGATGTGCACCGCGGTCATGTCGCTGATCCCGTCGAGTGCCCGGTCGAGCGCCGCCACCCCGTACTCCCGCGCCTTCTCGGGGCGTGCCTGGAGGTAGGGCTCGTCGATCTGCACCATGTCCGCGCCGGCGTCGAACAGGTCTCGCATCTCCTCGTTCACGGCCTCGGCGTACGCCAGCGCCGCGCTCGCCTCGTCGGGGTAGTAATCGTTCTGCGCCTGCTGCGCCATGGTGAACGGCCCGGGAACGGTCATCTTGATCGGGCGATCCGTATGCCTGCGCAGGAAGCGCACGTCGTCGGCCTCCACGGGGTGTCGCCTTCGGATCGGTCCGACGATCCTCGGCACCGGGTTGGGATGACCGCTTCGGTCGAGGGCCGTCCCCGGGTTGTCGATGTCGACCCCGTTGAGCGCCGTGGCGAACCGATTGGAGTAGCTCTCCCGCCGCATCTCCCCGTCGGTGATCACGTCCAGGCCGGCTTCCTCCTGCTCCCGGATGGCGAGCAGCGTCGCATCGTCCTGCGCCTCCTCGAGGTACGGCTCCTCCACGCGCCACAGCTCGCGTGCCCGCACCCGGGGCGGGAACCGACTGGCCAGCTTCTCTCGATCGATGAGCCACTCCGGCTGCGCGTAACTGCCGACGAGCATCGTGGGGAAGAGCGGTAGCTGCATGCGGCCTCCTGCGGCGATGTCCCATCACGTGCGGTCGATCGCCGGCGCCTGCGATGACGCCCGGCACGTCCGCGTGCGGACCGGAGTGTGGCACGAATGGCGCTGGCCCCGACCGCAGCATTGATCCCGTTTGGTCGTGCCGCGGACCATCGGACACGGTCAGACGTTGTGGACCTGGTGCTCGGGGCGGGGCGCCGGGGCGGGCAGCCCTCGGGCGGACCGCCGACGGATCAGCTCCGCGACCGCGATCGCCAGACCGACGAACATCACCCCCGCCGCGCACAGCAGCGTGTCCGACACCGCCGTCGGGTAGTTGCCGCCGGTGTCGTTGAGCGCGATGGAGAACACGCCGACGAGAACCGCGGTGCCGATGGCGCCGCCGACACGCTGGGCCGTCTGCAGTGCCCCGCCGGCCACGCCCGCCATCGTCAGTGGTACCGACTCGAGGGACAGGGTGATGTTGGGCGAGGTGACCATGCCACCGCCGAGCCCACCCAGCAGGAACGGTCCCGCCGCGGCCCACGCGGCCGCGTCCCCGGCGACGTACCGCAGGGCCAAGGCCGCAGTGGTCAGACCCACCACCACCGCCGTGAGCCCGATCACGGTCAGCCAGCGACCCAGCCGGGGCACGAGACGCCCGGCGATGACCGCCGAGGTCGCGACGCCCAGCGCGAACGGGGTGACCGCCAATCCCGAGCGCAACGGCGAATAGCCCAGCCCGGTCTGGAAGAAGCGGGCCAACACCAGCCAGATGCCGGTGAACCCGAGGAAGTAAATGAGCCCGATGCTCAGACCGGCGGCATAGCCGGGGGTGCGCCCCAGCCGAGGGTCGATCAGCGGCTGGCGTCCCCGGTGCACGGTGCCAACCTCCCACCGGGCGAAGGCGACCAGCAGCACCCCAGCCGCGGCCAGCAGCCACCACAGGCTTCCGGGGCCGCCGGCGTCGGCCTCGACGAGCGGCAACATCAGGCTGAAGACACCAGCGCCCAGCAGCAACGACCCCACCAGGTCTACCTCGGGTTGGCGCGGGCGCCCCCGCTGGGGCGGCGGCACCAGTCGGGCGGCGACCACGAGCGCGACCAGGCCGATCGGAACGTTGACATAGAACACCCAGCGCCAGCCGTCCGGCTCGCCGAACGCTGCCAGGATCAGGCCGCCCACGACGGGGCCGACGGCGGTCGACAACCCGATGGTGGCACCGAGGACGCCGAACGCCCGACCGCGCTCAGGGCCCTGGAAGAGGTCCTGGATAAGACCGGAGTTCTGCGGCGTGAGGGTTCCGCCTGCGACGCCTTGGAGGACCCGGGCGACGATGAGCAACTCGATCGTCGGGGCCGCACCGCTCAGCGCGCTGGTCGTCACGAACGCAGCCAGCGCGACCATGAACATCGGCCGACGGCCGAAGGTGTCACCCAGCCGGCCGGCGGGCACCAACGCCAGTCCGAACGCCAGCGCGTACCCGGACACGACCCATTGGGTCATCCCGGACGTAGCGCCCAGCCCCTGCTGGATGGACGGCAGCGCCACGTTGACGATGCTGACGTCGAGCAGGCTCATGAACCCGGCGAGCTGGGTGACCGCCAGGATCCTCCAGCGCCTCGGATCGGCTGCGCCGGGCACGGCCGGTCCCGTGTGGTGCCGGGTCATGGGCAGAATCGCCCCAGCCAATGGGTCGCGTGCCGGCGGCGAGGAGGGTTCGAGTGACCGATCAGGTGGTCCACGGAGTGCACGAGTACGACGACGACCCGCGTAACGACGCTGTGCTCGTCTATGTGAACGGGGAGCTCAAGCGTAGGGCCGAGGCCATGGTCTCGGTCTTCGACTCGGGGTTCGTGCTCGGCGACGGTGTGTGGGAGGGGCTGCGTGTCCACGCCGGGCACCCGGTGTTCCTCGACCAGCATCTCGACCGGCTCTACGAGGGCGCGAAGGCCATCGCGCTCGACGTCGGGCTCGGCCGGCGCGACCTGCGGGCGGCGATCTACGAGACCCTGCGCGCCAACGGGATGACCGACGGCGTCCACGTGCGCCTCATGGTGACCCGCGGCGTCAAGCGCACGCCCTACCAGGACCCGCGGATGACGGTGGGGCCTGCGACGATCGTGATCGTTCCCGAGTACAAGCAGCCGAGGCTGGAGGTCCTCGACAGCGGGATCCGACTGTTCACCGTGCACGTCCGCCGTCCCTATCCGGACGTGCTGGATCCCAAGTTGAACACCCACAGCAAGCTCAACGACATCACCGCCTGCATCCAGGCCTACTCGGCGGGTGCCGACGAGGCCCTGATGCTCGACCCGCACGGGTTCGTCGCCACGTGCAACTCCACCCACTTCTTCCTCGTCCGCGGTGGCGAGCTGTGGACGTCATCGGGCGCCTTCTGCCTCGGTGGCATCACCCGTGCGACGGTGCTGAGGCTGGCGCGCGAGGCCGGCATCCCGACGCACGAGCGCGACTTCAGCCTGACTTACGTGTACGGCGCCGACGAGGCGTTCGTCACCGGCACGTTCGCGGGGATCGTGCCCGTCCGCGAGGTCGACGGTCGCACGATCGGCGACGCGGCCAGCCGGCCGATCATGGACCGGCTCCGCACGCACTACCGAGCCGCCATCGAGCGAGACGTCGCCGAGGCGACTCGCTGACGGCGGGGATCGGTGGCACCCGGAGCTCCCGTGACCCGGCTGGCCGTCTGGTCGGGCCCCCGCACCATCTCCACCGCGCTCATGCGGTCCTGGGAGAACCGCCCGGACACGATCGTGATCGACGAACCGCTGTATGCGCACTACCTGAACGCCACCGGGCTGGATCATCCGGGGCGTGCGGAGGTGATCGGTGCCGGCGAGACCGACTGGCGCAAGGTCGTGGCGACGCTGCTCGGTCCGGTGCCCGACGGGACCGGGGTCTTCTACCAGAAGCACATGGCCCATCACCTGCTGCGCGGCGTCGACCGGGGCTGGGTGGCCGAGCTCACGAACGTCCTGCTGATCCGCGACCCCCACGAGGTGGTCGCGTCGTACGTTCGCTCCCGGGCCGACGTCACCGCCGACGACCTGGGCCTCCCCCAGCAGGTCCAGTTGTACGACGAGCTGGTGACGGCCGGAACGGCGCCGCCCGTGATCGATGCGCGCGACTTCCTCCTCGATCCCGAGTCCTACCTGCGGGCGATGTGCCGCCACGTCGGGGTGGACTTCACCCCCCGGATGCTCGCGTGGCCGCCGGGCCGCCGGGACTCCGACGGGGTGTGGGGCCGGTACTGGTACGACGCCGTGTGGACATCGACCGGGTTCGCCGAGTACCGGCCTCGGGTTCCGCAACTGGACGGCCACGCCGCCGCAGTCGCCGAGGAGTGCCGGCCCCTGTACGAACGCCTCCACGGGTCGCGCTGGGTGCTGTGAGCCGCCGGCTGACCGGTGCGGTCGTTGCCAGCCACCGCGCGCTCCGATCCCATCGCTCGCCCCTGCGCGTTGTGCCGGTCAGGAGTAGCTCAGCTGAGCCGTCGGCAGACGCTGCACCCCCTCGCGCAGCGAGCGGGCGAGCGCCTGCGTCGGCGCGGAGGGCTCCAAGCCCAGGGTTTCACGCAGCGCACGCCGGCAACGCTCGTACTGCCGTAGTGCCTCGCTGGTGCGGCCGAAGCTCGCCTGGCACCGCATGATCAACCGGTGGACGTCCTCGCGGCAGGCGTCCTGGCGCAGGACGAGCCGACCGACTTCCACGCACTCGGAGTCGCGGCCGGCGGCGGCGAGCACTCCCGACCACCGGTCGAGCAGGTCGACATAGGCCATCCGGAGCTCCTCGCGAGGCAGCATCGTCCAGTCGTCGTACGGGCAGTCGGCCAGGAACTCCCCGGTGTAGGTGGCGGCGGCCCGCCGGTAGAGGGCGGCCGCCTCGTCGAGCCGGTCACCGATCTCCGCGCTGCGGCCGGCCTCGACCAGGGCGTGGAAGCGCTCGACGTCGGTTTCGACGCGGTGGACCGGGGCGACGCGATAGAAGCCGTCGCAGAACTCGACGAGGGGGGCGTCGGCCACGGTCGCGAGCGCCCGGCGGACACTGCTCAGTGCGACATGCAGGCGGTTGCGAGCTACATCGGGCTCGACGCCGGGCCAGAACTGCTCCAGCAGGACGTCGCGTGCGCACGCCCGGTTGGGCTGGGCCAGCAGGAACTTCATCAGCGTGGGACCGAGCTGGCCGTACCACGCCGTAGTGGGCCGCCCGTCGACGGTCAGCTCGAAGTCACCGAGCAGCCGGACATTTACCACGTAACCCTTGTGGCCGGAGCCCCCCCGAGCGCCGCCGTCCGTGTCGTCGACGTGGTCACGGCCAACGGCCGGATGGGTTGCCCAGGGGGCGGCGTCTGGGGCCGATCGTCGCGGCCACACGGGGGGATGGCCGGCGAACCGGCGGCCGCCGGCTGTGCGATCAACGGCGCGAGCAAGGGGCTGCCACCACACCGGACGTACGGCGTGCCACCCGTCCTCCAGCGCCACGAGCCACGGGCGCAGCGATGCGCTGAGGCCGGTCGCGTCGGCCCCGCCGTCGGGGACGCCGCTCACATCGCCGCAGCGACTGTGCCAGGCACCGAACCGAGCGGCGGACGTCAGGGTGGACAGCGCCGCCGGCGACGCCCGCCCGATCAGGTGCTCGCTCACCCGTGCGAGGAGCCCGCGAAGCGTGTGTGCTCCGGCGATCACCGTACCCATGTCGTTGTCCCCCCACGCGGTGGCCGCGGCGACGATGTCCGCGGCGACCGACCCGCGACCCTCGGTCAGCCGGGCAAGCCTGTGGACTGCCGAAGGGCTCAGCGGCGGTGCGTCAGCCGAGCCCGCTGCCAGGGCGGGTACCGGCACAAGCCAGGGGCGGAGCGACCGAGGCACACGCCCGTGGACCAGCACGACCAACGGTGGGCCCGAACACCGGGCCCAAGCCGCGGCCACGCGTGCGAGGACGTGTGACGGCCGGCCGTGCCCGCCGTCCTCGAGCACGACCACGGACGGTCCATCGGGTGCCCGTGCGACGGTGGCGAGCACGGCATCGAGCTCGGGCACGTCACCAGTCAACCGGTGCGACAACGCGACGGCGGCCGCCGGGTGCCGCCGCCCCACCGCCTGCGCGAGGGCATGGCCGAGCAGGGCCGGGTCGCGTAGCGCAGGCTCCACTCGGAGCCAGGCACAGCGGTCGAGGAGCCCGTCTGCCGCCAACAGTGCGGCGACCGCCTCCCCGGCGACCGTACCGCGCGGCCCTCCCATCACGACCACCGCCGGTCTGCCGCCGGCCACCTCATCCGCACGCGGCACCGGCCGCCACCCGCCGAGAGCTGGCACCGTGCCGGGAAGGGGTGGCGTCCACATCGCAGCCAGCATGAGAGCTCCTTCCGCCAGGCATCGCTCGTCGTGGGTCAAGAGCGCGCGTCAACGGGACAGATACGCGCGATCGTGTGACGCCGCTCGTTTCATCGTTCTTGGCGCCCGCTAAGTGCTCGCTCAGCGCTGGCTCAGGGCGCCCCTCTACACCGGAACCTGGGCGGCGTGGCTCGTGGACGTGCCCGACCGCTCGGTACTTGGCAACCCGACGAACGGAGAGACCATGGCCATGCAGACTCAATTCGACCCCGAACTCGTCCCCGATCTCTTCCGGGGTGAGTTCACCAGCGTCATTCTGGACGATCCGGCGATCGCCGGACACGTCCCCAATCTCGTCCTCAACTCCCAGCGGCCCTTCACCATCCACGTGTCGTGGAAGCTGACGGGTACGCAGGTGCCCCTCTACATAGCGGCGCTGAGCTACCAGTGGGATGTCACGGCCTATGCCGAATCGATCGGTCCAGGGCCCGAGGTGAGGCTGGCGGCCGGTCAGGAGCCGAAGGCGAACGCCACCATCTCGACCGTGCCGACGCCGAACGGGCCCGTGCCCGTCTACGAGTGGCGGCACACGCTGCAGGTCCCGGCGGGCCTGTTGCCGGAGGAGGATCCCGGCGGCGATCCGTCTGGCACCTACCTCAGCCTGGTGACGGTCTTCCTCGACTCGACCATCGGCCAGCCAGGCTTCGACATCATCGGCTTCAACCAGGGTCCCGCCTTCAAGGTGGAGAACCCCGTTTGAGCGCCGGTGGCGGGCGTCACCGGGCCTTCCCGGTGACGCTTCGCCGGCGGCCGCTCGCCGATCTACATCCCGACGTCTACCGACAGCGAGATATTGCTGGTGCCGCCCACGTGCCGGACGTTGATGTCGCCGCGGTCCAGGACGATGTAGCCGCCGGCGCGACGCAGCAGAAAGCGCCGTCCACAGTCAGCTTCGGGACAGGCGAACACGATGTCGTGACCGTCGTCGGCCTCGACCTGCATGTGGTGCGTGGGCTGAGCGGCCATCGGACCTCCTCCACTCGACGCGTGCCTCGCCAGGTACCGCTGGTGGCCGGCGTGAACCACCCGGCGGTCCCAGCGCGGCCCAGCGCCCGTGCACGGTAGTTTGCGAGCGCCTCCGGTCAAGCGGCGGCGGCGCACAGCCGGGCGACGTCGGGGTGGGATTGGAGCTTGCGAATGATCCGCGCGGGTCGGGCCGATGCCGCCGACGGGACGGACAGACACGCGCGAGATCTGTTGGTAGTCGAGGCCGCGCGCGTCCACCAGCAGGGCCAGCAGTTCGCGCTCGCGGTCGTTCAAGCGGGCCCGTACCGCCCGCCGAACCGCGGCGCGGCACTCCGACGTCGTGAAGGCCTCGTCCTCCGGCTGACGCCCGGGCAGGTCATCGAAGCTGTCGACCAGCCGCTGGCGATCCGCGTGCCGTCGCCGGCGACGCGCCTCGTTGGCTGCCGTCACCCAGAGCCAGCTGGCCAGGTGCGCTGGCTGCCGGATATCGGCGGCGTGCATGGTGAATCGGAACCAGGTCTCCTGTGCAACATCCTCGACCTCGGCGCTCGAGCGGAGGTGACGGCGCGCCGCTCCGAGGGGAACCTGCCGGTGGCGCCTGACGAGCTCGTCGAGCGCATCGACGTCCCCCGCAACGAACGCGTGGACGAGCTCGTCGGTCCCGAGCAGGCGGTGTCTGCCACGTCGGTGGCTCATGTGGCCCACGCGTCATCCCTTTGTCCGCTGCTGTCGGATCGCCGTCGAGCAGCATGATGTCTGGGCTGACGCATCGCCTCAGCGTCATGAGCCACACAGAACGTGTGACGGCTGTCACGCAGGTGCGTGCACGCTGCGATCGCCCTGCGCTATTGCGGAGGTCCGGCACAGTCGCGCCACGCCGCTGGGGACGTCACGGGGCCGCCGCCGGACCCCGTCCACGCCGGGACGTCGCCGCCGCGGGACGCACCGGTCGTCGACGGGTTCCGGCGGGCGATCAGCTCGGCTCGAAGTCGATCAGCTGCGTCAGGCGGAGCGAGTTGCCCGACACGTCACGGAAGCCGGCGTCGATGCCGTAGGGGCGCTTCTCGGGGGTCTCGGTGAACTCGACGCCTCGGGCAACCATCTCCTCGTACGAGGCCTGGCAGTCGTCGGTCGTGAGGAACACGGTGCCGGCGAAGCCCTTCGCCGTGAGGCTGCGCACCTCTTCGGCGGTCTCCTCGTCCATCACCGGCGGGCCGGGGACGGCCATCAGCACGATCGAGACGTCGGGCTGCCCCACCGGCCCCACCGTCAGCCACCGAAACCCCAACTCGGGCAGGGTTACGTCCGCGCGGACCTCCATGCCGACCTTCGTGGTGTAGAACTCCAGGGCCTCGTCCTGGTCGTGCACCCAGACCTGAGCGTTCGCGATCCGCAGCATCGTTACCTCCTGGTGGTGATCGACCCTCGTCGATCGGGGGATCCGTTCTCAACCAGGACGCTACGGACGGACGGCTCAGCCGTCTTCTCGAAACGTGCGGTGTCGGGGGCGGCCGTTCGCGCGCAGCATGCAGCCGGGAACCATGGCCCACGCCGCCGCTGGCGGGAAGCTCGCCCGGTAGGCGGTCGGCGTCTTCCCGAACATGCGCCCGAAGCTGGTGGTGAAGGATCCCACGCTGGTCAGCCCCACGGCCATGCACACGTCTGCCACCGACCAGTCGGTCGTGCGCAACAGCGCGGCCGCCCGCTCGAGCCGCCGCGTCAGCAGGTACTGGTGTGGCGACTCGCCGAAGACACGCCGGAACTCACGGCTGAAGTGCGCAGACGACAGGTGGGCAGCGCCTGCCATGTCGGCGACGCTCAGCGCATCAGCGAACCGGCGATCGGCCAGGTCCTTCGCCCGCAGCAGATGCCGAGCCGGCGGCTGGTCGACCAACACTCCGTTCCTCCTGGGCCGTGCCCCGACGGTGGGATCCCGTCCGTCACAGGATGCCAACTCGCGGCCGGAAACCGTGCCGCGAGCATCCGGTCACGGGCCGTTCGTGGCAGGGTGAGGCCATGCAGATCGGTGTGGTCTATCCGCAGATCGAGCTCGGCGGTGACCCGGAGGCGGTGCGACGCATCGGTCGGGCGACCGAGGAGCTCGGCTTCGATCATCTCCTCGCCTATGACCACGTGCTCGGTGCGGTGCACGAGGACCGGGTCCCCGCGTTGGTCGGTCCGTACACCGAGCGTGATCCGTTCCACGACCCGCTGGTCATGTTCGCCCACCTGGCCGCGATGACCGAGCGGATCGGCTTCGTCACCGGGGTCCTGATCCTCCCGCAGCGCCAGACCGCCCTGGTCGCCAGGCAGGCCGCCGACGTCGACCTCCTGTCAGGGGGGCGGCTGCGCCTGGGCGTCGGCATCGGCTGGAACTACGTCGAGTACGAGGCCCTGGGCCAGGACTTCCGCACCCGGGGCGCCCGCGAGGAAGAGCAGATCGCTCTCCTGCGCCGGTTGTGGGCCGAGCCGGTCGTCGAGTTCACCGGGAGATTCGACGGTGTCGACCGCGCGTCCATCAAGCCCAAGCCCACGCGACCCATCCCGATCTGGCTGGGCGGCTACGGCGACGCCGCGTACCAGCGGGCGGCTCGTGTCGGCGATGGGTTCATCTTCGGCGGCCGGACAGAAAACGTGGTCGGCGCCTGGGATCGGATCCGCGACCGTGTCGCCGAGGCGGGCAGGCCCGTCGAGCGCTTCGGCGGCGAGTACGTGGTGATGAGCAGGAAGGGCCCGGAGGCGGTAGCGGCCAAGATCACGGCATGGCGTGACGCCGGTGGGACACACGCTGCGGTCCTCACGATGGGCCTGGGCATCGACTCGACCGATGGCCACATCGAATACCTGGCGGCAGTCGCGGACGTCCTCGGACGCGAACCCGTACGCGGGTGAGCGCGGAGCGGCGGGCTTCGAGCCAGCGACCGCGGTCAATCACCTTGGATGAGCTCGAGTCAGCGGGTGAGACGCACGAGTAGCGCGTCGCCCTGACCGCCGCCGCCGCACAGCGTCGCAGCGCCGTGCTCGACCCCGCGGCGGCGCAGTTCGTGCACCAGCGTCACGATCATCCGGCCACCCGTGGAGCCCAGCGCGTGGCCCAGCGCGACGGAGCCACCGTTGACGTTCACGATCTCGTGGTCGGCGCCGAGCATGCGGGTGGCGTGCAGGGCGACCGAGGCGAACGCCTCGTTGATCTCGAGCAGGCCGACATCGTGTGGGTCCATGCCGGCCTTCTTGAGGGCCTTCTCCAGCGCGATCGCGGGGACCGTGTGGAGATACGCGAACCGGTCCGCGCACATGCCGTACGCGAGGATCTCGGCGAGGGGCTCGACCCCCAGGGCCTCGGCGCGCTCGGCGCTCATCACCACGAGGGCGGCCGCTCCGTCCGAAAGCTGGGAGGCGTTCCCCGCCGTGATCGTCCCGGCTGGCGTGAACGCCGGCGGGAGCTGCGCCAGGGACTGGTACGTGGTCTGCGGACGGATGCCCTCGTCACGCTCGACAACGGTTGTCTCGCCGCTGCGGTCCGCCACCGGGACGCCGACGACCTCGGCCGCGGAGCGTCCGGACGCCCAGGCCGCGGCGGCGCGTTGGTGCGAGCGAACCGCCCAGTTGTCCTGGTCCTGCCGGGAGATCCCCAGCTCCGCGTTCACCTGGTCGGAGGACGCGCCCATGTGTTGTCCCGTGAAGGTCGACCACAACCCATCGTGGACCATCGTGTCGACCAACTCGCCCGGCCCCAGCCGCATGCCCCAGCGGGCCCCGGGTACGACGTAGGGGGCATTGCTCATCGATTCCATGCCGCCGGCGATCGCCACCTCGATCTCGCCGGCGCGGATCAACTGGTCGGCCAGCGCCACCGCCGTCAGGCTCGAGAGGCACACCTTGTTTATCGTCATGGCGGGAACGTGGGGCGGGACGCCGGCCGCGATCGCCGCCTGTCGGGCCGTGATCTGACCCATGCCCGCTTGCAGCACATGCCCCATGAGCACGTAGTCGACGTCGCCCGGTGGCACCCGGGCGCGCGCCAGGGCCTCGGCGATGGCAACGGCGCCAAGGTCCACGGCCGAGTGGGACCGCAGGGCCGAGCCGAATCTCCCGACCGGCGTCCTGACAGCGGAGACGATCACCGAGCGCATCGTGTCCAGAGCCTTCCTGCCACCGAGTCTACGCTGGTCGACGCAGGTCAATCGGCGCCAGCCGGACGCGCGCGAGGGGGCACACGCCCATGATGACGACGACGTCGCTGCTGGTCGTCGGGGCGGGACCGTATGCCCTGTCGACCGCCGCGCTGGCGCGACAGCGCGGCATCGATACCGTCGTCGTCGGGCGGCCGATGGGCTTCTGGCGGGACCATATGCCGCCAGGGATGTTCCTGCGCTCGGGGCCTGACTGGCACCTCGACGCCGCCGCGATCCACACCTTGGAGGCCTATCTCGAGGAGCGCGCAATTGCCCCGGCTGACGTCGATCCCCTGCCCGTCGGCCTCTTCCTGGAGTATGTCGAGTGGTTCCGGCAGGCCAAGGGCATCGAGGTCCGCGAGGACATGGTCGCCGGCCTCGCCACCTCCGACGGCAAGTTTGTCGCCCTCCTGGACGGCGGCGACCGGGTCGCGGCCGACGCCGTCGTCGCCGCACCCGGGATCTCCCATTTCACCAACGTGCCCACATGGGCGGGGTCGGTCCCGCCCGGCCGGGCAGCCCATACCTGTGACCTCGTGCGGTTCGAGGACCTGGCCCATGCCCGCGTGCTGATCGTGGGCGGCCGACAGAGCGCCTACGAATGGGCGGCGCTGCTGGCCGAGAACGGCGCCGAGCGGATCGACGTCGTCCACCGGCACGACGTGCCGCGGTTCGAGCGCGTGAGCTGGCGGTTCGTCGACGAGCACCTGGAGGCGACGCTGCGGGTCCGAGGTTGGTGGCGGACACTCCCCCAGTCCGATCAGGACGCGATCGCCAGGAAGTTCTGGGAGGTCGGCCGGCTCACACTGGAGTACTGGCTCACCCCCAGGCTCGGCACGGAGACCATCCACCGCTGGCCCGGAACCGAGGTCCTCGACGTCGAAGCCACGGCACCGGGCGGCGAGCTCGAGGTGCGGCTGTCGAACGGCGAGCGGCTGGCGGTCGATCATGTGATCTTCGCTTGCGGCTATCGCGCCGACCTGCCACGGGTTCCCTACCTCGCGGGCGTGCTCGACCGGATCCAGATCGCCGACGGCTTCCCGGTGCTCGACGCGGCCTTCGGGACGAGCCTGTCCGGCCTCTACCTCCCCGGCTTCGTTGCCACCCGAGACTTCGGCCCCTTCTTCGGGTTCGTGAAGGGCACGCCGGCTGCCGCCACGCTCATCGTCCAGGACCTCCTGGCTCGGGTCTGACAAGGCCGCCGTCAGGAGCCGTTCAACAGCGCAGGATGTCGACGGAGGCCCGGGGCCAGAGCGCCGTTCGGTCCCCGCGCAAGGCAGCGGCAAGGACCCGAGTGCGGGATGCTGTTGTCATGGCACTGGGGGAAGACAACGGCGTGGACGCCCCGGTTGTGATCGCCGGCGGTGGGCTGGTCGGGATGGCGTCGGCCGCGTTCCTGGCCCGGCACGGTGTCGCCGCGCTGGTCGTGGAACGGATGCGGGGCGAATCGCGGCTACCGCGGGCGGCGCACTTCCATCTGCGCACCCTGGAGCTGCTGCGGTCGATCGGGGTCGAGGGCGACGTCAAGCGCCAGTCGGAGTTGGAGTTCGTTCCCGAGGGTGCGATCGTCAGCATGGACTCGCTCGCTGGCCGGAAGCTGGCGGACATCGTGCCCAGCCTGAACGTCGGGGTGGACGAGACGCTGAGCCCGTGCCGCCGGCTGTTCGTCACCCAGCCCGGCTTGGAGGCGATCCTGCGACGCCGAGCGATCGCGGCGGGCGCGAGGGTGATGGAGGGCGGCGACGTCGCCGCCGTCGAGCAGGACGACGATGGGGTGACGGTGGTCGTGAGGGACATCGACAGCGGCGCCGAGCAGCGGCTGCGCACCAGCTACCTCGTGGGGGCCGACGGCGCGCACAGCACGGTGCGGGAGGCGCTGGAGGTCCCGTTCGACGGGCGGGGGGTGTTCTCCAACAGCCTGACGATCTACTTCACGGCCGACCTCTCCCCGCAGATGTTGGGCAAGCCGCTCAGCGTTGTGTACGTCAACAATCCCATGTTCGGCGGGTTCTTCCGACTCGCGAAGGACTGCCAGTCCGGGTTCCTGGTCGTCAACACGGTCGGTGACCCGCGTACCAACCCCGACGCCGCCAACGCCGCGAAGGACACCAGCGCCGAGCGGATGATCGAGTTCGTGCGTACCGGCGCGGGCGTCCCCGACCTCGACGTGCGGATCGACGGGGTTGCCCGCTGGCGGTCGTCGTCCGACGTGGCCCGGCGTTATCAGGACGGGCGGGTCCTGCTCGCTGGGGACGCCGCCCACGTGATGCCGCCGAACGGTGGCTTCGGCGGCAACACCGGCGTCCAGGACGCGTACGACCTCGCGTGGAAGCTGGCCCTCGTCGTCAACGGAGCCGCGCCGCCTGCGCTGCTGTCGACCTACGACGCCGAGCGGCGGCCGGTTGGCAAGTTCACCGTCGAGCAGGCCTACACGCGCTACGTCACCCGGACCGCCCCGTACCTGACGGCGACCGATCTCCAGCCGTTCGTCGCCGATCTGGAGATCGAATTGGGCTACATCTATCGCTCGCCGGCGATCCTGGGGGACGAGAGCGAGGCGACTGCAGGGAGCGACAACGACCAATCCAGCCACGGCGATCCACGACTTACCCGCGCAGTGCCAGGCTCACGCGCGCCCCACCTGTGGCTGGAGCGCGACGGGCGCCGACGCTCGACCCTTGATCTCTTCGGCCACGACTTCGTCCTCCTCGCCGGCCCGGACGGCGCGGCATGGTGCGACGCCGCCGCGGCTACGGCCGTGCCGGGAGTCCGGCTCGCGGCCTACCGCGTGGGCGGCGCCGAGCTCGCCGTCCCCGACGACTCGTTCACCGAGGCTTACGACGTCTCGACGACGGGCGTCGTTCTGGTCCGGCCGGACGGGTTCGTCGCTTGGCGCGCTCGTGCCGCTTCGGGCCGTCCGGGAGATGGGCTCTCTGCCGCCCTCCACGCTGCCCTGATGGGGTAGCGACCACCGTGCACACTCAGGCACAGCGAGATCGCTCCAGAGCGGGGGCATTACGTGCGTATGGCTGTGGCGGGTCGAGACTTCCCCGCTCAGGACGACGGGCCATGCGGTCCAGTCGCAGACGGGTCCGTCGGAAGATGGACATTCGCGCGCGGACCGGACATACTCACGCGCTCAATGGTCACGACCGTCGCCGTCGGTGTCGATGGGTCCGCCACGGCCGCTGAGGCCGTGAAGATGGCGGCCGAGGTTGCGCGGCGATTCGAGGCGGAGCTGGTCCTGCTCTCCGCCTACAACCGCCCGGACGACGACTCACGGCAGCGCGAGATGGTCGCGCGGACGGAGGCACAGCTCCGGGAGGAGGGCGTTCGCTGCCGGGCGCTCGCCGAGGAGGGCAACCCCTCCGACGTGCTCGTCCGCCTTGCGAAGCAGTGCGGCGCCGACATCCTCGTCGTGGGCAACAAGGGCATGCAGCGCCGGGCGCTCGGAAGCGTCCCGAATACGGTGACACACACGGCGGACTGCTCGGTCCTCGTCGTCAAGACGACCTAGCCCGGCGCTCAACGATTGTTGCCTCGGCCGTTCCAGCTGGCGGTGGAGCGCCCTGCCGCCAACCTCCTTTCGTCAGGGACGCAGACCAGCCGCGCCAGACTTGCTGCGATCTCGCGCCGCGTCGTTCTGCGTGACGATCCGACAGGCGGCGGCCGCCCGCAGCGGGCGATCTGCACTTCACCGTGAGAGCCGGGGAGCGAGATGCCTGTCAGCGACGTGAACGGTGTTGAGTTGTATTGGGAGCGCGCGGGAAGCGGTGCGCGGTTGCTCTTCTGCAACGGGTCGGGGACGACCTTGGAGCGTGCTCGACCCCTGATCGATCTGCTCGCTGCCGAATTCGATCTGCTGGCATGGGACTACCGCGGCCTCGGCCGCAACGCTCCGCTGACGAGCTCCTACGGCATGGCTGATGTCGCCGCCGACGCGATCGGACTTCTCGATCTTGCCGGTTGGGACACCGGTCGCGTCCTGGGCCTGAGTTTCGGTGGCATGGTCGCCCAGGAGCTCACCGTCACCAACCCTGAGCGGGTGGAGCGCCTCGCCCTCGCCTGCACGTCCCCTGGCGGCGCGGGCGGGTCTTCCTATCCGCTCCAGATGCTGCAAGAACTCCCCGTCGAGGAACGGGTCGCGACCGGACTCAAGCTGGCCGACGACCGCTGGGACGATCACTGGTTCGACGCGCACCCGGAAGATCGCGGGTTGGCAGAGCGACTGATCGCACCGCCTGACGAGCATGACGAAGCCGGCCGGCGAGCTCAGCTCGAGGCTCGCGCGAGCCATGACGTTTGGGAGCGGCTCGATGCGATCTCCTGCCCGACCCTCGTGGCGTACGGACGTCACGACGGGATCGCTCCGGAAGCGAACAGCAAGGCGATCGCGTCGCGGGTCCGCGGCGCCGAGCTACGCGGGTACGAGGGTGGGCACCTGTTCTTGTTCCAGGACCCGGCCGCGTTTCTGGAACTCGTGACCTTCCTGCAAGCGCCGACGAACTAGTGCCGCGTCAGGCAGCGTTCGGCGGGTCACGGCGAGTCGGATTCGTCGCTGGCAAGGACGCAGGACGAAGGCATAGCCGAAGCTACGTCGAGGACGAGGACGCAGCCAGCGGCGAATCTGGCCGGCGTGGCACGTCGCAGGCGTTGCCTGACGCGGCACTAGCCAGTGCCTTCCGACCCGTCGATCGGTGTCGGCGCGCTTCTTTGGACGATGGTGCCCGTAAGAGGGCCTAGATGCCCAAGGTCCGCCCGGAGCATGGTGCGCGGGGCCCAAGCCCGCGCCGCCATTCACCCAGAATGGGCGATGCCGTTCAAGGTCACCGGCGGGAGGCTCCGGGGATAATCACGCACGCCGATCACCACTTCGTCCAGCCGACGTCAGTTCGCCGCGTCCTCGTCGGCATGGTGGGGGTCCTGCTCGTTGTCGCCGGGTGTGGCGACGACGACGATGGCGTCGAGGCCGCGGCGCCCGACGACACAGACGGGAGAACGCTCGAGGGACAGTCCTGGCTGCTGTCGGCAGACGCCCCGCTCGGGGTTGCGCTCGAGGCCGTCGGCGTGACGGCGCATTTCGAGGATGGCGCGCTCACCGGCCGCAGCGGCTGCAACGAGTACTCCACGACCTACGACGTCGATGGCGCCTCGCTCACGATCGGTCCGAACGTCGCCAGCACGCAGATGGCGTGCCCTCCGCCGCAGGCCGCGGTGGAGCGGGCGTATCTCGACCGGTTGCCGAGGGTCGCTCGCTACGAGATCGATGGCGACACGCTGACGATGACCGACGACCAGGGCGACAGCGTCCTGTTGTTCCAGGCGATGGATGGCGCTCGGGCCATCCAGGGTGAGTGGACGGTGACCACCTACTACGCCGGCAACGCGGTGACGTCAGTGGTGGGAGGCGTGACGATGACCGCTGAGTTCGAGGACGGCACCGTCAGCGGCAACACGGGGTGCAACACCTTCAACGGGCCGTACGAGGTCGACGGGGTGAACATCACCATCGGTCCGCTGTCATCGACCCTCGCCGCCTGCCCGACCGAGGAGCTCGAGCTGCAGCAGACGAACGTCCTCAAGGCCCTAGAACTAGCCAGGACATTCGAGGTCGCAGGCGGAAGGCTCGATCTCCTCCGCGAGGGCCAGACGTACGCCGTCACCTTCGTGACCAGCTGACGAGCCGTTCTCGCTCCTCTGACGCAGAGCGAACGAACATTGGCGTCGCGCACTCATTCGGTGGATTGCGCTGGTGATACACGACGTCTTCGAGGCAGTCGGCGTCGGCGGCGGAGTCCTCGTAGCGCCGGGCGTCCTGATGATTTCACGGCCCGGGCCGGCATGGACGAGCGCATGCGTTGGACCGGCCCGCCGTTACCGATGGACGCGTCAAATAGTCTGAGGCCAGACGGCACGCGAGTGCCATTTTGCTGGGGGAGAAACGCATGTCGGATGACGTGACGTCGTTCCGCGCCGAGCTGCTGCGCATCGAGGTCCACTACCAGGGCAGCGATGCCACCATCGTGCTCGAGGGTGAGTTCGACACGACCGGCGTTGAGCGGTTCGTGGCATCGGTCGTCGACGCCTTAGAGGCCCCTCCTGAATCGATCGCCATCGACGCCCACGGCCTCACGTTCATCGATTCGTCTGGCCTGACCGCCTTGCTCCGTTCACGAGCCGCGGCCGGTACGGCCGGCGTCGCCTTCCGAATCAGCGAGCAGTCGCCCGAGGTGCAACGAGCAATCGCCCACGCCGGCATCGAGGACCTCCTGGCCGACGAGTGACGACGCGGACCGGCCCCAGACGGTGACGCCGCCTGGTGCCGGCAGCGGCTCAGCCAAACCGGCCGGCGGACAGGCTCGGCCGGCTCACAAGCGCATTGTGGACGGCGCAGACTGCCGATCTCGCACCGTGTCGTTCTGCATCGAGGCTCGGATGGACAGGCAGGTGTCGACCGGTGAGGACGCAAGCGTTTTGAGGCCGGCGGGTACCTAACTTTCGGCGAGGTAGCGGTGGACCATCGGCACACTCATCGCACCCTCGCCCGCGGCGGCGGCCACGCGCTTCACAGCGTTGGCCCGCACGTCGCCAGCGGCGAAGACGCCTGGAACGCTGGTCTCAAGCGCGAATGGTGAGCGAGGGAGCGGCCAGCCAGTGCCGTCGATGTCGGTGCCGGTCAGAACGAACCCATGGTCGTCGCATTGGATTGCCGGCGGCAGCCAGCCAGTGCGGGTCTCCGTCCCGATGAAAACGAACAGTCCGGCCGCCGTCACTCGTGACCTCTCACCGGTGACGCGATCGGCCAACTCGAGCCACTCCAGGCGACCATCGCCACCGCCGTCGACGAGGTCGGTGTCCGTGCGCACCTCGATCCGGCCATCGTTCTCGATCTCGTTCACTAGATATGTCGACATCGTCTCCGCCAGCGCGCCCCTGCGAGCGACGATCGTCACGTGGGCGGCGTAGCGGGCGAGATGCACAGCGGCCTGGCCCCCCGAGTTACCCGCACCGACGACGACGACGTCGGTGCCCGCAAGCGCCCGGGCGTCGCTCGTCGCGGCGCCGTAGAACACACCGGCGCCGACAAGCTCCTCAAGCGCCGGGACGCCAAGGCGGCGGTACGTCACGCCACACGCGACGATCACCGCGTGCGCGCTCGCCACCGCTCCGTCCGACAAGCGCAGGCGGTGCGGCGCACCCACCTCCAGGGCGGTCACGGCGCGGGCCAGGTCCAGCGCGGCGCCGAACCGGACGGCCTGGAGAACCGCGCGTCGCCCGAGCTGCCTACCGGTGATGCCCTGCGGGAACCCGAGGTAGTTACGAATCATCGAGCTGGTGCCCGCTTGCCCGCCGAACGCTTCGGCCTCGAGAACCAATGTCGACAACCCCTCCGACGACCCGTACACCGCTGCCCCCATCCCCGCCGGCCCGCCGCCGACGACGGCCAGGTCGAAAGTGCTGTCTTGCACGTCGGCGACCGCCCCAAACGCCATGGCGATCTGTCGGTCGGTCGGGTCGCTCAGCACCGTCTGGCCCATCACCTCGACAACCGGATATGCGCCAGGTCCGGCCGCGTCCGTGATCGCCCGGCCGATCGGAGAGTCTGGCGGATATGCGCCCGTCGGAACACCGAGGCGCTCTAGGAGATTGCGGATCTCACCGACGCGCCGGCTGTCGGCATCGCCGACCACCTTCACCGCCTCGACCGTCGGCGTCGTCGTCCACGCCCAATCGCCGAGGTCCTCGGTGATCGCGCTGTGGAACTCCTCGTCGCGGGCGCCGGTCGGCTTGGTCAGGACGGTGTCGGCGAGGCCCAAGACGGCGGCGCGTGACACCGCCGGCATCTGATCGGGTCGGAGGCCCCAGTCAAGCAGCAATATGCGCTTGGCGGTCGGCGCCACGCTGCGGACGCGAGTCAGCACGTCGACTCCATCGAACGGAGACAGGGCTAGGTCGGCAAGCACCATGGCGACCGCGTCGCCCCTCACCCGCAGCGCCCCGAGGCGGGCGACCGCCTCATCGCCACCCTTCGCCGACTCGACGCGGTAGTCACGGGCGTAGCGGCCGAGCTCGGCGAGCATCTGCTGGCGGGCCGTGCCGTCCTCGACCACAACCATGATCACCGGTTCCACCAACAAAGGTTCTAATCCAGGCCCAGTCCCTGCACGCGCAGACTTGGTCGCCCAACGCCCTGCTGGTTCCACGGCCCCGCCGGACCGCCTCAACAGCGTCACGCGACCCGATCCCCATCACTTCTGATCACGCTCACCGAACTGATGGGCGATCTCGCGCCTGGCGTTCTGCACCGGGCGTTGGACGGGCACGAGCCGCCCGCACAGGGCAATCCGGCGCGCACCCCGTGCCACCCACCTGGCGTTTCGGGATACGTCGCCGTGGTCAGCTGCTCGTGACCAACCAGCCCGCCCATTGGTCGTGGTGCTCAGGTCCTAGGTAGTGCCCGAGGCCTTCATACTTGACCACGTCGCCGCCGGCCCCCTCGACCACCATGCGGGTGAGCCCGAACGGCGCGGGGTTCTCGCGCGCCGGACTTGCTGGCCTCGGCGACCCCCATCGGGCACTCTGTGCGTGAAAGTCGACGGAAGGTCTTGAGCCGTCCGCCTGCCGACCTGCAACGCGCAGTCGCAGGAGAGAGGGAGCTGACATGACCGACACGCCACCGCCTGTCCCGCCGCCCACGGCAGCAGCAAGCGGACCGAGAGGGAAGGTTCGGAACCCGGCGGCGGTGATCATCTTCTCGATCATCACGTTGGGGATCTACCACCTGTATTGGATCTATCAGGTGTACCGCGAGCTCAAGGACCACACCGGCGAGGGGATCGGGCCGGTGATCGGTCTCGTAATCGGGATTGTGATCGACCCCGTCAACTGGTTTGTGTTGCCGTCCGAGACCGGCAACATGTACCAGCGTGCGGGTCAGCCCAAGCCGGTGAGCGGCGCAACCGGCTTCTGGAACCTCATCCCACTCATCGGGTTCATCATCTGGACGGTGAAGGTCCAGGGCGCGCTCAACCGGGCCTGGGAAGGCGAGGTAGCCGTCTAGAACCCGAGATGCACCGATATCTGCCGCTCTGTGCTCGCAGCCCGGCGCGTCAGCCAATCTGAGTCGGTCATGGTGCACCTTGATCACCTGACGAGTCCACTGGTACCTCAGATGACGCGGCGCTCGCCGCGAGCGATCTGTCGCCCATCGTCATCGCAGGACGAACCCGGTGCCGAGTGGGTCTCGGGCCTCGAAGGCGAATCGGTGCTCGCCGGTCCGGTACGCCATGCCCTCGACCTCCGTGAGCACCCCTTCATCGGCCGTGCCGATGGCCCGGGCGTGGAACGTCGTCCCGATGATCGAGTCGTTGCGCCAGGTCTGCCCCACGGTGAGGGCGCCCTCGTCGAGCAGGAGCGCCGTGCGTGCCGACGTCGCCGATCCCGTCGGTGACCGATCAACCTCGCCGTCGGCGAAGATCGCCACGTTCCGCCGGTGCAGCGGGCCGACCTCCTCGTGGACGACTGTCCCGTAGATGCCCGACAACCGGTCGTCCGACGGGTGGCGGGCCAGCGCGTGGCCCTCGAGGGCGCCCTTGATCCCTCGTCCGAGCCTGATGAGCTCCGGGAGATCCGCGGGATCGACGTGCACGCCGACGCTGTCCGCGGACACGAACGCGTACAGCGCCCCGCCGCATGCGATGTCGACCTCGGTGTCGGCTACCCGCACGCCCCGGTCCACCACGAACGACGGCACGTTGCGGAACGCCACCGACTCGACGGCACCCACGCGGCAACGCACTCGGGCCACTACCCGGCCCGAGGGCACGTCGATCGTCACGTCGACCTCGCCGTCGGGTTCGGCGGCTACGCGTCCGGTCTCGACCGCCCAGGCCCCGAGAGCGATCGTGCCGTGCCCACAGGCCGTGGAGTAGCCATCCTTGTGCCAGAACAGCACGCCCAGGTCGGCGCCGTCGTCGTCGGGCGGGACGAGGAAGCAGCCGTACATGTCGGCGTGGCCCCGCGGCTCATGGCACAGCAGCCTGCGGATGCGGTCGACCTCCTCGGTCGCAGCGGCCCATTCCCGGCGCTCCCGGACGGTGGCACCGGGAACCTCGACCTCGCCCTCGGCGACGATCCGGAACGGCTCGCCGGCGGTGTGATAGTCGGTCGTGGCGATTTCCATCGGCGGCAGCCTTCCGCGGCTCAGCGTCAGAGCGCCCGGCGACGGTGACGCCGGGCTCCGTTCTCAGGGAGACCCCGTCTCACCCCGACAGGTTCGCCATCTGCGCGTCCATAGGTCCGACCGGCGGCGGCATCTCCGCGATCTCCATGCGGAGCGCCTTCAATGCCGCGTCGTATATCCCCGAGAAGCTCGGGAAGGGCTGGATCGTGTCGCTCAGCACCTCGATGGGGACGCGTGCGCGGATGGCGAGCGTCGCCTGCTGCAACCACTCACCGGCTTCGGGCCCGAGCGCGTAGGCGCCCGTCAGCCGCTCGCCGTCGCTGAGCAGCGTCAGGAACCCGTTGGATTCCGCGTAGGCGTGGGTGTAGGTGGCGGTCTTCGGCACCTCCGACACGGGTGCAGTGGCGCTGTACTCGGCTTCGACCGCGCCTACCGCCGCTGCCTGCGGATCGGTGTAGGTGGCTCGCGGAACGGCTTCGTAGTTCGCCGGACGCGCATCACCGACGATGTTCGCCGCGACCACGTCGCCCTCGTATTCGCCGACGTGCGTAAGTGGCCAGATGCCGTTGACGTCGCCGATCGCCCAGAGGCGCTCGCCGGCGCGCAGGTGCTCGTCAACCGGGATCCCGTGGGGGTTTACCTCGACGCCGACCGTCTCGAGGCCGATCCCCTCGACGCGTGGGCGCCGACCGGTTGCCACGAGCAGCCGGTCGCCCCGCAGGTCCGCACCACCATCGAACTGCAGGACATACTCGTCATCGTCCCGCCGCGCGGCAGAAGCGTGCATCCCGAGCCTCAGCTCGATTCCGTCCCGGCGCAGGGCCTCGCCAAGCGCCTCGCCCAGCGGCGCAGGCTCGCGGGGAAGCAGGCGGTTGGCGCCCTCGACGAGCACCGCCTCGCCGCCGAGACGGCGCACGACCTGCGCAACCTCGACGCCTGCGGACCCGCCACCCAGCACGAGCAGGCGGCGCGGGACAGCCTTCATGCTCGTCGCCTCGCGCGTGCCCCAGACGCCGTCGAGCTCACCGAGTCCCGGGATCGGAGGCACGATCGGATCCGAGCCCGTCGCCACGACGATGTGCTCCGCGGTGTGGCGGGCGCCGTCGACCTCGACCACGCCGGTGCCGGCCAGCCGGCCCGTCCCTCGCAGCAGGTCGATCCCCCGGTCCACGAGCCAGCGCTGCTGGCCGGCGTCGGAATAGCCCGACACCATGAAGTCCCGCCACGCCAGCGCGGCCTGAACGTCGACCTGGGCGCTGGCGCCGGCCTCGCGCGCGCCCTGCACCGCCTCGCCCGGGCGCAGCAGCGACTTCGACGGAATGCAAGCCCAATAGGAGCACTCGCCGCCGACCAGCTCACGCTCGACCACGGCGACACGCAGGCCGCGTGCCGCCAAGGCCGCAGCGCAGTGCTCGCCGGGCGCGCCGCCGCCGAGAACGATCACGTCGTAGTCGCTCACGTCGGCACCTCCGTCCCGGCCTGCTCCGCCACCATGTAGGCGGCGTACCATGCGGGCCAGTCCTCGTCGCGCTCTCCTGTGCGCTTCTCGTGCTCGCCGTGGGCAGCCTCCGCACGCCGAAGCGCGCTCGCCAGGTCGTCCGGCGAGGCGAACGCCGTCTCGGCGGAATCGATCCGCCCGGGGAGCCGGGTTGTGATCTCCTGGAACAACCAGCCGTTGCCGTCCGGGTCGCTGAACGTGGCGAACGAGAAGTAGCTGGCATGATCGGGCGCGGGCCCGCTGACGCGACCGCCCGTGCCGTCGGGCTGGAACTGAGCGCCCGGCGTCCCCGCGTGGAACACCTCGCTGACCTCGACACCGCGGGCGACGAGCTCGTCGCGAGCGGCATCTATGTCCGAGACGATCAGATACAGGCACTGCGCCGAGCCGGGCGTAGCCGACGTCATGTTCGAGCCGAACTGAATCGAGCACCCCGAGCCGGGCGGCGTGAACTGCACGACCCGGAAACCGTTGTCGAAGGCAAAGTCGGCATCGAGCCGCCATCCGAGCTTCCCGTAGAACTCCTTCGCCCGATCGACGTCCGAGACCGGGATGACGACCGCCTCGAGCTTCGTGTCCACCCTCCCGACGCTCGCCGGCTCGCCCGCGTCGCTGCTGCGGTCCTCGGTCGTGCTCATCGCGGCCTCCTGGTTGTGTCGGGGACCACGGTAGAAGTGCGACCGCTGCGTCGCACCAGGGAGACACCCTGGTGTTTCCCCCGGGTCTGCGCCTTCTGGGGACCCCTCGGCCAGCGCTTGCCGTCGATCAGCCGGCCGGGGACCCGCCATTTCGGGTGAGCGGTCGGAGCCGACCTCTGTGGAGCTCGAAGACGCGGTGCGCCGACGAGAACGCGACCTCGTTGTGGGTGGCGATCAGACAACAGGCGCCTTGGGCGGCCAGCTCGCCGACGACCAGCATCATGCCCTCGGCCCAGCCGTGGTTCTGGTGGGCGATGGGCTCGTCCGCGATGAGTAGGCGCGGGCCGAGCACGACGGCTCGTGCCAGCGCGGCCCGCTGCTGCTCGCCGAGTGACACCTCACGCGGGTACCGGCGGGCCAGATGGTGGATTCCGAGTCGGGTCATCATCGTGTCAGGGTCGAGCGCGTGCCGGGCTCTCGCCAGCCGGATCGGCAGCGTGACGTTCTCGGCGATCGTGAGCTCGTCCAGCAGGCCGAGCGACTGGGGCAGGACCGCCATGTCCCGCCAGGCGTGCGGCCGCGCGGCGTCGGCACCCAGCACGGTCATCGTGCCGGCGTCGGGCTCGTCCCAGCCGGCCACGATCGTGAGCAGCGTGGTCTTCCCCGAGCCGGACCTGCCGGCCAGCGCCACGACCTCACCGGGCGCGATCGAGAGATCCACGTCTTCGAGGACCCGCACCGGACCGGCGGGTGATCGGTACGACTTCCGCACACCGCGCAGGTCGACCGCCGCGTCCGTCCCCATGGTCATCCCGCCGCCACCCGTCCATCGCGGAGGGTCACGACGCGGTCCGCAGCGTCGATCACGGCAGGGTCGTGCGATGCGACGACGAGGGTGGCGCCGCGGTCGATGAGGCGGCGCATGGCGTTGACCAGCGCACCAGCCGCGATGGCGTCGAGCTCCGCGGTGGGCTCGTCCGCGAGGAGCAGCGTGGGGTGACCGATGGCCGCGGCCGCAAACGCGACCCGCTGCTGCTCCCCACCCGACAGCTCTTGCGGCATGCAGCCGGCCTGCGAGGCCAGCCCCACCGTGTCGAGAAGCCCGGCGGCCTCCCCGCGGTCGGCCCCTCGCAGCCGGGCGGCGAGCTCCACCTGGGCGACGGCTGGGAGGTACTCGACGAGGTTGTCGGCCGGATCCTGCAGCACGATCCCCATGGTCGCCCGCCGCAGTCGCCGGAGCCTGCCGGCGCGCAGCCGCGTCAGGTCGGTGCCGTCGACCGCGACCCGCCCGGCGGTCGGCCGTTGGAGGCCGGCGAGCACCCGCAGCAGCGACGACTTGCCGGACCCTGACGCGCCTGCCAACACGCTGAACCGGGCCCGGGCGAAGTCGGCGTCGACGTCCCGGAGGGCCGGCACCACGTCCGACGCCGTGCGGTAGTCCACGCTCACAGCGTCGCAGCGGGCCGCGACGTCAGATGCCGGCACGGAGCACCTCCACCGGGTCGTCGCGGTCGGTGCGCCGCTGCGCCCAGGCCGCAGCCAGGCCTGCGACCACGACGGCCATGAGGGCCAGGGTGACGACGACACCCACGGCCGGCCGCAGCAGTGGGTCGGGCCGGTAGTCGGGCACGGGGTCGATGCGCCGGTAGGCCATCCCCGCGCCGAAGAGCGCGACACCGAGTCCCAGCCAGCACCCGACGACCACGCTGGCGGCCAGTTCGGCGAAGACCGCCCGGCGGTGCGTCCGGCGTGCGAGCCCCATCCGCCGGGCGAAGGCGTAGCCGAGCACGCGGCCGCGGCGGCGGGCGTCGAGGTACAGGGCGACGCCTCCCAGGGTCAGCAGACCGGCGGCGACGCCAAGCGACAATGTGAACCCGAAGGTCCAGGAGACGGTGAGGAACGAGGCGCGGTCGACCACTGTGGCGAACTCCCGGGTCTCGTTGACCGGGAAGCCAGCGGCGGCAAGCCCAGCCACGACGTCGTCGTGATCGCCGCTAATCCAGGCCTCGCTGGTGGGGCGTCCCAGCGTCATGCCCTCGAGCGCGGACGCCGCCACGATGATCGTGGCGGTCTGTCGTCGCATGCCGGGGAACGCGTCGACGCCCGCCACCTGCTCGATGGTGAACCGGCCCGTCGTGCCGGACCTGATCGCCGCCTCGGTGACGGCCGGGGCGTCAGCGCCCACGACGACAGCGGGGACGCTCCCGTCGGCGGCCGGGGTCGCAAGGCGGTCGAGCAACTCGTCCAGCGACGCGTCCGCGAAGCTGGCATCCCAGTAGGCGCCGCGCGCGAAGGTGGCAGGGTCTACCGCGAGCACGATCGCACCTTCCCGCCCGTCGAAGGTGTCGACCCACGCATTCGCGTACGTGCGGACCACCGTGGCCGCCGGGGACACGTCGGGCGGCAGCCGCTGTCGCTCGGGAAGGTGCACGGCCACATCGCTTCCGACGAAGACCCGCGCCTTTGCGTCGAGCGTGGCGGCGAGAGAGCGGTTGAGCGTCGCGGCGTAGGCGAACACACCGCCCGCAACCGCGGACGCCGCCACGAGGCCCACCACCGCGGCCCGGTAGCGGGCGACCCGGTTGACGGCGAGGTACGGGGCCGGCGGCCAGTGGCGGCTGGCCGCCTGTACGCGGGGCAGCGCCAACATGAGGAGACGCATCGCGATCCCGACCACCGCGACGAGGAACAGCAGCGGGAAGAGCAGGCCGAGCACATCGACGTCGGTGACATCGGCGCCCCGAGCGACGGGGACGCCCCACTCGCCAAGACGACGGAACGAGATCGCCGCCGCGATCCCGGCCAGGACCTCCCACGGCACCAGGCGCAGCGCCCGCCACGTCCGCCGCTGTGCGGGCTGAACCCGCACCCGAAGCGCGACCACTAGGCCGACTACGACGGCGGCGACGATCAGGGCCGCACCCCCGGCCGCCGCGGCCCACGCCACCGCCTTCGGCTCGACCACGGGCGAGGGCCCCAGCCACCGCACGAGCGCGTACGCGATGCCGATCCCTGCGGCGCTCCCTGCCAGCAGCGCCGGCACGAGCTCCAGCGCGGCCTTCAACCCGAGCCCCGCAGGCGATACGCCCCGAACGGTGAGCAGTGTGACCTCACGGCGGCGCCGGTCGAACCAGAGCGACGCAGCAGCGCCCACGAGGCCGACGCCGGCCAGGCCCGCGAACCCGGCCACTGGGACCACGCCCCCGGCCACCGACGCCCGGATCGCCCGGGTTCGTTCGGTGACGAAGGGAAGGTGGGACGCGAGCACGTCCGCCAGGAAGGCGGCGGTGTCGTCGTACTCCCGCGTAGACACGACGGTGCCCGACGCCTCGAAGGGCAGAGGGCGTTCGATGCGGCGGGTGACGGTGCCGTCGCCGGCGACGGTGACGCCGTCGCACCAGGGCAGCGTCGGCGCGAGATCCGGCCGGCACGCCATGTCCGCGACCAGGTCGTCGGCGCGTCCCAGTGTGAGGTCGCCGCCCTCCCTGATCGGTGCCGCCCAGACGCCTGGCACGGCGTCCACGCCCAGCTGGTCCACCAGATCCGCGAGCGTCGCCCGGTCGACCAGCACCACCGGCGGCGGCAGGCTGTCAAGGCCTCCGGACTGCGCCAACAACAGGTCGGCGTGCGCGCACCAATAGTCATCGTCCGTCGCCGCGCCGGCGAGGTCACGGTAGACGCCGACGATCGGCAGTTCGGCGTGCCCCTCGATCGGCCGGTCGTAGCGACGGCCGGCGAAGCCCTCGTCCGGGATCGAGCCACCGACCACGGTCGCGACATCGCCGGCCCCGAGCCGGGTGATCTCGGCCGCCCGGTCGCTGATCCACAGACCCGGCCCCGGCCCACCGTCCAACACCTCCACGTGGTCGAGGAAGTCGTCGCGGGCCAGCACGGGCATGGTGCGGGCACGGGAGCCGTCGGGACGGGCCAGTGACACTCCGGCGAGGGCCCACGACTCGGTCGGACCGAGCTGGGCGGTCAGCGGCGCGAAAGGGTTCCCTGCGGGCTCGCGCAGGGCGGCCGCCGTGACCTCATCCTGGTGGGTTGCGCCGGTGTCACGTGAGCAGCGCTCGGCGGCCTGCACGGCGATCGCCTCCGTCCCGACGGACGAGAGGAACATGGGCACCGCCGCGGCCGAGGCCGATAGCACGGCGCAGGCGCCGGCGACGGTCGCCAGCACCCCGGGGCGCCGCCACAGCAGCAGCGGCGCACGGCGCCACGGTGCGAGCGCCAGCAGCCCGAAAGCGGCGCGGAATCGGGCCCACATCGAGCGAAACCTACCGTAGGGCCCGCGCCCTTCCGGCCTGGCGCCGGGCCATCGGATCAGTGGGACAGCGGACCGCCTCGACCTCGACCGACACCATCCTTGGTCCCGGCGTCGGCCGCTGGTGTCGGTGCGAACCAGCCGGTCGGTCGTGGTCTTCTGTCGTAGCCGTTCGCAGGGGGTCTGGCCGTCCAGGCGGGCGGTGGAAGTTGTAGAAGTCTTCCCACTCTTGGAGCTTGTCGTTGAACAGCTCGGTGTCGTCGATCACGACGCCGTCGAGCATCCGGTAGAACTCCTCGGCGTCGATGCGGTGGGATCGCTCCACCTTGCCGTTGAGCCGAGGGCTGTCGGGATTGGTGTAGTCGTGGCCGATCCCGCGGTCCAGGACGTGGTAGTGGAACGCGCCCCTGGAACTCGGCGCCGTTGAGTTCCTACGCGTTGTCAAGGGGTTCGGGGGGTGTTCATGCCGGTGTCGGGACGAGCGGTGTCTCGGAGCGCTTGGCGACTCCTTTCTTGACCCGCTCGTGCCGTCGCGCGGCGCTGCGCCTCTTGGAGATCGAGCGGCGGGCGGCGCGGATCTCGTCGGGGATCTGGTAGTGGGCGGCGACGATGGCTCGGCCCTCTGGGGCAGTGATGGGGGTGCCGTCGACGTCTCGGAGCTCGTAGTGGGTGTCATTACGGAGGCAGGCGACGATCCGGGTGAGCAGCACGGTGGCGATGGTGCAGGTCGCCGAGTTGTGGTGGCGGCCGGTGTCGCATATGAGCCGCTGGTAGCGGGCGGCAAGTTGGGGATCGACTCTGCGGGCCCGGTCGGCGGCCTGGAACAGGGCGGCGCGCAGGCAGGCGTCGCCTCGTTTGGTGGGTCCGCCGGCATGGTCGGTGAGCCCGGAGGCGTTCCGCTTGGGGACGAGTCCGGAGAAGGACCGTGTGGCGGTCAGGCTGGTGAAACGAGTGGGGTCGCCGAGGCGGCCGAGGATCTGGCCGGCGAGGATGTCGCCGACGCCAGGCGCGGACAGGACGATTCCGCTGGGGTCCGCTTCGGCGTAGAAATCTTGGATCCGGGCGGTCGAGCAGGGCGATCTGCTCGGAGACCTCCAGCGCGGTCGATGCTTCGGTGGCGATGTCTGCAGCGAGGGCTTCGAAGTCGAGGCCCCGTTGCCCCACAGTGCGATGGTCGCCTCAGCTGCGTCGATTATCGCGGCGGCTCGTTCGGGGCACGCAGACGGGCACGAAAGCGTTCACAACTTCTTTCATAATTCCTCAAGAATTTGAGTTGTCTACTGACAAAGATGATAGACTTTCGTTATAAAACATGACAAGAGGAGATATACGATGCTTATACGCTTCGATCAATTCCGCGACTACAACCGCCTCGCTGACCAGTTCGACCAGATCTGGCGTCGACCGTCTTCGACCGTCGCGATGGACGCCTATCGACACGGCAACGAGGTCACCATCGACGTCGACCTCCCGGGCATGGATCCCGACGCCATCGACCTCACCGTCGAGCACGACGTGTTGACGATCTCGGCCAACCGCGAGTGGGACCACAATGAGGACGACGAGGTCTTCGCCGCCGAGCGACCGCACGGCACCTACACCCGCCGCGTGCTCCTGGGCGACAGCCTCGACAGCTCCAACCTCCAAGCGTCCTACGACCATGGTGTGCTGACCGTGACGCTTCCCGTGTCCGAGCAAGCACAGCCGCGCAAGATCGCGATCGGCTCGGGGAACGGTCGAGCCCTCATCGAGGCCTCGACCAGCAACTGATCCACCGGCTCCCCCGGGAGCCCGATCCGAGAGCGGAGAGTTGCCGATCCGACCGGCGCCCTCCGCTCCGTCCGCGTCCGGGTCGGGTGCACTCGGCAGGACTCGAACCTGCGGCCTACCGCTTAGGAGACTGCTCCCGAACGTCCAGCCGGTGCGGTCCGGTGCTGTGACCTGCGCTGCTGTCCTGCGCCGTGTCCATCGGGTGCCGGCCGGTCCAGCTGGTGTCCCAGAGTTTGCCCAGCGCGGGCTTCAACCGCCCCGGCTCTGTAGTCGACCTGGCCGAGATGCGAGTCAGCGCCAGCCGAAACCGGCGCGGACATGGGCTTCCCTGTTGAGCGGACGACGGGACTCGAACCCGCGACCCTCACCTTGGCAAGGTGATGCTCTACCAACTGAGCCACGTCCGCGCGGGAGGCACAACCTTAGCAATCCCCTCCCGGCGGCCAACCAGCCGCAGGACGCAACCGGACTACGACGCAGCGAGCGCCCGCTTCAGCAACGCCGACGCCGGCGGCGAGAAGCGCAGCGCACGGGCGGCCTCCAGGCCTGCTGGGCTCATCTTCTTCGCGGTCTTCTGCAGGATGTCGACCGTTTTGTCGTCGCCCATCTTGCTCGCCAACTCGTCGAGCTGGGTTTCGAGGAAGACCAGACAGAGCGCGTCCTCGTGGACCTGCACGGCCTGGTCCTGGCCGAGACCCCGCTTGGTCACGATCGCCTGGACCCGGGCGACCGACTCGTCGTCGTAGCCGGCGTCCCGCAGGATGGCGCCCACGTTGTCGCCGTGCTGGCGCTTGAGCGCCGTGCGCCATCTGAGGTACCCCGACCGGCCCTCGGGGTAGCTGGCGCGCGGGATCGTCCAGCGCCGCAGGTGGTGCGCCCGGGCGGCCAAGATCTGCTCGTCCGAGCAGTCCGGATCGAGGGTCCGGACCCAGCGGGTCATGAGCTCGGCGTGCGCCAGCTCCTTGGGCCGCTCGACGCCGTCCACCACGATCACGTTGGGATCGTCGGCGTTGGCTGCGTCGATGGCGGCGAGCGCGGCCGCCAGCCTGCCCATCTCAGTACTCCTCGCGGAACATCACGCTGATGCGGGGACCGGCATGCGCGCGCTTGGGCACCGAGTGCTCCCAGGTGCGCTGGCACGTGCCGCCCAGGACGAGCAGGTCGCCCGACGCCGGCTCGAGGCGCACTGAGCGTCCGCCGCCCTTGGGGCGGAGGAGGAAGTGTCGGGGTCTGCCGAGCGAGAGGATGGCAACGACGGTCTCGGGACGGGTGCGGGCGACCCGATCGCCGTGCCAGGCCACGCTGTCCCGGCCGTCGCGATAGAGGTTGGCCGAGATCACCGACAGATCGGCGCCGAAGCGCCCGGACAGCGCCCCCGCCATCGCGGGGAGCGGAGGCGGCGGGTCGTCCCATTGCCTCGTGGTGAGGCGCGGCTCGACGACCATGCGGTCGTACATGCGGCGCTCGTGTGACGCCCAGGGGGCACCGTCGAGCAGTGCCTCGAAGAGCGCATCGCCCCCCTGCGCCCAACCGTGCACCTCCTCGAGCCACGCCCCGGAGCCCAGGTCCCGGCGCTCGGCACGCGCAAAGTCGGCATCGAAGTCGGGCGGGACGTCGCCGAGGAGCGAGGGCTGCCAGACCAGGGCCACCACGCCAGGCTAGCGCCACCCGACGAACTAGCGTTCGTGGAGCTCCGCTCCCCTACACCGGCTCGGGGTCGTTGGGTCGGAGATCGACGCGCAGCACCAGCACCCCGTCCTCGATCGTGCCCTGGGCATCGCCGACGATGGCGAAGTCCTGGTAGTCGATCTCGGCCTGGCGGATGAACTGCATGCGTTCCTCGCCGGCGACGGGAGGCAGCGTGCGATTCCGCACGGCGTGGGCCCGGTCCCGGAACCGCAGGATCATCGCCTCGACATCGAGGGTGTCATCCATGGGTCTGCACCGTACCCCCGGGGCGGTCTCGGACTCAGCGGCGCGGGTCGGGCGCCCAGATGTCGGTGTCCCGCATCGATCGTCCGGCCAATGGCTGAGGACGCGCCGGCGGCTGCGTGCGGCCGCCGCCCGAAGCGTGGCCGACTACTCGGCGGGCGCCGTTGGGCCCCATGTCGTTGGCCCGGCCGGCGCTGCCCCCGCCGGGCTGGCTCCGGCGACGCTCACCGGCTGCCTGCGGCCCGCCCGGGCCCTGCGGCTGCCCGGGGCCCGGGTTCCGTCGCCGGCGTTTCGGCTCACCCTCGCTCGGCGAGCCCGCTGGCCGTGCGGAACGGCCAGACGGCGGTCCCCCGCGGCCAGGCTGCCCGCCCGGATTGCCCTGCCCGGCCGGACCCCCCGGACCACCGGGGCCACCTCGGCGCCTCCGAGCGCCCTCGGGCCCGGCGCCCGAACCCTGGCGACCGGGGATCGGTGCGCCCGGCGCTGGCGGCCCGGTCGGCGGCCCGCCGGCCTCGGGCGGCCGCACGAACGCCCGGCGGGGATCCCGGGGCTCGTCCCAGAACGCGTCGTTCCCACCCCGGCCACTGGGCGGGCTCTGCCGGCCCGGAGGCGCTGCGCCGCCGTAACCGGGACCGGCGCCGCCCCGCCGGACGTCTTCGGCCTCCTCGCCCTCCAGGACCAGGCCGGGTCGGGTCAGCAGCCAGTAACGCCAGGTGAGCACCGCAACCAGGACCGCGACGGCGGCGAGCCCGGCGATGATCATCCAGATCAGCCGGTTCTCGTCGTCGGCGCTGCTGCCCTCGTCCGGTTGCGGCGCTGTGGTCGTGGTGGTGGCCTGGGCGCCCTCGGTGCCATCGCCCGGCACCAGGAGGTTGGCGACGGTGGTGAACGTGATGCCCTGGGCGTCGTAGGCATCGGCCGCAGCCTCCTCCTCGACGGGCTGTTCCTCGTCGACGACGGGCTCGACGTCGCTGTCGTTGTCCGGCGGAGGCGGCGGCTCGGCCGTGGCGGGCGGGGCGGTCTCCTGCGTCGTCGGCGGGGCCGTCGTGGGCGGTCGCGTGGTCGTGGGTGGAGCCGCTGTGGTGGCCGTCGTCGGGGTCGCGGTGGTGGTCGTGGTCGGCTGCGGTTGATTCCGGGCGAATGCGCCCGACGCGCCCCCGACGAGCACGCCCAGCCCCACCAGCGCCGCCACGGCGGCGCGACACGATGCCGCCCGCCCGCCGCGTGATGGTCTACCTGCGGTCATGTACTCCCACCTTGCCGGCCCCCAGCCGGGGAGATCGTACCTGTGCCCGTCATGCGGACGACGGACGCTACATCTGAGCAAATGAACGCCGCGCGAACCAGTCGAACCGTCGCGGTCCCGCCGGCCATTCACACCTGGTGGACGGGGCAGCTGACCGTCGTGCGTCCCCCGATCCGCCGGACCTGCAGGGCCGCCCCGTCCCGCGGGCACAGGCCATCGAGCGCCAGGGCCTGGCGGGCATCGCCCGTGTGGCTGCCGCCGCGGGCCGTCAGGTCAGCGATCACCCGACCGATCGCCCGGTGCAGCCGGCGCAGCTCGGCCGGGGTCAGGCCGCCGGCGGGCCGAGCCGGGTCGAGCCCGGCGCGGAACAGGATCTCGTCGGCCAACAGGTTGCCGATGCCGGCGATCCGAGTCTGGTCGAGCAACCGGGCCTTGAGCGGGGCCCGACTGCCGCGCACCGCCGCCTCGACGTCGCGGAGCCTGGCGCCCTGGGCATCCACACCGAGACGGCCCTCGTCGGGCTCGAGCTCGACGCCGCCCAGCCGGCGGGGATCCCGGATCCGCAGGTCGCTGCCGTCGGTGAAGTGGAGACCGAACCGATCCCAGGCTGGGTTGTTCCGCCCGCTCGCGTACTGCAGCCGATCGATGGCCGCGGCTCCGTCGACGAGCAGGCGACCGCTCATGCCGAAGCGCAGGCCGAGGCGGGTGCCGTCGTCGAGGTCGAGGACCAGCAGCTTGCCGATGCGGCGGACGCCGTCGATGGTGCGCCGGCTGACCGCCGCTACCACCTCGTCGGGCGAAGTCCGCTTGACGTACCAGGCATCGGGCGTGTCGACACGATCCACCGTCCGGCCCACCACCGCTTCCGCTTGGCGCCGGTAGGTCTCGACCTCGAGCATCTCTGGCACCGCAGCAGCGTAAAGGCGACACCACGATGTCTCTCGAGGAAGCATGCTCGGGGGGTGAACCGCACCGATCGCCTCTACGCGCTGGTCGACGAGCTGCGGGCGGTCGCACCTCGGGCCCGAACCGCTCGGCAGATGGCCGCTCGCTTCGAGGTCAGCGTCCGCACCATCGAGCGCGATCTGGGGGCGCTGCAACAGGCCGGCGTGCCGATCTATGCCACGCCCGGACCAGGGGGCGGCTACGCCGTCGACAGGGACCACACGCTGCCGCCCGTGAACTTCACGTCGGAGGAGGCGACGGCCCTTGCGATTGCGCTGTCACGTCCACGGGCGTCACCGCTGGCCGACGCACTCCGCTCCGCTGTGCGCAAGGTCGTCGCCGCCATGCCGGAGACCGAGGCCGAAGCGGCGCGGCGGCTGGTGGGCCGAGTGCACCTCCTGCCCGATGCCAGCGACAGTCCGCTGCCGACGAGCCGGGTGATCGAGGAGGCTGTCGTGACGTCGCGGGTGGTCGAGATCGACTACGAGGACCGCCACGGCGAGGGCACCCGCCGGCTGGTCGAGCCGATGGCGCTCGTCGGCTCTGGTCGGGAGTGGTACCTCGTGGCCCATTGCCGGCTCCGGGACGCCGCCCGTACGTTCCGGTTCGACCGCATCGCCTGGGCGCGGCTCACCGACGAACCAACAGATGACCGCCGCGAGCCCGCGCCCGACTACCTCCCGGAGCTGCGCCGCTTGTCGCTGATGGAATGACGGGAAATCCCGACAGGGGGTTGTCGCCCGGCGGTCACATGCTCCGGGCATGGCAAACGAAACCAGCAACCCCGGCCGGCCGGGTGCACCCGTCACCTGGTTCGAGATCGGCAGCGACGACCCCGCCGGCGCCCGCGACTTCTACGGCGAGCTCTTCGGTTGGTCCTTCGCCGTCGAAGGCCCCTACTCCATCATCACCACCGACCCGGACCACCCGCTGCAGGGTGGGGTGCAGGACACGAGCGCCCCACTCCCCGACGGCACGCCGCGGTCGTACGCAATCCCCTGCGTGGAGGTCGACGACGTGGCCGCCACATGCGACAGGGTGGTGAAGCTCGGCGGCAAGGTCATGGTCCCGGCGACGGCGATCCCCTCCGGGCTTGTCTACGCCCACGTCGCCGACCCGACCGGCACCCACATCGGCGTCTACAGCCCGCCGTCGGGCTGATCCCCGCGGTGCCCACCCCCGACCGCGGCGGCCCGGGGTGGGCATCGGGTCGGCGGGCGAGCGCCCTCCATCACGCCGATGGTCAGCCGGCTGCGGCCTCCAGCGCCTGGTCCAGGTCGGCGATCAGGTCGTCGGGATGCTCGAGCCCGACCGAGATGCGCACCAATCCGTCGGTGATCCCGAGGTCCGCCCGCTCGCCCGGGGACATCAACGCCCCGATCGTGGCAGCGTGCGACAGCAGCGTCTCCGGTCCCCCCAGGGAGATGGCGATCCTGGCCACCCGGCACGCCCCACAGAACCGCTTGGCCGCTTCGGCGCCGCCCGCCACCTCGACGGACATGACGGTGCCACCCGACGCCATCTGGCGCTTGGCCAGGTCGCGCTGCGGATGGCTGTCGAGGCCCGGGTAGTTGACGACGTCGACGCCCGGGTGCCCGGAGAGGTGCTCCGCCAGCCGCTGCGCGGTCGCGCTCTGCTGGTGGACCCGTGCCGCCAGCGTGCGGATGCCGCGCAATCCGTTCCAGGCGTCGAACGGCGACGCCTGGGCACCGTGCATCAGGTGCCAGCCCCACACGGCGTCGACGAGGTCACGGCTCCCTGCGATCACTCCCAGCAGCGCGTCGTTGTGGCCGGCGATGCCCTTGGTGGCGGCGTGGAGGACCAGGTCGGCGCCGAGCGCCAGGGGCTGCTGCACCACCGGGGTCGCGAAGGTGGAGTCGACCACGGTGAACGGACCGGGAATGGCCGCCACCGCCTCGATGTCCGTGAGCGTGAGCGCCGGATTGGCGGGCGTCTCGACGAACACGAGCTGGGTCTTGCCCGGCCGCACGGCGTCGACGAACTGCTGGGCATCGGTGCCGTCGACGAAGGTCACGTCGATGCCCAGGCGGGGACAGTGGGCGCCGAAGAAGCTGGAGGTCGCGGAGAACGTGTGCCGCTGTGCCACCACGTGGTCACCCGTCGAGCACAACCCGAGCACCGTCGTCGTGACCGCCGCCATCCCGGATGCGAAGGCCAGCGCCGCGTCGGCCCCCTCGAGCGCGGCAACCGCCTCCTCGAAGTCGCGGGCCGTGGGGCTTCCGAATCGCGAGTAGTAGTGGGTCACGCGGGGCGTGCTGGCCATCTCCAGGTGGTCTTCGATGGCCGGCACCTCGTAGGTCGTCGAGGGGAACAGCACCGGTGCCAGGGACGGCCCGCCGAAGGTCCGCCCGGCTCTGATCGCCCGTGTCTCCAGCCGCCACTCGGGCGTGCCGCCGGCATCGTCGGACGCAGTGTCGCCCGACCCTGTGTCGTCATGACGGGTGTCGTCATCCATGCGTGCTCTCCACGTTGACGAGGAACTCCCCGATGACCTCCGAGAGTTGCTCGGACTCGATGAGGAAGGCATCGTGCCCGTGCGGGCTCTGCAACTCGGCGTAGCGGGCATCGACGCCCTCTGCCTTCGCCAGCTCGACGATCTCGCGAGACTGGTGTGGCGGATACAGGATGTCGCTGTCGATGCCGACCGACAGGAGCGGCGCCCTGACGCGGGCGAACGCGGGTGCGTAGCCACCCCTCCCCCGGGCCAGGTCGTGGAGGTCCATCGCCTTGGTGAGGATGAGGTAGCTGTTGGCGTCGAAGCGGCGCACGAGCTTGTCGCCCTGGTACTCGAGGTAGCGCTCGACCTGGAACCGCTGCCAGAGGGTGAAGCCATCGACCGGCTCCACCGTCTCGCGCCCGAAGCGGGCACTGAACACGTCGTCGCTGCGGAAGGTCATCATCGACATCATCCGCGCCGTCGCCAGGCCCTCGTGCGGGCCGTCGCCCGGCGTGGCGCCGTAGTAGTCGCCGCCGTGCCAGCGCGGATCCATCCGGATGGCCCGGCGGCCGCTGCTCCACCACCCGATCTGCTGGGCGCTGGCAGCGGCGGCCGTCGCGATCGGCACCAGCGCTCCGACCCGGTCGGGGTACATCACCCCCCACTCGAGGACCTGCATGCCACCCATCGACCCGCCTATCACCGCCGCCCAGCGGTCGATCCCGAGGTGATCGGCCACGGCCGCCTGGGTGCGCACCATGTCCCGGATCGACACCACGGGGAACCGCGGGCCCCAGGGCCGGCCGTCGTCGGGGTGGGGCGACGCCGGACCGGTCGTGCCCTGGCACCCACCCAGGACGTTGGCGCACACCACGAACCAACGCTCGGTGTCCAGGGGGCTGCCCGGACCGATGAAGCCGCCCCACCATCCCGGCGTCGGATGCCCGTCGGCGAGCCCGCCGGCGGCATGGCTGTCACCGGTGAGCGCGTGGCAGACCAGGAGGGCGTTGTCATGCCGGGCCGACAACTCGCCCCAGGTCTCGTAGGCGATGACCATGCCCTGGAGCAGGCCGCCGCCCTCGAGCGCGAAGGGCCGGTGGGCCGGGTAGGAGACGAACCGGCGGTGTCCGACCGGGTCGCCGGGACGCCACGCGCCGGTCACGGGCAGGGCGCTGGCGTGCGCCCGCCGGAACCCGATGTCGGGCTCGGTCATCGGCCGGGGTGCGGCGGCGGTCCCTGCCGCATTGGTCGAGTGTATGGATCGCGCCATCGCCGTTTGCCTGCCGGTTCGTCGGGTCGGACAGCGGCGGGTGCGTGTCCCGAGGGGCACGGACACTTGGTTGCTCCCGTGGAAGCCGCATCCCCGGTGTCCCGGGATGGCACCTTGGCTGTCCGAACCAGGTTGCCGGGCCCCGCTCCGAAAGAGCGGGGCCGCTCCTGATGTCGCCCTCAAGCTAACGCGTTGCCCACGTACTGGGTCCAGTCGAATCGGGGTCACCGAGCCTGGGCGATCACTGGCCCGAGCCGGATCCCACACCGAGCAGCGGAGCGAGCCGCGCGTCGATGGTGACGAGCTCGGGGGACGAGCCGACGCACGCGGCGCGCAACGGCCTGAGCAGCCGGCGGCCGCGGTCGACCTCGCCCCGCTGCACGAGCCGCTCGCAGAGGTCGGCGCCGGCGCGGAGCGCCAGCGAGGCGCTGCCGTGGTCCCGCGCGACGTCCAGCGCCCACTCGAGTTTCTCGTCACCGTCGGAACCCGGATGGAGTCGCGCCTCCAGGCGCCACAGCTCGGGCAACCACCACCTGTCTGCGTGGTGTTGGGCCAGCTGGCGGGCCTCGGCCAGCACGGCCGCGCCCTCCCCCGCCCGACCGGCGTCGATCAGGGTCTCGGCCAGGAGCGCGAGGTAGTACGGGAGCCGGGAGGCGACCCCGCGTTCGCGCAGCCGCCGGATGCCCTCGCCGATCAGGGCAGCCCCCTCGTCGCCGCCCCGGAGCCAGCCTTCCAACACCTCACCCCAGTGCTGGTAGTACGCAACTTCGTAGCGGGCGGAAAACTCCCGGACCTCCCGGGACCGCTCGAGGGTCTCCTGACGATCCCCCCGGAGTTGGTGGGTGATGGCCGCATACGCCACGGCCAGCGCCCGGCCGAACGGCATGGCGAGGTCGCCGGCGGTCTCGATGGCGGTGGTTGCACGCATTCGGGCCTCATCGACGCGACCGGTCAACCAGCAGGCATGGGCGCCCCATCCCCATGCCATCACCCTCGGTGCGAACCCGAGCACCTCGAAATCGGTCTTCGCCAGCGGCGACGTCGCCCCCTCGAAGTGCGGCAGTGCGCCCCCCGGATCGCCAGCCGACGTGAGCGAACCGGCCAGCGCCATGTGCGCGTAGGGCGCGAGGTGCGCGCTGCCGTCGCTCGTGGCGAGCGCCCGCTCCGCCAGTGACAGGCCCTCGGCGAGCCTGCCCTGCACGAAGGACATGCCCCACAGCCCGACCAGGGACACGACCTCCATCGATCGGTCACCGGTGCGCTCGCTGAGCTCCAGGATCTTCTCCAGGTTCTGCTGGGCGTCGCCGGACGTCCAGCCCCCGAGGGCGTTGCGAGGCTCAGCAGATGCCGCCCGCAACCGGAGCTCCCGCGCGTCGCGCTCGCGGCTCGCGGGCAGGTCGGCCAGGAGCTCCAGGGCGCGCTCGGCGAGCTGCACCGCCTGGCGGTAGGCGAACACGCGGGCGGCCCCCTCCAGCGCCTGCTCGTAGTAGGGAATCGCCCTCGCACCGAGCCCGCCGCGGTCGTGCTGATCGGCGATCTGACCGGCCACAGCATCGATGCCGTCGGCGTGGACCATCGCCAGTGCCTGCGCCACGCGCCGGTGCAGGCGGCGTTGGCGGGGCGGGCTGAGCTTGTCGTAGGCCGCCGTGCGCAGGAGGTCGTGGGAGAAGTCGTACGTGGTCGCCGATTGCTCGCGGACCAGCCGGCGGCGCCACAGCTCGTCAAGCGCATCCACAACGCCGTCGGCCTCCATGTCACTCGCCTCGGTGAGCAGGTCGAGCGAGAAGTCGCGCCCGATCGCCGCCGCCAGTCCGGCGAGGTCCTGGGCGCCGGCACTCAGCTGTGTGAACCGCCCCGCCAGGACCGCCTGCACCCGCGGCGACCCGCGCGCGTCCAGCTCGGCCTCGCGCTCGTGCGAGCGGCTGCGGGCCGCCTCGACGACGAACAGCGGGAACCCGCCCGCCAGTGCCTGGAGCCGACTGACGGAGGACGTGTCGATGTCGGGCCCGAGCAGCAGCGTGGCGAGCTCGGCGGTCTCGGACTCGCGCAGCGGGCCGAGCTCGACGTCCACGACGGCGCCCGACGCGCGCAGCCGGCCCAGCACGGCAACCAGGTCGGGGTTGTCGGCGGCCTCCTCGGAGCGCACGGTCGTGATGACGAGGAGCGGCGCCTCACCGGTGCGGTAGAGGCAGAGCTCGAGCCAGGTCAATGTGTCGGGGTCGCACCACTGGAGGTCGTCGAGCAGCAGGGCGGTCGGCTGACCCGCGCTGAGGACCGCCCGCACCAGACCCTCGAAGAAGCGATGGCGGTACCAGGTGTCGCCCGACTGCAGCGGCTCGGCATTGTCGACCGACGGATCGGGGCCGAGCTCGGGCACCAGTCGCGCCACCTCCACGCGCCACGCGGGCTCGAGCCGTTCGATCGTGTGCCGGAACGCGCCGGCACGCAACCACTCGGCCACGGGGGCCAGGGGAGGTGGACGCTCGCCAGCGAAGCAGCGGGCGCTCGCCGCCACCCCGCCGGCTTGGCGGACGGTGGCCAGCAGATGGTCTGCGAGCCGGGACTTGCCAATCCCCGCCTCACCGCTGATGACGACGAGGCGCGCAGGCCCCGGCCCGGCGGCCGTGGCATCCACCCACGCGGTGCGCAGCGCCTGCAGCTCGTCATCTCGCCCGACGAAGGGCGACCTCTGCCGGGCGGGCGTCGGGGCGCGGCCGGGGTCGGTCCGGGGCTCCGCCCCGAACCACCGCTCGTAGACCTCCACCGTCTCCGGGCTCGGGGGCACGTCCAGATCGCGCTCGAGCACCGCGATGCACCGGTGGTACGCCTGGAGCGCGGCGGCCCGGTCGCCGGTCCGGGCCAGGAGATCGACGAGGGTGCGGTACCCGACCTCCTCGAGTGGCTGCAGCTCCACCCGCCGGCGTGCATACGTGGCCGCCGATCCGAGGTCGTCGCGGCCGACCGCCTCGATCAGCCCGTCCAACAGGTCGACGCAGCGGCGGCAGAGCCGCTCGCGCTCTGCGAGGACCCAGTCGTCGTAGAGCGCCGGGAGGAAATCGCCGCCGTAGAGGGCGACGGCGGTCTTGGCCGCATCGGCGAAGCCGCTGGCGTCACCTCGCTCGAGCGCGGCAACGGCCTCGTCGGCAGCGGCGGTGAACGCGGTGACATCGATCCGGCAGGCACCGTCGTCACGCCACCAGATGCCGGTCTGATCCACGGCGAGGACCGCGTCCGGAGCGGGCAGGCCCGCCCGCAACGTGTGCAGCTCCCGACGGAGGTTCGTGCGCGCCTGCGCGTCGGTGGAGTCCGGCCAGAAGAGGCTCGCGACCTGCTGGCGAGCCTGCGGTGTCCCCGGGTGGAGCGCGAGGTACCCGAGCAGTGCCTGCGTACGCGGCGAGCGAAGGCCCGCCAGGAGCGAGCCTTCGCTGGACACCCTGAAGTCGCCGAACAGTACGACGTCGAGCATGACTGATCCGCCCACCCTGCCGACGCCCGCCGCGGGCCCGGGGACTACCGCGGCGCCGGAGGGATGTTCTGGTTCACCCGGAAGAAGTTGTCGGGATCGTACTGGGCCTTGACCCGCGCCAGGCGGTCGTAGTTGTCGCGATACGTAGCGCGCACCCTGGCGTCGCCCTCGTCCATCATGAAGTTGACGTAGGCACCGCCGGCCGAGTGCGGGTGCAGCGCATCCCAGTAATCCACCGCCCACTGCCGGATCAGCGGCAGGTTGGCCGGGTCCGGATCCACGCCGGCGATGACGCCGGCCCACGTGGCGTCCCGGTAGCTGAACGCCGTATCCCCGGCGTCCGCATCGTGGGGTGCCCCGTCGATGGGGTAGAGGTGCATCGTCGAGTGCATCGTCGGCACCTTGCCGAACCGCTCGTGGACGGCGATGGCCTCGTCGGTGATCTCGTCGAAGAAATCGGCCCGCCAGTACCACTGCAGCCCCGGTGGGTATAGGCCGTCGAAGGCCGTCTGGAGGGCGGGGAACGGTGCCTCGTGGATGCCGTCGAGCAGCGGCGTCCCGAACGCCCGCACCGGGGCCAGGACCTCGTCGGCCTGCTCGGGCGGGCCCACGTAGCACCACATGATCCCGCACACGTTGCGCATGTGCAGGTGCTCGGGGAACGGCGGCGCGGGGGGCACCGTCATGAAGGCGAAGAACCCGTTGAGGTCGTCGGGTGCGCTCGGAAGGAACTCGCGGTACCAGCGCAACAGGTCACCGGCGTCCTCCACGTCGTACAGGACGGGTCCGGTCACGACGTTGCGCACGGGGTGGCACCGGAGCTCGAGCGAGGTCACGACCCCGAAGTTGCCCCCGCCGCCGCGCAGGGCCCAGAACAGGTCGGGGTTGTCGGTTGCGCTGGCGGTGACGAACGACCCGTCGGCGAGCACCACATCGGCGCTCACGAGGTTGTCGACCGACAGCCCGTAACGCCTGCTCAGGTGGCCGATGCCGCCCCCGAGCGTGAGGCCCGTGACGCCGGTCGTCGAGATGATCCCCGATGGGGTCGCCAGCCCGAAGGCGTGCGTCGCGTGATCGACCTCGCCCAGCGTGCACCCACCCTCGGCGCGGACGGTCTGGGCCTTCGGATCCACGCGGATCCCCCGCATCGACGACATGTCGATGACGAGCCCGCCGTCGATGACGCCGAGGCCCGCGCCGTTGTGGCCGCCGGCGAGCACCGACACGAGGGCATCGTCCTCCCGGGCCAGGCGGATGGCCGTGATCACGTCGGCGACGTCCGCGGGACGGGCGATCGCGCCGGGCCGACGGTCGATCGAGCCGTTGTGCACCGCCCTGGCCTCGTCGTAGCCGGCGTCCTCGGGCCGGATCACCTCGCCGCGTAGCTGGTCCGCCAGCGCGTCGACGGTCTTCCGGGACACGCTTCCGCTCGTTTGCATGGCTGCATCTCCTTGCTGGGACGGTCTGTCATGAGAGGCAGGATGACCGTAAGGAGTGCAGCGTTCGGGTTCCGTTCGGACCCATCGGAGCCTGAGCGCCGCTCCGCACTCGCCGTTTGCCTCGGCGAACGCCCGACGGTCGTCAGTCGTGGGACCGCGGTGGCCACAACGCCAGCGTGCGCGCCCGCTCCCGCCACCAAGCCGTCACGGACGGTGGCGTGGCGTAGGCGGCCGCCGCGGCCGCGAGGAACCCATCGCATGCCGCCGACGATGCCGCTCCCGTGGTGAGGGCGCGCACGGCGGCGGCCGCCTCGTCCCAGGCGCCGCGGTCGGCCGGAAGCGGCAGCTCCAGCAGGTCGGGCCCGGCGACCTTGATGGCGCCGCGGGCGAGCGCGGTTCCCGGCGCCCGGCCCAGCAGCCAGGCGGTGGCCGCCGGCGAGACGACGGCCGCCGCCACCCGCCACAGATCTCCGGGGTCATGCGGCACCACCGACACCACCGGGACCGACGGGACCCACGACCCGGCCGCGTCGACAGCGGCCTCGACGACCCGGGTCTGCGTAGCGACCAGGAGCTTGGGGACCTGGGCCCGCGCCACCCACCGCCGGGCGGCACGACCGCCGGTGCCCTCCAGCTCGGCGAGGTCGACCACCGGCGCTCGCCAGGTCCGCTTGGCGAAGCGGGCCGGACGGCGGCCCCACGAGCAGCCCAGCCAGTCGATGAGCCCGCTCGTGACCAGCGGCGGCGCCCCCACGTCGTCGTCCGGCCCGCGCTCTCGGACCGCGGCGACGAGGCCGTAGTACTCGTCCCGGAAGCCGGCGATCACCTGCGCGAGGTCGGCGATCGTGCCGGTCGAGGGCGGATGCACGCGGGGGATGCCAACCGCGTCGGCGAAGCGCTCCGACCAGGCGTTGGGCTCGCCCCTGCGGCGCCCGGGCCCGACCTCCAGGACGGGCGCGCAGACACGTACCGACGCCGCGAACACGGGCCGCTCGTCGACCCACATGTCGAGCAGCCGGGCCCGCTCGTCCACGGCGGACCGGACGGCGCCCGCGTCGCGAGCCCCCACGAGCGACTGCGGCTCGACCAGCACCACCCGGCCCCCCGGGCGCACCAGGTCGCAGCCCGCTAGGAGGAACAGCCAGGCGGCGTCGGTGTAGGCGCGGACGGCGGGCCCGTAGCGCGCCCGCAGCCGCGCCTGCTGGCCGGGCGTGCGGGCGGTGGCACGCCCGAGCTGGCTCTGGAACGGCGGGTTGCCCACCACCACGTCGAAGCCAGCGGCGGGCCGATCCGGCCACACCGCGCCGTCGTCGGCGAGGGCGTCCGCGACGGCCAGCCGCCCCGGCGGCGGCATCTCGCCCGCCCACAGCGCCAGCGCCGCCTCGGCCACCGCCAGGCCCACGGGATCGATGTCGGCGCCCCACAGCAGGTGGCGGACCACCCGGCGACGCTCGGCGCCGCGGCGGTGCAACCACCGGGCCGCGGCAACCAGGAAGGCGCCGCCGCCACACGCCGGATCGCAGACCGTGACCGCGGGCGTGGTGCCCAGACCCTCGAGCGCACGGAGCACCAGCCGATCCGCCAGCCAGCGCGGCGTGACGTGCAACCCGTTGGCGCGCCGCTGGTCGGGCCCGGTCGCGGCCTCCAGGGCGGCCGCGAGGTCGGCACCGGGGGCGAGAGGGGGCTCGGCGACGGTGTCGTCGACGTCGGGACGGCCCCCCGCCAGCGCCCACAGCCGCAGGTCGCCGGGCAGGCGCCGACCGGTGGCCCCGGCCAGGCGCACCGCGGCCGCAGCCACGGCCCGGGCGCGGTCCCGCTCGTCGGTGGAGGTGCCCGCCGGGTCATTCCCGAGGCAATCGTTGTCGTTCCTGCGGGCCGGAGGCAATGGCGAACGGCTTCCGTGTGTCATTGCCTCAGGCTCGGTCCAGCGTTCCTCATTGCCTCGGATGGGAATATCGGCATGCCATCTTCCTGGCCGACGGTACCGTCGATTCCGTGGCCGACCAGGGCACGACCGACCACCACGTCACACCGGACCCGGACGTCACGGTGGCGCGGGTCGCCGCCGACGTCACCTATCCGCTGCGCCAGCGGGTGCTCCGCCCGGGCAGGCCGCCCGCGGCGGCGCGCTTCGCGATCGACGACGACCCCGCGACGGCGTCGTTCGCCGCCCGGACCGCAGACGGCGAGGTGCTGGCCACCGCCGTCGTCTATCCCGAGCCCTGCCCCTGGCTCCCCGACCGACCCGGCGCATGGCGGCTGCGCGGCATGGCCACGGCGCCCGACCACCGCGGGCGGGGGATCGGGACGCGGGTCCTGCAGACGGCGCTCGCCCACGTGGCCGCGGCCGGCGGCTACGTGGTGTGGTGCAACGCCCGCGTGCCCGCCCGCCGGCTCTACGAGCGCGCCGGCTTCAGGGCCCACGGGGCGCCGTGGGACGACCCCGAGATCGGGCCCCACATCGCCATGTGGCTCGACCTCGGTGGCGTCGCCGGGGCCCCACCCCCCTAACCTCGGCCCGATGCGTTGGACGATCCACGGCGAGCGAACCCTCTACGACTCGGAGTGGCTCCGGCTCGTGATGGTGGACATCGAGGTTCCCGGCGGCGAGCGCTTCGACCACCACGCCGTGCGCTACCCGCAGCCGGCGGCGGGCACGATCGTCCGCGATCCCGACCGCGGGGTCCTGCTCATCTGGCGCCATCGCTTCATCACCGACACCTGGGGTTGGGAGATCCCGGCGGGCCGCAGCGAACCCGGAGAGTCACCCGAAGAGGCGGCGGTGCGGGAGACGATCGAGGAGACGGGCTGGCGGCCAGGGCCGCTCCGCCGCCTGGGCGCCTACGCGCCCAACAACGGCTCGACGGACCAGGTGTTCCACCTGTTCACGGCCGACGGTGGCACCCGCGTCGGCGAACCCACAGACCCCAGCGAGAGCGAACGGATCGAGTGGGTCGAGCCCGACAAGGTCCGGTGGCTCATCGAACAGGGCCAGGTGTACGACGGGATGTCGCTCACCGGGCTCCTGTGGGCGCTGGCGTTCTCCGCGATCTAGGACCTGAGCGGAGATATGCACGTCGTCTTGACTCACCGTGGTCAGCGCTGCCGGAGGCCGAGCTGTGTGGCCTGGGCTCACGCTGCAAATCCCGTGCAGTTCTGTGCCCACATGCGGGCCTATCCGCTCGGCCCTTAGGACCTGAGCGGAGATATGCACGTCGTCTTGACTCACCGTGGTCAGCGCTGCCGGAGGCCGAGCTGTGTGGCCTGGGCTCACGCTGCAGATCCCGTGCAGTTGTGTGCCCACATGCGGCCTATCGGGCCTATCGCCCGGCCCCTTAGGCGGTCAGGCCGCGCCCTCGCAGGCAGGGTCCCAGCCGGCAAGGTCGGCTAGCCGCTCGTCGTTGGAGAACATCTCCACGATGGGCTCGTCGAGCCCGAGCCGGCGCTTCACCCGCCGTACCTCGAGCTCCTCGTTCCACAGGACCAGGGTCACGGCCAGCCCGGCAGCCCCGGCCCGAGCCGTGCGCCCCGCCCGGTGCAGGTAGGTCTTGGGATCGGGCGGCGGGTCGTACTGGATGACGATGTCGAGCTCGTCGATGTCCAGGCCCCGGGCCGCCACGTCGGTCGCCACAAGGACGGCGAGCTTGCCGGCGGTGAACCGCTTGAGTGCCCGCTCCCGGACCTCCTGGCGGAGGTCGCCGTGGATAGCACGGGCGTCGACCCCGACGTCACCGAGCTGGCGGGCCACGCGGTCGGCCGCCCGTTTGGTGTTGACGAACACCAGGCAGCGGCTGCCCGAGCGGCTGATGGCGGCCACCACCCGTGGCTTGTCCATCTCGTGGACCAGCAGGAAGCGATGGGCCATCTCTTCGACGGTGTGGGTGGTCGAGCCCACCTCGTGGAACACCGGATCGCGCTGGTACCGATCGACCAGGCCCTGGATGCCGCCGTCCAACGTGGCCGAGAACAGCAGCGTCTGATGGCTGCGGCCGATGTGGCGCAGCACCCATTCGACCTGCGGCAGGAAGCCCATGTCGGCCATGCGGTCGGCCTCGTCGATGACGACGTTGCCGACGTCGCCGAGGTCGACGACCCCGCGGTCGATGAGATCGATGAGCCGGCCCGGCGTCGCCACCACGATCTCGGCACCCTCCTCGAGACCGGCGATCTGCTTGCTCATCTGAGCGCCGCCGTAGACGGTCACGAGCCGGAGCGCGCGGGCCCGGAGCAGCGGCCTCAGGACTTCGGAAACCTGCATTGCGAGTTCGCGGGTCGGAACGAGCACGAGTCCGGTAGGCCGCTTGGGTGATGCCGGCGGCACCCGCTCAACCAAGGGGAGGCCGAACGCGAGGGTCTTGCCCGACCCGGTCTTGGCTTTGCCGCAAACGTCGCGGCCGGCGAGGGCGTCAGGAATACAGAGGTGCTGGACGGGGAACGGCGTCGAGATGCCCGCGCTTTCGAGCACCGCTACGAGGTCGGGAGATACGCCCAGCGCCGAGAACGTCTGTTGTTCTTCGTTGCGCATGGTCGGGGGGCAGCATACCTGGCCTGGACCGCCAGCAGGCACATCAGTCGACGTCAGGACGCGTGCACTCGATGGTCGCCCTGGCTCAGGTCGACGACCTCCACCGGCCGCGTGAACCCACGGATCCGGTGCGGGCCGAGGCGCCGAGCGCTCAGGCCCTCGCCGGCGGCCTCGTACAGCGACGCGGTGACGAGCAGCTGGTGGGGCTCGGCGTCGTCGCACAGCCGGGCCGCGAGGTTCACCGGGCGCCCGATGTAGTCGTCGCCCTCGAACAGGATCACCCGCCCCGCGGCCACGCCGCCTCGCAGCGGCAGCGGACAGCCCCGCAGATCGAGGGCCTGCTCCATGCGGATCACGGCGTCGAGGATCGGCCTGGGCTCGGTGGCCACCAACATGGCTCCGTCGCCGAGCCACTTGGCGACCCGAACGCCCCGCCATCCGGCCCGCTCGCGCACGACCGCCCGGAACGTAGACAGCGCGGCAACCGCCTCGCCCACGCCCCGCTCGTCGGTCAGCATCGTGAACCCGCACAGATCGATGAAGGCGAAGTTGCGACGAACCAGCGCATCGGCGTGGTCGGCGTCCGGGACGGTTTGCACGAGCAGCGATGGTACGTGGCCGGTGTCGCAGACCGTGCCGGGATGGCCGCTTTCCGGGCCCGGGACCCGCCGCGAGCGCCCACTAGCGTCCCCGGCGATGTCCGCGCTGGATGCCCTGGCCTCGTGGCCGGTCGATCGCGCCGCCGGAGCCGTCATGGCCGAGGGTGGGGCGCGCGAGGCTGCCGGCGACACGGCTTGGGAAACCCGGATCGCCTCGGTCACCAAGCTCCTCGTCGCCTACGCCTGCCTGGTGGCGCTCGAGGAGGGCACGCTCACGCTCGACCAGCCCGCCGGACCGCCGGGGAGCACCCTGCGCCATCTGCTGGCTCACGCCTCGGGCCTGCCGTTCGAGGGTTCGGATCCCATCGCCCGCCCCGGCGAGCGCCGCATCTACAGCAACACGGGCTTCGAGTGCCTCGGAGAAACCCTGGCGGCCGGCGCCGGCATGTCCGTGGCGACGTACCTGGCGGAGGCGGTGCTGCGGCCGCTGGGCATGGGCGCCACCGAGCTACGCGGATCGCCGGCCAAGGACGCCTGGTCGACCGCCGACAATCTGGGGCGATTCGCCGCCGAGCTGCTGGCGCCGACGCTGGTGGACCCCGCGACCCTGGGCGAGGCAACCAGCGAGCAGTTTCCCGGCCTCGCCGGGGTGGTGCCGGGGCTCGGCAGCTACGACCCCAATCCCTGGGGACTCGGTTTCGAGCTCAAGGGCCGCAAGGTCCCGCACTGGACCGCACCCGAGGGCTCCCCCCGCACCTTCGGCCATTTCGGGGGGTCCGGCACTTTCCTGTGGGTCGATCCCGACGCCCGGCTGGCCTGTGTCGTCCTGACCGACCGCGAGTTCGGCGACTGGGCGCCGCCGCTGTGGTCGGCGCTCTCCTCGGCGGTGTTGATGGAGCATTCGATGGCCTGAGACGCGCGACGTCGTCCGCCCCCCGATGGAGGCGGACGACGCGCGTGGCGGAGCTGATGCGCTGGGGTCAGCTCGCTTGGTTGACCGCGAGGCCGGTGACGGTGAGGCCGCTCAGGCGACGCCCGCCGATCCGGTCGATCCTGCTCGTGTCGCCGGTCGTCTCGTCGACCGTGTAGAGCGTGGCCCGCCCACGGCGGTCGTTGGTGGCCAGGTAGCCGACATCGTTGGCGCCGGCGATGTCCCAGCCGGAATCACGGCCGAGCTTCACGTCGTCCAACGGCTGGCACATGGTGAGCGTGCCGGCGTTCGGCGGGTTCTGCAGGCACACCTGGTTCTGGGCCCGGTCCAGCACGTACAGCTGCACCGCGGTCGCAGCCGGCTGCGTGACGTTGAACGTCGAGTTGGTGTACGCGGCGCCCACGACCTGAGGCATGCCGGGGTTGAGGTTGCCGTCGGCGACGCCGCCGATCACGGTGCCGGCGTCGGGCGACAGCCGCAGGTTCTGCTGGGCGTCCGACACGACCCGGATGGCGTCGGGGGCGGGGTTGAAGTCGATCCCGAACTTGGTGCCGCTCAGCGTAGGGGCGAACGGAACGTCCATGGGCGGTGTCCCCGGCGCCACGTTCTCGGCGATGGCGATCGCCGTCTGGGGGTTGACCCGGTAGACGACGCTGTTGGAGCCGACGCCGTAGAGGTCGCCGGTCTTGGGGCGGAAATCGATGCCCACGAGCGACACGCCGGCCGGCAGGCCGCTGATGTTGCGGATCGACAGGAGCTGATCCGGCTTGCGCACGTTGAAGCTGATCAGCTGGTTCTGATCGGTGGTGACGTACGCCGTCAGGCGGTCGGGCTTGAGGTCGGGGTTGCTGTTGCTGTTCGGCGCGGCCGAAGCGCCGGCACCGAGAGCGAGAGACAGGCCGACCGCCAGGGCGGCGGCTCGGCGCAGAAGGGTGGGTGTCCTCACAAGGATCCTCCTTGGACATGGGTGAGACACCCGCACTTCGGATCACCGTTGCGGGGCGGATGATCGCGGTGGACCCGAAGGGCCTGACCGCGACCGGATACGGCCGCAACCGAGGCGGCCGTCAGGCCGTCAGAAGACCGCTTCGTCGAGGTCGGCGGGGCCGGCGGTGACCGCTGGCCCCAGGCCCGCGGCCTGCGGCAGCAGCTGCTCGGCATAGAAGCGGGCGGTGACGAGCTTCTGGTTGAGGAACTCGGTGTCGCCCCCACCCGCCTCGAGCGCTCGGACGGCGGCTTGGGCCGAGCGGGCCAGCAACCACCCACCGGTGACGATGCCGCACATGCGCAGGTATGGCGTCGCACCGGCGAGGGCGTTGTCCGGGTCGATGCGTCCGTTGACCAGCAACCAGTCGGTCGTGTGCTTGAGGGTGGCGTGAGCCTCCGCGAGGTGCTTGCCGATGGCCGGCAGGTCTCCACCGGAGGCGACCAGCTCGTCGGCGGTGGCGGCGATGCCGTCGAGGAAGTCGTTCATCACGCCACCGGCCCGCATCGGGAGCTTGCGGCCGACCAGGTCCACGGCCTGGATGCCGTTGGTTCCCTCGTAGATGGGGGCGATCCGCGCGTCGCGGTAGTGCTGGGCCACCCCGGTCTCCTCGATGTAGCCCATGCCGCCATGGACCTGGAGCGCGAGCGAGGTCAACTCGACGCCGAGGTCGGTGCCCCAGGCCTTGGTGATGGGCGTGAGCAGGTCGGCCAGCTCCTGGCGCCAGGTGCGCACGTCCTGATCCGGGTGGAGCCGCGCCAGGTCGAGGCACTCCGCGTTCAGGTACGCGACACACCGCAGGGCCTCGATCTGCGCCCGCATCGTGAGCAGCATGCGGCGCACGTCGGGATGATCGACGATCAGCGACGACTCGCCGGCCGCGGCCCCCGGGGCCCGCCCTTGGCGCCGCTCGCGGGCGTGCACCACCGCCTGCTGGTAGGAGCGCTCACCCAGTGCCAGTCCCTCCAGGCCCACCGACAGCCGGGCGTTGTTCATCATCGTGAACATGTAGCGCATGCCCTCGTTGGGCTCACCGATGAGGTAGCCGACGGCGCCGTCGTACGCGAGCACGCAGGTGGGGCTGGCGTTGATGCCCATCTTCTTCTCGATCGACACGCACTGCACGGCGTTGCGCGCGCCGACGGAGCCGTCGTCGGCCACGAGGAACTTGGGGACGAGGAAGCAGGAGATGCCCTTGGTACCGGGCGGCGCACCGGGCACCCGGGCGAGCACGAGGTGCACGATGTTGTCGGCGAGGTCGTGCTCGCCGTAGCTGATGAAGATCTTCTGGCCGGTGATGCGCCAGGTGCCATCCTCGGCGGGGACGGCCTTGGTGGTGAGCGCTCCGACGTCGGATCCGGCGTTGGACTCGGTGAGGTTCATGGTGCCGGTCCACTCGCCGGTGATCATCTTGGGCAGGAACATCTCGCGCTGGGTCTCCGAGCCGTACCGCAACACCATGTCGATCGCGCCCTGCGTCAGGAACGGGCAGAGCGAGAAGGCCATGTTGGCGGCGGTCAGCATCTCCTGGATGGCCACCGCCACCAGCCAGGGGAAGCCCCCGCCGCCGTAGTCGACCGGAAACGGCACCCCGGCCCAGCCGCCCTCGACGTAGCGGCGGTAGGCGCGGGCGAAGCCCTCGGGCATCGTCACGCTCCCGTCGTCGTGGCGGCGGCTGTGCTGGGCGTCGCCCACGCGATTGAGAGGAGCGAACTCCTGGGCGAACAGGCGCCCGGACTCCTCGAGGACTCCGAACACGGTGTCGGGGTCGGCGTGCTCGTAGCCGGGCAGGGCGGCCAAGCCGGCCAGGTCGACGACGTTCTCGAGGACGAAGCGCACGTCGGCCAGCGGGGGGATGTAGTCGGACCCGGCGCGGGCGGCCGTGGATGCGGGTGCCATGGGATTGACGGTAGGCCCGCCGGGGCCGGTTCCCAATGTCTTGGTGCGGTTGGGTGACCGCCTCAGGTGGTGCCGGGCTCCGGACGCTCGGGGCGTCGTCCCCGCAGGGCGGCCGTGAGCGCGTCGGCCGTCGCCGCCACCCCTGCGCCGAGCTCCCGGATCTCGGTGCCGCGCAGGTCGCCGTCGTCCAGCCCCGACACGGCGACCGCCAGCGCCACGGTCCCTGACGCGTCGAACACGGGCGCCGCAACGTCGGCGATCCGATAGGTGCCGGCGTCGTCGGCGTTCGTGAGCAGTAGGTGCTGGCGCCCGATCGCCGCCAGCAACGCGCGGACCTCGTCGGCCGTGGGCCGGCGCTGGCGGCGATCGGCCGCTGTCGTGGCGCGCCCGGCGGGCAGGACCGGCCGCGACAGGAGCCGCAGCTCCGGCGACGCCCGGGTCACTGCGTACCCGGCGCGTCGGATCGCGGGCAGGGCGGCCTGCGACGGGCCCACGGCATCGGCGGCCGCCGCCCGCGCCAGCCACGCCTCCACGGTCGGCCGGTCCGACCACGCCATCCACAGGGCACCCAACGGAGGGGTGAGGGGCAGCGTCACCGGATCCTGCGGGTCGACGTCCGCCGGGGCGCGGGCCTGGGCGACCACGGCGACGCGGTCGTCCCGGCGGGCGAATGCACGGGACCACCGACCCGTCGCCACCGACAGGCGATCGAGCGCCGCAGGCGCGAAGTCGATGGCGGTGTAGCCCCGTTGGGCCGCGGCGCCGATCTCGACCAGGCGGGGGCCCAGCGAGTAGCGCTTCTCGTCGGGATGGCGCAGCAGGACGCCGCGCTGGCTCAGCGCCGCGAGCAAGGCATGGGCGGTCGCCTTGTTCAGGGAGCACCGGCGGGCGACCTCGGAGAGCGTGAACCGATCGCCGGGGTGCGCGGCGAGCAGCTCGAGGATCGCCACCGACCGGTCGGCGCCCGGCGCGGGCCGTGCCATCATTCCCCGCCCCGGCGCGTCGCCGAGCCGGCCGCCCGGGAACGCGTCGGTTCCAGGCCCGGCGGCCGCGCGCGCCGCGGTGGTCTGGCGTTGGTCGCTGCTCGCCCGCCTGCCGTCACCCAAACTCCTGTCCGTGCCGCAATGTAGTCCCTCGCATGCGCCCACACCCCCGGCGAGACACCACGATGACTCCCTGAGGGTCCACCAGTGCCCACCAGTGACGGGCGGTGGCCGTCACGTACGCTCGGCCGGCGTGCCGCTCGATCTGCTCGACGCCGGCGTCTACGCCTGGCTCCAGGTCCCGGGCAGGCGAGGCCGGCCCAATGCCGGGGCGGTGGTCGACACCGACGGCGTGACGGTGATCGACACCCTGATGACTCCGGACCAGTACGAGCCGTTCGCGGGTGCTGTCGAGGAACTGCGCCTGCCCGTTCGGCGGGCGGTCCTCACGGGCAGCAGCATCGAGCAGGCCGGGGGGACCGCACGGTTCAAGCTGGCGGCCGTCTACGGCAGCCCGCAGGCCAGCGTCCACCTCGACCAGCCGCCCAACACCGACAGCTGGCGGGCGCTGTACCCGGATCACGCCGCCTCGTTCGACGACGCCGTGACACGCCCGGTGAGCCACGTGGTGGCGTCCGACGTCCAGCTCACCGCGGCCGTCGCCGTCCTGACCACCGGCGGGCAGATGGCCGAGAACCTGGTGGCCCTGGTGCCCGGGGCTCAGATCCTGTTCGCGGGCGCCATGTGCAGCTTCGGCACCGCCCCCCTGTGCTGGCAGGGCGACCCCGCCCGCTGGGCCGACGAGCTCGACCGGCTGGCCGAGCTGGCGCCCCTGGTGGTGCCGGGCCACGGGCCGATCGGCGGGGAGGAAGAGGTGCGCGCCCTTCAGGGCTACCTCCGGGCCTGCGTGGCCGCCAGGGGCGACGTTGGCCGCCTGGGGACGGGGCCGTGGGACGACTGGCGGGACCGCGAGCACGACGTCGTCAACGTCGAGCGTGCTGCGCTGCTCGCCGATGGCGACGACGCCGTGCCACCGTCGATGCTGCGGCTCGCTGGCCTGACTTGAGCCGGCCCGCACCCGCCAACCCAACCCCAATCGACGGAGGCCTGCCGGAGAATCGGACCGCTCCGGTACGCTCGATCCCATGTTGTTCGGACGCGACAAGCAGCGCGTGCCCGAGGCCGGCGACGCGTTGCCCGGGCGCGACCACCGCATCATCCAGGTGCCCACCACCCACGCCGTGCTGGGCACGCCGCTCGAGGGCCCGTTCCCCGAGGGCTTCGAGCGGGCGGAGTTCGGCCTCGGTTGCTTCTGGGGCGCCGAGCGGGACTTCTGGCGGGTCGAGGGCGTCTACACCACCGCCGTGGGCTATGCCGGCGGGTTCACGCCCAACCCCACGTACGAGGAGGTCTGCTCCGGGCGGACGGGCCATGTCGAGGCCGTGCTGGTGGTGTTCGACCCCGCACGGGTCAGCTACGAGGAGCTGCTGCGGGTGTTCTGGGAGAGCCACGACCCGACGCAGGGCATGCGCCAGGGCAACGACCGGGGCACGCAGTACCGGTCGTGGATCGGCGTCGCCAACGACGTCCAGCGCAAGGCCGCCGAAGAGAGCCGCGACGCCTACCAGCGCGAGCTGACGGCCGCCGGCTACGGCACGATCACGACCGAGATCGCCGACGCCGGCGAGTTCTGGTACGCCGAGGACTACCACCAGCAGTACCTCCACAAGAATCCCATGGGTTACTGCGGGCTCGGCGGCACCGGCGTGTCCTGCCCGGTCGGCCTCACCGGCTGATCGGCCCCGTCAGCCGCCAGCGGTGAACTCGGTCAGCTCGCTCCGCCCGTCGCCGCCCTCGGTCTTGACCTCGAGCACCAACCCCACGCCCGGGGCGAAGTACTTCTCCTCGACGACGTCGGGCTCCAGGGGGTTCCACTCCTTGATCACGACGAGCTGGTCGAAGTCGCCGAAGGGCACGCTCTCGGTCGCATCGAGCTGGACCACCTCCGCCAGGTCCTCGGCCTCCCCCACGTAGTACTCCTGCCGGTAGGCCTGCCCGGCCTCGGGATGCGCCTGCATCACGATCCCCGGCAGGGCGCCGTCGACCCCGGCCTCCCACGAGCCCGACGTGCCCACGGGCTTGCCGTTCTCGAACTCGGTGCTGTCCTCACCCAGGTACCAGACGTTCCCGTCGCGGTCCTGCGCGTACCAGTCGTAGGTGTCCTCGACGACTTCACCGTCGCCCGTGCTCACGGTGTCGCGCACGACAGTTGCGGAGATGCCCATGATCTCCTTGCGCTCGGGCGTGACCGTGACCTTGACGTTCTCCGTCTCGCCGTCCTCGGTCCCCTCGTAGGTCCACGACGCGCCGACCGGGAACGGCAGGTAGGGATTGTCGATCACGTCGACGAAGTTGTTCGGGTCGATCTCGGGCTGGTAGTTGCCGCCGTCGCCGGGGTCGATCACCGGGGCTGCCGCCGTCGTGGTCGACCCGCCTCCGCCGGCCGTGTTCGTGGAGTCGTCGCCACCACACGCCGGGAGGGCCACCAGCGCGACAGCCGCGGCGGTAACCGCCAGCTGAAGGGGAATGGCTCGCTTGCCAACGAACATGGTCGTCGCCTTTCCGTGCAACCAAAGCTGCGGGCCACCGATGCGGGTGGCCATGACTGTCGGGATCGTGGCACGCCGAACCTGAACGTCCGCTGAGTCCCGCAAGTCGATAGACATGTGGCCTGTGGTCGGCCTACCGGTAGTCGATGTCTCGGCTCTGCGGGGCGGCGGCGCGGCCCGCGACGACGCGGCGCGCCAGCTCGACGCCGCCTGCCGCGACGTGGGCTTCTTCTACGTCGTCGGCCACGCCGTGGACGAGGACCTGCAGGGCCGCCTCGAAGCGTTGTCCCGGGAGTTCTTCGGCCTCCCGGACGACGAGAAGGCCCGCATCGCCATGGCCGGGGGCGGGCGCGCATGGCGGGGCTGGTTCCCCGTCGGGGGCGAGCTGACGTCGGGGAGGCCGGACCGCAAGGAGGGCATCTATTTCGGCGCCGAGTTGGCGCCGGACGATCCGCGGGTCACCTCCGGTGTTCCGCTGCACGGGCCCAACCTCTTCCCGGCGCGCCCGGCCGGCCTGGGCGACGCGGTCCTCGCCTACATGGCGGCGATGACCGACCTCGGTCACCTGCTGGCGTCGGCCGTCGCGCGGGCTCTGGGACTCGCGGACGACTGGTTCGCCACCCACCTGACCGCCGATCCGACCGTGCTGTTCCGCATCTTCCACTACCCGCCGGCCGTCGCGACCGACTCCGACGGGCCGCCGGGCGCCGAGCGGCCGTGGGGTGTGGCCGAGCACACCGACTACGGGCTGCTGACGATCCTCCGCCAGGACGACACTGGTGGCCTGGAGGTGCGCACGCCCGCGGGCTGGACCGCAGCGCCGCCGATCCCCGGGTCGTTCGTCTGCAACCTGGGCGACATGCTGGAGCGGATGACCGGCGGGCTCTACCGCTCGACCCCACACCGGGTGCGCAACCCAGGCCGGGCGGGCCGGGTGTCGTTCGCGTTCTTCTTCGATCCGTCCTGGGATGCCGAGATCGGGGCCCTGCCGCTGGAGGGAAGGCCGTCACCGGCGCCGTCGGCGCCGCGGTGGGACGGCGCCAACGTCCACGAGCTCACCGGGACCTACGGCGACTACCTACTGGCCAAGGTGGCCAAGGTGTTTCCCGACCTGGGTGACCGGGTGCTGGATCGGTGACGGCACCGGCCTGACCCAAGAGCGGCCCGGCTGGCCAACGTCGACGTGCCAACGCTCGTGATCGACGGCGCGACGAGCCCGTGGATGAGCCGCTCCGCGGACGCCGTCGCGAGCGCCGTCCGGTGCTCCAAGCGCCGCACGTTGGAAGGCCAACCCCACAACGTCGACCCAACGGCCATCACGCCGGTGCTCGTCGAGTTCTTCGCCGCCTGACGCACCCCGGCGATCACGCTCGGCAACCCCGCCGCTGTGGTTGACTGTCGCCGATGACCGCTGCCGATGACCCGACAGTTCAGGAGTACCAGCGGCGAGCCGAGGAGTACGAGCATTCACCCCTGTCGGTGCTGCTCAAGGTGGCGCGGGTCGTGGTGTGGATCGTCTACGCCTTCGCCCTCGTCACCGGGATCCTGTTGACGACCGCGTTCTTCCTCCATCTCGCCGGCGCCAACCCCGACGCGTCGTTCGTCGAGTGGGTGTACCGCAGCACCGACCGCGCCATGCGCCCGTTCCGCGGCATCTTCCCGCCGCAGGACGTCGGTGGCTCGTCGGTGCTCGACTTCTCCTATTTGGTGGCGGCGATCGTGTACTTCGTCATCGCCCTGCTCGTCGACGGGGTGCACCGGTGGCTGACCGGCAAGCTGCAGCGCCAGCAACGGGAGGCCGGCCGGGCTCGGGCGCAGGCCGACATGGCGGCCCAACGTTCCGTCGACTGGCAGCATGCCGACGAGCGCTCCGCCCGCGAGGCTGCGGCGCGCGAGTACGCCGAGCAGCAGGCCGCGGCGCAGCAGTACGCGATCGCCCGTGCCGCCGCGCAAGAGGCGCTGGACCAGCAGAGGCCACCCGTGGGCGCGGAACGACCCGAGCCCCCGGCATCCGCCTTCTAGGCACGCCGCGCACGTCTCGACTACTGCGGTCGGTGTTGCTCGACCGCCGTGGTCGGCGCCCGGCCCGATCCGCGACCGGCCACGGCCTGCCACCAGCCCTCGGCCGTGAGCGCTGCCGCCATGATCGCCGTCAGGGCACTGACCTGTGCGAGCGCGCCGATCTCGGTGCCGAGCGGGATCGTCGTGAGCACCGCCAGGGCCGCGGCGAGCCTGACCTGGCTGCGCGTGATGCCGAAGGTCCGCCGGAAGCCGACCTCGCAGGCGACGAACGCGGCCACGCCCGCGGCGAGGGCGACGGCGGTCCACGCATCGGACGGATCCCAGGGATGCTCGATCGCCTTCTCAGGCCGGCGGCCACGGGCGATGGAGATGATAGTGCCATACCGAACGCGACAGGGCGAGCCGCCGCCCCGCCCCCCCCCCCCCCCCCCAGCCGAGGGACCCCCCCAACCCGCCCCCTCCCTTCGACCTCGCGCGCGCCCCCGACCCCCCCCGCGCCCCCCCCCCCCCCCCCCCCCCGACCACCCCCCCCCCTCCACCCCCCCCCCCCCCCCCCCACCCCCCCCCCCCCACCCCCCCCCGCCCCCCCCCCCCCCCCGCCCCCCGCAAGACGCCCCCACAAAAAAAAAAAAACCACGCACCCCCACACCCCCCCCCCCCCCCCCCCCCCCCCCCCCCCCCACCCCCCCCCCCCCCCCCCCCACCCCCCCCCCCCCCCCCCCCCCCCCCCCCCCCGCCCCCCCCCCCCCCCACAAAACACCCCCCCCCCCCCCCCCCCCCCCCCCCCCCCCCCCCCCCTCGACGCCCTCCACGAGCAGCCCAGTCAGCTGGGTGATGGTGAAGACGAAGACGAGGTCGAAGAACAGCTCCAGCGTCGAGACCCGAACGCTGCGCTCGAGGGGAATGGACACGATCCCATCATCGTGCCCCGCAGGACGGCGAAGCCCCCGATGATTCGGTGGGCGCGCAGGGACTCGCTCCCTGCGTGCCGTGGACCTTGTCATTCCGGCGCCGAGGCCCGTATGGTCGCTGGCGAGCCCCCGGAACGGACACCCGGGGGGCGGAGGCGGGTCCCATGACGATCTGGCCGCGTAGTGCGATCGCGATCGGTGCGTCCCTGCTGTCGGTCAGCGCAGTGGTCGCGCTGCCGGGGTCGACGTCACCGGTGCAGAGCCCCGACGTCACGACGTCGTCCTTGCCCGACGGGGGGGTGGTGCGGCTGCATCTCGGGCCGTCCGACTACTTCCGGTTCGATGCGCCCGACGGATCCGGCGGCTACACCCCCGGCATCCCGGCGCCGATCTCGGTCTCCCAGTGCGCCGCGACGACGAGCGGGGTGATGGCGGTCCAGGCCGGGCCGGCGAACGGGCGCGTCGGCCTCGTGGCCGACGGGCTCGGCGTTCGGGTCGGCGGCGAAGGCCAGGGCCAGCCATGCGGGCAGGTAAACGGCACCGGCCAGTCGCTCAGTCTGACGCTGGCCGGCCCGCTGAGTGGCATGTTCATGGACCGCGCAGAGCTCGACATCGAGGGCAAGTTCGACGCGACCGTGCGCGCGGAGCTCTACCAGGGATCCGAGCTGGCTGGCGTCGAGACCCTCGACACCGGCCTCCTGTCAGACTCGGGGCCCGACTCGGGCACCGACGACAACTACCGATGGGTGATCCCCGCGCCGGGTGCGGCTCCCTTGCTGTTCGACCGCCTGCTGCTGCGAGTCGATCCGTCCACGCCGAACGGCGGCTTCTCGCTCGCCGGTGGGGCGGAGGGCACGGCCCCGGCGCCCGGAGGGCTCGGCGAGACGCTGGGCACCAGCGACTCGCTCTTCCACCTCGTGGGGGCCGACGGGGTGCTCGGCTGCGGGGACCAGGCGTCCACGGGCGGCCCGGGCAACCCGTCCGCCACCGTGGAGCGACTCGACAACCTCGAAGGCGACCCCGCGGACTGCGTGGCGGTGATCTACGCGCTCGACAGCGGCGTCGAGGGCGAGACGCAGTTCGTCTTCCTCGGCAAGGACCTGACCGCGCAGGCGCACCTCCGGCCGCAGTTCAGGCTGACCATCGGGTGGCTGCCGGAGACCGCGACATACCCGGTGGCACGGACGACGCAGATCGATACCGGATCGGGGGCCCGGGACGCCGTGTGGTGTGGCGGTACACCTGCTGCCCCCGAGCTGCCGTCCGGCGAGGTGTGGTGCCTGTCGAGTCAGGCCGTGGTGCCCGCCGGCACCGGGCTGATCCAGGTCACCGAGGGCTTCTACGGGGTCAATGACCCGCGCGTGATCCGCTGATCGTCGACGTCCCACGAGAGGCGGACGAGCAGGTCGAGCTCGTACGCCAGCGCTTTTTGCCGTGCGGCCGACACACCGCCGGCTACCACGCCGGCCGCCTCGTCGAGGCGGCCGAGGGCGGCGAGGGCCCGTCCGCGCACGAGGGCGTCGTGCGCGTCGAGGTGGGCGGCGTCTGCGCCTGCCCGCGCCGCGGCGGCGTCGCGGATGTCCAGCGCGACTAGTGGATCGCCGCGGTCGGTGTAGGCGTCCGCCAGGTGGAGGGCCGCCTCGAAGGCGGTCATCGTCTGGCCGAGGGCATCGAGCTCGGCGTGCACCGCGCCCAGCACCTCGATGGCCGCGTCGGTATCGCCGCGCCGCGCCAGCAGCCGACCGAGCTGCTGCTCCGCGAAGGTGGCCCCGTCGACGAACGCCGAGGCCCGGAGCACCCGGCCTGCGTCGCGCAACACCGGCTCGGCCTCGTCGAGCCTGCCCTGGCTGACCAGCAGCTCGCCCATGTTGGCCCCACATATCGCCGCCTGCACGGCGTTGCCGATCCGCAGGAAGGCCGCGCGAGACCGCTCGTACAGCTCCGCGGCCTCGTCCCAGCGGCCCTCGTAGTAGCGCTCCGTGCCCAGGTTCGTGGTGCAGCCCGCCACGCCCGTCGTGTCGCCGATCTCCTCGTAGAGCGCCAACGCCATCTCGCTGTAGCTCTCGTGGTGGGGCTCGCCCGAGGCCCGTTGGGCCCAGTCGAGCACCATGTACCCGCGGGCGAGCGCCCGTTGGTCGCCGGCAGCGCGGGCCATGTCCACGCCGCGTCCTGCGAGGGCGCGTGCGACTCGCGGCCTCTCCTGAGCTTGGCGCACGACCGCGCTGAACACCACGAGCTGGGCGCACAGCTTGGCACCTTCTGCACCGTCGGCCGGGCCGACGTCGTTGTCGAGAGCGGACAGGCCGGCCGTCGTCTCCCGAAGGGCGACGGAGTAGCTCCCCATGCGTTCGCGGGCCCGTGCCCGCCGGAGCGCGAGTCGGGCCCGGCCCAGAGGCTCGCGCCGCCGTAGGCGGGTGGCCTGGCGATAGGCATCGAGGGCGTCGGCGAACTCGCCGTCCTGCTCCCGCACGTCGCCGAGATGGGTCAGCACGCTGGCTCGGTCGTCGTCCGAGATGTCGGGCACCCGGCGGGCGGCGTCTAGCGCCAGCACGTAGTTGGCCGCGGCCTCGGGATTGGCATAGGCCTCGCGGGCCCGGTCGCCGGCGATGACGCCGTACTGCCAGGCGAGCGCATGGTCCCGAGCACGCGTGTAGTGGACGGCGAGCAGGTCGGCGACCGTCTCGGGCGAGTCGCGAGCAGCCCTGGTCAGGATCTGCGCCGCCGACCGGTGCAGCTCCCGCCGGCGCCCGTAGGGCAGGCCCTCGTAGGCGACGTCCCGCACCACGTCGTGCCGGAACCGGAGCCGATCGTCGGACGGTTCGAAGAACTCCTCGAGCGCCTCGCGTGTCGCCGCGTCGGCGCTCAGGCCATCGGCCGCGACGACCTGGTCGAAGATGTCGCGGCGGAAGCTGCCACCGAGCACTGCGGCGTAGCGCAGGAGTCTGCGGGCCATCGGGGCGAGGGCGTCGATCTGGACCCCCACGACGGCCTCCAGCGATCGCGGGAGGGCGTCGATCGTCCCCGTGTCCCGTGCCATCCGGAGGATCTCCTCCAGGAAAAGCGGGTTGCCGCCCGCTTGCGCCACGATGCGCTCGATGTCATGGGGACGCAACGGGGCCGCGCTCGTGACCAGCTCGGCCAGCCGGCGGGCCTCCGCGAGCAGCAGCGGGTGGAGCGCGATCCGTTCGCCCGCGGACGGCACGAACCCGCCGGATTCCGGTCGCCGCACGCTGACGACGAGCCATGGGTGCCGTGGGGTGGCGTCGATTGCCAGCCGGTCGAGCAACAGCGACGTGGCTTCGTCGACGCCGTGGGCGTCCTCGACCACCAGGACGAGCAGCGTCCGGTAGGTCGCCGCGAGGAGGGCTTCGACCACTTCGGCCGTGCGCGTTTGGCGGAACGGACCGGCGATCGCGTCGACCTCGTCGGTCGGCGGGACGGGGATGTGGGTGACGTCGCCGATGAGCGGCAGCATCGGCAGGACAGTGGAGTCGAGGGCGGTGACCCGGGCGCGGAGCTGGCGGGCCATCGCAGCACCGTCGGCCCGCTCGACGCCGAGTGCACCGCGCAGCGCGTCGCGCCAGGGGCGGTAGGGGGTCGCGACCCGGTACGGCTCGGCGCGCAACACGAGGTGCTCTACCTGGGCACGGGCGAGCGCCTCGTGGACCAGGCGGCTCTTGCCGACCCCGGCGGTACCCGTGACCGTCACGGCGCCGCCGTGACCGTCGTCGAGCCCGTTGATCATGGCGACCAGTCGGGCGAGCTCCGCGCCGCGGCCCGTGAACGGCATCTCGGCGCGGACCGACATGTCGCGCTGGCCGATCTCGTCGCCGAGCGCGTACGCGGTCACCGGTGCCGACAGCCCCTTGAGCGTTAGCGGCGGGGTACCGGTCACGGCGAAGGCCGTGTGCGACCCGTCGACGACCTGCCGGGTCGCATAGACCGCGCCAGGGGGTGCCGCGGCGCCGAGCCGGGCGGCGAGGTTCACGGTGTCACCCATCACCGTGTAGGTGCGCCAACGCTCGCCCCGGCCGATCTCGCCGGCGAACACGTGGCCACGGTTGACGCCGGTGCGGAGCGTGAGCGGGCACGGAGTGCCGGCAACCGTCCGCAGGCAGCGGAGCATCCGACCCTCATCGTCGACGTTGGTCGCCGGCGCCCCGGTGACGAGGATGATCTTCCCCCCGTCGGTGTCGACGTCGGTGGCCAGGATCGTGACGCCTTCGCGCTCGGCCGCCTGCTGGACGGCGGTGATCAGGCGGTGGATCACCTCCGCCGTGGCGGGAGGCCCCGCCTCGGCGACGAGGCGGTCGGTGCCGGAGAAGCGCACGAACGCGACCGTGGCGGTGCGGTGCTCGGGATCGGGCCCGGCACTCAGCACCTGGCGCAGAGCGACCGGTACATGGCGTTCGAGGTCCTTGCCGTCTGCGGTCGGGCGGACCCTTGGCTCGGGCGGCGTGATCGGCGGCTTCCGCCACCGGAGCACGTGGCCCGGCCCACGGGGGCGCTCTGCCGCCTGCCGCGGAAGTGCGGCGCGGGTGGCGGGGCCGACCACGATCTCGCTCGCCAGCGCCGCATGCTCGAGCTCGGTGGTCGCGGTGGCGACGGGGCCGGCGATGACCAGCTCGTGGTGGGCATCGCCCACGAGGAACAGGTGGATGGCGCCGGACTCCACCCCCGCCGACATCCGGAGTGCGAGCCGCCCGAGCGACGTTGCGCCCCGGACTGCGTTGCGCAGCTCCTGGCGCATCTCGACGGCTGCGCACGCCGCCTGGGTGGCGTGGTCGAGACCGGTGAACAGGGAGAGCAGCGCGTCGCCGCCGAACTTCGGGTCCGTGTGGTAGCACCAGGAGCCGGCGGCAGGCGAAGCGGACGCCGGCGTGTTTGCTCCAACCCGCTGTTAGGTACGACCGCCCTCGCATCGCCCACAGGCGGGCTGGCGTGCCTCAGTCGACAGCCGCAGACGCCGCTTAGCCTCTGGGCCTATCCCCCCAGCGGCCCGCACGCTTCCGGCCTTCCTCGATGGCTCGGATGCGGGCATCCCGGGCCCGCTCGAGCTCGTCGATTGTCTGGGCTCCCAGCCAAGGGGTCGCCTCGATGATCTCGTCGTGCTGGCGCTTGATCCGCTCGATGATCTCGTCGTACTGAGCATCGGTCTCCGCGTCGTCCGGGCGGCTCATCGCTTCTCCTCGGCTTCAGTCTCGGTCTCGGTGACGATCCGCTCGGACGTGCCCCATTGGACGACGGTATCCGCCTCATACCGGGAGGGCCGGTTGACCTGGAGCTGTTCGGGTGGCGGACGAGCCGACGGTCCGCCGGAATTGACCCCTCCCCGCCGGCGGGCCGTCTCACGTTCAGGTGAACGACTTCTCGCTCAGCTCGTTGATCGTGCCGCTCAACTCGTCTTGCTCCCTGACCAAGGCCTTGAACTCATCCGGAGGCGGAAGCTCGGCGCTACGCAGAGCTTGCAGGATCCTGTCCTCAATCTCGAGGTGGCGCTTGATCGTCTCAGCGAGCTTCTGGCGGTCTTCCGAGGTCGTCACACCAGCGGAGGCTAACCGCCCCTCGGCCTATGGGTCAGGGGCGGCGCGCGTTGCGCACCGGTCCATCCGGGGCCGGTCGCCGCACGGACCAGCTACCCGATGAGGTCCAGCGGACGGCTTCGTCACGGCGGTGATCCTGTTCGCGACCGGGTGCGCCAGGGCGAGTGGCCGGACCAGCCTGTGCGTACGACCCGTCCGAGCAGCACCCGGAACCGTGCTGCCGCCGCCGGCTAGCCCACCTGCACAGCGTCGGAGTCCCACCCGCTCCGGCTTCCGCCTGGGCACGCTGGCCGAGCGAGCTCGTCGTAACCGCTGCCTGCTCAGAAGCGCAACTCGTCGGCCTCAGGCCGACGCTCGGGTCGCGGACTAAGGAAGTCATGGATTCGTTCGCCGGCCCCCATGGGTCCGCGGTTCACCATGAGCGTCGTGATGACCAGCTTCAGCGTCGGGAGCCACGAATGGGTCTGCGACTGCACGGAGATGTAGCCCGGCCCACGTTCGGCTGGGAAAGCCTCAGGAGGACGCGATCCAAAGAGTGCCCGTCATTGACACCGCGGGCCGATCTGCGTGAAGCACCCTGGGTTCGGCGGAGGCCACCCGAGGCCCACCAGGCTGTAGTTCTGTCGCCTCGTTCGGAGCGCCCCGGCGGGGTCGAGGATGCACGCGGAACTCCTAATATGTGCGCTCGCGCCAGTGGAGCAGTCGACCTGTTCGGTCGAGGGATCCGCGCCACCGCGCCGTCTGACTCGTTCGGTTGCGGTCGGTGCAGCGGTGGATCGGAGTCGTCGGCCCGATCAGGCGTTGACGGGGTCGACGTGGGGCTCGCCGACGTTCCAGGTGGGCAGAGCGCGCACGATGGCGCGTCGACCGTGCACGGTGATGGCGCCGGACCGGACGGCTTCCTCCAGGAGAGGACGCCGCGGTGCCAGTCGACAAAAGCACCGGAGCGGGCGACGACTTCCGCGGCCGGCTCGCCGCCGGGGTCGGTCAGGCAGACCTCGGCATCGCCGCGTTCGACGAGCAGCCAGAACCGCCGGTTCCCGGCCCGCTCGTCGGGGAAACGGAAGGCGACCACCACACGCTCGTCGGGGAGGGCGTCGCGGTTGAGCTGCACCTTGCACCAGACCCACAGGGCGAAGCCGGGATCTGTGTGCTCGGTGCGCACGTCGACCCACCGCTCGGCCCATGCCGCCAGGTCCTCGACCACCCCGGTGAGATCGCGACCGGCGTCGGTGAGGGCGTAGGTCGAGCCCCGGCCGTTCGACTTGGGCGTGGCGACGATGACGCCGTTGTGTTCGAGCTCGCGCAACCGTTTGATCAGCATGGAGCGCGACATGTAGGGCACGCCCTTGGCGACGTCGGTGAAGGTGGTCGCTCCCAGCAGCAGGTTGCGGACGATGAGCAGGCTCCACCGCTCCGCCAGAATCTCGGCGGCCCGGGCCACCGGGCAGTACTGGCGGTAGGTTGCCACTCGCCCAGCGTCGCTCCAACGGCGCAGCGGTGTCGAGTTCGTTTTCGCGCTAGATGCGTCGGGTTCCGCCGCGGATCATCGGTGTCATGGCGACGACGGACGCAGCACGAGGGCAGGTGGCCGCCGCCGCGGCCGAGGTCTACGAGGAGTTCTTCGTCCCGGCCCTGTTCGGGCAGTGGGCCGCGCCGATGCTCGACGCCGCCGGGGTAGCGGCCGGCGACGCCGTGCTCGATGTCGGCTGCGGCACCGGCGTGGTGGCCAGGGCCGCCGCCCGACGTGTCGGTCCCACCGGCGAGGTCGTCGGTCTCGACCGCAACGACGGCATGCTGGCGGTCGCGGCCCGATCTCTCGAACCGGTCACCTGGCGACAAGGTGTGGCCGAGCGCCTGCCCTTCGACGACGGGCGCTTCGACCGGGTGCTCTGCCAGTTCGCGGTCATGTACTTCGACGACCAGCGCCAGGGGCTTCGTGAGATGGCCCGGGTGCTTCGTCCGGGCGGAACGGTAGCCATCGCCACCTGGTCGGCGGTCGAGGAGAGCCCGGGCTACGCCTCGATGGTCGACCTGCTGCGTCGGGTGGTGAGCGACGAGGCGGCCGACGCGTTGCTGGCGCCGTTCACCCTGGGTACCGCGAAGGTCGTGGCCGAACTGCTCGCCGACGTCTTCCCCGACGCGGCCGTGACACGCCACCAAGGCACCGCCCGCTTCGAGTCGATCCGCAGCCTGGGTCCACACCGACATCCGCGGCTGGACCCTGGCCGAGCTCATCGACGACCCCACCTACGAGCGACTGCTGACCGAGGCCCTCACGGTCCTTGCCCAATACACCGACGAGGCCGGGCGGGTCAGGTTCGCCGCCCCAGCCCTCATCGCTACCGCGGCCAAACCCTCCTGACAGGCCGGGGACCCCGGGCTGCTGAGCTGTGAGGGCATCGCGCCCGAGGCAGGCGGCGCGCTGCGCGCGATCGCGAGCCGCATACTGCCTGGGCGACGCGTGCACGCGCGTGTAACGACGGATCCGTGCCCGGCCCAGTCGTCGCTTACCCACCCATAACGACGTCGACGACGCCGCCTTGCATCACACAGGGCGGCGATCCGGTCCTAGGTCTACAACCGGCCTGGGCGCTCCAGAATCGGTGCTCTGAGCGAAGCCCAGGTCGGTGACCTGGGCTTTCGGAACGGGGACTCGACTCTCCGAGCGGCCGTGACGGCTGCTGCCGTCGGGTGGCACCTAGTCCCGTGACCTCGGCCGACGGGCGTCAGGCAAGTCCGTTGAACCTCAACGGTGATGGCCCCGCGGCTCGCGTCCGGCGGAGACTTCGTCCTCGAGCACTGGGGCAGGCGCCATCGGCTCGACTGGCGTCCGGTCGGCCCGAGGCTAGGCTCGCAGGCCGCGTTCAACACGTGTTCGCCCCCGACCTCCGACTCGTGGACACGCACGTGAGCGCCTTCCGGCACCGCTGCCGTTCGGTCCGACGGTCCTTGCCGTGGGATATTGCTTTCGCTGAGACATGGACAGCCTCATCGCTCGCAGCGAGTACGCAGCCCTGACAGCTGCGTCTACCTGAACCAGGCCGCGCTTGGACTGATCCGACGCGAAGCATGTCGGCGATGCTCCGGTTCATGTCGGAGGTGGCCCAGTACGGCAACCTGCGGCTATCCGACGAGGAGGAGCTACGCGTACTCGACCAGCTTCGTCTGGCCGCGGCCTCGCTGTTGGGTACCCCGCCAGCTTCGGTGGCCATCACCGGGGGTGCGAGCGAAGCACTGGGGCAAGCGGCCGCGCTCGTCGGCACGATCGACGCCTCTGTCGTGCTCGTGTCCTCGGACTTCCCAAGCGTTTCATACCCGTGGCTGTTGGCGGCGCAACGGTCCCCGACTCACATCGCCACCGTCGACGACCGCCGGGGTGAAGACCTGACGGCCTGTCTCGTCGACGCCATCGACGAGACCACGACTGCTGTGTGCTTCAGCGCGATCCAGTACGGCACGGGAACCAAGGTCGACGTTCGAGCGGTGGCCGATCGCGCCCACGAGGCGGGAGCGCGGGTGATCGTCGATGCCACCCAGATCGCAGGCGCCGCGCCGGTGGACATGGCCAGCTGGGACGCTGACGCCGTTGTCTGCAGCGGGTACAAGTGGCTCTCGTCTCATGGTGGCGCTGCACTGTTCGCGTTGGATGCCGAACTAGTGGACGAGACACCGCAGCTGGTCGGGTGGAAGGGAACGGAGCACCCGTTCGCGTTCGACGCCATGTCGCTGTCGCTAGCCGCAGACGCGCGGCGCTTCGAGATGTCCACGATCGCCTACGCGTCAGCGGTCGGACTGTGCGAGTCCATCACGATGCTGTCCGATCTCGATCCCCGCCGCATCCAGGCGCACGCTCGGAGCTTGGCGACGAGTCTCGTCGAGCGAGTGGCAGCGCTCGGCTGGTCGCCCTTCCGTGACCTGTCCGACCCCGCCTCCAGCGGCCACATCGTCGCGCTGACGCACCCGACGCTGTCGTCTGGGACCGTGCAGCGGTTCCTGGCGGCCAAGCACCGCGTCATCTGCAGTGACCGGAACGGGTGCCTCCGCGTATCACTCCATGCGTACAACGATGACAGCGACATCGAGGCGCTCGTTCACGGGTTGGCCGAGGTCGGCGCCACCGCTCGAGCCGGCCAGGCGTAGCCCTCGGGCGGGCAAAGCCCCGCCGCAGCTCGTGGGAATGCGGTGCCGCGCGTCGCCCATCACCGTGGCCAGCCTGAAATCTGGAGCGGTGGCGGCGGGCTAGTCGACGACACGCTTCGTGGAATTTGCCGGGGCCTGGTGGGCAGGATGCCGGTCCGGCGAGGAGCGCTGGACTGTTGTCGAGCTCAATTGCCGTTCGGGCTCGGTGCCGGTGTCGTCTTCGCGCGCAGCGGGGTATGCCGGATCCCAGCCGGGCGCCCAGGCGCCTTCGCCCTCGGGTGTGGAGTACCGGAGTGCACGCTCGGGTGGCAATGCCGCACGCACGATTCCGCGGCAGACTACGTGGAGCAGCGCATTGGAAGCCGGGGACGGCGCCATCAGGGCCCTTCTGGTTGGTCCGTAGGGGTCGTGACGCCGACGTACTCGCTGCGGCTGGCCGTGCGTGCCGCGGGGCGCGGTCCCACCATTGTTAGTCTGTTAGCGATATGTCGATGGATGCGTCTCGGCTGATGAAGACGCTGGGCAGCAAGCGCCGGTTGGAGATCCTGGCGTGGCTGGCCGACCCTGTGGCGAACTTCCCGCCTCAACGCGACGGCGATCTCGTCGACGACGGCGTGTGCCTGGTGTTCATCGCCGACAAGGCCGGCATTTCGCAGCCGTCGGCGAGCAGGCACATGGAGCTCCTCGCCGCCGCGGGGCTGGTCGTGGCCAAACCGGTTGGGCGTTGGACGTTCTATCGACGCGACGAACGGGGCATCGCCGCGGCCCTCGGCCTCATCACCGACTCGCTCACAAAAGGAGGCGACCAATGGCCGACAGCCAGAAGTACGCCATCTCGCTCGAAAACCGGTTCGGGTACCTGACCGTGATCGACGTGCCGAGCCTGGTGACGGCCAGCACCGATCAGTGGTCCAACCAGACACTGACCCAGGTCGACGGCTCCGTCGTCCGGCTGGGCATCGTTCAGGGCGAGTTTCACTGGCATCAGCACGACGACGAGGACGAGCTGTTCTTCGTCCTCGACGGTGAGCTCCTCGTCGACCTCGAGGGTGGCCGCACGGTCGCGCTGCAGCCCCAACAGGGCTTCAACATTCCTAGGGGGACCCGACATCGGACCCGGGCGCCGCAGCGAACGGTGATGCTGATGATGTCCGCTGCCGGCGTCGTCCCCACGGGCGACTAACCACGACCGGCGCCTACGACATGGGCGCCGTGCTCGTGCATCCGGGTTGGCTCGGTGGGCGCGGAGGGACTCGAACCCCCGACATCTGCCTTGTAAGGGCGATCCCGAGGCCTCGTAGCTGTGCGCTGCGTGTCAAAACCGCAGGTGACGGGGGTGCGGAGGGTCGGTGGTGCCGCCTCGTGACGGCCTGTCCGCGGGTTCCCGCGGGTTTTTCGCGGGGCGCGCGGGCGGTCGGAGTAGGCCGGATCGACGACGCTCACTAGCGTCTTCTCACGTCCGGGAG